>NZ_OW485601.1:4987500-6280000 GCF_937425535.1 Rhodovastum atsumiense
GGCTTCAACATGGGGCTGCATCTCGTCGCGTTCTACGCCCGGCAGAAGCTGCTCGATGACCGGATCGATGTGGCGGTCGGGCGCATGCCGGTCGCCCTGGATTTCGCGGCCTCACCGTTCGGCTGCTTTCCGATCGGGCTGCAGGGATGCGGCAATCCGCGGGCCCTGAGCAACAACGCGCAGTTCACTTCCTGGCCGCAATCGACCTGGGGCGGGCGCGTGCGCGTGACGTCCTCCGCCGAGACCTATGTCCAGCTCGGTGCCTACGAATCGAAGCCGTTTCCCGGCGGCGGCCGCACCGGCTGGTCCTGGGACACCGGCACCGCCACCGGGGTGATCGTCCCCGTGGAATTCGCCTGGGAGCCGGCGTTCGGCGCGGAGAAGCTGCCCGGCCACTACAAGGTCGGCTTCGCCTATGACAGCTCCGACTTCGACAGCCTCTACCGCAATGCCTCGGGAGGCCCGCTGCTGCTGGCAGGGCAGACGCCGGCGGTGACCAGTGGGCGGCGGCAGTTCTGGGTGGTCGCTGACCAGATGCTGCTGCGCCACGGCCCCGGACCGGACACCGGGCTGACGCTGGTGGGGCATTACGGCAACAGCACCGGCGGCAACTCGATCACCTGGCGGACGGCGTGGGGCGGGCTGTACGACAAGGGATTCTGGCGGTCACGGCCGAACGACGCGGTGATGCTGACCGTTGGCTGGTGGGGGGTCAGCCACCAGCTCGGCGACCTGCAACTGCAGCAGCAGGCGCTCGGCCTGCCTCTGGCCAATGGGGCTGCGCATCCGCAGCACAATGAATACGCGATCGAACTGGACTACATCATGCCGGTTCATCCCGGCGTGACCATTGAACCGGCGGTGCAGTACTTCATTCACCCCAATGCCGACGCCCGGCTGAAGAATGCCTTCGTCTTCGCCGGTCGGTTGACCATCGATTTCTGATGCAGGGCGCGGCGCGCCGGCTCAGAAGGCGAGCCAGGCGAAGGCGAACACGGTGTTGTTGTCGGCGGCCTTGCGCCCGGAGCCGTCGTAGTTGCGGGTGCCGCCGTTGAAGTGCGTATAGAGCGTGTACTGCACCCCCAGCTTCATGTTGACCCAGGGCGCGCCCCAGGAATCGGCCTTGCCGAACGGCACCCAGTCGGCTTCGAGGATGAAGGCGTTGCTGTTCGGCTTGCCGTTGGCGCTGCCGCTGACCGGGGCCGGCGCATAGAGGGCGGGATTGGCCTTGCCCCAGATGGTCTGCCATCCCACGGTGAGCCCGTAGGTGTTGCGGTAGTAGTAGGTCAGGTTGGCGTTGACCTGCGAAAGGGTGTTGTGCGGCTGGCTGGACGTGCCCGCTGCCGTGGCGCCCGCGAGGTCCTGGCTTTCGCCGATGAAGATGCCATAGGCGGAGACGATGTGCTCGCCGGTGCCGATGAACTGGTAGCCGGCATCCAGGGCCCAGTCGGTGTAGCTGTCGTGCCCCGCTGAGCCGTCCGTGCTGTAGCTGCCTGTGGTCGGGTTGAAGCTGGCGTGCAGCAGCATCCCGCCGATATGCGCGGCCTGGCCGTTCCAGTCCCACTCATAGGCCAGCCGCGCGTAGGGGGCGAGGTTGACCGTGCTGCCGGGGCCGTAGGTCGTCCCGGTCGCGCGCAGCAGGCTTGGGCCGTACGTGCCGTAGCCGCCGAACTCGGCGTAAAGATGCTCGCCGTACCAGCCATAGGCGGTGACGCCGACCGCGTTGCCGATCATGTTGCCGCCGCCGAGCAGGGTCTTCGCCGCCGGCGTCGGCGCCAGTGACGAGGAGAAGAACGGGTAGCCCCAGGCGATGGAATTGTAGGGGTCCTGCACGGTCGGGCCATTGTTGACCGTGGTGCCGACGCGCAGGTCGGTGTCGCCGAGGCTGATCACCGTGGTGAATGGCCGGATATCGGTGTTGTCGAGGGCGAGGCTTCTGGCGATGCCGTCATAGGTGCCCTGGACGAAGGCGCCGGACCAGTCGGTGATCCGCCCCGCGTAGAACAGGCTGATCTGGTCGAGCACGGCATTGTTGTTGCGGCCGGTGCGTGGCTCGGGCGGCTCCGGCTGGGCGCGCCCTGTATGGGTGAAGGAGGTCTGCAGCATGGCGGCCAGCGGCAGCCGGGACCCCGGTCCCGTGCCGCCGGCCATCGTGTAGCCGCCGATCTTGAACGCGCGCCCGAACGGGGTCAGTTGCGGGCCGAAGGCGCCGACATGGCAGGTGGCGCAGGGTTGTCCGGTCTGCTGGGCAAAGCTCGGCACCGCGCGCGCCGTTCCCGGACGCAGCAGCGCCGAACAGGCGAGCAGCACGAGGGGCACGCAGCCTGCGCAGGCGGGCATGGCATGGGGGGAGCGGGGAGAAATGTGCGGGGCGGACTCATGAGTTCCCCCGGTGGGCATCGGGTCCATGGGTCTCTCCGTCATCAGCCCGGACGGGCGGAAGCGGTGCGATCGGAACGCGCGGGGGGCACGTTCCGTCGACGCCGCGACGGCAGCAACGCAAAATCCCGTTATGGAAACTGGGCTTTTTGCGATGCCGTCGCTCGATCTGCGCGCCGGGCGCGGCCCTGCCGGCGGCCCTATCTCGCCGTGGCGGCCCCGTCCGCCGACGCCCGCTCCTGGCAGCGTGGCAGCAGCAGCTCGATCGTGGTGCCTTCTCCGGGCATGGTCTCCGCCCGGACATGGCCGCCCGATTGCCGGACGAAGTCGAACACCACGCCAAGCCCGCCGTCGCGGTCGGGGGGCCGGGTCCCGCCACATGGTGCGAGGGCCTGCGCCATGACCGTGCCGCCCATGCCCCTCCCGGTGTCGGTGACGGCGATGGCGACGTAGTCTCCCGTGGGGGGCTGGCACTCGGGCGGGGATGCCGCGGGCTCGCGGACCGAAATGTTGTCGGCGGTCAGCAGCAGGGTGCCGCCCGTCGGCATCGCCGCGCGGGCATTGGCGGCGAGATGGCGCAGGCAGGTTTCCAGCTTCGCCCGGTCGGCGCTGATCGGCCAGAGGTCGGGGGCGATCTCGGTGACCAGCCGGATATGCTCTCCAAGCGCCCCCCTGAGCCGCTGTCCGGTCGATGCCAGTACCGTGGCGGTGGTCGGCCGCTCTCCGCGCTGCGGCGGGGCGGAGCCGGCCTGCAGGCGCTGCACCAGCCCGGCCCCGAGCAGGGCCGCCTCGCGGGCCTGGGTCAGCACCTCGCGCCGCACGGCGTCGGGCTGGTTGTCAAGTTCCAGCAGCTCCAGGCAGGTGATGATCACCGAGAGGATGTTGTTGAACTCGTGCGCCACGGCGCGGGCCATGGCGCCGGGTGCCTCCGTCGCGGGCGGCCGGGCCGGTTCCCCGGCCCGCTGCTGTTCCCCGCTCTCCGCGATTCTGCCGCAGAGTTGCGTTTGTACGTCTTCGGCGATGACGCGCGCAGGGTCAGGTTCGTCTTGGTGCCATCGCGGATTCACGTTCGCCCCGCTTGGTCATGGCGTCGTGATGAAGAATAGGCGCATCGGCAACCGATGCGGCGCGGCGATGCTTCATCTCCATGCCGGGTTTGCTCAGGTTGCACCCGGAGGAAAGCATCTACAACGCCGACATGTTCACGTTGATGTACGTTCGATTGAGTATTTTTGCTTTTTTAATTATTGAATACGGTGAAATTGGCTGGTCTGTCATGGCTGGCCGCGCGGCCTTGACGCGCCGCCCGTCGTGGCCTGGCGGCCAAGGCTGGCGCCGGCCTGGGCCGGCGCAGCGGCGATGTCAGCGGCGAGGGAGACGATCTGGGGGTCTCAGCGCAGCGAGCGGTCGGGGGCCTCGGCGACCTCGTCGTAGCGCACGTGGCGGGTGCCCTGCTGGGCGGGGGTGTTGGCCACCATCATGCCGCGGTCGGGGCGGTCGTAGATGAAGCCGTAGGTGGCGTAGATCGCGCCGAAATTGCCGGAGGACTGGCCGAGTTCCACCCGCACCGCCGACCAGTCGTTGCGGCCGGAGACGTCGATCACCTGCACGCCACGGGTGATGTTGCCCTTGCCCGACCAGGTCCAGTTGGCGTGGTCGATCTCGATCTGGCGGTTGTTCACCACCCGGCGGACCACCGCGACATGGCCGAGCCGCATGTTGCTGTTGGCGCGGAAGTTCAGGACGGCGCCGGGCTCGGGGCGGTGGCCGCGTTCATAGACGCCGGCCGCCTGGTCCCACCAGGTCACGGCATTGCCGGTGATCGCGATGCCGGAGACGGCGCGGGCATAGGGCACGCACTGCAGCGCGGTGACGCCGCCGATGGAGGCGGGGCCCGCGACGTAGCGGACCTTGGCGGTCTTGGTCAGCTTGGAGCCGGCGTTGCGGCGGGGCGCGGGGGCAGCGGCGGCCTGGCGGATGAACTTCGCCCGGTGCAGGTTCTGGGCGTTGGTGGCGGTGCTGCGGGCCGGCACGACGCGGGCGCTGCCCCGGTTGGCCGCGGTGGACTCATGCGCCTTCTGCGCCGGGCGCGCGGTGGCGGGCTGGCTGAGCAGGACAAGCGAAGCGGCGAGGGCGGTACTCAGCAACAACTGTCGACCGAACCCGAACCGGGTACGGGGGAGTGTGTCTGGCGCGTGCCGCATGCTGCAAATCCTCCTGAACCCTGACTGACGAGCATGGCGGTAACGCGATGTTTCTAACTTTGACAACCGGCTAGCGGCAGTCGTGAACGTCACATGTGCAGATTGCCGAAACCCCCCTGTGGATAAGTTTCGAAATAAGGAATATTCTCCTAATAACAAGCATTTGAAGTCGCTGTTGCAAAAGAGTTGCTTGCGTGTGGCTGTTTGGCAACTGCAGGTGCCACACGCAAGCGGATCGATACGATTAAAGACTATTTACAGGCTGTCACCATGATCTCCACCAGATACCGCGGATCGGCCATTTCGGCCTGTACGCAGGCCCGCGCCGGTGCGCCGTCCCGGGGCAGCCAGGCCGACCAGACCTCGTTCATCACCTGCCGGTCGCCGATGTTCTTCAGCCAGATCTGGGCCTGCAGCAGCCGGGTCTTGTCGGTGCCGTGCGTCTCCAGCAGTTCGTCGATCTGCGCCAGCACTTCCTCGGTCTGGCCGCGGACGTCTTTCTCAAGGTCGCGGGCGACGCAGCCCTGCAGGAAGACGAAGCCGTGATACTCGACGGCCTTCGCCAGGATCGCGTTCGGCTCGGTGCGGATGATCTTGCTCATGGGGCCTCCCCTGGTTGCGGTGAGCGCGGCTTGGTAGGCCGCGCTCGCGCGCCCGGCAAGCAGGCCGGGGGCAGGGCACCCTGGGGGCGGGATCAGGCGGGGGCAGTATCCCAGCCTGGTATATTGGCTGGCGTATTGGGCGGTCGTGTCGGGGCTGCCAGCGTCTGCATTTCTTCTGACAAGTGAAATTGTAATTATATATTTATTTTTCTTCAAATATTCTGTGGCGCCATCAGAGACCATCCGGTGGGGTCTCTGGTGTATTTTGCCAAATAAACCAATCGAAATTGATAAAAATATTAAATATATATAGTGAAATACTCAAATTATAGTTGTAATTAAAGGAGATTAAAGCTAACCCCGCGCCAGTTTGCGTGGCGGGAGCACAACGCACTGCGTCCTGCAAGTGATTGCCTGTTCAACCACAGCGACGTTGCCGGACCTGTCATGTCGTATTTCCTGCATCACCTCGGTCTTCGCACCAAGGTCATCATTGCCTTCACCGCCGTGCTGCTGTGCGCCGCGGCCCAGGGCTGGCTCGCGCTTGACGGCATCGGCCGGGTCAATTCCGTCAGCCGGGAGCTCGCGACCAACGCGCTGCCCAGCGCGCGCGCGCTCGGCCGCATCGCTCAGCTCATCGAGCGGCTGCGCTTTTACCAGTCCTTTGAACTGCTGGTCGATACGGCCGAACGGCCCGCCCGCACGCAGATGACCGCGAAGGTGCGGGCCGAGCTGACGGAGGCCCTGCGAACCTATGCCCCCCTGGTCTCCGGCGGCGAGGAGCAGCGCCTGTGGACGGAGATCGAGGCATCCTGGACGCGCTATGCCACCCTGTCCGACCGTTTCACCGCGACCCGTGATCCGGCGGAGGCCCGCCGCTCCCTGCTCGGCGAGATGGTCGCACCGATGGATGCGCTGCGCCGTGCCATCGATGGCGACCTCGCTTTCCAGGTTACCGATGGCGCCCGCGCCATCGCGACCGCGGACACGACCGGTGATTCGGCCGGCCTGGGCATCGAGATCGCCCTGGGCCTGACCCTGCTGTTATGCCTGGGCATCGGGCTGTTCATCGATCGCGGCATTGCCGGGCCGGTGCGCCTGCTGACCGAGGCGATGCGGCGGCTGGCCCGGCGGGAGATGGACGTGCCGATCCCCGGCACCGGACGCGGCGACGAGATGGGCGCGATCGCCGGGGCGGTGCAGGTGTTCAAGGACAACATGCTGCAGGCCGACCGGCTCGCCGCCGAACAGGAGGCCGAGCGCGCGGCCAAGGAGCGGCGCCAGGCCGCCATGGACCGCTACACCGAGGATTTCGGCACCTCGATTTCCGGGGTGATGGCCTCGCTCGCCTCCTCGGCCGACAGCATGCGCAAGGCCGCGCAGACCATGGCGGAGGCCGCCGGCAGCGTGCACGAGGAAGCCAGCTCCACCGCCCGTGGCGCCGAGCACACCTCCCAGCAGCTGACCTCGGTGGCCGCCGCCATCGACGAGCTGACCAGCAGCGTCGGCGAGATCTCGCGCCAGGTTACCACCGCCTCCCAGGTGGCGCGCGAGGCGGTGCAGCGGGCGGATGCGAGCCAGGCCAAGATGCAGGGGCTGGCCGACACCACCACGCGCATCGGCGGCGTGGTGCAACTGATCGAGGACATCGCCGGCCAGACCAACCTGCTCGCGCTGAACGCCACGATCGAGGCGGCGCGCGCCGGCGAGGCCGGCAAGGGCTTCGCCGTGGTGGCGGGCGAGGTGAAGAAGCTCGCGGGCCAGACCGGCCGGGCCACCTCGGAGATCGGCGGGCAGATCGGGGCGGTGCGCGCGGCCACCGGCGAATCGGTGGCGGCGATGGCCGACATCGCCCAGATCATCGGCCGGCTGGACCAGATCTCGGCGCATATCGCCACCGCCGTCGAGCAGCAGAACGCCACCGCGCGCGCGATCGCCACCAACCTGCAGACCGTCTCGGCGGCCGGCACCCAGGCGTCCGCGGCGATGCGCAAGATGGTCGGCGTGTCCGACCAGGCCGGCGCGGTCAGCCACGAGGTGCTGCAGGCGGCCCAGGGAATCGGCGAGGAAGCGGCCCGGCTGCGCTCGGAAGTCGACCAGTTCCTCGCCGCGGTGCGCGACGACAGCGGCACCCGCCGCCGCTACGAGCGCATCTCCGGCAACGGCACCACCACCACGCTCTCGGCGAATGGCCGCGGCCCCGCCTCTGTCGAGGTGCATGACATCTCCCGCAGCGGCATCGCCCTGGCCTGCGACTGGCGGTTGCCGCCCGGCGCCGAGGTCAGCCTCGCATTCCCCGCCGCCGGCGGGCCGATCATCGCGCGCGTGGTGCGCGCCGGCGAGGGGGGCATGGCGCTGCTGTTCCGCCAGGACGCCGAATCGCTGGCCCGCATCGACCGCGTCATCGTCGCCATCGGCGGGGGTCGCCAGGCCGCCTGAGCGGGCGGACGGGCAGGGACGGGGGATCGCTCCCGCGTCCCCGGGGGATCAGGCGAAGACGTCGCCGTGGGCCCGGAACAGCCGCTCACGGAATTCCTCCAGCATCTTCAGGTGGGCGCGCAGCCGGCTGGTGGTGCCGCGCACGTCCCTGGCCTGCAGCGCTGCGAGGATGTCCTCGTGATGCACGATCGCCTCGGCCTCGTGATGCGCTTCCTGCAGTTCGAGATAGCGCAGCCGCTTGAGATGCACGCGCATGTCGTCGACGATCGACATCAGCCGGCTTCCTTCTGGGCGGCGATGCAGGCGAGGATGTCGGCGTTCGCCCGCTGGAACCGCGGGTCGTCGCCGTCCCATTTCCGCGCCACCTCGCCGAACGCGGTGATCTCCAGCGCTTCGCGCACGACCTGGGCCTCCCTGACCTTGTCGGCCGAGAGAAAGGAGACGCGCGCCAGGTCTTCCTTGGCCAGCCGGAAGAATATCATGGCCACCTTCACGCTCAGCTACATGACCACCACCCTCGGCATCCCGCGCGCGACGGCGATGCTCGCGGTCATCGTCTCTATCCTTCGTGGGGGTGCGGGCGACGCCACTCATGGGCCTGATCTCGGACCGCGTGGGTTATGCCAAGGTCTACATCTTCGGCGCGGCGTTCACCTTCCTGTACGCCTTTCCGCTGTTCCACCTGCTCGGCACCCGCGACCCGGCGATCGTCGTGCTGGCGATGTCCATCGGCTATGGCATCGGCTTCAGTGGCCTCGCCGGGGCGCAGGGGGCGTTCCTCGCCAATCTGTTCGCGACGCGTACGCGCTTTTCCGGCATCGCACTGGTGCGCGAGCTGAACGGCCTGCTGATCGCTGGCCCGACGCCGTTCATCGCCTCGGCCCTGGTCGCCGCCGCCGGCGGTAGCCCGAACCTGGTGGTGATGTTCCTGATGGCCTGTTGCGCCATGACCATCGTGGCGATCCTGGTGGTGCGGCACCGCGCGGTGCATGGCGCGGAGCTGCGCGCCGCCGTCGCGGACTGACCACCGTGATGTGGACGGGACCCGTACCGGCGGTGCGGGTCCCGTCGGTCTTGCCTGGCCATTGCGAGTGGCTGGACCCGCCCCCTGGCGGGCTGCAGCTTGAACGAGGTTGGGCCGCTGTATAGCCTGCGACGGAGATGTTCGACCGGATCATGGAAGGGGCCATGAGCTACGGCCTGTTGTGGTCGAACCGAAACTACCGCCTCCTCCTGTCCGGCAGTGCAGTGACCAACCTCGGCGGTGGTGTCGCGGCCGTTGCCATGCCCTGGCTCGCGACGCTGCTCACGCGCGATCCTCTGATGATTTCGGCCGTGGCGATGGCCAGGTTCCTGCCGTGGTTCCTGTTCGCCCTGCCTGCCGGCGTCCTGACCGACCGCGCGGATCGCCGTCTCCTGATCATCCGGGCCGATTGCGTGCGGCTGGCGCTGGCCCTTTGCCTGGTCGCGATGACCCTGTCCCTTCCCACTGCGATGGCCTCCGGCCCCGATCGATCGGGGTTGGTGATCATGCTGACCGCCATCACCTTCCTGCTCGGCACCGCGGCGGTCGTGCGCGGCAACGCCGCTCAGACGCTGTTGCCGTCGATTGTCGGCCGCAACGACCTCGAACGCGCGAATGGTCAGATCTGGAGCGCCGAGCAGGTCATCGGCGGGTTCGTCGGCCCACCTCTGGCCGGTGCTCTCATCGCGGCCGGGATCGTCGTGCCGTTCGGCTTTACCGCCGCCACCCTGGCACTGACGATCGGCCTCATCTGGTTCATCACCCTGCCGGCTCGGACGCCGGGCGCGCACAAGCGGTTCTGGCCTGCCCTGCGGGAGGGCTTCGGTTGGATGCGGCAGAACCCGGCGATCTTGCGGCTCGCCGTTATGCTGGGGGCGATCAATGCGGTTTCGGCTGGCGGCCTGACGATCCTGGTGCTCTACGCCCAGGAGGTGCTCGACCTCAGGGCGACGGGATACAGCACTTTGATCAATAAGTCTTGCCGAGGTCGGCTCCCCATCCATGGCGGCTTCTGGCACGGGGCACGGTCCGTCAGGTTTTGACCATTAGGAGGCGTCGACGAGCTCACGCGGCGCCGGCCCGGCGCCGCCCCGATCCTGGTCTGGTGACGGCACGGTCGCGGCCGCCGCGACCCGCTCGATCGCCTGGGCCACTTCTCCGGGGGCCGCGTAATGCACCATGTGCCCCACCTCCGGCAGGATCTGCAGCGTGCTGCCCCGGATCTCCTGCTGCAATCCTTCGGCCCGGCGCCGGAACACCACCCGGTCGCCCACGCCGGCGAGGATGGCCACCGGCAGGTCGAGGTTGCGATAGTGCCGGCGCAGGCCGATCGCGCCTGGGATCATCAGCACGCCGTCCATCGACATCGCCCGGATCTGTGATGGGCGCAGCGTCATCGCGGACGAGTATTCGGCCTGGAACCGCGACGGCACCGGGGTCGGCGAGAACATCGCCCATTTCAGCAGCGGCATCTGCAGCCAGCCCAGCAACGGCGAAAGGGTGTGGCTCAGCAGGTCGCCGATCACCGGCAGGGCGCCGGCCGCCACCAGCAGCACGTCGGGGCGCAGCGTCCAGAAATAGTAGCCGGAGAGCAGCACCAGTCCGGCGACGTCGGCCTGATGGCGCACCGCGAGGGCGACCGCCGGCAGCGTGCCCCACGAATGCCCTACCACCACCGGCCGCACGACGCCGAGCCGGCGCAATGCCGCATGGATCAGGTCGGCCTGCTCGCTTGCGGTCCATAGCCGCCCGCGCGGGCGGTCGCTGTAGCCGTAGCCGGGGCGGTCGAAGATGATCACCCGGTGATGCGGCAGCAACCTTTGGGCGAGCCCGCTGGTGTTCCAGTCATCCCCGGTCACGGCATTGCCGTGGATCAGCACCACCGGGCTGCCGGTGCCGCGGTCGCTGTAGTGCAGCCGGACCCCGTCGACTTCGACGAACGCCCCCTCGGGAGGATGCCGCCGCTCCGCCCGGCGCGTCAGGAAATGGTTGGCCACGGCGAGCGCGGCCAGCGCCGCGACGCCGGCCAGCAGGGGGCCCCGGCCTGGCCGGGCCGGAGTCTTGGTCGCGAAGAGGGGCATGGTGTTCCTTCCCTGTGCCCGGCGGAGCGCCCGCCATCGTGTTGCGGTGCAACGCAGGCAAGGAAAGCCGGGTTGGAGCCATGCCCCGGCAAGGTCGTGCAAGAAGGCGGGAACAATCCCGGGCGGCGACGATCCGGGCGCTCAGCGCCGCGGTGGGCGCGGCGGCACCGGCAGGGAGGCCGAACCCGCCGCGGCCGTCGTGCCGCCGGCGCCGATTTCCTCGGGAGGCGGCGCCTCGGGGGAGGTGCCGATATTGCCGGCCACCGCGTTCACGCAATCATCGACCATGGTCTCGCGCGCGAAACGCGACGACAGCCCGGCGCTCGGGTTCGATCCGACCAGCGAGGTCGAGCCGAACGGCGCGTCGCGCTGGCCGCCGGCGAACATGTCGCTGCGATAGATATCGCCGCGGTTCTGCCGCTCGAACACCTGGTCGGCGCGCTGCCGGCAGGCCGCCATGGTCTGCGCCGACACGCCGGCGCGGTTGGAGGTGGTGCCGACCGGGTGGCCGCACCCGCCCAGCGCCAGCAGCAGCGCGGTGGCGGAGAGAAGGCCCCAAGGGGCAGACGAAGCGGCAGTCATGCGCAGGCTCCTGAGGCAAGGCGCGACTCGGTGGGGCCGGCCAGCCGGGCCGGGACCAGTGCGCGAAAGGGGGTTTCATCGAAGCGCGCCTCGCGGGTCAGCGGCGTGGTCGCGGCGGTGTGCAGCAGGGCACGGTCAAGCTCGGCGCCGCCGCGCGTCATCCGCAGCAGCGGGGCCGCCCAGCGCGCGCGTGCGAGCAGTTCCACCAGCGCCAGCAGGCGCAGGCAGGCGGACAGGCCGTAGCTCGTGTGCATGCCGAGCAGCCCGTCGATCGCCCCGGCCCAGCAACAGGCATCGGGATCGGCCAGGGCAAGGTCGGTGGCGCTGCCGTCGCCCCGGCGGAACCGGAACATGCGCGCGTTGCCCCACACGCCCGCAGAGGCCGCTGCCCGCGCCGCGTCCCAGGCCGCCGCGATGTCGCGCAGCCGCACCGGCGGCAGCGCTTCCGGCGCCAGGTCCACCAGATAGGTCACGGTTCCGTTTTCCGTCGCAGTCACCCGGATCGGCGCGTGTGCGTTTCCCTGCATGATCGCAGGATGGACCGCGGCGCCGGATCGCGCCACCTTTTCGGCCGCATTCCAGGAGTGACCCATGCCCGAGCATCCAACGCGGGACCTCGATGTCTGAGTCGAAGCCACCCGCACCCCATCGCCTGACCGCCTCCGAGGCGCTGCGCCGCATCCGCGCCGGCACGCTGCGCGCCGAGGACCTGTTGGAGTCCTGCCTCGAGCGCATCGCCGCGCGCGACCCGGCGGTGCACGCCTTCACCCATGTCGACGCCGCGGCGGCGCGCGCGGCGCTGGCGCGGGCCCCGTCCGGGCCGTTGCAGGGCCTGCCGGTGGCGGTGAAGGACGTGCTCGACGTCGCCGGCATGCCGGCCGGGTACGGCTCGCCGATCTGGGACGGCCATCGCCCGCACGCCGATGCCGCCGCCGTCGCCTGGGCGCGCGCGGCCGGCGCGGTGGTGCTCGGCAAGACCGTCACCACCGAATTCGCCATGATGCGCCCCGGCGCCACCGTCAACCCGCTCGACCCGAAGCGCACGCCCGGCGGCTCGTCCTCCGGCAGCGCCGCCGCCGTTGCCGATTTCATGACGCCGGTCGCCTTCGCCACCCAGACCGCCGGCAGCATCATCCGCCCCGCCGCCTTCTGCGGCGTGGTCGGCTACAAGCCCAGCTTCGGCATGATCCCGCGCCTGGGGCTGAAGGTGATGTCCGACAGCCTCGACACCATCGGCGTGATCGCCCGCTCGGTCGCCGACTGCGCGCTGTTCGCCGGGGCGCTGACCGGGCGCGACCTCGGCGATCCCGACACCCGACCCGATCGCCCGCCGCGCATCGGCCTGTGCCGCTCGCCCTCCTGGCCGAAGGCAGCGGCGGAGACGGTGGCACTGTTCGACCGCGCCGCCGCCACCCTCGCGCGCGCCGGGGCCTACGTCACCCCGCGCGAACTGCCCGACGCCTTCCGCGCGCTGGAACAGGCGCATCCGCTGGTCATGCACGGCGAATCCGCCCGCTCCATGGGCTGGGAAATGCTGGAGCAGCGCGACCTGCTCAGCGGCCGGCTGCGCGAACGCCTCGAATGGGGCGCGGCCCAGGGGCCGGCGAAGCTCGACGAGGCCCGCGCCACCTTCGGCCGGCTGCAGGCCGCCTTCCCGGCGACGATGGAAGGCGTGGACGTGCTGCTGACACCTTCCGCGCCGGGCGAGGCGCCGGTCGGGCTCGATGCGACCGGGGACCCGGTGTTCAACTATATCTGGACCTCGTTGCACGTGCCCTGCGTGACCGTGCCGGCCGGCACCGGACCCGGCGGGGCGCCGCTGGGGGTGCAGATCATCGCCCGGCGAGGAGAGGACCGGGCGGCCCTGATCTGGGCGCAATGGGTCGCGGCAGCACTCGTCGGGTGAGGCGCGTGAGGGAAGGAAGGCCAGGGCTCCGCCCTGGACCTGCCAAGGGCCACAAGGCCCTTGGATCCCATTCGCGCTGCGCGGCACAGCAGGTGTAGGGCGGATAAGCGCAGCGCAATCCGCCATCCTGGAACCCATCCGGACGTCAGCCACCCCTGGCGAAATAATCGATTTCCTCCAGCACCCCGGTGAGCACACGGATCACCGCGGCAATGCGGTGATCCGTCGCACCGACATGGTGGCCGACGAACACACGTCCGTTTTCCACCGGGGGCGAAGCCGTCACCATGCGCATGCTGCCGCTGGCGACATGGCGCCGGACCATCGGGATCGGCAACACGCCGGCACCGATGCCCCCGGCGACCAGCTCGGCGATCACCGCCACGCTGGAACAACGACTGATCCGCACCGGTTCCACACCTTCGGCCGCGAACCAGCCCATGATCTGGCGATACATCGCCGACGGTGGGGGATTCGACAGGATCGGGCGTGACCACAAATCCCGTGGGCGCAACGGGACGGGAAGGTCCCAGGCGGCCGGCACCACCCAACTGGTCGGCTGACTGCCCAGCGGCAACAGGCGCAGGCGCTCGTCGCCCAGCGGATGCACCAGCACCGCCATGTCGAGCCCGCCATTGAGCAGCGCGGCTTCGAGGAAGGTGTTGATGTTCACGACCCATTCCGGCTGCAACGCCGGGAAGCGCAGGCCCAGCGCCTCGACCAGCGGCGGCAGGCAGGTCGCCGCGAACCCCTCGGCGAGGCCGAAACGGATCGGCCCCGCGATCTCGGCCTCGTCCCGGCCGGACCGGATGCGGCGCACCTCCTCGAGGATCGACGTTACCTGCCGCAGCAGCGCCTGTCCCTCCTGGGTCAGCCGCAGCCCGTTGCCGTGGCGCTGGATCAGCTCGACCCCCATCGCGTCGCGCAGATCCTTCAGCCGCAAGGAGATCGTCGGCTGGGCGATGTGCAGATGGTCGGCCGCCCGCTGCGCCGAGCCGAAATGCGCCGTCCAATAGAACGCCTCGAACTGCGCGAGGGTCAGCCGGGTCATCAGTTTTTCCAATACCGGTTCGCGGATAAAACCAATTTGTCTTTGAATGTCAAATGTCTGACCGTTCCAGGGCAACAGCTAACGCCGCACTCTCAACAGCGGCGGAACGGGAGAAGGGAACAGCATGGAAACCCGGCCGGACATCATCGCCCCCGACGGCATGGCCCCCCACGTCGTCGCCAAGGTGGCGCGGCGCATCCTGCCGATCCTGATGGTCTGCTACTTCGCGGCCTTCCTCGATCGGGTGAACATCGGCTTCGCCGCCCTCACCATGAACCAGGACCTGGGGCTTTCGGCCTCGGCCTTCGGCTTCGGCGCCGGCATCTTCTTTCTCGGCTATGTGCTCTGCGAGGTGCCGAGCAACCTGATCCTGGCGCGGGTCGGCGCGCGGCGGTGGATCGCGCGCATCCTGATCAGTTGGGGCCTGCTGTCGGCGGCCACCGCCTTCGTGTGGAACGCGCCCAGCCTCTATGTCGTGCGGGTGCTGCTCGGCGCGGCCGAGGCCGGGTTCTTCCCCGGCATGATCTTCTACATGACGCTGTGGTTCCCGCGTGCCTACCGCGCCCGCATGTTCGCCACCTTCAACATCGCCGTCCCGCTCTCCTCGATGATCGGCGCGCCGATCTCGGGCCTGCTGCTCGGGGGCGCGGACGGGCTGGCCGGGCTGCATGGCTGGCAGTGGATGTTCCTGCTGGAAGGCATGCCGGCGGTGATCATGGGGCTGGTGGTGCTGGTCCGGCTGCCGGACCGTCCGGAAACCAGCACCCTGCTGACCGGGACGGAGCGGGCGTGGCTGGTGGCCCGGCTGCGCCAGGAGCAGGCCGAGCAGGAAGCGGCGGGGCGCTTTTCCGTGGGGCGCGCGCTGACCGAGCCGCGGGTGCTGCTGATGTGCCTGATCGCGGTGGGGCTGGTGATCGGCACCACCGGCATTGCGGTGTGGATGCCGCAATTCGTCAGGGCGTTCGGGTTGAGCAACCTGCAATCCTCCTTCGTGACCGCGATTCCCGCCGCCTTCATGGCCGTCGCCATGATCGTGGTCGGGCGCAGCGCCGACCGCAGCGGCGAGCGCGTGTGGCATGCCGCCGGCCCGTTCCTGGTCAGCGCCGCCGGGTTCCTGCTGGCGGCGGTTTCGACCTCGCCGGTGGTCGGGCTGATCGGACTGACCATCGGCGCGGCGGGGATCGGCGGCGCCTCGCCGAACATCTGGATCTTCCCGACCACGCTGCTGACCGGCACGGCCGCGGCGGCGGGGATCGCGCTGATCAATTCGGTCGGCAGCACCGGCGGGTTCTTCGGCCCCACCATCATCGGCTGGGTGCGCGACGCCACCGGCGGGTTCGCGGGATCGCTGCTGTTCCTGGCGGGGGTGATGACGGTGACGGCGGTGGCGCTGCTGGTGCTCGGCCGCAGCATGCGCCCGTTGCTGGCCCGGCCGGCGGCTGTTGCCCGCGCCACGGAGATCGAAGCGTGAAGACGGTCGCGCTCGAGCTGTTCCATCTGACGGCGCCGCTCGCGGAACCGATCGGCAATGCCCTGGTCACCTTCGACCGCCGCGAGACGCTGCTGGTGCGGCTGACCGATGCGGCCGGGACTGCCGGCTGGGGCGAGAGCTGGACGGCGCCGGAGACGGTGGCGGCGCTGATCGCCCGGCATCTGGCGCCGTGCGTGCTGGGGCAGGATCCGCAGGCGCTGGGGCGGCTATGGCGGGCCTGTGGCGCGGCCTGCGGGCCGCATGGCCAGGGGCTGACCGGCATGGCGGTCGCCGCGGTGGACATGGCGCTGCACGATCTGGCGGCGCGCCAGCGTGGCGTGCCGGTTGCCACCCTGCTGGGTGGTGCGGTGCGGGAGCGGGTGCCGGCCTATGCCAGTGGACCGTTCTTCGCGCCGGGCGGGCACCCGTACCGGCATTACCAGCGGGAGTGCGAGGGCTATCTGCGGGCCGGGTTCCGCGCCATCAAGCTGCGCTGCGGTCTGGCGCCGGCGGAGGACGGCGCGGTGGCGCAGGCCGTGCGGGCCTTGCTCGGGCCGGAGCGGGGGCTGATGGTGGATTTCAACCAGTCCTACACGCCGCGCGCCGCGATCGAGGCGGCGCGGCGCATGGAGGCGGCGGAGCTCGGCTGGATCGAGGAGCCCGCCGCACCGGGGGATCTCGCGGGTTATCGCCTGGCTGCCGGTCATGTGCGACCGGCGATTGCCGGCGGCGAGACCTTCGAGGGGGCGGCGGCGTTCCTCCCGTTCCTGGGTCAGGGGGTCATGGACGTGCTGCAGCCCGATCTGGCGGTCTGTGGCGGGTTCGAGGGGGTGCGCCGGGTGGTGATGCTGGCGGAGCTGCACCAGCTTGCGGTGGTGCCGCATGTCTGGGGCAGCCTGGTGAATTTCCATGCGGCGCTGCATCTGGCCGCGACGTTGCCGGTCGGGCGCTGGGGTGGCCCGGTGGCGTTGCCGATGCTGGAGTACGATGTCGGCCCGAATCCGCTGCTTTCGTTGCTTGGCCGCCCGGAGTTGGGGGCGGATGGGGCGGTTGCGGTGCCGCAGGGGCCGGGGCTGGGGTTCGAGCTGGACCCGGGCCGGCTGGCGCCGTTCGTAACCAGCCATCGTGTGCTGCGGGTTGAATGAGTGGGATCCAAGGGCCTTTGGCCCTTGGTGGAGGTCCAGGAGGCGAAGCCTCCTGGTGGGGTTTGGGGCAACGCCCCAAGGGCTTCAGGCCGCCGTGTTTTGGCGTGGCGTCACGTCGCAGAGGTATGCGGCCATGCCCCGGCTGGCGTCCCATTGCCGTGCGTAGCCGAGCGAGACTTCATCGAACCGCACGCCGTCGTGCCAGTCGGTGCGGCGGGTGTGCAGGTGGCCGCTGACCACGCCGCGGGCGCGGAAGCGGCGGTGCCAGTCGGCGGTGCGGATGGTGCCGCACCAGGGGGTGAAGCGTGGGATGCGAGGGATGTGCACCAGCTCCTGCCGCAGCGGGTAGTGCCCGACCAGGATGGTGCGTGCGGCCGGGGGGATTTCCTTGCGCATGCGGGCTTCGGCGGCGTCGCACAGGGTGGCGCACCATTCCTCCATGCCGGCATAGGGCGTGGTGCGGATCAGGTGTTCGTCGGCGCTGACGCAATGGCGTTCGGCGGCCCAGCGGACCACGCCGGCGCGGGACACGTCGGCGGGGCGGAAGCTGTAGTCGAAGCCGGTGAACAGCGGCACCACCACTTCGCCGGTGGGGGGCCAGGGCAGGTAGGGATCTTCGGGGGTGGCGACGCCGCAGCGCCGCGCTGCCGCCACCAGGGCCTGGTATTTGGCGGGGCTGCTGCCGGGGCCGGGGCGCTCGGTCAGCCACAACTCGTGGTTGCCGGGGGTCCACACGACGCGGGCGAAGCGGCCGGCGAGGAAGGCCAGCGCCTCCTCGAACAGGTCGCTTTTTTCGCAGACATCGCCGGCAAGCAGCAGCCAGTCGGCGGGGTACGAGGGCAGCGCGCGCAGCGCCTCGCGGTTGGAGGCGACGGCGAGGTGCAGGTCGCTGATGGCCAACAATCTCATCGCGCGCCCCGGCAGGACCCGCGGTCCTGTTCTCGCTGGGATCGCATGGTTCTAATCTTGGCCCGATGAGCGCACACGGCAATGTCGGCAACGAACCGGACGTCCTGCAGGCCGCCCCGCGGGTGCATGTCTGGACCATGTCCACCGCGGGGCTGGACGAGGCGGCGGTGGCGCCGTGGCGGGCGAGTCTGGACGCCGCCGAGCGCGCCCGTGCCGACCGGTTCGCCTTTCCGGCCGGGCGCGTCACCTACATCGCCGCGCATGCGCTGGCGCGGGCGGCGCTGGCCGGGGCGGCCGGTGTGCCGCCGTCCGCCTTCGCCTTCCTCGCCGACCGGCACGGCAAGCCCTCGGCCTGGATCGGGGGGCGTCCGGTGGCGGTTTCGTTCAACCTGTCACACACGACCGGGCTGGTCGGCATCGCCCTGGCGCCGGTGGCGGGGCTGGCGCTGGGCTTCGACCTGGAGCCGCGGGCGCGGCGGGCGCCGCTTGAGGTAGCGCGCCGCTTCTTCACCGCGACCGAGGCGGAGTGGCTGGAAGCGCTACCGGAGGCGGAGCAGGGTGAGGGATTTTTTCGCCTGTGGACCCTGAAGGAAGCCTTCGTCAAGGCGACCGGCAAGGGGCTGACCCAGGACCTGTCCAGCTTCTGGTTTCGGGTGCATCCCCCGGCGATCGCCTTCGCCCCGGACCTGCCGGAGCGCGACTCGGACTGGCAGTTCGAGCAAGCCGTGGTGGAGGGGGCCTTCGTGGCGGCGCTGGGGCTGCGCCGTCCGGCCGGGGGGGCGGTGCCGGTGGTCTGGCACGGCGTGGCCCCCGGCGGCTTCGATCCAGCCGTGCCGCTGCGCGCCTGATCAGGCGGCGGGTGGCTGCCGGCGCAGCAGGTTCTCGACCTCGGCCAGGGTGGGGGCCGCCTCGGAGGCGCCGGGGCGGGTGGTCGCCAGGGCCCCGCCGGCGGCGGCGAAGCGCACCGCCTCGGCCAGGGTGTCGCCGCGCGCAAGCGCCACCGCGAGGCCGGCGTTGAAGCTGTCGCCCGCGGCCACGCTGTCGATGGCGGTGACGGCGAAGGGTGGCACGAAGCCCGCTGCGGTGCGGCTACGGTAGTAGACCCCCCGGCTGCCGAGCTTGATGATGGCGGTGGCAAGGCCGCGGTCGAGCAGCTTTCCGGCGGCGAGGGCGGCGTCGTCCGGGCCGGTCGGCCGCATCCCCACCAGCAGTTCCGTCTCGGTTTCGTTTGGCGTCAGGATGTGCGCGACCTGGAACGCCGCCTCGGGCAGCCCGCCGGCGGGCGCGGGGGCGGGGTCGAGGATGACCGTGGCGCCACCCTCCCGCGCCGTGGCGGCGGCGGCCAGTACCGCCGGCAGCGGGATTTCCAGTTGCAGCAGCAGCACCGGGGCGGCGGCCAGCACCGGTTGCAGGGCCGCCGCGTCGGCGGTGTCGATGCCCAGGTTGGCGCCGCCGATCACGGTGATGCTGTTCTGGCCGTCCCGGCTTACCCCGATCAGGGCGAGGCCGGTGGCCCGGTCGGGATCGGCGGCGAGATGCCCGAGCCCGACCCCGAAGGCGGCAAGCCGGTCGCGGGCCAGGGTGGCGAAGGCGTCGGTGCCGGTGCGGCCCGCCAGCACCACGCGTCCGCCGAGCCGGGCGATGGCGGCGGCCTGGTTGGCGCCCTTGCCGCCCAGCGTGGTGGCGGAGCGATCGGCGTGGATCGTCTCGCCGGGGTGCGGCAGGTGTTCGGTGTAGGCGACGATGTCGATGTTGACGCTGCCGAACACGACCAGTGGCGCCTGCGTGGCGGTGGTGCGGTGGGGGCGGATGTCCTGTTCCATGGGAGCCTTTCCCTGGTTGCCGGGGCGGGGGGACCTGCCCGCCGCCCCGGACCCGGCGGATCAGCCGGCGTGTGGCCCGCGCCAGCACCAGTCGCGGATCTCCGGCATGTCCTCGCCATGCACGGAGATGTAACGGCGGTGCTCGGTCAGCTTGTCACGGATCGCCTGCTGCAGATAGGCGGCGGAAGCGCGCAGCGCGGGCACGCGGTCGATCACGTCCCCGGCGAGGTGGAAGCGGTCGAGGTCGTTGCGCACCACCATGTCGAAGGGCGTGGTGGTCGTCCCTTCTTCCTTGTAGCCGCGCACGTGCAGGTTGGGATGGTTGGTGCGCCGGTACGCCAGCCGGTGGATCAGCCACGGATAGCCGTGATAGGCGAAGATGATCGGCTTGTCGGTGGTGAAGATGGCGTCGAAGGCGCGGTCGGACAGGCCGTGCGGGTGTTCCTCGGGCGGCTGCAGCGTCATCAGGTCGACGACGTTGACCACGCGCAGTTTCAGGTCGGGCACGGTCTGGCGCAGGTAGTCGACCGCGGCCAGCGTCTCCAGCGTCGGCACGTCGCCGGCGCAGGCCATGACCACGTCGGGCTCGCCGCCCTGGTCGTTGCTGGCCCAGTCCCAGATGCCGATGCCGGCGTTGCAGTGGCGGATGGCCGCATCCATGCTCAGCCATTGCGGCGCGGGCTGCTTGCCGGCGACGATGACGTTGATGCGGTCGCGCGAGCGCAGGCACTGGTCGGTGACGTGCAGCAGCGTGTTGGCATCGGGCGGCAGGAAGACGCGGATGATCTCGGCTTTCTTGTTGACCACGTGGTCGATGAAGCCGGGATCCTGGTGGCTGAAGCCGTTATGGTCCTGGCGCCAGGTATGCGAGGTCAGCAGGTAGTTCAGCGACGGGATCGGCCGGCGCCACGCAATCTCGCGGCAGGTCTTCAGCCACTTGGCGTGCTGGTTGAACATCGAATCGACGATGTGGATGAACGCCTCGTAGGAGGAGAACAGCCCGTGCCGCCCGGTCAGCAGGTAGCCTTCCAGCCAGCCCTGGCAGGTATGCTCGCTGAGGATCTCCATCACCCGCCCGCCGCGGGCGAGATGGTCGTCCGCCGGCAGGTACTCGGCGTTCCAGGCGCGCGCGGTGACGTCGAATACCGCGTTCAGCCGGTTGGAGGCGGTCTCATCCGGCCCGAAGATGCGGAAGTTGCGGCCGGTTTCACTGCGGCGCAGCACCTCGCGCAGATAGGTGCCGAGCACGCGCGTGGCCTCGGCGGTCGCCGCGCCCGGCGCGGGCACAGCGACGGCGAAGCTGCTGAAGTCGGGCAGGTTGAGGTCGCGCATCAGTACGCCGCCATTGGCGTGCGGATTGGCGCTCATGCGCCGCTGGCCCGTGGGCGCAAGGGCGGCGATGTCGGCGCGCAGCCGGCCGGTGTCGTCGAACAGCTCCTCAGGCCGATAACTTTGCAGCCAGGATTCCAGCAACTGCACATGGCCGCTGGCCGCGCTCATGTCGGCGAAGGGCACCTGGTGGGAGCGCCAGGAATCCTCGGTCTGCAGCCCGTCCACCGTGGCCGGCCCGGTCCAGCCCTTGGGTGAGCGCAGCACGATCATCGGCCAGGCCGGGCGCTCCGTTGCCTTGCCCTGGCGCGCCGCCGCCTGGATCGCGCGGATCTCGGCGACCACGGTATCGAGCACCGCGGCCATGGCCTGGTGCATCTGCGCCGGATCGCTGCCCTCGACGTAATAGGGCTTGTAGCCGCAGCCGACCAGCAGGCTGTCCAGTTCCGCATGCGGGATGCGGGCGAGCACGGTCGGGTTGGCGATCTTGTAGCCGTTCAGGTGCAGGATCGGCAGCACCGCGCCATCGGTCACCGGGTCGAGGAACTTGTTGCCGTGCCACGCGGTGGCAAGCGGCCCGGTTTCCGCCTCGCCGTCACCGACGACGCAGGCGGCGATCAGGTCGGGATTGTCGAACACCGCGCCATAGGCATGCGAGAGCGAATAGCCCAGCTCGCCGCCTTCATGGATCGAGCCCGGGGTTTCCGGCGCGACATGGCTCGGGATGCCGTGCGGGAAGGAGAACTGCTTGAACAGCGCCCGCATCCCGTCCGCGTCCTGGGAGACGTTCGGGTAGACTTCGCTGTAGGTACCTTCAAGATACGTGTTGGCGACGACGCCGGGGCCGCCATGGCCGGGCCCGGCGATGTAGATCATGTCGAGGTCGAGCGCCTTGATCACCCGGTTCAGGTGCACGTAGATGAAGTTCAGTCCCGGCGTCGTGCCCCAGTGGCCGAGCAGGCGCGGCTTGATGTCGGATCGTTCCAGCTTGCGCCGCAACAGCGGGTTGTCGAGCAGGTAGATCTGGCCGACTGACAGGTAGTTGGCGGCGCGCCACCAGGCATGCATCAGCTCCAGTTCATCCGCGGACAGGGGCGCGGCGGATGGCCGGGGGCGTGAGGCGGCTTCTGCGCAGATCGACATCAACGGCACTCTTTCATCTTCACTGAGAGACAAATCCGGCATGCCGGCCGCGCGCGATCCGCATCGCCGTGACGATAGCGCTACCAAGGCTCGTATCCAGCTGGGGCACGTCGGTCACACCGCCCTGGATGAAGGGTGCCTTAGAGTAAATGCCTGGGTTTGCCATCGAATAGCTTGGGTAAAATACCTACTTACGTAATGCTTTGCCAGGAACGATGGAAAAAAATGAGTCGTTCCAAATAATAATGTCAGATTTGCTGTATTGCCGCCGCGGCCGGGGTATCGTCCGCCATCGCCGCGGCGGTGCCGCTCAGGCGCGCGGCGAGCACCGGGCCAGGGCCTCGCCGAAATCCTCGACCGTACATCTCTCGACATCGTCGAGATGACGCGCGGCCGCCGCCTGCGCCGCGACGGCGTCGCGCGCGAGCATCGCATCGATGATGCGCAGGTGATGCGCGGTCGAGCCGGCGATCCGGTGCACCCCCGTCGCCCCGAGCACGCGCAGCCAGCTCACATACGGCTCGAACGAGGTCTGCACGGCGATCAGCCGCTCGTTGCCGGAGGCGGCGACGATGCTCTTGTGCAGCCTTGCGTCGCTCTGGAAGAACGGTTCGTACTCGCCCCGGTCCGCGGCCTTCTGGGCGGCCTCGATCTCGTGGCGCAGTTCGCGCAGTTGCGCCTCGGACATGAGCGGCGTGGCCAGGCCGGTCGCGACCCATTCGATGCCCTTGCGCAACTGGCACACTTCCCGCACGTCGGCGATGCTGGGGATGGTGACGGCGGTGCCGCTGCGGGCCTTCGTTTCCACCAGTTGCTCGAATTCGAGACGCTTGAGCGCGTCGCGCACCGGCGCGCGCGAGACGCCGAATTCCTCGGCGATGGCTCCCGGATCCACGCGCTGTCCCGGACGCATCGCGCCGGTGACGATGCGCTCGACGAGGATGCGGTGGAGCTGGTCGGAAATCAGCTCGCCCACGAAGGCCGGCCGGGCGGTGCCGGGATCCGGGCGGGGTGCGATCATGTCGGGCCCGGAGGCGAAAACGTCCTGTGTCATAAGGGGGCTTCTCTGGCCACGCGCCGAAGGATGGGGCGCCGAAGGAAGGGGATGCGAACGGGCGGGGAACGGGTTATTGCCATGGCTCTCATCTCCGGAGCAATCAGGATAGGGACAAGCCGCCGGGCAGGCCACCGGACGCGGCCCTCGCGGCCTCGCGAGGGCAGGGGACCCATGCCGCCGCATGGGTCCCCCGGGTGCCGGCTGCTCAGCGGCGGCACCTGCGTGGCCGGCGCGATGTCGGGGCGCCGGGTTCAGCCACTGACAGTGGCGGGATCCACCGCCCGGGCCCGCTGCGTCGAGAGAACCGCCAGCGCGATGGCGCATGCGGCGGAGAAGGTGGCGATGCCGATCATGTACACCGTCACCTGCGTCGGATCGCCGCCGCCCCGCGCCAGCAGCGCCGCCCCGATCAGCGGCGAGAGCCCGCCGCCGAGGATGGGGCCGACCTGCTGGATCAACGACAGGCCGCTGTAGCGGATCCGGGTGGGGAACAACCCGGCGAAGAAGGCGGCCTGGGCGCCATACATGCTGCCATGCCCGAGCCCGATCCCGGCCGCCGCGGCCAGCCCCAGGCCAAGCACGCCGTTCCAGTCGGCGATCTGGAAGAACACCACGGCGAGCATCGCCTGGAAGATCGCCCCCGAGACATAGACCAAAGGACGGCCGATGCGGTCGGACAGCCAGCCGAAGAAGGGCAGGGTGAAGCATTCGACCAGGCAGGCGATCAGCACCACGTCCAGCGCCTGCTGGCGCGCCATGCCGAGCCGGGTCACCGCGTAGGAGATCAGGAACACGGCGTAGATGTTGAACAGGCCGCTCTCGGCGATCTTGGCGCCGATGGCCAGCAGCACCTCGCGCCAGTGATGGCGCAGCACCTCGGAGCTCGGCAGGGCGGTTTTCTTCTTCTCCATCTGTGCCTGGCGCTGTGCCTCGAAATCGGGGCTCTCTTCCACGCTCGATCGGATATAGAGCCCGACTGCGACCAGCAGCAGGCTGAGCAGGAAGGGCACGCGCCAGCCCCAGCTCAGGAACGCCTCTTCCGAAAGTCCGGAGAGCAGGCCGAGCAGGAAGATCGGCAACAGGAAGCCGGCCGGCACGCCGATATGCACCAGGCTGCCGGCCAGGCCGCGCGAGCGCTCGGCGGAATGCTCGATCGTCATCAGCACGCCGCCGCCGTATTCGCCGCCGATGCCGATGCCCTGCAACGCGCGCAGCACCACCAGCAGGATCGGGGCGGCGATGCCGATCGTGTTGTAGTCGGGGATCAGCCCGATCGCGAAGGTGCCCAGGCCCATGATGAGCATGGTCAGCATCAGCATGGTCTTGCGCCCGGTCCGGTCGCCGAAATGGCCGAACAGGATGCCGCCGAGCGGGCGGGCGCAGTAGCCGACGAAGAAGGTCGAGAAGGACGCCAGCAGCCCGACGAAGGGGTCAAACGAGGGGAAAAAGATCTTGTTGAAAACCAGGGCCGATGACGTCGCATACAACGTGAAGTCGTAGTACTCGACAACGGTGCCGAGCGTGCTGGCCACGACGATGCGCTTGTTCAAGCCGCTGCGTGAAGTGCCGCCTGACATGTGTTTTCTCCACACGTTTCCATTTTTGGTCCGCGTCCGATCCGCGGCGATCCTTTATCGTATGAAATGAAGTGGGGACGCCGCCCCGCGCCGGCCGGTCCGGGCGAGAAGCTCGCCCGGACCGGCCCGATCCTCAGGACACCAGCGTGTCGATCAGCGGGTTCAGGCGCGCCTTGAACGGCTCGGGCAGGGCGACGAGCGGGCTGCGCGGGCGGCCGACATCGACGCCCTGGTAGGCGACGCAGTGCTTGAGCATCTCCAGCCAGTGCATCTCCGCGTTGACCGCGGGATCCATGAAGAACTCAATGAAGGGCTGGAACTTCTTCCAGAGCGCCCGGCCCTTGTCGAGGTTCTTCTCGTCGCGCACCGCGTCCTGCATGGCCCGGCACTGCTTCGGGAACGCCGCGGGCAGGCCCGACAGCCAGCCATCCGCGCCCGAGGCATAGGCCGCGAGCGGCGCGTAGTCGTGCCCGTAGAAGATGGTGATGTCGCTCAGCGTGCGCAGGTCCGCGACCCGGTTGGCATCGCCATGCGCCGCCTTCACCGAGAACACCACGTCGTCCTGGTACAGGCTGACGATGTCGCGCGGCGTCATCTCGTAGCCGGCAAAATGCGGGTTGTTGTAAAGGCAGATCGGCAGGCCGACTTCCTTGCGGATGGTCTTCAGGTGCCGGATCGCCGCTTCCTTGTACGGCTTGTAGTAGTAGGGCAGGATCACCATCAGTCCGTCGGCGCCGGATTTCGCGGCGCTGCGCGCCAGGCGCAGGGTCTCGACCGTGCTGTACTTGCCGACGCTCGCCAGCACCGGCACCTGACCGGCGACGAAGCGCACGGCATGGTCGATGACGGCTTCCTGCTCCTCGTTCATCATCGCCGTCATCTCGCCAGTGCTGCCGGCCACCGCGAGCGCCTCGACGCCATTGTCGAGCAGCCAGCGGATATAGGCTTCCTGTCCCTTCGGGTTGAACGCCTCGTCCTTGCCCCACACCGTCAGCATCGCCGGGCAAATGCCGCGAACTGTCTTCATCTGCGCTTCTCCTCACTCATTGGATTTCTGGTTCATGCTGCCCGCCGGCGGCCCCTCTGCCGGCCGCTGCGTTCAGTATCTAATCGCTAATATATCAGCGATTAGATGGCAGTCTGACACTTTCCGGTTTGCTGTCAAGCGGGTATTCTACCCTAAATCGCCAATGCCGGTTTCCGTGGCCCGGGCCGGGCGGCGGCGTCAGGCGCGTGGCGTTTCCGCCAGATTCTGCCTGGAAAATCCGCGAATCGCCGTGGCGATGCGGGCGATCACGTCTGCCCAGTCCTGCGGCCGGGCCTGGCGGAAGATGCGCAGCGTGGGATACCAGGGGCTGTCCTCGCGTCCGCGCAGCCAGCGCCAGCACGGATCGAAACGATCCAGCAGGAACACCTTTTTGCCCATCGCGCCGGCAAGATGCGCGACCGCGGTATCGACGCTGACCACCAGGTCCAGATGGGCGATGATGGCGGCGGTGTCGGCGAAGTCACGCACCTGCGGCATCGGGTCGCACAGCCCCGGCAGGTCCGGTTGCGCCGTGGCGGGAAGCTGCAGGCTGACCAGGCTGACATCGGCCAGCCCGGCCAGGGGCGCCAGCATGGCGGGGGGAATGCTGCGCATCCGGTCGATCAGCCGGGCCGCCGGCACAGTCGGCCGCGATCCGCCGGCCCAGGCCAGCCCGATCCGCAGCCCGGGCAAGGCGGCGAGGTGTGCGCCCCAGCGGGCGAGGTCGGGCGCCGCCGCGGTAATGTAGTGGCCTTCCGCCGGAATCGTTTCGATCGTGGTGGCGAACACGCGTGGCAGGCTCAGCATCGGGCAGTGCCGGTCAAAGCGGGGCAGGGCGCGCGGATCGCTGCCGACACGGGTGACGCCGGCGATGCCGCCGCCCAGCCGTGCGAGCTCCGGCGGCACCAGCAGGCTGACCTCGGCGCCGGCGTGGGCCAGCTTCCGGGCGTAGCGGACGAATTGCAGCGTGTCGCCGAAGCCTTCCTCGTGCGTCAGCAGCACTGATTTTCCGGCAAGCCCCGCCTGCAGGTCGGCCGCCTCCAGGCGCTGCGCCAGGGGCAGGGTCGCATGGCCGGGCAGGCGCAGGCGCCATTCATACGCCTCCCATCCTTCCCGGAACCGGCCGAAGCGCAGCAGCGCCAGGGCGCGGTTGATGCCGATCTGCACATCCGCCGGGCGCAGCCGCAGCGCGGTGTCGAAGGCGGCGAGCGCTTCCTCCACGCGGCCAAGCGAGGACAGCGCCTTGCCGAGATTGGCCCAGGCGACGGCGTCCTGGGCATTGGCGCGCGTCGCCGCGTGGAATTGCGCGGCTGCGGCCGCGGTGTCGCCGACCGCCGCCAGCGCGATCCCGAGCAGGTTGGGGCTAAGGCGCCCGGCCGGCACGCCGCGCAGCAAATCCAGGGCTTCCCCGGCCCGGCCGGCCTCGAGCAGGAAGCCCGTGGCGATGCCGAGCAGGCGCGGATCGTGCGGCGTCAGCGCCAGGGCGGCGCGCAGGCAGGGTTCCGCCGCCTCGGCGCGTCCCTGCGCGGTGAGCAGGCCGATCAGGTCCGACAGCGGATGGGCATGGCCGGGGCGCAGCGCCGCGATGCGGACCAGCCGGGCAGCCGCCGCCTCGGGCGCGTCGGTCCCGGCCAAAGCGAGGCCGTACAGCAGCCCGGTCTCGACATCCTCCGCGCCGGTTTCCGCCAGCGGCGCCAGCACCTCGCGCGCCGCAGCGAAGCGGCCTTCCCGCAATGCGGCGAAAGCCGTGCGCAACCGGGCGAGACGGTCGGAATCACGCATCCGCTTTCCTTGTCCTGGCTTGCATCTTCGCGCGTGATTATCGTCCGGGTCGCGGTGCGAGGGCAGGGGGAAGGACGGCCCATGCGACGATGCGGCCGGACCGGTGATCAGACATTGGCATTCCTTCCCGAGGGGGTACAATCTTCCTTGAGCATCGGGTTACCGCTGCGCTTGGCGTGGCGATCGAAACGACAACGTGATATTCTCACAGAGTTCACCAACCAAAAGGTTCATCGGCGCTGGCACGAGATGACATCGCGAGACCTGCGGGATGACTGCTCCGGACTGACAGACCTATTCCAGGCCATTCCGTGGCCAAAATGGCTTCGCGCCTGCGCGCGGGCCCATTGCCCGATCAGGGCTTAGGCGGGGCCATGCGGATTCTGCTTGCCATCGAACCGGGGGCCTCGATCGGCGCGCTCGCGACGCGGGAGGCGGCGACGGGGATCTTCTGCGACAGCGTGCCGGCGGAGGAAGTGCAGGCTTATCTCGAAGCCTACGCCTATGATGTCGTCGTGCTGGCCGGATCCTGCATGGCGCCGCTGCTGCGCCGGCTGCGACGGGGCAACATGATGCTGCCGGTGCTGGTGCTGGGCGAGATGGACGGCAAGGGACGGGCGACGCTGCTTGACCTGGGCGCGGACGACGTGGTCGCGCCGGGCTGCAGCGCGGTGGAGTTGACCGCACGGCTGCGCGCGCTGCTGCGGCGCAGCGCGGCCCAGGCCAGTTCGGACCTGCATGCCGGCGCGGCGACGCTGCGGCTGGGGCGGATGGAACTGGTGGTGCATGGGCAGGCGCTGACGCTGACGCCCAAGGAATACGCGATCCTGGAGCCGCTGTTCCTGCGCAAGGGCATGGTGCTGTCCAAGGCGAGCATCGTCGACCAGGTTTACGGCGCCGTCGACGGTCCGGCGGTGCGCAGCCTGGACGTGATCGTCTGCAAGCTGCGCAAGAAGCTGGCCGCTCGCGGTGCCCCCGACCTGGTGGGGACCGTCTGGGGCAGTGGCCTGGTGCTGCACGACCTGCCCGCTGCCCCCCGCGACGGCGCCTCGCTCGCCGCCTGAGCACGGGCGCGGGGCCGGGTTTCTCCATCATCGCGTAAGCTGGCGCGGCGCCGCCCACGGCACGGGTGAGACCGCGCTGCGCCGCGGAATCCGCCGGCTTGCCGACCCCGCCGGCTGTCCCGAAGATGCCGTCCCCGATCGATTCCTCGGGCATGACGGGAGGTCCCGGTGACAGAGGCGCACGGCCGCATCGATCCGTCCCCCTGGCATGGGCTCGACCCCGCCACGGTGCTCGAACAACTCGGCGTCGAGGCATGCGGCGGGCTCTCCACCCCTGAGGTAGCGGAGCGGCGCGCGCAGTGCGGGGCGAACGCGATCCGCCCGGCGCGGCGGCGCGGTGCCGTCCGCATCGTGCTCGGGCAGTTCGCCGACCTGATGATCCTGGTGCTGATCGGGGCGGCGGTGGTGTCGGGTGTCATCGGCGACGCCGGGGACACGCTGGTCATTCTCGCCATCATCCTGCTCAACGGTGCCATCGGTGCGGTGCAGGAGCTGCGGGCGGAACGGGCGCTGGCGGCGCTGCGCCGGCTCGATGCTGGCACCGCCGCGGTGCTGCGCGACGGCGCCGCCGCCACCATCCCCGCCGAGGACCTGGTGCCGGGCGATATCGTGCTGCTGGAAGCCGGCCGCGCCGTGCCGGCCGACCTGCGGCTGATCGAGGCGCACGGGCTGCAACTCGGCGAGGCGGCGCTGACCGGCGAATCGCTGCCGGTGGAGAAGGGCACCGCGGCGATTCCCGATCCCGCCCTGCCGCTCGCCGATCGCCGCAACATGGCGTTCAAGGGCACCGCGGTGCTGGACGGGCGCGGCCGCGGCGTGGTGGTGGCGACCGGCATGGCCACCGCGCTGGGCGGGATCGCCGGCATGCTCGACACCGTCGAGGCCACGCGCACGCCGCTGCAGCGGCGCCTGACCCGGTTCGGCCGTCAGATCACCGCGGCGGCGCTGCTGCTCTGCGCGATCATCCTCGGTCTCGGGATCGCGCGTGGCGAGCCGCCGCTGCTGATGCTGCTGACCGCGCTCAGCCTGGCGGTGGCGGCGATCCCGGAGGCGCTGCCGGCGGTGGTGACGGTGCTGCTGGCGCTCGGGGCCCGGCGCATGGCCGCGGAGAACGCGCTGATCCGGCGCCTCTCGGCGGTGGAGACGCTGGGCTCGGTGACGGTGATCGGCACCGACAAAACCGGCACGCTCACTCGCAACGAGATGCAGGCCACCGCCTTGTGGACGGCGGAGGGAAAGCTGCCGGTGGCGGCGCTGGACGTGACCGATCCCGCGGGCCGGCGCCTGCTGTCGGCGCTGGCGCTGTGCAACGAGGTGGTGCCAGACGCCGCCGGCCAGCCCCGGGGCGAGCCCACCGAGATCGCGCTGTGGCGGCTGGCCGCGGCGCACGGCGTCGACAAGGCGGCGCTGGAACGGACGGCCCCGCGCCTCGGTGAGATCCCCTTCGATTCCGGGCGCCGGCGCATGGCCACGCTGCATCGCGGCGGCGAGGGCTGCGACCTCTACGTCAAGGGCGCGCCGGAAAGCGTGCTGCCGCTCTGCCGCGCGATCGCGGCCGGGCGGGGGGAGGCCTCGCTCAACCGGCCGGTGCTGGCGCAGGCGCTGGAGCGCATGGCCTCGGAAGGGCTGCGCGTGCTCGCTTTGGCCTGGCGGCGCTGCCCGGTGCCGCTGCCGCAGAGCGAGGCAGCCCTGGAGCGCGACCTGACGCTGCTGGGCTTCGTCGGGCTGTTCGATCCGGCGCGGCCGGAGGCACGGGCCGCCGTCGCCACCTGCCGGGCGGCCGGCATCACCCCGATCATGATTACCGGCGACCATCCGGCGACCGCGCTAACCCTCGCCCGGCAGGTCGGCATCGCCACGGCGGAGGAAGACGCCCTCACCGGGCGCGAGCTTGCCATGCTCTCCGACGCGGAGCTGCAGGCGCAGCTGGCCGGGACACGGGTGTTCGCGCGGGTCGATCCGGCGCAGAAGCTCCGCATCGTCGCCGCCCTGCAAGCGCGCGGCGAGGTGGTGGCGATGACCGGCGACGGGGTGAACGACGCACCCGCCCTGGCACGCGCGGAGATCGGCGTTGCCATGGGCCGCGGCGGCACCGATGTCGCCCGCGAGGCGGCCGGGCTGGTGCTGCTCGACGACAACTTCGCCACCATCGTTGGCGCGGTGCGCGAGGGGCGGCGCATCTTCGACAACATCCGCAAGTTCGTGCGCTACGCCGTCACCTGCAACTCGGCGGAGATCTGGACGATCTTCCTTGCCCCGTTCCTCGGCCTGCCGGTGCCGCTGCTGCCGATCCAGATCCTGTGGATCAACCTGGTCACCGACGGGCTGCCCGGCCTCGCGCTCGCGGCCGAGCCGGCCGAGGCCGGGGTCATGCAGCGCCGGCCGCGCCCGCCGGAGGAAAGCGTGTTCGCGCAGGGGCTGGGGCGGCACGTGATCTGGGTCGGGCTGCTGATGGCGGCGGTCGTGCTGGCGATCCAGGCCTGGGGCGTGCAGGAGGGAAATCCGCACTGGCAGACCATGGTCTTCACCGTGCTGACGCTGTCGCAGATGGGCCACGTGCTGGCGATCCGCTCGGAGCGGGAGTCACTGTTCCGCCTCGGGCTGCGCAGCAACCGGCCGCTGCTCGGCGCGGTGACGCTGACCTGCCTGCTGCAGGTGGCGGTGGTCATGCTGCCGCCGCTCAATCCGCTGTTCGGGACCGCGCCGCTGACGGCGGAGGAGTGGGCGGTGTGCGGGCTCGCGTCCTGCGTCGTGTTCGTCGCGGTGGAGATCGAGAAGTGGATGGGGCGCAGGAAGGAAGGCAAGGGCTCTGCCCTTGACCCGGCAGGGGCCACAAGGCCCCTGCACCCCGATAGCGCTGCGCGGCAGGAAAAGGGTTCCAAGGGCAACGCCCTTGGTGGAGGTCCAGGAGGCGAAGCCTCCTGGTAGGGTCCGGGGCAACGCCCCGGAAACTCACGCCGTGCCGAACCGGTCGATCCGGAACGGCGCCAGTGGCACGTCGGTGCGCCCGTCCAGCACCAGTTCCGTCATGATCGCGCCGATGGCCGGCCCAAGCTGGAACCCATGGCCGGAGAAGCCGAAGGCATGGAACAAACCCGGGGTGGTCAGGCTCGGCCCGATCACCGGGATCTCGTCTGGCATGGTCCCGTCGATGCCGCTCCAGCTCCGGATCACCTGCACCCCGGCCAGGGCCGGCACCAGTTGCGCCGCCAGTGCCAGCGCCCGCAGCGTCACTTCCGGCAGTGGCCGCGACCAGGGGCGGTCGGGGTCGCACTCGCCCTGGCCGCCGCCCAGCACCACGTTGCCGCGCGGGATCTGGCGCAGATAGATGTTGCCGCCGACCACCCCCAGGTTGGGTGTGATGAAATAGGGCACCGGCTCGGTGACGGCCATGTTCGGCGACAGCGGCCGGATCGGCACCGCCTCGCCGAAGCGCGCCGCCACCGCGCCGCCCCAGAACCCGGCCATGTTCAGCAGCACCGGCGCGTGGAAGCTCTCGTCGGCCTCGCTGCGCAGGGTGAAGCCGGAGCTGTCATGCGCGAGGTCCACCACCCGCGTGTGCTCGCGGATGTCCGCCCCGGCGGCGCGGGCGGCATGGGCCAGCGCCGGCGCCAGCAGCCGCGGATTGGCCGAGCCGTCTTCCGGCGCGAAGGAGCCGGCGACCACGCTCGGGCCGAGCCAGGGGTATTCCTGGTGCAGGGCATTGCGCCCGACCAGCCGCAGTTCCAGGTCGTTGGCGCGGGCAACATCGAGATAGGCGACCAGCGCGGCTTCCTCCTCGGCGTTGCGCGCCAGCTTCAGGTGGCCGGTGACGGTGAACTCGGCGTCGGTGCGCACCAGTTCCGGCAGCCGCTTCCATAGTTCGTGGGAGCGCCGGGCGATCGGCAGCTCGGCCGGGTGCCGGCCCTGCTGGCGCACCCCGCCATAGTTCACGCCGGAGGCCTGGCCGCCGACCAGGCCGCGTTCCAGCAGCATCACGCGCACGCCGCGCTGCGCCAGGTGCAGCGCCGCCGAGCAGCCGGCCCCGCCGCCGCCCAGCACCAGCACCTCGGATGTTGTCGTCGTCACGATCTCGCCTCCGGTGCCGGCGCGGGAATGGGGAAGGGCTTGACCGGCGGCTGGCCACGCAGCCGGCCGATCTCCGCCACCGGGCGCTGCTGCGCCGCCGCCAGGATCTCCGCCGCGGCCGCGCCGCAGACGCGGCCCTGGCAGCGGCCCATGCCGACCCGCGTGAACGCCTTGGCCCGGTTCATCTCCGGCGCCGGCCCGTGCGGGTTTTCGCTGCCGGCGGCGCGCAGCTCGCCCGCGGTCAGCCCCTCGCACCGGCACAGGATGGTGTCGTCGGGCAGCGCCGCCGCCAGCCCGGCCGGGAAGGGAAAGGCCCGCTCCAGCGCGGCGCGGAAGCCCTGCTGGCCTTGCAGCGCCCGGTCGAGCCGCGCCGCTTCGGCCGTGTCCACCGCTTCCCCGGCATCCTGCAGCAGCGCCAGCGCCGCCCGCGCCCCGGCCAGCTCCGCCACCGCGGCACCGCCGATGCCGGCGCCGTCGCCGGCGAGGTAATGCCCCGCGACCGGGGTGCGCCCGGCGAGGTCACGCTCCGGCACCCAGTTGTGCTGCAAGTCGTCGAACCGGAACGGCACGCCGGCAAGGTCAGCGAGCTGCGCTTCCGGCCGCAGCCCCCAGCCGATGCCCACCGCGTCGCAGTCGGTGCGGTGCTCGCGCCCGGCGGCGTCGCGCCAGACAAGACCGCTGACACCGTCCGCGTCGCCATCGATACGAAGCGGCGTGACGCCCTCGGTGATCGGGATGCCCTGCGCGCGCAGCCAGCCGGTGTAGTAAAGCCCCTTGGCGAAGGTGGCGGTCCCGCGCAACAACCCTGGCATCGCCGCGAGCTTGGTGGCGAAGGGCGTGGTGTCGAGCACCGCTGCCACCTCTGCCCCAGCCTTGGCATACTGATAGGCGACCAGCCACAGCAGCGGGCCGGTGCCGAGGAACGCCACCTTCCGCCCGATGGCGCAACCCTGCGCCTTCAACGCAATCTGCGCGCCCCCGAGCGTGGTGACGCCTGGCCGGGTCCAGCCCGGCACCGGAATCACCCGGTCCATCGCCCCGGTGCAAAGCACCGCCGCGTCGTACTCCACCTCGCCCGCCACGCCGCGCGAGATCGTCGCCAGCCGGCGCGCTTCCGGCCGGATGTGCCAGACCAGCGTCTCCGGCCGCCAGTCCACCAGCGGTGCCAGCCGGTCGAAGGCGGCATGCACCGCCGCGGCCGGCTTCGCCTCGAAGCCGTACAGCTTGCGCGGATCACGCCCGAACGGCACTGGCGGGCGCTGGTAGATGCGCCCGCCGCCATCCGCGGCCTCGTCGATCCAGATCGGACGATGGCCCGCGGCCACCAGCCGTTCCACCGCGCGCACCCCGGCAGGGCCCGCGCCAACCACGGCAATCCTCATCCGCGCCGCACCACCATGCCGTCTTCCGCCAGGGTGGCACAGGACCGGACCCGGCCACGGCCTTCCACCACCACCCAGCAATCCTGGCAGGCCCCCATCAGGCAAAACCCGGCCCGCTTGCCCTCGGCGTCGAACTCGCTGCGGCGCAGGTGACCGGCGCCACCGGCGAGCAACGCCGTCATCAGCGTGTCGCCCTGGCAGGCCGTCAGGGGCGTTCCTTCGAAAATCAGGGTCAGGCGCGGCCGGTCGGCATCGCGCAGGCGTTGCAGTTTCACGATCACTCCTCGTCGCGGGCGGGGCGTTGCCCCGCACCCACCAGGAGGCTTTGCCTCCTGGACCTCCACCAAGGGCAAAGCCCTTGGATCCCATTCATGTTGCGACTTCCTCGGCTCGCCAGCATGCCACCAGGCGGCCGGGCTCGCGCGGATGCGGCGCCAGCGGCGGCACCTCGGCGGCACAGTCCGGGCGGGCCCAGCGACAGCGGGTGCGGAAGCCACAGCCACTCGGCGGCGCGGCCGGGCTTGGTACCTCGCCCATCAGCGCCGGCGGGCGGGTGCCACGCCGGTGCATCGACGGCGTGGCCGCCAGCAAGGCCTGGGAATAGGGATGCGCCGGGGCAGCGAACACCGAGGCTGCCGGACCCTGCTCCACCACCCTCCCGAGATACATCACCATCACCCGGTCGCAGAGATGCTTCACCACGTGCAGGTCATGGCTGATGAACACCAGCGCCAGCCCGAGCTCGCTGCGCAGATCCGCCAGCAGGTTGACGATCTGTGCCTGGATCGAAACGTCCAGCGCCGAGACCGGCTCGTCCGCCACCACGAAATCCGGGCCGGTGGCCAGCGCCCGGGCGATGGCGATGCGCTGGCGTTGCCCGCCGGAAAACTCGTGCGGCAGCCGCGCCGCATGCCGCGGATCCAGCCCGACCTGGCGCAGCAGCGCGGCGGTGCGCGCGACGGCGCCGGCCGGCGTCTCCAGGCGGTGGATCAGCATGCCGTCGGCGATCTGCGCCCCCACCGGGCGGCGCGGATCCAGGCTGCCATAGGGGTCCTGGAACACCATCTGCATCCGCCGCCGCAACCGGCGCAGCCGCCCCGGCGGCACGGCGGCAAGATCCTCGCCGTCGAACATCACCTGTCCCGCGGTCGGCGGCAGCAGCCCCAGCAGCAGCCGGCCGAGCGTGCTCTTGCCGCAACCCGATTCCCCCACCACGCCCAGAGCCTCGCCGCGCAGCAGGTCCAGTTCGACCTCGCGCACCGCCAGCACTGGCGCGGCGCGACGGAACAGCGTGCGGGCGGCAAAGGCACGGCTCAGACCTTCGGCCCGCACCAGCAGTGGCGGGCGCCGGAGGACGGCGGCAGTCATGCCAGCTCCTTCCAGCGCAGGCAGCGCGTGAGATGGTCCGGCGCGGCATGTTCCAGCACCGGCGGTGTGGACGTGCAGTTCGGGCGCGCATGCTCGCAGCGTGGCGCGAAGCGGCAGCCCGGCGGCATCTCCCAGGCCAGCGGCACCGTGCCGGGAATGGCGGAGAGCCGCTCGGCATCGCCCTCCGGCGTGGAGGCGATCAGCGCCGCGGTATAGGGGTGGCGCGGGGCGGCGAACACCTTCGCCACCGGGCCTTCCTCCACCAGCTCGCCCGCGTACATCACCGCGACGCGGTGCGCGATCTCGGATACTACGGCGAGGTTGTGGGTGACGAACACCAGCCCGAGTCCGCGTTCGGCCTGCTGCAGCGCCTGCAGCAGGTCCAGGATCTGTGCCTGCACGGTGACGTCCAGCGCGGTGGTGGGCTCGTCGGCCAGCAACAGCCGCGGATGGTTGGCGATGGCGGCGGCGATCATCACCCGCTGGCGCTGCCCGCCGGACAGCTCGTGCGGGAAGGCGCGGGCGCGGCGCGCCGGATCGGGCAGGCCGACCGCGCGCAGCAGCTCCACCACCTGCGTGCCGGTGCCGCGCACCGCCTCGGCCACCTGGGTGCCGACGCGCAGCAGCGGGTTGAGGCTGCTGGCCGGATCCTGGAACACCATGGCGATCTCGTGGCCGCGCAGGCGCCGCAGCTCCGGTTCCGGCAGCCGCAGCAGGTCCACGGTCCGGCCGTCATGGCCGGTGTAGAGGATCTGTCCCGCTGCCACCCGCACCGCCGGCGGCAGCAGCCCCATCACCGCGAGGCTGGTCAGCGTCTTGCCCGAGCCGCTTTCGCCCACCAGCGCCAGCGTCTCGCCCGGCGCCACCGTCAGGCTGAGGTTGCGCACCACCGGTACCCGCCCGGCGCGGCCGGCGATCTCCAGCGTCAGCTCGCGCAGCTCCAGCAGGCAGGGCGTCTCCGCCGGGGCGGCTTGGGTGGCGCGCGGCGGCAGCGCGGCGACGCGGCGCAGGAAGCCCGGCCGGCCGATCTCGGCGGCGCGCGGGTCGAGCAGGTCGCGCAGCCGGTCGCACAGCAGGTTCAGCAGCAGCACCGTGCCGCCGAGCGCGAGGCAGGGCCACAGCAGAAGGGCCGGCGCCTGTTCCATGGTGGCGCGGGCGCTGCGGATCATCAGCCCCCAGGAGGGCGAGGGCGGCGTCACCCCCAGGCCGAGGAAGGACAGGCCGCTTTCCAGCACCATCGCCGCGGCGACGGTCAGCGACACCTGCACGATCAGCGGCGGCAGGATATTCGGCAGCAGCGTGCGCAGCAGGATGCGCCCGGCCCGCGCGCCCAGCGATTGCTGCGCCGTCACGTAATCCAGCGCGCGCACCGAGAGCGTTTCGGCATAGGCGACGCGGGCGAAGCCGGGGGCGAACAGCACCGACAGCGACACCGCCAGCGTGCCCGCGCCGGGGCCGAGCAGCGTCACCACCAGCAGCGCCAGCAGCATCGGCGGGAAGCACAGCACCACCTCGGCCAGCCGCACCGTGGCCAGCTCCACCGCGCCGCGCCAGTAGCCGCCGAGCACGCCCAGCGCCGTGCCGGCCGCGCCTGCGATCAGCGCCACGGTGAAGGCCACACCCAGCGAGACCCGCGCCCCCCAGACGATGCGCGCCAGCACGTCGCGGCCGTACTCGTCCTGGCCGAGCCAATGCGCCGCCGAAGGCCCGGCCAGCCGTCCGGCCACGTCCTGGCGCACCGGATCGGCCAGCGGCAGCAGCGGGGCAGCGAGGGCGAGCAGCAGCACCACCCCCAGCAGCAGGGCGGGCAATCCCAGGCGGTACCAGGACGCAGTACGCATCAGCCGGCCCTCACCCGCGGGTCGATCACCGCATAGAGCAGGTCCACCACGAAATTCAGCGCCACGAACAGCGCCGAGATCACCAGCACGATGCCGACCACCTCGGGGTAGTCGCGTGCTTCCACCGCCCGCACCAGGTAGCCGGACAGGCCCGGCCAGTTGAACACGTATTCCACCAGCACCGTGCCGCCGAGCAGCCCCCCCAGGTGCAGCGCCAGCACCGTGACCACCGGCGTCAGCGCGTTGCGCAGCACATGCCGGCGCAGGATCCGCCCCGGCGCCACCCCGCGCGCCTGCGCCGCCCGCACATGCTCGCGCCGCACCACTTCCAGCACCGCGCTGCGGGTGACGCGCAGCACCACCCCGCCGAGCCCGACCGCGATCGTGCCGGCCGGCAGCAGCAGCAGGCCGAGATGCCGCCAGGGATCGGTGGCGAAGGGCACGTAGCCGCCCGCCGGCACCAGCCGCAGCATCTGCGCCAGCACCAGCAGCGCCAGCGTGCCGACCACGAAGACCGGCAGCGACAACGACAACGCCGCGAGCCCCGCCAGTGCGCGGTCGATCGCGCTGCCCGCCCGCACCGCCGCCAGCACGCCCAGCGGCAGCCCGCCGAGCACGGCCAGCAGCCCGGCCATCCCCACCAGTTCCAGCGTGCGCGGCAGCCGCAGCGCGATTTCCTCGGCCACCGGGTGCTCGTCGATCAGCGAGGTGCCGAAATCGCCCTGCAGCACGCCGCCCAGATAGGCGGCGTATTGCGTGAGCAGCGGCTGGTCGAGGCCCAGGCGCTGGCGCAGGTCGGCGACCATGCCCGGATCGGGCGCGACGCCGCCCTGCGCCAGCAGCAGCTCGGCCGGATCGCCCGGGATCAGGTGGATCACCAGGAACACCAGCGTCGCCACCACCCAGACCAGGGCCAGCGACACCAGCAGGCGGCGGGCGGCGAAGGCCAGCATGGGGTCAGCCCACCGCGGTCGTCTCGAAGGTCAGGCCGGAATAGAAGGTCAGCGCCCCCGGCAGGTTGGTGAAGCCCGTCACCTCGCGGCGCATGGCGTAGCCCTGGCTGCGCCAGGTCAGGCTGGCGATCGGCACGTCCTCGATCGCCACCCGCTCCATCTCGCGATAGATGTCGCGCCGCTTCGCCTCGTCGAACTCGGCGCGGCCGGCGGCGAGCAGCTCGGTGACGCGCGGCGTCTTCAGCCCGAAGCTGCGCACATAGGCCGGCGAAAGGCTGCCATCGATGAAGCTGGCGATGCCGTCGGCGTCGTTGCTGTCGGCGGCGGTGCCCTGGACGGCGATGTCGTACTGCCCGCGATTGCCGATGGCAACGCGCGTCGCCCAGTCCGGCAGGTTGAGCTGCGCATTGATGCCGACCGCGGCCAGGTGCTGCTGCACCACCTCGGCGGTGTCCTTGTGCATGCTGTACTGCGCGGTGGCGAGCAGGCCGCAGGAAATCCCGCCGCCGTAGCCGGCTTCCTTCAGCAGCCGGCGCGACAGGTCGGGATCGTAGGCCCAGGCATCCTTGAACTCGGGATTGTAGAACGGGCTGTTGGCCGGGATCGGCAGGTGCGCGAGCGGCGCGCCGCGGCCGAAGAAGGCGGCCTTCACCAGTTCGTCGCGACGGATGGCGTGCGCCACCGCCCGGCGCACGCGGGCGTCGTTGAAGGGCGGGCGGGTGCCGTTGAAGGTCAGGAACATGAACGGCCCGTCGATGGTATCCAGCCGCAGCGCCGGATTGGCGCTGATCGCGTCCATCGCCTGCCAGGGCACGTACTCGATCAGGTCGACATCGCCGGATTGCAAGGCGGCGACGCGCAGGTTCTCGTCGGCATAGGTGACGACGCGCACGCCCTTCAGCTTCGGCAGGCCCGGCCGGTAGAAGCCGGGGAAGGCCGTGAGGTCGAGCGAGACGCCGCGTTCCTGCGCAGTCAGCGTGAACGGCCCCGCGCCGATGAACTGCCCGCGCGGCGAGGCGCGGGAGATGATCGGCATGTGGTAGCTCGCCATCCAGGTCGGCAGGGTCGCCACCGGCGTGCGGGTGACGATGCGCACGGTGCGCTCGTCCGGTGTCTCGATGCGCTCGATCGTTTGCATCTCGGCGCGGAAATAGGCGGTCGACTGCGCCCCGCCGACCTGCTCGAGCGTCCATTTCACATCGGCGGACGTCACCTTCTCGCCGTTGTGGAAGGTGGCCGGGCGCAGCTTGAACACCCAGGTGCTGTCGCCTTCGTGCGTCCAGGATTCCGCCAGTTCCGCACGCAGGTTGCCGTCGGGGCCGTAGGAGAGCAGGCCGCGATAGATCATCAGCTTGATGGTGCCGGCGGCGGTGCCGCTGTTGGCCCAGGGCTGGATGGTCGGCGGGTAGCTGGACAGGCCGAAGGTCAGCACCCCCGGCGTGCGGGCGCGCGCGCCGGGCACGCGCAGGAAAGGCAGGGTCGCGGCGGCACCGGCCAGGACGGCGCGGCGGGGCAGGGACATGGCCATGCGGAACTCTCTCCCGATGCGGTTGCGCGGCAAAGGCTCAGGCGGTCAGGCCGTAGGTGGCTTGGGCGGTGTCGGCGCCGATCACGCCCTCGGCGCGGTCGCGCGCCACTGCTTCCGGGGCGCGCTCGGCGGGCGGGCCGTAGCCGCCGCCACCGGGGCTGATCACCGCGAACCACTGGCCGGCCTTCAGGGCGGCGCGGTCATCGTGGAATTCCACGCCGGGGCCGCATTCGATGCCGCCATGCCCCCCGGGGCCGCCGCCGAACAGGCCCCAGCTCTGCGAGCGCAGCCGCGAGGCATCGACCCGCACCAGGCAATCCGCATCGGCCCGGTACACCCGCCGCAGCCCCATGCCGCCGCGGGTGCGGCCGACCCCGCCGGACTCCGCCACCAGCTCGTAGCGCAGCAGCGTCAGCGGATATTCCAGCTCCAGCGCTTCCACCGGCAGGTTGGAGGTGTTGGTGACGTGGACATGGATGCCGTCGAGCCCGTCCTTGCCGGCCCGCGCGCCGCCGCCGCCGCCCATCGTCTCCAGGTAGACCCACAGCGAGCCGTCATCGGGGCGCTGGCCGATGAAGGTGGCCACGGTGCAGGTGGAGTTGGAACAGGCGGTGACCCGCTCCGGCACCGCCTGGGCGAGCGCGCCGAGGATCAGGTCGGAGACGCGCTGGCAGGTCTGCACCCGGCCGTTCACCGCCGCCGGATGCACGCAGTTCAGCACGCTGCCCTCGCGCGCGGTGACGCTCAGCGGTCGTGCCAGGCCGGCATTGGGCAGGATGGTCGGATCGACCACTGATTTCACGATGTAGTAGGTGGTGGCCAGCAGCGCCGTGTAGGTCATGTTGATACCGGCACGTACCTGGTCGGGCGCGTCGAAATGCAGCGACATGCTGTCGCCCTTGACCGTCACCTCCACCGCGAGCCGCAGCGTTTGCGGGATCTCGGTATTGTCGAACACGTCCTCGAAGCGCCAGGTGCCGTCGGGCATCGCGGCGATGCCGGCGCGCATCTTGCGTTCGGCGTAGTCGAGCAGCGCCTCGCCGGCGGCGAGCACGGTGGCGGTGCCGTACTTGGCGCAGAGCGCGCGGAAGCGCTGCACGCCCACCCGGTTCGCCGCCATCTGCGCGCGCAGGTCGGACAGCCGTTCGCGCGGCACCTGGCAGTTCAGCAGGATCAGCTCCTGCACGTCCTCCTGCAGCACCCCGGCGCGATACAGCCGCACCGGCGGGATGCGCAGTCCTTCCTGGTAGATATGCGCATGGCCGCGATCGGCGAAGTCGGAATGGTGCGCGAGATTTACCGTCCAGGCGACCAGCCTGCCTTCGACGAAGATCGGCTCGGCCAGCACGATGTCGGGCAGGTGGGTGCCGCCGCCGGCATAGGCGTCGTTGCCGATGAACACGTCGCCGGGCCGCATGTCCTCGATCGGGTGCAGCCGGGCGATGTGCGGCACGATGCCGATGAAGCTGCCCAGGTGGATCGGGATGTGCTCGGCCTGGCACAGCGTGCGCCCGGCGGCGTCGAACAGCGCCGTCGAGCAGTCGCGGCGTTCCTTGATGTTGGTGGAATAGGACGCGCGGATCAGCGCTTCCCCGGTCTCTTCCACGATCGAGGACAGCGCCGCCCCGATCACCTCGACGGTGATCGGATCGAGCGCGGCGGCCGCGCCCGGCAGGGTCTGGCTCTGGCTCATGCCGGCACCTCCAGGATCAGGTTGAGATAGGCATCGACCCGCGCGGTCATGCCGGGCGGCACCACCGTGGTGGTGTCCATCTGCTCGACGATGGCGGGACCGGCGAAGCGGTTGCCGGGGCGCAGGTCGTCGCGGCTGTAGATCGGCGTTGCCACGAAGTTGCCGGCTTCCGGGAACCACACCTGCCGCTTGCCGGTGATCGCGCCCGAGGCGTCCGGCCCGGCGTCCGGATAGGCGTGCAGCTCCGCCTTGGGCACCAGCCCGGTCGCTTCCAGGCGCAGCGTCACCAGTTGCACCGGTTCGCCCTCGGCGACGAAGCCGTAACGCTGGCGATGCGCTTCGGCGAAGCCCGCCTGCAGCGCGGCGATGGTGTCGGCGGAGACGGGGCCGTCCGGCAGCGGTACCGCGAGCTCGTAGTTCTGGCCGGCATAGCGCATGTCGGCGGTGCGGGTCAGGCGCCGCGCCTCGGGGGCGATCTCCTCGTGCTCGAACCACGCGGCGGCGCGCGCTTCCAGGGCGGCGAAGGCTTCGGCCACGTCTGGTACCACCTCGGCGCTGGCCGGCAGCAGGCGGGTCGCGGCGAAGTCGGCGCGCAGATCCGTCAGCAGCAGCCCCATGGCGCAGAGGATGCCGGGATTGCGTGGCACCAGCACCCGCTTCATCTCCAGCTCGCGCGCCAGCCGCGCCGCATGCAGCGGGCCGGCGCCGCCGAAGGCCATCAGCGTGTAGTCGCGCGGATCATGGCCGCGCTGGATCGAGATCACCCGGATCGCCCGCGCCATGTTGGCGGTGACGACCGACAGAATCCCCTGCGCGGTTTCCATCACGCCCAGGCCCAGCCGCTCGGCCAGCCGCCCGATCGCCGCCCGCGCGAGATCCTGGCGCACCTTCATGCGCCCGCCGAGCAGGTATTCGGGATTGAGCGTCTGCAGCACCACGTTGGCGTCGGTGGTGGCAGGTTCGGTGTTGCCGCGATCGTAGCAGACCGGGCCGGGATCGGCGCCGCAACTGCGCGGCCCCACCTTCAGCAATCCGCCGGCATCGATATAGGCGATCGAGCCGCCGCCGGCGCCCACGGTGTGGATGTCGAGCATCGGCGCCTTGATCGGATAGCCGTGCACCACCGCCTCGCCGGTGAGCTTGCAGGCGCCGCCTTGCAGCAGCGCCACGTCGGTCGAGGTGCCGCCCATGTCGAAGGTGATCAGGTCCTCGAACCCGGCGAGCCGGCCGATCGCCTGCGCGCCGACCACGCCGGTGGAGGGGCCGGACAGCACCGTGCGCACCGGCATCTCGGCGGCGGTGGAGAAGCCGATGACGCCGCCGTTGGACTGGGTCAGGTGCGGCGTCGCCTTCATTCCCAGCGCCTGCAGCCGCGGCGTCAGGCGCTCGATGTAGCTGCGCATCACCGGGCCGAGATAGGCGTTCAGCACCACGGTCGAGAGCCGCTCGAACTCGCGGAACTCGGGGGCGATCTCGTGGCCGGCGCAGATGAAGACGTCGGGCATCTCCTCGCGCAGGATCTCGACGGCGCGTTGCTCGTGTTCGGGGCGGATGAAGCCGTACAGGAAGGAAACGGCGATCGCCTTCACCCCGGCTGCCTTCAGCGCCTGTGCGGCCGCGCGCATGCGCGGCTCGTCGAGCGGGGTTTCCACCGTGCCGGTGTGGGTCACCCGTTCCGGCACTTCCAGGCGCAGGTCGCGTGCCACCAGCGTGGGCGGCTTGTCGGCCTGCATGTCATACAGGTCGGGGCGCTTCTGCCGGCCGATTTCCAGCAGGTCGCGGAAGCCGTCGGTGGTAACCAGCCCGGTGCGCACGCCGCGGTGCTGGATCAGCGCGTTGGTCGCGACCGTGGTGCCGTGGCCGAAATAGGTGACCGGCGCGGCCGGAAGTTCGCCCGCCTCGGGGGCGACGCGGCGCATGCCTTCCTCGACGCCCTGGGCGATGCCGCGGGAGGGATCGTCGGGCGTGGAGGACACTTTCCAGACCTCGACGCGACCTTCGTCTGCATCGAACAGGCAGACATCGGTGAACGTGCCACCCGAATCGACGCCCACACGCCAACGCGCCATGCTTTTGATCCCCCCTTTGGGAATGGATGCGGCGGAGGGCTCAACTATTTGTTGCGCCTCCTGGGGAGACAAGCGAGATTTTCATTCAGCGGCATAAATTTGGATAAAATTCCGTTTGACGGAATTTTTCAGAAAAGAGACGCCACAGGCGTCCGTCACATGGAAGTATGTCATGATGAACGAAACCTCGGGTGGACTCGCCCGTCCCTTCGCGTTGCTGCGCCAGGTGGCCCAGGCCGGGCCGGGCGGGGCGCGCCTGTCCACGCTCGCCGACGCGGCCGGGCTGCCCCGGCCGAGCGCGCATCGTCTGCTGCGCGCGCTCGTCGCCGAGGGGGCGGTGGACTACGATCCGCTCGGCAAGGTCTACACGCTCGGCATCGAGTTGTTCGTGCTGGCGTCGCGCGCCGGCTCGCCGCTCGGCCTGCGGGAGATCGCCCGGCCGGTGCTGCTGCGCCTGACCGCCTCGCTCGGCGAGACGCTGTTTCTGCTGGTCCACAATGGCTATGACGCGGTCTGCATCGACCGCAGCGCCGGCCCCTTGCCGATCCGCTCCTTTACCGGCGACATCGGCGGGCGGGTGCCGCTGGGCATCGGCCAGGGCGCGGCGGCGATCCTGGCGTTTCTGCCCGGCCCCGAGCAGGACGAGATCATCCGCTACAACCTGCCCCGCATGCAGCAGTACGGCAGCTTCGACGAGGCGAGCCTGCGCGCCGAGTTGGCCCGCGTGCAGCAGGACGGCCATGCCGAGGGCGCGGCCGGGCTGATCCCGGGCATGGCCGGGGTCGGGGTTCCCATCCGCGACCGTGGCGGCCGCGTGGTGGCGGCGCTGAGTGTCGGCACCACCACCGACCGCCTGACCCCGGAGCGCCGGGCGGTGATGGCGATGCTGCTGAAGCGCGAGGCGGCCGAGATCAGTGCCCGGGTCAACCCCTTCGACCCCACCTTGCGCCGCGCCGCCGCGGCGATGGAGCACGCGTCGGCCCGGACGGGATGAGGCGGCGCCGGATTCCAAAAGAACCACGTGATGTAATGTACCACCAGCTAAAGCAGGCGGCTTTGCCCTGCAGCGGGTTAAGCTGCGAGCACTTCAGGGCGCACTACATCGCCCCTGACGCTCAACACCCGTTGCCGGATGTTGAGCGCCGCGTTGTGGTCGGCAGCCGCTTCATGGCCGCACGAGACGCACTTGAAGGTGGCCTGGGTGGGCCGGTTCCGTTTATCGATGCACCCGCAGGCACGGCACGCGCGCGACGTGTTGCGAGGATCAACGAAACAGACCGGAACTCCGGCGCATCCTGCCTTGTAAACGACGAAGCCGCCAAGCTGGGCAAACGCCCAGTTGCCAAGCCTCGCTCGCTGGTCGCCGCGAGCCGTAACCCGGCTGCGAATGCCCTTCAGGTCTTCCAGGGCAATGCCGCGGCCGGTGCGTTCAGCGTCTCCAACAAGCGCCTTCGAGATGCAGTGATTGGTATGTGCCTGGAATCTTCGCTGCTTCCCGGCCAATTTCTTCAGTCGTCGCTTCGCGGCCCTGGTGCCGCACGTCTGCAGGCCCCTGCGACGACGCGCGAGGTGCTGGCGCACCTTCTCGACCTCAGCGCCGCTGTAAATCTTGCCATCGCTGTCGGTTGCCAGGGCAACGATGCCAAGATCAACGCCAAGCCAGTCATCGGCCTGGAAGTCATCCGTCTCGGGGATGTCGCAGGTCGCGGCAAGCATCCACTTTCCGCGCACGCAGCACAGGTCGACCTCGCCCTTGCGATAGACCATCAGGCGCCGCTGGTGCTCGCCCATCACCACGGGGATCACCATGCGCCCCTGGACGGTCCAGATGCTGACGGCGGCGCCAGCCTTGACGAACCGGATGATCCGATCGTCGTAGGGCTGCGCGGCGTCGGGGCGGAAAGTGGGCGCGACCTCGCGGTTGACCTTGAAGGCATCGGCGACCTTGGCGATGCAACGCACGGCGGCCTGCGCGGTCAGGTCGAAGCGGCTGCGCAGATCGGCATAGGCGGCCTTGTGCAGATTGTATTGCCGAAAGGTTTTCGTCGCGAAGCCCAGGGCGGCAAGCCACGAGCATGCCGCATTGCAGCGCGTCAACGTCTCTGACAGGCATGCAGCCTGTTCTGGCGTCGGCACGAGCTTCACGGCGGCAACCAACTTCATATCTTCAAGTATGGAAGGTGTCCGATGTGGACGCAAGTGCTCCGCGCTGTCGCGCAGCCCCCTGTCTTTCCGTCGCCTTCAGGCGACGGTCCCTCGCGGAGGGTTTGATGAAGATGGCCGCGATGCTAGCCTGGGGCGCAACGGAACTGGGAGGAAACGGCGTTGGCCGCATCCGTACTGGTCGCGGACGACGATCCGAACATCGTCCTGTCGCTGGAATTCCTGATGAAGCGCGCCGGCTATCGCGTGCGGGTTGCGCGCGACGGGGACGAGGTGCTCGCTGCGCTGGACCAGGAGCCGCCGGACCTGATCCTGCTCGACCTGATGATGCCCCGCCGCAGCGGCTATGATCTCTGCCAGACCATCCGCGCCCATCCCGCCTGGGCCGGCATCCGCGTGATCATGCTCACCGCCAAGGGGCAGGGGGTGGAGCGCGCCAAGGGGCTGGCGCTGGGGGCCGATGCCTACATCACCAAGCCCTTCTCCACCCGCGAGGTGGTGGAGCGGGTGAAGGCCCTGCTCGCCGGCTGATGGCGCGCCATCCGGCCGGAGTGGCCGCCTCGCTGCGGCGTGTCCTGATCCCGCTGGCCTGCTGCGCGGGTGCCGCCGGCTTCGCGGGGCGCTGGGGCGCACCGCCGGAAGCCGTCGCCGCCGCCGCCGCCGGTTGCGTGCTGCTGGCCTGGCTGGCGCTGGAACTCTGGCTCGGCCGCCCGCTCGACCGGCTGGCGCGGGCTTTGCTGGTCGCCGCCCGCGACGATCCCCGGCACGCCCCGCCGTCCGCCGGCCGCTTGGCGGCGCGGCTGGGCGAGGCCACGGCGGCGCTGCAGGCCCGGCTCGCTGCCGCCGAGGCGGCCCGCGAGGCGGCGCTGGCCGCCGCCACCGCCCGCGTCGAGGAGCAGAAGCGCCGGCTGGAGGCGATTCTCCTCGACCTCTCCGAAGGCGTGGTTGTCTGTGCCCGCGACCATCAGGTGTTGCTGTATAATCAGGTCGCGGCCGAGCTGGTCGATGCCTCGCAGTCTTTGGGCCTGGGCCGCCCGGTCACCGAGGTGCTGTCGCGCGCCCCGCTCGACCACCACCTGGAACGGCTGGAGCGGCGGCCGGAGGCGGGCCGGGCCGAGCGCTTCGTCTGCGCCACCCAGGGCGCGGCGCGGCTGCTGCAGGCGCGCATGGCGCTGACCACCGATGCCGCCGGTGCCCCGACCGGCTACGTGCTGACGCTCAGCGACACCGGGGCGGAGATCGACCGGGCGGCGCGGCTGGAGCGGACGCTGCGGGCCGGGCTCGAACGGCAGAACGGCCTGCTGGCCAGCTTGCGCGCCGCGGTCGAGACGCTCGCCGAGGTGCCGGAACTGGAGGCCGGGCAGCGCCATGCCTTCGAGCGGGTGCTGCTGGAGGACAGCCTGCAGCTCAGCGAGCAGAACGCGGCGCTGGCGACGGCGCTGGAGGAGCTGGGTGGGCGGAGCTGGCCGATGGCGGAGATCGGCACCGCCGATCTGTTCGCGCTGCTGGCCCGCCGCATGGCGCAGGCGGCGCCGCCGGTCCGGGTGGTGCCGGCCGGGCTGCCGGACTGGGTGTTGGCCGACAGCCTCGCGCTGGCCGATCTGCTGGAACACCTCGCCGCCCTGCTGGCCCGGGAATGCGGCGTCGACTACCTGACCGCGGCGGTGGCGCGCGAGCATGGGCGGGTGTGCCTCGATCTGGTGTGGTCCGGCGCGCCGGTCCCGGCCGGGCTGCTGGAAGCCTGGCTCGACATTCCCTTCGGCGACGCCGCCACCACCGCGCGGGCGGTGCTGGAGCGGCACGCCACCGATTGCTGGAGCCAGCCGGCCGGGCCGGGCGAGGCGCTGATCCGCATCCCGCTGCCCTCGGCCGCCGAACCGGGGCTCGTGCCGCGCCGTCCGCGGGCGATGCGTCCGGAATTCTACGATTTCGACCTTGCCGGACGGCCGGCGGTGACCGATGCCCTGCGCGAGCGGCGGCTGCGGGAGCTGAGCTATGTCGTGTTCGATGTCGAAACCACCGGGCTGGCCTTGTCGAAGGGCGACGAGGTGGTGTCGATCGGCGCCGTGCGCGTGGTCAACGGGCGGGTGCTGCCCTTGGAAACCTTCGAGCGCATCGTCAATCCCGGCCGGCCGATCCCGCCGGACTCGGTGCGGTTCCACGGCGTGACCGATGCGGACGTGGCGGACAAGCCGCCGCTGGCGGTGGTGCTGCCGCAGTTCCGCCGCTTCGCCGGCGATGCCGTGCTGGTCGCCCACAACGCCGCCTTCGACATGATGGCGATCGGCCGTGGCGCCGATGCCTGCGGCCTGCGCTTCGACAACCCGGTGCTGGACACGCTGCTGATCTCGGCCTGGCTCGATCCCGAGGAGGACGACCATTCCCTCGACGGCATCTGCGCGCGCATGGGCTTCGAGGTGATCGGCCGGCACACCGCGCTGGCGGATTCGCTGACCGCTGCGGCCATCCTGGTGCGCCAGTTCGAGCGGCTGGAGGCGCGGGGAATCGACCGCTTCGGCAAGCTGGCGGTGGCGATCGACCTGTCGGCGCGGCTGCGCCAGAACCGGATGGCGTTCTGACCATGGTGGTCGACGACGACGCGGGCCGGTCCGGGGTGCTGGCGCTGCTGGCCCGGGCGGGGCAGGCGACGCTTGACCTGCTGCTGCCGCCGCATTGCCTGACCTGCGACGCGCCCATCCTGGTTTCCGGCGGGTTCTGCCCGGACTGCTTCCGCCAGCTCGGGCTGATCGGCGCCCCCTGCTGCCAGCGGTGCGGCGTGCCGTTCACCGATGCCGGGCAGGGTGGGGCGGAGTCGCTTTGCCCCGCCTGCCGTGACCACCCGCCGCCCTGGGACCGCGCCCGTGCGGCGCTGCGCTACGATGCCCTGGCCCGGCGCGTGCTGCTGCCCTTCAAGCATGGCGACCGCACCGAGACGGCGGCGGCGCTGGCGCCGCTGATGGCGCGGGCGGGCGGCGCGCTGCTGCGCGAGGCGGAGGTAATCGTGCCGGTGCCGCTGCATCGCTGGCGGCTGCTGGTTCGTCGCTACAACCAGGCGGCGCTGCTGGCCCGCGCGCTGTCACGCCTGTCCGGCGTCCCGGCCTGCCTCGATGCGCTGCGGCGGCGCCATGCGACCCCGTCGCTCGGCGATCTCGGGGCGGCGGAGCGGGCGGCCGTGGTGGAAGGGGTTTTCACGGTGCGGCAGCGCCGGCTGTCCCGCATCGCCGGGCGGCGCGTGCTGCTGGTGGATGACGTGCTGACGTCCGGGGCGACCTGTGGCGCCTGCACCCGGGTGCTGCTGGCGTCCGGTGCCGCCGGGGTGGATGTGCTGGTGGCCGCGCGCGTGCCTGACCCGCGGTTGCGTTAGGCCGGCGATAGGGCCATGTGCGGGATGATTGAGGAGACCAGAATGCCGGATATCGAGATCTATACCCAGCCCGGATGCCCCTATTGCGCCCGGGCCATGCAGTTGCTGACGCAGAAGGGGGTTGCCTTCCGCGAGATCGACGCGCCGCGCGGCTCGCCGGCCCGCGAGGAAGCAGTGCGCCGGTCCGGCGGGCGGGCGACGGTGCCGCAGATCTTCATCGGCGGCCAGCATGTCGGCGGCTGCGACGACCTGATGGCGCTCGACCGGGCCGGCAAGCTGGATCCGCTGCTGGCGGCCTGACGGACTCCAGGGCCGGAGCCTTCGGTCGGATCACAAGGTGATGCCGATCCGACACGGCTGGGGACAACTCGGATCCGGACCATTGGCAATCCCTGGCAGGGAGTGCCAAACTGGACCGTCTCGATGCAACGTCAGGGCGCGTTTACCAAAGTAATCACATGATCCACTATCAACTGCAGTGCAGCGACGGCCACGGCTTCGATGGCTGGTTCAAGGACAGTGCGTCGTTCGAGAAGCAGGCGCAGCATGGCCTGCTGGAATGTCCGGTCTGCGGCAGCGTGAAAGTGGATCGGGCCCTGATGGCGCCGTCGCTGCCGCGCAAGGGCAATGCCCGGACCGAGCCGCCGCCGGCCCCGCCGCCGGTGTCCGCGAAGGAGCCGCCGGCCCCCGCCTCCGGCCCGTCCGGGCAGATGACGGCGGCCGGGCACATCCCCGACCACGTGCGGGCGACGCTGCAGCGGCTGCGCGCCGAGGTTGAGAAGAATTGCGACTATGTCGGCCCCGCCTTCGCCGATGAGGCGCGCCGCATGCACCGGGGCGAGAGCGACCGCCGCGGCATCTATGGCGAGGCGAGCCCGTCCGATGCCGAGGCGCTGGCCGAGGAAGGCATCGAGGTCGCCCGCATCCCCTGGGTGCCTCGCGCCGACGGCTGAACCGGGACCGGCGAAGGGCGGGTCGCGCGTCGCCTTGCGGCGCGCGTGCAACACATCTTCCGTAACCCGCCTTATTGCGAAAATGCATGGCGGATTTCCCTACTGGACCGATCCGTTCGTTTGCTAGAACCGATTTGCGGCCATGCCGGGAATCGGCTGTTTTCTTTGGTATGGCCACGCGAAACCGGCTGGATGGAGCCGTTGGAACCGGCCTTTCCAGCTTTGCGAAATACGGTGGCGAAAAGTACGCTGGCATGGACGATCGACGAAGCCGGATGCAACGAAAAGGGGCGGCCATGGCGCGGCCCGCCGCCCCGGCCGGACCGGCGGCCTTCGCCGAGGCGCTGCGGCATCACCAGGCCGGACGCCTGGAGGAAGCGGAACGGTGCTATGGCCTGGTGCTGGCGGTGGCGCCGCGCCATGCCGACACGCTGCACCTGCTGGGGCTGCTTGCCGGGCAGACCGGCCGGCCCGGCCGCGCCATCGAACTGATCCGCGCCGCGATCGCCATCAATCCGCGTGCGCCCGTCTATCATTGCAACCTGGGCCGTGTGCTCAGCCACGAGCGCCGGCAGGACGAGGCGGTGGCGTGCTTCCACCGGGCACTGGCGCTGCGGCCGGACGATCCCGAAACGCAGGCCGGCCTGGGCATCGCGCTGGCCGGGCTGGGACGGCGGGAGGAGGCGATCGCCAGCTATCGCCGGGCGCTGGCGCTGCGACCCGGCGATCCGGAGACGCTGACCAACCTCGGGGCCGCGTTGCATGAGCAGGGGCGGCCGGAGGAAGGAATTGCCTGTTGCCGGCAGGCCATCGCGGCCCGGTCGGACTTCCCGGAAGCCCACAACAACCTGGGCATTGCGCTGGCCGGGCTGGGACGGCGGGAGGAGGCGGCCGCCAGTTACCGCCGGGCGCTGGCGTTGCGTCCGGATTTCCCGGGCGCGTTGACCAATCTCGGGGCCGTGCTGGTCGCGCAGGGCCGGCTGGAGGAGGGGATCGACTGCCATGGCCGTGCCCTCGCGCTGCGACCTGACTTTCCCGAGGCGCTCGGCAACCTGGGCAGCGCGCTGAAGGAACAGGGGCGGCTGGACGAAGCGGTGGCCAGTTTCTGCCGGGCGCTGACGTTGCGGCCGGACGACCCGGACATGCTCAGCAATCTGGGCACGGCGCTGCTCCGGCTGCGGCGGCTGCGCGAGGCGGAGTCCTGCTTCCGTGCCGCCATCGGCCTGCGGCCGGAGCATGTGTACGCGCATTTCCACCTGGCGCTGGCGCTGCTGGCGCTGGGCGAACTGGCGGAGGGGTGGGGCGAATACGAATGGCGCTGGCGGACGCCGCTGCAGGCCGAGGCCGGGAAGCGCCACCACGGCGCGCGGCCGCAGTGGACCGGCGAATCGGCGGCAGGCCGGACGCTGCTGGTCTGGGCCGAGCAGGGCCTCGGCGACACGCTGCAGTTCTGCCGCTATGTGCCGCTCGCGGCGGCACGCGGGGCGCGGGTGGTGGTGACGGCACCGAAGCCACTGCTGCGGCTGTTGCGCAGCGTGGACGGCGTCGAGGCGGTGCTGGCGCAGGACGAGGCGCTGCCGCCATTCGACCTGCACTGCCCGATGCTCAGCCTGCCGCGGGCGCTCGGCACCACGCTCGCGACCATTCCCGCGCCGGCATCGTATCTGCGCGCCGACCCGGAGCGGGTCGCGGCCTGGCGGCGGCGCCTCGCCGCGATGGCGCGCGGCCCGGGCATCGGGCTGGTCTGGGCGGGGAATCCCCGTTCGCACATCCCCGAGCTGAGCGCGGTCGATGCCCGCCGCTCGTTGTCGCCGGAGTTGCTGGCGCCGGTGCTGGCGGTGCCCGGATGGCACTTCCTCAGCCTGCAGAAGACCGGTCCGGCGGCGCCCGCGGCGTTGCCGCTGACCAACCTGATGGCGGAGATGGAGGATTTCGCCGACACCGCCGCGCTGGTCGCCACGCTTGATCTCGTCATCTCGGTCGATACGGCGGTGGCCCATCTGGCGGGGGCGCTGGGCCGGCCGGTATGGCTGCTGGACCGTTTCGACGCCTGCTGGCGCTGGCTGGACGGGCGGCGCGACAGCCCCTGGTATCCCGGCCTGCGCATCTACCGCCAGCCGCGGCCGGGGGACTGGGAGTCGGTCATCGCCGAGGTCGCGGCCGCGCTGGCCTGCCGGCCGGTCGCGGCGGCGTAGCGGCGCCGCGGGCGCTCAGCCGGCGGCGCGGAAGCGGACCTCGCCTTCCTCGTCGGTTTCGGCCGTCAGCTCGCCCAGCGACAGCATGTGGTTCACATGCGCCATGATCTCGCCGAAGGCGAAGCCGAGCTGGTGTTCGTCGGCGAGGCTGGGGAAGATCAGCGGCACGATCTCGGCGGCGCTGAGCGACTGCGCGCGGGTGGCGTCGGCGATCAGGGCGCAGCGGGCGGCATGGTGGGCGATCAGCTCGTCGATGCGCAGGTGCAGCCCGTGGAAGGGCAGGCCGTGCCCGGCCAGCACCAGCACGTCCGCCGGCACGCGCCGGCGCAGCGCGGCCAGCGACGCCAAATAGATCCCGAGCGCGTCCGCCTCCGGCTCCATGGCGGTGACGCTGACATTGGGCGAGATCTTGGCGATCACCTGGTCGGCGCTGAAGAACAGCTTCTCCTCCGGGCAGAGCAGCATGGCCTGTTCCAGCGCGTGGCCGCCGCCGGTCAGCACGGTGAAGCGGCGGCCGCCGATGTCGATCTCGTCCTCGTGCTTGATCCGCCGGTAGGTGCTCGGCACCCCGGTGGTGCAGCGCAGGTACAGGTGGCCGCGGTCGAGCACCCGGTCGGTGAAGGGCTCGGACAGGCCGTGGCGGCGGTAGAAGGGCCGCCAGGATTCCACCCCCAGGTCGCCCGGCGCATTGGCCAGCGCCAGGCTGAACAGGTATTCCGGCCGGGGCATCCACAGCGGCAGGTCGAAGCGGTGGGCGAGCCAGCCGGCCAGCCCGACATGGTCCGGGTGGTAATGCGTCACGATCATGCGCGTCAGGCGCCGCCCGGCGAGCGGCCCATCGAGCACCGCCTCCCAGATCTCGCGCGAGCGCCGGTCGCCGATGCCGGTGTCGAGCACCGCCCAGCCCGCGCCATCCTCGATCAGGTGGATGTTGACGTGGTCCAGCCGGAAGGGCAGCGGCAGCCGCAGCCACAACACGCCCGGCGCGATTTCCCGCAGCTCGCCGAAGGGCGGCGGTTCAGCATGGGGGAAGTGCAGTGTCGGCTCGGTCAGCCCGCTGTCCATGGTGCTTTCTCTCCCTGACGGGAAAGAGAAGCAGCAGGGACGGCGCGGGTTCAAGCCGGTCCTGAACGGTCCGGCCCGCCCGCGCCGCGACGGTCAGACCGCCCGTGCCTGCAGCAGGTAGTTGGTGCTGAGGTCCCGCCCGGTGCGCCAGCGCCAGCCCAGCGGGTCGAACTCGAGCCCGGTGATGTCGGCGACGCCGAGCCCGGCGTCGCGCGCCAGCGCCCCCAGCTCGGCCGGGGTGACGAACTTGCGCCAGTCATGCGTGCCGACCGGCAGCCACCGCATCACGTATTCCGCGCCGAACTTCGCCACCAGGAAGGACCGCTTCGTGCGGTTCAGCGTGGAGAGGAACAGCGTTCCCCCCGGCTCCAGCAGCCCCGCCAGGGTATGCAGGAACGCCGCCGGATCGGGCACGTGCTCGATCACCTCCAGCGCGGTCACCACCGGGAAGCGTTGCCCCTCGGCCAGCAGGTCGCCGGCCACGCCTTCGCGATAGGCGAGCTTCAGCCCACGCCCCTCGGCGTGCGCGCGCGCCGCCGCGATCGCTTCCCCGGCGGCATCGATGCCGAGCACGTCATGGCCGCGCCGTGCCAGCGCCTCGGCCAGCAGCCCGGCGCCGCAGCCCACGTCCAGCACCCGGCTCGCGGGCGGGATGCGCGAATCGATCCAGCCCACCCGGGCCGGATTCATCCGGTGCAACGGCTTCATCGGGCCGTCCGGATCCCACCATTTCCCCGCCAGCGCGTCGAACCGCGCTATTTCTTCGGGGGAGACTCCCCGATCCGCCACAGCTTGCATGTTGCCCACTCCCGATGGCGCCAGTATGTGTCGCGGTCTCGGCCGCGGCGCAACCGGGTGCGCGGCCCTTCGAGCCGGAACCTTCCCGATGGCGCGCATCGTCATGAAGTTCGGCGGCACCTCCGTCGCCGATCTCGACCGAATCCGTAACGTGGCCGCCCGTGTCAAGCGCGAGGTCGACGCGGGCAACGAGGTGGCCGTGGTGGTCTCCGCCATGGCCGGCGTGACCAACACCCTGGTCAAGTATTGCCAGGACCTCTCGCCGCTGCACGACGCCCGCGAATACGACGCGGTGGTGGCGACCGGCGAGCAGGTCACCTCCGGGCTGACCGCGATCGCGCTGCAGTCGATCGGGGTGGACGCCCGGTCCTGGCAGGGCTGGCAGATCCCGCTGAGCACGGATGGCGCGCACGGCAAGGCGCGCATCGAGGGCATCGCCGGGGACGAGCTGATCCGCCGCATGCAGGGCGGGCAGGTGCCGGTGGTGGCCGGGTTCCAGGGGGTGGGCCCCGACAACCGCGTCACCACGCTCGGGCGCGGCGGGTCGGACACCTCGGCGGTGGCGCTCGCCGCGGCACTGAAGGCGGATCGATGCGACATCTACACCGACGTGGACGGGGTCTACACCACCGATCCGCGCATTGTTGCACGGGCACGCAAGCTCGCTAAGATCGCCTACGAGGAAATGCTCGAACTCGCCTCGGTCGGGGCGAAGGTGCTGCAGACCCGCAGCGTCGAGCTCGCGATGAAGGAACGCGTGCGGGTGCAGGTGCTGTCCAGCTTCGAAGGCGGCAACCTGCTCGGCAGCGACCTGCCCGGAACGCTTGTGGTGGACGAGGACGAGATCGTGGAGAAGGAACTGGTCGCCGGCATTGCCTATTCGCGCGACGAGGCGAAGGTGACGGTGCGGCGTGTGCCGGACCGGCCGGGCATCGCGGCGGCGATTTTCGGCCCGCTCTCGGCCGCTGCCATCAACGTGGACATGATCGTGCAGAACGTGTCGGCCGACGGCACCACCGATCTGACCTTCACGGTGGGCAAGACCGATCTGCCGCGCGCCGAGCAGACGCTGGCGCAGCACAAAAGCGAGATCGGCTACGAGATGCTGCTGACCGAGAAGGAAGTGGCCAAGATCAGCGTGGTCGGCGTGGGCATGCGCAGCCATGCCGGCGTCGCCAGCACCATGTTCCGCACCCTCGCCGATCGCGGGATCAACATCGAGGTGATTTCCACCAGCGAGATCAAGGTTTCAGTCCTGGTCGGGGCCGAATACACCGAACTGGCGGTGCGGGCGCTGCATACGGCGTACGGCCTCGATGCCGCCTGAGGCCCCCCTCTCCGCCGCGGAACCCGCGCGGGAGGCGGCGCGGGCACAGCTGGAACGGCTGTGGGCGCGCGGGCGCGACTTCCTCGGCTGCGAGGCCGCCATCATGGGCGGCGCCATGTCCTGGCTGAGCGAGCGCAACCTGACCGCGGCGATCAGCAATGCCGGCGGCTTCGGCGTGCTGGCCTGCGGCTCGATGACGCCGGATCTGCTGGAACGCGAGATCGCCGCCACCCAGGCGCTGACCGACCGGCCCTTCGGCGTCAACCTGATCACCATGCATCCGCAGCTGGACGACCTGATCCGGGTGACGCTGGCGGCGGGGGTGGGCCATGTCGTGCTGGCCGGCGGCATTCCCTCCGGTGGCGCGGTGCGGGCGGTGAAGGACGGCGGCGCGAAGCTGGTCTGCTTCGCCCCGGCGCTGGTGCTGGCGAAGCGGCTGGTGCGCACCGGCGCGGACGCCCTGGTGATCGAGGGCAACGAGGCGGGCGGCCATATCGGCCCGGTCAGCCTGACCGTGCTGGCGCAGGAGATCCTGCCGCATATCCGCGAGGTGCCGATCTTCGTCGCCGGCGGGCTCGGCCGTGGCGAGGCGATCCTGGCCTATCTGGAAATGGGCGCCTCCGGCGCGCAGCTCGGCACCCGCTTCGCCGCCGCCGCCGAGAGCATCGCCCATCCCAACTTCAAGCAGGCGTTTGTTCGGGCCGCCGCGCGGGACGCGATACCCTCGGTGCAGCTCGATGAACGGTTTCCGGTGATTCCCGTGCGCGGACTGGCCAATGACGGGACGAAGCGGTTCCTCGCCCACCAGGCCGAGACCGTGCGCCGCTACCAGGCCGGCGAGCTGACCAAGGAAGCAGCCCAGCTCGAGATCGAGCATTTCTGGGCCGGGGCGCTGCGCCGCGCCGTGATCGAGGGCGATGTCGAGACCGGCAGCCTGATGGCCGGCCAGTCGGTGGGATTGGTCACCTCGGTGCAGCCGGTGGCGGCCATCATCACCGAATTGGTGGAGCAGGCGGTGGCGGCGCTCGCTTCGCGCCACACGATCGCCACGCCACTCTGACAGAAGGGGCGGCGATGTCGACGCCGCGCCTCCTGCTCGCACGGCTGCGCAACCTCCTGGCGCGCGGCCCTGTGTCCCTGAACGAGATCGTCCGCCTCGTGTCATCGGAAATGGTGACCGAGGTGTGCTCGGTCTATGCCATGCGTCCCGGCGACATCCTGGAACTGGCGGCAACCGTCGGGCTGCGGCCGGAAGCGGTGGGCCGCACCCGGCTGCGGGTCGGCGAGGGCATCATCGGCCTGGTCGCCGCCACCGCCCAGCCGCTCAACCTGCCGGACGCGCAGAACCATCCCGGTTTCGCCTACCGCCCGGAAACCGGCGAGGAACCCTATACCTCGATGATGGCGGTGCCGGTGCGTCGCGCCGGCCGCACCCTCGGCGTGCTCGCGGTGCAGAACCGGGCGGTGCGCCGCTACGAATCGGAAGAACTCGACGCGCTCGAGACCGTGGCCATGCTGCTGGTCGAGCCGCTGGCTGCCTTCGGCGCCTCGGACGGGGCGGAAGAAGGGCTGGGCGCCGCCCTGCCGCGCCGCTTCATGGCCAGTCCCCTGGTGCCGGGACTCGCGATCGGGCCGGCGGTGATGCCGGGGGCGCATGCGCCGCGGCGGCTGCTGGCCGAGGACCCCGATGCCGAAATGACGCGACTCGCCCGCGCCGTCGACATCATGCGGCGCGGACTCGATGACCTGATCACCAACCGGCTCTCCGGCGGCTCCGGCCAGGCGACGCCGGAAGCGCGCGAGGTGCTGGAGGCATACCGGCTGGTCGCCGAGGATCCGGGCTGGCTCAAGCGCGTGAACGAGGCGATTCGCGGCGGGCTGTCGGCGGAAGCGGCGGTGCACCGGGTGGCGGGCGAGCTGCGCGACCGCATGCGGCGGATCTCCGACCCCTATCTGCGCGAGCGGCTGGCGGACCTGGAAGACATGGCCGGGCGGCTGCTGGCGGCGCTGGACGGCGGCGCGGTGCCGGCCTCGGTGCCGCCCGGGGCGATTCTGCTGGCACGCCGACTCGGGCCGGCGGAACTGCTCGACTGGCACGCGCGCGGCATCGGCGGCGCGGTGGTCGAGGAAGCCAGTCCTGCCGGCCATGCCGCCATCCTCGCCCGCGCGCTCGGCATCCCCACGGTGGGCGGGGTGCGCGGCATCATCGAGGCGGCCGAGGCCGGCGACGACGTGGTGGTTGATGCCGACGAGGGCGCCTCCGGCCAGGTGATCCTGCGTCCTGAACAGGACGTGCTGCAGGTCTACCAGCGCGCGCAGCAGGCGCGGCAGGAACGGCGCGCCGGCTGGGCGGCGCTGCGTGGCCAGCCCTCGGCCACGCGCGACGGCACCAAGGTCCAGTTGATGCTCAATGTCGGGCTGGCGCTGGAACTGGGCCAGCTCGATGCCACCGGCGCCGAGGGAATCGGCCTGTTCCGTACGGAAATCGCCATGCTGGCCCGCGGCGCCATCGCCGACGTGGCCGAGCAGGCGGCGGTCTATGGCCGGGTGCTGGACGCGGCGGCGGGGCGGCCGGTGGTGTTCCGCACGCTCGACCTTGGCGGCGACAAGCTGCTGCCGGGCACGCCGGTGCCGGAGGAGGAGAATCCGGCGATGGGCTGGCGCAGCCTGCGCATCGGGCTCGATCGTCCGGCGCTGCTGCGGCGGCAGTTGCGGGCGCTGCTGATGGCGGCGGCGGGGCGAAAACTGTCGGTGATGTTCCCGATGGTGGCGACCGTGGCCGAGTTCTGCACCGCGCGCGCCATCCTGGAAGCCGAGGTCGAGCGGGTGCGGCCGGTGCCGGAGTCGCTGAATATCGGCACCATGCTCGAAGTGCCGGCGCTGATGTGGCAGTTGCCGGAATTGCTCAAACATGCCGATTTCATCTCGGTCGGTACCAACGACCTGATGCAGTTCGTGTTCGCTGCCGATCGCTCCAGCCCCGCTTTGGCCGGGCGCTACGACATGCTGTCGCCGGCGATGCTGAACCTGCTCGCCGACCTCGCGGCGCAGGCGCGTGCGGCGGGGGTGCCGCTGTCGGTGTGCGGCGAGGCGGCGGCGCGGCCGCTGGAGGCGATGACGCTGGTGGGACTCGGCGTCACCTCGCTGTCGATGTCGGCCTCCTCCATCCTGCCGGTGAAGGCGACGCTGGCGGCGGTGGAACTGCCGGCGTTTCGCGAGCTGCTGACCTCGCTGCGCCGTACCGGGGGCGCGGAACCAAGCTTTCGCGAGCCGATCGCCGCCTGGGCGCGCGAGCACGACGTGCCCGTTTAGGGAGCGTTGTCAACAAACTTTCTGCGCGCAAAAAATACTTCAAACCCAAAGGCCTGGCGGATGGTTTTCACCTGTTCCGCGAGCTTTTCCGGTGTTGGATGTGTATCTTGGTTGGCAAGCCGCCTACAGCGGTTTACAAGCCGTCGCAGGAAACCGGATTGACCCCCGCTGACCGGGGGCTGGGCATCCATCCTTGAACACCGCAACTTCTTGGGATCGAGCCGCCGTGCTGCAGGTTCGCAGGTCCGCCGCCGCGCCGCGAGGGACCGCTGTTTCGCCACTCGAAGATCCGGGTGGGCCCGGTCACGTCCTCAGGGTCGGCGCCGACCTGCAGGCGGCGCGGGAACGTCTCGGCTGGGACCTCGAGGCCATCGGCGGCTATCTTCGCATCCGCCCGGCGGTGCTGCGGGCGATCGAGGAAGGGCGCCCCGCGGATCTGCCGGCCCTGGCCTATGTGATCGGCCATGTGCGCAGCTACGCGCAACTGCTCGGGCTCGACCCCGACGAAGTGGCACGGCGCTTCCGGGCCGAGGCGGCGGGCCTGGCACGACAGCCCGAGCTGAGCTTCCCGACCCCGGTGCCCGATCGCGGCGTGCCCGCGGGGGCGGTGGTGCTGCTGGGGGTGACGCTGGCGATCGGCGCCTATGTCGGCTGGTATCGCGTCTCCGGCAGCCAGCCGGGCGAGCCGCCGGTGCGGCAGGTGCCGGAACGGCTGGCGACGCTGGTGCAGCCGCCGCCCGCCCCGGTGCCGCTCGCGGCCGCCGTGCCCGCCGCGCCGGTGACCGCTGCGGGCCCTGCAACCGACCAGCCGATGGTGCTGCCGTTCCCCACGGCGGCGGGCCCCGGCCAGATGGCCTCCGTGACGCCGCCACCGGCCCTGACGCCCCTGCCGCCCAGTTCAGCTGCGGCGGCGATCCCGGCTACCGGCGTGTTCGGCCCACCGCTCGCCGCCGGCACCACTACCGCCGCGGCCCTGCCGCCGCTGCCGGAAGGGACCCGCATCGTGCTGCGGGCCAAGGCGGATGCCTGGCTGCAGGTGCGCGACCGCCAGCAGGGCCAGGTGCTGCTGAACCGCGTGCTGCGCGCCGGCGAGACCTGGCCGGTGCCGCCGCGCGAGCGCCTGGTGCTGACCACCGGCAATGCCGGCGGCACCGAGGTGCTGGTCGACGGACAGCTCACCGCCGCACTCGGCATCGACGGCGCAGTGCGGCGCGACCTGCCGCTCGATCCCGAGGCCATCCGCGAGGGCAGGCTGGCACCTTCCGTTACGGCGGCACGGGCTGCCCCTAAGCCGCCGGCGCAATAATATAAGAGAGTTAAGGCAAGGGCTCCGCCCTTGACCCGGCAGGGGCCACACGGCCCCTGCACCCCAGGTGCGCTGCGCGGCGTTTGCTTGGCGCCCGGCGCTCGGGCATGTTGCGTTGCCCGTCCGTCCACCCGGAGCTGTACCCCATGAGCTATCGCCCGTACCAGCAGATCGCCCGGCGCAAGTCGCGCCAGATCCATGTGGGCAGCGTACCCGTCGGCGGCGACGCGCCGATCAGCGTGCAGACCATGACCAACACGCTGACCAGCGACGCCGCGGCGACGATCGCCCAGATCCGCCGCGCCGAGGCGGCCGGGGTGGACATCGTCCGCGTCTCCTGCCCTGACGAGGAGAGCACCGCCGCCCTGAAGAAGATCGTGCGCGAGGCCCGCGTGCCGATCGTCGCCGACATCCATTTCCATTATCGCCGCGCCATCGAGGCGGCGGAGGCCGGGGCGGCCTGCCTGCGCATCAATCCCGGCAACATCGGCAGCGCCGAACGGGTGCGCGAGGTGATCAAGGCGGCGCGCGACCACGGCTGCTCCATGCGCATCGGCGTCAATGCCGGCAGCCTGGAAAAGCACCTGCTGGAGAAATACGGTGAGCCCAACCCGGACGCGCTGGTGGAAAGCGCGCTGGAACACGCGAAGATCCTGCAGGACCACGACTTCCACGAATTCAAGATCAGCGTGAAGGCGTCCGACGTCTTCCTTGCCGTTGCCGCCTACAAGCAACTCGCCGAAGCCTGCGACCATCCGTTGCACATCGGCATCACCGAGGCCGGCGGACGCCGCACCGGCACGGTCAAGAGCGCCATGGGCCTGGGCGCGCTGCTCTGGGCGGGCGTGGGCGACACCATGCGCGTCTCGCTCTCGGCCGAGCCCGAGGAAGAAGTGCTGGTCGGCTGGGAGATCCTCAAGGGCCTGGGCCTGCGCCATCGCGGCGTGAAGATCGTCTCCTGCCCATCCTGCGCGCGGCAGGGCTACAACGTCATCGAGACGGTGGCGAAGCTGGAAGAGCGGCTGGCACATATCGAGACGCCGCTGACCCTCTCCATCATCGGCTGCGTGGTCAACGGCCCGGGCGAGGCGCTGATGACCGATATCGGCGTCACCGGCGGCGGCGGCGGGCGGCACATGGTGTACATGGCCGGCAAGACCGACCATCATGTCGACAGCGCTTCCATGGTCGACCACATCGTCGACCTCGTGGAGCAGAAGGCCGCGGCGATCCGGGCCGGCGAGGTCATCCCGAACCAGGCGGCGGAGTGACGATTGAGCGAGCAACTGCAGCCGGCCCGCGGCACCAGGGACCTGATCGGCGAGGACCATCGCCGGCACCAGCACGTCATCGACACGGCGCGGCGCGTCGCGGCCCGCTACGGGCTCGAGGAATGGGCCACCCCCATCTTCGAGGATACCCGCGTGTTCGCTCGCAGCCTCGGCGACACGTCCGACGTGGTGATGAAGGAGATGTATTCCTTCACCGATCGCGGCGGCGATTCGCTGACGCTGCGGCCGGAGATGACGGCGGGGGTATGCCGGGCGCTGGTCACGAACGGCCTGACCCAGTCGCTGCCGCAGAAAGTGTTCTACGCCGGGCCGATGTTCCGCTACGAGCGGCCGCAGAAGGGGCGCTACCGGCAGTTCCACCAGATCGGCGCCGAGCTGCTCGGCACCGCCGAGCCGCTGGCCGATGCCGAGGTGATCGCCTGCGGCTGGGACATCCTGCGCGAACTCGGCCTTGCCGCCGACGTGGTGCTGGAGCTGAACACGCTCGGCGACCGCCCCAGCCGCGAGGCGTGGCGGACGGCGCTGGTCGAGTACTTCACCGCGCATCGCGACAAGCTGTCCGAGGACAGCCTGACACGGCTGGAGCGCAACCCGCTGCGCATCCTCGATTCCAAGGATGACGGCGACCGCCGCGTCGTCGCCGGCGCGCCGCTGATCGAAGGCTACCTGACGCCGGAGGCCGCCACGTTCTACCAGCGGCTGAAGGACTACCTGACCCGGTTCGGCGTGCCCTTCGTCGACAATCCGCGCATCGTGCGCGGGCTCGATTATTACGGTCATACCGCCTTCGAGTTCGTCACCTCCCGGTTGGGGGCGCAGGGCACGGTGATGGCCGGCGGGCGCTATGACGGGCTGGTGGCGGAGATGGGCGGGCCTGCGACGCCGGCCGTCGGCTGGGCCGCCGGGGTGGAGCGGCTGTCCATGCTGCTGACCGAGGCGCCGCCCGCGCCGCGCCCGGTCGCGGTGGTGCCGGTGGGCGAGGTCGCCGAGGCCGCCGCGCTGGATGTGCTGCAGGCGCTGCGCCAGGGCGGCATCCGCGCCGAGATGGCCTATCGCGGCAACCTCAAGAAGCGGATGGAGCGGGCCAACCGCATCGGCGCCCGCGCCGCGGTGATCCTGGGCGAGGCCGAGGTGGCGCGTGGCGTGGCCCAGGTGAAGGACCTGGCCACTGGCGCGCAGGCCGAGGTGCCGGTCGCGGACCTGCCCGCAAGGCTGCGATGAGCTTTTCGTTCAAGCTCGACCGCATCCTCGACCGTGCCGCCGAGCTGCGCGCCATGCTGTCCGAGGGCCTGGGCGGCGAGGCTTTCGTCAAGGCCAGCCGGGAACTGGCCGAGATCGAGCCGGTGGTGGAGCGCATCGACGAGCTGCGCGCTGCCGAGCACCAGGCCCACGATGCCGAGGCGTTGCTGGCCGATCCGGAGATGCGGGAACTGGCCGAAGCCGAGCTGTTCGAGCTGAAGGGCCGCATCCCGGCGCTGCAGCACGCGCTGCGGCTGGCGCTGCTGCCGAAGGACGAGGCCGACGAGCGCCCCGCCATCCTGGAAATTCGTCCCGCCGCCGGCGGCGACGAGGCCGGGCTGTTCGCCGCCGAGCTGTTCGACATGTACCGCAAGTATGCGGTGCTGCGCGGCTGGCGCTTCGAGGTGCTGGAATACGACGAATCGGAGCTGGGCGGGCTGAAGGGTGCCTCGGCCGAGATCACCGGCCAGGGCGTGTTCGCGCGGATGAAATACGAATCCGGTGTGCACCGGGTGCAGCGTGTGCCTGCGACCGAGAGCCAGGGCCGCATCCATACCTCGACCGTGACGGTGGCGGTGCTGCCGGAGGCCGAGGAGGTCGATGTCCAGATCGACGAGGGTGAGCTGCGCATCGACGTGTACCGCGCCTCCGGTGCCGGCGGCCAGCACGTCAACAAGACCGAGAGTGCTGTGCGCATCACCCACCTGCCCACCGGCATCGTGGTGGCGATGCAGGAGGAGAAAAGCCAGCACAAGAACCGCGCCAAGGCGATGAAGATCCTGCGGGCCCGGCTGTACGAGCAGCAACGCGCCCAGGCGCACGCCTCCCGCGCGGCCGATCGCCGGTCCCAGGTGGGCACCGGCGACCGCAGCGAGCGGATCCGCACCTATAATTTCCCGCAGGGGCGGGTGTCCGACCACCGCATCGAGAAGACGCTCTACAAGATCGACCGGATCATGCAGGGCGAGTTGGACGAGTTCATCGACGCGTTGATCGCCGAGGATCAGGCCGCTCGCCTGGCCGCGGAAGAATAATGGGATCCAAGGGCCTTTGGCCCTTGGTGGAGGTGCAGGAGGCAAAGCCTCCTGCCAGGGTCCGGGGCAGCGCCCCGGCACTGTGTCGGGGCCTGGATCCCATGACAAAAGAAGATCTTCTCCGCGAAGCAACCACCCTTCTACGCGATGCCGGCATCGACGAGCCCCGGCGGGAGGCGCGGCTGCTCTACGAGCACGCCGCCGGTGACCCGACGGCGTTTCACGTCGCGGTGGCGCGCCGGGCGGCGCGCGAGCCGATGGCGCTGATCACCGGGCGGCAGGGGTTCTGGACGCTTGATCTCGCGGTGTCGCGGGCCACGCTGATCCCGCGCCCCGACACCGAGACGCTGATCGAGGCTGCCCTGGCTGCCCGGCCGGACCGTGCGGCGGTGCGGCGGATCCTTGATCTCGGCACCGGCACCGGTTGCCTGCTGCTCGCCGCCCTGGCGGAATTCCCGCTGGCCTTCGGCGTAGGCGTGGACCTGGTGCCGGAGGCGGCCGCGCTGGCCGCGGCCAACGCGCGTGCCAATGGGCTGGCCGGGCGGGCGGCCTTCCTGGCGGGGGACTGGGCGGCGGCGCTGTCCGGCCGTTTCGACCTGGTGCTGTCCAACCCGCCTTATATCGAATCGGATGCGATCCCCGGCCTGATGCCGGAGGTCGCCGCCTTCGAGCCGCGCAGCGCGCTGGACGGTGGCGCAGACGGGATGGCGGCCTATCGCTTTCTTGTGAAACGACTTCCCCGGCTGTTGGCGCCTGGCGGGGTGGCGGTGCTGGAACTGGGGGCGGGGCAGGCCGCTGGCGTGGCCGCGCTGGCGCGGGCGGCGGGGCTTGACGATCCTGTTTTGCGTGCCGATCTGGCCGGTATTGCGCGTGCTGCGGTTCTGACCCTTGGCCATGACTGAAAAATCGTTTGGCAGGGGCGGGAGAGGCCGCTAGCGTGTGCGCGTGCGGCAAGGGTCGCCCGGGGCTGTTTCCGGGGATCAGGTCTGTATGCCCCGGCAATGGCCCCTTGGGGTAATTGCCCGTGTCGGGCCGGGTGCCGCGCAGAAGCCATCGGTAAGGAGCGACCCGGAAACGGGTTGAAGCGCGGCCGGCGCGAGGAGTGTCGCGACTGGCCAGCGACCGGGCCGGACCCGCATCGCCTACGGGGGCGCCGCGGGGTCCGGTGTTCGAACAGGAAAGCGCTTTGGCAAACGCATGAACATGAAACGTATGCGCGGACGCAACCATCGTGGGGGCGGCAGCGGCGGAGGCGGTGGCGGTGGTGGCGGCATGCGCCACCAGGGGGGCGGCGGTGGCGGGATTCCCCTCAATCGCAACCATGTGTTCGACAGCAGCGGACCGGATGTCCGTATCCGTGGCACTGCCCAGCAACTGTTCGAGAAATACCTTCAGCTCGGCCGGGATGCGACCGGCAGCGGCGACCGGGTGATGGCGGAAGGCTATTTCCAGCACGCCGAGCACTATTTCCGCATCCTGAACGCGATCAACCAGGCGGCGCAGCAGAACCAGCAGCAGAATGGCCAGCAGGGCCGTCGGCCGCAGATGCAGGAGCCAGGCGAGAGCGAAGGCGAGGACGGGGAGTCGATGCCCGGCACCGGCGACCAGCCTTCCGACAGCCGCGAGATCCCGATCGCCGCGGCGGCGCCGGAAGGCTGAGCCCGGCCGGCCGGCGGGATGCCGGCCCCCCTTATCGCCGGGAAGGGGGGCGGGCAGGGGTCAGAGCAGGTCCAGGCGGCGGAACAGGTCGATCAGCACCAGGTTCACGTTGAACTTGAAGTCGTCGCTGTCGCGCACCCGCTCCAGCACGCGTTGCACCGGCCAGAGCTCGAAGCTCTCAACCTCGCCATCGGCGGCGGTGGGGTGGAATTCCTCGGGCAAGTACAGGTCGTAGCAGACCAGGATGTCGCGCCGCAGCCCTTCCGGGCGGTCCATGGCGTAGGTCAGGGTGCTGCGCTCGATCGCGTTGGCGGCGAGGGCGGCAGGCACGGCGGCTTCCTCGGCGGCTTCCTTCACCACCGTTTCCGCCGGGGTCATCCCGGCGGGAACGCCGCCGGCGACCAGGTGGTCGAGCTTGCCCGGATCGAGCGCCTTGTCGGCGGCGCGGCGGGCGATCCAGAGATGCAGGCCATCCGGGCGCGTGACCAGGCCGTTCACGTGCACCCCCAACGCCAGCAGGCCGAACAGCGGCAGGCCGCCGCGGTCGACCGTGGTCAGCACCGGGCCACCCGGCTCGGCGCGCACGTCGAAGGCCTCGCCGCGCCAGCGGGTGAAGCCGGCCTCGGCGAGGGCGCGGCCGATCGCCGGCAGCTCGGCGGCGGCATCGGCGGCCAGGGTGACGCCGGCGGGGCCAGCTGAGACGGAGGTGAAATCGGCGAGCGCGCGCGCCACCTCGGGGCGGACCCATCCGACCGGCAGGTCGCCGATCGCGAAGGGAAGGCGCCCGCCGGGCAGGCGGGCGTTGTTGCAGGCATCGACATGCCGGGCAAATCGCGGATCCATGCCGGCCGCATAGCGGAGTTCCGCCAGGGCTGCCACCGCAGCCTTCCCATGCCAGGGAACGCATGCCACATCCCTGGCCATGAGGATGCATCTTTCGGCCCTGCCGGCGCAGCCGGATTTCGCGGGCGCGCGCGTGCCCGAGCGCTCCACCCTCGCCACCATCCGTTCGCTGCTGCCGTATCTCTGGCCGAAGGAGAGTCCCGGCACGCGGCTGCGCGTGGCGATCGCGGTGTCGTTCCTGTTCGGTGCCAAGGTGGCGCTGGTGCTGGTGCCGATCGTCTATGCGCGTGCGGTGGATGCGCTGGCGCCGACGCAGGGGGCGATGCTGGCCGTGCCGGTGGCGCTGGTCGTCGGCTACGGGCTGCTGCGCGTCGCTGCCGCGGGCTTCGGGGAGATGCGCGACGCCATCTTCGCCGCGGTGCAGCAGCGCACGGTGCGGCGGGTGGCCCTGGAGACTTTCCGCCACCTGCACCAGTTGTCGCTGCGCTTTCACCTCGACCGCCAGACCGGCGGGCTGTCGCGGGCGATCGACCGCGGCACCAGCGGCATCGAGGCGGTGTTGCGGCTGGCGGTGTTCAACGTGGTGCCGACGCTGGTGGAGGTGGGGTTGGTCACCGCCATCCTCTGGCACCTGTTCGACTGGCGCTACGCGCTGCTGACGCTGGTGGCGGTCGCCTGCTATCTGTCCTTCACCTTCGTCGTCACCAACTGGCGGGTGCGCATCCGCCGGACGATGAACGAGAACGACAGCGACGCCAAGACGCGGGCGGTCGACAGCCTGCTGAACTTCGAGACGGTCAAGTATTTCGGCAACGAGGCGCACGAGGCCCGTCGTTTCGACGAATCGCTGGTCCGCTACGAGCGCGCGGCGGTGAAGAGCCAGGTGACGCTGAACCTGTTGAACCTGGGGCAGGCGGCGATCATCTCGGCGACGCTGGCGGTGGTGATGCTGATGGCGGCGCAGGAAGTGGTGGCGGGCACGCTGACGGTCGGACGTTTCGTGCTGGTCAACACCTATCTGATGCAACTGTACCAGCCGCTCAACATGCTCGGCTTTGTCTACCGCGAGATCCGGCAGGGCCTGACCGACATGGAGCAGATGTTCCGGCTGATGCGGGTGCCCGCGGAGGTCGCCGACCGCCCGGGCGCGCCGGCGCTGCAGGCGCGGGGCGGGGAGGTGGTGTTCGAGGAGGTGCAGTTCGGCTATCGCCCGGACCGCGGCATCCTCAAGGGCGTCTCGTTCCGGGTGCCGGCGGGGGGACGCCTGGCGATCGTCGGGCCAACGGGGGCCGGCAAATCGACCATCAGCCGGCTGTTGTTCCGCTTCTATGACGTGACCGGCGGGCGGGTGCTGGTCGATGGCCAGGACGTGCGGGAGGTGACGCAGGAGAGCCTGCGCGCGGCCATTGGCGTGGTGCCGCAGGACACTGTGCTGTTCAACGACACGATCCGCTACAACATCGCCTATGGCCGGCCGGGCGCGACCCAGGCCGAGATCGAGGCGGCGGCGCGGCTGGCGCAGGTGCATGATTTCGTCCTGCGTTTGCCGGACGGCTACGACACCAGGGTGGGCGAGCGCGGCTTGAAGCTGTCGGGTGGCGAGAAGCAGCGGGTTGCCATTGCCCGCACCATCCTGAAGGACCCGCGCATCCTGATCCTGGACGAGGCGACCAGTGCGCTTGATACGCACACCGAACAGGAGATCCAGACGGCCTTGCGGGCGGTGTCGCGGGATCGCACGACGCTGACGATCGCGCACCGGCTGTCCACGGTCGTGGATGCCGACCAGATCCTGGTGCTGGTGGATGGTGGCGTGGCCGAGCGTGGCACGCATGCGGAGTTGCTCGCGCTCGGCGGGGTCTATGCGAGGATGTGGGCCTTGCAGGCCGAGCAGCACGAGGCGGTGGAAGCGGTATAGGTGATGGGATCCAAGGGCTTCGCCCTTGGTGGAGGTCCAGGAGGCAAGGCCTCCTGGCGGGGGTGGGGCAGCGCCCCGCACGGGTGGGGCCGGCATGGAAGAATGGATCGAGCTTGCAGCCGCGGGTAGCCCCGAGGCCCGGATCGTGCTGCGCCGGCGTGGCGGCACGTATGAGATTCGTTTCAATGGCTGGGAGCTGATGTCCAGCCGCGCCCATCATTCCGAAGAGGTGATGGCGCGCCGGGCCTGCGCGGCGTTGCCTGGTCCGGCGCCGCGTGTGTTGATCGGTGGCCTGGGCATGGGCTTCATGGTGCGGGCTGCCCTGGACGTCCTGCCGCCCTCGGCGAGGGTCGAGGTGGCGGAGATTTTCCCCGAGGTGCTCGCCTGGAACCGTGGCCCGCTGGCGGGTTTGGCCGGCCGTCCGCTCGAGGACCCGCGGGTATGCGTGCGCTGCGAGGACGTGTCGGCGCTGTTACGGGCCCCTGGTCCCGGCTGGGATGCGGTGCTGCTTGATGTCGACAACGGTCCGGGTGCGCTGACGCTGGAGGACAATGGCTCGCTCTATGGCACGACGGGGCTGCGGCTGATCCGGGCTGCGCTGCTGCCGGGCGGGTGCCTGGCGGTCTGGTCGGCCGACCGCTCGACGGCGTTCGAGGCGGCGTTGCGGGAGGTCGGGCTTGGCTGGCAGTGCCAGGAGGTGACGGCGCGGGGGGATCCGGGTGACCCGCGCCACGCGCTTTATTTCGCATACGTTCCAAATCGCTGACTTCCCGTGCGGCATCCCATGATGCCGCCGGGGATCGACCCCCGACAAAATCGTTGCAGCCCGGGTGGGGGGCAAGCATCATGTACTAATGTACATGTCTGCGAGATCGCGATGATGCGTTTCCGTCGCCGGCACTGCCATTCCCTGGTCATGGTGGTCCTGTCCACCACACGCTCGTGAAGCGGGAGGCGCCTTCCGGCGTACCGGTTGCGCCGGACGCTCTTGCGACGCGGCCCGGTCTGCGGCACTCCGTTGCCATGCCGCCCCGTCGTCGCCCTACCCAGCAGCCAGCCCCGTCCTCCGCCGAAGCCAACGTGCCCGAAGAGGGGGACCTCGACGTGGCCGCAGCCTCGGCTGTCCCGCCTCCGCAAGCCCCGGTGGAGTCGTCCTCCCCTGAGCCGGGGCCGCCCGCCGAGGCAGAGGAAGCCTCGGATGATTTCACGCCGCTCGCCACCGAGCGGCTGATCCTGCGTCCCTACAAGCCCGAGGACGCGGCGGAGCTGCACCGGCTGATCAATGACTGGATGGTCACGCGCAACCTCGCCGCGGTGCCGTTCCCATACCGGCGCGAACTGGCCGACGAGTGGATCCGCTCCGCCGCCGAGTCGCTGCGGCAGGGCACCGCCTACCATCTCGCCGTCACCGGCACCGAGGGGGAGCGGGAGATCATCGTCGGCGGTGTCGGGCTGCGGGTGGACAAGGCGCGCAAGACCGCGAGTCTCGGCTACTGGGTCGGGCAGCGTTTCTGGCGCCATGGCGTGGCCAGCGAGGCCGCGGCGCGGCTGGCGCGCTGGGCGCTGGCCAATCTCGACCTGGTGCGGCTGGAGGCGACGGCCGCGCATGACAATGCCGGCTCGGTCGCGGTGCTGCGCCGCATTGGCTTCCGCCAGGTGGGCGAGGGGCGGGAGAAGTTCCTGTCGCTGAATGCCGAGCAGCGCGTGCTGCGGTTCCAGGCCACGCGGGAGGATTTGTTTGGCGGCCCGGAGCCGGAAGTCGAGCCCGAATCCTGCGGCCCGGCTCCGGCGGGATCGAGTCCGCTGCTGCTGGTCGCCGCCTGTGCCCTGATCGACGCCGATGGCCGCGTGCTGCTGGCCCGCCGCCCGGAGGGCAAGCGGATGGCCGGGCTGTGGGAATTCCCCGGTGGCAAGCTCAATCCCGGCGAGACGCCGGAGGCGGCGCTGATCCGCGAACTGCGCGAGGAGCTGGGCATCGACGTGGCGGCGGCCTGTCTCGCACCCTTCGCCTTTGCCTCCCACCGCTACGAGCGCTTCCACCTGCTGATGCCGCTGTTCCTCTGCCGGCGCTGGAAGGGGCGGCCGCAGCCACGCGAGGGCCAGGCCCTGGCCTGGGTGCGGCCGGAGAAGCTTTCCGAGTATCCGATGCCGGAAGCCGACCTGCCGCTGGTGCCGCTGCTGCGCGACTTTCTCTGACCGGGCCGCCGGCGGGCGCTCAGCGCTCGATGTAGTCCTGCGGGCCGAGCAGCCAGGCCTGCGCCATGGTCTGGCCGACCGAGGCCTGCCGGGCGGGGATGGTGCGCAGGATCTCGACGCAGGAGGGGCCGCGCGCGGCGATGTCGGCGCGGGGGGCGGGGCCGGCGCTGGCGATGAAGCACCATTCCGCGGCCTTGGTGGGGTCGGGGGCGGTTCCCCGGGTTTGCGGGAAGCGGTCCGGCGCCGCGTACATGCGAGCGAGATCGAGCTGGGCCGAGGGATCCCCGGCCTCGGCCAGTTGCCGGGTGCGTTCGAAGCTGTCGCCAGCCTGGTATTCGAGCGCGGTACATCCGCCGAGAACGAGCAGGGACACCAAACAGGGGAGGGCGAGGCGCATGGGAGGGATCCTCCGTTGATCCGGTATGCGGGTTACGGAGCGCGGCGACGCGGGTTCCGCGCTTGGCGGCCTGGGACGGGGCTGCCACCATCGCCCCAGCGAAGGAGGATGCGATGCCGGACCATGCCAACCCCACGGCCTGCCTGCTGGTGATCGGCAACGAGGTGCTGTCCGGCCGCACCCAGGACGCGAATATCAAATTTCTCGCCACCCGACTCGGTGAAATCGGCATCCCCCTGCGCGAAGTACGTGTCATCCCGGATATCGCCGAGACCATCGTCGCCACCGTCAACGAGGTCCGCGCCCGTTTCGACCACGTCTTCACCACCGGCGGCATCGGCCCGACTCATGACGACATCACCAGCGAATGCGTCGCCGCCGCCTTCGGTGTGCCGTGGGAGAAGCATCCGGAAGCCTGGGCGCGGCTGGACCGCCATTACCGGCCCGGCGAGTTCAATGCGGCGCGCCAGCGCATGGCGACGCTGCCGCGCGGTGCCGAGCTGATCGACAACCCGGTCTCGATCGCGCCGGGCTTCACCATCGGCAATGTGCATGTCTTCGCCGGGGTGCCGCGGATCATGCAGGCGATGTTCGAGGTGCTGGCGCCGAAACTCGCCGGCGGCGCGCCGGTGCTGTCGCGGGCGGTGCACACCGGGGAAGTGCCGGAAGGGCGGCTCGCCGAGGGGCTCGCGGCGATCCAGGCGCGCCATCCCGATCTCGATATCGGCAGCTATCCTTATTACCGGCTCACCGGCAACGGCGTCGCCATCGTCGCCAAGGGCACCGATGTCGCGGCCGCCGAGGCCGCCATCGCCGAGGTGGCCGAGCTGATGCGGGCCTGTGGCGGCGTTCCGATCGCCGGCGAACCGGCCGCCTGAAGGCGCTCCGCCGGTTCGCCGCGCGCGATCATGCGCTGAACTTGTTCCGCCGGCCTGACGGCCCAATATCGCTGCGATGCAGCAAAACAAAGGCCCGTGGTTGCAGCCGCGGCGCCGCACGGGAGAGAACGCCAGATGCCGTTGAGCACCGCCACCGAGCGCGAACTGATCCACCTACGAGACATCAGCCTGCGCGGCTATCATCGCGCCGACGGCCTGTTCGACATCGAGGCCCATCTGCGCGACACCAAGACGCGCGGCTTCGACGGGCTCGACCGTCCTGGCGGGCGGATCGAGCCGGGCGAGCCGCTGCATGACATGTGGGCGCGCATGACGGTGGACGAGGACATGGTCATCGTCGCCTTCGAGGCGGTCACGGCGTACGGGCCGTTCGACGTGTGCCGGCAGAGTGGCCGGCATTTCGATCGCCTGGCCGGGCTGACGATCGGGCCCGGCTTCCTCAGGGAGGCGAATGCCCGGGTCGGCGGCATCGATGGCTGCACGCATCTGCGGGAAATGCTGCAGCAGATGGCCACGACCGCCTATCAGACGTTGTGGCCAGTACGGCTGCGCCGCGCCGAGGAGCACCGCCGGCAACTGGCCGAGGCCGGACAGGCGCCAGCGGAGGAGGCGAGGCCCGTCCTGTTGAATACGTGCTACGGCTACGCGGATACCCGCGATGCCGTGCGCCGCCGCTGGCCTCGTTTGTATCGCGGTTCCGGGTCCGAGGCGGCCGGGGCGGCCGACGGGACCACGTGACCGGCGTCAGCCGGACATCACCGTATCCGACGGCAAGGCGCCGTGCCCGGCAGCCACGTGGCCACCTTCGGTCGCGGCCTCGCGGAAATAGGTGATCAGGCGCACGCGCACCGCGCTGGTGCGTCCCCCGGGTGGCGCCTCGGCGCCGATCCGACGGACCATTTCGCGGATCGGCATGCGCTCGCGCCGGCACATTTCCTCGAGCGCGTCCCAGAGTTCCGGTTCGAGACGCATGCTGGTGCGCCCCTGCGAGCCCTTCACGTTGCGGCTGATGAGCCGGCTTGTCGCCACGGCTGCCACTCCCATTGTCGGTTTACGGGAGAATGCAGCGCGATTAGTTAAGTGCAAGTTTCCCGCAAGACTACGGGTTGTGATCAGATCCGTATTAATCCGTTGCCAACACGGCGCTGCGCGGAGATGGCCGGACTCACCATGACAAAGAGTGATCGCACCCATTCCCCCCGCGCGGGCACGCAAGCGCGCCGGACATCGGTCGCGCGCGGCTGTGGGGGCGATGCCGCGCCACTATGGCACAGGCACGGTGCGGACGGCGCCGGTGTCCCATGGACCCGGCAGCCATGTTCAAGCCGTATTGATCCGGTGCCGTGACGTGGTGTTCAGGCGCCGCCGAGGGTCGCGTGTTCCTCGGGGGTGCGCAGCGTCAGGGCGAGCGCGTGCAGGCCGCTGGCGAATTCGGCTTCCAGCAGGGCATGCACCGCGCGCGAGCGGGCAAGGCGGCCCTGCCCGCGGAAGCCGGGGGAGACCACGAGCACGCTGTAATGCGTCTCGCCGCCCGGTGCGGCGCCGGCATGGCCGGCATGGCGGGCGGAGTCGTCCTCGATCCGCAGCAGGGTCGGGGAGAGCTGCCGTTCCAGCACGGCGGCCATGCGATCAGCGCGTGTCGTCATGCCCGGAGGATATCCCGTCGCCGTGTCGCCCGCCAGTGCGATACCCCCTTTGCAAACGCCGGCGATCACCGCACATATCGTGTCGATGACCCGACGCACTTCGCGACCCCGGGCCTACGCGCCCGATCCGCGGGCGCCGGGCCGACACTGCGACATGCCTGGCTGCGGCGGCTTCGGCGAGTACCGTGCGCCGAAGTCACGCAGCCAGCTGAACGACTACTGGTGGTTCTGCCTCGAGCACGTGCGCGCCTACAACGCCTCGTGGGACTTCTACAAAGGCATGTCGCCGGGCGAGATCGAGGCGCAACTGCGCGCCGACACGTCCTGGCAGCGTCCTTCCTGGCCGCTTGGCCATATCGGGGCGCAGCGCATCGAGGAAGCGCTGGCGCGCGATCCGTTGCACCTGCTGGACGCGGCCCGGCTGCGGGCGGGCGCCGCGTCGCGCCACGACGAGCCGCCGGCGGAGATGCGCGAGCCGCTGGCCACGCTCGGCCTGACCTGGCCGGTGACGCTGGCCGAGGTGAAGGCGCGCTGGAAGGAACTGGCCAAGCGCCACCATCCGGACGCCAACAACGGCGACCGCGCCTCCGAGGAGCGGCTGAAGTGCATCAACCTCGCCTATGCCGCCCTGCGCGGCCATCTGGCGGGCGGGCAACGGGTTGCCGCGGCGGGGTGACGCCGGTCCGGCTCTCGCCTACTCTCTGTCCGAGTCCGATGCCGGGTGTAGTCTGCCCCCAAGAACACAGGATGACTGGCCTATGACCAAGGTAGCCGCTCTCTCCGACACCCGCGCCATGCCGACCTCGGCGATCGATCTGCCGGACACCACGGTGAATGCGCGCGAGACCTTCGGGGTGGACAGCGACATGGAGGTTCCGGCGTTCTCGGTGCGCACCGAGCACGTGCCGGATGTCGACCCTGCTTATCGCTTCGATCCGGAGACGACGCTGGCCATCCTCGCCGGCTTCGCCTTCAACCGCCGGGTCATGATCCAGGGCTACCACGGCACCGGCAAGTCGACCCATATCGAGCAGGTCGCGGCGCGGCTGAACTGGCCCTGCATCCGCGTCAATCTCGACAGCCACATCAGCCGCATCGACCTGATCGGCAAGGACGCGATCGTCCTGAAGGAAGGCAAGCAGATCACCGAGTTCCGCGAGGGCATCCTGCCCTGGGCGCTGCAGCATGCCTGCGCCCTGGTGTTCGACGAATACGATGCCGGCCGTCCCGACGTGATGTTCGTCATCCAGCGCGTGCTCGAGGTCGAAGGCCGGCTGACGCTGCTCGACCAGAACAAGGTGATCCGCCCGCATCGCAGCTTCCGCCTGTTCTCCACCGCCAACACCGTGGGCCTCGGCGACACCACCGGCCTCTATCACGGCACCCAGCAGATCAATCAGGGCCAGATGGACCGCTGGAACATCGTGGCCACGCTGAACTACCTGCCGCACGCGCAGGAAACCGAGATCGTCCTGGCCAAGATGGGCCTCGACGGCACTGACCAGGCGATGCGCAAGCAGATCGAGAGCATGGTCGCCTGTGCCGAACTGACCCGCGCCGGCTTCATCAACGGCGACATCTCCACCGTGATGTCGCCGCGCACCGTCATCACCTGGGCCGAGAACGCCCGCATCTTCAATGATGTCGGCTTCGCCTTCCGGCTGACCTTCCTGAACAAGTGCGACGAGGCCGAGCGCAGCACGGTGGCCGAGTACTTCCAGCGTTGCTTCAACCAGGACCTGCCGACGGGCAACCTGATCCGTCGCGGCTGAAGGAGCGTCTGCAGGCATGAGTGGAAGCGGGGGCAAGGACACCACCCGGGCCGAGGAGTTCAAGCGCGCCACCGCCGGCGCGCTGCGTGCCATCGCCCACAACAACGAAGTGCAGGTCGCCTTCCAGCCCGGTCCCTCCGGGCTCGCCGGCAAGCGTGCCCGCCTGCCACTGCCCACGCGCGCGCTGCCGCCGGGCGAGATGGCGCGGCTGCGTGGCGTGGCCGACAGCCTCGCCTTGCGGGTGCGCTATCATGACGATGCCGTGCACGCCGCCCGTGCCCCCGCCCGGCGCGAGGCGCGCGACGTCTACGACGCGCTGGAACAGGCCCGCGTCGAGGTGGTCGGCGCCCGCCACATGGACGGGGTCGCTTCCAACCTGCGTGCCCGCCTCGCCGATGAATGCGAGGTCGAGGGCTATGACCGCATGACCCGCAAGGACCAGTTGCCAGTCTCCGCGGCGCTGTCCCTGCTGGTGCGCGAGCGCCTCTCCGGCGAGCCCGCGCCGGAGTCGGCGCAGCGCGTGCTGGATCTGTGGCGCGGCACGCTTGGCGAGCGGGCCGACCGCGCCATCGAGGAAATGGCCGCCGCCCGCGACGACCAGGCGACCTTCGCGCGTGCCGCCCGCCGCCTGCTCGCCGCCATGGACCTTGCCGAGGCAGAGGCCGACGCCGAGCCCGACGAGGGCGAGCCGGGCGACGACCAGGGCGAGCAATCCGGCCAGCAGGACAACAGCCAGCAGGGCGAGGGCCAGAGCGACTCCGACGCCGAGAGCATCCTCGGCGCCCAGCCCGAGCAGGTCGAGGGCGAGGCCACCGACGACCAGTCCGCCGAGCAGGCGGAAGAAGAGGCGATGGCGGCCGAGGGCGAGGACCGTCCCGGCGGCCCGCAGCCGCGCCGCGAGCGCCCGGTCGTCGATACCGAGTCCAGCTACCGCCCCTATACCCGCCAGCATGACGAGGAAGTCGCGGCCGAGGATCTCTGCGACCCGGAGGAGCTGACGCGGCTGCGCCAGCAACTCGACCAGCAATTGCAGCATCTGCAGGGGGTGGTGTCCAAGCTCGCCAACCGTCTGCAGCGCCGGTTGCTGGCGCAGCAGACCCGCGCCTGGGATTTCGACCTGGAGGAAGGGCTGCTCGATGCCGGGCGGCTGGCCCGCGTCGTGGTCAACCCGCTGCAGGCGCTGTCCTACAAGCGCGAGCGCGACACCCAGTTCCGCGACACCGTGGTGTCGCTGCTGATCGACAATTCCGGCTCGATGCGCGGCCGGCCGATCACCGTGGCGGCGATGTGCGGCGACATCCTCGCCCGCACCCTGGAACGCTGCGCGGTGAAGGTGGAGGTGCTGGGCTTCACCACCCGCGCCTGGAAGGGCGGGCAGAGCCGCGAGCGCTGGGTCGCCGACGGCAAGCCGCGCAATCCCGGCCGGCTGAACGACCTGCGCCACATCATCTACAAGGCCGCCGACGCGCCCTGGCGCCGCAGCCGCAAGAATCTCGGGCTGATGCTGCGCGAGGGGCTGCTGAAGGAGAACATTGACGGCGAGGCGCTGCAATGGGCGTATCGCCGGCTGCTCGCGCGCCCGGAGAACCGCCGCATCCTGATGGTGATCAGCGACGGCGCCCCGGTGGACGACAGCACGCTGTCGGTCAATCCCGGCAACTACCTGGAAAAGCACCTGCGCGAGGTGATCCGCGACATCGAGAGCCGTGACGCGGTGGAGCTGATCGCCATCGGCATCGGCCATGACGTGACCCGCTACTATCGCCGCGCCGTCACCATCGTCGACGCCGAGGAGCTCGGCGGCACCATGATGAAGAAGCTGACCGAGCTGTTCGACGAGGATGCCGCCCTGGCCTGGGCCCGCGCCAGCAGCGAGCGAGCCGCGCTGGTGGCCTGATCTCCGCCAGTACGGGCGATAGTACGGGCGCAACCACGGCCGGGTTTGCCTGTTCTGTCCCTCGCGTTTACGCGAGGGACAGAACATGTCACAGGCTGAAACGGGCCGGGCCACGCAGCCCATTCTCGACGAGACGGGCCGACCGATCGGCGCCGCCGGCGGTGCGGCGCGCCTTCTCGACGAAACGGGACAGCCGGTCGGTGGTGCGGCGGCGGCCTCCATCCCTGATCAGGCCGGCCAGGTCCCGCCACGGCGCGAGGCGTTGCCCGGGGTGTTTTCGCAGGTCGGGTCGACGTTGCGGGCCCATCCCTGGGCCGGGCTGCTGTTCGGCGTGATCCTGGGCTATGCGCTTGGTCACCGCCGGCGCGAAAGGTGATGGGACTCCATGGGGCGAAGCCCCGTTGGTGGCAGGGGCGACCGCTCAACTGACATCGAACAACGCCCTGAGCTGTTCGGCCGACATCACTGCGAGCTGGCCCGCGCGGAAGCCATGGGCCCGGTCCAGCTCCGGGATGGCGGCCAGCGCGGTGGTGGTCAGGGCGCCAACCTGCAGGGTGGTGAAGCCACTGAGCTCCTCGGTGGTCAGCGCCCCGGCCTGCAGTGAGGTGAGCGCCCGCACCTGGGCGGTGGTCAGCGCGGCCACCTGGGCCGACTGAAGCGCCACCACCTGGTTCGTGGTCAGGACCGCCAGCGCGGCGGTGGTGATGGCCATGATCTGGATGGTGCCAAGGGCGGCGACATCCTCGCTTTCCAGGGCCGGTACCTGCGTGGTGGTGAGGGCCGCGATCTGGGTGGTGGCGAAGGCCCGCGCCTGGTCGGTGGTGAGGGCCGCGATCTGGGCGGTCGCGAGCGCCCGCACCTGGTTCGTCGTGAGTGCCCGTGCCTGGGCGGTGGTGAGCGCCGGGACCTGGTCGGTGGTCAGGGCCGGGATCTGGGCGGTGGTCAGCGCGGCGACGGCGGAGGTGGTGAGGGCGGCGAGGTCGTCGGTTTCCAGCGCCGCCGCCTGCGCCGTGGTCAGTGTCGTGATCTGGGCGGTGGTGAGGACGGGCGCCTGGGCGGTGGTGAGCGCCGGGATCTGGGCGGTGGTGAGGGCCCGCATCTGGCTCGTGGTGAGGGCCCGTGCCTGGGCGGTGGTCAGGGCGGGCACCTGATCGGTGGTCAGCGCGGCGATGGCGGCGGTGGTGAACGCCACGACGCCGGCGGTGGACAGTGCCGCGATGTTGGCGGTTGCCAGTGCCGGCACCTGATCGGTGGTCAGCGTGGCCGCCTGGGCGGTGGTGAGGGCCCTGGCCTGGGCGGTGGTCAGCGCGGATACCTGGCCGGTGGTGAGGGCGCGCATCTGGGCAGTGGTCAGTGCCGCCACCTGGACAGTGGCGAGGGCGGGCACCTGGTCGGTGGTCAGCGCGGCGGCGGCGTCGGTGGTGAGTGCCGCCACCTGGGCGGTGGTCAGGGCGACGAGGTCGGCGGTTTCCAGTGCCACGGCCTGGGCGCTGGTGAAGGCCCGCACCTGGGCGGTGGTCAGCGCCCTGGCCTGGGCGGTGGTCAGGGCGGGCACCTGATCGGTGGTCAGCGCGGCGACGGCGGCGGTGGTGAGCGCCGCCACCTGGGCGGTGGTCAGGGCGACGAGGTCGGCGGTTTCCAGCGCCACGGCCTGGGCGCTGGTGAAGGCCCGCATCTGTGCGGTGGTGAGGGCTCTGGCCTGGGCGGTGGTCAGGGCGGGGACCTGATCGGTGGTCAGGGTGGCGACGGCGGCGGAGGTCAGCGCCGCCAGCGCGGTGGTGGTCAGTGCGGCGAGGTCGTCGGTTCCGAGCGACGGTACCTGCCCGGTGGTGAGCGCCGCCACCTGGGCGGTTGTCAGGATCTTCGCCTGGTCGGTGGTGAGCGCCGGCAGTTGATCGCTGGTGAGGGCGCGCATCTGGGCGGTGGTCAGTGCCGCCACCTGGGCGGTGGTGAGGATGGGCACCTGATCGGTGGTCAGGGTGGCGACGGCGGCGGAGGTCAGCGCCGCCAGCGCGGTGGTGGTCAGCGCGGCGAGGTCGCCGGCTTCCAGCGTTGCCGCCTGGGCGGTGGTCAGTGCCGCCGCCTGGGCGGTGGTGAGCGCCCGTGCCTGGGCGGTGGTGAGGGCGGGCACCTGGTCGGTGGTCAGGGCGCGGATCTGTGCGGTGTTGAGCGCTGCCACCTGGGACGTGGTGAGGGCGGGAACCTGGTCGGTGGTCAGGGCGGCGACGGCGGCGGAGGTCAGCGCTGCCACCTGGGCGGTGCTGAGCGCGGCGAGGTCGACGGTTGCCAGCGCCGCTGCCTGCGCGGTGCCGAGCGCCTGCACCTGGGCGATGACGAGGGCCCGTGCCTGGGCGGTGGTGAGGGCGGGCACCTGGTCGGTGGTGAGGGTGGCGATGGCAGCGGTGGTGAACGCCGCCAGCGCGGCGGGGATCAGCGCGGCGAGGTCGCCGGTTTCCAGTGCGAGCACCTGTCCGGTGGTGAGCGCCGCCGCCTGGGCGGTGGTGAGCGCTGCTGCCTGGATGGTGGTGAGGGCGGGCACCTGGTCGGTGGTGAGGGCACGGATCTGCGCGGTGGTGAGGGCCGCCACCTGGGCGCTGGTCAGCGCGGGGATCTGGTTGGTGGTGAGGGCGATGGTCTGGCTGGTGGCGAGGGCTGCCACGCCGGCGGTGGTCAGCGCCGCCAGGTCCTCGGTTTCCAGGGCACCGAGCTGGTCGGTGCTGAGGACGCGGAGTTGGGCGACGGTGAGCGCCTTTGCCTGCGCGGTGGTGAGGGCGGGAAGCTGATTGGTGGTCAGGGCGGCGACGGCGGCGGTGGTGATGACCGCGATGGCAGCCGTGGCGAGCGCGGCGAAGTCGGCGGTTTCCAGTGTCGCCGCCTGATCGGAGGTCAGTGTCGCCGCCTGGGCGGAGGTCAGTGCCGCCGCCTGGGCGGTGGTGAGGGCGATGATCTGGCCGGTGGTGAGCGTGATGATCTGGCTGGCGGTCAGTGCCGCCACCTGGGCGGTGGTCAGCACCGGGATCTGGTCGGTGGTGAGGGCGCTGGTCTGGCTGGTGGTGAGGGCTGCCACGCCGGCGGTGGTCAGCGCCGCCAGGTCGTCGGTTTCCAGGGCACCGAGCTGGGCGGTGGTGAGGGCCCGCGCCTGCGCGGTGGTGAGGGCCCGTGCCTGAGCGGTGGTGAGCGCGATGACCTGGTCGGTGGTCAGTGCGGCGATGGCGGCGGTGGTGAGTGCCGTCAGCCCGGCGGTGGTCAGCGCGGCAAGATCCTGGGATTCCAGCGCCGCCGCCTGCGCGGTGGTCAGCGCGGCGATTTGCGCGGTGGTGAGCGCCGGGATCTGGTCGGTGGTGAGGGCGATGATCTGGGCGGTGGTGAGGGCCCGTAGCTGGGTGGTGGTGAAGGCTTTCGCCTGGGCGGTGGTGAGGACGGGTACCTGCAGGGTGGTGAAGGCTGCCGCTTGCGCGGTGGTCAGCAAGGTGACCTGTGCGGTGGTCAGTACGGGCACCTGAGCCGTGGTGAGGGCGGTGATCTGGGCCGTGGTGAGCGCCCCGACCTGGGCGGAGGTGAGCGCGGGCACCTGGGCGGTGGTGAGGGCGGGCACCTGATCGGTAGTGAGGACGGCGACGGCGGCGGTGCTGAGCGCCGCCAGCGCGTTGGTGGTCAGTGTCGCGAGATCGGCGGGTTCCAGTGCCGGCACCTGCAGGGTGGTGAGGGCCCTGGCCTGGGTGGTGCTGAGGGCGGGAAGCTGATCGGTGGTGAGGGCGACGACCTGGGCCGTGGTGAGCCCCGCGGCCTGGCCGGTGGTCAGCGCGGCGATCTGCGCGGTGGTGAGGGCTGGCACCTGATCGGTGGTCAGCGCGGTGGTCCCGGCGGTGGTGAGGGCTGCGAGTGCGGCGGTGGTGAGGCTGGCGAGATCGGCGGTTTCCAGCGCCTGCGCCTGGGCGGTGGTGAGGGCTGCCGCCTGCGCGGTGCTCAGTGCCGGTGCCTGATCGGTGGTCAGCGCCACGATCTGGGCGGTGGTCAATGCCGCGATCTGCGCGGTGGCGAGGGCGCGGGTCTGGTCGGTGGTGAGGGCGGGTACCTGGTCGGTGGTCAGTGCGGCGGCCCCGGCGGTGCCCAGTGCCACCACCGCGGCGGTGGTCAGGGCCGCGAGGTCGGCGGTCTCCAGGGCGGCGATCTGGGCGGTGGCGAGCTTTGCCGCCTGGGTGGAGGTGAGCACTCTTGCCTGGTCGGTGGTCAGCGCCACGACCTGGGCGGTGGTCAATGCGCGGATCTGGCTGGTCGCGAGGGTTGTCACCTGGGCGGAGGTGAGCGCCGGCACCTGATCGGTGGTGAGGGCGGCGACAGCGGCGGTGGTGAGTGCGACCAGGGCGGTGGTGGTCAGCGCCGCGAGGTCGTCGGTTTCCAGTGCCGCCGCCTGGGCGGAGGTGAGTGCCGCCGCCTGGGTGGAGGTGAGCACTCTTGCCTGGTCGGTGGTCAGCGCCACGACCTGGGCGGAGGTCAGCGCCGCGACCTGGGCGGTGGTGAGCGTCCCGGCCTGTCCCGTGGTGAGCGCCGGCACCTGACCGGTGGTGAGGGCGGCGACGGCAGCGGTGGTCAGCGCGACCAGGGCGGTGGAGGTCAGTGCCGCGAGGTCGTCGGTTTCCAGCGCCGCCGCCTGGGCGGAGGTGAGTGCCGCCGCCTGGGCGGAGGTGAGCATCGTCGCCTGGGCGGTGGTCAGTGCCACGACCTGATCGGTGGTCAGCGCGCCGAACTGGGCGGTGGTGAGCGCCCTGGTCTGGGCGGTGGTGAGGGCGGGCACCTGGTCGGTGGTGAGGGCGGCGACGGCGGCGGTGGTCAGCGCCACCACCTGGGCGGTGGTCAGGGCGATGGCCTGGGCGGTGGTGAGGGCCGCGGCCTGGGGGGTGGTCAGGGCGGCGATCTGGGCGGTGGTGAGGGTCCTGGCCTGGGCGGTGGTCAGCGCGGGGACCTGACCGGTGGTGAGGGCGGCGACGGCGGCGGTGGAGAGCGTCGCCAGCGCGGCGGTGGTCAAGGCCGTGAGGTCGTCGGTTTCCAGCGCCGCCGCCTGAGTAGTGGTCAGGGTCTGCGCCTGGGCGGTGGTCAGGGCCTGCGCCTGGGCGGTGGTCAGCGCCACCACCTGATCGGTGGTCAGGGCGGCGATCTGGGCGGTGGTGAGTGTCCTGGCCTGGGCGGTGGTGAGAGCGGAGACCTGATCGGTGGTGAGGGCGGCGACGGCGGCGGTGGTCAGCGCCACCACCTGAGCGGTGGTCAGGGCGATGGCCTGGCTGGTGGTCAGGGCGGCGGCCTGGGGGGTGGTCAGGGCGGCGATCTGGGCGGTGGTGAAGGCCCTGGCCTGGGCGGTGGTCAGCGCGGGGACCTGATCGGTGGTCAGGGTGGCGACGGCGGCGGTGGTCAGCGCCGCCAGCGCGGCGGTGCTCAGGGCCGCGAGGTCGTCGGTTTCCAGCGCTGCCGCCTGGGCGGTGGTCAAGGCCCTCGCCTGGGCGGTGGTCAGGGCCTGCACCTGGGCGGTGGTGAGCGCGATGACCTGGTCGGTGGTCAGCACCGCGAGATCCCCGGTTTCCAGCGCGGCGACCTGGATGATGGTCAGCGCCGCGAGGTCGTCGGTTTCCAGCGCCGCCACCTGGGCGGTGGTCAGGGCCACCACCTGGGCGGTGGTCAGGGCGACGGCCTGCACAGGGGTGAGGGCCGCCACCTGGGCGGTGCCGAGGGCCACCGTCTGGGTGGTGGTGAGGGCCCTGGCCTGGGCGGTGGTGAGGGCGGGGACCTGATCGGTGGTGAGGGCGGCGATGGCCGCGGTGGTCAGCGCGACCAGGGCGGTGGTGGTCAGCACCACGAGGTCGTCGATTTCCAGCGCCGCGGCCTGGGCGGAGGTGAGCGCCGCCGCCTGGGTGGAGGTGAGCGCCCTTGTCTGGTCGCCGGTCAGCGCCACGACCTGGTCGGTGGTCAGTGCGGCGACCTGGGCGGTGGTGAGGGCCCTGGCCTGAAGGGTGGTCAGCACCGGCACCTGGTCGGTGGTGAGGGCGGCGACGGCCGCGGTGGTGAGCGTCACCAGTTGGGCGGTGGTCAGTGCCGTGAGGTCATCGGCTTCCAGGGTCGCCGCCTGGGCCGGCGTCAAGGCCGCGACCTGGGCGGTGGTGAGGGCCCTGGCCTGGGCGGTGGTGAGGGCGGGGACCTGGTCGGTGGTGAGGGCGGCGATGGCCGCGGTGGTCAGTGCCACCAGGGCGGCGGTGGTCAGGGCCGCGACATCATCGGCCTCCAGCGCCGCCGCCTGGGCGGTCGTGAGCACCGCTGTCTGGCCGGAGGTGAGCGCCCTGGCCTGATCGTTGGTGATCGCCACCACCTGATCGGTGGTCAGTGCGGCGATCTGGGCGGTGGTGAGGGCCCTGGCCTGGGCGGTGGTGAGGGCGGGGATCTGGTCGGTGGTGAGGGCGGCGACCGCGGCGGTTCCCAGCACCACCATCTGGGCGGTGGTCAGGGCCGCGAGATCGTCGAGCTCCAGCACCCCGGCCTGGGCCGGCGTCAAGGCCGCGACCTGAGCGGTGGTGAGGGCCCTGGCCTGGGCGGTGGTGAGGGCGGGGACCTGATCGGTGGTGAGGGCAGCGACCGCGGCGGTGGTGAGCGTCACCACGGCGGAGGTGGTCAGCGCCGCGAGGTCGCCGGGCTCCAGCGCTGCCGCCTGGCTGGTCGTGAGTACCGCTGTCTGGCCGGAGGTGAGCACCCCCGCCTGGTCGTTGGTGATCGCCACCACCTGGTTGGTGGTCAGCGCGCGGACCTGGGCGGTGGTGAGGGCCCTGGCCTGGGCGGTGGTGAGGGTGGGGACCTGATCGGTGGTGAGGGCGGCGACCGCGGCAGTGGTGATCGCCACCAGGCTGGTGGTGGTCAGGGCCGCGAGGTCGCCGGGCTCCAGCGCCGCCGCCTGGGCGGAGGTGAGCGCCGCCGCCTGGTCGGAGGTGAGCACCCTGGCCTGGTCGTTGGTGATCGCCACCACCTGATCGGTGGTCAGCGCGCGGACCTGGGCGGTGGTGAGGGCCCTGGCCTGGGCGGTGGTGAGGGCGGGAACCTGATCGGTGGTGAGGGCGGCGACCGCGGCGGTTCCCAGCACCACCATCTGGGCGGTGGTCAGGGCCGCGAGATCGTCAAGTTCCAGTGCCCCGGCCTGGGCCGACGTCAGCGCCGCGACCTGGGCGGTGGTGAGGGCCTTGGCCTGGGCAGTGGTGAGGGCGGGGATCTGATCGGTGGTGAGGGCGGCGACTCCGGCGGTGGTGAGCGCCACCAGGGCGGCGGTGGTCAACGCCGCGATGTCGCCGGGCTCCAGCGCCGCCGCCTGGGCGGTCGTGAGCACCGCTGTCTGGCCGGAGGTGAGCACCCCCGCCTGGTCGTTGGTGATCGCCACCACCTGATCGGTGGTTAGCGCGCGGACCTGGGCGGTGGTGAGGGCCCTGGCCTGGGCGGTGGTGAAGGCGGGGACCTGATCGGTGGTGAGGGCGGCGACCGCGGCGGTGGTGATCGCCACCAGGCTGGTGGTGGTCAGGGTCGCGAGGTCGCCGGGCTCCAGCGCCGCCGCCTGGGCGGAGGTGAGCGCCGCCGCCTGGTCGGAGGTGAGCACCCTGGCCTGGTCGTTGGTGATCGCCACCACCTGATCGGTGGTCAGCGCGCGGACCTGGGCGGTGGTGAGGGCCCTGGCCTGGGCGGTGGTGAGGGCGGGGACCTGATCGGTGGTGAGGGCGGCGACGGCGGCGGTGCCCAGCACCACCATCTGGGCGGTGGTCAGGGCCGCGAGATCATCGAGCCCCAGCGCCCCGGCCTGGGCCGGCGTCAAGGCCGCGACCTGGGCGGTGGTGAGGGCCCTGGCCTGGGCGGTGGTGAGGGCGGGGACCTGATCGGTGGTGAGGGCGGCGATGGCGGCGGTGGTGAGCGTCACCAGGGCGGCGGTGGTCAGCACCGCGAGGTCGCTGGCTTCCAGCGCCGCCGCCTGGCTGCTCGTGAGCACCGCTGTCTGGCCGGAGGTGAGCACCCCCGCCTGATCGTTGGTGATCGCGACAAGCTGGGCGGTGGTGAGGGCACGAATCTGGGTGGTGGTGAGGGCCCTGGCCTGGGCGGTGGTGAGGGCGGGGACCTGATCGGTGGTGAGGGCGGCGACGGCGGCGGTGGTGAGCGCCACCAGGGTGGTGGTGGTCAGGGCCGCGAGATCGTCGAGTTCCAGTGCCCCGGCCTGGGCCGACGTCAGGGCCGCGACCTGGGCGGTGGTGAAGGTCCTGGCCTGGGCAGTGGTCAGCGCCACGACCTGGGCGGTGGTCAGCGTGCCGATCTGCCGCGTGGTCAGCGCCGCCAGGGCGGCGGTGGCAAGCCCGGGGACCTGGTCTGTGGTGAGGGCGGCGAGGTCTTCGGTTTCCAGCACCGCAGCCTGCGTGGCGGTCAACGCCCCGATCTGGGTGTTGGACAGCGCCGGTATTTGGTCGGTGGTCAGCCCGACGACCTGCGTGGTGGTCAGGGAGGCAATCTGGCTGGTGGTGAGAGCCGCGATCTCGTCCGTCGTCAGGGTCGAGATGTCCGTGGTGGAGGAAATGTCGGTCACGGCTCATCCTTTGCGAAAGCAGAAAAATCAGGGCGCACGCATCCAGCCGCGCCGGTGGTCCGGTCAGGAAGATCGTATTTCTCGTGACAAGTTGAAAATATAGGCAAATTGAAAATAGAATAAATCCATAACTTCGATAATAAAAATCCCAAATAAGCAAATATTTCGCCAAGTCATATCGATAGATTATCATGACCTTTTGCTCGATACTAGAAAATCGTCCTCCTTATTTGTTGATATGATTTTTCGCCTTCCTGCGCGACGAGGTGGGGCCGTATGTGCTCCGGTTTCCCGTCCTGGCGAAGGTGAGCGTCGGCCACGCGTATTCCGGTCCGGCCAGGGCTTTGCCGGGGCGGCGGGCAGGGGTGCCGTGCCTGCGTCAAGTAACAAACTTTGACTTATATTGCCAAACTGCGAGGGGTTGTCCGGTCTTTTACTGATGGTGGGACAAGATTGATCCCGGGATGCGGCGATTTGGTTGAAAAATTACCGGATTGTAAGTATTCAGGCGTGGCCATTTCTTCAGACGCCCCATTAGGTTCCGCCCATGAGGTTCGGACGACGCACGTTTCTGGGTGGATGCGCACTGGCCGCGCTGGGGCTGCCTGCCCTGGGTGCGCAGGCAGCCGCTCCCCGCCGCAGGCCGGCCTCCCGGAAGCCTCGCCAGCCCACGCCCCCGTCGCGCCAGCGTCCGCTGGTGATGCTCGATCCCGGCCATGGCGGCAAAGATCCCGGCGCGATCGGGGTTGCCGGCACGCATGAGAAACAGGTCGTCCTCGCCGCTGCCCAGGACCTGAAGCGCCGCCTGGAGGCGGGCGGGCGCTACCGGGTGCGGCTCACGCGCGCCCGCGACGATTTTGTTCCATTATCGGATCGAGTTGCCATGGCCGAGCGCCACGGCGCGGCGCTGTTCGTATCGCTGCATGCCGACGCGCTCGACCGGCCCGACGTGCGCGGCGCCAGCGTCTACGTCTTCGCCGCCCGCGCCTCCGATTCGCAATCGGCCCGGCTGGCCGCCCGCGAGAACGCGGCCGACCGTTTCATCGCCCGGGAATTCCGCGCCTATCGCCCGGAGGTGCGGGACATCCTCTCGGCGCTGGTGCTGCGGGAGACCTTCGCCGGCGCGGCGGCGGTGCAGCATTGCCTGGTCCGCCAGTTGCGGCGGCAGGTGTTCCTGCTGCGCAATCCGACACGGCGCGCCGGTTTCGCGGTGCTGCGCTCGGCCACCATCCCCAGCGCGCTGGTTGAGATGGGATTCATGTCCAACCGGCAGGATGAGCGGCTGCTGCGCCTGCCGGGACACCGCCGCAAGCTGGCGACGGCGCTGGCCGCCGCCATCGACGAGTGGTTCCAGCAGCAGCCCGGACGACGGATCGTCACCGGATGAGGAGATATCGCATGCGGGGACCGGTCTGGACCGCCCTGATCCTGGCGCTGGTGCTGGCCTGGCCGGCAACCGCACGTGCGTCGCCCAGCTTCATCGTCATCGATGCCGACAGCGGCGACACGCTGCTGGCGCGGGATGCGTGGCAACTGCGCCATCCGGCGAGCCTGACCAAGGTGATGACGCTGTATCTCACCTTCGAGGCGATGCAGGCCGGCCGGCTGACCCCGGGCCGCGTCGTCCCGGTCTCGCCGCGCGCCGCGGCGATGGAGCCGACCCGGCTCAACTTGCGGCCGGGCATGCGCGTCACCGTCGAGGACTGCGTGCTCGGCATGGTGACGCGCTCGGCCAACGACGCCGCCGCGGCCATGGGCGAACTGCTCGGCGGCAGCGAATCCGCCTTCGCCGCCAGGATGACGCAGCGCGCCCGCGCGCTTGGCATGCGCGACACCGTGTTCCGCAACGCCTCCGGCCTGCCCGATCCGGCGCAGGTGACGACGGCGGCCGACATGGCGCTGCTGGCTCGCCACATCCTCATCCGCTTCCCGGATCGTTACCGCTATTTCGCCACGACCAGCTTCCGCTTCCGCGGCGAGACCGTGTTCAGCCACAACCGCCTGCTGGCCAGCTATCCGGGGGCCGACGGGCTCAAGACCGGCTACACCCGGGCTTCCGGCTTCAACGTGGTGACCTCGGCGCAGCGGGGTGGCGTGCGGCTGATCGGCGTGGTGCTGGGCGCCGATACCGCGGCGGGGCGGGACGAACTGATGGCGGAGTTGCTGGATGCCGGCTTCGCCCGGATGCAGATGGACCGGCCCGCCCCGGTGCCGCCGCTGATCGCCTCGGCGCGGGCGGCCACGTCGCCGGTGGCGGCGCGCGCCGTGCCGGTGCTGGCGACGCCGGCCCCGCCCGCCGGCGACACCCGCTTCCGGGTCAGGCTCGGCGCCTTTTCCTCACGCAGCTACGCCCTTGATCTGGCGCAGCGGGCGGCCAGGCCGGTGAATGGCACGGTGCGGGTGGAACCGGTGGCAGCGCGGGGCCAGACCCTGTGGCGCGCCGAGGTTGGCACCCTGTCCCTGGCCGGTGCGACCCGCCTGTGCCCGCCGGCACAACGCCAGGGTGGCACCTGCCTGATCCTCGATGGCAAGGCCCGGCTCTGATCCACTCAGCCGCGCCAGACGTAGAACAGGGTGTCGACCGCCATCACGGGGAAGGTCGGCGGCAGGTCCTCCCGCGGCAGCCGGGTGAAGCCGTGCTTTTCATAGAAACGGTGCGCGGCGAGGAATTTCTCGGTGGTGCCGAGGAAGATCGCCGTGACCCCCTTTGCCCAGGCGGCGGCGAGCAGCGTCTCCAGCAGCTTCGCCGCGATGCCGAATCCGGGGCCGCGATACGCCGCCGCGACGAACATCTTCCGCAGCGCCGCCTGGCCGTCGCCGATATCCTTGAGCCCGATGGTGCCGACCACGCGGCCATCGGCCCTGGCGACCCAGAAGCCGCCGGCGCCGGTCTGGTAGAAACTGTCGATGTGGCGCAGGTCCGGTTGATCCCCGGCGGTGATCGGAATGCCGAACTCCTGTTGCTGCACCGTGAGGATCACATCGAGGACGCCGGCTTCGTCTGCCGGTTGGAACGGGGTGATCCGCACCGGGGCTTCGTCCTGGGGTCGGGTCGGGTTCATCGGCACCTTCACTTCCTGGCTGTTTCCCGAACCTGACACGGCGCCACGAGTCGATCCCGGACTTTGCCTTGCCGGCGGACAGGCTGTAGAGCCGGGTGGCAAACGATTCCCGATCCCGGCGGAGGACACGTCATGCACCGCGCCGCCCTGTTGCTCTGCACGCTGGTCTCGCTGGACGCCGGCTGCGCCCTGGCCGCCGATCCCGATGCGCTGTGGAAGATCGTCGACGGGCAGTGTGTTCCCGGCCAGATGCGGCGCGACGATCCATCCCCCTGCACCCAGGTGGATTTGCGCGCCGGCACCGCCGTCCTGAAGGACAATGCCGCGCACAAGCCGTTCGAATACCTGCTCATCCCGACCTTGCGCCTGAGCGGCATCGAGGAACCCGCCCTGCTGGAGCCGGGGGGCACCAACTATTTCGCTGCCGCCTGGGCCGTGCGCGGACTGGTTTCCGCGCGGGTTGGCCGGCCGCTGGACGATACGGAGATCGGGCTGGCGATCAACGCCCGCCCGGCCCGCAGCCAGAACCAGTTGCACATCCATATCGGCTGCCTGCGCGCCGACCTGCGCGACACCCTGCGCCGGCAGGGGGGCGGGATCGGCACCGACTGGACGCCGTTGGCCGGGACCTTCGCCGGCCATGCCTACCAGGTGCGCCGCATCGCCGGGCCGGAGCTGGGGGAAGTGGACCCGTTCCGGCTGGTGGCCGAGGGCCTGCCCGGCGCACGCGAGGCCATGGGCAACGAGACCATCGTGCTGACCGGCGCCGCCCTGCCGGACGGGCAGGCCGGCTTCATCGTGCTGGAAGGCCGCGCCGAGCCGGGCGGGTTTCCGCCCTGGCTGGGTGGTCCCGGCGGCGGCGAGGAATTGCTGGACCACGGTTGCGCCGTGGCCAGGGACGGCTGATCGCGCTGCCCCTATCGTGGCGGGGCGGTGCCGCCGGTCGCCGGACGCTGCAGCCGGTCGCCGCTGGCCAGCAGCGCCTGCGCCAGCGCCGCCGGCGGGCCACGCAACGGCTTCTGCCCGCCCAGCAGCACGAATTCGGTCTCTCCCAGGTCCGGCAGGCGCAGCGCGTGGCCCAGATCGACCAGCTCCGGCGGGATGAGGCTGAGCGCGCTGACCGCGATTCCCAGCCCGGCGAAGGCGGCGGCGCGCAACCCGCTCAGGCTGCTGCTGGTGCAGACGATGCGCCAGGGACGGCCGGCCCGCTCCAGCGTCTCCAGCGCGGTGCTGCGGGTGATGCTGGGCGGCGCATACAGGATCAGCGGCACCGGCTGCGCCGGATCGGATGACAGGCGCAGGTCGGCCCGCCCGACCCAGGCCAGGCGCTCGCGCCAGACCAGCTCCCCGCGATCTTCCCCAAGCTGGCGCTTGCACAGCACAAGGTCCAGCTCGCCCTCGTCGAGCCGGCCGCGCAACAGGGCGCTGGTGCCCACCGTCAGCGCCAGGTCGACCCCCGGATGCAGCAGGACGAAGTCGCGCAGCAATTCCGGCAGGCGGGTCTGCACGAAATCGTCGGAGACGCCGAAGCGCAGGTGCCCGCGCAGCCGGGCGCCGCCGAAGTAATGCCGTGCCCGTGCATTCGCTTCCAGGATGCTGCGGGCGAAGCCGATCATGGCCTCGCCGTCGGGCGTCAGTACCACCGAATGGGTGTCGCGCTGGAACAGGCGCCGCCCGGCCTGCTGTTCCAGCCGGCGGATGTGCTGGCTGACGGTGGATTGCCGCAGGCCCAGCCGCTGGGCGGCATGCGTGAAGTTCCGCGTCTGGGTGACCGCGAGGAACGTTTCCAGCAGGATCGGGTCGAAGCTGCCTGTCATCATGGACCGTGATGACAGTAAGCATGGTGTGCGCGGTTCACAATGGCCCGGGTGATTGCGATTCTGGCAGGCCAAGGAGCTGCCAAGATGCCGAAACTGCCACCGCTGCGCCCCATGCTTGCCCGCGTGGGGATCGATCCCTTCCTGATCGGCCTGACCGCCATGATCGCCCTGGCCTTCGTTCTGCCGGCCCAGGGTCGCGGAGCGGATCTGGCCAGCGCGGCCTCGGGCTGGGCGATCGCGCTGCTGTTCTTCCTGCACGGTGCCCGGCTGTCGCCGCAGGCGGCCCTGGCCGGGGCGCGGCACTGGCGCCTGCAACTGGTGATCCTGCTGTCCACCTTCGCGCTGTTCCCCCTGCTGGGGCTGGCGGCGCGGGCGCTGTGGCCCGGCCTGTTCCCGCCCGATCTCTGGGTGGGGATGCTGCTGCTCTGCCTGCTGCCCTCGACGGTGCAGTCCTCGATCGCCTTCACCTCGATCGCGCAGGGCAACGTTCCCGCCGCGCTCTGCGCCGCCTCGCTCTCCAACCTCGTCGGCATCGTGCTGACCCCGCTGCTGACGGGGCTGGTGGTGGCGGGCAGTTCGATCGGCATCTCGACCGGCGGCGCCGTCACCATCGTCGTGCAATTGCTGCTGCCCTTCCTCGCGGGGCAACTGGCACGGCCCCGGATCGGTGGCTGGGTGCAACGCCACCGCACCCTGGTCGGCCTGGTCGATCGCAGCTCGATCCTGCTGGTCGTCTACACCGCCTTCAGCGAAGGCGTGGTCGAGGGCATCTGGCATCAGGTGGGCGCGGGCGAATTGCTGCGGCTGCTGGCCATGAGCGCGGTGCTGCTGGGCCTGGTGATGGCGGCGATGACACTGGTGGGGCGGGCGCTTGGCTTTTCGCGCGAGGACCGCGTCGCCGTCCTGTTCTGCGGTTCGAAGAAAAGCCTGGCGAGCGGCCTGCCGATCGCGAGCGTGCTGTTCGCGGGCCATGCCACCGGGCTGATCGTGCTGCCGATGATGTTGTTTCACCAACTGCAGCTTTTCGTCTGCGCGCTGCTGGCCCGGCGCCATGCCGCGCTGGCGGCGGCGGCCTCGGTGGCGTCCGCCCCCTGACGGTTCGACTGACGCGGTGGCAACGCCGCGTTGCCGGGTGTTCGCGATCGCCGTGTCGCCATATACCCGGCTTCGGTGCCGCGCCGGTCGATGGCACCACCCCCGCCACGCGCCGCTGCCGGCCCGGCAGAAAGGTGCCGGTCGGCAACTGACAAGAGGATGCCCCGATGGATATCGTTCCGGATCGAATCGGCAAGATCGCGATCATGGCCGCGATCAGCTCGCGCGAAGAAGAGGACGCCATCAAGAAGCTGGTTCAGGAGGAAAAGCGCGTCCGGCTGGCGGTCACTTTCATCACTGGCGTGCGCACCCATGTTACCCAGGTCTTCGTCAAGTCGATCGTTGCCTGCGCGCTGCAGGGCCAGGTGATCCGCCATGCCCATAACGAGATCCACGCCGTCATCCATGCCGGGCTGGAGTGCCTGAAGGGGGTCAGCGCGGACGTGACCGCCGAATCCAGCCTGAAGCTGAAGGTGGCGGTGGCCAGCGACGGACGCTGGGTGGTCGTCGCCTGTCATGGTGAATCCGCCTTCCACCCGCTGACGAATCACGAGCGCATGGGCTTCGGCGTCATGCATCTCTGACATTTCGCCCATGCGCGAAGAAATTCGTTCCGTTGCGCCATCGCCGGTCGTCGTCCGCCACGGGACGGTGCACCGGCGATATGGTGACGGCGGCCATGCGCAAAATCGCGTATGGCGCATTGGTAAAATCAGAGTAATGAAGTTCCCGTGATCCTCCGGTCCCTTCGTGGGTGTCCCGGGGGGATGTGAAGCCCCGGTGTGGGGCGACGTGAACATGGGTGGCATCGAGTCCGGTGCAAGAGGCGCCGGTGTCTGCGGCGCTGCTCAGCCCGTGAATCGCCACGTGATCCAGTGCTTTTGTGACGGTGAACCCTTGAAGGTTCCCTGACCCGTGTCGCGATGTCGCGGCCTGCGGGCGTGGGGGGCCGGATCTGGCACTGCCGCGCGATGCGGCCGGCCAGCATCGTGTCGGGTGAGCGTCCATGCAGGCTGCACCGAACGACGCCGTCGCCAGCGGGAGGATCCAGGTCCCGCCTGAATCGCTGGCGTGGATGATCGGCAGTTCGTTTCTTGCCGGCGCGCTGCTCGAAGTTTGCACGCATCCCAAGCCGGGTCTGGTCACGCCGCTGTCGAACGGCGCGCATGGCGACATGGACCTGCAAACCTTCATGGTTTCCTCGGCCGCGATCGCGCCGTGCTTCTATCTGTGCGCGCAGGCCGGGCTGGTCCATGCAGGCGCGCCCGCTGCGCTGTTGCCGCGCGTGCGCGAGATCGGTCGCACCCATGAGGCAGCGCTGCTCGCCGCCACCGGCGGCGTGAATACGCAACGCGGGCTGCTGTTCTCTGCCGGCGTGCTCAGCGCCGTCGCGGGACTGCTCGCACGGAACCGAAATTCCCTTGATGCTGAAAGCCTGTTTTCCACCGCCGCGCAGATGACCCAGGGACTGTGCGCCCGCGAGCTCGCCGGCTGCGCCGGGCGCGAACCGGCGACCGCGGGCGAATGGCTGTACCAGCGCTATGGCGTGCTGGGCATCCGTGGCGAAGCCGAGGCCGGGTTCCCCACCGTGCTCGATGCCGGACTGCCGGCGCTGGCGGAAGCCCACGCCGCCGGGGCCTCGCTGCAGACGGCCTTCCTGCACACGCTGATCTCGCTGATGGCAGTGACCGAGGATACCACGCTGCTTTGGCGCGGTGGCAGCGATGCGCTCGCCTTCATCCGCGGCACCGCCGCCGCCATCCTGCGCCGCGGCGGTGCCCTGACCGACGATGGCATGGCCGCCATCGGCCGGCTGGAGGCCGAGTGCATCTGCCGCAATCTCAGCCCCGGTGGTTCCGCCGACCTGCTCGCGGTCACCGTGGGGGTCCACACCCTCCTGAACGGGGGGCGCGTGGCGCGCGTGAGCGGTTCGTAAAGATCCCGACAATGACTGGAAAATTTCACGAATGAGGATGCCATGAACATCATCGTCTACGCCTTACTGGCCTATCTGATCACGGCGGTCATCTCCTATGGAGTCATCGCCGTGATCGTCGGCATCTCCAAGGCCATGCCGACCAGCGATTAACCCACGAGACCCCATCGCCATGTTGTCACAGCTGTTCAGTGTGTTTCCGGGCATCGGAACACTCTTCATCCAGGAACCGGTCATCGCCTTCGCGCGCATCGCGCTGATCGTCCTTGGTTTCTTCCTTGCCTATCTTGGCTTCAAGCGCACCCTTGAACCGCTGATCATGGTCCCCATGGGCCTTGGCATGATGGCGGTGAATGCCGGGGTGATGATCCTCGAGGGCGGCAAGATCGGCACGCTGGTGATCGCGCCGATGGTGTCCGATCCCGTCGAGTTGCTGAACATCATGCAGATCGACTTCCTGCAGCCGATCTACAACATGACCTTCGTCAACTCGCTGGTCGCCTGCCTGCTGTTCATGGGCATCGGCACCATGGCGGACATCTCCTTCATCCTGGCGCGGCCCTGGGCCAGCATCACCATCGCGATCTTCGCCGAGCTCGGCACCTTCGTGACCCTGGTGATCGGCTACTATTGCGGCCTGACGCCCGGCCAGGCAGCCGCGGTCGGCTCGATCGGCGGCGCCGACGGCCCCATGGTGCTGTTCGGCTCGCTGATGATGGCCAAGGACATCTTCGTCCCGATCTCGATCATCGCCTATCTCTATCTCTCGCTGACCTACGCGGGCTATCCGTACCTGGTGCGCTGGCTGGTGCCGGAGAAGTACCGCGCCATCGAAACCGAGTTCGAGTTCCCGGAAGTCTCGCAGAAGGCCAAGTTCACCTTCACCATCATCGCCGCCGGCCTGCTCTGCCTGCTGCTGCCGGTTGCCACCCCGCTGATCCTGTCCTTCTTCCTCGGCGTGGCGGTGAAGGAAGCCGAGATCGAGCCGTACCAGAAGCTGCTCGAGCACACCATCACCTATGGCTCGACGCTGTTCCTCGGCCTGGTGCTCGGCGTGCTGTGCGAGGCGAGCACGCTGCTCGATCCGCGCGTCGGCCTGCTGGTCGTGCTCGGCATCACCGCGCTGTTCTTCTCCGCCCTCGGCGGCCTCGGCGGCGGCTGGCTGATGTGGTGGTGGACCAAGGGCACCTTCAACCCGGTGATCGGCATTGCCGGCGTCTCCTGCGTGCCCTCGACCGCCAAGATCGCTCAGCACGAAGTCGAGCATGCCAATCCCTACGCGATGATCATGCCGCTCGCCATGGGCGCCTCGATCTGCGGTGTTATCGTCTCCGCCATCGCCGTGGGCGTCTTCGCCTCGACGATCAACTTGGTTCACTGACCGGCCCGGCCCGGCGCCATGCGGCGCCGGGCAAGGTTCCAAGACGCCAACAATGAAAACGCCAGTCCCAGAAGCCAATCCGGCCCACGACATGCCCCGCCTCGCCTGGCTCGAACGCCGGCAGGGGATCGGGCAGGTGATCCACCATCTCGCCGAAGCCGGCTCGACCAACCGGCTGATCGCGGACCTCGCCGCTGCCGGTGCCCCGGCCGGCACCGTGGTGGTGGCCGATCACCAGACCAGCGGCCGCGGCAAGGGCGAGCGCGTGTGGTTCTCGCGGCCCGGCGGCGGGCTCTGCCTGTCGGTGCTGCTGCGGCCTTCCCGGCCGATCGAAGAGATTTACCAGGCCACGCTGGTTGCCGCGGTGGCGGTGACGGCGGCCATCGCCCGGGTGAGTGGTGTCGCTGCCGAGGTGAAATGGCCGAATGACCTGCTCGCCCGTGGCCGCAAGCTGTGCGGCATCCTCAGCGAACTGGCGCTGACGCCCGAGGGCGACCTGGATTACGTGATCGTGGGCATCGGCCTCAATGTTGGCCTGGCCCCAATGGATTTTCCCGAGGATCTGCGCGGTCTCGCGACATCGGTCGCAGCCGAGGCAGGCTGCGAAGTGGACCGCTTCGCCCTGCTCGACGCGATCCTCGACGAACTCGAGGACTGGCAGGCCATCTGGGAGTGCGACGGCTTCGCCCCGGTGCGCGCGGCCTGGATCGCACGGTCCTGCACGCTCGGCCGCGGCATCGCGCTGCAGGCCGGCTCCACGCGGCTCTGCGGCGTCGCCACCGATCTCGGTGCCGACGGCGCCCTCTGCGTCCGCGACGCGGACGGGGTCACGCATCGGCTTCACTACGGAGAAATTTCGCTGGCGACGAGGCAATCCGGATCGGCGCGCGCGCCGGTCCAGGCATGACGAATTCAGAAGCAAGGTAGAGGTCGTTCCATGTTGAACGCGAAGACAGAGAAGAAATGGGACCACCGCGCCGCCGACACGGCCGGGCGGATGGCCGCCGCCGCGCAGTTCATCGGCGCGGGCAAGCAGGTGCGCGCGGCGGACACGGTGGCGCTGCTGGAGGCGATCATCCGCCCCGGCGACATCGTCAACATCGAGGGCAACAACCAGAAGCAGGCCGACTTCCTCGCCGAGTGCCTGAACAAGGTCGATCGCGCCAAGGTCCATGACCTGCACATGGTGCAGTCCGCGGTGCCGCTGCCGGCGCATCTCGACCTGTTCGAGAACGGCATCGCCCGCAAGCTGGACTTCGCCTTTGGTGGCCCGCAGGCCGGCCGCGTCGCCAAGTTCATCCGCGGGGGCAAGCTCGAGCTCGGCGCCATCCACACCTATCTGGAGCTGTTCGCCCGCTACTTCCTCGACCTCACGCCGCGGGTCTCGCTGATCTGCGCCTTCAAGGCCGACCGCAAGGGCAACCTCTATACCGGCTTCAATACGGAAGACACGCCCACCATCGTCGAGGCGACCAAGTTCCGCCAGGGCATCGTGGTGGCGCAGGTCAACGAAATCGTCGACACCCTGCCGCGCGTGGACATCCCCGCCGACTGGATCGACGCCGTCATCGAATCGCCGCGGCCCTTCTTCGTCGAGCCGCTGTTCACTCGCGACCCGGCGCTGATCACCAACACCCAGATCCTGCTGGCGATGCTCTGCCTCAAGGGCATCTACGCCGAGTACGGGGTGAAGCGGATCAACCACGGCATCGGCTTCCTGACCTCGGCCATCGAACTCCTGCTGCCGACCTATGGCGAGGAACTCGGGCTGAAGGGCAAGGCCTGCACCCACATGATCCTCAACCCGCACCCGACGATGATCCCCGCGATCGAGTCGGGCTGGGTCGATACCATCCACTGCTTCGGCGGCGAGCTGGGCATGGAGAACTACGTGGCGGCGCGGCCGGACGTGTTCTTCACCGGCCCCGACGGCACGCTGCGGTCCAACCGCGCCTTCGCCCAGACCGCCGGCCACTACGCGCTGGACATGTTCATCGGCGGCACGCTGCAGATCGACAAGTTCGGCAATTCCTCGACGGCGACGGCCAGCCGCGTGGCCGGGTTCGGCGGCGCACCGAACATGGGCTGTGATGCCAAGGGGCGGCGCCACGTCACCGAAAGCTGGCTGAAGTGCGGCCAGGAAATGCCCACGCTCAACCAGGTGCTCGGCGACATGCCGCGCGGCAAGCGGCTGGTGGTGCAGGGCGTGGAGACCTTCGGCGAAGGCCGTGCCCCGGTCTTCGTCGACCGGCTTGACGCCTGGGAACTGGCGAAGAACGCGAAACTCGACCTGCCGCCGGTGATGATCTACGGTGACGACCTGACGCATGTCGTCACCGAGGAAGGCATCGCCTACCTCAACCGCTGCCCGGACATCGACTCCCGCATGGCGGCGCTCCGCGCCGTGGCCGGCTATACCGAGCTCGGCCTCGCGGCGAAGCCTGAGGAGACGAAGCGGCTGCGCGAGGCGGGCATCGTCCGCACGCCGGAGGATCTCGGCGTCAACCGCAACCGTGCCGACCGCTCGCTGCTGGCCGCGCGCAGCATCCGCGACCTCGTGACCTGGTCCGGCGGCCTCTACAACCCGCCCGCCCGGTTCCGGAACTGGTAAGAGGGGAAGAGACATCATGGCTCTCAACACACTCGAATTCGACATCCACCTCGATGCCGCGACCGCGAACCTGGCGGCGTCGGCGCATATCGGCGTGGCCGGCTCGGGCGACATGGAAGTGCTGATGACGCCGCAGGATCTCGGCGGTTCGGTACAGGTACGCATCGTCACCCCGGTGGTGGGCTTCGATGATCTGTGGCAGCGCGTGCTGAACGGCTTCGTCGGCCGCTATGCGCTGGCGAATGCGCGCATCGAGATCAACGACAACAACGCCACCCCCGCCGTGGTGCTGCTGCGTCTGAACCAGGCCCTGTCCGAAGCGTCCGGCAAGTAAGGAGGGCGGAAACATGCCCGATTGGAAAGCGCTCCAGGAGCGGAGCTTCCTTGAATCCAGCGCGCGCGAGCGGGCCCTCGGCCTGGTCGATGACGGCAGCTTCACCGAACTGGCCGGCCCGTTCGACCGGCTTTTCAGCCCGCACCTGGAAGCCCTGGGCGAGGCGGTGCAGTTCGACGACGGCATCGTCACCGGCGTCGGCCGCATCGGCAAGACCCCGATCTTCGTCGTCTCCCAGGAAGGCCGCTTCATCGGTGGCTCGGTCGGCGAGGTCGGCGGCGCCAAGATGGCCAACACCATCCGGCTGGCGACCGAGTTCCACGACCAACTGGTGGCGAAGCATCCGGATCTCACGGATGCCGAGAAGCCGATGGTGGTGATCTCCTTCGAAACCGGCGGCGTGCGGCTGCATGAATCCAACGCCGGCCTGCTCGCGCATGCCGAGGTGATGGACCAGCTGCAGAAGGCGCGCGGCAAGGTGCCGGTGGTCGCGGTGATCGGATCGAAGGTCGGCTGCTTCGGTGGCATGGGCTTCGTCGCCGCCGCCACCGATGCCATCGTGATGAGCGAGTTCGGCCGCCTCGGCCTGACCGGGCCGGAAGTGATCGAGCAGGAAATGGGCAAGGAGGAATTCGACGCCTCCGACCGTGGCCTGGTCTTCCGCACCACCGGCGGCAAGCACAAGTACCTCATGGGCGACTGCAACTTCCTGGTCGCCGACAGCATCGCCGCCTTCCGTGCCCAGCTTGCCCAACTGGCCGTGCTGCCGGTCGCGGAGTTCGAGAAGCTGCGCCGCATCGGCTCGCCGGCAGCGGTGGAACGGCAGTTGCGCGCGGTGGCGCTCGCCGCCGAGATGCAGCCGAAGGATGCCCGCGACGTCTGGGCCCGTGCCGGCAACCCCGACCCCGCCGCGCTGACCGACCTGCCGCTCGAGCAGTTCCTCGGCCTGGCGAAGCGGCTGCAGGTCTGATCCCGCCACGCACACCCGATCTTCAGGAGAGATTCCATGGAAGAGCAGCAGACCATGATGGGGAAGGGGCGGGAAGCGATCGACCTGATCGTCGATCCCGGCTCCTTCGCCGAAGGCCAGGTTGGCGCCAAGAGCTTCGAGGACCCCGATTTCGGGCCGGGCGCCGTTGTCGGCACCGCGCAGCTTGATGGCCAGACCTGCACGATCATCGCCAGCGACGCCGAGGCCTTCAACGAGAAGTTCCCGGTCGTCTACGCCGGCATCATCGGCATGGAGGAAGGCTACAAGATGGCGCAGGCCGTCTATGCCACCCTCGCCGCCGATTCCGACAAGCCGCTCGAAGGCAAGCGCCCGCTGGTGCTGATCGTCGACACCCCAGGCAACGGCCCGGGCAAGGTCGAGGAAATCTTCGGCATGAACAAGGCGACCGGCGCCTACCAGCTGGCGCTGGCGGAAGCGCGGCTGGCCGGGCATCCGATCGTCGCCATGGTGATCGGCCGCGCCATCTCCGGTGCCTTCCTCTGCCACGGGCTGCAGGCCGACCACATCCTGTCGCTCGATGCCAATTTCGGCACGATGATCCACGTGATGCCGCTGACCAGCGTCTCGCGCATCATCCGCAAGGACCTGGAGACCCTGCAGGAACTGGCCAAGGGCAACCCGGTCTTCGCCGCCGGCCCGCGCTTCTTCCATGCTCTCGGCGGGGTCGAGGAACTGGTCGACAGCATCGAGGGCATGCGTCCGGCCATCGCTCGGCACATCCAGGCGATCCGCGCGGCCAAGGCGGCCGGGCAGCAGGACACGCTCGGCCCGTGGGGCCGTGGCGCGCTCGGCGCCGACCGCAAGGGCCGCGTGGTGCGTCCGAAGGTGATGGCGCTGATGAACCAGGAGTTCGCGGCGGTCGCGGACAAGTACGCCCCGGCGCGCTGAACGGGGCAGGCGGGAGGACCGGTGATGTCAGACGACGCGCTGAATGCCCTGGAACAGGCGCTGATGCTGTTCGGCAACGCGCCCACGCTCGCGGAGATGCCGCGGCGGGGGCTTGCCGAAAAAGGCATCGCCGGTCCGACCGCGGCCCATGTGATCGAAGAGGTGCATACGCCGCTCAACCTGGCTTATGTCACCTTCACGACCGGCTCCTCGGCGTTCCAGAACATCGTCGGGGTGACGCAGGAAGAGATCCCGGACCGCTGCACGGTGGCCCGGGAGATCTTCGCGCGGCTGGGGGTGGGGCAGGGGGCGCGGATGCTCGTCACCTATCCGCCCCTGGTCAATGTCTTCTCCGCCGAGGCGCTGCGGCAATGCGGCATCGAATGGGGCTTCCTGGCCCGCTCGAGCCGCGATGCGCTGCTGGTGGCGGCCTGCCGCGAGCAGCCGCGCATCATCCTCGGCGAATCCTCGTTCCTGCGCGCGAGCCTGGAACAGGCGGCGACGCTGGGGCTCGCGGCGCATCTGCCGCGCTCCTGCCTGCTGGTGACGGCGGGCACGCCGCTGGATGAGGAGCTGCTGCCGGTCGCGCGCCGCTTCGGCTATGCGGTGCACGATCTCTATGGCTGCCAGGAATTCGGCTGGCTCACCCTCGATGGCCGGGCGCTGCGCGAGGACATCGCGCTGGTGGCCTCGCCGCGCGGCCCGGCGTACCGGGAACTGGTCGCGGGCGGGCTGCCGACCGGCGACAGCTTCCTCGTCTCGGAGTCGGGCCATGTCTGCGACCGCGAGGGCGGGATCATCACCTACCGGCGCGAACGCACCTATCCCGAATACGAGGTGGTGGTGACGCACACCACGGCCACGGCCGCCGCGACGGTGGAGCGAGCCGCCCGTTCCATCCTGCGCATCAAGGGGCGCGTGGTGAAGGTCGCGCCCGGGCTGGTCACCGGGGCGGCGGCGACGCGGCTGGAACTGGTGCCGGGCACGCCGGGGGCGCCGCCGCGCGCGGAGCCGCCGATCGTCATCGAGGGACCGGTGGCCACGCGGCTGTTCGATGCGCTGCTGCGGGCGCAGATGGCGTTCCAGTCGCACGCCAAGACCGACCCGGCCTGGACGAAGCGGCGGTGACCATGTTCGAGCGGCGCCACGTCCTGGCTTTCCCGACCCTGGCGGCGTTGCCCGCGCTGCTGCCGGAGCTGATCGCGGCCCTGCCGCCGGTCATGCGCCACCGCGACATCGAGTCGCAGGTGACGCGGTTGTTCCTCACCGGGCTGGTGCCCGGCATCGTGGCGCGGCCGACCCGGCCCTGCGGCGCCTGCCAGGGCCAGCTCGGCTTCGCCTTTCCCGTCCGCGTGGGCGAGCAGCGCGTGCGCGCCGCCGTGCTGGTCTCGCCACGGCAGGTCCGCTCCATCCTCGATCCATGGCAGGTGATGCGCGAGGCATTGGCACAGTCGGGGCCACCGCATCCGGCGCTGCCGCAGATCGCGGGGCTGGCGCGGCATTGCGGCCTGCCCGTGGGGCTGATCGGCTCGGCGGCGCTGCAGGCGGTGACCAGGCTCGGGGGCTACCTGCGCCCGGACTCCGATCTCGACATCGTCGTCGCCGCCACCCAGCCGCAAGGTCTGGAGACGTTCTGGGAAGGCATCCAGGCAATCTCCAGCCAGAACGAATGCAAAATAGATGTCGAAATTGACGTAAATCAAAGATACGGCGTGAAGCTGGAAGAATATTGTTCTCGCAATATTTCTGTTCTTGTTAAAACGATACACAACGTTTTTGTTACAGATAAAAGCGCATTGTTTAATAACCATGTGGACCGTGAAGAAGATCGCGTATCCTCATGGCAATTTCCGGGGCGTTGCGCCCCCACAACCTTCCAACCAACGGAGCAATGAGTCATGGACGTTAAAGTCAAGATGCCATCGGTGATCGTCTCCCTCGAAGTCGAGGTCGGCGCCGCAGTCACCAAGGGTCAGGTCGTGGCCGTGGTCGAGGCCATGAAGATGAAGAACAACTCGCTGGCGCCGGCCGACGGCACGGTGAAGTCGATCGCCGTCAAGGCGGGCGACCGCCTGAAGCCCGGCGGCGTGATCATGACCATCGAGTGAGATCGTGGCGGCGGGGACGGTGCCCCGTCCCCGCCGCATCACCGGAACCTCCAAATGGGGTACGTGACTTGGTGATTTATGGACTCGCGCTGATGGGCGGCTGCATGCTCATCGGCACCCTGGCGGGCGACCTGATCGGCTACCTGGTCGGCATCGATGCCAATATCGGCGGCGTCGGCATCGCGATGCTGCTGCTGGTGATCATCTCCCGGCGCCTGATGGACCAGGGCAAGCTCTCGAAGCTGGCCGAGGGCGGCATCATGTTCTGGAACGGGATGTATATCCCGATCGTCGTGGCGATGGCCGCGTCGCAGAACATCCTGGCGGCCTTCGGGTCCGGGGCGCTGGCCTTCATCCTCGGGCTCGCCCCCGTCGCGCTCGGCTTCCTGCTGATCCGTCCGCTCGCGGCGCTCAGCCCGAAAGAGGCCTCGGCCAAGATCGCGGAGGAAGTGTGACATGACCGTGCTCTATCATTTCCTTCTCGAATACCCGCTGATCACGGCCTTCGTCTTTGTCGGCCTGATCATGTGGATCTCCGGCCATCTGGGCAAGGCGACCGGTAACCGCATCCACGGCTCGGCCATCGCCATCGTGTTCGGCCTGGTCCTGGCCTATGTCGGCGGCAAGTACACCGGCGGCAAGAAGGGCATCGCCGACGTCAGCCTGTTCTCGGGCTTCGCCCTGATGGGCGGCGCGATGTTCCGCGACTTCGCCATCGTCAGCACCGCCTTCGGCGTGAAGCTGGAGGAGCTGAAGAAGGCGGGCTTGCCCGGCACCATCGCGCTGTTCGTCTCGATCGCGCTCTCGGTGGCGGTGGGTGCCGCCTTCGGCGCCGCCTTCGGCTATACGAGCCCGGTTGACATGGCCACCCTGGGTGGCGGTGCCGCGACCTTCATCGTCGGCCCCGTGACCGGCACCGCGCTCGGTGCTTCCTCCGAGGTGATTGCCCTGTCGGTCGCCGCGGGCGTGGTCAAGTCGATCGCCGTGATGATCCTGACGCCGCTGCTGGCCAAGCCCGCCGGCATCACCACCCCGGCCGCCGCGGCCGTGTTCGGTGGGCTGATGGGCACCACAAGCGGCACAGCCGCCGGATTGGCTGCCACCGATCCGAAGCTGGTCCCTTATGGTGCCCTCACCGCGACCTTCTACACCGGGCTGGGATGCCTGCTGGTGCCGTCGGTCGGTTACATGGTGCTCAAGGCCCTGTTCGGCTGAGACTCTCCGCAAAAAGAGGTCCGGACAGGGCGCCTGCCAGTAACCAAGACCATTTGAGACGACTGATCGAAGGTTTCAAGGCGCTTGCCTCCGGCGGGTCCTGAAGCCACACAGGGGAAGGGGGCGTCACGCTCCCTTCCCACTTACCACGCCGGCCCCACGGGCGGCGGAACGGATGACCAGGATGCGGATCGAGGTTCGCTCGGTGTATCAACGCTTCGAGGCGTTCGAAGCCCTGCGTGGCATCGACCTCGTGCTGTCCGAGCGGCGAATCGGCATCGTCGGCGGCAACGGCTCCGGCAAGAGCACCTTCGCCCGCCTGCTGAACGGGCTGCTGCTGCCCAGCGCCGGCCAGGTGCTGGTGGACGGCCTCGACACCGCTCACGAGGGAAAGGCGGTGCGCCGCAAGGTCGGGTTCGTGTTCCAGAATCCGGACAACCAGATCGTCATGCCGGTGGTGGAAGAGGACGTGGCCTTCGGGCTGCGCGGCCTGAAACTCTCCCGCGCCGGGCGCGAGGCGCTGGTCGAATCGGTGCTCGACCGCTACGGCCTGCTGTCCCTGCGCGCCCATCCGGCGCATGCGCTGTCGGGCGGGCAGAAACAATTGCTCGCCCTGGCCGGCGTGCTGGTGACCGAGCCCGATTGCGTCGTGTTCGACGAGCCGACCACGCTGCTCGACCTGCGCAACGCGCGCATGGTGGCGCGGGTCATCGACGGGCTTGCGCAGACCGCGATCGTGGTGACCCACGACCTCGGCCTGCTCGAGCGCTTCGACCGGGTGATCGTGTTCGACGAGGGCCGGGTGGTGGCCGACGACCTGCCCGCGCCGGCGCTCGATTTCTACCGGCGGCGCATGCAATGAGGACCGCGCCGCCCCCCCTGTCCTCCGTGTTGCACCGCCTGCCGGCGGCGGCCAAGCTGCTGGCGCTGGCCGTGGCGGGGACGGGGCTGGTGCTGGTCGAGGACTGGCGGGCGATGCTCGCGGCCTTCGCCGGGGTGGTCCTGCTGTATCCGGTGGCGCGGCTGTCCCCGCTGGTGCCGCTGCGCCAGTTGCGGCCGCTGCTGTGGCTGCTCGGGGTACTTTTTCTCGCGCAATGGGTGATGGAGGCGTGGCAACTGGGGCTGCTGGTGGTGTTGCGCCTCGCTGCCCTGGTGCTCGCGGCTGACCTGGTGACCCGGACCACGCGTACCGAGGCGATGATCGCGACGCTGGAACGAGGGCTTGGACCCTTCGCCCGCTTCGGCGTGAACCCGGCCAAGGTGGCACTGGCGATCTCGCTGGCGCTGCGCTTCATTCCGGTGATCGCCGAGCAGGCGCGCGAGATCCGCGACGCCCAGCGCGCCCGCGGGCTTGACCGCAACCCGCTGGCGCTGTTGCTGCCGCTGATCGTCCGCACGCTGCGCATGGCCGGCGACGTCGCCGATGCGATCGAGGCACGCTCCGGCGGCGTGGAGGACGCGCCCGTGCCGTCGCCTTCCCGCAACCCCGAGTCCCGTCAACAGGAATCCCCATGTCCGCAGCCGGATTCACCACGCGCGACGTCGTTTACATTGCCCTCTTCGCTGCCCTGACCGCGGCGCTGTCGATCTTTCCGCCTTTCGTCGTGCCCATGCTCGGCGTGCCGGTGACCGCGCAGTCGCTGGGGCCGATGCTGGCCGGTGCCGTGCTCGGCGCGCGTCGCGGCGGGCTGGCGATCCTGCTGCTGCTGGTGCTGGTGGCGCTCGGGCTGCCGCTCCTCTCGGGCGGGCGTGGCGGGCTGGGCGTGTTCTTCGGGCCAAGTGCCGGGTTCATGCTGGGCTGGGTCGTGGGCGCGGTCGTGGTCGGGGCGCTGCACGAACGCTTCTGGGCCACACTGCGGCCGGTCACTTCCTTCCTGTTCTGCGTCATCGGCGGCATCGTCGTATGCTATGCCATCGGCATTCCCTGGGTGGCGGTGGTGGCGCATCTGCCGCTGGAGAAGGTGGCGATGGGGTCGGCCGTGTTCATTCCGGGGGATCTGATCAAGGCGGGGCTTGCCGCGGCCGTTGCGGTGACGGTGCGGCGGTCCTATCCACTGATCCGTCGGGCAGCGTAAGGGAAGGCGAGGGCTCCGCCCTCGACCCGGCAGGGGGCAGGGGCCCCCTGCACCCCAATTCGCGCTGCGCGGCACAGAATGGGTTCCAAGGGCGAAGCCCTTGGTGGAGGTCCAGGAGGCGAAGCCTCCTGGTGGGGGGCGGGGCAACGCCCCGCCAAGGGCACCATGCCGGACGAAGCCGTGTTGTTCACTCACTGGGGCGCCTACCACGCAACGGTCGCGGAAGGCCGGCTGCTGGCGCTGGCACCGTTGCCCGGTGATCCCGCTCCCTCGCCGATCGGCCAGTCCATCCCCGGCGCGCTGGCCGATCCGTTGCGCATCCGCCAGCCGATGGTGCGCGAGGGGTGGTTGCGTGCCCGTGGCGCCAGCCGGGCGCGGCGTGGGCGCGAGGCTTTCGTGCCGGTTTCCTGGGAGACCGCGACCGCGCTGGTTGCCGATGAGATCGACCGGGTGCGACGGGTGCATGGCAACAGCGCCATCTTCGGTGGCTCCTATGGCTGGGCCAGTGCCGGGCGGTTCCACCACGCCCAGAGCCAGTTGCATCGTTTCCTCAATGCCTGCGGCGGTTTTACCGCTTCCAGCCACACCCACAGCTACGCCGCCGCCGAGGTGTTGCTGCCGCATGTGATCGGCAGCCTGGACGGGCTGGTGGGCGCGCACACGCCCTGGCCGGTGTTGCGGCGCCATACCACGCTGATGGTGATGTTCGGCGGCATGCCACTGCGCAACACGCAGGTGGCCGCCGGTGGCGTCGGCCGACATGGCATCGCCGATGCCTTGCGGGGCTGCCGCGCCGCCGGCATGGCGTTCGTGACCATCAGTCCGATCCGTGATGACGCGATGGCGGACCTGGACGCGGAGTGGCTGGCGCCACGGCCGAACACCGACACCGCGTTGATGCTGGGGCTGGCGCATACGCTGTGGCAGGAGGGGCTGCACGACGCCGCGTTCCTGGCGCGCTGCTGTACCGGCTTTGAGCGTTTCCTACCCTACCTGACCGGGGCGGCGGACGGCCAGCCCAAGGATGCCGACTGGGCTGGCGCAATCTGTGGGCTGCCGGCGGCGGCGATCCGGGCGCTGGCCCGGCGCATGGCGGCCAACCGCACCATGATCACGGTCGCCTGGTCGCTGCAGCGGGCTGAGCACGGCGAACAGCCGCTGTGGATGGCGATCACGCTCGCCGCCATGCTGGGGCAGATCGGCCTGCCCGGCGGCGGGTTCGGCTTCGGCTATGGCGGCAGCAACCGCGTCGGGCTGACGCCGCATCCGTTCTCCTGGCCTGCGTTGCCGCAGGGCGAGAACCAGGTGGTGGATTTCATCCCGGTGGGACGGCTTGCCGACATGCTGCTGCATCCGGGCGAGTCCTTCGCCTATGACGGGCGCCGCCTGCGTTATCCCGATATCCGGCTGGTCCACTGGGCGGGCGGTAATCCGTTCCACCACCACTCCGACCTCAACCGGCTGGTGGAGGCGTGGCGCCGACCCGAAACGGTGGTGGTCCACGAGCCATGGTGGAACCCGCTGGCCCGGCATGCCGACATCGTGCTGCCCTGCACCACTTCGGCCGAGCGCAACGACCTTGGCATCGCCACCACCGAAGGGCATCTCTTCGCCATGCGGCAACTGGTGGCGCCGGTGGGGGAGGCGCGCAGCGACTTCGCCATCCTGGCCGGCATTGCCGACCGGCTCGGCCTCGGCGCGACCTTCACCGAAGGACGCGACGAGATGGGTTGGGTGCGCCAGCTCTACGCCGAGGCGCGCGCGCGGGCGGCGGCGCATGGGCACGATCTGCCGGACTTCGAGCGGTTCTGGCGGGAGGGCGAGGCGCGCCTGCCGACACCCACGCCGGGGCCGGACCTGCTGGGGGCCTTCCGCGCCGATCCGGATGGCGCGCGGCTGGCCACGCCGTCCGGCCGCATCGAGCTGTATTCCGAGACGATCGCCGGTTTCGGCCTGGCGGATTGTCCGGGCCATGCCACGTGGCTGCCGCCCTCGGAATGGCTGGGCGCGCCGGCGGCGGCGCGGTTCCCGCTGCATCTGGTGTCCAACCAGCCGGCGACGCGGCTGCACAGCCAGTACGACCATGGCAGCGTCAGCCGCGCCGCCAAGGTGGCGGGGCGCGAGCCGGTCCGGCTGCATCCGGCCGATGCCGCCGCGCGCGGCATCACCGCGGGCATGCCGGTGCGGCTGTTCAACGATCGCGGCGCCTGCCTCGCCGGCGCCGTGCTGAGCGAGGCGGTCATGCCGGGGGTGGTGCAGCTTGCCACCGGCGCCTGGTACGATCCCGGCCCGGACGGGCTCGACCGCCACGGCAACCCGAACGTGCTGACCCTGGACAAGGGCAGTTCCGCCCTGTCACAGGCCCCGGTCGGGCTCAGCGTCCTGGTGGATGTGGAACCCTGGCGCGGCCCGCCGTCGTCGCCCGGTGCCTTCACCCCGCCGGACATCGTGACGTCCCCGCAGCCGGAGAGCCGCATGGAGCATCCCGTCCTCGCCGCCATCGAAAGCCGCCGTTCGGTGCGGGCTTTCCTGCCGACCCCGGTGCCGCGCGAGACCATCGCCCGGATCCTCACCGCCGCCGCGCGGGCGCCGAGCGGGGCGAATATCCAGCCCTGGCAGGTGCATGTGGTGACGGGGGCGGCGCGGGCGCGGCTCTGCGCGGCGCTGCAGGCCGCCGCCGCGGCGCCCGACCCGGAGGTGCCGGCGGAATACGACTACTATCCCCGGCAGTGGTTCGAGCCCTATCTGGGGCGGCGGCGGCAACTGGGCTGGGAGCTGTACGGCCTGCTGGGCATCGGCCGGCGCGACACCGCGGCGATGCAGCGCCAGCATCATCGCAATTTCGATTTCTTCGACGCGCCGGTGGGGGTGTTCTTCACCCTCGATCGCCGCCTTGGCGCCGGAAGCTGGCTCGATTGCGGCATGTTCATGCAGAACGTGATGGTGGCGGCGCGGGCCTTCGGCCTGCACACCTGCGCGCAGGCCGCCTTCACCAGCCACCACCAGGTCATCCGCGCCGAACTGGGGCTGGCGGAGGAGCAGATCCTGCTCGCCGGCATGGCGCTCGGCCACGAGGACACCACCCGGCCGGAGAACGCGCTGCGCACCGCCCGCGTGCCGGTGGACGGGTTCACGACGTTTCACGAGGACTGAGCCATGCCAGCCGCCGGCAGCATCACCGCCCCCCTGGCGGGGCATGCGCTCCGCGCGCCGGACGGCATCGCGATCCGCTGGGAACAGGATGCGATCACCTGGGCCGCGCTGGACGGGACGGTGCATCGCCTCGCGGCGTTCCTGGCCGGGCGCATCCCGCCGGGGCGCGGCCTGGCGATGGCGCTGCCGAACGAGCCCGCGCTGTTCCTGCTGATTCTGGCCGCGATCCGCGCCGGGCGCGAGGTGCAGATCCTTGATCCTGCCTGGCCGGCGGAGACGCGGCGGGCGGTGCTGGCGCAGTTGCGTCCGGGCCTGCTGGTCGGCGCCGACGGCATCGTCCTGCCGCCCAGGCTGGGGTTTGCCGCCGTCGCCGATGCGCTCGACGCGCCCCGGGATCTCACCCGCCTGCCCGAGCCGGCTGCCGAAACGCCGTTCTATGTCGGCTTCACGTCAGGGACGACGGGAATGCCGAAGGGATTCCGTCGTCACCAGCTGTCCTGGCTGGAGAGTTTCCGGGGCGACGACGCGATCCTGCCGATCGGCCCCACCGATGGCGTGCTCGCGCTCGGCAGCCTGGTGCATTCCAATTTCCTCTATGCCTTCCTGCGGGCAGTGCACGCGGGCGCCACCATCACGCTGTGCCGCCATTTCGCCGCCGGCGCGGCACGGCGCCTGCTGGATGCGGGCGCGGCCAGCGTGCTGTACGGCGTGCCCTCACAATTGCAAATGGTCATGGAGGCCGGCCGGCAGCCTTGTGCGGCGGTGCGGCTGATCTATTCCTCCGGGGCGAAGTTCCCGCCCGAGCGGCGGGTGGCGCTGGCCGCGCAGTTCCCGCGGGCGCGGTTCTGCGAATATTACGGCGCCTCCGAGACCAGCTTCATTGCCATGACCGGTCCGGAGCAGGACGCCCCGCCGGAGTCGGTCGGTCGCCCGTTCCCGGGGGTGCGGGTGACGATCCGCGACCACGACGGTACCTGCCTGCCGGAAGGGGCCACCGGCCTCGTCTTCGTCGAGAGCCCGCTGTGCTTCCTGGGCTATGCCACCGAAGCGGAAGCGACGCTGCTGCGGGCCGGCGCGGCGGTTTCGCTGGGCGATGTGGGCCGCTTCGACGCGGCCGGCTTCCTGCACATCGTCGGCCGCGCCAGCCGCATGATCATTTCCTCGGGCAAGAACATCCATCCCGAGGCGATCGAGGCGCGGCTGCAGGCGCACCCCGCCGTTGCCGCGGCGGCGGTGCTGGGGCTTGCGGATGCGCAACGCGGCGAGCGGCTGGTTGCGGTGCTGCATTGCCCGCAGGCCGTGCCGGCGCGGCGCGACCTCGTCGCCGGCCTGCGGGCGCATTTGCCGCCGCACGAGGTGCCGCAGCGCTATCTGCTGCTGCCGGAATGGAGCTACACCCCGTCCGGCAAGACCGATTTCGCCGCGATCCGCCGGCGCATCGCCGCCGGCGAGGGCGATCCGCTGTCATGAGCGCCTGGGTGATCGCCGCCCGCCGGACCCCGGTGGCGCCGCGCCACGGTGCCTTCGCCCGGCTGGAGGCGGCGGAACTGGCCGCGCCGGTGATCCAGGCCCTGTGCGCCGAGGCAGGGGATGCCGGTGTGGACCAGGTGATCCTGGGCAACGCGCTGTATGGCGGCGGCAATCCGGCGCGGGTCGCGGCGCTGCTCGCGGGCCTGCCGGAGACGGTGCCGGCCATGACCATCGACACGCAGTGCTGCGGCGGGCTGGACGCGGTGCTGCTGGCCGCCGCCCTGGTGTCGGCGGGGCAGGCGCGGGCAGTGATCGCCGGGGGGCTGGAAAGCTACAGCCGCGCGCCGATCCGCCAGCGCCGGCCGCGCGATCCCGCCGAGGCCCCGCAGAGCTACGCGCGTCCCCCCTTCACGCCGTGGCCGGAGCGCGATCCGGACATGATCGAGGCCGCCGCCGGGCTTGCCGCGCTGCGCGGTGTCCCGCGCTGCGGACAGGAGGACTACGCCATCGCCAGCCACAGGCGGGCGCTCGGGGCCAGGCATCCGGAGCTGGTGCCGCTGGCGGGGTTGGAGCGGGATGCCTTCGCCCGTCCGCTGACCCGGCGTCTCTGCGCGCGCCTGCCGGTGCTGGCCGGGGATGCGGCGCACGGCGTGACCGCGGCCACCGTCGCGGTCGAGGCGGATGCGGCGGCCGCGGTGCTGGTCGTGGACGAGGCGCTGGCCCGCCGGCATCCGGGGCGGGCGCTGCGCCTGCTCGGCGGCGTGCGTGGCGCCGGCGATCCCGTTCATCCCGCGCTGGCCCCGATCGCCGCCGCGCGGGCGCTGCTGGCGCGCTGCGAGGTCGCGGCGGAGCGGATCGCGGTCAGCGAGATCATGGAGGCGTTCGCGGTCCAGGCCATGGCGTGCCGCGACGGCATCGGCCTCGATCCGGCGCGCTGCAACCGTGGCGGCGGCGCGCTGGCCCGTGGCCACCCCATCGGCGCGTCGGGGGCGATCCTGGCGGTGCGGCTGTTCCATGAATTGCAGGCGGATGCCCCCGGTGCGGTGGGGCTTGCCGCCATCGCCGCCGCCGGCGGGCTCGGCAGCGCCCTGCTGCTGTCCGCATGATCACGGTGGCGACGCCGGCGGAACTGGGGAGGTTCATCGGCCAGGAGCAGCGCAGCCCGAGTGGGCTCGTGGTCGATGCCGCGATGGTCGAGGCTTTCCTGGCCCTCTGCGGCGATGGCAACCCGATCCATCAGGGCGCGGATGCGATCGTGCCGGGCAACCTGCTGCTGGCGCAGCTACCCCGCTTCCTGCAGGCGCTGTTCCGGGTCGGGCACTGCCGGCGGAGCCTGCTCGCCGGGTATCGGGCGGTGCGCTTCCGGCGTCCGGTGCCGGTCGGTGCCTGCGTCCATCTGGCGGCGACACTGGCGGCGGTGACGCCGGCCCGCGATCTGGTGCGGGTGGAGACGGCCTGCCGGGTGCTGCATGGCGAGGCCGTCGCCCTGACCGCCGACGTCACGGATGTCTATATGGTCTGAGTCAGGCCGGGCAGGGGATCGTTCACCGTTCCAGCAGCGCCCGTGCCCCTTCGCGCAGCGCCTTGCGGGCGTCGTCGCGCAGATAGGCCATGTGTCCCCCCGGCGTGACCAGCAGCCGCACCCGGTCCGGCGCGCCGATCTGCGGCAACTGCGCCAGCACCAGCTTGGTGCCGAAATAGGGGGTCACCAGGTCGTCGCGGCCATGCGCGACCAGCACCCGCAGCGCCGGATCCAGCGCCAGGACCTCGCGCAGGGCCCGGGTGGCGTCCGGCCGGCGCAGCCGGTGCCCCCAGTCCCAGGCCTGCGACACCTCGTCGTTCAGCACGCGGTAGGCGCCGTCCGGGTGCCAGCCCAGCCAGCCGTACACTGTCAGCATCCCCGTGGTCAGCGGCGCGCGCAGCCCGTCCAGCACCGGGTCCGGCTGTTCGTTCCAGGCCACTTCCGGCGCCGCATCGGGCGCCAGCAGGGTGGCGTCGTAGGCGCTGGCCACCTGGCCCGGGGCGCGTTCGCGCAGGAAGGTCTGCAGGTCGATCCGCCCCGCGCGGCGGCGCACCAGCGCCGGATCGAGCCCGGTCAGTGCCGCCACCCGCGCGGTCAGCCGCTCCACCGCGGCGCTGTCGCGCGGGCCGCGCAGCAGGTCGGCCAGGAACGGTCCGGCGGCGTAGGTTTCCACCTCTTCCAGGTCCAGCCCGCGCTCGTCCGCCTGCGCCGCCACCGCCGCCATCGAGGGCAGGCGCTGCACCAGCGACAGCGGATCGGTGCCGCGCGCCCGCCATTCGAAGTCGAGCACCGGGGAGACCAGCACCAGCCCGGCCACGCCGAAGCCCTCGGTGAGCTGCAGCGCCCGCGCCAGCAGCGGCCCGCGGAACCCGCCATAGCTTTCGCCTACCACCAGCCGGGGCGAGGCCTCGCGGCCGGCCTGGGCCAGCCAGCGGCGGATGGTTGCGGCCAGGGCGGTGATGTCGCCGTCCACCGACCACAGCCGCCGGCGCAGCTCCGCGTCGTCGCGGGCGAACCGGCTGTAGCCGGCGCCAACCGGATCGAGGAACACGAGGTCGGTGAAGTCGAGCCAGGTCTCGGCGTTCGGCACCGGCAGCGCCGGGGCCGAGGGGGAGGGCACGCCATCGATCGCCAGCCGCCACGGCCCCATGGCGCCGAGCTGCAGCCAGGCCGAGGCCGCGCCCGGCCCACCGTTGACGGCGAAGGCAACGGGGCGGGTGCGCGGGTCGGCGTCGTCCAGCGTGTAGGCGATGAAGGCGATCTCCGCCTGCGGCTTTCCCTGCGTGTCGCTCAGCCGGATGGCGCCGGCGGTGGCGGTGAAGGCCAGCGTCCGGCCCGGCAGGGCGAGGCGGTGGCGGCTGACGGCATTGGGTGGCAGCGCCGGCCGGGCCTCGCCCAGCTCCGCCGGGGGCGGGGCGTGCTGGGACAGGGCAGGGAGAGGACAGGCCAGCAGCAGGGCCGCCAGGGCAACAACAAACCGCACGCGCGTCTCCGTTGGCAGGAAGCGCCAGCATAGCCCGGTTTCCAGGGGGGCTTCATGCCCCGGGAACACCGAGTTCCCGCGCCCGCAGCGTGTCCTCGCTGCCCACCGGCTCCTCGCCCGGGCGCGCCCGCGTGGTCCAGCCCTGGCCGTCCCACACCCGTACAGTGAGCACCGGGGTACCGTCGGGGCCGATGCGGATGCGGTTATAGGCGTTCGGCTCGCCGCGCAGCCGCACCGAGGTCGAGGTGGCGCCCTGCACGATCAGCGGCGCATCGATCGCCGCCGAGGCAAGCCGGGCATAGCCGCGATGCAGGTGCCCGGCCAGCACCAGCCGCACCCGGTGGCGCGTCATCGCCGCCAGCGCCCGCCGCGCGCCCCCCGCCAGCGTCACCCGCGGTCCGCCCTCGGGGGGCACCAGCGGGTGGTGCGCCACCACGATGCGGACCAGCTCGGGCGGCAGCGCCTCCATCCTGGCCCCGAGCCCGCCCAGCCGCTTGCTTGTTACCCGGCCGCGCGACCAGTCCATGTGCTCGCCGAAGCGCCGCGCGGTGTTGAGCCCGATCACCGCGACATGGCCGTTGCACCAGGCCGGCTCGGTTTCCGGCGCGATCTCCTGCCGCCAGCGCGCGTACGGGTCGAGGAAGCGCTCGATCAGGGCGAAGGGGGTGATGTCGTGGTTGCCCGGCACCGCCAGCACCGGCGCGCCCAGCCCGTCGAGGAAGGCCCGGGCCGCCCGGAATTCCCGCCGCCGGGCCCGCATGGTCAGGTCGCCGCTGACCGCGACCAGATCCGGCGGCTCGGCTCGTAGCTCCGCGCTCAGCGCCGACACCACGGCCGGGTCCTCGGCGCCGAAATGCAGGTCGGTCAGATGCGCGATGAAGGTCACGGGATTCCTCCGTGAGTTGACATGCCGCTCAGCGTCCGCCGGACGCGCCAGTTCCGGGGCGCTGCCCCGGCCCCGCCAGAGGCTCCGCCTCTGGACTCCGGCAGGGGCCATCGGCCCCTGCACCCCATTTCGGGTTCCAAGGGCCTGCGGCCCTTGGCGGAGGTGCAGGAGGCGGAGCCTCCTGCCGGGGCCGGGGCAGCGCCCCGGGCGCGGCGGTTCCTTGACTCCGGCGCCTCCGCCCGCCATAAGCGCCCCCTTCGATCACCGCCGGTCCGCGAAGGTTCGCGCACCGGCGCGCATGGTGTTGGGGTTCGCGTGTTCGAAAACCTGTCCGGCAAGCTTTCGGGTGTCTTCGACGGCCTGCGTGCCCGTGGCGCGCTGAACGAGGCCGACGTTACCGATGCCCTGCGCGAGGTGCGGCTGGCGTTGCTCGACGCCGACGTGGCCCTGCCCGTGGTCAAGGACTTCATCACCAAGGTGCGCGAGCGCGCCGTCGGGCAGGAGGTGCTGGACAGCGTCTCTCCCGGCCAGCAGGTGGTGAAGATCGTCAACGATGTGCTGGTCGAGCAGCTGGGCGGGGCCGGCGCGGTGCCGCTCAACCTGAACGCCACCGCACCGATCCCGATCCTGATGGTCGGCCTGCAGGGCTCGGGCAAGACCACCACCGCCGGCAAGATCGCGCTGCGCCTGGCCTCGCGGCTGCGCAAGAAGGTGTTGCTGGCCAGCCTGGACACCTACCGCCCGGCCGCACAGCTGCAGTTGCAGCAGCTCGCCGAGCGCGCCGGGGTGCCGAGCCTGCCGATCATCGCCGGCCAGACCCCGCTGCAGATCGCCCAGCGGGCGATGGAGACGGCGCGGCGCGAGGTCTATGACGTCGTCATCCTCGACACCGCCGGCCGCCTGTCCATCGACCAGGAGATGATGGAGGAGGTGAAGGCGATCCGCGCCGCCTCTTCTCCGGCCGAGACGCTGCTGGTGGTCGATGCCATGACCGGCCAGGACGCGGTGAACACCGCGCGCGCCTTCAACGAGGCGGTCGGCGTCACCGGCATCGTCATGACCCGCATGGACGGCGACGCCCGCGGCGGCGCGGCGCTGTCGATGCGGGCGATCACCGGCGCGCCGATCAAGCTGGTCGGCACCGGCGAGAAGATCGAGGGGCTGGAGGATTTCCATCCCGAGCGCGTCGCCGGACGCATCCTCGGCCTGGGCGACGTGGTCGGCCTGGTCGAGAAGGCGGCCGAAACGATCGAGCAGGAAGAGGCCGAGAAGCTTGCCCGCAAGATGGCGAAGGGCAAGTTCGACCTCGAGGACTACGCCAAGCAGATCAAGCAGATCAACAAGATGGGCAGCCTGTCCTCGATCATCGGCATGCTGCCGGGGGCGGGCAAGCTGCAGGCGCATCTGGACGCGGCCGGGGCCGCCGACCTCGACAAGACCGTGTTCAAGCGCCAGTCCGCCATCATTTCCTCGATGACGCCGCAGGAGCGGCGCACCCCCGACATCATCAAGGCCAGCCGCAAGAAGCGCATCGCTGCCGGCTCCGGCACCTCGGTGCAGGACGTCAACCGGCTGCTGAAGCAGTTCGACGAGATGTCGGCGATGATGAAACGGGTGAGCAAGCTGGGGCAGAAGGGGCTGATGCGCCACGGCCTGCAGGCCCTGCTTCCCGGCAACCGCCGCCCGTTCTGAGCACGGTTTCAAACCCGATCCACTGGATTCACACGGAGACCACCGAAACCCATGTCCCTGAAGATTCGCCTCTCCCGCGCCGGCGCCAAGAAGCGCCCCTATTACCACATCGTGGTTGCCGACAGCCGCTCGCCGCGGGACGGCCGCTTCATCGAGAAGCTGGGCAGCTACAACCCGATGCTGCCGGCCGATCATGCCGACCGCGTGCGCCTGCAGAGCGAGCGCATCCAGCACTGGGTGAGCCAGGGCGCCCTGCCGACCGAGCGCGTCGCCCGTTTCCTGGGCCATGCCGGCCTGGCGCCGATGCCGACCTTCCGCGAGCAGCCGATCCAGTCCGCGCCGAAGAAGAAGGCGCAGGAGCGGCTGAAGGCCGCTGGCGCCTGAGCCGACGCCCTTGCCTGAACCGCGCATCCTGATGGGCGTGATCGGCAGGCCGCACGGCGTGCGGGGGCTGGTGCGCGTGCACAGCTACACCGCCACGCCGGACGAACTGCCGCAGTACGGGCCGTTCGCGGACGATCGCGGACGCCGTTTCACGCTGCGCTGGCGCGGCGAGGGCATCGCCGAGATCACCGAGATCGTCGATGGCAAGCCGGTCCCGGTGCGGGACCGTGATGCCGCCGGGCGGCTGGTGAACGTGCGGCTCTATGTCGAGCGCGACCGCCTGCCCCCGCCCGAGGAGGACGAGTTCTATCTCGCCGACCTGATCGGGCTGCAGGCGGTGGGGCCGGACGGCCGGGTGCTGGGCCGGGTGGACACGGTGCATGACTACGGCGCCGGCGCCAGCCTGGAGATCGGCCCGCTGCTGGTGCCCTTCACCCGCGCCGCCGTGCCGGAGGTGGACCTTGCCGCCGGCCGCGTCACCATCGTCCTGCCGGACGAGGTGGTAGTGGCGGAGCAGGCGGCGGCACCGGACCGGGAGAGCGCGGCATGAGCTGGCGGGCAAGCGTGCTGACGCTGTTCCCGGGGGCCTTTCCGGGGCCGCTCGGGCAGTCGCTGGCCGGGCGGGCGCTGGAGCGCGGCGCCTGGTCGCTGGAGGCGCGGGACATCCGCGCCCACGGCCTGGGGCGGCATCGCAGCGTCGACGACACCCCGTTCGGCGGCGGCGCCGGCATGGTGATGCGGCCGGACGTGGTGGATGCGGCGCTGGCCGAGATCGCCGACGACCGACCCGGCATCTTCCTCACCCCGCGCGGGGCGCCGCTGACCCAGGACCTGGTCCGCGACCTCGCGGCGGGGCCGGGGGTGATGCTGCTCTGCGGCCGCTACGAGGGGATCGACCAGCGCGTCATCGAGGCGCGCGGCCTGCGGGAGGTCTCCATCGGCGACTACGTGCTCTCCGGCGGTGAGCTGGCGGCGATGGTGCTGCTGGATGCCTGCGTGCGGCTGCTGCCCGGGGTGATGGGGGCGGCCGAGAGCGCCGAGGAGGAAAGCTTCTCGGCCGGACTGCTGGAATACCCGCACTACACCCGCCCGGCCGAGTGGCAGGGCCGCGCCGTGCCCGACGTGCTGCTGTCCGGCAACCACGGCGAGATCGCCGCCTGGCGCCGCGCCGAGGCGGAACGGATCACCCGCGAGCGCCGCCCCGATCTGTGGGCGGCCCATCGATCAGACATGCACGGCCGCGCGGTTGCCACCGCACCCGGCGCGCCGTAAGGGATTTCACCGAAAGGACCAAGCCATGAACATCATCCAGCAGCTCGAGGCCGAGCAGATCGCCCGCCTCACCGCCGAGCGTGCGGTGCCCGATTTCCGCCCCGGCGACACGCTGCGCGTCTCGGTGAAGGTGGTGGAAGGCGAGCGCGCCCGTCTGCAGGCCTTCGAGGGCGTCTGCATCGCGCGCTCGAACAAGGCGCTGAACAGTAACTTCACCGTGCGCAAGATCAGCTACGGCGAGGGCGTGGAGCGCGTGTTCCCGCTGTATTCGCCGACGATCGCGGAGATCCAGGTGGTCCGTCGCGGCGATGTGCGCCGCGCCAAGCTGTATTACCTGCGCGGCCGCAGCGGCAAGTCCGCCCGCATCGCCGAGCGCGCCCGTGACGTGAGCGGCGCGGCGGAACAGACCGCCGCCGAATAGGCGGCACGGGCGCGCTGCGGCGTGCAGGGGAGGGAGAATAAATGGCTGATCCGAACATCCATCCGTCGCCGGCCCCGGCGCCGCGCACGCTTTTCGACAAGGTATGGGACGCGCATGTCGTCGAGCGTTTGCCCGACGGCACCTGCGTCCTGTACATCGACCGTCACCTCGTCCACGAGGTGACCAGCCCGCAGGCCTTCGAGGGCCTGCGCGCCGCCGGCCGGACGCTGCGCCGGCCGGACCACACGCTCGCGGTGGTGGACCATAACGTCCCCACCTCCGATCGCCGCAACGGCATCTCGGAGCCCGAAAGCCGGCTGCAGGTCGAGACGCTGGAGCGCAACGTCGCCGAGTTCGGCGTGCCCTACCTGCCGTTGCTGGATGCGCGCCAGGGCATCGTCCACATCGTCGGCCCCGAGCAGGGCGTGTCGCTGCCCGGCACGACCATCGTGTGCGGCGATTCCCATACCTCCACCCATGGCGCGCTGGGGGCGCTGGCCTTCGGCATCGGCACCTCCGAGGTGGAGCACGTGCTGGCGACGCAGACGCTGCTGCAGAAGCCGGCGAAAAACATGTTGGTGCGGGTGGACGGCACGCTGCCGGCCGGCTGCACCGCCAAGGACATCGTGCTGGCGATCATCGGCCGCATCGGCACCGCGGGCGGCAACGGCCACGTCATCGAATTCGCCGGCGAGGCAATCCGCGCGCTCGACATGGCCGGGCGCATGACCGTCTGCAACATGTCGATCGAGGCCGGCGCACGGGCCGGCATGATCGCGCCGGACGCAACCACCTTCGAGTATGTGCGTGGCCGTCCCTTCGCCCCCAAGGGCGAGGGGTTCGAGGCGGCCGTTGCCTATTGGCGCACGCTGCCGTCGGATCCGGGCGCGGTCTATGACCGCACTGTCGTCCTCGACGCCGCCCAAATTCCGCCGATGGTAACCTGGGGCACCAGCCCGGAAGCGGTGCTGCCGGTGACCGGCACCGTGCCGGATCCACGCGAGGAGTCGGACGAGGCGCGTCGCCAGCAGATCCAGCGCATGATCGAGTACATGGGCCTGGAAGCGGGACAGCGGCTGACCGACCTGAAGGTCGATGTCGTGTTCGTCGGCTCCTGCACCAATGGTCGCATCGAGGATTTGCGCCAGGTGGCGCGGGTCGCGCGCGGGCGCAAGGTGGCGCCGGGCGTGCGGGCGCTGGTGGTGCCGGGCTCGGGGCTGGTGAAGCAGCAGGCTGAGGCCGAGGGGCTGGATCGCGTGCTGCTGGAAGCCGGCTTCGAATGGCGCGAGCCGGGCTGCTCGATGTGCCTGGCCATGAACCCCGACAAGCTCACGCCGGGGCAGCGTTGCGCCAGCACCTCCAACCGCAATTTCGAGGGCCGGCAGGGGCCGGGCGGGCGGACGCACCTGGTCTCTCCGGCCATGGCCGCGGCCGCGGCCGTGACCGGCCATCTGGCGGATGTTCGGGAGCTTGTGTGATGGACGCTTTCACCACGCTGACCGCCATCGCAGCGCCGTTGCCGATGGCGAATGTCGACACCGACAAGATCATCCCGGCGCGCTTCCTCAAGACCATCAAGCGATCCGGGCTCGGGGCGAATCTGTTCGATTCGCTGCGCTACGACGCGGAGGGGCGCGAGCGGCCGGATTTCGTGCTGAACCGGGAGCCGTACCGGCGCGCCCAGATCCTGATCGCACACGAGAATTTCGGCTGCGGGTCCTCGCGCGAGCACGCGCCCTGGGCGTTGCTGGATTTCGGCATCCGCTGCGTGATCGCGCCGGACTTCGCCGATATTTTCTACAACAACACCTTCAAGAACGGCATCCTGCCGATCCGGCTGCCGCGCGAGGTTTGCGACCAGCTGATGCAGGATGCGCAGCTCGGCGAGAACGCGCGCCTGACCATCGATCTGGAACGGCAGGTGGTGGTGCGCCCGAACGGCGAGGAGATCGCCTTCGAGATCGACCCGTTCCGCAAGCACCTGCTGCTGAACGGGCTCGATGATATTGGCCAGACCCTGCAGCATGCGCCGCGGATCGATGCCTACGAGCAGCGCCGACATGCCGAGGTGCCCTGGCTGTCCGGCATCGCCGTGTAAGGAAGCAAAGAACGGACCGTGCGGGTGCAAGCCCGCCCTGTCCGTCCTGGCTGTGCCTGTCCTGGACTTTGTGGAAACGTTCTGTTCCCTTGTCGGGACGGGAGCGGGGGAAGGCCAGCTGGGCCGATCCCCCGATCTCATGTGAGCGCAGCCGCGCTCCCGAGACTGAGTGCCATGTGGCCCGGAGCCTGAGCCCGTGGCGTTCCCCAGACGCAATCGAGGATTTTCAGCAATGGCCGCCAACAAGAAGCTTCTGGTCCTGCCGGGCGACGGCATTGGGCCGGAGGTGATGCGCGAGGTTCGCCGCGTCATCGACTGGATGGACCGCCGCCGCCACGTTGCCTTCGACATCACCGAGGATCTGGTCGGCGGCGCCGCGATTGATGCGCGTGGCACGCCGATCGCCGATGCCACCATTGCCCGTGCGCTGGAGGCCGATGCCGTGCTGTTCGGCGCGGTCGGTGGGGCCAAGTGGGATTCGCTCGGTTTCGACAAGCGTCCTGAGCTGGCCATCCTGCGGCTGCGCAAGGAGCTTGGCCTGTTCGCCAATCTGCGCCCGGCGACGGTGCTGGATCCGCTGGTGGATGCGAGCACGCTGAAACCCGAGGTGGTGCGCGGGCTCGACATCATGATCGTGCGCGAGGCCACGGGCGGCATCTATTTTGGCGATCCGCGCGGCATCGAGATTCTGCCTGACGGCACCAAGAAGGGTATCAACACCGAGGTCTACACCACGCCGGAGATCGAGCGGGTGGCACGCGTGGCCTTCGAGCTGGCGCGCAAGCGGCAGCGCCGCGTCTGCTCGGTGGAAAAGGCCAACGTGATGGAGAGCGGGCTGCTGTGGCGCCAGACGGTGCAAGCGCTGCACGATGCCGAATACGCCGATGTCGAGTTGGCGCACATGTACGCCGACAACTGCGCCATGCAGCTGGTGCGCAACCCGCGCCAGTTCGATGTGATCCTGACCGGCAATTTGTTTGGTGACCTGCTGTCGGATCTGGCGTCGATGCTGACCGGTTCGCTAGGCATGCTGCCTTCGGCGACGCTGGGCCTGGCGGATGCGTCAGGGCGCCGGCATGCGCTGTATGAGCCGATCCACGGCAGCGCGCCCGACATCGCCGGCAAGGGTGTGGCCAATCCTCTGGCGCAGATGCTGAGCTTTGCGATGCTGCTGCGGTATTCCTTCGACATGGAGGAAGACGCGAAGCTGATCGAGCGGGCCTGCGTCAACGTGCTGGCCAATGGCCTGCGCACGGCCGACGTGATGGCGCCGGGCTGTGCCAAGGTGGGCACGCAGGTGATGGGCGAGGCGGTGCTGCGCGAACTGGACAAGCTCGCCGCCTGATCGTTGCGGAAGCGGGGAGAGAGAAACCAGCTATGCGTTGCGGTTTCCCTCTTGCCCCCGCCCGGCGGACCGGCTACATCCCCGTTCACCGGCGGCGCCCGTAGCTCAACTGGATAGAGCACTAGACTACGGATCTGGGGGTTAGGGGTTCGAATCCTCTCGGGCGCGCCAGTTTCAATCACTTAGATTGTGGATAAGTCGGGACCGCTCCATCCTTTGCAGTACTTTGCGCAAAGGGGTTTTGGCGGTTCCCGGGCTGTTCAGCCCTTCCGGCGACGCGCCGTGGCGATGGTGACCACCTTCGATGGTTCGGTCCCCGCATGCTTCTCCCAGGCTTCGATCCCGCCCAGCGCGACCTCGGTCCGGCGCGGCAAATAGGTGTCGATAATCCGCTGGCAGTAATCGATCGCGTGGCCGCTGACGGCCGCGATCTGCGGTGTGGTGGCGCCGGCTTCCGCCAGGCGCACGATGCCGGTCCGCCGCAGGTCACGCCGCTGCCGGTGCCGTGCTTCAACCTCTGCGCGGGCGTCCTTCTCCGTCATCCCCGATTCGATGAATTGCTCGACCAGGGCTGCATCCATCTTGGCCAGAGTGTTGTCCCAGGCGCGGGCGAAGTTGCGGTAGCGCCAGGGCTTGCCGCGTGGCGAGGCCACCAGCAGGGCCGGACCCGATTCGTCGGCACAGGCAGCGATTCGCGCCCGGAGCGCGGTTTCCAGCCGGGCATGTACCGGCACATCCAGCAACGCGCCGGTCTTGCGCTGGCGTAGGGCGATGTAGAGCCGGCCGTTGCGTTCGCTCACGGCATCGCGTGACATCGCCAGCACATCGGCGGGGCGCTGCACGGTGTAGAGCAGCAGCAGAAAAGCCAGGCGCAGGCTGGGGCGTGCGTGATCGAGGAATCGCGTCTCGTCCTCGACGCTCCAGATCTCGGTGCGGGGCGGCAGCTCGACCCGGCCGGGTTGCTGCGCCGGATTCGCGGGGATCCACTCCAGCCGCACCGCCAGCCCCAGCAGCAGGCGGAACAGCGCCAGGATCATGTTCGCCTTCGCCGGGTGGTCCTGCAGCTGGGTCTTGATCCGCTCGATCGTGCCGGGCCGGATGCCGCGCACCGGCAGGTCGCCCCAGGTGGCGCGCATCTGGTCGAGGTAAATGTCGTAGAGCGTGCGCGTGCTCGGACGCAATTGGCGGTAGCGGGGCGTGCGGAGATATTCGTCGATCAGGGCATTCAACGACCGCGGCAGCGCCGCTTCGGCCAGGGCGGCCTGCCGGCGGGCCGCCACGGCGGCCAACGCAGCGTCACGGTCGGTGCCGAGGAATTCGCGCGTCTCCCGGTCGTAGTAGCGCCGGACAATGGTACCGTCAGCGCGCCGATACGAGGCGACGTTGAGACCGGTCGTCGTGGTTCGCGGCATTCAGGCGCGTCTCCCAAGCGAGTACATCCGGATCCGGCGCAAGGCTCACGGACGGCTCGGCCGCCAGGCCGGACCGGCGGTCCTCCGCAGCGTCGAGCGCCAGCCGATCCCACGTCAAGCGGCCGCCCTTGGCGCCCCTGGCCCGTCCCAGGGGCCAGATGCCATTGCGCACTTCGGCTTCGAAGACGGCCACCGAGACGCCGACATAGCGCGCAGCCTCTTCCCGGCTGAGGCAGCGGGGCCAGAAGGGGAGTTCTGAGAGTCTGTCTCTGAACTCATGCGGAACGAGCGAGCCGCCGGGTGAGGAGCATGACGGAGGCGGCGTAGAGGAAGGCGGTAGCCGAGGCGATGGTGGCCTCGAAGTCTCGGGCGAGACGGCGGTTTCGGCCGAGCCACGCGAAGCACCTTTCAACCACCCAGCGCCTTGGGTGAACGGCGAAGCCGACCTGACCGGCGGGCTTGCGGACGATCTCGATGGCGATGCACGTCGCGGCAGCCACACGCTCGGCGGCGTAGGCGGCATCGGCAAAGACACGCTCGATGAACGGGAAGCTGGCGCGCGACGCCTTGAGCACAGGCGGTGCGCCGTCGCGGTCCTGCACGCTGGCCGGGGTTACTTGGCCGACCAGCGGGCGTCCATCAGTGTCCACCAGAAGGTGGCGCTTGCGCCCGTTGATCTTCTTGCCTGCGTCGTAGCCGCGCGGGCCACCTGCCTCGGTGGTCTTGACGCTCTGGCTGTCAATCACTGCCGCCGAAGGGCTGGCCTCGCGACCGGCACGCTCACGGTCGGCCATGACGAGGTGGTGGTTGATCACCTCAAACACGCCCCGGTCGCGCCAGCGGGCAAACCAGCCATAGACCGTCTGGTGCGGCGGGAAGCAAGGCGGCAGCATCCGCCACGGAATGCCGCCGCGGAGCACGTAGAAGACCGCATCTATAATGTCGCGCAGCGGCCATTCCGGTGTGCGGCCCCGTGGTGAAGGGGGCGGCAATAGCGGCCTCAGCACGGCCCACTCGGCATCGGTGGTGTCGCTGGCGAAGCGCAGGCCATCGCGTCTATGTTGGGCGCGGGTGGTCGGGGTCCACATCAGGTGTCCATCCAACTCGGTCTCGACAACCTGTTGGAATCATACCTAACCCGGCCATCCAACCCCCATTCCGCATCCGTTCAGAGACAGCCTCTGAGTGTCTGACTCGAATCGGCTTCGTATCTCTATTTCCCTGATTCTATGTGGGAAGTGGATCAGGTGCTCGGCTCAAGTCGCGGCGAGGCGACGGGACATCAACTTGACGCTGGCGATGTAGAGCCAGGTCACGGCGCTTTCCGTGGTGGCCTCGAAATCCTTGGCCAGGCGCCGGTTGCGGTTCAGCCACGCGATCGTCCGCTCGACTACCCACCGCCGTGGCAACAAGACGAAGCCCTTGGCTGCGTCGGACCGCTTGATGATCTCGAGGGTCCATGTGCCGATGCTGTCCAGGGCCGTGCGCAGCTTCTCACCCGCGTAGGCAGCATCGGCGAACACATGGCGCAGCCAGGGGAATGAACTGCGGATGCTCTCCAGCAACAGTGGCGCGCCGTCGCGGTCCTGGATGTTTGCCGAATGCACAATCATTGCCACCGGCAGGCCGATGGTGTCGGTGAGGATATGCCGCTTGCGGCCTTTGACCATCTTTTCCGCCGCATAGCCGCGGGGGCCGCCAGCCTCGGTGGTCTTGACCGACTGGCTGTCGATCACGCCCGCAGTCGGGCTGGCTTCGCGGCCGGCCGCCTCGCGAACCTGCATCAGCAGCACGTGGTTGATCGCCTGCCACAGCCCGCTGTCACGCCAAGCGTAGAAGTAGCGCTGCACCGTGGTGAACGGCGGGAAATCCTTGGGCAACAGGCGCCACTGGCAGCCGGACTGGGCGATGTAGAAGAGGGCGTTGATCACCCCTCGCAGGCTGGTTTCGCGAGGCCGTCCGCACCCCGCTGGCGGCGGCAGCAGCGGCGCGATCACCGCCCATTCGGCATCGGTGGTGTCGCTTGCATAGCGCAGCCCGTCGCGCCGATACTTCGGTCGCGTGATGTCGGTCCAGACCATGACGAAGTCCCTCGTGTCTTTGCAAACTCGAGAGAATCGCGGTTGCTGACATCACGCAACCCCAGTGTACCAACCAATCCTCCACCACAAGCGATTGGAATAACTCGCTTTATTGTTGCAATTCCATTCCGGGTCAGCCTCTGAGACATCAACACGACGGCGCATTGATGAACTCCAGAGGGATGTGAGCAGCCACCATCCCCGGCGTTACGTTCAGCACATGGCTTCGGCCAGTTCTTGTCGTGACGGCCATGCACCCGGCCGTCACAATTCTGCAGATCATGAGCGATAGAAAGAGGACGAGCATGAAAAGGCGAATGTTAAATTCAGCCATCATATGCTGTGTCTTTCGGCGCTGCTTTAGAGCCCCGGCGATTCCATGGAGGATTTAGACTCTTAATGAGGCCGCTTTCTACACCAAGAAGCAAGTCAACGGGAAGTTTGCAATATGAATGCTCTTCTTTTGTGGAAATAATCCGTGTATAAACCTTCACATTTCCAAGATTATTTATAGAATTTGCAAGCGCATGGTGCACTGGTCTCTTATTTGGTGCCAAATTACGCTGATTCCTCATGTACTCTCGTAGCCGTTTGCACAGGCTTTGTTCTGCAGATCCTACATACAGAATACGTTCGTCCTCGACGAACAGATAAATGCCGGGAGCATCTGGGAAAGCGCCATCGCACACCGGATGACCTTGGTCACTTCGTCGCCAAGTTCCTGTATGGCAAAACCCACTTGCAATAAGGTGGTTCAGGGTCTTTGGGTCGGGCGAGTTCAGAATAAGTTCAGGCATTTGCGGCGTGTGTCCAGGGAGTGAAGCGATGGATTATCGTTTCGCTGAAGATGATAGCGTGGTCGCACATAGAAGCATCATGCTTTGGCATATGCCTTCGGCCCCGGCGCCCCGAAGGCCGCGGCGCTGGGGCGCCAGTTGGGCAGCTTGTCCACGAGCTGCGCCCGCAGCTCGCCGACCTTGGCCGCGGGGCGGATGCCGGCGGCCTTCGCCGCCTCCCGCAGCACCGCGGCGGAGCAGGTGACCAGGAACGGCTCGGTGTCGAAGCGGTCGAGCTTGGCGTCCGCATCGAGGAAATGGCCGATCCACTCGGCGACCACGCCGCTGTCGCCGCGATAGCTCCGGCGGGTGGCATCGGGCGGCTCCGCCGACAGGCAGAGCGCCAGCGCCTCGGCGACGATGTCCTCAATCGCCTGGCGCGGCATTACCCCCGGCGTGACATGGCCTGCCGGCGAGACGAGGCCGTGAACCAGTTGTTCAAACTGACCGGGTTCGTCGATGCCGCGCAGGCTGACGTTGGGGGCCGTCAGCACCAGCGCCAGCAGCGGCGCCATTTCCTCCAGTGGCGGCCTGGTGTCGCGGTCGCGGAGCGCTGCCTGCAGCGCGGCGGTTTTCGCCGCTGCGACCATCTGCAGGCCGGCCTTGGTGATCCCGACCGGTTCGGGCTCCGCGGTGGCCGGCGCATCAGAAGCGTCGTCGCGGTCTGCGTCCTCGTTGCCAGTCTCCACGCCCTCGGTGGGCGCATCCTTTGCTGGTGCTGCCTTGGCTTTCTCCGGCTTCACCAGCTTCACGACCGTGCCGGTGACCTTCCCGTAGCTCTGGCCTTCGTCGATCCCCCACAGCACCAGGCGTCCGCGCTTCGGCTGCATCGGGTCGGCCTGATATTCGATCTCGCCACCTTTCGGCAGCTTCAGCGATCCCGTCTTGGTGTGCTCGGCGAGCTGGTAGGTGACGCCCTTCGGCGGGCAGAGGATGCGCGCCTCCAACGCCTTCTTTTGCATGCGCATGAAGCCGACGGCATCGTCCGTGTAGCTCTCCGGTTCGTAGGCCGGTGCGAACAGGTCTTCTTCGAAGACCACGCCGCTGGTCTCGATCGGGAAGATGGCGCGGCTTGCTGGAATCCGGCGCTCGCTGCAGGCCTGTGCCAGGGCCCACCAGTCGATGCAGCCCCGGTTGGGACCGCTGCGGCTGCGTGCCTTCTTCAACGCCGCGGCCTGGCGCTCGAGCGGCGCCATCGCGATCCGGGCAAGCTGCCTGTGGTTCGGCCAGTTGCCGTGCGCCATCTCCGCCAGCAGGTCGGGGTGCAGCCGCGACAAGCGGTCCAGCTTGCGCCCCTCCCATTCATTCAGGCCAAGGGCGGCGGCCGCCGCCGGCAGGGTGTAGCCTTCCTGCTGCAGCCGGGTCATCACGCGCCACTGGTCGAGCGGCGACATCTCCGCCCGCACCATGTTCGCCGCGGCCGATGCCGCGCTGACGAATCCGTCCTCGGCTTCAGCCAGGATCGCGACCGGAGCTTCGGCCAGACCGGCGGCGACGCCCTGGGCGCGCCGGCGCTCGCCATCGACGATGCGATAGCGGTCGCCGGCCGGCACCACCAGCAGAGGCTGCAGGATGCCGAGCGTGGCGATGGACGTGCGCAGCGCTGTGTCGGCCTCGGTGGTGGCCGGGATCCGCCGTACGTTGTCGAGCGGCGGATCGATCTGGTCGAGCGCGATCTTCATGCCACGCCTCGCAATTCCGCTGACGAAGGCTTGGCATTTTGGCGATGGTGCGGGCACGGCAGCGTGGTGACGTTGTCCGCCGGCAAGGCATCGAGATCCGCGACATTGCGCGGGGCCAGCCAGATTCGGTTGCCGGGCTGCAGCTCCACCAGGACCTGCAGCACCACAGTGCCGAGCCGGCGCTCGCCAATGGCAGTGGCCGGGCCGATCGTGCGTCTCCAGCGATCGAGCACCGCCACCTTGCGGTGCACCGTCTCGATGTCGCGGATTGCTTGCGGATGCGGGCCTGTGCTCTGGGTGGGATGAAGGAGCATCTCACGCCTCTGGAGAATCGAGGGATTGAACATCGTCGCGAACCAGGTCGGCGCCGATCCGTGGCAGCGCCGGCGCCTGCATCACGTCACCCGGGTTGGCGCCTGTTCGGCGAGCAGCTCACCCAGCCGGCGATAGCCGTGCGCGACGCTGTGCAGGCAGTCCTGTGCGGCGATCTGCGACAGCTCGATCAGCGCGTCGTAGGCGCCCAGCAGGGCGTCGGAGTTGATGGCCGGGTTTCGCAGCAGGCGCAGCGCCATGGTGCGGATGTCACGGCTGATCACCAGACCCTCGGCCTTGATGACGTGCTCGACGGCTCCGGCCTGCTGGTGGGCCAGTTCAACGGGGATCATGCGGAGTGGCTTCCAACGGCGACGCCGGCGGCCGCCGCGGCGGCATCGAGCGCCAGGACTTCCTGACGCGTCATCCAGCGTTCGGCAGAGGTGGTGTCGCCGTGTCCTTCGACGGCAACGGTCTGCGCGACGAAGAGCCAGCCGCGCACGGCACGCTCAAGCCCTTCGATGCGGGGCTCGCCACGCAGATGCGGCAGGCTGACCGGACCACGGGCGCGGCAGGCGTCGCATTCCACCCATTGGGCACCGGTGAGGCGCGACCGCTGCGGCCAGGCTGTGCGCTTGGTCGCGCGGCAGAATGGACAGGCATAGGGCGGGCCGGGAAGCTGGACTTTGGCGCTTTTGGATGGGGGATGGTCATGCGTCCGCGCGCATGAAGCTGGCCCTATTTGCGTTTGAAGCGGACGCGATCCATCGCTCCCGCGGCCACGGCGGCGCGATAGATGCCGATCGCGAAGCGCGGGTCCCCGGCAAGAACGTCCCCCTGAAGGCGTCTCAACGCAGGTGCCCTGGTGAACACTTCTGCCATCAGTTCCGGAAGTGTCATCAGGTCTGGAAGGATCGGCACGATGATGCGAGCGGTCATCGCGAAGCTCGCGGGCTGCAGGAGACGCGCAGCCATCTCCATTCCCGGTGGCGCATTCTTTTCCATGGCCTCGTCGACCAGCCAGGTCTCCTCGTCCCGCAGCAGATCGCGCAGGATCAGGCCCGTGGTCGGGTGCCGCCGCTCGATACGCCACAGGGAGAAACGCGCCCGGCGCATCGCCGCGAGCACGATCGCTTCGTCGGAGCCGAGCGCGAACCGTGCGACCTGGGCGTAGCGGTCGAGCGGGTGTGAACGGCCCAGCCTGGGCAGATAGATGGCCAGATCCTCCGGCAGCGTCAGTTCATTGTCGCTTTCGAGCACCACCGCCTTGCCCTCGGTCATGTCGAGGCGCCTGGCCCAGTCGAGCAGGACGTCTTGGGCGATGATGTCCAGGACGGCCTCGTGCTGTTCCTTGCTGATCTGACGCAGGCGGCGGTAGCGGGCCAGGATCTCGGAGCGGGGCATCGGTGGCGGCCCGGGAAGCGTCGTCGGGCTGACTGGGGGCTGTCGCGCGCGCAAAAGCGAGGCCATCGGGGCGAGCAAGCGGTGAAGCGGCACTGGTGGCGACCCGACCATTCCCCATCCTCCTCTCACGGGAAAAGACACGGTATGGCCTCGCGGGGGAGGGAGCCATGGCGAAGATTGACGCGTCCAGTAGCACCCGAACGATGGAGATGTGGCTGCTGCCGTTCGCGGCGATGTTCACGCAGCCGTCGTGGCTGAACGCGGTGGCGCTGGCGACCGGGGCGTTGCTGTGCCTGAACCGGCGGACGGTGTGCGCGGCGCTGCGGGCGGTGGATGGCGGCTCGGACCGGGGGTTCAGCCGGTTCCATCGGTTCCTCTCCCGCGCGGAGTGGTCGGGCCTGCAGGGCGCGAAGATCCTGCTCGGTTTGCTGCAGGAGGCGTTCGTGCCGGAGGGCGAGCCGCTGGTGATCGCCGTCGACGACTCCGTCGAACGGCGGCGCGGCGTCAGGATCCGCGACAAGGGGATCTGGCGCGATGCGGTGCGGTCGAGCCGCGGCTTCTTCGTCAAGGTCGCGGGCCTGCGGTGGCTGTCACTGCAGGTGATGGCCAGGCCCGGCTTTGCCAGGCGCACGTGGGGGTTACCGTTCCTGACGGTCCTGAGCCGCTCGGAGCAGACCGATGCCAGGCGGACGCGGCGGCACCAGACACTGCCGGAGAAAGCCACCTGGGCCATGCGGCTGGTCGCCCGCTGGTGCCCCGGCCGACGGCTGGTGATGGTGGGGGACGGCGCCTACGCCAGCCTGAATGTGTTCTGGACGCTGCGAGACCACGCGGTGTGCGTGGCACGCTGCCGCATGGACGCGCGCTTCTTCAACCCGCCCCCGCCACGCAAAAGGGGCCAGAAAGGCAGGCCGCGCTTGGTCGGCACCCGTCAGCTGACGCCGCGGACGCGGGCTTTGCGGAAGGCCACGAAGTGGGAGCGCATGATCATCCCAGGATGGCGGACGAAGGACGGGAAGGCAGAGCGGGAGGTCGACGTCGTGACCGGCACGGCCCTGTGGAGCGCGCACGGCAAGACCATGCCGGTACGCTGGGTGCTGACCCGGGACCCGGCCGGGCGCGCCGAGACACGCGTGTTTGTCTGCTCGGACCCTGGGCAATCCGCGTTGCAGATCCTGACGTGGTACGCGATGCGCTGGGCAGTCGAGCCCACTTTCCAAGAGGCCCGGCGCCACCTCGGGTTCGAGACACAGCGCCAGTGGTCGGATCGGGCGATCCAGCGAACCACGCCATTGCTGCTCGGCCTGTTCTCGCTGGTGATGCTATGGGCCGCCGATCTGGCCGCGCGGACCGGCCAACTCGCGATGCTCGGCGCTGCCTGGTACAGGAAGCCGGACCCGACGTTCGTGGACTGCCTCGCCGCTGTCAGACGGGTGCTGTGGACAGAGGAGGCGGTGAGCCCGATCCTGTGGCGGGACGATTATCCGACTTGGCGGATGCGCGCACGAACCGCCGAAAATCCCAGGCCCCTGCAGCAGCGTCTGGCCGAGTTGGTGTCCTACGCCGCTTGACCTCCCCCGAAAGGGCCAAAGTCGAGATCACGACCGACGGGCCATCGGCCGCAAGGCGGCCTCCCTCACGGTCGCGCCGTGCGGCGAGGCATGCCTGGTCGTCGCCGTCGTCACCCGCAGCATCCACTCACCGGCGCGGATCTGGTCAGTGTAGGCCGAGAACGATGGAAAGAACTCCGCCAGCGTCTCGATCGGCGAGGCCTGGCCCGCATCCTGCGCGCACAATCCGCCACGGTCCGGCCTTTGCGCCGAAACTGCATAGCCAATGTGCCTTCGCCGGTTACACACTGATTCCTTAATCCGGCACACACGGAGCCGCAGCCCCGGCGCGGCTGAATAATGGCAAGGCAAAATCGGGAGAGGCCTGATGGCAACTGGCCTATTGAGATCGACTAGGTTTGCCGTAGTGGCGGCCGGAGTTGCTCTGGCAGCCATTACCGCTATGGTCACCCCAGCAGCGGCCCAGGCTCCGGCGAAACCGCCGAACATCCTGGTCATTATGGGCGACGACGTGGGATGGTTCAACATTGGCGCTTACCACCAGGGCATCATGTCCGGCAAGACGCCTAACCTCGACAGGCTGGCCGCCGAGGGGTTGCGTTTCACCGATTACTACGCCGAGGCAAGCTGCACCGCCGGCCGGGCGAACTTCATCACCGGCGAGTTGCCGCTGCGCACGGGTCTGACGACCGTTGGTCAGGCCGGAGCCTCAGTGGGCCTTCCCGACGAGGCTGTAACGCTCGCCACCGTCCTGAAGTCGATGGGCTATGCGACCGGACAGTTCGGCAAGAACCATCTGGGCGACCTAAACAGGTACCTGCCGACCGTCCACGGCTTCGATGAGTTCTTCGGCTACCTGTACCATCTCGACGCCATGTCCGATCCGTACTGGTACTCTTACCCGCAGGACTGGATCGAGAAGACCGGTCCGCGCAATCTGGTGCATTCCTACGCGAGTGACGTCGACGACGCCACCGTCCAGCCGCGCTGGGGCAAGGTGGGCAAACAGAGAATCGTCGATGAAGGCCCCCTGGCGCCGTTCCCCAATATGGCGGGCCGGCAGGGATGGCAGCACGGCCCCAGCGCCAAGTACAACATGGAGACCTTCGACGAGGTGCTGGTCGGCGCCAGTTCGGCCTTCATGGACAAGGCAAAGCAGGCCGGCAAGCCATTCTTTGTATGGCACAATACCACACGCATGCACGTGTTCACCTATCTCTCTGCTAAATACCAGGGGCTGATGAACCCACAGAATAACTACGGCCTGGAAGAAGCCGGCATGGCGCAACTTGACGATAGTGTTGGCGTGCTGCTGAAGCACCTGGAGGATATCGGCGAGGCTGAGAACACGATTGTGATTTTCACAACCGACAACGGTGCCGAAGTGTTCACCTGGCCGGACGGAGGCATGACCCCGTTCAAGGCGACCAAGGGAACGGTCTACGAGGGCGGCTTCCGCGTGCCGGCGATCATCAGGTGGCCGGGCAGGATCAAGGCGGGTAAGGTCGAGAACGGCCTGTTCTCCGGCCTCGACTGGCTGCCGACGCTGGTCGCCGCCGCCGGCAACCCGAACATCACCGACCAGTTGCTGAAGGGGGTGAAGCTGGGCGACCGCACCTACAAGAACCACCTGGACGGCTACAACCAACTCGACCTGCTGCTGGACCGGGGGCCGACGAAGCGGCACGAACTGTTCTATTTCGGCGGACCGCATCTTGGCGCCATCCGCATCGATGACTTCAAGTACCGCTTCTTCGAGCAGCCCTATGGCTGGCCGGGCGAAAAGGTCACGACGGACATGCCAACCATCGTGAACCTCCGTCAGGACCCGTTCGAGCGGACACCGTCGATCCGTGGCGAAACACTCAATACGCTTGGCGGCGGTTACATGAACGACTTCATGGCCCGCGAGTTCTGGCGTTTCGTCGTGGTTCAGAAAGTCGTGGCGGACCTGGCCCGGACGGGCATCGATTACCCGCCAATGCAGGCTCCTGCCTCCTTCAACCTACAGGCCGTGAAGGAGAAGATCGACGAAATCGTGAAGAGCCACCAGGCGCAGTAGCCGATCGCCGTGGCGGTGCGCCCGGGCGCATCCGCTACCTGACCGGTGCAACCGTCGAGGATCGGTTCTTCCGAGTACTGAAGATGCTTGTGCTGCACGACGACACAGCGCGCGAGTACGGCCCACCCGCGATGATAGAGAGAGCAGACGAACTCGCCATGGCGGGGGCCGATGGGGCGCGGTGGGGTTATCTACCGGCTCCCGGCTGTAACGGCGGCACGCACAACCGTTCGCCCAGCCTCTCAAGAAGCGGGGGGGGTATTCTGGCCATGACGGATGTCGAGATGGTTCCGTACTCTCGGTTGGTCGTTCCGGCGCCGCTTTTTGGGGTGTCCGTGCGCGGCTGGCAGACGTGCCCTTCGCCTCAAACAGAGGAGGACCTACCGGGATGTCGATCGGCGACCCGCGCTTCTTCGCCAGAAGCGGACCATACCCACTTGCTACCGTTGCCAAGGCGGCAGGCGGCACGGCGCCCGAGGCCGATCTGCTGCTGACGGGTGTCGCTCCATTGCAGGCCGCCCGGCCTGATGAGGTGAGCTTCCTCGACAACCGGCGTTACGCCGCGGCGCTTGAGGTGACCTCGGCGGGCGCGGTGATCGTCCATCCGGACATGATCGCGCGGGTGCCGTCAGGGGTGGTGCCGATCGTCACGCGAAACCCGTACGAAGGGTGGGCGCGGGTGGCTGGCCTGTTCCACCCAAAGGCTCCGGATGCTCCTGGCATACATCCCACGGCGTTCGTCGATGAGCGGGCGCTGATCGATCCCTCGGCCGGGATCGGGCAGTTTGCCCTGGTGGAAGCAGGGGCCGAAGTCGGCGCCCGCTGTCGGATCGGGCCCTACGCCGCCATCGGTGAGGGCGTGGTCATCGGCCCCGACTGCCGGGTTGGCGCGCACGCGAGCCTGAGCCATGCCATTGTCGGTGCACGGGTCTATGTCTACCCGGGCGCGCGCATCGGGCAGGAAGGCTTCAGCTTCGCACACACCGAAGACGGCTTCCTGTCGGTCCCACAGCTCGGACGCGTGGTCCTGGGCGACGATGTGGAGGTCGGCGCCAACACCACCATCGACCGGGGTTCGACAGGTGATACGGTGATCGGTGCGGGCTCGCGCCTCGATAACCTCGTGCAGATCGGGCACAACGTCTGCCTTGGCCGATGCTGCGTCATCGTGGCGCAGGTGGGCATCGCAGGCTCGACGGTGCTCGGCGACTTCGTTCAGGTCGGTGGGCAGGCAGCTATCGCCGGGCACATCCGCATCGGGCAGGGAGCCAGGATCGGAGCGCAGGCGGGCGTGATGTCGGACGTGCCCGCTGGCGCCGCCCTGGTCGGCAGCCCCGCCCAGCCGAGGCAGCAGTTCTTCCGGCAGGTAGCCGTCCTGAAGCGCATGACCCGTCGAGGACTGTGACACAGCCTCACACGGAGGGCTTGCGTGGCCACGAAGGTCTGGTTTGGGGCGGGAGCGACCATTGAATGATGAACAGCCCGATATGTTCGATTTCCTGGAAGCGGATGTACTCGTCCTCACGGCAGGACCCTGTCACACCCCTTGGATTGTAAGAAGCCGCAGGATGGCCTTGCTCCGGTGGCTGGTGACTCTCGTGCTCCTGCTCGGGGTGGCGTGGCTGTCGCCGTTGCGCGCGCAGGAGGCGCCGCGGTTCGTGGGTGCGAAGGCCTGCGCCGCCTGCCATCCTTCCGAAACCAGCCTCTGGAAAGGCTCGCACCATGCGCGTGCCATGCAGGAGGCGACGCCGGCGACGGTGCTGGGCGACTTCAACAACGCCAGCTTCACGCAGTTCGGCATACCGACGACGTTCAGCCGCGCCGGAGACCGTTTCGTCGTGCGGACGGAGGGGCCCGACGGCTATCCCCACGAGTACGACGTTGCCTATACGTTTGGCGTCGATCCGCTGCAGCAATACCTCATCCGCTTTCCCGGTGGCCGGCTGCAGGCGCTCGGCATCGCCTGGGACGCCAGGCCGAAGGCGTCGGGTGGCCAGCGCTGGTTCGGCCTGTATCCCGAGCAGCGGCTGCGCGCCGGCGACCGGCTGCACTGGACCGGACGTGACCAGACCTGGAATTACCAGTGTGCCGACTGCCACACCACCGACCTTCGGAGGAATTTCGACCTCGCCACCAACGCCTACGCCACCGCTTTCACGGATGTGGATGTCGCCTGTGAGGCGTGCCACGGCGCCGGCTCGGTGCACGTCGCCTGGGCCGAGGTCCGGCCGAAGCCGCCTGTCCCGGTGACGCCGGGCGACCGCATGGGGCTGGCGAACTGGCTGCGCCCGACGGACGGAGGCGGCTGGGAGATGGACGTGCAGACCGGCATCGCGCACCGGACCGCGCCGCTCGCCTCGACCGAACCCGACACCTGCGCGCCTTGCCACATGCGGCGCAAGAAGCTGCTTGACACGCCCCTGGTCGGGGCGCCGCTGCTCGATGGGTATCTGCCCGCACTGCTTGACCCCGGTTACTATTTTCCGGATGGGCAGATCGATGGCGAGGTGTTCGAGTACGGCTCGTTCGTGCAGAGCCGCATGCACCAGGCCGGGGTCACCTGCTCGAACTGCCATGAGCCGCACGGTCTCAGGCTGAGGGTGGAGGGTAATGCGGTCTGCGGCCAATGCCACATGGCCGCCCGCTTCGATTCCACGGCCCACCACCATCATGAGCCCAGCGGCACTGGAGGTCAGTGCGTCAATTGCCACATGCCGACCCGCACCTACATGATCGTGCACGACCGTCACGACCACTCCCTGCGGGTGCCGCGGCCCGACCTGTCGGCGTCGCTCGGCACGCCGAACGCCTGTACCCAGTGTCATGCCGATCGTCCGGCCGATTGGGCCGCGCGCGCAGTTGCCGCCTGGTACCCCGCCGGGCGGCGGACCACGTCGCATTTCGGCGCCGCCTTGCAGGCCGGCCGAACGGGGGCCGCCGACGCGGAACGCCTGCTCGATGCGCTGATTCTGGACGCGGGCCAGCCGCCGATTGCGCGCGCCACCGCCCTCGGCCTGCTGCGGAACCGGGCGACCGGCACCTCGGAGGCGGCGGTGAAGGCGGCGATCACCGATCCCAACCCGCTGGTGCGAGCGGCGGTGCCGCGAGCGCTGCCGGCCGCGCCGGGGCGTTCCATGGTGCAAGGAGTGGCGCCGCTGTTGAACGACAGAGTGCGGGCGGTGCGGGTAGAAGCGGCGCGGGCACTGGCCGGCACGGAGGCACAGATGACAGACCCGCAGCGCGTCGCCCTGGCACGTGGCCTGCGGGAGTTGCTGAACGCCGAGTTGGTCGATGCCGACCGGTCCGAATCGCATCTCAATATCGGCCTGCTGTACCTCCGCCTCGGCCAGGCCACGCAGGCTGAGGAGGCCTACCAGACCGCGCTGCGGCTCGATCCCCGCTTCGTGCCGGGCATGGTCAATCTGGCCGATCTCGATCGCATGCGCGGCCGTGATCAAGAGGGGGCGGAACTGCTGCGCCGCGCCATCGCCATCGAGCCGGGCAACGCCGATGCCTGGCATGCCCTGGGCCTGACGCTGGTGCGCCAACGCAATGCCGCGGACGCGCTGCAGGCGCTGCGCCGCGCGAACGAGTTGGCGCCCGGCAATCCGCGCTACGCCTATGTCTACGCCGTTGCGCTGAACTCGGCCGGGATGACGAAACAGGCAATCGCGGTGCTGGAACAGGCGCACCGGCAGCATCCGGCCGACCGCGACGTGCTGCTCGGGCTGATCACGATCGCCCGGGACAGCGGTGATCCCGACGCTGCGCAACGCTATGCGCGCGATTTGGTCGCGCTGACGCCATCGGACCCACAGGCACGCCTTCTGCTCGAGCAACTCGGGCGCCGGTAGGCACATACCTCAGAAGCAGAATACAACGGCGAGGATCGGTGTGAGTCAGCCACGGTCGAGGTCGACATGTTCCCACGTTGCTTTCTTCAGCACCCTCTGCCTGCGCGTGCCACTGACCACCAGCAGGGCGAGCGCGGCCGCGGCGCTCATGCACGGCTCGGCGTCGAGCGCGTGCATGAGCGCCTGGGTCTGCTCGGCGGTGAGATGGCGGTCGCGGTGCTGCTCGGGGAGCATGCCGGGTGAGGCCGCGGCGTTGCGCCCGTCGAACAGGCCCCACCGCAGTGCCAGGTTCAGCATCGAGCGCAGTGTGGCGAGATGGCGATTGACGCTGGAGGCCGAGAGCCCTTTGGCGATCAGCGCGCGGCGCAGGGCGGCGACGTCATGCGGGGTGATTTCGTCGAGGCGCCTGCGGCCGAGCATGGGCAGGATGCGGAGGCGCAGGTAGGCCTCGTAGTTGCCGGTGCTGCGCAGGCGCTCCCGCACGTGCGGCAGGTAGCCGTCCCGGGCGAAGTCGGCCAGGGTGGGCACGGCGCGCAGCTTCGCCCGCTCGGCGACCGGGTCGGCGCCCAGGCTGACCGAGGCCTTGATCTGCTCGGCTTTTCGCCGGGCCTGCTCGGCGGTGACGTCGCCGAGGCGTCCGAGCTTGACCTCGCGGGCGCGGCCGCGCGCGTCGGCGTAGCGGAGGTAGAAGGTGGTCACCGACCGGCGGCGCTCGGCGATGAAGCCGTGGAGGGCGTCGTCGAAGATGCGCTGCTTGGCGGTGCCCTCGGGCAGGGGCGGGAGGCCGCGGAGCAGGGCGGTGGTGAGGCGGGGCATGGCGTTGGCGTTCCATGCGCCGCGTCAGTGCGGCTGCGCCGGTCCGCACACGGCGCGCATGCGGGCGACCTCCGTCGCGAGTGCGTCCTCGGCGCGCTGTGCCGCCTCGCGCAGGTGGAGGTCGGAGCGGATGCCATTGGCGGCGTCGGCCAGGAGCTGGCCGAGCACGTGCAGCAACAGCTCGGGGGTGACGCTCTCGCCGTCGCCGCGGAAGCCGGGGCACAGCTGCAACGAGCTGACGCCGGGCAGCGTGGCGACGGTCCAGGCATAGACCGAGCGGTGCGGCCCGGGCGCGACCGCGACCGCGATCGAGGGTGCCGGCGGCAGGCCGAGGCGGCGCTGCAGCGCGACCAGGGCGGAGGCGAGGTGGGAGGCGCTGGTTCGGGCCAGGGCATCACCGCTGTGGTCGGCCTCGGTCAGCTGGCGGCCGAGGGCGATGCGGAGGGGGCGCGGGTGGTCCAGGCGGGATGCCGGGCTCTTGGTGTTCGTCGAGGCGGATGGCAATGATGTCGTTCGGTGAGATCTCAGGCATGGAAGTCTCGCATGGCGTGGACGCCGCAGCGCGACGCGGCGGGCCGGCCAGCGCCGGGGGTTCCGGTGGACGACGCGATGACATGCGCTCAAAACGGAAATTGAATTCTGGAAATTATTGATCCGACTTGAGCGGTCTTGGATTGATTGTGTAGTCGCGGAACATCATGGGCCTTGACCACATGCCGGAACTGCGCCGAGGACAGCGGATCGCGCTGGCCAGCGCCTTCCATGATGCGGTTCTGTCCAATGGTGAGCGCCATGTCAGCAGTCGCGGCCAACGATGGGTGAATAACCGCTCCGCTCTACACAGCGGCCGCTGGATCGCGCATGCGACCGGCACCGCGCTGTGGTGGCACTTCCGTAAGCAACCAGTATCGATCTGCGGGATGCTGGTTCGTTACCCCGATCATCATCGCGATACCGAAGCCCTTCTGTGCACCGATACCGAGGCGGCTCCCACTCGATATCCTCGCCTGCTACGCGCCCGGAGGCCGTGCTGCAGCCAGAAAGCAAAATTAATTAATCAGACCGGCAAGAGTCATCAATATACAAAATCCAGAAACGGTTCATAAGTTGTAGTTAAGAAAGTATTTTACTTTTGTATTTTTCGACAAGGCAGATTATTTTATTTTTTAGATAGCACTTTAATTTGTCATGCGACTTGAAGGAATTTTCCTTATTTTACTATACTAATTAATTGATTTTTGACCGTCTTTTGATATGTTAAATATCACGGCGATGTGAGGTCATTGCTTGACGAGCATGATGCATCGCCGGGTGGGGGAACACCTGCGATGGGAAGCCTCGTCGGACGCTTGCTCCTCATCACCTTCCTTGCCTTGCTCCCGGCTCTCGCCTTCCAGGCATGGACCGAGGTTAGCGCCCATCGCGCCCGCCAGCAGGCGATCCACGACGAAGCATTGCGCCTGGTGGATCTTGTTGCCTCCGAACAGGAGCAGGTGGTCGAAGGCGCCCGACAGCTCATGACCGCCTTGGTCAACATAAGCGCCACCCGTGACCACTGGGAAAGCGACTGCGCCCCGTACTTCCCGAATTTGCTGAAGCGCTCCCCCAGGTATGCGGCCATTGCCGGGTACGACCTGAACGGGAAGGTCATCTGCTCCTCCCGCCTTGCGGACATCGGGGCGGACGGCAGCTATCGCCCCTATTTCCATCACGCGCTGGCCACGGATGAGTTGGTGGTGGGCGACTACGCCGTCGGCGGCGGTTCCAAGCGACCGAGCGTCCACTTCGCCCAGCGTTACCGCAACCCGGATGGCCGGGTGGCCGGTGTCCTCACCATCGCCCTGGATCTGGAGTGGCTCCAGGGCAGGCTGGACCGCCTGAAGCTGCCCAAAGCCGCCGCGGCCGTCATTACCGACCAAAACGGCACCGTTCTCGCCGGGCGGCCGGAACCGGGGCGTTCCGTCGGCCGGTCCGTGTCCGGGGACATGCGCAAGGCACTGGAGAGGGCGCAAACCGGCGTGCGGGAGATGCCAGGACCGGACGGCATCGTCCGGATCTATGGCTATGCGCCGATCAGCCTGGGACCCGAATGGTTCGGCATCGCTGTCGGCCTGGACAGCCCGGTGCTCCTCGCTGCCATGGCCCAAGAACACTACTTGAACCTGATGTTTCTTGTCCTCAGCGTCATCCTGGCGATGGGCGTGACCGTTATGGTGGCAGGCCCGATGGTGTGGCGCCCGATGGCGCGACTGCTGGCGGCCGCCGGGCGCTGGCGCGAGGGCGATCTCACGGCCCGCACCGGCCTGCAACGGGACAGGTCGGAATTTGGCCGCCTGGCGGCTGCCTTCGACGCGGTGGCCGAGGCGGCACAGCAGCGGGAACACGCCGTGCGCGCCGCCTTGGAGAGCACCGGGGACGGCGTGTACACGCTCTCCCCGGACTGGCGCTTCACTTTCCTCAACCGCTGGGCCCGGGAGCAGATCGCGGCCGGGCGCGACCTTGTTGGACAGGTGATCTGGGATGCCTTCCCTGAAGCCGTGGACGGTCCGTTCTGGCACGCCTACCAGCGCTGCATGGCCGGGCACCTGCCGACCGAGGCCGAGCAGTTCTACGTCCCCCTGAATCGCCACTTCACGGCGCGCGCGTTCCCTTCCGACGACGGCGGGATCACCGTGTTCTTCCGTGATGTCACCGAGGAACGGAAAACCGCCGCCCGCCTCGCCGAGCACGAGGGGATGCTGCGCGCGCTCGGCGAGGCCACGCCCGACCTGCTCTTCGCCAAGGACCGTGCCGGGCGGATGCTCTACGCCAACCCGGCGACCCTGACCGCGATCGGCCTCCCGTTCGAAGAGGTGCGTGGCCGCACCGCCGCCGAGTACTCCGCCGTTCCGGCGGCGGGGGAGGCCGCGCTGCGCAACGACCTGCGCATCATGGGCCGCGGCGAGAGCGAGACGGTCATCGAGATCGCACCCCATGCCCAGCGGGGCATGGCGCGCACCTGGCGCTCGACCAAGACGCCGCTGCACGACCCCGCCACGGGCGAGGTCGTTGGATTGGTCTGCATTGCCCGCGACGAGACCGAGCAGCACCAAATGGAGCGGGCGCTGGCCGAGAGCGAGGCACGGTTCCGCGCCATGGCCGACAACATCCCGCAGCTGGCCTGGATGGCGCGGCCGGATGGTTGGATCTTCTGGTACAATCGGCGCTGGCACGATTACACCGGCACCACCCTGGAGGAGATGGAGGGCTGGGGCTGGCGCAAGGTCCATCACCCGGACCACGTGAACCGCGTGGTGGAGCGCATCCAGCGCGCCTGGGACAGCGGCGAGCCGTGGGAGGACACCTTCCCGCTGCGCGGCCGGAACGGCGCGTATCGCTGGTTCCTCTCCCGTGCCCTGCCGGTGCGCGACGCCGACGGCCGGGTCACGCTGTGGTTCGGCACCAGCACCGACGTCACCGAACAGCGTGCGGCCGAGGCCGCGCTGGCGGAAAGCCGGGCGCAGTTGGAAGCGGCGCTCGGCGCCATGACGGATGCCGTGTTCATCTCCGATGCGGCGGGGAACTTCATCCACTTCAACGATGCCTTCGCCACGTTCTACAGGTTCCGGCACAAGGACGAATGCGCCAGGACCTTTGCCGCGTATCCGGCGTTGCTGGACGTCTTCCTGGAGAGCGGCGAACCGGCCCCGGTGGAGCAGTGGGCGGTCCCGCGGGCGCTGCGCGGCGAGACGGAAGTGGGCGCCATCTACCGTCTGCGGCGCAGGGACACCGGAGAGAGCTGGGTCGGCAGCTACACCCTGGCCCCGATCCGTGACCGGCATGGCGCCATCGTCGGATCGGTCGTCACCGCACGCGACATCACCGAGCGGTTGCGCGCCGAAGAAGCCCTCAGGGAGAGCGAGGCGCGGCTGCGCGACCTGGTCGAGACGCTCGACCTGGGCACGTTCATGGCGCGCGACCCCGACGGCACCATCCGCTTCTGGTCGCACGGGGCCGAGCGCCTCTACGGCTGGACGGCCGGGCAGGCGCTCGGCCGAATGTCGCACGACTTGCTGCCGACTGTCTTTCCGGTGCCTCTGGCCGAGGTCGAGGCGGCACTGGAGCGCGACGGCGAGTGGACGGGCGACCTGCGGCAGCGGACGAAAGACGGGCGCGAGATCATCGTCTCCGTCCGCAATGTGCTCCGCCGGGGACCGGACGGCCGGCCGCTCACGGTGCTGGAGGCGCTGACCGACACCACCGCGCAGCGACGGGCCGAGGCGGCGCTCGCCGAGCTGAACCGGGACCTCGAGGAGCGGGTGCGCGCAGAGGTGGCGGCCCGGGAGGATGCCCAGGCGCGCGCCGCCCACGCCCAGCGGATCCAGGCGCTGGGTCAGCTTGCCGGTGGCATCGCGCACGACTTCAACAACATCCTGCAGAGCGTCTCCGGGGCGGCCACGCTGATCGAGCGGCGGCCGGAGGACCACGACAAGGTGCGCCGCCTCGCCCGCACCGCGATCGATGCCGCCGGCCGTGGTGCCTCGATCACCCAGCGCCTGCTCTCCTTCGCGCGCCGGGGCGAGATGCGCGCCGAGGCGGTCCCGCCCGGCGAACTGCTGCAGGGCATGCGCGAGGTGCTCGGCCACACCCTCGGCAGCGCCGTCAGCGTCCGCAACGAGGTGCCTGCGGACATCCCGCCGATGCTGGCCGACCGCGGGCAGTTGGAGACGGCGCTGGTCAACCTTGGTACCAACGCCCGCGACGCCATGCCGCAGGGCGGCATCCTGACTTTTTCGGCCGGGGCGGAGCATGTCGCCGCGGCGGCCGCCCATCCGGCCGGCCTCGCGCCCGGCGACTATGTCCGGATCAGCGCGTCCGACACCGGCACCGGCATGGACGAGGCGACACTCGCGCGGGTGACGGAACCGTTCTTCACCACCAAGCCGCATGGACAGGGCACCGGCCTGGGGCTGCCGATGGTCAAGGGCTTCGCCGAGCAGTCCGGCGGCGGGTTCATGATCGCCAGCGCGCCCGGCGCCGGCACCACGGTGACGCTGTGGCTCCGCCAGGCCACCGGGGCAGCCGACCCGCACGCCGAGGACGAAGGCAGTGTCCAGCCCGGCGCGGGCGCCGCCCGCGTGCTTCTCGTCGATGACGACGACCTGGTGCGGGAGACGCTCGCGGCCCAGCTCGAGGACGTGGGCTTCGCCGCCCTGGTCGCGGCGAGCGGCGCCGAGGCGCTGGCGCTGCTGCGGTCCGGAGAAGCCGTGGATGCGCTGGTGAGCGACCTGTCCATGCCGGACATGAACGGTATCGAGACCATCGAGAAGGCGCGCGGCCTGCGCCGCGGGCTGCCCTGCTTCCTGCTGACCGGCTACATGGGCGAGCGCGCGGCGCTTTCGTCCGGAGACGCCTACACCCTGATCCGCAAGCCCGTGGCGGGCCGCGCCCTGGCCGCGCGCATCGAGGCCGGCCTGGAGACCGCAAGGTCATGACTGTTCACTCCGCCAGTCAGGCCGCCGCCGCTGCCGCGCGGCGTCGCGGGGGAGGCCGTCAGATGAGCCGTTGGCTGATGCGCGGCGCCGCGCCTTCGCTCCGGGCCCGTCTGTTCCAGCTCGTCGCCGCCGCCATGCTGCCGCTGATGCTGCTCGTGGCCGGCGTGGTCTCCGCCAATTACCGGGCGGACCGGGAGCGGGCCGGGCAGCAGGCGCAGGCCATGGCCCGCGGCATCGCGCTCGCTGTCGAGGGCGAACTCCGCGCCCGCATCGCGGCGATGGGGGTGCTGGCCGCTTCCCCGCATTTGGCGGCCGGCGACCTGACGGCTTTCCGCGCCCAGGCCGAAGCGGTCCGCGCGCACGATGATCCCGGGGCGAACATCCTGCTCCTGCGCGCGGACGGGCAGCAGGTGATGAACCTGGCGGAGCCGCCCGGCGCGCCGCTCCCGGCGCGGTCGGACACGGAGAACCTGCGACGCGTCGTGGCCACCGGCCGGCCCACGGTGTCCGATGTCTTCATCGGGGCCGTGTCGCACCGCCCCGTCATCGCCATCGACGTCCCCGTCAGGGGCGCCGACGGCAGCATCGCCCTGGTACTGGCGATGAACCCGTCGCTCGGCGCCTTCGAGGAGGCGATCCGGCGGCAGCACCTGCCGTCCGGCTGGGTGTCTGCGGTCCTGGACCGCAAGGGCGTTCTCGTCGCACGCATGCCGAACCCGGAGCGCTTCCTGGGCCGGTCGGCGACCCAGGATTTCCTGCGGACATTGTTCGGACGCGACGAGGGCGTGATGGAGGCGGTCACGCTCGAAGGCATCCCGGTGCTGACGACCTGGAGCCGCCCCGGTCCCTCGGGTTGGGGCGTCAGCGTCGGCGTGCCGCAGAGCCAGCTCTACGCGCCGCTCTGGCGGGCCCTCGGGATCACCCTCGCCCTCTCCGCTCTCGCGCTGCTGGCGGCACTCGCGCTGGCCAGTCTGATCGCGGCGCGGATCGCCGGGCCGATCCACGCCCTGGCGGGTCTCGCGGCGGCGGAGGGCGCCGCCGGAACGGACACCCCCTCGTTCGGGCTGCGCGAGGCCGATGCTACTGCCGCCTCGCTGCTCGCCGCCCTGCGGGAGCGGGGTGAGGCCGAAGCGGCGCGCGTGCAGCGGGATGCGGAGCTTCGCGAGGCCCAGCGGGTCGCCCATATCGGCAGCTGGCACTGGGACGCGGCGACGGACGCCACGACCGGCTCGGACGAATTGCTGCGCATCTATGGCCTCGATCCGGCCGCCGAGTGCATGCCGAATTTCCGGGACCAGCGAGGCTGGCTCTACCCGCTGGAGAGCTGGGAGCGGATCAACGAAGCGGTCCAGCGGACCCTGGCGACCGGGATCGGCTACGAGCTGGACGTCGAGGCGTTCCGGGGCGGGACGCCGATCTGGATCACCACCCGCTGCGAGGCCGTGCAGGACCTCGCGGGGCGGGTCACCGCCCTGCGCGGCACGGTGCAGGACATCACCCGCCACAAGCGCGCCGAGGACGCGCTGCGCGAGAGCGAGGCGGCATCGCTGGAAAGCCGGGTTCAGCTGGAAGCGGCGCTCGGCGCCATGACGGACGCGGTGTACATCTCCGACGCCGCCGGGAACTTGATCCACCTGAACGACGCGTTCGCGACCTTCCTTCGGTTCCGCAGCAAGGACGAGTGTGCCAGGACCTTCGACGCCTATCCGGCGCTCGTGGAGGCTTTCCTTGAAAACGGCGAGCCGCTGCCCCCGGAGCAGTGGGCGGTTCCGCGGGCGCTGCGCGGCGAGACGGCGGTCGGTGCCGTGTGCCGCCTGCGCCGCCGCGACACGGGCGAAACCTGGGTCGGCAGCTATAACCTGACCCCGATCCGAGACCAGAACGGCACGATCGTCGGTTCGGTGGTGACGGCACGGGACATCACCGAGCAGTTGCGCGCCGATCAGGCGCTGGTGGAGAACGAGGCGCGGCTGCGCGACCTGTTGGAGACGGTGAACCTCGGCACGTTCGCGATGATCAACGTCGAGGATGGGGTCATCTGCTTCTGGTCCAAGGGATGCGAGCGGCTGTACGGCTGGACGGTGGCGGAAGCGGTCGGGCGGGCGATGCCCGAACTCCTGCAGACCGACTTTCCGGCGCCGCGGCACGAGGCAATGGCGGTGCTGCAGCGTGACGGCGAGTGGGTCGACGACCTGCGGCAGGTGACCCGGGACGGCAGACACCTCACGGTCGCCATCCGCGCAGCGCTCCGGCGCGGCCCGGACGGGCACCCGCGGGAGATCCTGGTGGCCATGACCGACGTGACCGCGCAACGGCAGGCCGAGGCGGAGATCGCCGTGCTGAACCGGCACCTTGAGGAGCGGGTACATGCCGAAGTGGCGGCGCGGGTGAATGCCCAGGCGCGGGCCGCCCATGCCCAGCACATGCAGGCGCTCGGGCAGATCGCCGGCGGGGTCGCCCACGAGTTCAACAACCTCCTGCAAGCGGTCCAGGGCGGGGCCCGGCTGATCGAGAAGCGCGCCGCCGATCCGGCCGGCGTGCGGAAGTTCGCCGGCGTCGTCCTGAAATCGTCCGAGCGAGGTGCCGTCATCACCGAACGCCTCCTTTCCTTCGCGCGGCGCAGCAGCTTCCGCCCAGAGCGGATCGAACCCGCTGCCATGCTGGACGCCCTGCGCGATGTGCTCGCGCACACGCTTGGCGGCCAGGTCGCGACGCGGATCGAGCTTCAGCCCGTGCTGCCTGCGGTGACCGCGGACAGGGCCGATCTTCAGACCGCGCTGATCAACCTCGCGACCAATGCCCGCGACGCCATGCCCGAGGGCGGCACGCTGACCCTGGCCGCCACGGCGGACAGGGTCGAGGCTGAAACTTCCCGTCCGGCCGCCCTCAGGCCGGGCCGCTACGTCCGCTTCGCGGTCAGCGACGAGGGCATCGGCATGGACGCAGAGACACTGGCACGCGCCTCCGAGCCGTTCTTCACCACCAAGCCGGTCGGCAGCGGCACCGGCCTCGGCCTGTCGATGGCCAAAGGCTTCGCCGAGCAGAGCGGCGGCGGCCTCGCCATCGAGAGCGCGCCCGGCTGCGGGACGACCGTGACTCTTTGGTTGCCGGTGGCGGAGGGCGACGGTGGGACGGCCGAACGGCGCCGGGTGCTCCGGGAGTCCCCGGCCGCCGGGAGGTTGGCGGCGCGCATCCTGCTCGTCGATGACGAGGAGATGGTGCGCGAAACCCTCGCCGGCGGGCTCGAGGATGCCGGTCTGTGTGTGCTCCTGGCGCAGAGCGGCGCCGAGGCCCTCGCCTTGCTGGACGCGGGCGAGCCTGTGGATGTACTGGTCACCGACCTGTCCATGCCGGGCATGGACGGGACGTCCCTCATCCGCCATGCGCAGGAGCGGCGGCCTGACCTGCCTGCGGTCATCCTGACGGGTTTCGTCGATGCCGCCGGGCCGACGACGGCCGGCGACGGGCCAGGCAGGCCATCGGCGGTGCTGCACAAACCGATCGCCGCCGCTCGCCTGGCTGAATGCCTGGATGACCTGCTGACCGCTGACGGCACGGGGCGAGGCTCCAATGCGTGACGACAACAGGGGCACAAGCGACCAAACACCGTTCGAACGAGGTTGATAGTGCGAAGCCTTCTGGTCCGGTTGCTGTTGATCGTTTCCGTCGCCTTGATTCCGGTCCTGGGCTTCCAGGTGTACACGGAAAGCGAGACGCGACAGATCCGCCGGCAACTCGTGCAGGATGAGGCGCTGCGGCTGATGAGCCTGTTCGCCGCCGCCCAGGGGCGCATCGCGGAGAGCGCGGAGGAGGTGCTGAACACCCTCAACGCTGCGCCCGCCCTGCGCGAGAACCTTCCCGACATCTGCCACCGCCTGCTCTCCAATCTGCTGCAGCAGTCGCGGCGCTATCTCTCCGCCGCCGTCATCGGTCCGGACGGGCACATGCGATGTGCGCCGGGTGCACTCGATTCCGGCGCGGACCTGTCGGATCGGGCCTATTTCCGCCGCGCCCTGCAGACCGGCGGCTTCGTCATCGGCGATTACGCGATCGACGACACGTCCGGGAAGCCGTCCATTCATATGACCAAGCCGTTCAGGCTCCAGGACGGGACGATCGGCGGCGTGGTCGTCGTCGCGTTGGACCTTGCCTGGCTGGAGCGGCAATTCGAGGGTCACGACCTGCCGCCGGGCGCCGTGGCGACGATCGTGGACCGCGACGGCACCGTGCTGGCGCGCTACCCGGACGGAGGGCGGTTCGTCGGCAGGCCCGTGCCCGCCGAGGAGCGCTTCATCATCGCCGGCAGCAAGAACGCGGTCACGACCATGACGCGCCCTGATGGTCGCCCTTTCATCGTGGCGTATTCGCCGGTCGACGCCGAGCCGAAGGGCTGGGTGGTGGCAGTCGGGCTGGATCCGGAGGTGACCTTCGCCACCCTGATGCGGGCCAACCGCACCGGGTTTTGGCTGATCTTCGCCGGCGGCGGCCTGGCCCTGGTGCTGACGGCCCTGCTCGGCCTGCGCCTGATCCACCGCCCGGTCGAACAACTGCTGACCGTCGCCGAGCGCTGGCGGGCCGGTGATCTTCCGGCCCGCAGCGGGCTCGCCGCGCAAGCCGGCGAGTTCGGCCGGCTCGCGGCGGCGTTCGACCGGATGGCACAGGCGCACGAGGATCGTGAGCGCGCCTTGCGCACGGCGCTGGAAAGCACCACCGACAGCGTGATGGTGCTCGATCGCGCCGGGCGCGTCACTTTCCTCAACGGGCATGCACTGGCACAGATCGCGCGCGAACAGGAACTGTTGGGTCAGGTCTTCTGGGACGTGCTGCCCCGTCTGGTTGAGAGCCCGTTCGGGGATGCCTGCCGCAAGGCGATGGATACTGGGCTACCGGCGCATGCGGAAGGCTACTCAGCCACGTTTGACAAGCACTTCGATGCCTGGGTGTATCCATCGTCGGAGGGGATCACGGTGTTCTTCCGCGACGTGACCGAGGAGCGCCGCACCGCCGCCGCCCTGCAGGCGAGCGAGCAGAGCTTCCGCGCCACCTTCGAGCAGGCCGCGGTGGGCATGGCCCATGTCGGCCCCGACGGTGCCTGGCTGCGCGTCAACGACAGGCTTTGTGCCATCACCGGCTACGCCCGGGATGAGTTGCTCGCGCGCACGTTCCAGGACATCACCCATCCCGATGACCTTGATGCAGACCTCGCGCAGGTTGACGCACTGCTGGCGGGGAACATCACGACCTACGCCATGGAAAAGCGCTACCTCCGCAAGGACGGCGACGTCGTCTGGGTGAATCTCACCGTGTCCCTGCTGCGTGCGTCCGGGGGCGAGCCGGACCGTTTCATTTCTGTAATCGAGGACATTTCCGGGCGCAAGCGCATGGAAGCGGCCCTGCAGGTGAGCGAGGCGCGCCTGCGCGCGGTTCTGGAACAGATCCCGGCGGCCGTCGCCATTCGGGAGCGTCCGGATGGCACCGTGGCCATGCGCAGCCGCTACTCGGATGTCGTGTTCGGCGCGGCGGATGCGGCACTGCAGGCCAATCCGGGACTGGCGCGGCATGGGGCCGAGCACGCCGACGGCCGCCCCTATGCGCCGGCGGAATATCCCAGCTGGAGGGCGTTGCAGCAGGGCGAGACGATCATGGCCGAGCCGATGCTCTACCGCCGCACCGATGGCCGCCTGATGGATCTGGAGATCTACGCCGCGCCGGTGCGCGATGCCGACGACGCGATCATTGCTTCCGTCGTGGCGGCCTTCGACGTGTCGGACCGAAAGCGGGCCGAACGCATCCTCGCGGAAGCCAACGTGACCCTGGAGGAGCGCGTGCGCGCGGAGGTCGCCGCGCGGGAGGCGGCGCAGGCGCGCGCCGCGCATGCCGAGCGCATCCAGGCGCTCGGCCAACTCGCCGGTGGTATCGCGCACGACTTCAACAACGTGCTGCAGACGGTTTCGGGCGCGGCGGCGCTGATCGAGCGGCGGCCGGACGACCGGGCCAGCGTGCGTCGCTTCGCCGGTCTGGTCATCGAGGCTGCCGAACGCGGCGCCTCGGTCACCCGCCGCATGCTCGCCTTCGGCCGCCGCGGCGACCTGCGGGCGGAACGGCTGGAGGTTCCCGCGCTGCTCGACGGCCTGCGCGATATCCTCGCCCATACCCTCGGCACCAGTATCGAGATCGTCACGGACGTGCAGGCCCGCGTGCCGCCGTGCTTCGCCGACAAGGGGCAGCTCGAGACCGCCCTGGTGAATCTCGCGACCAACGCGCGCGATGCGATGCCGCGCGGCGGCCGGCTGCTGTTCGCCGCCGCGTCGGAGGCGATGCCGCCGGACGGGCCCAAGCACATGGCCGGGCTCGCCCCGGGCCGCTACGTGCGGCTGACCGTCGCCGATACCGGCATGGGCATGGACGCCGCCACGCTCGCCCATGCGCTCGAGCCGTTCTACACCACCAAGCCGCTCGGCGTCGGCACCGGGCTCGGCCTGCCGATGGTCAAGGGTTTCGCGGAGCAGTCCGGCGGGGCGTTCCGCATCACCAGCATGCCAGGCGAGGGTACGCGGGTGACGCTGTGGCTGCCCGAGGCCGATCCGGCACCGGTCGGCACGGCGGCGCCTGATGGTGCGGCGGATGTGGCGCTCCACCCGGCCGGCAATGCCGCCGCCAGGCTGCTGGTGGTCGACGACGAGGACCTTCTGCGCGAAGTGCTGGCGGCTCAACTGGAGGATTCGGGATTCGGCGTGCTGGTCGCCGGGAACGGGAAGGAGGCGCTTGCCTTGCTCGACGCGGGCGAAGCCGTGGATGCCCTTGTCACCGATCTGTCGATGCCGGGCATGGACGGGATCGCCGTCATCAGGGAGACACAGCACCGCCGTCCCGGCCTGCCTGCGGTGCTGTTGACCGGCTATGCCGGTGAAAGCACCGCGCGGGCGCTGGGCGACACCGGCGCGGCTGCGTTCTCGCTGCTGCGCAAGCCTATCAATACCGATGAACTGGTCGCCCGGATCCAGGCCTTGCTGGCAGCGAGCGAAGGCCGCATGCGATGATGCCGGGGTGCATCGCGGTGGGTCTGCCGGATGACACGACCATGAGCGAGCGGTGATTAGACCGAATTCCCCTCTTTTCGGGCGTCGCAAGTGCGATCGAGAGAACCCGGCACCGTGAGGTGCCGGGGACAATTCGTTCACGTGGTGCCTCAAATTTCGCCATCAGGGCTCCAGAGCTTTGACGGAGACACCGAGCTGCAGCACCACCTCGTTGCGGAGACGTGGCGTGGAGGTGGCAGGGCTGTGTGATCCGTCGGCGCGGGGCGCAGGAGACAGCGACGCGATGCCTCGCAGCGGCTGGTGCCGATGATCAGGTCGCGGCGCGCACCTCCTGACCGGCACAGGGGCATGGTGTCATCGCCACCTTCTCTATCCCCAACCTGGAAATGACACCAACCGGCGGAAGCGCTGCGTGGAACGGATTTGCCGGCGTCGGGCACTACGACAGAGCCACGATGAGCGTCGGCAGATGCGATCGGGGCCGGCGTGGCGCGCTTGCTCACCGCTCCCAGGGAAGAGCCGCTCAGCCCACACCCACAGTGCCGGGTGACCGCCCGCATCCCGCCCGGTGCCCCCGTGTGGCCTCGGCACATCCAGGGCCAAACTTCACACCGGTCCGCACGCTCACCCGTTCAGGAGAATTTCCGTGAAGACGATCGCGCTCGCCGCCGCCAAGGGCGGTGTCGGTAAGACGACGCTGGCTGCCGCGCTGGCCACCGCCGCCACCCTGTACCGTCCCGGCATCAAGGTTGCCCTGGCTGATCTCGATCCACAAGGATCGCTGGCCCAGTGCTGGAACGCCCGCGCTCTCCCGCAGCCTACCCTGATCGATCTGACTGGCCGTCCGCTCGCGCCTACTCGCTGCGGAGTGAGGTGATGTGGTCCCTTCGACTGCCGCAGCTTCCCACAACTCAGGCGGGAAGGAAGGGCCATCCACCACATCACCTCACTCCGCAGCGAGTGCCGGGGAAAGGCAGGCGGGCTTGGCCGCAGAGGCGGAGACCTCTCACGCAGGGGACTTTTGTGCTAGGATGAAAATCCTAGAGAAATGCTTTATCGAGATGGCGGCATTGCGTAGAGCGCTATCGCCCGCGGGCTTTTAGCGATGCTGGCACGAGACGTAGGTCGCTCGTGCCGCGGTTTAAGGCGTGATCAGCGTGACGCTCGGATAGTACGTGCGGAAACGCTGCACGTCGCGTGTCAGCAGAGGCAGTCCGGTTACCGCCGCGTGGGCACCGATGAAGAAGTCCGGCAGCACGCCAGTGCGCGTGTCGCCGGTGGCACGGTAGCGCTGGAACACCTTTGCAGCCAGGAACAGGGCCGGCCGCGGCATCGGCGTCACGATCAGGCCGGCCTGCTCCACCAGGGCCTCAAGATCCTCGATTCGCCCGAAGCGGACCGAGAGCTCGGCATAGATAATATCGTTGATCAGCAGCTTCCCGCGCAGGGCCGCGGCATCCAGCTGCTGGAGTGCCCACTCCACCCAGGTCGGATCGTCGGTGACGAGGTCGAGCAGGACGTTGGTGTCGATCAGCGTGCCGTCAGCCATCGCCGCGCGTCAGCGCCATGATCTCGTCGGTGCTCATGCCCACGCCGGCCGCACCCCGCAGGCGGGCGAAGCGGCTCGGCGGTCGGTCGGCCCCAGCCTTGACCAGCACGACCTGACCGTCGGGCGCCAACTCGAAAGCAACAGCGCTGCCTGGCCCGATCCCGAGCCTGTCCCGGACGGGTTTGGGAATGGTGACCTGGCCCTTGCGGGTGACCGTGGTGGGCATGGCAGCCTCCGGTAATACCTTGTAAGGCGAGGTAATACTACGTACCCCCAATGCACTTTGCCAGTTCTGATCTGCCGATCGGCGCTCAGCCGGGAAGCCATGCGAGATGAGTGGGGCTGCGCGTGGTACTGTCCACCAAGCTTCCCCCGCCTTTCCCCCGGGGGCATGGGGAGCGCATGGGGACGAACGGGGGGAATCGAGGGCGGGTTGGAGGGAACGATCGGCAGCAAAGTACCTGAAACGGATCGAAAGGGTGCTATCCGCCCTTTCGTTATGATAGCGTTCCGCGAACTACGGATCTGGGGGTTAGGGGTTCGAATCCTCTCGGGCGCGCCAGTAAATCTCTGAAAGATTTGGATTTTTTGAGCCCTCCAAGGCAGTCTGCCGGGAGGGCTTTTTTGCGCCCCCCGTTATTCCCCCGTTTGGCTGCCGGCGGCACCGGGCGAACGCAAAAGTCGCTTGTTGGGCGAGAAAATCGCGTCAAATGCGATGGGGGACGCCGCGCCGCTATCCAAGCCTCCCAAGGCAGCACTTCTTGAACTTCTTGCCGCTGCCACACGGGCAGGGATCGTTGCGTCCAACATCGCGCAGCGGGTTGCGCACCGGCTCCGTGGGCGGCAGCAGGTCCGGGGTCCACCGTTCCTCGCGCGCCGGCTTCGGCTGGAAGCTGTCCCAGCGCGACAGGTGCTCCACCGCATCGTCAAGACTGCTCAGGTCCTTCATGCGCGACAGGATCGCATCCGCCGGCGCGCCCGGCTGCTGAGCCTTGCGCAGATCCTCCCGGAAATCACTCAGCGCGAGGAAGGACGGGTCGATCAGGTTGCGCGCGAAGGCCTGCTCGACCAGCGGCACCAGCCCCTCCAGGGCGAGGGCGGCGATTGCCTGCTGCCAGCCGACCCAGACGGCTTCAGCCTTTTGCGGCGGCAGGGTAGTGAACAGGTCGCGCAGGAAGGCGGCTGTCTCGTCGCGGTCGATCCGCCCGGTGGCGGTGAGCCACGCCAGTGCTTCCAGAGCGGCGTCGCGCGCGTACTCGTCCGCCTCGTTGTTCCGGACCAGCGCATGCAACGGGGCCGGGTCGCCGTCGAAGACGCGGGCGAGGATGGCCGGCAGATCCATGGTGATGCCGTCACCGAGGATCCGGTCCAGCAACTCCGGGTCGGCACCGAGCGCGCACAGCGGGCGGAAGGCGCGGGTGTCGCGGGCCTGCGCCATCAGGTAGACGGCGTAGAACACGATGTCGGCGTTGCGGTCAGAACGGTCGGTGCCGGCGGCGGCTGCTTCCAGCGGCGCGAGCAGGGCAGGGGCGATCCCGGGCCAGCGCTCGGCTGCCTGCCTCAGCGCCTCGCGAGGCAGCGCGTTCTCGGCCGTCGCAAATGCCTCCAGGATGGCGTCGTCGGTCAGCACTGCTTCGGTCATGTTCGCATTCGGCCAGGGGTGTTTCCACGGTGAAGCGCAGTGCAGCACACGGCATCCGGGGGCGCCAGAGTGGGGAACGAGGCTGCGTCCACACAGCAAGAAATCAGAACGTGTGCTGGGATGGGCATATGCCCATCCCGGCGTGATTTGTCTCCCGCCGCGCTACTTCGCGGTGGCGGTCGGCATGAACAGGACGGTCCCGCCGGCGCGCCAGAGGATGGAGCATTCGTAGGCTTTATGGTGCTGCCTGCAATCCGTGATGAAGTCCTCGAACGCCGCGTGGTGGCGCGGGATGCCGATGGCAGTGATGCCGAGGCCGACGAACGCCACCGCGGAGAGGGTGCAGCCAAGCGCGGCAGCGCCGACCGAGCGGCGCCGCAGAACGACCCGCATGGCTGCGGCGGGGACGCCACAGGCGCAGGTCACCAGGGCGGCGATCAGAAGGTACTGGGTCATCCAGGATCTTTCCTCGACGGCGATGTGACGATCACAAGGCCGACACTGTCGGCTCGCCAGAGCGCGATGCACTCATGGCGCGGGTGGTCCTGCGGACAGGCCTGCATGAAGGCGTCGTGCCTGGCGGTGATGCGCAGGCCGACCGAGCATCCGATGGCGAGGGCGCCGCTGCACACGGCGCCCAGCACGCAGATGAAGATGACCTGGAAGCGCGACGTGTGGTGCCGGTGGCCGATGAAGGCGAGAAGAAGCGCGGCGGCAGCCATGAGGACTGCAGCGCCGGCGCTCATCCAGACGATGATCATGAGTGTCCTTGCAGATGCACGAACGCGCGTTTGCGCGTTCGTGCATTCAGCTGAATGAAAACTCGCGCGAACGCTCAGTCGCGCTTGTCGCCGCCGTCGTCGTCGGATTCTGGCAGAAGGTTCCAGGCGCGCGCGGCCGTGGCGGCTGTTTCCACGAGGCGCTGCGGCGCGTGGTGGGCGTAGCGGGTCGTGGTCGAGAGCTGCGTGTGCCCGAGCACGGTCCCGATCTCGTTCAGCGGTGTGCCGGCGTTGGCCAGCGCCGAGGCGAACGAGTGGCGCAGGTCGTGGATGCGCAGCTCGTCGGGTAGCCCGGCCAGCCTCTTCGCCCGCTGCCACGCGCCGCGCAGGTTCTCCAGAGGCCGGCCCTCCCGGCGGTCGCTCGGAAAGACGTAGGCACAGCCGTCAATCCGCCGGAGCCACTGCGCCTGCAGGATCCGCACCGCCACCGGCGAGAGCGGGACGTGCCGCGTCCGCCCGCTCTTCGAGCGCGGCACGGTGAGCAGGAGCCGGTCGAGGTCGACGTTGTCCCACGTCGCCCTCAGCACCTCCCGCTTGCGCGCGCCGGTGACCACCAGCAGGGCGAGCGCGGCTGCGGCGCTCCGGCACGGCTCGCCGTCAAGCGCGTGCATGAGCGCCTGGGTCTGCTCGGCGGTGAGATAGCGGTCGCGGTGCTGCTCGGGGAGCATGCCGGGCGAGGCCGCGGCGTTGCGTCCGTCGAACAGGCCCCACCGCAGCGCCAGGTTCAGCATCGAGCGCAGCGTGGCGAGGTGACGATTGACGCTGGAGGCCGAGAGCCCTTCGGCGATCAGCGCGCGGCGCAGGGCGGCGACGTCGTGCGGGGTGATCTCGTCGAGGCGTTTGCGGCCGAGCGCGGGCAGGATGCGGAGGCGCAGGTAGGCCTCGTAGTTGGCGGCGCTGCGCAGGCGCTCCCGCACGTGCGGCACGTAGCGATCCCGGGTGAAGTCGGCCAGGGTGGGGACGGCGCGCAGCTTCGCCCGCTCGGCGACCGGGTCGGCGCCCAGGCTGACCGAGGCCTTGATCTGCTCGGCTCTTCGCCGGGCCTGCTCGGCGGTGACGTCGCCGAGGCGTCCGAGCTTGACCTCGCGGGCGCGGCCGCGCGCGTCGGCGTAGCGAAGATAGAAGGTGGTCACCGACCGGCGGCGCTCGGCGATGAAGCCGTGGAGGGCGTCGTCGAAGATGCGCTGCTTGGCGGTGCCCTTGGGCAGGGGCGGGAGGCCGCGGAGTAGGGCGGTGGTGAGGCGGGGCATGGCGTTGGCGTTCCATGCGTCGCGTCAGTGCGGCTGCGCCGGTCCGCACACGGCGCGCATGCGGGCGACCTCCGCCGCGAGTGCGTCCCCGACGCGCTGTGCCGCCTCGCGCAGGTGGAGGTCGGAGCGGATGCCGTTGGCGGCGTCGGCCAGGAGCTGGTCGAGCACGTGCAGCAGCAGCTCGGGGGTGACGCCCTCGCCGTCGCCGCGGAAGCCGGGGCACAGCTGTAGCGAGCCGACGCCGGGCAGCGTGGCGACGGTCCAGGCGTAGACCGAGCGGTGCGGTCCGGGCGCGACCGCGATCGAGGGCGCCGGCGGCAGGCCGAGGCGGCGCTGCAGCGCGACCAGGGCGGAGGCGAGGTGAGAAGCGCTGGTTCGAGCCAGGGCATCACCGCTGCGGTCGCCCTCGGTCAGCTGGCGGCCAAGGGCGACGCGGAGGAGGTCGCGGGCGGTCCAGGCGGGTGCGCCGGGCTCGTGGCGCTCGTCGAGGCGAACCTGGATGGTGATGGTGTCGTCGTTGCCGATGTCGAGCGCGATGGCCTGCCAGGGGAGCGGAGCGACGATGTTGGGGCCGGGTTGGTGGAACACGGCGAAGCGGCCGACGTGGTCCTGGCGGGTGGCAATGATGTCCTTCGGGGGGATCTCGGGCATGGAAGTCTCGCATGTCGGGAACGCCGCGAGACGGCGCGGCGGGCCGGCCAGCACCGGACGATCCAGCGGGCTCGCCAATGACATGCGGGCGAAATTGGTAATGATTTCGACCAGAGAGTGGATGTGGTCAGCAGCGATGGCCCGTTCCCGCGTGGGCGGGGGAGCCGACGACCGCGCCGAACAAGCTGGCAACCGTGCAGGTCCATCCCCGCGTGAGCGGGGGAGCCATCGTCGCCCTGCTCGTCGCCGGCGTGATGCTGGGTCCATCCCCGCGTGGGCGGGGGAGCCTTGTGGACCTTGAGGGGACCGCAAGCATGACCGGGTCCATCCCCGCGTGGGCGGGGGAGCCCACCGGTCCCGAGACCGACTGCACTCCCGACAAGGTCCATCCCCGCGTGGGCGGGGGAGCCGATCGCCCGCAAGTCCATCCGCAATCGTCATAGGGTCCATCCCCGCGTGGGCGGGGGAGCCTCTGACCCACACCCTGCCGGGATGGCTGGATCGGGTCCATCCCCGCGTGGGCGGGGGAGCCCCCTCCGCCTGCCCATCCTCGTAAAGCGGGTCAGGTCCATCCCCGCGTGGGCGGGGGAGCCGCGTCCGGAACTTTGCAGCACGGGAGATGCAACGGTCCATCCCTGCGTGGGCGGGGGAGCCCCCGTGTCCTCGCGATAGAGGGTGGATGCCGTGGGTCCATCCCCGCGTGGGCGGGGGAGCCTGCATCGTCTCGTCTGGAATGGACTTGTATGGGGGTCCATCCCCGCGTGGGCGGGGGAGCCCTGGATTTCCACAGCACCGCCGCCGCCGTCCTGGGTCCATCCCCGCGTGGGCGGGGGAGCCCAGACATTATATCCGCCGCCGCCGAACGATTTGGGTCCATCCCCGCGTGGGCGGGGGAGCCGCGGTTGGGTCCAGTTTTCCACCGGTAACCCGGGGTCCATCCCCGCGTGGGCGGGGGAGCCGAACCACGCTGATAGTCCGATAGGGCCTGACGGGGTCCATCCCCGCGTGGGCGGGGGAGCCTCGTGATGCCTACTGATATCGATCCCAACACGGGGTCCATCCCCGCGTGGGCGGGGGAGCCCATGACCGCCGCCCTCGATGCGCTGTGGGCGCGGGTCCATCCCCGCGTGGGCGGGGGAGCCTTCATGCACGCGGAAACGAAAGTCTCGCATGCAGGTCCATCCCCGCGTGGGCGGGGGAGCCCGCCGGTCAGCGCCAGCGCGGCGCCGCTCGTCGGGTCCATCCCCGCGTGGGCGGGGGAGCCCACGCTCCGCGCACGATGGATACGTTGCCCACGGGTCCATCCCCGCGTGGGCGGGGGAGCCGTTGCGGCGGATGCCGGCGAGATACCGAAGAACGGTCCATCCCCGCGTGGGCGGGGGAGCCGAGTAGAAAATCGAGCCGACGCCATATGCAGTGGGTCCATCCCCGCGTGGGCGGGGGAGCCCTGTAATGGGCTGACCTTATAACCCTTATAACGGGTCCATCCCCGCGTGGGCGGGGGAGCCCCCGCGCGCCTGCCCCTCGTCCTCGTCCACCAGGGTCCATCCCCGCGTGGGCGGGGGAGCCGCTGCCCATTCTGTGGCGAGCTGTGCATTCATGGGTCCATCCCCGCGTGGGCGGGGGAGCCGATGATCTCTGCCGAGGTCAGCGGGGGAGGCGGGGTCCATCCCCGCGTGGGCGGGGGAGCCGCCGGTATCATCCTCCACCATCGCCATGAGGCGGGTCCATCCCCGCGTGGGCGGGGGAGCCCTTGCGCGTGGCTCCGCGCGATCTATTGACAGGGGTCCATCCCCGCGTGGGCGGGGGAGCCTTGCGCGGTGTGACGGATCACTTCCGTGAGCTGGGTCCATCCCCGCGTGGGCGGGGGAGCCCGCCGCTTCCGGCTGTCCGGGCACTGCGATCTGGGTCCATCCCCGCGTGGGCGGGGGAGCCGTGATTCCGAAGGGGCAGCCTAGTTTAAAGGCAGGTCCATCCCCGCGTGGGCGGGGGAGCCCCAGGCGGCCCCGACAATCATGCAAGCGGAGGGGGTCCATCCCCGCGTGGGCGGGGGAGCCTCGTCGAGGGAGCGGTACTCGACCTCGGTGTTGGGTCCATCCCCGCGTGGGCGGGGGAGCCCGGCGCATCCGGGCAGCAGGGAAACGATATCGGGGTCCATCCCCGCGTGGGCGGGGGAGCCTAATACGTTTATGCGCGCGGTGAAACGACATGGGGTCCATCCCCGCGTGGGCGGGGGAGCCGCTGCGCGCTCGGGAGTCGGGGCGCCTGGTGCGGGTCCATCCCCGCGTGGGCGGGGGAGCCAATGTCCGCGAGGGCATGGAGATCCTGATCGAGGGTCCATCCCCGCGTGGGCGGGGGAGCCCGCTGTGCCAGTGCTGGCGGGTGATGCGGCTGAGGTCCATCCCCGCGTGGGCGGGGGAGCCGCAACAACCGACCCCCTCACCTATGAGAGTCAAGGTCCATCCCCGCGTGGGCGGGGGAGCCGCCTCCGCCTGTCCAACTCCACGCCACGCGACGGGTCCATCCCCGCGTGGGCGGGGGAGCCCCGGGTATCTCTCGCCCCAGGTAGGGGCAGACAGGTCCATCCCCGCGTGGGCGGGGGAGCCGGAGCCGCGTCCACATAGCGGCGCGACTGCTCGGGTCCATCCCCGCGTGGGCGGGGGAGCCTGTTGTTGATGAAGCGTGGCGGATATTTGGTAAGGTCCATCCCCGCGTGGGCGGGGGAGCCTCCTTAGTGTGACGCCGGTCGTCAAGCAGCGGGGGTCCATCCCCGCGTGGGCGGGGGAGCCTCGGCCGCGTGCAGGCGTTCGCGGAGTGCCTGGGGTCCATCCCCGCGTGGGCGGGGGAGCCTATTTGCCCAAGTTGGGAATGGGCTTCGATCCGGGTCCATCCCCGCGTGGGCGGGGGAGCCACGGCACGATCCATCAACCTGCTGTCCGATGCGGGTCCATCCCCGCGTGGGCGGGGGAGCCGGCGGCTCGGTGTCGCCTTCGGCGGTCTGGTGCGGTCCATCCCCGCGTGGGCGGGGGAGCCCATGCCGAGGATGGATTCGCGGACCCAGACCGGGGTCCATCCCCGCGTGGGCGGGGGAGCCCGCCTGCTGCACGGCGGAGCGCGCCTGGTCCAGGGTCCATCCCCGCGTGGGCGGGGGAGCCCAGCACCTGGCGCGGCTGGAAGCGGACGCTCCGGGTCCATCCCCGCGTGGGCGGGGGAGCCGTGGGCAGCGCGGTGGACGTGGTGTCGCTGCCGGGTCCATCCCCGCGTGGGCGGGGGAGCCCAGCCACCTCTGCAGCAGTCAATTTCTGTCCAGGGTCCATCCCCGCGTGGGCGGGGGAGCCCAGGACGGCGGCGGCGGTGCTGTGGAAATCCAGGGTCCATCCCCGCGTGGGCGGGGGAGCCCCGTCAGGACATCTGACACGTCAGAAGGGCTGAGGTCCATCCCCGCGTGGGCGGGGGAGCCCGCGGTCGCTCGAAATCCAGGTCGGCAAGTCCAGGTCCATCCCCGCGTGGGCGGGGGAGCCGCAGGGCGCCTGTTGCCGCAGTCACTGGGGCGGGGTCCATCCCCGCGTGGGCGGGGGAGCCGGGCTTTCATGGTCCCTCCAGTCAGGAGATCGGGGTCCATCCCCGCGTGGGCGGGGGAGCCGCTTTCTCTGGAGCCAGTGACGCTCTGGGGAAGGGTCCATCCCCGCGTGGGCGGGGGAGCCCCAAGAGCGGCGCTTCTGGATGTCGCAGATCGGGTCCATCCCCGCGTGGGCGGGGGAGCCGCGGTGCGCGTGGTCTGCGTGCCCGGCGTCGAGGGTCCATCCCCGCGTGGGCGGGGGAGCCTGCGGAGCCACGACGAACAACCCTTCGTCGTGGGGTCCATCCCCGCGTGGGCGGGGGAGCCTGGCTGCGAGATCAACCCCGCGCTCTTTGCTCGGGTCCATCCCCGCGTGGGCGGGGGAGCCGCGAGCGCGGACCATGCAGACGGCGTGAGGACGGGTCCATCCCCGCGTGGGCGGGGGAGCCCGCACCGGCCCGGCCATGACGAAGCCACGAGCAGGTCCATCCCCGCGTGGGCGGGGGAGCCTCCTGGCTGGCGCGCAGGCGGGCACCTACAAGGGGTCCATCCCCGCGTGGGCGGGGGAGCCTGCACATTCAGCGGGCTGCTGACGCCCCTGCGGGGTCCATCCCCGCGTGGGCGGGGGAGCCGACAATGGCGGCAACGAATTTGCCTGATACAAGGGTCCATCCCCGCGTGGGCGGGGGAGCCTCTCTCGCGATCGACACCGGTATCACCGACGTGGGTCCATCCCCGCGTGGGCGGGGGAGCCCCGCTGCGGCGTGCGCACGGCGGGCGGCTGCGGGGTCCATCCCCGCGTGGGCGGGGGAGCCGGTCCGGTGTTCCATGGCGCGGGCCCGGCTGCGGGTCCATCCCCGCGTGGGCGGGGGAGCCCTGCCGCAGACGGCGCGACAGGTCATCGCCGCGGGTCCATCCCCGCGTGGGCGGGGGAGCCCGGCCAGGTCGATGACTGGTGCCGCGTCCATCAGGTCCATCCCCGCGTGGGCGGGGGAGCCATGCTGGCGGAACTCACGGTCCCGCAGAGCAACGGTCCATCCCCGCGTGGGCGGGGGAGCCATTCCAGCAACGACACCGGGATAACCTGGGTCAGGTCCATCCCCGCGTGGGCGGGGGAGCCGAAACCGCCACGCCGCTTCGGCAAAGCGCATCGGGTCCATCCCCGCGTGGGCGGGGGAGCCTCTCTACGCTAAGCTACAGACATTATTTACTTTGTCAATGAGCCAAGGTTGTCGTTGGGTGGGGCATTTTCGCGTTTTGCGAGTAGAAGGCCTTGATAGTCTCGCAGGTCCCGCGGCGGAAGCCCCAGACTCAGCAAACCCTGCCGACCGGGCGCTTTTGGGTCGCGCCATGTCATCACCGCACTGCCCTGTCGCATCTCACTGTGCCAGTCGCTCAGTACGTGCCATACCCGATCCCGAACGCCGTTGGTCATCGTTGGCGACGTGTATACGCCGGGGGCGATCTCGAGCATGACCGATGCCAAGAAACCTCTGAATCGATCCGGTACATCACGCGTTACGATCAGCGTCATCGGCATCGAATAGTTCCTTAATCCGATCGATCATGCGTGGGATGACCTGTTCGTCACGGAACATTCGTCCGGCGACGCCACGAAGTTCTCGTTCGAGATTGGTGTTCGGATCGCGCAGCGCTTTGCGCGCAACGCCAAAGGCGAGCGGCAGCGTGACGCTGTCACGGAACAAGTCGGCGATGTCGAGGACAAAGGCGTTCGCCGAATCCTCGTGGATGAAACCAAGCGGTGCCAGCGTCGCGGTCGCCGCCACGGCGATGAACGCCGCTGCTTCCACCGCTGTTGCCGCGTGATTGATCGCTTGGTTCGGCAAGTCTGCCGCTGAGGGATTGGCGCGATCATAGCGGCGGCCGTGCCAGGGAATATTGAACTTCTCCGCCTGGAGGCGATACGTCTCCTTCATCCGCGCTCCCTCGATGCCTCTCAGCACATCGAGGTCGCGGTGCGGCAGGATCTCACCGAGCCGCCATGCGTAGAGGCGTCGCGCGATGGCGATGCGGGCTCCATCGGCATCTGCCCAAACGCGCGCCTGGCGTCGCGCGAGACGGCTGTCATCCGGCCCGAGCGGCATTGCCGTGTAGGCACGCACACCATCGTCGCCTGAAGCGACGAGGCCAGTGCCATGTCGGGCCATCAGCCGAAGCGCATCGTGCGAGACCGTCGAGCCGGGCCCGAGCACGATCAACGACAGCATCTGGTAGGGAATGGCATAGTCCCCGGCATCCAGGTCCCCACCGCCGGCCGTGCGAAAGCGCAGGGTGCCGTCTTCCACAAAAAGATTGCCGCGCGCGAGCCAGATCAGCCCATGACGGTCTGCATGGGGAACCCGCGCAGTCTCAAGTCCAAGGCGCCCCTTCAGCATCGTCGCTCGGGGGGGTGCAGCAACAGCATGCCGAAGCCAAACGCACGGTGGCGGCCGACCCCACGAGCGATCAGCTTCGCGAACCCCTCCGGGTCGGCAACTTCCAACGTTCCAGCCATTTCAGCAACCGGCCGCGCGATCCGATGAACCGGGCGTTCCGACATTTCCGGTGTCGCCAATCCACGCCGGAACAGCAGAGTCCGCCGGACTGCGCACACCCGTGTCTGCAGCACCCGCACGGTGCCGTTCTGCTCCATCTGTTCGCGCAACCAGTCCTGATAGACCGTTGCACGGTCCACTTCTGGACGCGGGTCGCCGAGGCAGGGGCGTGGGGATTCCGCAGTACGTCCGGCCGCGTCAAGCGCCAGCAAGTAGGCATCGACTTCGCTGCCCGGCGCCCGCAGATCCGCCCCACGCCCGAGCCGTCGCACCGGGCAGACCGTCACCGAGAAGCCGAGCCGCTGCCCGCGCGGAAAGCGCGTGGGCATCGGTTTGGCGCTTACCTGTGACCAGGCGATGCAGTCACGCGCCAACTCGCTCGCGTCCATTGCCCGCGCCATCAAGTCCGGCACGGGACGGCACGTGTAGGCAAGCAACGGCAAGAGGGGCAGGGTAGCTGCGCAGTCGGCGCGTTGCACCGTGAAAGGCCGGGGGGCGAGATCGCCGAACAGAGCGGCCAACAGTGCGTGCAGCACATAGCCCGGATCTGGCTCGGCGCTCTCACGGCGGCCGCCGAGCCGTTGCGCGTGTGCGAAGGCCGCCAGCGCGCGGCTTTGGACCGGCAGGTAAAGCACGTGCAGCGGGTCGACAGGGAACGAAGGGGCATTCATAAGCCGTCATCCTGACGTGCCGGCAGGCGGGCACGAAACACCGTCCGCTCGCCGCTGTGGAACTGGTTCGCCCAGTCCCGCTGGTCCACCACGCGCTCTGGCTCGCGAGCCAGAGGATCGGCTCCCGGCCAGCCTTCCCAGGCCGGCCACTCAACCGTGACCAGGGCTTCGGCGTCAGACTCCTCGGCAACGGCGGCGAGCACCGCCGCTCGTAGGGTCGGTGCTGTGACCATCCCGCGTACGATCGGTGTCGAGGGCAGGCAGGGCTTGCGGCCGATGAACAGAGGTCGGGCGGGCTTGGCGAGCGCGGCGGCGAGATCGGCGAGGGTGGGCGCCTCGTCGTCTGGATCGAGTCGGGCCGCCACCAGCACCGCCGCGTCGGCCAGATACTGGCGCAGCCGGATATGGGTGCCGCGAGTGGCCTCGCCCTTGCCACGCTCTTCACGCTGGCCACGGGTGGTCCAGCCGGTGTTGACCATCCATGGCTGGCCGAGATCGACGGTCTGATAGTCGGTGACGACCTCGCCGGCGCGGACCAGCGCGCCGGCGATGGCCAGCCGCGCCTGCAACCGCTGCAGGCGCGTGCTGTCCGCGTGCGTCCAACCAAGGGCATTACCGAAAAGTCCGATGAGCAGCGACAGGCCGGGCAGGTCGCGAGTGCCGCCGTGGGCGTCGATCTGCGGCCCACCGAACGCCATCAGTGGCGCCTCCAGTCGCAGCAGGAGCACTTCCATCACGGGGTGCCGGCGACGATTCCACCCGCCCAGGTGGCGAGTGGCGCCAGGGGCATCGGCTCGGCCGGAAACGCCGCCGGCATTGTGAGCGCAGCAACGCGCCGATCCTCGTCAGGGCCGTACATGGTGTCGAACCGCCGCAAATACTCGCCGAGCCGATCCAGCGCCGTCTCACCGAGGCTTGCGGCTTCCGGCAGCGCCTGCCGGAAGGCGTTGGCGAGGGTGCGCGGCTGACGCGCGCCGGCTTCCACCAGCACCGCTTCGGCGTAGGCGTATGGCGCGGTCGAGCCGAGCTTGGCGCCAGGCGAGACCGAGGCGATCAGATGCAGCAGGCGCTCGGTGACTTGGCCGGCGAGGCTGGCGTCATCGCTGAGGTTTTCGATCAGCTTGGGGAGGTCGATGACGACATAGCCGTAGAACAGGCCGCTGGTCAGTTCGGTGGTGGAAATCAGGCCGCTGCCGGTTTCGCCTGCCGCCTGCACCAGGTCATCAACCGCAGTGAAATAGTCAGGCTCACTCTCGGCGGCATGGACGGTAAAGGCGTGGGCGACGTGGATGGCAGCGTCACCGCGGGCAAAGATGTCGGAAGTGACCATGCGCCCGAACAGCGCGCCGTCAAGGCCCGCCGCGGTGCGCAGTGCTTCCAGATTGGCACGGTTCTGCTTCACGTAGGCCATGGCGGCGGCTTTCGGGTCGGCGGTGCCCTCGGCCAGGATCGCGCGGGCAGCGGCGAGCAGGAAATCTATCTCTGGCTGGCCGAGAACGATGACCTGCCCGGTTTCCAGAGTCTTGAGCGCATCTTCCGTCGTCACCGTCCCGACCTTCTTACGGGAGGGCTTATCGGCCGCAGCGTCGCCTTTTTCGTTTTTCTGCAACACCACGTCCATCAGCGCCTGTACCACGGCGATCACAGGGGGGACGGCGTGACCTTCAGCCAGCAGGGGGGCGGCGATTCTTTCGGGGAAGATGCGGCGGGAGCGAACCGTCATCGGCACTCCGAGTGCTTCCAATGACCAGGCGCCGGCGGCCTTGCGCCAGTGTCGCTTGAGACATTGCGACGAGATGCGCGTGCGCATGCTACCCCCGAAGGGCAGGCGTTTGGCTGCGCCGACATCGTCGCGGTTGAGCAGGGATGCGGCGTAGGTGGTCAGTGTGTGGATCTGCAGGAAACGCGAGGTCACGGTGCGATGCCTTCCGGGAGATCAGTTGCGGTGTCGGGTTCAGAGCCGCCTTTGCCGAAGGGGCGGAAATAATCGCGGGCGATCCTGCGAGCGGCGTTGTCGGCATCCAGGCGACCGGCCATGCGACCGAACACCAGCGGGGCGGTCTGCACCCAGTCGAAAGGACGGCGATGGCTGGCGCACCAGCGGGTCGCCGCCGCAAACTCGTAGGCGAACGCATCTGGCCGGTCGGCGCGCAACAGGCGCAGCAGGCGCGGCTCGCTGTAGCCGCCGCCTTCCCGCGGGCCGCGCAGCGCGGTCCCCAATCCGGTGCCACGCTCGTGGATGAGCGGGGCCATTTCGGCCATCCCGGCGAGCAGGACCGCCCATGCGTTTTCGGCGCCACGTCCTTCTGTCCAGCCAGCGAAGTCGGGACGGGTGATGAAACTCCAGAACACGCCGGGCCACGGTCCCTGCCGCGGGCTCATCCGTCGCAACATGGCGATCGCGCCACGATCGAACAGGCCGGCCCGTTCCTGGAACGCGTGCACGCCGGCCATGATGACCTCGTCGGGGCGTGGTGCCGTGGGGGAGGATGTGGGGGATGGAGCGCTCATGCGGCGACCTCCGGCTCCGGTGTGGTTGGCGCGCGGGCCCGTGACAGCAGCACGTGAAGCCCATCCTTTCGGTTCTGGAGGATGGCGAAGGCGCGGGCCTCGCCGCGCTCGCGGCGATTGGCGGGACAGGGCAGGGCCGCGATTGCGGTGTCAAAGGTTTGTCGAGCTATGTCGTAGAGCGCCGCCTCGAAGCCGGTGCGGCCGGCTTCCCGCGCGGCCTCATTCTCGGGTGCGGCCCATGCGTCGAGCCACTCGAAAAAGCGCGTATCGACGGTCCGGTCGAAGGCGATCAGGAAGGGGCGGACGCGGTCGTCGGTGAAATCCAGCTTCTCAGGCCCGCCTTGAACGAACGCGCGCAGGGCGCGCCGGAGCGTCTCAGCTACCTGGTTGATCCGATCGATCATCGCCCGGGCAATTTCGCCGACCGCGAGCCGGGTTTCCGCGTTGCCGAAGGCACGCCGCACCTGTCCACTGCATCGCACGACGCGGTCGTGCAGGCCATCGGTGCCGCCTTCGCCCCGGACCAGGACGCTGCAGTGAACGAGGCCGGGGCCGTCGCCCTCGCCCGGAAGCGGCAGCAGCGCGGTTGGAGTACTCAGGCCGGTGCCCTTGGCAGGCTTCCAGTCCAGCAGAATGCGGGCAAGGAGGCGATAGTCGAAACCATTGGCGCCGACGGTGAGTGCTGCGGGGGGAACCGCCTCGTTGATCGGCACGAAGGGATCATGGAGTCTGCCATATTGGTCCTTGGCGGCAAGGCGTGCCCCATCGGTCGTCTGAAACAGCAGCAATGGACCGCGAGCGCTCGGCACCAGGCGATAGCGACGGCAGATCTCGACGCAGTAGGGATGAACCTCCGCAAGTGACAGTGACGATGCGCCGTTCCAGGGCATCAGCCAGAGCAACCCGTGGCCATTCGGGTTGAACAGTGGGGCGGCCTCGTCGAGGAGATTGTCGAAACCTGTGACCATCACCTCGGCGGCGCGGCGGACCCGGGTCCCCCAACGCATGTCGGCGATCCGCTCGACCAGCACGCGGCTGCCGAAGCCACCGTTCATGCGGGCGATGCCGTATTTGCGTTTGCCGCTGTATCCGGACATCGTTTGTGCATTGATCAGCGCGTAGGCCCAGTCATGCGGGGCGGGGTGGGCGATGCGCGCCTGTTTGATGTCATGGTTCTTGGCGGTGACCAGGATGTCGATCTGGTCGGGCTCGGTGCCGACGGCCTTGAACCCGGCCAACTCGTCGGCTGACACCGGCGGCTGCAGGAAGGCGGGCAGGGCTGGATCCTCGACGACCAGCGTCCAGGCGGCCTCCCCGGCAAGGTCGCCACCGGCGAGGTCGAGAAGCATGGCGTTCCACGAAGCCTGATCGGGGGGCCACTCTTCGGACGGGCCTGCAAGCAGGCAGAGTGCCGCAATCTGGCTCAGAAAATGAAACCAACCTTGCCGCTGGTGCGCGCCGAGACCCGGGAAGCCGATGATCTCGTTACGCCCGATAGCCGCCAAGATCGCTCCCAGGCCCAGCTTTGTCTCGCCGTGGGGGAGGGTGACGGGGAAGCACGCATCGACGCGGAGATTATGGGCAGGCATGAGACCCTCTCCTGCTGGTCGTCACGGGGGTGCTTCCGTGACGACCAGCAAAGAGTAGTCCGGGGTCTCTCGTCGTGCAAGCGAAACGAGCTGAACCTAGTAGGTCTTCCCCGCTGGTGCGGGGGAGCTCAGGCGCCGCTACCGTTGGTAGACCGACTAGCGGTCCATCCCCGCAGCGGGCGGGGGAGCGTCAAGCGGCCTCGGCCAGACGTAAGCCAAGGCGATCATAGACGAATTCCCGCCCGGCGAACCGGAAGTGAAGCTTATCGGGCTCGGGACGGATCGCCTCCGGGGCGGGATCGGCGGCCGGGGCGATCCCCTCGACCATCCAGGCCGGCACCGGCAGGGTTTGGATCGTCGTGCCGAATGGCCCCGGTTGGGGCGTCTCAAACCGCGCGACCCGCCGGCCGAGCCCGAGCCGGGTGGCCAGGGCGGCATCGAGTTCGGGTAGCGGTGCAAGGGCTTTCTTCCATGCAAGCCAGGCCGCCTTCGCGTGGGTGATCTGGGCTATTTGGGCGCCAGTGTTGATTTCGTTCACATGGCGGACCCAGGCTGGGCCCAGCTGGAGCGCCAATGTTTTGAGCGCTTCCGGATGGGTGGTGCGCTCGACCAGGTCGCGATTCATGTGGGGGATTCGCCAGATCGGATTGGCTACCAGCGCCAGCCGGGTCGCGGCGAGGATGGAGAGATCAGGATAGACCTTCCCAAACCCCAGAGGGGCATGGCTTGCCGTACCATTCGGCGATGGCGCGATCGCCTCGATCGGTGGTGCCAGAACAATCGCGCACGGTGTCGCAAAACCCGCCGGGCGGTCGGGACGGCGATGCCGGTGCAACCGCCCGAAGCGCTGCAACAGCACGTCGCACGGGCAAAGGTCGGTGATCAGCAGATCCGCATCGATGTCGAGGGACTGCTCCGCCGTCTGGGTCGAGACGGCGATGATGCCGCCACTCTGCGCATCTCTGCCGAACCTGGCTTCGAGTTCGGCGTCGAGCAGAAACCTGTCCTCCACCGCGAAGCGGGCGTGATGCGGTGCGGGCCGACCGTTGGGACTGAACAGGCAGTCGCTGGGAACCAGGGTTTCCAGGGCGCTCTGTGTCGCCTGCGCCAGCCTGACCAGATTGCGGATGACGAGCACGCGGGCGCCCCGGCTGGCGGCATCGGCCGCAAGGGCGGCCGCATGCCCGGGGCTGGCATCGGCGTCGAGCATGACCGTCACGGCCTTGCCGGCGGCTTCGTCCGGTGGCGGCGCGCCGCAGATCAGGCCCTGGGAGCCCAACAGCGCCGGATAAGGCACCTCGCGCGCGGTCGCGAGGGTGGGCGGATCACGGAGGGTATTGTGAAGCAAACGATGGCGTGCGGCGGCGCCAAGCGTGGCTGACATCAGGAAGGTATGGCCGCCTGCCGCCCGATGCTGATCGAGGACGTTGAGCAAGAGCGTTGACATGTAGGCGTCCGAGGCATGCACCTCGTCGATCACCAGCAATTGCCGCAGCATGGGGCCCGAGCGCAGCGGCGCGTGCCGCACCCGCATCCCACCGAGAAGGAGTTGGTCGATCGTGCCGACCATGACCGCGCCGGTGAGATAGCGTTTCGGCGTTTCTACCGCCCAGCCGCGATCGTGCCTCGTATCGGCGGGATCGTCCGGCCACAGGACCGACCAGTCGACTTGGGCCTGCCCGTCCCGGTCGTCGACACGAAGATACCCGGGCACGGCCAGACCGACCGGGGGGGCCGCCGCTCCGAGCCAGTCGCGCAGCTTCTTCGTGACCCGCTGCTGCATCGCCACCGCGGAGGCCCGTGTAGGCAGGGCAAAAAACAACCCGTCCACCGCGCGCGCCGCCAGCAACCGCAGGAAGTGGATGAGCGCGGCCTCGGTCTTGCCGGAGCCCGTTTCCGCCTCCAGGACGCGCACTTCGCCAGGCTCGGGCAAAGGCGCCGAAAGGATCTGCTGCTGAGCCCAGTGCGGCGTGAAACCCGGCAGCAGGCGGGCGAACGAAGCGAGGTCGGGTGCCTGTGCCGCCTTCTGCCGTGGGGCCGGCATGATAAACCGGCGCTCCAGCAGCGCCCGCGCCTGAGCACGTGCCCAGTCGAGTCGCGAGGTGCCACCGTCTTCGCACCAGGGATCGCCGGCAGGGCCGAAAACCGTGCTATCCGAGCCCAACCAATCAGCCCAGGTCACAATCCCCGCGAATGCGTGCAGGAAACGCGGCGGCAGGATCGTCGGCGAATCAGGCCCGAAAGCGTGCGGAAACCAGAGCGGCAGCGCATCACCGAGGCGGCGCGCGGCCGTGATCGGATCATAAGTGCCAAGGGGTTCCCAGAGGGTAAGGTCGGCCTCGCCAGTGGCAGGAAGCGCACCGTGATGCGCGAGGACCGCGCAGAGCGCCTGGTCCGGGTCAGGAAACCAGTTCACGACATCGTTGAGCCGCAGCGCCGTGATCAGTGCGGTGCGTATTCCGCGCCGCTGTTGCTCGCTGCCGCGCGAGAGAGGGTGGAACAATAGGTCCATGATTGGACGAACATGCCCCGCGGTCGGGCCGGGCAGAGAGCGAATGCGGTTACGGAAACCAACATTCACTTTCCCTGCGTCATGCAATGCGACCAGGACGCACAGTCGGGCAATCAGGGAAGGCGATATGGGCCCACCAAAGCCCGCCAGATGCCCAAGCCGCATCGAGATTGTGGGCAAGGAAAGCAGAGCCTCGGTGACGGCCGCCACGTCGGCAGCATGCGCGTTCAAGGAGAGCAGCATGATCTCGGGGGCAGAACCGAGGGTCTTGGCGACGGCATCTGCCGGATGCTCAAGGAGGACCATGTGCACGATTCAAAACAACTCGCTCGAGGGTTGGCAAGTGGATATCGGTTCGGATTCGGTTCGGTTTTGCCGACAGGGATGACGCGGCCGGTGGTGGAACCGTTGATGTAGTCAGCGTGGTAGCGCATGACCTTGAGCGAGAGGCCCCCCCAAAGGACACGCCAGACGTCCTGGCGGCTTCGACGCTCCAGCGTCTTGGCGGAGATGTCGAGCCGGCAGCGCCGCTGCGGTCGGTGTTGCCGTGTGTTCCGCCGCTGGCGCGGGGCGCAGGAGACAGCGACGCGATGCCTCGCAGTGGCGGGTGCCGGTGATCAGGTCGCGGCGCGCACCTGCCGACCGGCACAGGGGCATGGTGTCATCGCCACCTACTATGTCCCCAACCTGGAAATGACACCAACCGGCGCAAGCACGCCGTGGAACGGGTTTGTCGGCGTCCGGCACGACGACAAAACCAGGATGAGCGTCGGCAAGATGAGACCGGGACCGGCGTGGCACGCTTGCTCATCGCTCCCAGGGAAGATCCGTCCGGCCCCCGTGTGACCTCGGCGTATCCAGGGCCAAACTCCACACCGGCCCGCACGCTCGCGCGAACAGGTGAATGTGGGGCCGCGCGTTTGCCCGTCTGCGCGCTTGCGGCCGAGCGCGGGCAGGATGCGGAGGCGCAGGTAGGCCTCGTAGTTGGCGGCGCTTCGCAGGCGCTCCCGCACGTGCGGCACGTAGCGATCCCGGGTGAAATGCGGGCAAAGAACCTTTAGTTTTTATTTAGAAATATATGGGCGGGAGGGAGAATCTGAAATCGCCTACCCCCCATGACTTCTTCAGAGTTTGAACGGAGCGCCCTGATCAAGCATGTCGCGGTCGAACTCCGTCTGGTTGCTCCAGCTTAGCTTGGCGCCGAAAGCGCCGTTGATTTGCTCCAGCGCGGCCAGAAGCTGGGGATTATCAGTCGTGCGCAGTGCAGCGCTCAGATCGGTGAAAGCGGTGGCGAACAGTGCCTCGCGATCAAGGTAGTGCTGCTCGATCAGCATGGCGAGCGCTTCCCGATTCGCCATCAGCCGGGGCAGGGCCTCCCGGCAGGTGGCCTCGATCTGCTCACGTCGCCGCTTGGCAGCACGCGCGGCCTCCAAGTGTGTCACTATCCCATAAAGGAGTGCATCGATTCCCTGATTGACGGCGACCGCTGCCACCGCGCCGAGGACGGCGGCCAGAAGCCCGGCCAGGATGTCGCCGATGCCGAACGGTAAGGCTGCGAACTGCGCCTGCAGTTGGGCTTCCAGTGCGACGCTCAGGGTGGCAATCCCGAGTGTCGCGAGCACTTTGAGGACAATAGCGACCAGCCGGCCGAAGCTTGGGACGCTTCCCGTGAAATATCCCCAAATGGCGTCCCAAATCTGCTGCGCCAGGGCGCCGACGGTCTTGAGCAGATTGGCGGCGCTTTTCACGAGGCCGGCGAGTACTGCGGTGCTGGCCTCGAAAGCTAACTGCCCCAGCCCACCAAGCGAGTGCTGCGCCAACGCCACATTCAGGCGGTCCCAGGTGGCCGCAAAGAGGCGCTGCACGCGTGCCAGGGCCGGCGGACCGCCAGCACCATGAAAGGCGTCCTGCATCTCCCAGATCGCGCCGCTGACGACGAAGGCCGCGGTGTCCAGCACGGCGTTCTTGACTGTTCCTTCGCTGACACGCACGGCAGCATGTTCGGCAGTGCCCATGACGGACTGGGTCACAGGGTGCTCGGCGGCCCAAGAGGTGTGCTGGCCCTGGATGAGCTTGCCGAGGGCAATGCGTGCCTTTTCAGCTTTCGGCCCACCCCGGGCTACTATTTCCTTTAGCGTCTGCTTATGGCGATCATAATGATCGTGGGGCACGACGATCTGGCTGACACTATCCTGAAGATATCTTTCCTCCAGAAGCGCAGCGGTTTTGTCGACAACCTTGAGCTGCTGGGCTTCGATGACTCGATTTTTTCGGACTATGACGTTGTCGACTGAGGTGTGGTTGCGTACTGCGTAAGATGCCAATCCTGCAGGGAGATCACCCACCTGTTGGCGTTTGGCAAGCTCATCGGTGGTGAAGGCACGCGTATTTCGGCCATTAATTTCGCTATCAAGGTTGACCGCCGTTTTCTCCAGCACCTCAAACATATGGCCTTTGATGTTCGGGTTGCGGTTTGGGCTGCCGTCATCGTTGCACGAGACTTCCTGTATCGCCACGAAGCGGTCGAAATGTGCGGCATACAGATTTGGACCCGGCATCAGCGTGACTGCGCTGCCGAACCGACGCGAGAGACGTCGGCGCACTTCGGCCTGCAACTCGGTGATGACATCGTCGAGCAAGGAGGGAACTGGCGTCCCGGGAGGCGTCATGGGATATCCGATGCGGCGGCGCCAGGGTGTGCGGCACACCCTGGCGCGGGGGGTCACATGCTGGCCAGCTTGGCCACGAAGTCGCGTGCTTCCTGCACGGCCCGCCGCGACTCGCGGGTGACCGCACCATCGGCGTCGAACAGCGGCGCTTCCAGCACGTTCTTGACGGTCTTCGCCAGGGCCGCACAGCGCATCACCAACTGCCGCTCAGCGGCGTCATAGGTGGCGTAGTCGGTCGCCTCAGCGACCAGCGCACGCAGGTCGACGAGAGCCGGCATGAAGCAATCCTCGAGCTTCTCCAGCACGTCGGCCATCTCCTCGGCGCGGCGCTGGATGGTACGGGCTGCGACCTCGGCGGTCTTCATCTCCTCCACGGCCGCCGCAGCCTTCGCCAGGTTTGCCTGGGCGTCCTCGACGGCCTTCGCCGCCTTGGAGGCCATCACCATGCCGCCGACGGCCAGCACGGGGCCCGCGACAATTCCTCCGAGCACCGCCGCACCGCCGGCCATACCCATACCGCCAGCCGCCAAGCTGCCGCCACCGAACCAGGCCAGGGTGGCGTTGGTCGCGGCAGCACCCGCGAGGCCGCTGATCGCGGCACCTGTAGAGGCCGTGGCAAGAGCGCCAACGCCGCCGAACGCCGCCAGCCCCGCCAGAGCCCCGCTGCCCAATGCAGCCGCGCCGCCTTGCAGCACGTCGACCATGCGGAGCGCGATCTCCTGCACCTCAAGCATGTCGGCAGCGTTGACGGCGAGCCGCAATCCCGAGGCGATATTGGGATCATGAAAATCAATATTTTTGATTTTCTGAAAGTAATCGACGAACGGGATGAGTCCGCGCTCGTACAAGAAGGCTTTTTCCTTGCCGAGTGACTCAAGTCGTTGCTGAACAATCCGGCGAACAGCTTCCAGTTCCTCTCGTCCTTCCTCAAAAGTGCTCTGGGCTTCGGTAGTAATGCTTTTCGCGCGGGAGAAGTCGGCTTTTGCATCAAAGCCTTTCTTGACGCCCCATCCACCGGCAGCGATGGCAACGGCACCCAAAATCAGGGGAAGTGGCACGGTCAGTCCTCCAGGAAAGTCTCGGCTTCACGCAGCAAATGCAGTTGTCGAACAACCCAGGACGTCATGTCGTCCACATCCTCCGGGGGGATGGAAAAAGCAGCGGCAAGGTTGGTGATAAAAGCGGCTTCGCTGGCGTGGTAGTCCCCGTCTATGTGCGCGAGTGCCAATAGTTCGAGAAAAGCCGAGACGCGAGCGCGACGTGTATTAAATATTGTGGCAACTTCGCTCATCGTGCAGGCACGCGGCGTAACTACGGTGCCTATTTCGCTAATAAAACCTTCAAGGCGGCTGCTTTCGGCCACATCAACGCGGGCGTCTGCGGCCACAAGGCTTTGCGCGAGATGCAGGAAAACAGCCTGCTGATCGGGTTGCAGATTGGACAGGAACATACCAGCCAAGTCTTTCGTAATGCGCAAGCCCCGCGGCTTGCAGGTGGAAGTGGATGGGGGGGAATGCCCGGTGGCCAGCATCTGCCGAAGCACGGCACACGCGGCGTGGACCCGTTCGTGGTACTGCCGAAGATCAATCCGATCAGCGTATAAGCGTTGGTACATCAAATCGATACGGCATTCATCTGGGCGCGTTGCGTAGATCGCGCAGCTCGTCAGATCGGTATCAAGATGAACACAGGTTCCGTCCCCCCGGTCGAGGTGACGATACCAGGGATGTCCGTTCAGACTGCGACAGCATGCTCCACAGCGTTCACATTGAAACCGCGGCTCATCGGGCGCCCGCTGAATGTCTACAGAAGGGGCACATCCTGAACGTGACACAGCAAAATGCCCCTGGAGATCGTGTGCGATTTAACATTTATCGATCATTGCACATAGCTTATCAATTATGGGTAGATCGTCACGTTTGCGCAAGATGCTGCAGCAGGCGACACACCGCCACATTTCCAGCGAGTTCCATGAGGCGATGGCGCTGGTTGTGATGCTATGAATCAGTATCAGGGTTGATCGGCAGGAGGCCCTCCTCCCTGAGGCTATGGGGGGCGGCGCGATCCCGCTTGGGCTGTCGCTTCGCCAGTACCGCGCGGAGAGCACGTTCACCCTTTTCAGGAAGACTTCCGTGAAAGCGATCATGCGCGCTGCCGCGAAGGCCGGTGTCTGCAAGACGAGGGTGGCGGCCGCGTCGGCAATCCTGCGCGAGATGACCGCGGCATCTGACCGGGTGCGGGTGTCGGCGGAGGTGGGTGTGCTCGGCCTGGCGACGGCCTCGGTCGCCGAGATAGCGGGGCGGGTTCGGATGTCGGTGCGGTTGCGTCTGGCCACCTCACGGCTGAACCGGGCTCAGCAGGTGATGGTGGCGGCCAACTACGGCATGGGGGGCAAGATCCGTACGGTGCAGGTACGGGTAGCCTTGCTGTTTCGTGAACTGCTCGCCGGCTGCGGCCGGCGTGCTGCGCGACGCTATCAGCCGCTCGGACCTGGTGCTGGTACCGGCGCAGTTGGGTACACCGGATTTCGCAACGGTCGCAGTGGCGGCAGGCGAGTCCACCCGGGCCGGAGTGCCGCTGCGGTGGTGGTGAACCGGGCCGTGCTGCGGGGCAGCTGGGACGATTTGACGCCCGCCGGGTTGCTATAGCCAACGATCGAGGAGATCGTGGCCGGCGACACGTCGGGCTTGGGGTCGCGCACGCAGAAGAAGGCGTCGCCAACTGACTTCCCGGGGCCCGATCTGGACGCGCTGTGGCGCGATGTGCGTAACACCCTCGGCGAGCTTCGACCGCACGGAACGGTCGAGCAGATGGTCGCGTGACAAGGAGGAAGGTGTCACTGTCATCCATTTATCTCCCCAACCTGGAAATGACACCAACCGGCGCAAGCACGCCGTGAAACGGGTTTGCCGGCGCCCGGCATGACGACAGAGCCACGATGAGCGTCGGCAAGATGCGATCGGAACCGGCGTGGCCCGCAGGGTCACCGCTCTCATGGAAGAGCCGCTCAGCCCACAGTGCCGGATGACGGCTCACATCCGGTCGGGGCCGCGGCCTCGGCACACCCAGGGCCAAACTCCACCACACCGGTCCGCACGCTCGCGTGAACAGGTGAATGTGGGGCCGCGCGTTTGCCCATCTGCGCGCGGCCAGCACGCTCACCCGTTCAGGAGGACTTCCGTGAAGACGATCGCGCTCGCCGCCGCCAAGGGCGGTGTCGGCAAGACGACGCTGGCTGCCGCGCTGGCCACCGCCGCCACCATGTCCTGCCGTGGCTTCAGGGTCTGCATCGCCGACCTCGATCCCCAGGGCTCGTTGACCGAGTGGTGGAACGACCGCGAGTCGACGCATCCGCAGCTCGTCTCGTCAGCCGATCGGCCGCTCGCGCAGGAACTGCGTGCCTGGCGAGCCGACGGCTTTCACCTCGCCATCCTGGACTGCCCGCCCGGCTACGCCAACGCGATCCACAAGGAGGCGATCGCCCTCTCCAATCTGGTACTGGTGCCGACGGGGCCGGGCCCGCTGGACCTGCATGCGGTCGCCTCGACTGCGCAGATGGCCGAGGGGGCGGGCAAGCCGTTCCGCTACGTGCTGAACCGCGCGGTGTGCCGCAGCCGGATTGCCGGGCGAGCAGTTGAGGAACTGCGCAGCCGCGGCGGGCTGCTTTGGCCGCCGGTGCACAACCGGGTTCAGATCTCGGCCGCGATGGCAGCGGGGCTCACGGTACTGGAGACCAAGCCGGACAGCGTGGCAGCGAAGGAACTGTCCGACCTTTGGCAGGCGGTACGGCGGCTCATCGACGGCATCCCGGAACAGCCGCGCGCCCGAAGCACCGGCGGGGGGCGGCGTTCATGATCGGGGGAGGGCCGCTGCAGAGGGGGATATTGGCGTCGAAGGGGGAGGCGAAGCCGCCCCCAGAGCCGGTGGTCCGCCCACGGAAGGGAGGCAGCCGGCGGGTCGGCGCGACGCTGCCGGCGGAGCTGTACGTCCGCTTCAAGGCCTACGTGGCACGGCGCGGAGGAACTGGCGAGCAGGCCATTGCCGACGCGATCGAGCAGATGGTGACGAGCGGGGAATGAGGACACCGCCCCCGTCTTGAACCAGATCGGATATGACGGCGGCGCAACTGAGCAGGGCCCAGCACCAAGGTGTGCTGGGCCCTTTTCCCAAAACGGCAGAGCGCCCCCGACTCAGCCGTCGGCAGTGGATGTGCGCACGCAGCAGGCCACATAGGCTTCGAGGTCGCGGACGCGATAGCGGACGGTCTTCCGGCCTAGCCGGACGAAGGGCGGCCCGCCCCCGCTGCACCGCCACCGCTCCAACGCCTTCCGCCTGACCCCCAGCCACGCCGCCGCGCCCGCGGTCGTGAGGAGGCCACCCGCCGAGGGCTCAGAGTATCCCGCCTGCAGCAGGGAGTCCGCAGTAACGTTCCTCATCGATCCGCCCCCGCTGTCGGCCCGGCGAGGGCATCGCCGGCGCCTGTCGCGACCCGCCCGACCATGTTGGCGGCCTCCACCAGCGTCTGCGGGCTCAGGTGGGCGTATCGGGCGGTGGTGGCGAGCTGGGTGTGGCCGAGGACGCGGCTCACGTCGTACAGCGACCGGCCGCCGTTGATCAGGATGCTGGCGAAGGTGTGGCGCAGGTCGTGCAGCCGCGTGCCCGCGGGCAGGGCGGCGGCGCGGCGGGCCCGCGCCCAGGCCGAGCGCACGCTCTGCATGGGGCGCCCGGGCCGGCGGGGGGACGGAAACAGCCACTCCTGGCCCGGCGCGCGCGGCAGCGTCTCCAGCAGCCGAAGGGCAGCGTCGCTGAGCGGGATGTGCCGCCGCCGGCCACTCTTGGACCGCGGCACCGTCAGCAGGCGCCGCTCCACATCCACGTCTGCCCAGCGCGCGCGCAGCACCTCGCTGCGGCGCGCGCCGGTCAGCGCCAGGAGCGCGATCGCCCGGCCCGCGAGCGGATCGGGGTCCTCGCCGAGCGCCGCCATCAGCGCCGCCACCTGCGCCTCCGCCAGGTAGCTCTCGCGGGGCTCCTCGCGCAGCATGCCCGGGTGCTGGGCGGGGTTGGCGCCCTGGTAGAGCCCCCAGCGCAGGGCGAGGCTGAACATGCGCCGCAGCACAGCCAGGTGCCGGTTCACCGAGGCGTTCGACAGCCCCTCGTCGATCAGGCCGCGGCGGAACGCAGCGATGTGAGCGGGCGTCACCTCATCGAGCGCCTTCCGCCCGAGCGCGGGGGCGATGCGCAGGCGGATCGCGGCCTCGTAGTTGGCGTGCGAGCGCAGGTGCTCGCGCGCGTGGGGGATGAACATGTCGGCCGCGTAAGCGGCGACGGTCGGTATCGCCGCCAGTCGGTCGCGGGTCCCAGCGGGGTCGCCGCCCAGGCTGATGGCAGCCCGCTTTTCCTGGGCCTTCTTGCGAGCCTGGTCGGCCGTGATGTCCCCGTAGCGGCCGAGCCTCAGCTCCCGGCGCCGGTGGCGTGGGTCGGTGTACCGGAGCCAGAAAGTCTTGCGGCCCGAGGGGCAGACTTCGATCGCGAAGCCCGGGATGGCAAGGTCATACACCCGGTACTTCCGCTCTCCCGGCGCGACGGCCAGGAGGTTCTTGATGTAGGCGGTGGTGAGGGCGGCCTTCGCCATCCCGGGGCAACTCCTCTTGTGGGTCGTTACGTGGAAGGCTGCTGCCGCGCCCGTACTGGGCGCGGCGAAGAAATAGGGCTGAATGGACGTCACGACGTCTCTTGGGTGCCGGGTTCCCCGAGGGCGATGCCTTCGGGATCGAGGGCGGCGTCGATGACCGGTCCGCGGGCAGGCACGAACGCCAGCTGCCATTCAAAGGTGGGAAAGTGCGCGAGGATCGCCTTGAGCAGGGCCCGTGTCTCCGGCACCCACGGCACGCAGTGAGCGAGGAGAGGGGCAGACCGGCGCCCTGCGTAGGTGATGTCCTCTTTTCCGGTAGGGAAGCCGGCTTCCGAGAGGAGCCTCGCGACTGCCGCGAGGCCGCGTTTCTGGAATCGGATGCCCCACAGACCCTGGCGGCCGGCCTGCAGGAATACCCGCTTCAGGATGCCCCAGGCATTGTCTTGCCGCACCTGGAGCGTCCGGACGCCGGCGGCCTCGCAGGCCCGCTTCAGCGCCCAGGAAGCCTCGAAATACGCCTCCCAGTCACGGTAGTCGTCCATCGTCCGGAAGACGCGCTGTCGATCGCGGCTCCAGCCGTCCACCCGCACGCGGGCGAATTCGGCTTGCTCGACGCTTTCCCAGGCATCGGTGTCCCAGGCGATGCGGTCCTTGCGGCGGCCGAGCCGCACCATGCGTGGCCGCACGGGGCGCCGCTTGAAGTCGTAGCGCAGGTTGAGGGTCCGCGTCCGCTCGATGCCGTGCAGGTCCGCCTCGCGCGTCAGCTGCTCGCGGGCGGATATCAGCTGCTCGTGGACCACGGTCATGCCGGGGCGCAGACCAAGGTAGAGTCGCAGCATGAAGCGGTTCTCGGCGGACGGATCGGAGCGGGTCGGCGGCTTGACGCTGCCCTTGGCGCAGACCGGCTCGAAGCCATCGGCCTTGAGCGCGGTGAAGGTCGTCCGGACCGCCACGGAGATCAGCTGGCGCGCGCCGTGCTTGGGCGTCGGATCCAGCACCTCACGCGCGCCGAAAAGCCGCTCGCGCAGATCGGCAAAGTAAGCACAGACGGGGCCATCCAGGCTGAGCTGGTCGAGCGGTACGTTGACGAGCAGACCGTCCGTGGTGGCGGTGAGCACGGTTCCCCACGAGGGCACGCCGGCCAGGATCTCGCCGAGCACCGCGCGGATGAAGCTGGTCGCCCACGCTGCCATGAACGGCTCGGTGAGTGCCGAGGGCTCGAGCGGTTGCCCGCGCATCGTCTTGGGATCGAAGACGCGCTTGTCCCTCAGACCCTGCGCTAGGAGGCCGTAGGCGGAGTTGCCGATCTCCTTCCAGAGTTCGTTGGTGGCGCGGTGCCGGTCCTTCGGAAACTCCCGCCGCCTCGTTTGCACGAGGCGCGTGAACTTCTCGAAGATCCGCTCTTCGGATTTCCAAGGTGCCTTGAATCCCTGGACGATGGTGACCTTCGCCCCCATTCGCACGGCAAGGAATATCTCGGGGGAGCAAACGAAGACGCGGTCCTCCTTGTGGCCTACCCGGGGAAAGACGAGGGCCTCCGACGGGGTCCGGACGGGAATGCAGGGGAACCGCGTGCCTAGCGGGAACTCGAAGGTAATCCAGGCGAAGCCCATGTCGCCAATCCCGTAGGCAGCGGGATCAAACTCCGGGCGTATGTTGTCGTAGTCGATCGGGCGCAGCGCCGTGAGCGCCGTCGTGTAAGCGGCCGGCAGGTCGAAGTCGTACCAGGGGCAGATATCGCTCGGCCCATGGTAGAAGCACTCATTGCGGCCGCCGTGATAGCAATTCCGGGCGAACTCGTAGTAGATCGATTGACCCGGGGACGGAATCGGCTTGTGTGACTGGAGCTTGCGGTACGTGCGCTTTGCCTCGTTGAAGTAGGTGCGAGGCTCGAAGACGCGGCCGACCTGGGCTGCCAGGGGCGCGCTTCCGCCGGCAAGGTTGCGCACCAACGCAGCGGCGCAGGCGGCGAGCGTCGTGGGGAGCTCTCTGAGCCCGAGCTGGTCGCGGGCGAACGCCTGCATCCTGAGCCCGTGGGCCAGGGCAATCTCGCTGTCGCGGAAGGCGTATGCGTCGAAGGCCTCGCGGAAGTCGCGCTTGACGAGATCCATGCGCTCCTTGCCGTAGCGGGCGGGCAGGCCGCGGCCCACGCATTCGGGCCGCTCAGAAGCCTTGGTCCGCGGGACGCCAAGATCGTCGTGCAGGTCGAGTTTGGGCAGACCGTTCATCACGCCCACATAGGTGAGGCCTTTTTGCCCGGGCGTCAGCCTGATGGTGTCGATAAACCGCAGGCGGACCTGGAGCCGGCTGCCGTCGGGAGCTCGGAGATACAACTGTTGGGGGCGGGTCCACCCACCTTCCTGGACGGGCTCGTCGGTGACGCTGTCGGACCGCGGCCCATCGGTTCCCGGAGCGACTTCGATGAGGTGGCCGTCGGTTTTGCTGACAACCGTCTTTCCCAACCCCCGGAACTCCCGCTTCCGTGCCCAGAAATCGAGGAAAGTGGCCAGGTCACCCCGGATGAAGTGGCCGAACACGGTGACACGATCCGGCATGGAGGGGAGCACGCCCGCCTTGATGGCGTGGCGAAGGGTCTTTTCGAAGAACTCGGCGATGGTCGGTCGGTCCTTGCGCGCCGGACCGCGGGGGACGTGCATGTAGCGGGCATAGCGCCCGCCGCACTCGACCACGGCGGTGATGCAAAGGATCTCGTTCCACCAGCCACCGCGGCCATCCGGCCAAGTGACCCATTCGGCATCGAAGCCGACGTTCGCAGGTGGTCCTGCGTAGGGGGGGGACTGCGGGGGCGGGACGCTGCCATGGTGGTGTAGCAGCGCTACTTGCTGCCGGAGTTGCTCCTTCATTTTGGCGCGGATCTGGCGCGGCTGAAGCCCATGCGTGCCGTTGCGCGCATGGGCGGAATTCCCAGCATTTGCAAGAAGATGTTGGATATCTGCCGGGAGGCCGGCCAGGGGAGCCAGTGCCACGGTGCCAACGTCGTCCGAAATACCGTCGGCTATCGCTGGGGTGGCGGGGTCGATGTTCGCCGGCGGCTTACGGGAGGGCTCGCCGGGCGTCACGCCCTTAACGTGCTTGGGCATAGTTCCAGACCTCGGATTGGAAGGGATCCGAAGCACTGATCCACTCCGTGTCAAAACCAACACTAGCGACAGAACTGGTCGCACCCTGTGCCTCGGTGCCGACCGGGGAGGACGAGCGGGCCATTTTCCCGCTTTCGTCCTTGGCCGGCATAGCGAAGTCTGCGGTATCCTGAGACTTGATAAGTCGTTTTTCGCTCATTTCTGCCAATTTCTTGACGACTGCTGCCGAGGCCGCGGCAGCAGTCTCGGTTCAAGGGTTACTCAGCCCCGTTGGCCGGGCGCGAGTTGCGCTTGGTGGAGGGGGTTTTCTCCTGGGGAGTGCCGTAATACTCGGCAGCCCAGGTGGGGTCCGCCTCCACTGCGAGTTCCTGCCAGTTGATCTGCTGGACGGGCCGGCCGGGCCGGTGGCTCGTGAGCAACACGGTGGTCGCGTTGCGCCAGGCGAGCGCAACCTTCAAAGGGACTTGGTGGTACTCGTGGATCTGCCCCGCCACCGAGCTGAGCAGAAGGAAGCCGGCGTTGACGTCGGTTTCGAAGGCCTTGGCGCCGCCGAGGGTGGCGATGTCGTAGACGTTGTTCTCAGGCGAGATCATGAAGCTCATGGGTCGCTCCGTTTGCAGTTTGGAAGGGACCCGAGACGGCCCGGCCCGGCCGCTCCCGGTACCACCGAAGTGCGGCGCAGCTGCGCCCGCATCGACCGGCGGTGCTCGCCAATAAGTTGATTAATGGGGTAATGGTCTAACTCGGAATTTGGCCTCCGAAAGGCCATGCATCGACGACGGAATCCGACATTGACAGAGCAAGCATGACCCGTTCACCCCGCAACATTGACCCGCCACGTAATCAACAGGTCCGGCAGATCCAGCTCGATGACGCGTACCGCTGGGTGCTCGCCTGCTTCGAAGAGGTGGACGAGGTCGAACCGGACATGCGCCTGGGACGCCTGCCGGGTCAGGTCGAGTTCGACGAGCCACCAGCCACCCCGGTGGCCACAGGCCCCGAGTACTCACGTAGGTTCGCGCCGGCCGCTGCCACGATGCCACAGAGGGTGGGCGGCCCTCCGCCGGTGCTCCCGCGGCCAAGGACACCGCGCGTGCCTAATGCGGGGATGCTGGAGGCAATGTTGCAAGACCGCGGGCAAGGTCAGGCGCAGACGGATGCGGAGGCCAGGGTCTGCCGCGTGCACGATTGGCTACTGCAGGTACTCCGTGCTGGGCAGATCAGTGCGACGGCCCGCGGCTGGATCCAATCTAGCAACGATCTGCCCGCCGTGGAGTGCGGTACACCGGTGATAGTTTTGCCAAAGTGGTGGGATGCGTTGGTGCTAGACTATTTCGCAGCCAGTGCCAGCGCGCGCGACCCGCACTGGGAGATTAAGGTAATTGCTCACCGGGTTGGCTGACGCTGGGTTCAGGCGATGGCGAACGAACCGTCGATGAGAGCGCGGACGGCGTTGAGAGCGGTGGTTCCTTTCAGGCGGGCCGTCCCGGTGACCGATCGGTAGCCGGCGTGGACCTTGGCACCCCAGGCTGAGCGGAACCCGTTGGTGACCTTGCGGAACACCACGGAGGGCCGGATTTCCTGCTCGCTAATGTTGTTGGTCGGCGGAACGCGCCGGTCATGCAGGAAGACGAAGAACTTGTTTCGCCAGGCTTTGATCTGCCGCTGCAATTCGCGTCCGGCCGGATGAGCGGCCGGTATGCCGAGCAGGCGATCCAGGCGCCGCTCGGCCTGGCCGGCGTAGACGGCGAGCGTGCTGTCCTTGAGGGATGGTCGACGCTTGCCGATCCGGATCGCCCAGCGCAGATGGTCGCGGATCTTCGGAGCGCACACCGTGTCGCCGCAGTCGATGGCGTATTGCACGTCACGCAGGACGTGGGCGAGGCAGACCTGATGGGTCTGGCCCAGTTCCTGCTGCCCGGCGTAGCGATCTGAAACCCATACCTCGGGCCGGTGGCCATCGAGCACCGCCTCGGCCACGGCGCGTCCCCGCCCTGGCGCGATCTCGTGCAGGATCGCCTGCTCGGAGACGAACACCCACTGCCAATGGGTGACGCCGTCGATGCGGGTGGTGGTCTCGTCCGAGGCGATGACGCGGGCCTGCAGCAGCTTCGCCTTGATGGCCGCGCAAGCCGTGTCGAGCTTGCCTGCCATCCGGCGGAAGGCATTGGCGATCGCCCCTTCCGAGATGGAAAGCCCGAACAGCTCCTGGCACATCCGCGACAGGCGCTCGAAGCCGACGTGGTGGCTGTGGTGCAGGTAGGCCAGCAGGGCGTGGATCCCCGGTCCGAACGGCGTGCCCGGTGGCATGCCCGCCGGCGTCGGGGCGCGATAGCGCCGGCCGCAACCGCGACACCGTCCGCCGAACACTTCGACCCGCGTCACCTGCGGGCGGACGACAGGAAGGTCGACGTGGTCGTAGCGCTCGCGGCACTGCTGCGCCGTCTCGGCCACGGCCGTTCCGCAGTGCGGGCAGGCCTCGACCAGGCAGCGTTCCGTCTGATCGGGGGTGTCCGCCAGGGGCCGCGCCGCCCCCGGTCGCGAGGGGCGGGGTTTGCGCGACTGCTTCCGCTCCCGGTTCTTGCGCCCCGGGCCATCCTGGGACGGCGGAAGGCTGGAATTCGACGACGTCTTCCGCGGTTTGCCAACCAGCGCTTCCAACTCGGCGATCCGCGCCGCCATGCGCTCAATCAGCGCCGCCTGCTCCAGCAGCAGTGCGTCCTTTTCAGCCTCGGTCAGCCGGATGCGAGGAGGTGTCGGCATCCGGATTTTGATTCACATCTCAGCGCCCAGCGCAACCCCCTCCCGCCAACCCCGTGAGCAATCACAGATTAAGAGCGGGATCAAGGTAAATGGATTTCTTGATCTTGAGGGGGTAATGCTCAATGAAATCCAGCTTGCTGAAAATATACAAGAATCGCTTTATGGTTCATCACAGCCAAGATTGACTTTGGCGAGTGCGCCTAGTGGGTTCGAATTTTGCGAGATTGTTTGGAAGGGGGACTCCACCCGTCTCGAACTGAAGCGTCGCCAGGCGCTCGCACGTGGAGTGCTGGCGCTTGTGGTGCTGCTTCGACATCCAGGTCGAGAGGTTCCCTATGAGCTTCTTGAGGGGCTTTTGTGGCGAGACGTAGAGACGAAGCAGCAGCCGCAGAATGAACGTGAGCAATCTATTGCTTACAGGGAAAAAGTCCAGCCGATTTCACGCGGGGTTTTCTCATGCAAAATCTCTATTGATGAAGGTTGTAGATCACTAGATAGAATATTAACTGAAATAAAAGGCGAATACATCATTAAATTTAGAAAACACGCAGCCGAAAATGTTCAGAAAAGTATTAATCTATTAATTTTCAATATTGGTGGCGATAAAACAATTGCAAAAGCACTGGACAAGCAGATTGTCAGAGACAAGAATTATGCTTGTTTTATAGAGCCACAGATATCCAAATCTTGGGATATTCAGGTGACGTGAGGGGTGCCGATTCTCTCGGACTGCGTCGTCGGGGTTGACCTTCTTCCCGCTTATCAACCAATTGATCCGCTCCGACCTATTGATCCAAAAGGACAATTTGGACGACGGCCGCCGATTTGCCGCAGCGTGATGGGTCTGATCGGCACCGCTCGCCCGTTGCCCCCGTCTGACCCACCAGAATCCACCACCTTCGCCGGGTCGACTGGTTGATAAGCGGGGACCTTCTTGGCGTGCAACATGTTCTGGCACCGGGTAGGGTTTGCGGGCTGAGGTGGCAGGGCTCACACCGCTTGGTGGATTCCAAATCCTCTTCTCTCCCCAGCCACCAAAGTGCACCAACCAGCCATCAGTGCGCACGCAAACGCATTCGGGCGGGGAGGGCGGTGTAAAGGGAATCCAAAGTTGTCGGCCTGCGCGCCGGCTTCGTTGTCGATGTCAGCGGGGAGAATCTTGGGGCGTGATCAATGCGACGGTCGGATAATGCGTCCGGAAGCGTTGTGGGTCCCGCGTGAGCAGCGGCAGCCCGGCCACGGCGGCGTGCGCGCCGATAAAGAAGTCCGGCAGCACGCCAGTGCGCGTGCCGCCGGCGGCACGGTAGCGCTGGAACGCCTTTGCCGCCAGGAACAGGGCCGGCCGCGGTATCGGCGTCACGATCAGGCCGGCCTCATCCACCAGGGCCTCAAGATTCTCGATCCGCCCGAAGCGGACCGAGAGCTCGGCATAGACGATGTCGTTGATCAGAAGCTTCCCGCGCAGGGCGGCGGCATCTAGCTGCTGGACTGACCACCCCGCCCAGGTCGGATCGTCGGTGACAAGGTCGAGCAGGACGTTGGTGTCGATCAGCGTGCCGTCAGCCATCGCCGCGCGTCAGCGCCATGATCTCGTCGGTGCTCATGCCCACGCCGGCCGCACCCCGCAGGCGGGCGAAGCGGCTCGGCGGTCGGTCAACCCCGGCCTTGACCAGAACGACCCGACCGTCGGGCGCCAACTCGAAAGCGACAGCGCTGCCCGGCCCGATCCCGAGCCTGTCCCGGACGGGTTTGGGGATGGTGACCTGGCCCTTGCGGGTGACCGTAGTGGGCATGGCAGCCTCCGGTAATACCTTGTCAGGGGAGGTAATACTACGCACCCCCAATGCGCTTTGCCAGCCCCGATCCACCGATCGGAGCTCAGCCGGGAAGCCATGCGAGATGAGTGGGGCGGCGGCGTGGTCCTGTCCACCAAACTTCCCCCGCCTTTCCCCCGGGGGCATGGGGTACGCATGGGGGCGAACAGGAGGAATCGGGGGCGGGCAGGCGGGAACGACCGGTAGCAAAGTGCCTGAAACGGATCGAAAGGGTGCTATCCACCCATTCGTTACGATGGTGTTCCGAGAACTACGGATCTGGGGGTTAGGGGTTCGAATCCTCTCGGGCGTGCCAATAACTTTCTGAAAGATTTGGATTTTTTCAGCCCTCCGAGGCGGTTCGCCGGGAGGTTTTTTGCACCCCCCGCTATTCCCCCCGTTTGGCTGTTGGCGGCACCAGGCGAACGCACAAGTCGCTTTGGGGGGAGAAAATCGCGTCTAATGCGAGAGGAAAGCAGCGCCGCTATCCCAGCTTTCCGAGGCAACACTTCTTGAACTTTTTGCCGCTGCCGCAAGGGCAAGGATCGTTGCGTCCGACATTCCGCAGCGGGTTGCGTACCGGGTCTCCGGGCGGCAGTAGGCCCGGGTTCCATCGTTCCTCGCGCGCCGCCTTCGGTTGGAAGCTGTCCCAGCGCGACAGGTGCTCTACCGCGTCGTCGAGGCTGCTCAGGTCCTTCATGCGCATCAGGACCGCATCGGCCGGTGCCCCTGGCTGCTGAACCTTGCGCAGATCCTTGTGGAAATCACTCAGCTCGAGAAAAGACGGGTCGATCAGGCCGCGCGCGAAGGCCTGCTCGACCAGCGGCACCAGGTCCTCCAGGGCGAGGGCAGCGATCGCCTGCTGCCAGCCGACCCAGACAGTTTCCGACCCTTCCGGTGGCAGGGCGGTGAACAGGTCGCGCAGGAAGGCGTCTGTCTCGTCGCGGTCGATCCGCGCGGTGGCGGTGAGCCACGCCAGCGCTTCGAGTGCGGCGTCGCGCGCGAACTGATCCGCTTCGCTGTTCCGAATTAGCGCATGTAGCGGTTTCGGATCACCGTCGAAGATGCGGGCGAAGATGGCCGGCAGATCTACGGTGATGCCGTCGCCGAGGATCCGCTCCAGCAACTCCGAGTCGGCACCAAGCGTACAAAGCGGGCGGAAGGCGCGGGTCTCGCGAGTCTGCGCCATCAGATAGACGGCGTAGAACATGATGTCGGCGGTGCAGTCGGACCGGTCACTGCCGGCGGCGGCCGCTTCCAGCCGTGCGAGCAGGGCAGGGGCGATCTCGGGCCAGCGCTCGGCTGCCTGCTTCAGCGCCTTGCGAGGCAGCGTGTTTCCCGCTGTCGCAAATGCCTCCAGGATGGCGTCGTCGGTCAGCATTTCCTCGGTCATGCTCGCATTCTGCCAATAGTGTTTCCGTGGTGAAGTGCAGAGCAGAGCAGCACACGACGCCCAGTGGCGCCAGAGTGCGACACGACCGCAGGACGACCCGCATGGCTGCGGCGAGCGCCCGGCAGAAGGTTCCAGGCGCGCGCGGCGGTGGCGGCTGTCTCCACGAGGCGCTGCGGCGCGTGGTGGGCGTAGCGGGTCGTGGTCGAGAGTTGCGTGTGCCCGAGCACGGTCCCGATCTCGTTCAGCGGTGTGCCGGCGTTCGCCAGCGCCGAGGCGAACGAGTGCCGCAGGTCGTGGATGCGCAGCTCGTCGGGTAGCCCGGCCAGCCTCATCGTCCGCTGCCACGCGCCGCGCAGGTTCTCCAGAGGCCGGCCCTCCCGGCGGTCGCTCGGAAAGACGTAGGTGCAGCCGTCCATCCGCCGGAGCCACTGCGCGCGCAAGATCCGCACTGCCACCGGCGAGAGCGGGACGTACCGCGTCCGCCCGCTCTTCGACCGCGGCACAGTGAGCAGATGGCGGTCGAGGTCGACGTTGTCCCACGTCGCCCTCAGCACCTCCCACTTGCGCGCGCCAGTGACCACCAGCAAGGCCGCGGCGCTTTGGCACGGTTCGGCGTCGAGCGCGTGCATGAGCGCCTGGGTCTGTTTTGGTGGGACTGAGAAGCCGAGGCGCGCCACGGCCTGGAGACGATGAAGAAGCGCCTGCGCGCGCTGGATGCCTGGATGATCGGCTACAATGAGGTGCGCACGCACCAGGGGGGGCTCGTGCTTCGGCAAGGCGCCAATGCAGACCTTCCCCAACAGCGCTCCGCTCGCGTGCGAGAAGCAGAACCTTGCCAGGGTCGCATAGGAGCCTCGGCTGACAGCTTCGATCCGGCGGACACCCACCACGGCGGAACGAACCATATATCAGATGAAATCGAGACTTCTACATACTCTCGCGCAAAGGAAGTCCACCAGTGCCCGAACCTTTGGCGAGGGGTGCTTGCTCGCCGGCCACAGCACATGGAAAACGCCGGTGCGTTCCACATGATCGGTTAGGATTGGCACCAGCCGACCATCGGCCAATGGCTCGCGGACGGCGAATGCCGGCAGATAGGCGATCCCCAATCCTTGCAGCGCAAAGCACACGCGCGTCTCGATGTTGTTGCAGATCATTGATGTCGGCAGTTGCAGTTCGGGCTCGCCAGGCGCCTGCCGCAGCGCCCAGGTCTCCAGCTTGCCGCTGTTGGGGAAGCGATAGTGCAGACAGGTGTGCTGTCGCAGATCGGCCGGTGTCCGCGGCGTGCCCCGGCGCGCAAGGTAGTCCGGCGAGGCGACCAGTCGCATCTGGAAACTGCCCAGCCGCCGCGCCGACAGCCGGGAGTCGGCCGGCTCGCCCGTGCGCACCACGGCGTCGAAGCCTTCCTCGATGACATCGACCATGCGGTCGGTGAAGTCCAGGTCCAGCTCGATCTCAGGATAAGCGCGCATGAATTCACCGAGCACCGGCAGCACTAGCGAACTGACCAGCGGCAGGCTCACGCGCAGGCGCCCGCGCGGTGCGGCCGTTGCCTGCGACAACTCCAGTTCTGCGGCCTCGATCTCGGCCAGAATGCGGCGGCTGCGCTCCAGGAACAGCGTGCCCTCGGCGGTCAGTGTGACGCTGCGCGTGCTGCGATGGAACAGGCGCACGCCCAGCTTCTCCTCCAGCCGCGCCACGCTCTTGCCCACGGCGGAGGCCGAGACACCCAGCAGCCGGCCGGCGGCGACGAAGCTGCGCGTCTCGGCGACCTGCACGAACACGACAAAGCCATTCAGGCTGTCCATTCCGTCCCTCTATTACGGACACATAGCTCCGTACAAACAGGAAATGTAGCCTGCTTTTTCTTTAATCGCAGGATTTCTATCGTCAAGGCATCGCCGATTGAATCGAGCCACTTGCCATGATGAATCCTCTGTTTCCTCTGCACCAAGGCGTCCCGCCGGCGAATCTCTGCGCGCGCATTCACAGCACCGTTCAGCAGGCGCTCGACGACCAGCGGCTGGTCGGTGCCGTCGTTCTGGTGGCGCGCGACGGCGCACTGGTCCACCAGCAGGCCGCCGGCTTCGCCGACCGCGAAAGCGCACGGCCGATGGCACTGGAGACGGTCTTCCGGCTGGCCTCGGTCAGCAAACCCATCGTCTCCACCGCGGCACTGGCACTGGTGGCGCAAGGCCGGCTCGACCTGGACGCGGGCATCGAGCGCTGGCTGCCCGAATTTCAGCCCCGGCTGGCCGACGGTCGCCCGGCGCGCATCACGGCGCGGCAGTTGCTCAGCCACACGGCAGGTCTCGGCTACCGCTTCTTCGAGATCCACGCAGACGGTTTGTATGCGCGGGCCGGCGTCTCGGACGGCATGGACGCTTCCGGCATCAGCCTGGAGGAGAACCTGCGCCGCCTCGCCAGCGTGCCGTTGCTGTACGAGCCAGGCACGGCCTGGGGCTATTCACTGGCGACCGACGTGCTGGGCGCGCTGATCGCGCGCATCCACGGCACGTCGCTGGACGAGGCGGTGCGCCGGCTGGTGACCGGCCCGCTGGGCATGGTCGATACCGGCTTCATCGCTCGCGATCCCCAGTGCGTGGCGACCGCCTATGTGAATGACACACCGCAGCCGCATCGGCTGGCCGAGGGCGAGACGGTCTCGGCCTTCGAGGGCGCCGTCGGCATTCTCTACAGCCCTGGGCGCATCTTCGATCCGCGGGCGTTTCCTTCGGGCGGCGCGGGCATGGCAGGGACGGCGGAAGATCTGATGCGCCTGCTGGAAGCCCTGCGCCAGGGTTACGGCGTGCTCCTGCCCAACGAATTGATCGCGGAGATGGCTCGGGACCAGACAGGCGGTCGGGAACTGCCCGATGCGCCGGGTTTCGGCTTCGGACTGGGGGTCTCGGTCTTGCGCGACCCGGCATTGGCCGCTTCTCCCGAATCGGAAGGCACCTGGCGGTGGGGCGGCGCCTATGGCCATTCCTGGTTCGTGGACCGTGCGCAGGGACTCAGCGTTGTCGCCTTCACCAACACGCTATACGAAGGCATGTCCGGTCGCTTCGTCACCGACTTGCGCGATGCGGTCTATGGCGCATTGGAGGTGCGGCGATGACAACGACGCCTCCGCACATGGCCGCCATCGCGTTTCTCAGGCATTCCACGCTGGCCGATCCCGACTGCCTGACCGACATCGAAACCGAACGCCCCGAGCCGGGACCGCACGACCTGCGAATCGAAGTCCACGCCATCTCGGTCAATCCGTTGGACACCAAGGTCCGGGCCGGCCTGGTCGCGGTGCCCGGCGGCGTCCGCTCGCTGGGCTGGGATGCCGCCGGGATCGTCGAAGCCGTCGGCGAAGCGGTTACGCTGTTCCGGCCGGGACAGGCGGTCTACTACGCCGGCTCCTTCGATCGCACCGGCAGCAATGCGCAGTTCCATCTGGTGGACGAGCGCATCGTCGGCCACAAGCCCGGGACCCTGAGCTTCGCCGATGCCGCGGCGCTGCCGCTGACCTCGCTGACGGCCTGGCAATTGCTGTTCGATCGCCTGGGTGTGGCGCCCGGCAAGCCAGCCGATGCCGGCAGCCTGCTGGTGCTGGGCGGTGCCGGCGGAGTCGGCTCCATGGTGATCCAGCTTGCCCGCCGGCTGACTGGCCTGACCGTGATCGCCACCGCCTCGCGCACGGAGAGCCGTGACTGGTGCCTCGCCTTGGGCGCTCACCATGTCATCGACCACCGGCAGCCGCTGCCGGTGCAGATCGGCGCGCTGCCCGTGCCGCCCGTCACCCATGTCGCGGCGCTGTCGCATACCGCCGGGCATCTGCACGAACTGACGGAACTGATCGCGCCGCAAGGTCGCCTGGCCATCATCGACGACCACGACACATTGAACGCGGCGCCGTTCAAGGCCAAGAGCGTGTCCTTGCACTGGGAGATGGTGTTCACGCGCCCGCTTTACCGCACAGCGGACATGATCGCGCAGCACCGCATCCTCGACGAAGTGGCGGCGCTGGTGGACGCGGGCGTGCTGCGCTCGACGGCCAGTCGCGTGCTGCATCCGCTGGACGCAGCCCGCCTGATCGAAGCCCATCGGCTGGTGGAAGGCGGTGGCATCGCCGGCAAGGTGGTTGTGGCCCGCTCCGTGGACGATACGGCGCAATCTGCGCGGGATGCCGGACGATGAGCGCTGCTGCCACGGACCGTTTGCCCCTGGCCTCTCTGCTGGTGCTCGCCATGGCGGCCTTCATCACCATCCTGACCGAAGCGTTGCCCGCCGGACTGCTGCCGCAGATGGCGCAGGACCTGGCGGTGTCCGAAGCCTGGGTCGGCCAGACCGTGACGATCTACGCCATCGGTTCGTTGGTGGCGGCGCTTCCGCTGACCGCTGCCACGCAGGCCGTACGTCGCTGCCCGTTGCTGCTGGCGGCGATCGCGGGCTTCGTCGTTGGCAATACCGTCACGACGTTGTCCGGCAGCTACGTGCTGACGATGGTGGCGCGCTTCCTGGCGGGTGTGTCGGCTGGGTTGCTGTGGGCGCTGCTGGCGGGCTACGCCGCGCGCATGGTGCCCGAGCACCAGAAGGGCCGCGCCATCGCCATTGCGATGGTGGGCACGCCATTGGCGCTGTCGCTCGGCGTGCCGGCCGGTACCTTCCTCGGCAATCTCACGGGCTGGCGGATGTGCTTCGGTATCATGAGCGGACTGTCGCTGCTGCTCATGGTGTGGGTGCGCATCAAACTGCCGGATTTCGCCGGGCAGGCGGTGGGCAGGCGACTGTCGCTGGGACACGTATTCACCGTGGCCGGTGTACGCCCGGTGCTGTTCGTGGTGCTGGCCTTCGTGCTGGCGCACAACATCCTCTATACCTACATCGCGCCGTTCCTGGCGGCGGCAGGCATGGCCGAACGGACGGACCTGGTGTTGCTGGTGTTCGGCGTCACGTCGCTGCTGGGCATCTGGATCGTCGGCGTGCTGATCGACCGCTACCTGCGTGCGCTGACGCTGGCCAGCACGGTGGTGTTCGGCCTGTCCGTGCTGGGCCTCGGCGTGGCAGGCGGTGCGCCTGACGTGGTCTATGCGGCGGTGGCCGCCTGGGGCCTGGCCTTCGGCGGTGCGGCGACGCTGTTCCAGACGGCGCTGGCCAGGACGGCAGGAGAGGCGGCGGATATCGCGCAGTCCATGCTGGTCACCGCCTGGAACACGGCGATTGCCGGTGGCGGCATCGTCGGCGGCGTGCTGCTCGAACGGCTGGGTGTCGGTGCCTTCGCACCGGCCTTGCTGGTGCTGCTGGCGGCGACGCTGGTGGTGGTGTGGGCGAGCAGGCGGCACGGCTTTCCCGCTCCGGTGGGCGTGGCCGGGTCATGTGCAGCGACGCCCGATCGATGGACCGGGGCGCAGCCATGAACGGCACGCGCGCGCTGTTCTTCATAGCACTGGGGGTGTTGGGCCTGTATGCTATCGCGTTTGGTGTGGTCGGCATCCTGCCGGCCAGCGTCCAGCGCCATGGCGTCAGCGTGGCCCAGGCCGGCTGGCTGTTCGCGCTGGTCGCGGGCGTGGTCGCGGTCTGCGGGCCGGCCATGGTGCTGTGGCTGTCGTGCTTCGACCGGCGCAAGGTGCTGGCTGCCTCGCTGCTGGTCTTCAGCCTGTGCAGTCTGCTGTCGGCCTGGGCGCCCAGCTTCGGGATGCTGATGGCGCTGCGCGTGCCGTCGCCCAGCCATCGCCGCGCGTCAGCGCCATGATCTCGTCGGTGCTCATGCCCACAGCGCTGCCCGGCCCGATCCCGAGCTTGTCCCGGGCGGGTTTGGGGATGGTGACCTGGCCATTGCGGGTGACCGTGGCGGGCATGGCAGCCTCCGGTAATACCTTGTCAGGCTAGGTAATACTACGCACCCACAATGCGCCTTGCCAGCGTCGATCCGCCGATCGGCGCTCGGCTTGGAAAGCATGCGGGATGAGGGGGGGGTGCGTGGTCGTGTCCACCGGATTCCTCCCCCGGAGGCGTCGGGCGAGCAGGAGGGAACGACCGGCAGCAAAGGACCCGTAGGGGGTTTTGGGCCCTCCAAGGCGGTTCGCCGAGGGAATTTTTCGCGTCCCACGCTATTCCTCCCCCGCTTGGTCGATGGTGGTGCCGGGGGAGCATGGCACCCTCGGCCGCGACGTGCGAGCCTGGGGCATGACCGAGATTTATGTCGATGCGGATGCCTGCCCGGTGCGCGACGAAGTGTATCGGGTCTCCGGACGCCTGGAACTGGTGGTGCACGTGGTGTCGAACGGCTCGCGCCCGTTGCGGCCACCGGGGTTGCCCTGGGTGCGCATGATCGTGGTGGACAGCGGCGCCGATGCGGCCGACGACTGGATCGCCGAGCGCATCACCGCGAAGGACGTGTGCGTGACCGCCGATATTCCGTTGGCGGCGCGCTGCCTGGGGCGCGGGGCAGGCGCGGTGGCACCGAACGGCCATCTCTGGACGGAGGACAATATCGGCGAGGCACTGGCCGGGCGGGATCTGGCGCGGCACCTTCGCGAGAGTGGCGTGGCAACCGGCGGCCCGGCACCGCTCACCCGGGCGGATCGCTCGCGCTTCCTGGGCGCGCTGGACGTGCTGGTGCGCGCGGCCCTCCGCGGCCTACCGGCCGGCGCCGGGCCGGCGCGCCGGGTGCCGTGGCCGGGTGAGGACGAAGCGGTACGTTCCGGAAAGGAGATCGGATGAACAAGGACGACCTGACCGCCTGGGCGCTGGCGAACGGCTGGCAGATGATCGCCGGCAGCCCGAGCCTGACGAAGCCCTCGTCGCCGAAGGAAGCGATCGTGCGGATGGTGCTGAAGGCGACAGTGGTGAACATCGAGGTGAAGAAGCCGGCGGGGAAGTGGGAAAAGATCTCCGGCCAGGGCTACGCGAAAATCCAGCCCGATCCCGAAAGCGGGATGCCGCTGGGCCTCGGTCTCGACACCATTCCCGGATTCGCGATGCTCATGCGGGAGAACAAGGACCGCATGACCTTCGCGAAGCTGGCGTGAGCCCCGGGGTCGTAGCGGCGCGGTCGGTGACCGCGCCGCGCCCTCGATTCGGCCCGGACAGGCTCGACTCAGACGGGTGTCACGGACACGTGGCTGCGGCAGGATTTGACACGGCCCTGGCTTTCTGGTGACCCTGCGCTCGCAATCGATTTTTGGCCAAGCTTGCTGCGCTTCCGATTCATCGACCCGTCGGGCGCCTCCAAGACAACCAAGGTCCGGTTGGCGTGCCGCACGCTGTTGTGCGGCGCCTGCAGCGGAGAGCGACTCGGATGGCTATCGGAACGGTCAAGTGGTTCAACACCACCAAGGGCTTCGGCTTCATCATGCCGCAGGACGGCGGCAAGGACGTGTTCGTCCACATCACGGCCGTCCAGGCTGCCGGCCTGCGCGGCCTCGATGAGGGGCAGAAGGTCAGCTACGAGGTGATGATGGAGCGCGGCAAGGCCGCCGCCACCAACCTCAAGCTCGCCTGAGCCTGCTACGCGTTTGAACCGTGACGGGGGTGCGCTCCCGTCACGGCTCTGTGTGCCGGAAATGACGCCGGCAAGGCGGGCCGGCGCTATGCAGCCTGGTCCGACCAGCGGTGCCAAATCCTCCAGGCGCGGGCGGAGGCGGCGGAAGCCTTAGAGGCCTTCTATGCGCCCCAGGAATGCCTGCTCGCGAATTGCCGCAAGGCGCTGGTGGAAATCCGCAAGGGTGCCGCGTTCCTCGGCGAGCGTCCGCAGGTCAGCCAGTACGGCGACCGCCCTGGTGTAGCCTGCGGCGTTGCGGCGTTCGCGCCCGGCCGCCGCCCGTTCGGCTTCTTCCCGCTCGCGCTCCAGACAGATTGCCGCGGTGCATGCCCGCAGGTCACATGGCCACATGCGGGTCGCCTTCGAACAGGCGCATGAGCATCTCGACCCTGTCGTGGTCAGGGAGGGCGGAAATAATCGTCCGGACCTCATCGGCGGGGGGAGGCGTGTCGGCGGCGCGTTCGGCCGCGGCCTGCACGAGGTTGAGGAACGCCGCGAAGTCGTCCTCCTCGTCCAGGTCCACCTCGTTGAGGTGAATGTCGATGATGAGGTTCCGGTCCGCGACCTTCAGCCCGACATATTCGACGTTGCTGAGAAACCACTGATAGGAATTGGTGAAGCTGGCGGCGGTGATGCGCGCCCGGCTGGACGACGCCCGCAATTCCTGGCGGGCCGCGTCATCGAGCGGACGGTCGAGGGCGAGGAATTCGTAATACTGGTACTCGCTCATGGCGCGTGCTCCCTGTCCCCAGGCCGCGGGAGACGTCGCGGCGCCCCCGTCACCGGGCGGAATTCTCCTGCCTTTCCAGGAGGGATGCCGGGGGTGCAGGGGCCTTGGCCCCTGCCGGAGTCCAGAGGCAGGGCCTCTGGCGGGGTATGGGGCAGCGCCCCATGCCGCGGCGGTTGACGCAGGTCAAAGCCGCTCCGGTGTCCCGGGATGCATGGTTTCGTTTCGAAGGAGGGCGGCGTGAGACCGAAACGACTCGCGGTGCTCCTGGTCGCGCTGGCGGTGATGGCCGGCGTGGTCTGGCTTGTGGTGCAGCGTGCCGGCTCGGCGCCGCCGCCCGGCACCTTGTTCGGCAATGTCGAGATCCGGCAGGTGGACCTCGCCTTCAACACCGAGGGCCGCGTCGTCAGCATGGCGCGCCGCGAAGGCGAGGCGGTGCGTCTGGGCGAGGTCGTCGCTGAGCTGGACGACGAGACCTATCGCAGCCTGCGTGATCTCGCGGTGGCGCGGCGCGACGCGGCGCGGGCCAATCTCGGCCTGTTGCTCGCCGGCACGCGGATCGAGCAGCTCGACCAGGCGCGCGCGTCGGTAGCGACCGCCCAGGCCAATCTCGCGCATGCCGAAGCGGTGTTCGCCCGGCAGGAGGAATTGGTGCGCCGCGACGTGTCCTCGCGCCAGGCCTATGACGACGCGCGCATGGCGCTCGATGCGGGGCGGGCCCAGCTCGACCATGCCAAGGCGGTGCTGGCCGAGGCGGTGGCCGGGCCGCGCGCGGGGGAGATCGAGGCGGCGCGGGCGACGCTGCGCGAATCCGAGGCGGCCGTTGCCCTGGCCGCCGAGGCGCTGTCGCGCACCCGGCTCAAGGCCCCGGCCGATGGGGTGGTGATGACCCGGGTGATCGAGCCGGGCACGGTGGTGCTGCCCTCTGCCCCCGTCTACTCCATGGCGATTTCCGGCGAAGTGTGGGTGCGCGCCTTCGTGCCCGAGCCGCTGCTCGGCCGCGCCGCGCCGGGGCGTGAGGTGCAGGTGCGCACGGATGGCGGGCGCGTCTATGCGGGGCGTGTCGGCTATCTCTCGCCGGTCGCCGAGTTCACGCCGAAGACGGTGGAGACGCCGGAATTGCGCACGCAGCTGGTCTATCGCCTGCGAATCCGCATCACGGCGCCGGATGACGGGCTGCGCCAGGGCATGCCGGTGACGATCAGCCTGGGCGGGGAGTAGCCGGCCATGCTCGCCGGGATGGCGGGCCTGCGGCATGTCTTTCCGGGGATGCGCGGGGCGTCGCCGGTGGTGGCGCTGGAGGGGCTGGACGCCGGCATCGAGGCGGGGGTCATCACCGGGATCGTCGGCCCGGACGGCGCGGGCAAGACCACGCTGCTGCGCCTGCTGGCGGGGCTGCTGAAGCCGAGCGCCGGGCGCGTGACAGTTCTCGGCCATGACATGGCGACCGAGGCGGCGGCGGCGCATCCCTCGATCGGCTACATGCCGCAGCGTTTCGGCCTGTACGAGGACCTGACCGTCGCCGAGAACCTGTCGCTGTTCGCCGACCTGCACGCGTTGGACGCGGCGGTGCGGCAGCAGCGGATTCCGCGCCTGCTGGGCTTCACCGGCCTCGCGCCGTTCACCGCGCGGCTGGCCGGGAAGCTTTCCGGCGGGATGAAGCAGAAGCTCGGCCTGGCCTGCGCGCTGCTGGCGCGGCCGCGGCTGCTGCTGCTGGATGAGCCTTCGGTCGGCGTCGATCCCGCTTCCCGCCGCGAGCTCTGGGCGATGGTGGCGGCGATGCTGGATGAGGGGCGGGCGGACGGCATGGGGGTGGTCTGGGCCACCGCCTATCTCGACGAGGCCGAGCGGTGCGGGCGCGTGCTGCTGCTGCACGAGGGCCGCCTGCTTGCCGCCGGGCCGCCCGCCGGGTTCCTGGCGCCGTTGCGCGGGCGTGTGGCGCGGCTCGCGGTGCCGGCGGGTGGGCGGCGGGCAGTGCTGCGGCAGGTGGTGGCGCATCCGGCGGTGCTGGACGTCGCGGTGGAGGGCGATGCGCTGCGGCTGGTGCTGCGGGCGGGCAGCGCCATGCCCGACGCCGCTGCGTTCGGTGGTGGGGTGCTGACACCGGTGCCGCCCCGCTTCGAGGACGGTTTCGTCGACCGGCTGGCCACGGCGCCGCCGGTGGTGCCGCCGGAGCCGCCGCGCCCGGCGGCCGCGCCCGGCCCGGCGATCGAGGTGCGCGACCTGGTGCGCCGCTTCGGCGCCTTCACCGCGGTCGACCATGTCAGCTTCGCGGTGGCGCGCGGCGAGATCTTCGGGCTGCTCGGGCCGAACGGTGCGGGCAAGTCCACCACCTTCCGCATGCTGTGCGGCCTGCTGCGGCCGTCCGGGGGGGCGGCGCGGGTGGCCGGGCTGGACCTGCTGCGGGCGCCGGCGGCGGCGCGGGCGCGCATCGGCTACATGGCGCAGCGCTTCTCGCTGTACGGAGAGCTGACGGTGGCCGAGAACCTTGCCTTCTTCGCCCGCGTCTACGGCCTCGCCGGACGGGCGCGGGCGGAGGCGATCGCGGAGGCGCTGGAGCGGTTCGAACTGGCCGAGCAGCGCGGCAGCGTGGCCGGCAGCCTGCCGCTCGGCGTCAAGCAGCGGCTGGCCCTGGCCGCGGCGCTGCTGCACCGGCCGGACATCCTGTTCCTCGACGAGCCGACCTCCGGCGTCGATCCGCTGGCGCGGCGGGCGTTCTGGGCGCGCATCGGGGCGCTGGCGCAGGCCGGCGTCACCGTGCTGGTGACCAGCCATTTCATGGACGAGGCGGAATACTGCGACCGGCTGGCGATCATCAGCGGCGGGCGGCTGATCGCGACCGACACGCCGGCCGGGCTGAGGGGGCGGGTGCGCCGGCCCGACCTGCCCGAGCCGACGCTGGAGGACGCCTTCATCCAGTTGGTGGGGGCGGCGTGATGGCCGGCCGGGCGGCCACGCTGCTGCGCCTGCGCGGTCTGCTGCGCAAGGAGGTGCTGCAGGTTCTGCGCGACCCGTCCTCGCTGCTGATCGCCTTCCTGCTACCGGTGGTGCTGCTGCTGGTGAACGGCTACGGCATCTCGCTGGATGCGCGCGAGATGCGGCTGGCCGTGGTGATCGAGGCGCCCGCCGAGGACAGCCGCGAAGTGTTGCAGGCGCTCGCCGCCTCGCCTTATCTCGCGCCGGTGCAGACCACCAGCGCCGCCGAGGCCGAGCGCCTGCTGGTGGCCGGCACGGTGCGGGGCATGCTGGTGCTGCGCGAGGAATTCCTGGCCCGGCTGGCCCGGCCGTCGCGCTGGCCGGCCCCGGCGCAACTCGCAGTGAATGCCACTGATCCCAATACCGCCCGCATCCTGGAAGGCTATGTGCAGGGGGCGCTCGCCACCTGGATGGTGGGGCGGGCGCAGGAACGCCGCCTGCTGCCGCGCGGCGGGGTGACGCTGGAACACCGTTACTGGTTCAATCCGGAGCTGCGCTCGGCCGATTTCATCGTGCCGGGCATGGTGGCCTTCGTGATGTCGATGGTTGGCACCCTGCTGACCGCGCTGGTCGTCTCCCGCGAATGGGAGCGCGGCACGATGGAGAGCATGCTGGCCTCGCCGGCACGCCTGCCGGAGATGATCGCGGCGCGGCTGGCCTGCTATTTCGCCCTTGGCATGCTGGGCATGGTGGTGTCGGTGCTGATGGCGATCCTGGTGTTCGCCGTGCCGTTCCGCGGCAGCCTCGCGGTGCTGCTGCTCGCCGCCGCGCTGTTCCTGGTGTTCGCGCTGTCGCTCGGCCTGTTCATCTCGGCGTTGGCGCGCAGCCAGTTCGTGGCGGCGCAGGTGGCCTTCATCACCACCATGCTGCCGGCGCTGATGCTCTCCGGCATGCTGTTCGACATCGCCTCGATGCCCGGCTGGCTGCAGGTGCTGACGCATGTGTTTCCGGCGCGCTACCTGGTGTCGATCCTGCAGACGCTGTTCCTGGCCGGCACCGTCTGGACGCTGATCCTGCCGAACCTGGCGGCGCTGGCCATCGCCGCCCTGATCGCCGTTGCCGCCACGCTGGCGGTGACGCGGCGGCGGCTGGATTAGGGGCAAGGAGGCGGGCGATGTGGCGACGCGTGCTGGCGCTGGTGCTGAAGGAACTCGCGTCACTCTGGAAGGATCCGAAGACGCGGGCGGTACTGCTGGGGCCGCCGCTGGTGCAGGTGCTGATCTTCTCCTACGCCGCCACCTTCGAGGTGCAGAAGGTGCCGCTGGCGGTCTGGAACGAGGATGCCGGCGTGCAGGCCGCCGAACTGGTGCGGCGCTTCGCCGCCTCGCCGGCGTTCCGGGTGGTGGCGGCGCCGCAGGATCCGGCTTCGGCGCGGGCGGATCTGGACGCGCGGGATGTCGTGGCGGTGCTGCACGTGCCGCAGGATTTCTCCGCGCGCGTGCTGGGCGGGCGGGAGGCGCGGGTCCAGTTGCTGCTGGATGCCAGGCGCTCGAACACCGCGCTGCTGGTCAACGGCTATGCCGGCGCGATCGTGCAGCGCTTCGCGCTGGAGCACCAGTCGGTGCCGGTACTGCCGATCGCGCTGGAGGTGCGGGACTGGTTCAACCCGACGCTCGATCCGCAGTGGTTCATCCTGCCCGGGCTGGTCGCGGTGCTGTCGCTGCTGATGGCGATGCTGGTCAGTTCGCTTTCCCTGGCCCGCGAGCGCGAGCTCGGCACCTTCGAGCAATTGCTGGTGACGCCGCTGCGCCCGGTCGAGATCATGCTGGGCAAGGCGGTGCCGGCGGCGATCGTGGGGCTGGTGGAGGCGCATATCGTCATCGCCGCGGCGCTGCTGTGGTTCCGCCTGCCGTTCACCGGCAGCGTGCTGCTGCTGGAAGTGGCGCTGCTGGTCTACATGCTGGCCGGGGTGGGTGTGGGGCTGGCCATTTCCTCGGTGGCGCGCACGCAGCAGCAGGCGATCCTGGGCGTGTTCATCTATGCTTCGCCGGCGGTGGTGCTGTCGGGGTTCGCCGCGCCGGTTGAGAACATGCCGGTGGTGGTGGAATGGCTCAGCCGGGCCGACCCGATCCGCTGGATGCTGGTGGTGGCCCGCGGGGTGTTCCTGCAGGACATGCCGGCGGCGGTGGCGGTGCAGGCGATCTGGCCGATGGCGCTGATCGCGGTGGTGCTGCTGGGGGTGGCGACGGTCAGCGTGCGGCGGGCGCTGGGCTGACCGGGGCCGGGCCCTGGCGGCGGGAAGGCAGGAGGCGCGGATGAAGGCGATGGTGTTGCCGCGTGTCTGCGAGGCGCTGGTGCCGGAGGAACGGCCGGTCCCGGAGCCCGGACCCGGCCAGGTGCTGGTGCGGGTGCATGCCTGCGCGGTGTGCCGCACCGATCTGCATGTGGTGGACGGCGAGTTACCGGACATTCCCACGCCGATCGTGCCGGGACATGAGATCATCGGGCGGGTGGCGGCGGTGGGGCCGGGGGTGGAGCGTTTCGGCAGCGGCGTCCGGGTCGGCGTGCCGTGGCTCGGCTGGACCTGCGGCAAGTGCGAATATTGCCGCGGCGGGCGGGAGAATCTCTGCCCGCAGGCGCGGTTCACGGGCTACCAGATCGATGGCGGCTACGCGGAATACGCCGTGGCCGATGCCCGTTATTGCTTCGCCATTCCCGACTGTTTCACCGATGTCGAGGCGGCGCCGTTGATGTGCGCGGGGCTGATCGGCCATCGCACCTTGCGCATGGCCGGCGATGCCCGGCGCATCGGCATCTACGGCTTCGGCGCGGCGGCGCATATCGCGGCGCAGGTGGCGCGCTGGGAGGGGCGGGAGGTCTTCGCCTTCACCCGTCCCGGCGACCGGGAGGCGCAGGACTTCGCCCGCGCGCTCGGCGCGGTCTGGGCCGGCGGATCGGATGCGCCGCCGCCCGAGCCGCTCGATGCCGCGCTGATCTTCGCGCCGGTGGGGGCGCTGGTGCCGGCGGCGCTGCGTGCCACCGCGCCGGGGGGCGTGGTGGTCTGCGGCGGCATCCATATGAGCGACATCCCGGCCTTTCCTTATTCCATCCTGTGGATGGAGCGCAGCATCCGCTCGGTGGCCAACCTGACCCGGCGGGACGGGGAGGACTTCCTCGCCATTGCCGCGCGGGTGCCGGTGGTCACGCAGACGACCGGTTTCCCGCTGTCCGCGGCGAATGAGGCCCTGGCGCGGTTGCGTGACGGGGCGCTGACCGGGGCGGCCGTGCTGCTGCCCGGCGGCTGATCCGCGGGCGGCGCAACGGATCCGGCCGGGCAGAAGGTGTCACCTTTCACCCGGCCGGGACGGGCCGGAGCGCTTCAGCTCCACGCCTTGTGCCAAAGCCCGTTGTCTCCACCCCGGGCGAAGTCGTCAATCCGGTCCGGTCCCCAGGAGACGGCGCCAGGGCCCGAGGTCAACACGCCACCGAGGGATTCCCATCCGCTCCAGTGCGATCCGTCCCACGCTTTGTGCCAGAGCGCATTGTCGGTACCGCGGGCGAAGACGTCGAGGTGGTCCGATGTCCAGGACGATACGTCCGGATCAGACGTCAACTGGCCGCTCAATGATTCCCAGTCACTCCACATGCTTGCCCTCCCCTTGTCTGCCTCATCTGCCGTAAACAGGAGATAAAGTCATTCCAGGGATTGCAACTCAGTGTTGTTCCATGAATGTCGGGATGCGCACGATTTTTATTTTATTTAAAGTATCCATGTCATTGCTGAATTTCGACAACACAAAATGCGGACCAGCGGCGGTTCATCAGCAGAAATCGGAAAATTGTACCAAATCGTCAGCGCGGGACTTCATCGCCCTGCCGGTTTCCGGTGACGTCACAAGGCGCGGCCGGGCGTGGCAGCAGGTGCCCGGCCGCAAGGGGAAGACGTCATTCGACGGGTTCGTACCAGCTCCGTCCATCGCGCTCGACCAGGGCGATGGCGGCCGAAGGCCCCCAGGTGCCGGAGGTATAGGGCCGTGGTGGTTCCGGGTTGGCGGCCCATGATTGCAGGATCGGATCGATCCAGCTCCACGCCGTCTCCACCTCGTCGCGCCGCATGAACAGCGTCTGGTTGCCGCGCACGACATCCAACAGCAGCCGTTCATAGGCGTCCGGGTTGCGCAGGCCGAAGGCCTTGGCGAAGCTCATGTCGAGCGGGACGTGGCGCAGCCGCATGCCGCCCGGACCCGGATCCTTGATCATCAGCCAGAGTTTCACGCCCTCGTCGGGCTGCAGGCGGATCACCAGTCGGTTCGCCTCGATCGGGCCGGCGCTGCCGTCGAACACCGAGAAGGGGATCGGCCGGAACTGTGCCACGATCTCGGAGACGCGGGCCGGGAGGCGTTTGCCGGTGCGCAGGTAGAACGGCACCCCGGCCCAGCGCCAGTTGGCGATTTCCGCCTTCAGCGCCACGAAGGTTTCGGTGCGGCTGGTTGGGTCGCCGAGTTCCTCCAGGTAGCCCGGCACCGGTCCGCCGCGGGAGGCGCCGGCCCGGTACTGCCCGCGCACGGTCCGTTCGTGGATGTTGCCGTCCCCGATCGGCACCAGTGATTTCAGCACCTTCAGTTTCTCGTCGCGCACCGCGTCGGCCGAGAGCGAGGCCGGCGGTTCCATCGCCACCAGACAGAGCAACTGCAGCATGTGGTTCTGCACCATGTCGCGCAGGGCGCCGGCGGTGTCGTAGTAGCCGGCGCGCCCCTCGACGCCGAGTGTCTCGGCCACGGTGATCTGCACGTGGTCGATCTGGGCGGCGCGCCAGAGCGGTTCGAACAGCGCGTTGGCGAAGCGCAGCGCCATCAGGTTCTGGACGGTTTCCTTTCCGAGATAATGGTCGATGCGGTAGATGCGATCCTCGGAGAAATGGCGCCCCACCGCCTCGTTCACCGCCCGGGCGGAAGCGAGGCTCTTGCCGATGGGTTTTTCCACCACGACCCGGCCGGTGCCGCCGGCGAGCCCGGCCTGTCCGAGCCGGTCGCAGATCGGGCCGAACAGCTCGGGGGCGGTGGCCAGGTAGAACACCCGGATGTGCTCGGGCTGCTCGGCGAGCCGGGCTGCCAGCGCGGGCCAGCCATCATCGGCACCGGCATCCGCCGCGACGTAGCAGAGACGGCGGAGGAAGCGGGCGAGGTTGGCGGCATCCGGCTCGTCGCCATGGCCGGTGATGGCGTCGCTGGCGAGGCAGCGGAAATCCTCGTCGGAGAGGCGGCGGCGGGAGACGCCGATGATGCGGGTTGCGTCGGAAAGCTGGCCGGCAAGGTCGCGGTGATAGAGCGCGGGCAGCAGCTTGCGGCGGGCAAGGTCGCCGGTGGCGCCGAAGACGACGAGGTCGAACGGCTCGACGGGAATGATGCGGGCAGTCATACGGCGGGGCAATCCTGACAAAGGGGCACAAGCAGTCAGGCCGGGCCGCGCGCGGTCCGACCTGACTGCCGATGCTGTCCCGCGGCCCCCATGGCATGCAAGCGAAGACGGCCGGCCGGCCCCGGAGATCAACTCGCGTGGCGGCTGGCGTGGGCCCAGAAGCCGCGGACATTGGCCAGCACCGGCTCGGGCGGGACCACCACGCGGGCGCGCGGGAAGGCGTCGCGGGCGGCATCGGCATAGGTCTCGGCGCCGCCGCCGGCCAGCAGCACCACGTCCACCTCGCGCCGTTCGCCGCGTAGCGTCTGGCGCAGCGCCATCATGGCGACGCCGGTGGTCTGGGAGGCGGCCGAGGCAAGATAGGGCGCAAGCTGCACCGGTTCGCCGAACAACTGCACCGAGCTGGCGCCGAGGCGGAGCGCGCGTTCCAGCAATTCCCGCTCGATCCGCCCGCCACGTTCCTGCTGGATCAGCGCCGCCGCGCCTTCCAGCAGGACGCTCATGGCGGCGGTCGAGGTGCCGGAATTGGTGGCGCGGATCTCGCCTTCGTCGAACAGCACCCAGTCGACCGAGAAGAACCCGGCATCGACCACCAGCACGCGCGACTGCGCGGCCATGGCGCGCTGTTCGGCATCGGCAAGCATGTCGATATAGGCGCCGGCCGGCTGGGGCAGCACCTCGACCGTGTCGACTTCCACGTCCTGGTCCCGGGCCACCGCGTGGTGGCCGAGCAGCAGGGCGTGCAGCGCCTCGCGGCGGGCGCTGTCGAGCCATTGCGTCACCGGCAGGCCGGTCACCAGGCGCTCGACCCGGGGCGTGCCGGCGACCAGCAGGGCGGCATGGGCCAGGGCGCGGAAGCCGGAGGTGGCGACGTAATCGGGGTGAAGGGCGCGTTCCCAGTTCTGCAGGCGGCCCGGCTCGACACCGGCCACCCAGGTCTCCTCGTCCAGCGCGACCACCAGCCCCTCGCCGGCGCTGCTGCCGGCGCTGTAGCCGATGCGCTCGGGCATCGCCGTCCGGGGCCCTGCGCCGGCGGGCAGGACGGTGGCGGTCGGGTCGCCGTCGGCGGGGCCGGCGATCAGCTTGAGGTTGGAATAGCCGATATCGAGCCCGACATAGACGGGCGCCGGCTCGGCGTCCGCCGGTGCCGGCTCGGCCCTGGCCGTTGCCCGCACGCGCGGCGCGATACGGGGCTGTACAACCGTCTTCCTTGCCATCGCAACCTCTCAGCAGCCGAACGATTTCGAGGGGTTATAGGCGCTCGAATTCCGTGCCGAAAGCGACAGGGTTTGGAAAACGGCTGTGTGACAGAACGCGGTCAGGCAGAGGCTGCACCCGATGTCCGGGCAGCAACAGGCCGCATCCCAACTTATGGGTTAATTTTAGGTTGATACTTCCGCCTGTGCGGCATGAAGTTGCGGCATTGGCAGCGATGGCCGGCCTCCACCACCAGGACTGGCGGCAGGGGGGCGCGCGATCGCTTCGTGTCGTCGGCAACAGGCTTGGAGGATGTCAGCTTCATGACAGAGAAGGTGCCAGGTGCCTCATGCCGGCCGGCCGAGGCCTTGACCCATGCCGGACCGGTCGGCCGGGAGGGGCCATGATTCCGCGCGGCGCATTGATCGTGTCCTGCCAGGCGCGGACGGACCATCCACTGCACGGACCCACCTTCATGGCGGCGATGGCGCGCGCGGCGCAGCAGGGCGGCGCCCAGGCGATCCGCTGCGCGGGGCCGATGGACGTGGCCGCCATCCGGGCCACCACCACCCTGCCGATCATCGGCCTGTTCATGCGCTTCGACCAGGGCTTCCACGTCACCATCACGCCCGATTTCGAAAGCGCCTATGCGGTGGCGGAGGCGGGGGCCGACATCATCGCCCTCGATGCCACCGCACGGGCACGCCGTGGCGAACCTGCCGCCACGCTGATCCGCCGCATCCGCGGCGAACTCGGCCACGAAGTGCTGGCCGATGTCAGCACGCTCGAGGAGGCCCTTGCCGCCGAGCGGGCCGGCGCCACCTGGGTTGCCACCACGCTCGCCGGCTACACCGACGCGCCCGTGCCGGAGGAGCCGGATTTCAACCTGCTGGAGGCATTGGTGGCACATTGCCGCGCCAAAGTCGTGGCGGAGGGCCGCTACCGGACGCCGGCGCAGGTCGCGCGGGCCTTCGCGATCGGGGCGCATGCGGTGTGCGTGGGCACCGCGATCACTGATCCGCGCGGCCTCACGCAACGCTTCGTGGCGGCCACGCCGCGATGATCGGGCTCGGCCTGGACGCCGGCGGCTCGGCGACGCGCTGGACGCTCTGCGACGCGGCGGGGACGGTGCTGGCAGCGGGCGAGGTGGCCGCGATCTCCGGGCATCTCTACCACGAGGCGGAGCGGGCGCGGCTGCGCCAGGCCTGTTCGGCGCTGGCCGGGGCACTGACTGGCCTGGCCCGGCCCGGGGCGGTGGTGGCGGGCATCACCGGCCTGGCCGCGGACACGGACGAGGCGGCGGTGGCCGGCGCGGCGATCGCGGCAGCGCTGGATCTGCCCGGGGCCGCCGTGCGGGTGCGCGAGGATACCTGGATCGCCTATCACGCGGCCTTCGCGCCAGGGGCGGGGCATCTGATCTATGCCGGCACCGGGTCGGTCGGGGTGCACGTGCGGGCGGACCGCAGCGTGCTGCGCACCGGTGGGCGGGGCATGCTGATCGATGACGGCGGCTCGGCCTTCTGGATCGGCCGCGAGGCGCTGCGGGCGGTCTGGCGCCGTCGCGACGCCGAGCCGGACTGGACCAGCCCGCTGGCGGTGGCGCTGGCGGCGGCGCTGGGGGGGGATTCCTGGGATGTCGTGCGGACCCGCGTCTATGGCGGCGGGCGCACGGAAGTCGCGATGCTGGCGCGCGCGGTCGCGGCGGCAGCGGGCGAGGACGCGACCGCGCGGGAGATCCTGGCCAATGCCGGCACGGAACTCGGGCGGCTGGCGCTGGCGCTGGTGCGCCAGGAAGGGGGGCGGCCGGTGGTGCTGACCGGACGGGCGGCGGGGCTGCATCCGCTGATCCTGCAGGCGATGCGGGCGGCGGCGCCGGCGCTGGAGATCACCCTGCGCCCGACCGATGCCGCGCTGGCGGCGGCGCGGCTGGCGCTCGACCCCCTGGGCTGACCAGCGTCTCCGGAACTGCATTCGACCGTAGGTTTTTCCAGAAGATCCGGGCTCACCCTGGCATTGCTCCCCGCAATTGTCGTGATCCACCAAAGATAATTTCTGCATATCATCTTATAAGAATTTATCGTTCTTTTCGATTTACGGGATGCACTTCTTGCGATGTCCATCCTGGTGGAGCAGGTTTGTTGCCTGGTCAGGATTCGGAGGCCGGCGAAGTCCGATGGACGGCAGGCGCCCCTTGATTTCCGCACGGCATGGCCTGGTGGCCGCGGCGCATCCGCTGGCCGCCCAGGCCGGCGCCCGGCTGCTCGCGAACGGTGGCAATGCCTTCGATGCCGCCGCGGCGACCGCCGCCGTACTCAATGTCGTCGAGCCGTTCATGTCGGGCCTCGCCGGCATGGGCATGGCGACCTGCTTCATCGCCGCGGAGCAGCGGGTGCGGGTGCTGGATTTCGTCACCCGCGTTCCCGGCCGCTTCCCCACCGGGCGCGGCGAGGAGAGCAGCCGTGGCGGGTTCGCCTGTGGCGTGCCCGGCTGCCTCGCCGGCTGGTGCGAACTGGTGAAGACGCATGGCCAGAAGAAGCTGATGGAGGTGTTCGCGCCGGCGATCGCGCTGGCGCGCGACGGCCACCTGGTGATCGACCATCCCGGTGCCACGCTGTTGCAGGCGATCGCCGCGCTGCGGGATTTCCCCTGCTACGCCGATTGGTGCGCCGCCTATCTGGACGAAGGCAGTGGCGAGCCGGGACCGGGCTTCATCATGCGCCAGTCCGCCCTGGCGCGCAGCCTGGAGACGATCGCACTGGAAGGGCCGGAATACCTCTATCGCGGCGAGCTCGGGCGACGGGTGGTGGCGCATGTCGAGGCGCTGGGCGGCAGCCTGACCCGGCAGGATCTCGAGACCGCGCGGCCGCACTGGCTCGATCCGGTCGCGGTGGAGTATCGCGGCCTGGATCTGCACGCCCCGCCGCCGCCCTGCGAGGCATTCCAGTTCCTGCTGACGCTGCGCCTGCTCGATGGCGTGGACTTCGCCGGGATGGAGCGCGACGGGGTGGAACACCTGGACGCGGTGTGGCGGGCGATCCGCCTCGCGGCGGGGGTCCGCATTGCCCATAACCGACCGAATGCAACGATGCTGGCCGGGCTGCTGTCGGAACCGCAGGTGGCGCCGCTGCGCGCACGGCTGCGCGAGGCAGCACCGGTCGAAGGGCCAACCGGGCCCGGCTGGCCGCAGCCGGAGGATCCGGCGAAAGGCCACACCACCAGCTTCGCGGTGGCGGATCGCCACGGCAACGTGGTCTGCGTCACCCAAAGCCTCGGCGGGCTGTCCGGCTCGGGCGTGGTGGTGCCGGGCACCGGCATCTGCCTCGGCAATTTTCTCTTCTGGAGCGATCTGGACGCCCAGGGAGACCAGCCGCTGCTGCCCGGGACGGAGCTGACGCTGCCGCTCGCGCCGGTGCTGGCGCTGCGTCAGGGACGGCCGGTGCTGGCGCTGGGCACCCCCGGCAGCCACGGCATCAGCCAGTTCCAGACACAGGTGCTGGTGCAGCATGTCGATTTCGGCCTGGACCTGCAGGCCGCGATCGAGGCGCCGCGGGCGCGGCTGTGGGACGGGCGGCGGGTGCAGGCGGAACGGCGCATCCCTCCGGCGACCCTGGAGGTGCTGCGCGCGCGTGGCCATGACATCGAGGCCGTGCCGGACTGGAGCGCGAAGCTGGGGGGCATGCAGGGGATTGCGATCGACCCGGCGAGCGGCGTGCTGACCGGCGGGGCCGACCCCCGCCGCGAAGGACTGGTGGCCATTCCATAGTTCCATAAGCATTTTCCGAGGGCGGAGCCGGCATGGACGGGAAAGCGCCTCTCATCGCCTCGCGACAGGGCATGGTCGCAGCGGCGCATCCTCTGGCTGCCGCAGCGGGCGTGCGGATTCTCGGCCGCGGCGGCAATGCCTTCGACGCCGCGGTGGCGACCGCGGCGGCGCTCGGGGTGGTGGAGCCGGGCCTGTCCGGGCTCGGCGGCGGCGGCATGGCGACGTGCTGGGTGGCGGCCGACCACCGGGCGCGCACGCTGGGCTTCACCCCGGTGGTGCCGGCGCGGTTTCCCGGTGGAGGAGAGGGGGGCACACCGTCCGGAGGGATGGCCGTCGCGGCGCCGGGGGCCCTGGCCGGCTGGTACGACCTGCTGAGCGCCCATGGCACGCTCACGCTGGCGCAGGTGCTGGCGCCGGCGATCGAACTGGCGGAGGACGGGATCCCGGTGGTCGGGTGCGTCGCTGCCACTCTGGCCCATGCCGCCCGGGAGCTGCGCGACTCGCCCTGCTTCGCCGCCTGGGACCGGATCTATGGCGCTGGCGGAAGGCCTCGGCCGGGGGCGGTGCTGCGCCAGCCCGCCCTGGCGGCGACGCTGACGACGATCGCGGCGGAGGGGCCGCGTGCGCTGCATGGCGGACGGCTGGGACAGGCCCTGGTCGCACAGGTGCAGGCGCTCGGCGGCGTGCTGTCGCTCGCTGACCTGGAAGCCGTGTCGGCGCGGTGGGAACGGCCGGTCTCGATGCGCTACCGCGATCTTGTGCTGCATGTGCCGCCGCCGCCGGGCCGGGGGGGCGAGTTGCTGCTCGCCCTGGGCATTCTCGATGATGTCGACCTCGCCGCCATGGAATGCGGCGGGGTCGCGCATCTCGACGCGGTGTGGCGGGCGATGCGGCTGGCGGCGATGGAACGGGCGGCGGGGGAGGATCTGCCGGAAGAAGCCCAGCCGGAGCGATGGCTCGCGGACGACACGCTGGAGCGGCTGCGCCTGCGCGCGCGCGATGGCGAGCCGGTGGAAGGAGCGGTCGAGCCATGGCAGGCGCCGCAGCCGCACACCACGGCGCTGGCGGTGGCCGACCGGATGGGCAACCTGGTGTGCATCACGCAGACGCTCGGATCGGCCTTCGGTGGCGGGGTGGTGGTGCCGGAGCTGGGCCTGTGCCTGAACAACGCCCTGTCCTGGGGGCGACGGATTCCCCCGCCCACCGGGGCGCGGCCGGCGGGTGGGCGCCGGATCGCCACGCCGATCGCCCCCGTGCTCGCGACGCGCAACCGCCGGCCCTGGCTTGCGCTCGGCAGTCCGGGGGGATGGGGCATCAGCCAGGTGCTGGCGCAGGCGCTGGTCCGCATCGTCGATTTCGCGGAGCCACTGCAGCAGGCGATCGAGGCCCCCCGGGCGCGGCTGTGGGACGGGCGGCGGGTGACGGCCGAGGACCGGATCGCGCCGGCGGTGCTGGAGGCGTTGCGGGCACGCGGCCACGACGTCACTGCATCCGGTGCCTGGAGCGAGGCAACCGGCGCTGTCCAGGCGGTCGCCATCGATGCCGTGACGGGGGTGATCACCGGTGCGGCCGACCCCCGCCGCGACGGCTATGCCGCCGGCATCTGAGGCCGGCCGCTATTGTGCCCGCGGATACGGACGGAACGGGCCCTGCAGGGCCTCGGGCAGCAGGCCGAGCATATGCGCCGCCCCGGCCAGCACTGCCCGCTTCGCCTGCGGCTTGGCGCGCAGGGCCTGGCGCAGCCAGTGGCATCCGGCGCGGTGGTCGCCGTGACGGATCAGTTCGCGACCGATGATCCAGGCATTCTCCGCCTCGGTGCGCGCACGCAGCGCGGCCAGGCGGTCGCGGCCCAGGCGGGCGATCAGGGCGGGATGGTCGAAGGCGGCATCGAGGCACGAACGGAATGAGGTGGGATCATGAGCCAACCGCAGATAAGCGCCGCTGGCGCGCTGGCGCACGAACAGCAGCGGCGCCCGGCCGGGGGTGACGACGAAGGACCCATGCAGCGCCACGCGGATCCAGAACTCCCAGTCCTCCCCGTAGGTGATGTCGGTGCGGAAGCGGCCGGCGGCGTCAACGGCGCTGCGGCGGATCAGCATGTGTCCGCCATTGGCGAACAGGTTCTGCTCGAGCAGCCGTTCCAGGATATCGCCCTGCGGGAATGGGCCGCGCTTGCGCTGGCGCAATGCACCCGATTCCGAAACGAAGCAGAACGGGCCGTACGCGGCGACCGCCGGGCCGAGCGCGGCGGCGAGCCGGGCCATGGCGTCGCGGGCGAGCCAGTCGTCGGCATCGAGGAAAAGGACGGCATCGCCCCCCGCTTCCTCGAGGCCGCGGTTGCGGGCCGCGGAGACACCGGCATTGGCCTGGCGGATCAGGCGGATCCGTGGGTCCTGGTGCTGCGCCACCACGGCCTCGGTACCATCGGTCGAGCCGTCGTCGACGATGACCGCGCTCCAGTCGGGGTGGGTCTGCTCCTGCAGGGAGGTCAGTGCCGCGCCGATCCAGGGGGCGACATTGAAGGCAGGCATGACAACGCGGATGTGCAAGAAAGGTCGCTCCCTCATTTGCGTCCGGATGCAACGACAAGCCCGGGCCTGCGTTGCGCCGAAGCATGACAAATAGCGATCGGACAACACCCCGGCATATCGCCGGTGCCGCAGCGGCGCCGGCGGGGGCCTATGATGCGGACGTGGTCATTCTGGCACTCGACCGCGCCCAGGACACGGTTGCGGCGATCACATCGGCGCTCGCGCAGATCGGCGTCACGCGCCACGTCATCGTGGTGGACCAGGGTTCGCGCCCCGCGAACCTCGCCCTGCTCGCCGCTGCGGTGGAGGGGCGGTCGGATGCGACGCTGGTGCAGCTCGACCGCAACCATGGCGTGGCGGGGGGGCGCAACCGGGGGACCGGGCTCGGGCATGGCCGGGTCGTGGTGGCGCTCGACAACGATGCCGAGTTCGACGAGGTGCACACCCTGGCCCGGGCGGTGGCCGCGCTGGATGCCGATCCGGGGCTGGCCGCTGTCGGCTTCCGCATCGTGCGGTTCGCCGACGGGGCGGACGACCTGCTGTCCTGGGGCTATCCACGGTCACTGCTGCCGCGCGCGGCGGAGACATTCGAAGCGGCGACCTTCGTGGGGGCGGGCCATGCCATCCGGCGCCGTTCCTGGGAAGAAGCCGGCGGCTATGACGACGCCCTGTTCTTCTGCTGGGAAGAGTTCGATTTCTGCCTGCGCGCGATCGAGCATGGCTGGCGGGTGCGCTACCGCGGCGACATCGTCGTCCGCCACAAGGTCAGCGGCGAGCAGCGCTTCGCGTGGTCGGGCACGCGCTGGTTCCACTTCGTGCGCAACCGGCTCTACATCGAGCGGAAATGGGGGGCGTCGCAGTTGGCGCTGCTGCCGCGCTTCTGCGGCTACCTGCTGCGAGGGGTGCGCAACGGCGTCGGATGGCAGACGCTGCGCGCTTGGCCGGCGGCCATGCGGCTGGGCGGACGGGCGGAACGGCGGGTGCTGTCGACGGCGGCACGCAGCTATCTGGACCAACACGATATGGCGCATCGCGGCACGCTGCTAGCGCGGCTGCGACGGGAGGTCCTGGCGGCGCTGCCGGGGCGCGGCTGAGGCTCATAAGCGTTAGGCAAGGCAAGGGCTTTGCCCTTGACCCACCAAGGGCCACAAGGCCCTTGGATCCCAGGAGCGCTGCGCGGCACGGAAAACAATGGGATCCAAGGGCGAAGCCCTTGGTCGGTCCAGGGCGAAGCCCTGGTCGGGTGCGGGGCGAAGCCCCGCGAACAGCCTTATCTGGTGGCGAGCACGCGCCCGGCGAAGGCGGCGCAGACCAGCAGGAAGCCGGCGAGTCCCAACCACCCGGCCGCCGGCTCGAAGCCCGGGCCGACCAGGGCGAGCGGGGTCTGGTTGCCGCTCGCCCCGATGATGGCGGCCAGCAGCACGCCCACCAGGCTTTCGCCCACGATCAGCCCCGAGGCCAGCAGCACGCCGCGACGCTGTGCGTGCTCCAGGGCCGGCGCGGCATCGGTGCCGGCGGCGGCTGCCCGGCGCTGCAGTGCCCGCGCGATCAGCCAGCCGAGCACCGCGCCGATGACGATGGTCACGCTGATGGTGGGCGGCAGGTAGATGCCGATCCCGACCGCGAGCACCGGCAGGCGGGCGAGGCCGCCCCGCCGCGCCAGCAGCGCATCCAGCCCGATCACCACCAGGCCGATGCCGATGCCAAGCAGGATCATCGACCAGTCGATGCGGTGGGTGAAGATGCCGACCGCGATCGCCGACATCAGGGTCGCCTGCGGCGCGGCGAGGGCCTGGGCCGGATCCATGCCCGCCCGCGGCAGCGTCCCGGCGAAGCCGTAGGCGCCGTAGAGCAGGTCGAGGATCGGCGGGATCACCAGGGCCCCCGCGACGCACCCCACCATGAGCGCGACCTGCTGGCGCCACGGGGTCGCCCCCACCAGCCAGCCGGTCTTGAGATCCTGCAGGTTGTCGTTGGAGATCGATGCCACCGCGACGATCACCGAGGTGGTGAACAGCGCCAGTGCGATTGCGAGCCCGCTGCCCTCCTGGCTTGCCAGCAGCTCGCCGCTGCCGGGCAGCACCAGCAGCAACAGGGAGACCAGCGTCACCGCGACGATGCCGATGCCGGAGATCGGGCTCGCCGAGGATCCCACCAGCCCGGCCATGTAGCCGCAGGCCGCGGCGATCAGGAAGCCGAAGGCGAAGGCGAACAGCACCGCCCCGGCGACCAGGCTCGCGTGCAGGCCGGCGGGCAGCGCCGGTCCGCTGGCTGCTAGGAAGCGGTGGAAGATCAGCGCCATCGGCGCGATCAGCAGCAGGCTGAGGCCGCCGACCAGATGGATCGGCATGTCGCGCTCGGTGCGGGGAATGGCATCGGCGCCGGAACTGCGGGAGGTGCGCAGGGCGGCGAACGAGGCGCGCATGCCCTCGGCCACCGGCCGCAGCAGCACCAGCAGGGTCCAGACCGCGCCGATGCCGATCACGCCGGCGCCGATGAAGCGGACCTGGGTGCTCCAGAGCCGGGTGGCGAAGCCGGCGAGCGTCGCCTCGGGCGGCATCGGCGTGGTGGCGGTGAGCACCGGCACGGCGACACCCCAGGCCAGCACCACCCCGAGCAGCATCGCCAGCCCGGCAACGATGCCGACCAGATAGCCGGCGCCGACGAGGGCGAGCGAGAAGCCGGTGCCGAGGCGGAACACCGCGCCACCGGCGGCGAACCACCAGGTGAGGCCTTCCCCGAATAGTTTGAAGCCGCTGGCGATCAGGCTGAAGGCGGCGCCGGTCACGCCGCCGGCGACGATGTCGGCCAGGCCCGGCGCGGGGGGACCGGGCGCGGCCGCCGGGTCCGGGGTGGGGGACGCGCTGCCCACGCGCAGGATCTCCGCCGCCGCCACGCCCTCGGGATAGGCGAGCGGGCTCTGCACCACCAGGGCACGGCGCAGCGGAATCGAATAGAGCACGCCGAGGATGCCGCCGATGGCGCAGACGCTGGCGGTCTGCCAGAACGGGAACCCGACCCAGTGCCCGGTCATGACCAGGCCGGGCAGGATGAAGATGATCGAGGACAGCGTGCCCGCGGCCGAGGCCTGTGTCTGCACCATGTTGTTTTCGAGGATGTTGGCGCCCCCGGCCAGGCGCAGCACCGCCATCGAGATCACCGCGGCGGGGATCGAGGAGGAGAAGGTCAGCCCGACCTTGAGGCCGAGATAGACGTTGGAGGCGGTGAACAGCACCGTGATCAGCGCGCCGAGCAGCAGGCCGCGCAGTGTCAGCTCCGGCAAGGAGACCTCGTCGGCGATCCGCAGCCGCGCCGCGGCCGGTGCGCCTGTCAGGGGTGTCATCCGGCGGACCGGCCAGGAGCCGGGCAGGAGCCAGGCAGGGGAAGAGGCATTGGGGCCTCCAGTGCGGAGGCCGGACCATGCCAGGGCGGTGACGGAGACGGATAGTGCCGTTGCCGCCGCCGCACGCGCCCTTGATCGGGCGCGCCCGGCCGGTCCGGGTTGGGGGTTATCTCAGGACGATTTCGACCCGGCGGTTCTGTGGTTCGCGCACGCCGCGGGCGGTCGGCACCAGCGGGCGGCTGTCGCCGAAGGCCTGGATGGAGATGGCGGCCTGCGGCACGCCGTTGCGGACCAGTTCGCCGGCGACGTTCTGGGCACGGCGCAGCGACAGGCGCTGGTTGTATTGCGGCGTGCCGGTCAGGTCCGCGTGGCCGGCCACCTCGATTCGCGTGTACTGCACCCGCGTCGAGTTCTGGGCGGCCTCGGCGATGATCTGGCGGGCGCGGCCGGTCAGGTCGGCCCGGTCCCAGTCGAAGAACACGAGATAGGTGCGCGAGGGGGCGGGGGCCGGCGCGACCACCGGGGCGGGGGTTGGCGGCGGCGGTGGCGGGGCGGCGTTGAAGGCGTAGCGGACGCCGATCATGACGCTGTGGTTCAGATCGTCGGAGACCTTGGTGTTCGGGCCGAGCTTGGTGCCGGGGGCGAAGTACTGGCTTTCGTATTTGCGGTCGTTCGGCTCGATGTAGAAGCGGTATTCCGCCGTCACCGCCAGGCCGGGCACCGCCTCGATCGGGAAGGCCACGCCGGCGATGGCCTGGTAGGCGATGTCGTCCACCTGGCTGTTGATCCGCAGCAAGGTCCCGCCGGGCGCGCCCGAGCCGACATTGACGTTGGACCAGCGGTTGTGCACCCAGCCGACGCCGGCGCCGACATAGGGGGATATGTTGTAGAAACTCAGCCCGTACCGGGCGATGTCGATGTCGTACAGCACGTTGACCATCGCGCCGTATTTCTCTTCGGTGCCGGTGGGGCTGCCCGGGATGCCGCCAACACTGCGCAGGTTATTGAATCGGTAATTGCCTTCCAGTTCGACGCGCAGCCCGTTGCCGAAGCCCCAGCCGACGCTGCCCAGGGTGGCGAGGCCGGTGTCGAATTTCGGGTTGCTGCCGGCGAAGGCGTACGGGGCGCCGGGCAATTGCACCCCCTTGATGGTCTGGTTCTGCAGAAAATTGGCCCCGACGCCGGCCCCGATATAAAGGCCGCTGATCGCTTCGGCCCGGGCCACCATCGGGAGGGCAACAAGAATCGTTCCGGCCAGCAAGGCGCTGTTCAGGCTTTTCAACTGTACTCTCCCCCTTATCGCTGATGACGGGCTGCCTGGTGTTCCGCCGCGAGGCGGGGGCAGATCGTCCGCGAAAGTTCAACCCGCGAAAGTTCAAAGCAGGGTGGAAGTTGCCGGCCGGGCGCCGGGATCCCGGCGGCGAAGATATCGCCTTGACATGTGTTGCACGAAAGCAACAGTATTTCTCGTGTTTGTGATTTGCGGGTTTAATAATTTACCTTGCGATCAAAATATCCGTGTTCGCCCGATGCGATTGATTGCGTATGTATTTATTTGGGCTCCGATTTACCCAATCGGGCGCTCTCGGCGGGCCGGTGGCCCGGCTGCATCCCTGCCACTCCCCCAAGCCGCCAGGGCATGCTAGGAAGCCGTGACGGCAATGGGCTGGCATGGAGTCGCGACCGGGCGGTTCGCGCTGCTGGTTTTGTTTGCCTGGACCCTCAGATGCCTTGCCCGGTTCGCCGGGTGAGCCCCACCCAGTGAATCAGGACCGACGTGAGCGATACGCCCCAGGATCCGCCCTCAGGGAACCCACCCTCCGGGTCCGGCACCCCCTCCGACACGCTGCCGGTAATGCTCGAGGAGGAGATGCGCCGCTCCTACCTCGACTACGCGATGTCGGTGATCGTCAGCCGCGCGTTGCCGGACGCGCGCGATGGGCTGAAGCCGGTGCACCGGCGCATCCTGTACGCGATGCAGGAATCCGGCTACGTCGCCGACAAGCCCTATCGCAAGTCGGCCCGCGTGGTCGGCGACGTCATGGGCAAGTACCACCCGCATGGCGACGCGGCGATCTACGACGCCATGGTGCGCATGGCGCAGTCCTTCTCCATGCGCGTGCCGCTGGTCGACGGGCAGGGCAATTTCGGCTCGGTGGACGGCGACCCGCCGGCGGCCATGCGCTACACCGAGGTGCGGCTGGCGCGCGCGAGCAGCTTCCTGATCGAGGACATCGACAAGGACACGGTCGATTTCCAGCCGAACTACGACGAATCGGCGCAGGAGCCGCGGGTCCTGCCGGCGAGCTTCCCCAACCTGCTGATCAACGGGGCCAACGGCATCGCCGTGGGGATGGCCACCAACATCCCCACCCACAACCCCGGCGAGATCATCGACGCCACGCTGCGCCTGATCGACGAGCCGGAGACCGGCCTCGACGAGCTGATGAAGATCGTCCCCGGCCCTGATTTCCCCACCGGGGCCCTGATCCTGGGGCGCGCGGGCATCCGCCAGGCCTTCGAGACCGGGCGGGGTTCGATCGTGCTGCGGGCCCGCGCCGAGATCGAGAAGATGGGCCGCGGCGACCGCGAGCAGATCGTGGTCACCGAGATCCCGTACCAGGTGAACAAGGCCACCCTGCTGGAGCGCATCGCCGAGCTGGTGCGCGCCAAGCAGGTCGAGGGCATCTCCGACATGCGTGACGAGAGCGACCGCTCCGGCATGCGCATCGTGGTCGAGCTGAAGCGGGAAGCCACCGCCGAGGTGGTGCTGAACCAGTTGTTCCGCTTCACCGCGCTGCAGACCAGCTTCGGCGTGAACATGCTGGCGCTCGATGGCGGCCGGCCGCGGCTGATGGGGTTGAAGGACGCACTGCAGGCCTTCATCCGCTTCCGCGAGGACGTGATCCTGCGCCGCTCCCGCTACGAGCTGGGCAAGGCACGCGACCGGGCGCATCTGCTGGTCGGGCTGGCGATCGCGGTTGCCAATATCGACGAGGTGATCCGCCTGATCCGCACCAGCCCCGATCCGGGCACTGCGCGCACCGCCCTGATGGAGCGTGCCTGGCCGGCCGCCGACGTGCTGCCGCTGCTCGCCCTGATCGAGGACGTGCGCAACGTGGTCGCCGATGACGGCACGGTGCACCTGACTGACGAGCAGGCGCGCGGCATCCTGGATCTGCGCCTGCAGCGCCTGACCGGGCTCGAGCGCGACAAGATCCACGACGAGATGACCGAGGTCGCGCGCAAGATCGCCGACCTGCTGGATATCATTGCCAGCCATCCCCGCCGCATGGAGGTGATGCGCAACGAACTGCAGCAGGTGCGCGCCGCCATCGCCTCGCCGCGCCTGACCGAGATCGTCGATGGCGTCGCCGACCAGGACGACGAGAGCCTGATCGAGCCGGGGCAGATGGTGGTCACCATCACCCGCGACGGCTTCATCAAGCGCACCCCGCTGGAGACGTTCCGCCAGCAGAACCGCGGCGGGCGCGGTCGCAGCGCGGCGGCGACGCGTGGCGACGACGTCGTCACCCGCAGCTTCAATGCGCACACGCATCAGTGGGTGTTGTTCTTCTCATCCGGCGGCAAGGCGTACCGGGAGAAGGTCTGGCGCTTGCCGGAGGCCGGCCCCACCGCCAAGGGACGGGCGCTGGTGAACCTGCTGCCCGAACTCGGCGGCGACACCATCACCACCGTGCTGCCGCTGCCGCAGGACGAGACGCTGTGGGACAGCCTGCACCTGGTCTTCGCCACCGCCCAGGGCAATGTCCGCCGCAACCGCCTGTCCGATTTCCGCAACGTGCGCGCGAGTGGGCTGATCGCCATGAAGCTCGACGAGGGCGATCGGCTGATCGGGGTCGCCACCTGCCGCGAGGGCGGTGACGACCTGCTGCTGGCCACGCGGCGCGGCCGCTGCATCCGCTTCCAGATCACCGACGAGAATCTGCGTGTCTTTGCCGGGCGTGACAGCTCCGGCGTGCGCGGGGTGAAGCTGCAGGAAGGCGGCAAGCCGCGCGACGAGGTGGTCAGTCTTGCCGTGCTGCGGCATGTCGAGGCCGACGTCAACGAGCGCGCGACCTATCTGAAGCTCGCCGCCGCGCGTCGCCGTGCCGCCGGCGAGGAGGCCGAGGCGCCGACCGAGGAAGAGGAGGGTGCGAGCGAAGTGGCGTTGTCTGCCGAGCGCTTCGCCGAACTGGAGGGTGCCGAGGAGTTCCTGCTGACGGTCACCGACCAGGGCTTCGGCAAGCGCAGCTCTGCCTATGAATACCGCGTCAGCGGCCGGGGCGGACAGGGGATCGCCAACATCAGCCTCTCGGCGCGCACTGGACGGGCGGTGGCCGGGACCTTGCCGGTGCGATCGGGCGATGACGTGATGCTGGTGACCGATGCGGGCAAGCTGATCCGTCTTCCCGCCGACCAGGTGCGGCTGACCGGCCGCGCCGCGATGGGGGTGACGCTGTTCCGCCTGGAGTCCGGCGAGCATGTGACGAGCGTTTTCCCGGTGATCGAGACGCCGGGCGACGGTGTGGCCGAGGATCGGCCTGGCACGCAGCAGGGAGAGCCGGACGATGTCTGAGCCGTCGTGCCGCTATCGCATCGGGCTGTATCCCGGTACCTTCGATCCGGTGACCAATGGGCATCTCGATATCATCGGGCGCGCCGCGCGGTTGCTGGACAAGCTGATCGTCGGCGTGGCGATGAACATCGGCAAGGGGCCGTTGTTCCCGCTGGATGAGCGCGTCGATCTGGTGCGCGCGGAAGTGGCGCCCATTGCCGAGCGCACCGGCACCGAGATCGAGGTGCGGCCCTTCGAAGGCCTGCTGATGCATTTTGCGCAGTCGGTCGGGGCCAGCGTGATCGTGCGGGGGCTGCGCGCGGTTTCGGATTTCGACTACGAATTCGCCATGGCCGGCATGAACTACCGGCTCGATTCGACGGTTGAGACCGTCTACCTCATGGCCAGCGAACGGCACCAGTTCATCCAGTCGCGATTCGTCAAGGAGATTGCCCAGCTTGGGGGCGACATCTCCTCTTTCGTGCCGCCGCTGACCTTGCAGCGGACGCGCGCCCGACTGGCGCCGCCGCACGCATAGGGCGCAACAGACCTGGAGCGTGTGATGATGCGCAGACGTGCCATGCTGGCAGCCTTTTCCGCAACGCCATTCATAATGAGCAGCAGTATGAGCGAAGCCCAGACGCAGCTGGATCCCGAGAACACCGTCTATCTCGACCTCAAGGATGGGCGGGTGGTGATCCAGCTTCTTCCGGACATCGCGCCCAAGCACGTGGAGCGGGTCAAGACGCTGTGCCGGAAGGGGTTCTATGACGGTACCCCGTTCCATCGCGTGATCGACGGCTTTATGGCGCAGGGCGGCGATCCGACCGGCACCGGCACGGGCGGCAGCGGGCTTGGCAATATTCCCGCCGAGTTCACCAACAAGCGCCGCTTCCTGCGGGGCACGGTGGGCGCCGCGCGGTCGATGAACCCGAACAGCGCCGACAGCCAATTCTACATCATGTTCGCCCCCGCGCCGCATCTGGACGGGCAGTACACGATCTGGGGCCAGGTCGTGTCGGGCATGGAGTTCATCGACAAGATCAAAAAGGGAACCGGCCGGAACGGGGAAGTGACAGATCCGGATCGCATCGTGCATATGCGCGTTGCAGCGGACGTGAAGTAACTTCGCGTCTTGACCGAAGCCGCGCCTTGGCGTTCAAGGCGCGGTGAGAGAGCCCGTAGCTCAGCCGGTAGAGCACGAGACTTTTAATCTTGGGGTCGTGGGTTCGAGTCCCACCGGGCTCACCAATTAAATCAACCGGATATGCGATTTCTGGTTCGGAAGCGGTCCAAGTTAGACACTCCAAATCAGGTGCGTTAGACACTCTGGTTCCCGGTCCGTTTCCGCGACAGCCGGGCCATTCCCGATTTTGCCAGCGATTTTTGCCGCGCTCCGGCCGTGTAATGGGCCACCATGGCCCGTGTCCGGTGCCCGGTGATGGCCTGGATTTCGGCGTCGCTGGCGCCGGCTTCGGCGAGCCGAGAGGCGGCCGAGTGCCGCAACCCGTGGAAGTGCAGGTCGGTCGGTAGCCCCATCGTGGCGCGTGTCGCTGCGAATCGGTGCTTGAACCAGTCCGCCTTCCAAGGCCGCAGATCGTTGGTGACGCAGATGGTGGCGGGGACCGGGCAGTTGCGTGCCGTGGCCTCGGCCCGCTGACGTTCACGCTCGGCGTCCAGGACAGTGCGCAGTATCGGGTGCACCGGGATGGCCATCTCGGCGGCGTCCCGCAGGTGGCGCTGTTTCCCCTGGCGGACCCGAATGGCGCTGCCGTCGTAGGCGGCCCAGGTCATTGCGAGCACGTCGGCCTGCCTCTGGGCGGTGTGCAGGGCCAGCAGAACCGGAATGCGGAAGTCTCCCGCGGCCTCGCTGGTCATGGCCTCGACCTCCGAATCGGCCCACGCCCGATGCCCAGGGCCTGTGCGGAGCCCCTTGGTCCGTGACGCCGGGTTATCCGAGCGCCATTCGCGCTCGACCGCGAATGACAGCAGGCGCTTGATCACGGCCACCCTGTAGTTCGCGGCCCGGGGTGTCTGCTGCAGCTCGTCACGCATCGCCAGCACCCACGCCCGGGGCACCTGGGCGACGGGCAGGTCACCGAAACGTGGCAGCAGTGCATCAATGTGGCGGTCGTAGCTGGCCCGGGTAGCGTCTCCCAGAGAGCGATATTCCGGCGCGCTGCGATAGAGCTGCACGAGGGCCAGCAGAGAGCCGGGGAGGGGCGATGCTTCCCGTTGGCGGCCCGGAGTGGCGACGGCCTCTACCTGGCGCCGTGCTGCGTCGTAGCTGGCCAGAAACTCGGGGCTGCCGATCTCGCCGGCAAGCCGGATCCGGCAGCCGGCCCGCCGGTAGTAGGCGTAGAGCCGGCCGCGAGAGCGGTAGATTTTCAGGTATGGCAGATCAACCGGCGACATTGACCCTGGCCATCCATGGGTTCGTTCCGGCCGAGGCTGGCGCGCGGCCGGCCAGGCGGTCAAGCCAGGCATCCAGATCCTCGCGGAGCCAGACCTGACGGCCGGGGGTGAGGCGGACCGAGGCAGGTGCCCGGCCGGCCCCTACCTCGCGGCGGAACGTGCTGGACGATAGGCCGACATAGGCGGCGGCCAAGTCCTCCGAGAGACCGCGTGGCCAGTGCGGCATGGCCTTGCGCTCACCCTCAGGCTGCATCCCGATCCTCCAACAGGTCGCACAGGTCACCCTGGCCCGGGGCGTGGTTGGGACGGCGTCCCCACTTACCCAGGGCCTCCGCCGCGCGCTGCAGGAGCGCCTGTTGCCGGCGCAGGCGGGCGCCCCAGCCGCCGCGCGCGGTGACGGGTTTGGCCGCCTCCCTGGCACAGTCCCGCACCAGCTCGGCGAGTGGATCCGGGCGCCGCCCGAGGCGGTGGATTTTGCGGTCACCGGACATCAGGGGCCTTCCAGCACCGTGCCCGCATCGCGGGATAGACATACATCATGGGCCGCTCATTCCCGGCGGCGTCGGTGACGGTGCCGTAATTGCTCACCGGGTTGGCTGACGCGGGGTTCAGGCGATGGCGAACGAACCGTCGATGAGAGCTCGGACGGCGTTGAGGGCGGTCGTTCCTTTCAGGCGGGCCGTCCCGGTGACCGAGCGATAGCCGGCGTGGACCTTGGCGCCCCAGGCGGAGCGGAACCCGTTGGTGACCTTGCGGAACACCACGGAGGGCCGGATTTCCTGCTCGCTGATGTTGTTGGTCGGCGGAACGCGCCGGTCATGCAGGAAGACGAAGAACTTGTTTCGCCAGGCCTTGATCTGCCGCTGCAACTCCCGCCCGGCCGGATGAGCGGCCGGCGTGCCGAGCAGGCGATCCAGACGTCGCTCGGCCTGGCCGGCATAGACGGCGAGCGTGCTGTCTTTGAGCGATGGTCGTCGCTTGCCGATCCGGATCGCCCAGCGCAGATGGTCGCGGATCTTCGGGGCACACACCGTATCGCCGCAGTCGATGGCGTATTGCACGTCGCGCAGCACGTGAGCGAGGCAGACCTGATGGGTCTGGCCCAACTCCTGCTGCCCGGCGTAGCGATCCGAAACCCACACCTCGGGCCGGTGGCCATCGAGCACCGCCTCGGCCACGGCGCGTCCCCGCCCTGGCGCGATCTCGTGCAGAATTGCCTGCTCGGAGACGAACACCCACTGCCAATGGGTGACGCCGTCGATGCGGGTGGTGGTTTCATCCGAGGCGATGACGCGGGCCTGCAGCAGCTTCGCCTTGATGGCCGCGCAAGCGGCATCGAACTTGCCTGCCATCCGGCGGAAGGCATTGGCGATCGCCCCTTCCGAGATGGAAAGCCCGAACAGTTCCTTGCACATCCGCGACAGGCGCTCGAAGCCAACGTGGTGGCTGTGATGCAGGTAGGCCAGCAGGGCGTGGATCCCTGGCCCGAACGGCGTCCCCGGTGGCATGGCCGCGGGCGTCGGGGCGCGATAGCGCCGGCCGCAGCCGTGACACCGCCCGCCAAACACCTCGACCCGCGTCACCTCCGGGCGGACGGCGGGAAGGTCGACGTGGTCGTAGCGCTCGCGGCACTGCTGCGCCGTCTCGGCCACGGCCGCTCCGCAATGCGGGCAGGCCTCGACCAGGCAGCGTTCCGTCTTATCGGGGGTGTCCGCCAGGGGCCGCGTCGCCCCCGGTCGCGAGGGGCGGGGTTTGCGCGACCGCTTCCGCTCCCGGTTCTTGCGCCCCGGGCCATCCTGGGACGGCGGAAGGCTGGAATTCGACGACGTCTTCCGCGGTTTGCCAACCAGCGTTTCCAACTCGGCGATCCGCGCCGCCATGCGCTCAATCAGCGCCGCCTGCTCCAACAGCAGCGCGTCCTTTTCAGCCTCGGTCAGCCGGATGCGAGGAGGGGTCGGCATCCCGATTTTGATTCACATCTCAGCGCCCAGCGCAACCCCCTCCCGCCACCCCCGTGAGCAATCACACGGTGCCGTTCCGGACGCAGCCGTTGTCGATCGGGGTGAAATGCCGGCAGGTCAGGCACCGGCCGCTGTCACCGGCGGTGGTCTCGATCTCGTTCGGCGACGGGCCTGTCAGCATCAAGTCAAGCATTATTGAAATTCTCATTGCATTTGTTCGTCGTTTCATCTCTCCATGTGTTATAATTATAACTATTGGAGGTGCGCGATGTTTACAAAAATATTGAGCCTCGCCGTAGAAAAAGGCAGTTTGATTGCAAGGCGCTTGCAGCGACCTACGATCGGGCGCAGTTCTGGACTGCTCGGCAGCCTTCGGGCCGTGGCGGAAAGTGTTCGCGGCCAGATGGCGAACAGGCACCACAACCTGAGCCATCCAGCGACGACTGCGGATCGCCACCGTAAGTCGACGCCGTTCCTGCCGGGTTGAGGCAGTCTCGCGGTGGAGGGCGTCAGGCATTGCCGCCTCCCTCCGCCGGGGTCTGGGCGGCATCGGTGCGCAGCGCCTCCCTTGCGCAGTGGATCGCGGTCAGCGCCTCGGGGCCTGGATCGGTCAGCTCGGTGGCGAGCATGCCGGCGGCATCGGTGACGCGCCGCAGCGCGCTCCGCAACTGGTCGGCTTCCGTCCTCACCGCGGCGAGGCGGCCGAGGTGCCATCTCGCCTCGGGCCGGAACGAGCACCACAGCGGCTCATCCTCGTATCTGTCATTGGTGACGATCTGGTCTGGATCTTCACCGCGATTGACGGCCATCTCCCGCGCCACCGCCTCCACATCCCCGGCCGGCGCCAGGACGGCGAGCACCGCGTCGGCCTGTCGTCGGTATAGCTCCGCGAGGTGGCAGTAGCGCGGCCGGTTGAACACCTCATCGGCCGGCACATCCTCGTAGTCGCCGGGCGCTGGGTTCGCCGCGAGCGCGCGGGCGATCGTGTCGCGGTCAGCCATTGGAGCGCTCTGCAAAATGCACCACCGCGTCGCGCACGACGCTCAGGTCATCGTTGGTTGATATCATCGCTTCCTCGGGCAGGGCCTCTGGCGCACGGACGATGATCGTGACCCTGATATCCGGCCTGCGCATCGGCGCCAGAACCGCCGCCATGCAGCGGTTCATGTGTGTCTGGAATGCGTCGAGGGGTGTCTGCTGCTCACCCACGGCTCGCCTCCCACGCCGCGAGGGCGGCGCGCGCATCGGCGATTCCGGGCATATGGTCCATGGCGCCGGTATCCCATCCCTCCGGGATCAGGCCATGCACCGCCTCCGCCAGCCGCTCGGCCGTGGCGAGGCGGGCGCGGTAATTCTGATCCTGCCGTTCCAGCGCTTGGGCGCCGCGGTCGATTGCCTCATCCCGCTCCCGCGTCAGCCGCTCCACATCCGCCTGGAGGCGCTGGGTCTCGGCGCGGAGCCGGTCAAGCTCAGCCCGGACCAGAGCGATCCGCTCAGCAGCGGATTTGAGAGGGTTGGCCCCTGCTGCTGCGGGAGCCGTGTGCTCGGTGGTGGTCATGCCGCGATCCTTTCGGGTTCCGGCGCGGTGAGGATGGACGCTCCTGCCAGCGGTGGGTGGCAGGTCTGGCAGCACCATCCCGGCCCGTAGCCGGTAGTGGAGTTGGGATCGGACGCGAGGCGCCACCAGCGGCGCCCGTGGCAGACGATGCAGGGCTTGGCGCCATCCGGACGCCAGTTGATGGGCCAGGACGGTGGCAACGCATCGACGTTGAACAGGTAGCTGGCCCAGGTGGCGATGCTTTCGCGCAGGGCAGCCGCTATCTTGGACGACTGCCCAGGATCGCCCCGGCCGGTGGTGCGCGGCGCTTTGGTCATGCTGCTTCCGCCATGGGCATAGACCACTGCAGCTCGTTCTCCTGGGCATTGATCATCCGTCCGACGCTGGCCTCGACGTAGTTGACCTGGGACGAGTAGCCCGGCCACTCGTTCGTCAGCAGGCACCGCGCCCATGTCGCGGTTGCCTTGTGCATGTCGGTGGTTGCGGCTTCCAGGAGCGTCTGGGCGACCTCGTAGATCGCGACGCAATAGGGTTCGTAGGTCTCGAAGGCGACGAACCGGAAAGCCTTCGGCGCCACGGGCAGTTTGCCGATCTCCGCCAGCGCGCGCCCGCCGGACCGATACTAGACATCCTGGGTCGCGTGCTCGCGCTCCATCGTCCAGTTGAAGTCTTCCGGCGCGGCGCTGATCCCGGTGGATTTCAGGTCATACCAGATACCGGTCGGGGCCATGCGGTCCACCATGGCGCGTGCCCACAGTGGGCCGATCTGCCACAGCAGCGTTGCCTCCGACTGGCAATCCGGATCGAAAAAGTCGGTGCAGGACTCGATCTCCATCATCTGCTCGACCACGGCGTCGGCGCAGTCATGCAGCTCTGCGAGGCGCCAGGAGAGGATGGGGATCTGTCCGGCCGCGCGTGCCTGGGCGCGGCGCACCTGATCCTGTTTCTTGTTCCAGTTGTCGGCGGCCACCTCCATGACCGGGACGCCGGTGCCGAGGATCAGGGAATGCACGATGGCCCCCTCGTCCTTGGCCTGGGTCGGCTTGCTCGGCTCCCACTTCGGGTTCAGGCGCGGGTGCGCGTGCCACGCGTGCCGGGGGCTCCGCGTCGGGCGCCGGCCGGGGATCAGCATCTTGGCGATGCTGTGGGACAGGCTGGGCTCCGGGGCTGGATCGGAATGGTAGTCGGCGGCCCGGAGCGAATACACTCCGGGCTCGGTGAGGCGGACGGCCATCTCAGTAACCGATGCTGACGTGCGGGATGGCGCTGCGGGCGATGGCCTCCACGATTGTCTTGGCCTGGTCCTCCGTCAGGCCGATCGGCAGGCCGACCAGGGCCTGCAGGACGGCGCGGTTGATCCGGCCGCGGTGCCGTTTGTCGGCTGCCCGGCGCTCTTCCTCGGCTTTCCGGGCGGCTTCCTCGGCGGCGACCCGGCGGCGCTCGGCCTCGATCGCCTCCTGGCGCTCACGCTCCGCGCGGGCGGCAGCCTCCTGGCGTTCGCGCTCGGCCCGCACCTCTGCCTCGCGCCGGGCGGCTTCGGCGCGGGCGGCAGCTTCCTCGGCCTCCCGCTTCTGCTGCTCGATCGCCTCCCGCTCCGCAGCGGCACGACGTTCGGCTGCCAGGCGCTCGGCCTCCGCCTTGGCTGCAGCCTCCCGGGCGGCGCGCTCGGCGGCTTCCTGCGCGATCCTCGCTTCGCGCTCGGCCTGCTCCTTGGCGGCCTGCGCCTCGGCTTCCGCGCGCGCCCGCGCCTCGTCCTCCAGCCGACGGCGCTCGGCCTCGGCCCGGAGACGTGCCAGCTCGGCGCGCTCAGCCTCCCGGGCCACGGCAGCGGCGTGCATGGCAGACAGCTTATCCACCGTTGCGGCGCGGGCGTCGGCTGCTGGGTCGGCGAACTCCTGCCAATCCCGATCCCCGGTCTCCTGCGCCTGGGCCAACTTCGTCGTCTTGGCGTCCAGCTTCTCGGCCTCGGCCTTCGCCCATTTCTCGACGGCCGAGATGATGACCTGCGGGTTGCCGGGGGCGAACGCGACTTCCGCGGTCAGGGTCGGGATGACCTCGGTCGGGTCATCCGGCAGGACCAGCGTGGCGGAACCGGCAGTCGGCACAATGGCGGCCGGGGTGGCTTCGGTGGCGTCGAGCATAGCTATTCGCCTTCCCTGATCATGTCCAACTGCGCGTGCAGGGACTTGTTGATCTCGGACACCAACTCAGAGCGGACATCCGCGACATCATCGCCTTCGTCGAGGACAGCCTTCGCGCCGGCCTCCAACGTGAGGTAATTCGAGTTGCCGAGGTTCGATGACCGCCGGGTGGTCATGTGCAGTTCAGTGATCTTCATCGCTGATACTCGCGCTGATATTCACGCGACTTGTATGATCGGTATTGTCCTGTGCGGCCTTCCTGATCGATGGCTTTGCATGATTTAGAGTCTGTCTCTGAACTCATGCGGAACGAGCGAGCCGCCGGGTGAGCAGCATGACGGAGGCGGCGTAGAGGAAGGCGGTAGCCGAGGCGATGGTGGCCTCGAAGTCTCGGGCGAGACGGCGGTTTCGGCCGACCCACGCGAAGCACCTTTCGACCACCCAGCGCCTCGGGTGAACGGCGAAGCCGACCTGACCGGGGGGCTTGCGGACGATCTCGATGGCGATGCACGTCGCGGCAGCCACACGCTCGGCGGCGTAGGCGGCATCGGCAAAGACATGCTTGATGAACGGGAAGCTGCCGCGCGACGCCTTGAGCACGGGCGGTGCGCCGTCGCGGTCCTGCACGCTGGCCGGGGTCACTTGGCCGGCCAGCGGGCGTCCGTCGGTGTCCACCAGAAGGTGGCGCTTGCGCCCATTGATCTTTTCTAGGTCGGCAAGATTGACTGTCTGCTAGACTGGGGGGTGGACCTTCCTTTCAGGAGGTGCGGATGGCCAGGATATCGCCCCGCGAGCGACCGGACCGGGAAACGGTGCTGTGGCCTATCCAGGAATCATGCCCGGCCTGCGGCAGCCCGATGCGGGTACGCTACGAGAACCAGCGCACGCTTGTGACGTTGGCGGGCCCGACGCGTCTGCGCCTGAAGGTTCGGCGTTGCGAGCAGGCTGGCTGCGAGCGCCGGGACCTTCCTTGGCGGCCTGAGGCGGAAGGCTCGATCGCCTTGGCGAAGCACGAGTTTGGGCTGGACGTGATCGCGCTGGCGGGGGTGCTGCGCCACCGCGACCACCGCAGCGTGCCGGAGATCCACCAGGCCCTGCGGGCGCGCGGGCTGGAGATCTCCGAGCGGAGCGTGACCAACCTGCTCGACCGTTACGACGAACTGCTGGCGACGTCGTTGACCGACAGCCGTCGGCTGCGGGCGCTGCTGGCGAAGCAGAGGCGGGTGATCCTGGCGCTGGACGGCTTGCAGCCGGACGTGGGGCACGAGGTCCTGTGGGTGGTGCGCGACTGCGTCTCGGGCGAGGTGTTGCTGGCGCGGAGCCTGCTCTCCGGCACGGCCAGGGACCTCGCCCCGCTGCTGAGGGAGGTGACGGAGGCGGTGGGCGTGCCGGTCGTGGGGGTGGTCAGCGACGGCCAGACCTCGATCCGTCGGGCAGTGGAGCGGGCGCTGCCCGGGGTGCCGCACCAGCTTTGCCAGTTCCACTTTTTGCGCGAGGCGGTGCTGCCGATCTTCGAGGCCGACCGGCACGCGAAGAAGGAGTTGAAGAAGCGGGTTCGCGGCGTCCGCCAGATCGAGCGGTCCGTCGAGGGCAGCGATGAGCCGCAGGCCGAGGTGGTGCGCGGCTACTGCGCGGCGGTGCGCAGTGCCATCACCGACGACGGCCGTCCGCCGCTGGCGGCCGCGGGCCTGAAGCTCAAGGGGCGGCTGGAGGCGGTGGCGGACAGCCTGGACCGTGTGGCGGAAAAAGGGGGGACACGCCGCCGCTCGCGCGACTACAAGACCTGATCGAACGCGGTCTGGAGCAGACGGCCGCGTTGTGGCCGGACATCGAGCGGGTCTATCCATGGGTGCACAAGGCCGCTCACCTCCTGAACAACCATGATGCCGAGGATGCTGCCACCCTCCAGCGTCGCTTCGACGGCCTGGTCGGCGCCATGGCCCGTCACCGTGACAGCGCAGGCAGCCTCAGCGGCGCCGTCGACCATTTCTGTAAGGTCACCCGCAGCTATCGCCCCGGGTTGTTCCACTGCTACGCCGTCCTGGGCCTGCCGCGCACCAACAACGACCTCGAGCATGAGTTCGGCTCGCAGCGTTACCACGAGCGGCGGGCCACCGGCCGCAAGGTGGCCTCACCCGCGGCCGTGCTGCGTGGCGAAGCGCGCCTGGTCGCCGCCGTCGCCACCAGGCGCCATTCGCCCAACGGCGCTGATCTTGGCCGCGTCGACCGTGAGCGATGGAAGGAGTTACGACGGCGTCTCGATCGTCGGCGCCACGCCCGCACCATGCGCACCCGCTTCCGCCGTGATCCGACCGCCTATCTGGCAGAGCTGGAGGACAAAGCCTGCCAGTCAATCTTGCCAACCTAGCATTACAGTTGCTTTTTTTCTGTTCCCTCTCCATGTGTGATGCGCTGGTGGGAGGAACGGATGAGCAGTGCAGGCATGGAGACGACGCTCGAACTCTGGGCGTCGTCGCTGCGGGATGTGAAAGCCCGCATGCGTTCTCTGTTCACGCAGGACCGGGTGGCGGCCTCTGCGGGGCAGTTCCTGGATGGGTTGCTCGGGCCTGAGCGGCGCAAGACCGGTTGGATGCGTGCCGAGGCGGCAGGCGATTCGGGCCCCTGGCGGCAACAGGCCATTCTCGGTCGTGGTCGCTGGGACGCCGACGCCTTGCGCGACATTGTACGCGACTACGCGCTGGAGACGCTGGCCGACCCGGAAGCGGTGCTGGTGATCGACGAGACCGGCTTCCTCAAGCAGGGTAAGTCGTCTTGCGGGGTGGCGCGGCAATACACCGGCTCGGCGGGCAAGATCACGAACTGCCAGATCGGGGTGTTCGCCGCCTACGTGTCGCGCCATGGCCACGCCTTCATCGACCGCGCCCTCTACCTGCCGAAAGCCTGGACCGACTCCCCGGCGCGCCTTACGGCCGCGCATGTGCCGCCCGGGGTGAGCTTTGCCACCAAACCGCGGTTGGCGATGGAGATGATCAGGCGAGCCATCACCGCAGGCGTACCGTTTGCCTGGGTGGCGGCGGATACGGTCTACGGCGTGGGCGAGATCGAGATGGCGCTGCGCAAGGCGGGCAAGGGTTACGTGCTCGGCGTCAAATCGAACCAGACCTTCCAGTCCTGGATCGGCAAGCCGGAGGTATCGGGCACCGCCGAAGACATTGCGAAGGATCTTGCCCCCTCCGCCTGGAAGCGCCTCTCGGCGGGCGCGGGCACCAAGGGAGCGCGGCTCTATGACTGGGCCTACTTTGAACTGGCCGACCTCAAGGCGGCCGAATACGACGATAGCCAGAGTGGGCTCTGGACCCGCGGTCTGCTGATCCGGCGCAACATCACCGACGGCGAATATGCCTACTTCACCACCTGGTGCCCGGCCGGAACCGGCATCGAGAGGTTGGTGACCGTCGAAGGCCAGCGCTGGACGATCGAGGACAGCTTCGAAACCACGAAGAACGAGCTCGGTCTCGACCACAACGAAACCAGGTCCTGGCACGGTTGGCACCGCCACGTCTCCCTGGTGATGCTTGCCTTCGCCATGCTGGCGACCATCCGCCACCATGCCAACTGCCTGCCACCCCCAAAAACAATCCTGCGGACAGCAAGAAACCTTCCGAGCTCATCCGCTGGTCCATGCAGGAAATCCGACGCGTCGCCACACGTCTTGCGCAACGACGCATCCAGCCCGCACACGTTATCGCCTGGTCGCTCTGGCGACGCGCCCACCAAGCCGCTGCACAGCGCTCGCATCTGAAACGAAAAAAGCAACTGTAATGCTAGGATCTTTTTGCCTGCGTCGTAGCCGCGTGGGCCACCTGCCTCGGTGGTCTTGACGCTCTGGCTATCGATCACCGCCGCCGAAGGGCTGGCCTCGCGACCGGCGCGCTCGCGGTCGGCCATGACGAGGTGATGGTTGATCACCTCAAACACGCTGCGGTCGCGCCAGCGGGCGAACCAGCCATAGACCGTCTGGTACGGCGGGAAGCAAGGCGGCATCATCCGCCACGGGATGCCACCGCGGAGCACGTAGAAGATCGCATCCACAATGTCGCGCAGCGGCCATTCCGGTGTGCGGCCCCGCGGCATCATGTAGCAGACGCCACCTGCAGCCGGTTCGGGTTCTGAGATCGGCCATCTACCCTCGTTCCACTGGAATTCAGGAGGAGGGCGACGGTGGCCGAGCAGGAAGTCATCCGTATATTGCGTGACAAGCGATCCGAGTTGGCCGGGCTGGTGAAAGACCTGGAGTAGCAGCTGGGCGAGCGCCGCACCGCCTTGACGCACCTTGACGCGACCATGCGGCTGTTCGATCCGGAGATCCGACCCGAGGGGATCGGCCCTCGACCGCGGCGACGTTGCAACGCCTGGTTCCGTCCAGGTGAAAGCCTTCGGCTGATCTACGACGTGTTGCGCGATGCGCCACGGCCAATGACGACACGCGAAATCGGCGAACGAATGATGGATCTGAAAAGCATCGCGGTCAGCGACGACCGCCAGCGCGCGTTGATCCAAAAGACTGTGCTGGCGTCGCTGAATCGCGCCAAGGATACGATCGAGCGGGTCGAGACCGTGGGCGTGGTCGGATGGTGGGTGCGTTAGGCCACATGGGCACGCTGCCAGTAACCGCAGAAGTCGACCGATGGTCGGCAGCGCAAGGCCAGGCGAACCACCCCATGCACCTGCTCGCCGTTGCTGACGCGCCTTGCGTCTTCCCGCCAGGCGGCTTCCTGGGCATAGCGGAGGAGATACGGTCCGGCGATGTGGTGGTGATGCCCCAGCTCGCTGCGGCGCAGGCGGGAGAAGTAGGATTCCGCACCGTTGGTGCAGGCGCCGTTGATGCTGTAGCCCTCCTGATGGTTGATCCGCCGCATCGGGAACCTGGCGTGCAGCTTGTTCCAGGCCGGGCTCTCATCGGCATGCAGCACGGTCGCCTTGGCGATCCGCTGGGAGATGAGCGGTAGTGCGGCATCTTCGGTCGGCACCACTTGCACCAGCGTGGGACCGCGGCGTTCGCGCATCACCACGACGACCTGGCGCTTGTCCGACCGGTTCTCGGCCAGCCGCCGGTCAACGCGGTTCGCCGCTAGATTGGCTGGCCGGACATGGCTGCCGAAATAGGCGCCGTCGAGTTCGACCTGACGTCCTGCACCGCCGATGCGCACCGCCTTCGCGCTGGACGCCATGGCCTCACGCATTTTGTGCGCCAGCACGAACGCCGTCTTGTACTGGACATCGAGTTCGCGGGAGAGCGCGAGCATGCTGTGGCCCTTGACCTCGTTGCAGAACGCGACAACCGCCAGCAGATACGTGCGCAACGCAACTTATGGTGCGCGAACAGCGTGCCCGAGGTGATCGAGAAATCGCCACGACACACCTTGCAACGCCAGCGCGGCCGGTCCGGAGATCTTGGGCAGGCATAGCAGACCATGCAACCGCAGCCAGGGCAGACCGGCCTGCCGCCAGTTTCAGGCCAGCGCAGGCGCATGAACACGTTCACCACGCCGCTCTCCGACATGCGCATGACCTTCGCCGCGCTGAGTGAGCGTGCCGCTGCGGAAAGCAGGAAATGTTGCGCCATGCCGACCCGTTGCACGAAACTCCGTGCGCCCCTCTTGCCAGAGAGGGGCGCCGAGTACAAGCCCGATTTCACCAGTGGCGCATGCTACATAACCTCTCGCGGGCCGCCGCCCCCCTGTGGGAATAGAAACCGGCGCTTGCCTCCAAGTTCAGTGGGTGTGACCAACATCCCCAGCAACGCGCCGAATTTCTTAGGAATGGCGGATCACCCCGTCGACGCCTCCGTCGCCGGTGCCGCCGAGCTGCTGGCGGGCGTCGGTCTGCGAGCCGCCGTAGCCCATCGCCAGCAGGAGGTCGATGATCAGCCTCTCGAAGAAGGTCGGCGAGGCCTCCAGGACCCGGGCCAGCAGCGCGTCCCGCAGGACCTCGGTGAGCGCCAGCGAGGCGGTCGTGATCTGCTCCTCGGGAGTGCTGGTCGGCTCTACGGGCGTCGGAGTCGGTGCGGAGGTGCCCTCAGCGGCCGCAGGGGCGTCATGCGACTTGGTCCGGGACTGGAACGCCTGGAACTCGGCGAACTGAAGCAGGAAAGCACCGTCGATCTTCGGCGGGGTAGCGGCCAGCACCTGCTTGCCGCGGTCGGTGATCTGAACGGTTCCCCGCTTCGGTTGCTCGAGCAGCTTCGCCTGCTTCAGGTAGGTCTTGCCCAGTGGACCCGGTTGGCGATCGTGGTCGTGCTACCGCTGGGGATTTGCGCCGCTCGCTCGACGGCAGCGAGGCCAAGGTCGTCTGACACGCGGGCGATCAGCTCCCGCATCGTCCAGGTCTTCTCCGCGCACAGCTTCACCACGGGGAGCATCAGGTCATCGTACGTCGGGATCGACACGAGCGGTCCTGGACGATCAAGAGAAAGCGGAACGATCTGTACTCAGGCATGCCCGGCTCACGAAAGCAACCGCCTTGCTGGCCTGCTACTCGCGTCTCCTCGGAGATGGGGGCAGCCAGCCAGCTGTCCCTCAATGCATCACTGCGCTGCTGCAGACCCAGGCGTGCTGCTTGGGTTCAAGCGGTGGCAACACCCTGCCGCCTACTGTCAGGTGGCTGGCCCATTGCGGTATCTAAATGATGCAAGCTCCCTCAGATCGCTTCCTGAACGGCATGGCTATGTGATGGCACGTGCTCATGCTTCGGATGGGTTGCGCGCCGGGCCGCGAGTTGTTTCAGCACCCAATCGGTCCAGTCACCAATCCCCTGTCCGGTCTTCGCCGATACCTCCAGCAACGGCCGTGTCCCGCCCAGCCGCCCGACGCAGGCACGGGCGAGGCCGACATCGAACTCGGTGATGAACGCCAGCAGGTCGGTCTTGCTGACCAGCACCATGTCGGCCCCGCGGAAGATCACCGGGTATTTTTCCGGCTTGTCGTCGCCCTCCGTCACCGAGAGCAGCACCACGCTGAGATGTGCCCCGACGTCGAAATCCGCCGGGCACACCAGGTTGCCGACATTCTCGATGAACAGCAGGTCCACATCCTTGAGCGGGATCGCGTGCAGCGCATCGTGCACCATCGTCGCGTCGAGATGGCAGGTGACGCCGGTCGTGATCTGCACCGCGCGCACGCCATGCCGGCGGATACGATCCGCGTCGTTTTCGGTTTCCAGGTCACCCTCGATGACGGCGATGCGCGCATGTGGACGCAACGCCTCGATCGTTGCCTCCAGCAGCCTGGTCTTGCCCGAGCCCGGCGACGACATGATGTTGACCGCCAGCACGCCGTTCGCATCGAGATGTTCGCGCACATGCGCGGCGACGTGGTCGTTTGCCGCCAGCAAGTGTTCATGGACCGTCACCGTTGCGTGGTCCGTCGTCTGGTGCCCGCCGCACCCACAGTTCCCGCACATCGGGAGATCCTTTCCTGCTATCCCACCGTACGCCAGAGGCTGCTCAACCCGGCGTCTGAACTTCCGCCTTCAGCCGTTCCAGGCTCGGCACCACGATGGCGCAACTGCCCATCCGCTCCTGCTATCCCACCGTACGCCAGAGGCTGCTCAACCCGGCGTCTGAACTTCCGCCTTCAGCCGTTCCAGGCTCGGCACCACGATGGCGCAACTGCCCATCCGCTGGATCACGCCGGCGCGGATCAGACCTGCGATGACCGTCGAAACCGATTGCCGCGTCGCGCCCACCTGCATGGCCAGGTCCTCGCCGTTCGGGGCGATGTCGATGACAGTGCCATGCTCCGTGTGCCGTCCGTCACGATCGGCCGTCTCGCACAGCACCCGCACCAGCCGGTGCTTGACGCCGTGAAAAGCCATCTCCTCGATGATGCGGATCGATTTCTGCAGCATCCACTCGACGGCCGACATCATCGACAGGCCGAGATTCGGATCATTGCTGGCCAGCGCCCGGAACGTGGACTGGCGCATGATGGCGACGTCGCAGCTTTTCTTGGCTTCCAGGATCGACTGGGGATGCAGCAGGATCGCGTCTCCCGCTTCCAGCATGAACAGCGTCAGTTCCTTGCCTTCGAACGAGATGAAGCAGCGCAGCCGACCACTGCGGACTACCACGATGCAGGGGCGGCCTTCATTGGCTTCCTCCGCGCCATAGAGCAGATGGCCCGGCTTCAGGCGACGGGTGCGTAGCTGACCGGGCGGGACGTTGGTCAGCAGGCGCTCCAGCGCTTCGCGCGCTGGCAGCTCCGGTCCACCACCGGGCGGGATGGGCCGGGGGGTGACGTCGCCGGGAGGGGCCGCTTGCGGTATCGGTGGCCGCGACCGGGGCGGCTGCTGCAGCCGGGCGAACAGGGTGCTGCCACGCATGGTCTGCACCAGGCATTCGTCGGAAGAGGCATTGCGCTGGATGCTGGCCTGCTGCACCGAGAACAGCTGATCGAAGCGCACCGACCCGATGGCCGACCAGGCCAGGCCGAGCAGGCTCACGGCGTTGCGGTTGGCCCCGACCAGCCGGTCGCCGTCAAAGGCCAGCAGTCCTTCGTGCGGGCTGCCGAGCAGGTAGGGATTGGAATGCAGGTGCATCTGTTCCTGCGTGCTGAAGGCGCGCTGAAACAGCAGGCGTTCGATCTGCTCGGCGGCGCGCCGCACCAGCGCCAGCGTATAGCCATGCGGCAACTGCGCGGAGGAAGAGAGGTCGAGCACGCCGACGATCTCGCCGCGCGGCCCGAAAACCGGCGTGGCCGAGCAGCTCAGCACGCTGTGTGGTGCCAGGAAGTGCTCGGCACCGAATACCGAGATCTCCCGCCGCTCGAACAGGGCGGTGCCGATCGCATTGGTGCCGACGACGGGTTCGCTCCAGCGCATGCCCGGCCGCAGTGCGATCCGGTCGGCCTGTTCGGCGAAGCTGGTGCTGCCGGCCCGCACCAGGATGACGCCATCCGGATCGGTCAGCACGACGATGCCGCCGGCGGCTTCGGTGTCGCGGCACAAGGTCTCGATCTCGCCCCAGGCAGCCTGCACCAGGTCCTGGTTGCGCTCCAGCACCTCGCGCAACTCGGTGCGCGAGACCGCTTCCTCGGCCAGCGCGTTGGCCGGATCGAGCCCATGCGCGGCACTGCGCTGCCATGAGCGCAGGATGGCAAGGGGAACCCCCGCCGGGACCACGCCATGCGCCAGGAAATGATGCCGTGCCAGCATCAGCGGATGGGGCGCCCCCGCCAACTCGTCCTGCACCGCAGAGACCTGGCAGGACTGCACCGAGGCCCGGCCGGTCACCGGGCTTTCCCCACAGGTGACGCAACGATCTGGAAGCGGTCCGTCGTGGGCGCTGCAGGCTATGTAGCAGACGTCACTCCGCCCGTCCGTGCATTGTGACATCGAAGACTCTCCCTTCTGCAGCCGCTTGGATCCGAACGGTGGGAAGCCTTGTCAGGGATTCCTTGCCCTTATCAGGCTGATAGGGAATGAAACGAATTTGAAATTATTACAAAATAGAATAGTTTCATTTCCTGACGTTCCTGCTGGCATAATCATTGTATGGCCATCTGGTCAGAACGTACATATGCGAACAATGATGACCGTTTGCGTGTGCAGAGGCAATAACCGAAATACACGTATCTAGGTGACGCCGAGGCCACGTAGTGCCTCGGGCAGGTCGTCCGGGCCATCGATCACGCGGGCGGCGCCGAGCGTTTCCACTGGCTGCGCCGAACACCCGCCGCGCATGACCACCGAAGCCATGTTGGCCGCCCTGGCGGCATCGACGTCATAGGCGCTGTCGCCGACCATCACGGCCTCGGCCGCGGGCACGCCGAGCCATGCACAGGCCAGCAGCACCAGCCCGGGATCCGGCTTCTTCGGTGGACCGGCGTCGCCGCCAACCACCACTTCGATCACGTCGGACAGTCCGAATCGTTCCAGCAACGTCGTTGCTTCCGCACCCGGGCGGTTGGTGACCACAGCCAGTTGGAGGCCGGCATCGACAAGCCGGCGCGTGACCTTGTGCACCCCCGCCCGAGGTGTGGTCAACACGGGTTTGCAAGGATGGTAGGCGGCCAGGAACGCCGTCACCAGCGCATCGAGCCCGGCCGTGTCCGGCAGGTGACCGAGCACCGCGCAGGCCCGTTCGATCAGCCGGCGCGCGCCCCCGCCGACCAGCGGACGCAGCACCGGCAGGGGCAGCGGCGGCAGGCCGGCTCGTGCCAGCGCCACGGTGAGGGCCCGGTGGACGTCCGGGACGGAATCGAGCAGCGTGCCGTCCAGATCGAACAGCACCGCGCGTGGCCATTGCGCGACCGGGCCAGGCCGGCAGACCAGGCGTCGCTTGCCGCCATGCCGGCAGGTCGTCGCCTCGGCCACCGTGACCTCGAGCCCGAGCGCACCCGATTCCAGGACCGACCTGATCGCGGGCGTGGTGGCCAGTACCCGGCGCACCGCCTCCGTCACCCCCGGTCCCCGCAGCGGCGCCGGGCTGGCCACGCACACGGCCAGCCGCGGCGGCACGGTCCTGTGCAACTCCGCCGTGAAGTCGGTGACCCGGTCCAGGGCGAACAGCGCCGCGTCCAGCGCGGACAGCGACAACGCGGCGCCTCCGGGCAGGGCGATGTGCCCCCCGGTTCGTCCGGTTCGTTCGTCCAGGCGGCGCAGCACGGAGCCGCAGGCGCAGCGGCCCGGCAGCAGTCGGCCCAGGTCCCCGGTGCGGTAGCGGATCAATGGCACGCCGCGCCGCCGCAGCGTGGTCAGCACCAGCTCGCCCCTGGCCCCCTGCGGCAGCACCGCGCCGGTGAGGGGATCGACGACCTCCACGTAGAGGTCGGTTTCGCGCAGGTGCTGGCCGGCGTGGCAGCCACATTCCAGCGCCCCGCCGTACCCCGTCTCGGTCATGCCCCAATGGGCGAACAGCTCGCAGCGCCAATGGCGGCGGAGCACGTCGCCAAGTGCGGCAGGGATGCTGTCGGAACTGGCCAGGGCCGCGCGCACGGACAGGGACGGGCCGCCGTCGCAGGCCGAGACCCGCGCCGCCGCCAGCAGCCTGACCGGCGGGCCGAACACCACCTGCGGCCGTTCCGCCCGCAGCAATGCGACCATTGTTTCCACCGGCTGGTCCAGCGGCGCCGGCACCGGTTCGGCCCCGAGTCGCCGGGCCGCCTGCGCCAGGGCGTCGCCCACGCCGCCCGGTCGCGCGGCGGGGAAGGCGATGACCACCCGGTCCCCCGGCCGGGTGAACAGCGCCATGCCGTGATGGAAGAAATCGACGGTCGCCTCGAGATCGGCCGCGGTGAAATGCACCCGCTTCGGTGGGCCGCTGGTGCCGGATGTCTCGAGCGTCACCACGCGCGCCACCTCACGCTGCGAAATGGCCAGCAACGCCGGATCGCCGCGTTGCAGGTCGGCGGGAGTGGTGAAGGGCCAGCGGGCCAGATCGGCGAGGCTGTCCGGCAGGCCGGTGGGCCAGTCCTGGCACCGGTAGAACGGGCTCGCCGCCCGGGCATGGGCCAGGGTCTCGCGCAGGTGCGCAAGCTGGTAGGCGGCGACCGCCGCCTCGGTCAGCGGCGCCGCGACCCCCATCCGCGCGGCCGCCCAGTGGTCCAGCGTCGCGGGTTTCATCTCAGTCTCCCGCGGGGCGGTAGAGCGACCGGCCCTGCCGGTTGGTGAGGTTGTAGGCACAGAACGGGATCACCCGCCGGTCCGGCGCGACGACATGGATGTGGCATTGGCGCAGCCGCTCCACGTCCAGGGTCCAGGCGTCCTGGAACGCCATGGCGGAGATGCCGAGCGTGCGCTGCCGCCCCCCCAGGAAGGCGTCGAACGCTTCCAGCCCCGCCACCGGGGCCGGGGCGCCGGGCTGCTTCCATTGCCCGGCGACGTAGCGCCGGGCCCGGTCCACCTCCGGGCTGGGGCGCTCCGGGGTGCCGCAGCAGGTGCGGCGGGGGGGCGTGGCGCAGCACCCGGAGGCTTCCTCCCGCATCGCCCGCAGCCTGCCGTCCGCGCCCAGCGTGAATCGGGCACTGAACGAGCAATAGGGGTTCTCGGCGGAACCGGGGATGAAGTCGGCCATGCGGATCGTGCCGCCCCCGTGCGCGACCAGCGCCGCCATGACCTCGGGCAGCGTGATCCGCGCCGGGTCGGCCGGGGGGACGGGCGTGCGGCCGAAATAGCTCACCGGCTGGAAATGCACCGCCCGCACGGTGGGCATCTCCGCCACCGCGAAATCGACGATCGCGCCGATCTGGCGGGTGTTCACCCCCGGCACCAGCGTGGGGACCAGCACCACGCCGATCCCCGCTTCGCCGCAGGCGGCGATGGCCTGCCGCTTCACCCGCAGCAGCGCCGCCCCCCGCAGCCGGCGGTAGACCTCGTCGGTCACGCCGTCGAACTGCAGGAAGACGCAGTCGAGTCCCGCCCTGGCCAGGGCGTCCAGATAGGCGGGCTCGCGCGCGATCCGCAGGCCGTTGGTGTTCAGCTGGACGAAATCGAAGCCGCGCCGGCGGATCAGGGCCACCACCTCCGGCAGGTCGTCGCGCACCGTCGGCTCCCCGCCCGAGAGTTGGATGTGCACGTGCCCGCCCGCCTCGGCCAGGGTGTCCAGCCAGCGGCCGATGTCGTCGAGCCCCGCATCCGCCCCGTCGCGGCGGGCGGCGGCGAAGCAGACCGGGCAGGCGAGATTGCAGCGCGACGTCACCTCCAGCAGCACGCAGCAGCTCTGCTGGCGATGGTCGGGGCAAAGCCCGCAATCATGCGGGCAGCCCTGTCGCACCGGGGTGGCGCAGACCGGCGGCACGGCCTGGGCGCGCGGCGCCTTGCCCCAGCGCAGATAGCTGTCCAGGCCACGCCAGATCACCGTGGTGAAGGTGCCGTGCGTCGGGCAGGTCTTCTCCAGGAACACCGTATCGCCCTCGGCGAAGCGGGTGGCGGGCAGGCGGGCGAGGCAATCGGGGCAGACGCTCTCGGTCCGGCCCAGGTCCAGGCGGCTGTCGGAGCAGGTCATGCCGGAGCCTCCGCCCCCCGCAGCACATCGGCGGCACCGATGCGGGCGGTGATGGCCTGCAGCACCGCCCGTGCCGCCGCGTGCCGGGCCCGCGCGCCGGCCAGCGCGTCGGGATTGTCGTGCCAGCGGGCGAGGGCGGGGCCAAACCGTTCGGCCAGCGACACGCGCGCGGTGCCGCTGACCAGCTTGTCGGCGAGATAGACCACCGCGCGGGCGTCGATCACCGGAGGGTCGAAGCTGAGCGCCATATGGCTGGCGACGATCCGCGCGACCTCGGGGAAGCCCCATTCGGCCACCAGGGCGGCCCCGGCGGCGGCATGGTGCGGCTGCCCCTTGGCGATATCGTGCAGCAGCGCGCCCGCCCGCACCAGATCGAGGTCGAGCGGCACACCGGCGGCCCGCAGCTGGCGGGCGATCCGCAGCGCCAGGTCGGTGACGGCCTGGCTGTGCGCGCACAGGTCGGCGCGGGCCCCGGTGGCGGCCAACATGGCCGCGCATTCCTCGGCATCGGGGATGTCGTACTGCGCCAGCGCCCTGACGGCCCAGCGATAATCGGCCGGTTCATCGAGGTCGTGCAGGCAGAAGCGGTCCGCCACCGCGACCTCTTCGGCCGGATACCGGTCGAGGATGGCACGCAGTCCGCCCGGCGCGTCGGTCGCCAGGATCGGTGCGAACAGCCGGCGGTCGATGAAGGGGGGATGGCCACGCCGGCCGCGCATGCAGGGATGCACCACGGCGGCCCCGGTCGCGGCAGCCGCCCGCAGCGTGCGCAGGATCGTCTGCGGCCGGACCAGCGGCAGGTCCACCGGCAGCAGCAGGCAGCCGCGCGGCGCATCCGCAAAGGAGCTCAGGCCGCGCCGCACGCTGCTCAGCATCCCGTCGGTGAAGCCCGGATTCGCCACGCCCACCACGCCGAGCCGCGCCAGCACCGGTGCCATCGCCTCGGACTGGTGTCCGGTGACGACGTGGATGCGGGTGATGCCGGCCTGGCGCAGCGTCGCGACCACGCGCCCGACCACGGTGCTCTCCCCGAGCGGCAGCAGCGGCTTGAACGCCCCCATGCGCGAGGACCATCCGGCCGCCAGGACCACCGCGCCCACCTCCTGGCGGAAGGCGTCGAAGCAGGAGGCCGACATCAGGCCGGCTCCGCCGGCTGTGGCGGGACGGCGATGTCGATCCCGTGCTGTTCCAGCGTCTCCACCAGCTTCTCCCAGCTGCGCAGGATCAGTCCGGGGCAGCGCTGCTGGCGCAAGGCCGGATCGAACCGCATGATCTCCGCGCAATCGATGCCGCCGAACTGCTCCCTGGCATGGTTGCGGAACCACCAGCTGAATTCATCGACCAGGACATCAAGGCGCGGATCCTCGGCTTCATCCTCCGCGCCACGGCCGGCATAGAGGCCGAGCACGCAGCATCCGCCGGTGAGCGCGCCACAATTGAAGCCCTGCGACATTCCCACCGCCAGCCCCGACATCGCCCGGACCAGCTCCGGTGACGCGCGTCCCTGCGCCTCCAGCGCCAGCTGCATCAGGATGTGGCTGCACTTGAAGCCCTGCAGCAGCAACTCGGCAATTCTGAATGAGTCATCGGCCATCGTGGAAGTCCTCCCGACCGGGCCCGCCCGTGGCGTCATCCGGCTTGCGCGCGATCAACAGGCAGTAACCGGGCGCGCCCGCACGGGCCGACGTCGCGGCGCGGCAGCCGGCGCCGGCCCACAACGCGTCCAGTGTCCCGTAGCGAAAGATGAACCGTGCCACCCATTCCCGGAGCACGTCGGAATGATCTTCGAACACCGCAAGGCCGAGCCCCGCGTCCCGCACTTCGCCTTGCAGCCTCGCGCGTGTCGTCGCGCCGGCCGGGGCGAAGGCCGCATCGTCCCGGCGATGATAGACATCGCTGAGCGCCAGCGATCCGCCCGGCCGCAGCACGCGCGCCCATTCCAGCAGCGTCGCGGCGCGATCAGGCATGACGGAGAGGCTGCATTCCGCCAGCACGCCGTCGAGGCTCGCGTCGGCGAACGGCAAGGAGAGGCCATTGCCGCGCACCAGCAGGGACCGCGCGGGCTCATCGCCGGCATGACAGAGTGCCGCCGCCGCCTGGTCGATCCCCACGGCCTGCCATCCCAGGGCACGGAGCCGGGCCAGGCTTTCGCCCCGGCCACATCCGATATCGAGCACGATCCCGCCGGGCCGGAAGCCCGCCGCGCTGATCAATGCCGTGCTCAGCGCCGCGCCGCCGGGCCGCAGCGGCAGGCCGTGCCCGTCGGTGACCAGGCCGCTTCCATACAGGCTGTCCGCCGGCGGGCCGTCCCAGGGCGTCATTTGTCCTCCAGGGCCTGCTCGACGTTCAGCATGCGGCCGGAAGCGAGTTCCTCGGAGACATAGACGAAGCCGCAGCGGGGACAGCGTGGCAAATCCACGGTGAAGCTCTGCCCGAGATAGGAGGCCTCGACCGGCCCCGGGACCAGCGGCACGTCGCATTGCGCGCAGACCAGTCCCGGCGTCGCGGTCGCGGGGAGCGTGGTGGGGCGGATCACGGCTTCGCCTCCACGACCATGCGATGGCTGTAGGCGCGGTGCACGACGATCCCGGCCGGCGCCACCGCGTATTCCACCCAGATCGTGACATTGCCGATGCGGTGCGTGGCGACCAGCCGGCCGCTGGCCGGATCGCGGAGCTTGCGCCCGCCACGTTCGGCATGGGCGATCGTTTCCGCGACGTCCTCGACGAGGATCAGCCGCCGCTCCATGTCGGCGCGCACGTCATCGGCGATCGTGAGCGGCAGGTCGGGCACGGGATCGCTCATGGTTTCTCCCCACACGTCACGCAGCATGGTGGTCCGGAAGCGCGCACGGTTGTCGCGGCGGCGCGAAAATCCGGGATCCGGCCGGCCGGCGGGATCGGTGCCGTCGGCGGGCGGAAAGGCAAGGTCGAGAAGATGCACGGCGCGTTTGCCTCGCCGGGCGAAGTTGTCCCGGCACATGGCACAGTAGACGAGATAGTCCGCCTCGCTCGCGCCGGCGCGCTGGTCGACGATCTTGTTGGCGACTTCTGGATTGGCGAAGGAGACCAGGCCGCCATAGCCGCAGCACGTGGTGTGGTCAGCCCCGCCAAGCTCCTGCAGGACAACACCGAGACCGGCGGCGAGGTCGCGCACCGCCTGCTGCATGCCCGCCGCCGACCGGGCGGTGCAGGGATCATGGATCGCCAGGTGCCGCCCGGGGGCCTGGGCCGCGTCGGCGGGCCAGCCAATCCGGGCCAGCACCGTCCAGACCGGTTCGGGTGCCATCTCCGGGGCAAAGTCCTGGAACATCCCGAGGCAGGTGCTGCAGGCGGTGATGATCCGCGGGCGTCCCAGCGCCTCCCAGTGCGTGCGCAGTCCGGCCAGCACCTCCGCATGAAGGTCGCGGCGCCCGGCCCAATGAGCCGGGGCCCCGCAACATTCGATCATCAACCCGACCCCGCCGGGCAGGGTCCCGGCCAGGTGGCGATAGACACGCGCGACATGCTCCGGCGCCGAGGCAACGAGCTGGCAGCCGGGAAAAAATACCGCCGCACTGCTGTCGTGGCCCGGCTGGTGGCGATGGAAGGCCACCAGCCCGGAGCGGCTGTAGGCCATGTCGCGCAAGGCAAACTCATGATGGGAAGCCGGCATGCGGCCTTTCTCCACCATGCTCTGCCGTGCCTCCAGGCAGACCTCGCCGACCGGCAGATCGTTCGGGCAGACCGTGGCGCACAGGCCGCACAGGGTGCAGCTGTTCACCATGCGGTTGGACTTGCGCGTACCCATGACGATGCAGTCGTTGTTGTAGATCTCGCGCACCGTCCGCTTCGGGTAGGTCTTGTAGTGGGCCAGGAAGGCACAGGCCCTGACGCATTCCTGGCAGCGGCAGGGGAAGCAGCGCGCCGCCTCGCGGATGGCCTCCGTGGTGTCGTAGCCTTGTCCGGGATCGGATGGCACGACCGGGGCGACCGGCGCATGGGCGGCAACGTTGGTGTAGAGGCATGACGGGCCGCTGCTGCCATCGGTCCGGTTTGCCGTCAGCGATGCCCCCTGCAGCAGCCGGTCGATCGAGACCGCGGCGCGCCGGCCATCACGCATCGAGACGATCGCCGAAGTGCCGGCCGCATGGGTCCCACCGCTGAACAGCTTCGGATGGCTGGTGGCATGGGTGAGGGGATCGATGGCCGGCGCGCCGTCCGGGGCGAGGTCGAGGCCCGGGAGATCACCGAGGCCGGCCCACCCGGCCGCAGCCGCCCCGGTGGCCAGCACGACGGCGTCATGGGTGTCGATCAGGCGCGACAACCCGAGTGGCGAGTCACCGCCGGTGATCCTGGTATCACAGTGCAGGGCCACGCCGATCCTGGCCAGCATGTCGAGCTCTGTGACCACCACGGAGGGCGGAAGCGTGGCCCCGTGCTCCTGCCGCAGCCGGGGCAAGGGCTCGGCCGCGGCCTCGAAGACCTCGACGGCATTGCCCTTCATCGCCAGGTCGAAGGCCGCGGTGAGGCCCGCCAGCCCGGCGCCGATGACGGCGATCCGGCGCGGCTTGCGGGACTTCTGGGGCGTGCGCCGCAGCGTGCCGTAGTAGCCGGTGACGCAGGCCTGCTCCAGCGCCCGGATCTGGACGGCTCCCCCGGCCTCGCCGCGCCGGCAACTGGTTTCGCAGGGCCGGTCACAGATCCGGCTGAGAATGGCGGGGAAGGGGACCACCCGCGCATAGATCGCCAGGGCCTCGGCGAAGGCGCCCTGCGCCATCTTCTCCATCATGGAGCGGGCATCGACGCGCAGCGGACAGGACAGCACGCAGGCCGGCGGCTGTTCCTCGACGCAGCGCGCTTCCCATGCCCTGACACGTTCGCCGTCCATGACCATTCTCCTCATGCGGCGCCAGGGCCGCAACACGGGCCGGGGACCGCGGCGTCACCGCCGCGGTCCCCGGTGGTGATCAGGCGTGCTCGGGTTCGGCGACGGGCGCCTGGGCGGCCCGCAGCTGATCAAGCCCCATCTTCACCACTTCCGGCAGTGCCGGAATCCGGAAGATCCGCACGCCGCAGGCGTTGTAGATGGCGTTGAGGATGGCCGGATGCGGCGCGGTGAGCGGGGCCTCGCCACATCCCGCGGACCCGAACGGACCCAGTTCGCGCGGCGTTTCGAGATACAGGATCTCCATCTCGTCCGGAACGTCCTTCGGATAGGGGATCCCGCAGTCGCGCAGGGTGTTGTGCATCTCCAGATCCTCGAAGTCCTCGCTGAGGGCAAGCCCGATGCCCTGCGCGAGGCCGCCGTAGATCTGGCCGTCCACGGTTGCCTTGTTGATGATCGTGCCGACATCGACCGCCGTGGTGAACTTCACCACCTGGACCTTGCCGGTCTCCATGTCGACCTCGACCTCCGGCAGGAAGACCTCATACATGTAGATCGGGAACGGCGCCCCCTGGGCGGTATCGGACGTGCAATCCGTGCAGGCGGCGGCGACCCACTTGCCGTCATAGACCAGCGGAATGTTCTCGGCGACCATCTCCTTGTAAGTGCGATAGGTGCCGTCCTCCTTCCGCATGGCATTCAGCAGCATCTCCGCCGCCACGCGGGTGGCCTGGCCGGTGAAGACGTTGGAGCGGCTGCCGCCGGCCGGACCGGAATCCGGGCCACGGGTGTCATTCAGGTCCAGCTTGATGTCCGAGGGCTTGAAGCCGGCGTGACGCAGCACCTCGTGCGCCATGGTCAGGGTGCCCAGGTCCGCGCCCTGGCCATGATCTTCCCAGGCATTGTAGATGGTGACCCCGGTCGGAGTCAGTTCGGCGCGCGCGTTCGAGCTGTCCGGCCCGTCGAGCCCGCACCCATAGATGCCGAGGGAGATGCCGACGCCTCGCTTCTTCTCGGCGGTGGAGAGCGCCTTGCAGCGCGCCTTCGCCTCCTCGTACTTGGGGCGGATCATGTCGAACAGCTGCTTCAGCACCAGCACTTCCGGCTTCTGCCCGGTCGGCGTGGTCGAGTTCTCGTTATAGAGATTCTTGTAGCGGAACTCGAACGGATCCTCGCCCATCTTCTCCGCCAGCATGTCCATGGCGGTTTCGGAGGCCAGGAACGCCTGCGGGGAGCCATAGCCGCGGAAAGCCGAGCCCCAGGCATGGTTGGTGGCCACGGTCCGGCCACGGCCGCGGATGTTCTCCAGGTGATAGCCCGCACCGGTGAACTGTGCCTGGCGCAGCGTCACCAGGTCACCGAACTCCGAATACGGCCCATGGTCGAGCCACCAGTCCGTCTCCATCGCCGTCAGCTTGCCGTCATCGTCGCAGGCGAGACGGATGTTGAGGTTCACCGGGCTGCGCTTGCCGGTATAGGTGATGTTCTGGTACTGGTCGTAGATCAGCGACACCGGCTTGCCGAGGGCCAGCACGGCGACGCCGAGCAGGGCTTCCATGGTGGGCGAGAACTTGTAGCCGAAGGTGCCACCGGTCGGGTTCTGGATGATGCGCAGCTTCTCCGGCGCCACACCGATGCCCGGACAGATCATCGCATGGTGCAGGTGCAGGCCAATGCTCTTCGAGAGAATGGTCACCACGCCATCATCGTCGATGAACGCCTCGCCGCAATCGGGCTCCAGGTGCAGATGCGGCTGGCGGCTGCAGTAGGTGGTGATGTCCACCACGGCGGCCGCCTTCTCGAAGAACGGCCTGGTGTCCTGTCCCTTGACCACGCCCTGCTCGTAATAGGCGTTGGGCACGCCAGGATGGATTTCGATCGCGTCGGGCTCCAGCGCGGCGAAGCCGGACATGTAGGCGGGCAGCACCTCCAGGTCCACCTTCACATGCTTCGCCGCGGCGCGGGCATGTTCCTCGGTATCGGCGGCGACGATGGCGATCGCGTCGCCGAACTGGAAGATCTTGTCCTTGCAGAGGATCGGGCGGTCCCAGCCGTCACCCTTGTTGGTCGGGAAGGTGATCAGGCCGGTGATGGCGTTCTTGCCCTTGACGTCCTTCCAGGTGAGGACCTTCACCACGCCCGGCATGGCTTCCGCCTCGGAGACGTCGATGCCCTTGATCAGCGCGTGCGAGACCTCGGCCTGCACCAGCGCGAGCCGCAAGGTGCCCTCGGGCATGCGCAACGCCACGTCGGCGCCGAAATCCCATGTGCCGGTGACCTTGGCCAGGGCCGAGGGGCGGATGAACTCGGTGCCCAGGATGGAGCCGTCTTCCTTGGCCTTCGGCACCAGGTCCTCGATCCGCTTCTCGCCCCGCATCACCGCGGCGGCGTCCATGACGGCATCCACCAGCGGCTTGTAGCCGGTGCAGCGGCAGAGATTCCGGTTACGCTGGAACCAGGAGCGGACTTCCTCGCGGGTCGGGTTCTGCTTGCGGTCCAGCAAGACCTTCGCCGACATGATGAAGCCCGGCGTGCAGATGCCGCATTGCGCGCTGCCATGCGCCATCCAGGCGACCTGCAGCGGATGCAGGCGGTCGGGTGTGCCGATGCCCTCGATGGTCGTGATCCTGGCGTTGGCGGCGACCTTCTCCAACGGCGTCAGGCATGCGCGCACCGGCTTCTCGTCGATGATCACGGTGCAGGCGCCGCACTGTCCGTCCTCGCAGCAGACCTTGCATCCGGTCAGCAGCATCTGCTCGCGCAGGACATCCGCCAGCGTTGCCCTTTTCTCGGCAACCACCCAGCGCTCAACGCCGTTAACGTTCAGGGAAGTCCGTTTCATGCTCTTCTCTCTTCCACCAGGGACATATGTCCCGAACACCCAAAGCCAGGACGACGGCGGGCCGGTCAGGCCGCGCCAAGTTCCTCGGTATCGCTGTCCGTGCCCACCAGATGCACCTGGCCGGATGCCGGCACGCGGGCCATCAGGTCCGCCATGGTGCGGACCAGCGGGCGGGCACCTTCCGATTTGCGTATGTTGGCGATCATCTCCGCGATGACGGCGATGGCGATTTCCTCCGGTGTGTCGGCGCCGATGTCCAGGCCGACCGGGGCCTGCACGCGACGGAATTGCTCCGCCGGGATGCCCTGGGCCATCAGCCGCTTGCCGATGGTGATCACCTTCCGCTTCGAGCCGATCATGCCGATGTAGCCGGCGGAGGTTCCAAGCGCCCAGGCAAGTGCCTGGCCGTCGAGCCCATGGCCACGGGTGGCGATGAAGATCAGCGAGCTGCGGTTCGGCCGCAACTGCTCCATGCTGGCCGCGAGGTCGCCCGCATGAACCGCCTGGACCTCGGGGAAGCGGTCCCGGTTGGCGAATTCGGGGCGATCGTCGATCACCACGACCTCGAAGCCCACCAGCCTGGCCAGCCGTGCCATGATGAAGCCGATATGGCCGCCGCCGAAGATATAGGCGGTGGGGGAAGGCCGGATGGCTTCGACGAAGATATCGAGGCTGCCGCCACAGACCATGCCGATATCGAGGACCGGGTTCTCGTGCAGATTGAACGAGATCATCTGCGGACGGCCGGTCTCCAGGACTTCCCGGGCAATGGCGATGGCCCGGCCTTCGGCGGCGCCGCCGCCGATCGTGCCGACGATCGTGCCGTCTTCCCGGACGAGCATCTTGGCACATGTATAGGAGGGAATGGAGCCGACCACGTTGACGATGGTCGCCAGCGCGCAGGAGCGTCCTTCCGCTCTTTCGTGGATCAGTTGTTCATAGACATCCATGGTACTCCTCCGGCGTAAGTGGCCGCGCAGCCGTGGTCGTGAACCGCGGCGGCCGGGACCGGGAACCGGCCCCGGCCCGCCCTTCAGGCAGCAATCAGCGCGCAGGCGCCGGATGGGCAGACATCGGCGCATTGCGCCACGTCGAAGTCCCCGACGCATTCCTTGCACTTGGCGGCATTGATCGTGAACACCTTGCCTTTGTGCGAGATGGCATTGTTGGGGCACACCTCCTCGCAGGAGCCGCAGGCGTTGCAGACTTCGTTGTCGATGGCGAATGGCATGGGATCTCTCCTCAGTGACTGCCGGCCGTGATTGGCCGGCCAGGGAATGCGGTGGGCCTCAGCGCTCGGTGCAGGAGACGCAGGGGTCGATGCTGTTGACGATGATGGCGATGTCGGCGACCTTGGCGTCACGCATCATGAACTTGAGCGCATCCCAGTTCATGAAGCTCGGCACGCGCCACTTCAGCCGTTCCGGATTCGGCGTGCTGTTGGTCTTCAGGTAGTAGATCAGCTCGCCGCGCGGGGCCTCGCATTTGGCCACCCCGCGGCCGGGCGGAATGTCAGGCCGTTCGCCGACATTGACCGGGCCGTCCGGCAACTGATGAAGGCAGGCGCGGATCAGCTCGATGGCGTTGCGCGCCTCGTGCAACCGGATCATCGCGCGGGCCCAGACATCACCTTCGGTGCGCGTCCGGACCTCGAGCGGCAGACGGTCATAGACATGGTAGGGTGCGATCTGCCGGACATCGTAGTCGATGCCGGTGGCGCGGGCCACCGGCCCGACCACGCCGCAGGCAAGCCCTTCCTCGTGCGACAGGACGCCGACATCACGGGTGCGCCGCAGGATCGAGCCGTTGCTGCGGTAGGCGTCCTCGATTCCGACGATCTCCGCCGCCAGCTTGTCGAGCCCGAGGATGAGCATGGCCGTCGTCTCGATGTCGAGATCGTAGCGGACGCCGCCGATGCACATCGCCCCCAGGTCCATCCGGTTGCCGAAGACGGCTTCCTTGATCTCCTGGGCAATCTCGCGGACCTGCATGATGTGCATGAACAGGGCTTCGTATCCGACGAGATGGGCGAGGATGGCGACGTTGAACAGGTTGGAGGCGATCCGTTTCACTTCGCCGGCGATAACCCTCAGATAGGCGCCGCGCTCGGGCACCTCGATGCCCGCGATCTGCTCGGCCGCCATGGCGAAGGCCTCGGGATGGCTGTTGGAGCAGAGCGAGCAGATACGCTCGGTCAGGACGATGTTCTGGAACAGCGATCGCTTGGTGGCGAGGTACTCGATGCCCCGATGCACATGGCCCGCATTGATCTCCAGATGGCGGACGGTCTCGCCCTGCACGTCAAGGCGAAAATACATCGGTTCTTCGAGGGCGACGTGCAGCGGACCGACCGGGATCGTGTAGGTCGAGGATGTGCTTGTCATGGCGCGGCCTTTCCGGCGGCCGCCTTGGCCACCTTGTTCCACAGGTCCTTGGTGCTGGCCGCGTTGACCAGGGTGGAAAGCGGGATCAGGCGTTCCAGCACGGCCGGCTCGATGTCATCGGCGATGAACAGGCGCACCGGGTTGGGGTGGCCCTCGAAGACCAGGTTGAAGGTTTCCATGATCTCGCGTTCCGGCCAGTCGGCGCCACGGAACAGCGGGGTCAGTGACGCAATCGCCCCGCCCTGTGGCACGAAGGCGGTGAGGGTGAGCGTGTCACCCGCGAGATCGAACTGGTAGGTGATCTCATAGGTGGTTCCGTCCATCGGGGTGCCGCCGAAATTCACCGGCAGCGGGGCGGCGGGCTTCCCTTCTTCCGGCTCCTGGTCCTCCTCGGCTTCCGGCGCCGGGGGCTGGGCGCCGGTGATCATCGACAGGCGGGCCCCGATCGTCCGCAGCAGTTCGCTCACTTTCGGCAGGTCGTCCTTGCTGGCCAGGTCGCACCATGCCGCGGTGACACCGTGGCGGTCGGTGCTGGCGGCAAACTGCAGGCCTGCCGGCGCCGCTTCGCGCAATTGCAATTCGAGGGCGTCCGGGAAGCGGCTCATGCGCCGGTCCTCCGGCTCTTGAGGAACCTGGCCCGGCACTTCGGGCAGAGTGTGCGCATATGCGCGACCTCCTCGGGAACAAGGGGCGGCTTGGCGGCGATCGCCGAGGGAGCCGTGGCCAGCGCCTTGGCGCCGCATTCGGAGCAGGGCTGGTTGGGGATCAGGCCGTGCTCGACCAGCGTGAACTTCGCCTCCTGCCGATGCGCGAGATGCCAGTCGGCGGACTGCTGGATCGACTTGGTCGGGCAGTGGAACTCGCAATTTCCGCAAAAGACGCAGGTGTCGTGCCAGCAATCGAAGGTCATGCCCTCCGGTGTCCGCGCGAAGCGGATGGCCCCGGCGGGGCAGACGCGCTCGCAGACGCGGCAGCCTTCGCAGGAGGCGGCATCGAAGGTGATCCGTCCGCGGAAGCGCTTTGCCGTCGGGGCCGGGCCGAACGGGAAGCTTTCGGTGTATGGGCCATGGCGCAGGTTGCGGGCGAACAGCGTCAGGAAGTTCATCGTCGTGTCCTCACAACCTCTCACGCCAGATGCCGATGGCCTCGGCGATGCCCTCGATGATGGCCTGTGGCCGCGGCGGGCAGCCGGGCACGTTCACGTCCACGGGGAAGAACTGGTCGATCGGCGCCATGACGGCATAGCTGTCACGGAAGATGCCGCCGGAGATCGGGCAGACCCCCACCGCCACGACCACCTTGGGATCGGGCACCTCGTCGAAGACCCGTTGCGCGGCCGTCAGCACGCGGCGTGTCAGCGGCCCGGAGATCAGCACGATGTCGGCGTGGCGGGGGCTGCCGCAGTACTGGCACCCGAGGCGTTCCACGTCGTAGCGCGGGATCAGCGCGGCGGTCGCCATCTCGACGTCGCAGCCGTTACAGGATCCCGCATTGATGCGGTAGATCCAGGGCGATTTCGTCGCCATCGTCTTCAGGCGGGTCAGGATGTCCATGACGTGTCCTCCCCTAGAGCGCAACAACGGCGGCCAGGCTCGCTGCCGCGAGCAGCAGGGCCCATTTGAGAAAGAAGGTGAACGCCTGATCGATGCGCATCCGTGCCGCCGAGAGCCGGACCACCGTGACCGAGAGCAGCATCAGGGCGGTCATTTCCACCAGCCAGACCAGCAGGCCGGCGATGCCGCCAGGGCCGATCGGCAGGAACAGGGCGATCCCGAGGTTCAGCACCACGGCGGCCTTCAGCGCCGACATGACCTTGAACAAGGCGAGGGCAGGACCGGAGTATTCCAGCAGGGGCCCTTCCAGCACCTCGGTCTCGGCCTCCGGCACGTCGAAGGGCACGACGCCGAGATTGGCGGGGAAGAACAGGGCGAAGGCGGCCAGGGCCGGCCACATCACCGGATCGAACAGGTTGGCGCCATGCGCTCGCTGCCAGGCGACGATGTCCGTGAGGGAGAACGTCACCCAGTGCCCTTCGGCGAAGCCGGTGCGCAGGGCGACGGCGGCCAGCACGAGCACCAGGGGGGCTTCATAGGCGAGCATCATGACCATCTCGCGCGAGAAGCCGATCGCACCATAGGGCGAGCCGGAGGCCGATCCGGCGAGCATCAGCGCGATCCCCGGCACTGCCAGGAGATAGAGCAGCACCAGCAGGTTGCCCAGGGCCGGGGACGGCGTGTAGAGGCCGGCCACCGGAACCATCGCCGCGGCGGCCAGCAGGGAGACGACCCCCACCAGCGGCGCGCCGAAGAAGACCGCCTCGCAGGCGCTGGTCGGCACCATGCTGCGCTTGAAGCCCAGCTTCACCAGATCGAAGAAGGGTTGCAGCAGGGGGGGGCCGACCCGGCCCTGCAGCCGGGCCGCGACGCGGCGGTCCACGCCCTTCAGGGCCAGGGCAAGCACCAGGGCGAACAGGCCGCCAGGAAACACCAGCACCGCCGCGAACGTCGTGAGTTGCATCGACATGATCGTTTCTCTCTCAGGCCTGTCAGCCCTGCCCGGCCGGTGCGGGCACGCGCAGGGAACGGATGGCGGCGTCGGGGTCTTCGAAGAGGCTCGCCGCGCCAACCCGCGTGAGATCCGGGGCCAGGGTGGTGACGCCGCAGCTGTGCGGCTCGCTGCGTACCAGCCCGGCGCGGTGGCCGAGCCGGAGCCAGGGCAGCAGCGCAAGGCCCAGCACCAGCATCAGGAAGGCCAGCAGGCTCGGGTTCCAGCCATCGACTCCGGGCAGTCCGCCGAACAGGCGCGCCGCGACAGGGGTAAGCCCCAGTTCGGCCTGGATCCAGGAGATCGGCACCAGCACCAGGCCGGGCAGGAAGGTGACGGCCAGGCTCGCGAGCGTCAGCAGCCCCATTGGAACCAGCATTCCGATCGGCGCTTCGCGGGCGCTCAGGGTCCTGGCGGTCGGCGTCCCCATGAAGGCCACGTGCGCGAACTTCAGCACGGCCGCCAGGGTGAAGAGGCTCGAGACCATCGCCATGACGCCGAGCATCCAATGGCCGGACTGGAAGGCCGCCTCGAAGATCATCCATTTCGAGCTGAAGCCGTTCAGCGGCGGGATGCCCGAGAGCGACAATCCGGCGAAGAGGAACATGCCGAAGGTCAGCGGCATGCGGCGGCCGAGCCCGCCCAGTTCGTCCAGCATGGTGGCGTGGCTGTGCACCATCACCGCACCGGCGACCAGGAACAGCGTGTCCTTCAGCAGCATATGGTTGACGAGGTGCATCAGGCCGGCGGCGACACCCAGCGATGTGCCGAACGACAGCGCCAGCAGCACGTAGCCGAGCTGGCAGACCGTCGAGTAGATCAGCAGCAGCTTGATGCCCTTCTGCACCATTGCCATCGCGCCGGCATAGACGATGGTGATGCCGGCAATGACGGAGATCACGGCGAGGAGGGTGGGCTGGCCGCCGATCATGCCGCCGAACCGCGCCAGGGCGGCCGCGCCGCCAAAGGCGAAGGACAGCTTCAGCACCGCCCAGGGGCCGCTCTTCAACAGCACGGCCGAGATGTAGCCGGACACGGGCGTCGGGGCGGCGGCCGGATGCATCTGGTAGTCGATCCGCGCCGGCAGCATTGCCGCCTTCATCACCAGGCCGAGCAGGATTAGCCCGACCATCGACCCAGCCGTCAGCGGCGGCAGCGCGGCCAGTGCGGGCGCGATGTCCCCGAGCATGACAGTCCCGGTCCGGGCGGCGAGGCCGGCGACGCCCAGGAAGAGGAAGCTTGCCCCGATCGTGTTGAACAGGAAGTACTTGAAGCCTTCGCGCCGTGCCTCCTCGGTTTCCTCGTGGATGATGGCCGCCCACAGGGCCCAGCTGCTCATCAGTTCCCAGAAGGCGAAGAAGGTGAACAGGTCGGGGGCCGTGGTCATGCCGAGCAGGCCGGCGACCATCACGAGGAAGGCGGCGTAGAAGCGGGGTTGGGCATGGCCATGCGCGAGATACGCCGTGGCATGGGTCATGTTGAGCGCGGCAACGCCGGCAATCAGGGCGGCGAAGCCAACCGAGAGCAGATCGCCGTGCCCGGCCTGCAGCAGCACGACACCGAGCGCCACCACGAGGGTCGCCACGGCCAGCCGCCCGGCCCAGGTGACCGAAACCCGGCCGATCGCCAGCACGCCGATCGCGCCAAGCATGACCAGGCTGGCGCTCAGCGGCCAGGCGGTCACGAGGTTCGGCAGCACCGCCGGGGCCATCCCGCCGCGCAGGGCGACGAGCGTGCCGACACGGGCCACGAGATCAATCTGGTATCCGGGGACAAGGCCGCCCAGGAGAATGGCCGCGGCCAGCACGCCCATGGCCACCAGCATCGAGGCCGGCGCCTCGCGCAGGCCGGTCGGCCCCGCATAGGGGCGATAGAACAGCACGCCGATGACGCGCGTGTAGTAGACGACGCCGATGATCCCGCCGAGCAGAAGGATCGCGGCAACCGCGTAATCCCCATTGCTGGCTGCGGCGTAGATCATCAGGAACTTGGAGACGAAGCCGGAGAAAGGTGGCAGCCCCATGATGGCCACGCTGGCGAGCGCGTAGGCGCCGGCGGTCAGCGGCATGACGCGGCCGAGCCCGGCCATGTCTTCAATGCGGCGCAGGCCGGCGCGCAGCAGGAAGGCGCCCGCCGCATAGAAGAGCAGGATCTTCATGACCGCGTGGTTGGTGACATGCAGCAACGCCGCGTCCGTCGCCAGCGCCGTGCCGATGCCGAGAATTGCGGCCACTTCGCCGATCTGTGCCAGCGTCGAGAATGCCAGCATCCGCTTCAGTTCGGTTTCAAACAGGGCGCGGATTTCACCATACAGCAGCGTGGCGCAGCCAAGGATCAGCAGGATGGTGCGCAGGTCGATGGCCTCGGTGGAGAAGCGCGCGAGCGCGCCGATGCCGAAAACCGCATATAGGATCTTCACGAACCCGAAGATGCCGGCCTTGGTCAGGATGCCGGAGAGCGGGCCGGACACCGAGGAAGGCGCCTGCGGATGCGCGACCGGCAGCCAGGCATGCAGCGGCACCAGGCCGGCCTTCACGGCGAAGCCAACGAAGAAGCAGGCGGCGGCCAGGAAGCCCGTCAGCGGCGCAATCCGGTCGATCCCGGCGGCGATCGCGGAGAATTCGAAGGAGCCGATTCCGGAATGCACCACGAGGATGCCGAACAGCATCACATAGGCACCGGAGGCACACATCAGGAAGTAGATCAGGCCGGCGCGCAGGGCGCTGCGGGTCTGCTCATGGATGACGAGGAAATAGGAGGTCCAGGTCATCAGCTCCCAATAGACGTAGAAATTCCCCAGCTCATGCGCCGTTGCCAGGCCCAGGAGCGAGCCGAACATGAGGAAGGCGAAGAAATAATAGCGGTTGGTCCATTCCGCATGGGCCATGTAGCCGAGCGAGTAGATCACCATGACGCAGGCGATGCCGGCGAACAGCAGGGCGAACAGCCGGGATGCCGGGTCGAGCGTGTCGTCGACGGCCACCAGGGTCAGGGTGACGACAGCCAGCGCCACCGCCGCGACGTCGCGCCAGCGCGGCGAGAAGCGGCCGATCGCATAGAGAAGAAAGCCGCCGATATAGGGCACCAGCACGAGGGAGGCCCAGGGCGCCTCGAAGGCCGGCACGGCCGTGGCGTCGGTCACGCCGGCAAGCCATTCGGCAAGATGCTGCAGCGGCACGGGCCAGAAGCTGATCAGCGCCGTGACACCGGCCAGCACGGCCGCCACCGGCAGCACCTGCCGTGACACCGGGGCGAGGTCGATGCGCCGCGGCGGCTGCTCGAAGCAGACCCGCTGGATGATCAGCATGTAGTAGACAGCAGCAAGGATCGTCGCGGCCGTGGCGATGGCGGCGAGTTGCCAATGGCCCTGCTCGATGGCCGCGTAAAGGATCAGGAACTTCGAGTACGATCCCTTGAACGGCGACAGCCCCATGACGGAGAACATGCCGAAGCCGAACAGGGTCGCGGGCACCGGCATGCGGTGGCCACTGCCTGCAAGGTCGTTCAGGCTGGCGGAGCCGGTGCGGCGGATCAGGTACCACCCCATCACGACCACCAGGCCGCGCATGACCAGCTGGTAGCCGAGATGCATGAAGGCACCGGTTTCGCCGGCCGGTCCCCCCAGCCCCAGGCCGATCAGCACATAGCCGACTTCGGCGACAGTCGATACGAGGAGGACGCGCGGCAGGTTCGGCAGGCTTGCGAGTGCTGCAGCCTCGCCGAACAAAAGAAATATGGTGCCTACCCAGGCCAAGGCCATGGGATCGAGCACACCCATCGAGAGCATCGGGATCTCCGTCCGGTCACATGGCATCCAGTGCCATCGGGACAGTCGCGCGATGGCGGGCCTGGCGCTGTCAGGCTCCCGACAGGTTCACCTTTTTGGGTGTCGTCTGGGCGACACCGACCGGACCGGGGATGCGCTAGGTCAGGCCCTGCCGGCGAACAGCGGAGACGAAGAGATGCACGAAACAGCCATCGTGCGCGGGCTGATGCGGATCCTGGAACAGAAGGCCGCGGAAAGCGGCATTCGCCGGATCGTCTCGGTGCGGCTGAAGGTCGGCCGGCTGCGCGGGCTGGAATCACGCCAGCTTCGCGGCTGCTTCGCGTTGTTCGCCGAGGACACCCTGGCTGAAGGCGCGCAGTTGATCATCGAGGAGGTGCCGGTGCAGGCGCATTGCCCGGCCTGTGATCGTAGCTGGGTGGCCGCCGCGTACCGGCTGCAATGCCCCGGATGCGGCGGCACGGAGGCGGAGATCCAGACCGGGCGCGAGCTTTACATCGAAAGCTTCGAGGGAGAGCGCGCCTGCCCGAAGGACCGCACTCCCGCAGGCGCTTCCCCATTCGGTCGGCGGCATCGCATTACAACTTTGTAATATATTCCACTTTCCGGGCTCCGTCGCTTTCCGCTGGACCGGAGCGGTTGCGCGTCCCGGATTCGGCCATGGAGCCTCCTTCGAACGGCGGCGTGACTTGACCGAACCCGTCTGGTGGGCAAACTAATCAGCATGGTGTGGGTGAGTGCGATATTCCGGCGCCGGCTGGCGCATGCGGGAAGCCTGATCGCGGGCCTCTAGCCCCAGGTTTGTGGCGGTGCGCGTCCGACGCCCGCCCCAACCTGGGGATGACCTCATTTCTGAGACGCATCAAGCGTGGCCGCCCCGCCGCACCGGTTGGGGCGCCTCTGTCACTTGGAAGGACAGAATCCACCATGTCCATACCGTCTTCGCGGCCCCCCTCAGGGGATCCCGGGCCTGTGGTCCTGCCTGACCTTCCCGCGGACGCCCTGCCGGAACCAGATCCCGACGTGGTGCCTGTCCTGGCTGCGCCCGACTATTCCTGCCTGAAGGGACTGGCCCGGTCCTGGCGCCATCCGGAGGATCCGGTCAAATGGATGCTCACCGACAAGCTTGGCCGGTGTCGCGTGGTGCCGCCCGATGCCGTGTCATCGGGCGTGGCAGTCCTGGGGGCCCGGGTGATCTTTGCCGGCGCGGACGGCGTGCCGGAATCCCGCGTTCTGGTGACGCCCGGGGATGATGCCCGTGAAGGCTTCACTTTATGCGTCACGACACCGGTCGGTGCCGCGTTGCTCGGCGCCTCCGTCGGGCAATCGGTCGAGGCGGCGGAACCGGGCGGGCGCCGCGTTGTCCTGTGTGTCCTGGCCGTGCACCACGATCCTGGTCCGCGCCTCACGGTGGGCAGGCCGTCGGACCGCCGCACATGTCGGGGGAAGGTGAGGCGTGGCGTGACATATCCCCCCGTGCCTCAGGCGAGGCATCGAAACAAGCAGGGAGGAGCTTCATGAATGAAACAGCCAGGGCGGACGCCATGCGCCCGCCGTTGCTGATGTCGGTCGAGGATCACACCCGGCTGGTGGCCCTGGCAGAGGCCGCGGTGCGGCGCAGTCCGCTGGTCGCTCGCCTGCTGATGGAGGAGGTCGACCGTGCCGATGTGGTGCCGGCGGGGCAGATGCCTGCCGGCATCGTGACCGTGGGGTCCGTCGTCGAGTTCGGCGAAGCGAGCACGGGCGAGACACGGCGGGTTCGCGTGGTGCTCCCGGGCGAGGCCGACATTGCCGCGGGGCGCATTTCGGTGCTGTCCCTGGTTGGGGCCGGGCTGATAGGGCTGGCGGAGGGGCAGTCGATCGACTGGCCCACCCAGGATGGCCGGATCAGGAGACTCACCGTGCTGTCTGTCGACGCCGCATCATCCGACGCGGCGGAGGCTGGCACCGCCGCGGTCGTCACATGACCGGATTTCGGCCGCGCGGACCTTCGGTTTGCGCGGTTTGATCACGCCGCCATTGACCCTCCAGTTGGCGCTGAACGACCGGATAGCCGTTCAGCGCCAACGACGAGGCGATGGCGATGATGAGGAAGGGACAGGAGAACCGTCCCGTTGGTGTCAGTCGCGTGGCGCCGCTCGCAACACCGCCTGTTCCAGTGCCCGCACGCGCTGTTGCTGTTGCTGTTGCTCTTCACGCAGGCGCGGGGGCGCGTCCGGCCGGGTGGCCGCCTCGGCCTGCAGGCGTTCCTGTTCGCCGCGCAATTGCCCGAGGTCCTGCTGCAACTGGGCCAGGCGCTTCTGGTCGGCGCCGGCGCGGCTGCGCGCGGACGCGATCGACTGTTGCAGCATCAGCACGCGGGCGCGCTCATCGGCGATGTCGACGCGCAGCCGGGCCTGCGCGGCGGCCGCCTGGTCGCGGCGTGCCATCGCCGCGCGGGCATCTTGTTCGGCCGCATTGCGCTCCTGCTCGACCTGGGCGAGGTCGACCTGCAACTGGTCGACGCGCGCCTGGTAGCCGCCGCCGACCAAGCACCCCCCAACAGTGAAGATGTTGCGATCCCGGTGGGGATCGCAGGGTTGATTGGCACAGGCCGCGAGGCCGAGCGTCAGCGCAAGAACGGCCGAACGTTTCACGCGTCGATGCCTGCCATGTTCTTGTTCAGGCGGTCGAGGCCGTTCTGGGCGCGGTCGGTCTGCTGTTGGATGTCACGGGCCTGCTTTTCCAGCCCCGAGGTGTCCTGTCCCTTCGCCTTCAGATCGGCCACCTGCTGGTAGACGGCGCGGGCCTGGGCGCGGCCGCGCTGCACGGCGGCGCTGGCGGCGTCGCGCTCGGCCTTTGCCTGGGTGAGGGTCGCCTGCTGCTGCTCGGTCAATGCGTGGTTCGCCTGCCACTGCCGGCGCAGGCCGCGCAGCGAGCTTTCGTAGCGGTGCGCCGCCTGCTCCGCCGAGGTGGCGGCCTGGCGCTGCTGCAATGCTGCCTGTTGCGCCGTCGCCGTGCGCTGGCGCAGTTCGTCCTCGACGCTGGCGAATTTCTGCTGCTCGTTGTCCATCGCCGCGCCGGCAACGGTGCCCACCGCTGCCCCGGCCACGGCGCCGATCAGCGCGCCGTTCTTGCCACCGGCGATGCCGCCGATCGCTGCACCGGTGGCACCGCCCACCAGCGCGCCCTGCCCGGCGAGTGGCACATTCGAGCACCCCACGGTGCCGAGCGTCAGCGCCACCGCCATCGTCAGCCGCAGCGAGCGCGGGCACGCCTTCATCATAGTCGACATCAGCTAATCCTTTCTCGTTACTTAACGAGTGGCATCGTATGTTTTCGACTATACAGGCAGCGCCAATATAACTGGAAGTTGAAAAATGGGTGGAAAGATCCCCCGAAGGTAGATTTTTTTGAGCGGAAAATTTTGGTTTATTAACGAATATCCCCGGCGAGCCGGCGGTACGCGTCTTCCGGGGTGACCGTGCGGCCGCTCCGGGCGGTCGCCACCTCGGCCACGAACAGGCCGGCGAAGCGCCGCAGGGTTTCAAACACCGGCCCGCTGTTCTCGTTGTTCCACACGGCCAGTTGCGCCTGCAGCAGCTTCTGCGGGAGTTCCGTCTGTTGCAGGATCAGGCCGGTGAGCACGGCGAAGCTGGTGTCGCGGGCGGTGGTGTATTGTTCCACCGCGCGCCGGGCGGTTTGCAGCCGGTCGGTTTCCGCCGCTGTCAGCGTCCGCCCCCGCAGCGCCGTTTCGGTTTCCGCCAGATAGGCGCGATGCCCGAGCACCCCCCGATGTTCGTTGCGGAAGGCGCGGATCAGCACGGCGCCGGCGCCGATCGCGCTGCGGGCGGCACGTTCGCTGGCCTGCAGGCGGTTGGCGCGCTCGTTCTCCACCGCGCCACGCAGCGCCGCCACCGCCCGTCGCTGCGCCGGATCACTGATCGCCTCCTCCAGCGAGCGCGCCAATGCCTGCGGGTCGGCGGCCGGCGAGAGCGCCTCGTCCTGGCGGGCGGTTTCCTGGTCCCAGGCCTGGCGCAACGCGCCGTCGGCGGTGAGGTCGGTGAGGATCGGCAGTCCGAGCGCTACCCGCAGCCCGAGCGTCGCCGGGGCGGTGGGGGAGCCGTCTTCCTGCACCGGCGGATATTCCACCCGCAGGCTGCTGCGGATGGTGTCGGCGGCGGCGCCGATATCGCCACCGCGCGCCGTGATGCCGCCCGCCCGTCCGCCCGCGCGCCCGCCGCGCGTCAGGCGGTAGGGGTCGAGCACCATCTCGGCGACGTTGCCGAGCATGTCATAGAGGCCGAGCCGGTCGGGCTTCAGCAGGCCGACCGGCTGCGGCGGCGCCCGCCGGCCGACCCGGCGCAACTGTGCATAGGCGGTGACCGGCTCGTCCATCGGCGGCAGGCGCTGGCGGAATTCGTTGGGCGTCACGGCGCCGCCGCCGCGCACGGCGAATTCCCACTCGGCCTCGGTGGGCAGGCGGACATAGGCGCGCGCCACGCCCTCGGCGGGCAGTGCCGTCGCGCGCAGCTTCAGCGCCGCCTGGGTGGCCGCTTCTGTGAAGCGGATCGCCTCGGCCCAGCTCACCCCGCCTTGCGGCAGCCGCCGCTGCTCGGCCGGCAGGGCGGCGAGCGCCTCGCACCCGCTCGTCACCGCCACGTACTGGCTGCGCGTGACCTCGTACTTGCCCAGCCAGAAATGCGCCGAGGCGCCGCGCCCGAAGGCGCCGGCCAGGAAAGCCTCGTGCACGAACTCGGAATAGGGGAGGCTCGCCTGTTCGTCGCCGAGCAGTTCCCGCCGGTCCGACAGCGGGCTGTCGGCCACCGGCGCCGGCACGCGACGGAACACCAGCGCCTGCTCGCAGGGCAGCGGCACGATCAGGTCGCCCTCGGCGGGGCGAGGGTTCCAGTCGGGCGCCCCGGTCGGGGCGGGCGGGGCCGCGGCGCGCGGGGCGGCGAGCGGCAGGCACAGCAGCGCGCCGAGCAGCAGCGCGGGATGGCAGCGAGGCATGGTCAGGTCTCCCGTAATCCTTCCGCCGGGGCAATGCGTAGCACCGGCCGCGCCGCCGCCGCGCCGGCGAGCAGCGCCAAAGCTAGGCTCGCGCCCAGCGCCGCCAGCAGGTCGCCGGGGGCGAGGCGGCACAGCGTGTCCTCGCCAAGCAGGCCGCGGCCGTAGGCAAGGTTGATCAGCACGCCCACCGTCAGGGCCACGAGCGCCCCCAGCACGGTGCCGGCGCCGGCCAGGGCCACCGCCTGCGCCAGCGGAAAGCCCGCCAGCCGGCGCGGCGGCACCCCGAGCAGCCGCAGCAGCGAGAGGTCGCGGGTCTTGCGGAGCACGTTGGCGCCGAGGCTGGCCGCCAGTGCCACCCCCACCCCGGCGGCGGCGCAGGCGGTGAGGATGGCGAACAGGGCGGAGAGGCTGCGGCCGATCTCCAGCGTCCATTCGATCCGCGCCACGTCGGTGCGCACCTCCAGCCCCTGGTCGAGCAGAAGACGTTCCAAGATAGCAACGTCAGTGATGTCGCGGGCGTACAGGCGGAAGCTGGGAAAGGCGTAGTCATCGGCGACCGCGTCGGTGCCGCGTTCCTGGAACCGCTCCAGCCCGGCGGCGAGCGCCAGCGGCGCGAACACCACGGCGTTCTGGGTGGCGCTCTCCGGGGCGATGGCGCCGACCGTCACGGTGGCGTCGTTGCGGCGGTTCCCTTCGGGGCCGCGCCGCAGCGCCCATACCACCAGCCGGTCCCCCACCGCGAACCGGCCCTGCCGGGCGAGCCGCGCGCTCAGCACCACGCTGGCCGGGCCGATCGCCGTCGCCGCCGGGCCGAGCAGCGGATCCCCGGCGGCCGACACCCAGAGATCGGCGTTCAGCCCGGTCACCGGGTCCTCGGGGCGGGCGACATCCACCGGCTGGGCCAACTGGCGCAGCCGGGGCGCCACGAAGGCAACATCGGGCCGGGCGCGCAACGCCTCGAACCAGGCGGGCGGGAAGCTGCCATGGCCGCGCAGGGCCAACTGGCGCGATTGCGGGTCGCTGCGCAGGGCCGTCATCAGGTGGTCCACCACGCCGGTCTTCAGCCCGAGCAGCAACAGCAGCGGCGCCACCACCGCGGCCACCGTCAGGGCGGCGCAGGCAGAGAGGCGCCACTCGTGCCAGGCATCGGCGAGGGCGAGGCGCAGGATCAGCATGGCGCCGCTTCCGCTGCCGCGCGCGCCACCGTCTCCCCGCCCTCGGCGACGACGGCGAAGCCCAGCACCGGCAACCCGAGCCGCGCCACCGCCGCGTGGTCATGGGTGGCGATCACCAGGGCCGCGCCGGCCGCCGCCGTCTCGGCCAGCAGCAGCTCCAGCACCTGCGCCGCACGCGGCGGGTCGAGCGCGGCGGTGGGCTCGTCGGCCAGCACCAGGGCAGGCTGATGGGCGAGGGCACGGGCGATCGCGGCGCGCTGGCGCTGCCCCACCGAGAGCGCCGCCGGCAGCTTCCCCAGTTGCCCGGCAATGCCGAGCCGCCCCGCCAGCGCCTCCACGCGCGCCCGGCCGGGCAGGCCGCAGATGCGGCGGGGCAGGGCGATGTTGTCGCCCACCGAGAGGAACGGCAGCAACGCGCCGGTCTGCGGCACGTAGCCGATGTGGCGGGCACGCAGCGCATCGAGCGTGCCGCGCCGCCAGCCGGCCAGGATGTCACACGCCGCGCCGCCGACATGCAGCGTGAAACCGGCAGCATCATCAGGGCGCAGCGCCAGCGCCAGCAGGTCGAGCAGCGTGCTCTTGCCGCTGCCCGACGGGCCGAGCAGCGCCAGCCGCGCCCCAGCCCTCAGGCATAGCTCTGGCACCTCCACCCGGAAGGCATGCTCGCCGGCGCCACGGCGAATCACCGCGGTGCGCAGGTCGAGCAATGGCGGAGCATGGGTCATGCCTGAGCACTGCTTGTGCAGGCGGGGCTCCGCCCCCGCACCCCGCCAGGGCGCTGCCCTGGACCCGGCAGGGGTCGCAGACCCCTGCACCCCCTGGGTTCCAAGGGCTCGGCCCTTGGTGGGGGTCCAGGGGGCAACGCCCCCTGGCGGGGCCGGGGCAGCGCCCCGGAAGGGGAGGCAACCGTCATCAGGGCAGCATCGCCAACGGCACCGGGAACACTTCCTCGCCCGGATCGTTGCCGCCGCTGATGTTGGTCCAGATGGCGCTGCGGTTATATTCGCGATAGGCCCGTAGCCGGGTTTCCAGGTTGTCGAGGAACTCGATCTGCGGCCCGCCGAGCATGCTGCGCCAGGTGTCGCGGTCGAGCGTCGCCACCGCCGAGAGATAAGGCAGGTCGTCGAGATACTCGCCGAGCAGGCCGCCGAGGTTCTCCAGGCCGCGCTCGCGCAGCCGCTCCGGGTCACGCGAGAGATGCGCGGCAACGCTTTGCAGCCGGTCGAACATGGCGTTCGAGTCGATCATGTTGGCGCGGCCCTGCTCGATGATCATCTGCACCGCCTGGGCCAGATCGTTGAGCTGGTTGCGGGTCAGCAGGACCCGCACCTCCAGGCATTCGGGCGGGTTGGCGGCGCGGTAGCCATCGGCGGCCCAGCCGCGCAGCACCGCCGGGGCGGTGGTCTGGTTCTGCCGGCCGAGCCAGTCGAGCCGCATGGCATGGCCGAGCAGCGCCGCCTGCCGTCCGATCGGTGCCCCTCCGCCGGCGGGGGGCGCCCCGGCGGCACCGGGCTGGGCCGCGACCTCGCGCAGCGAGGCCAGCAACTGGCGGACCATGCGGTCCATCGCCGCCGGATCGCCCGCCGGCACCGGGAAGTATTGCGGCCCGAGCGTCGGGAAGGGGGCGGCGGTGAGGGTCTTGTATTGCGCCTCGGCGAAGGCGTGGTTGTTGGCGCCGGCGGGGGTGAGCAGGTGCAGTGCCATCACCGCCACCCCGGCCTCGCGCGCCACCGCGCCGATCTCGGTCGGGCCGAGCCGGGTGGAGGAGAAGCGGTCGTTGGCGGCGCGGCTGCCGGCGTCGGTCACCAGCACCACCACGCGGGCGGCGAGGTCGCCCCAGTCCAGTTCCCGCACCGCCGCCAGCACGGCGGCGAAGCTGTCTTCGTTGAAGGAGAGGCTGTCGACGTTGGTGGCCCGCACCTCGGCGATGCGGCGGGCGAAGCTGGCGGGGTCGGCGTTGTCGGCGAAGCGGGCGAACACGCGGCTGACGTATTCCAGCCGCGGCTGCGCCTCCAGGCTGTTGCGGAAGCCGATCAGGGCGTAACGGGTGTTCTGGCCGGTGCCGGCAGTGGCGCGCACCATCTCGTTGAGGGCGGCGCGCACGCGCTCGATGTAGGGGTCCATCGACAACGTGGTGTCGACCACGAAGGCGATGCCGACGCCGAATGCCTGCCGTGCCGGCGGCGGCCCCTGGGTGATCGGGATCGACGCCACTTCCAGCGCGCGGTACTCGCGCCCGTCCTGGAAGGTGATCTGCTCGGCCTGCAGGATCGGCAGCAGGTAGAATTGCCGGTTGATGTCGACGTGCTCGGGCGGTTCGACGGCGGTGACCGGGAAGTCCGCCGGCACCGGCCGGCGCGCGGCGGCGAGGGCGAGGCCGTGCGCTTCCTGCTCGGGATGGGCGCCGCCGAGCATGGCGATCAGCGCGGCGCGTTCGCGGAAGAACAGGGTGCGCTCACGGGCGGCGGGGTTCTGGAACGCCGCCGTCATGGTGTGTGCCCAGGGGATGGTGTCCGTCGCCGGCAACCAGCCGAGCGTCGGCCCACGCTGGGCACGGCCGAGTTCCAGCCATTCCTGTCCGTCCGGGCCGGGGCGGCGGGCGAACACATACAGCGGCGTCAGCGGGGGCAGCGCCGCCTGCGCCCCGCTTGCGCCGGGCTGCGGGCGCGGTGCCGCCCCCGGTCGGGTGAGCGCGCGCTGGCGCAGGGTGCGCTTTCCCTCGATCAGCAGTGCCTGCCGCTCGCCGGCCGGGGGGGAGCCGGCCGGGGGCGCGGCGGGGGGGGCGGCGGCGCCGGGATGGGGCAGCGTCAGGCCGAGGCCGGCGGCGAGGAACAGGCGGCGGTGCATGCCGGGTCTCCGGGATGATCAGGGCGCGATGCCGGCGGCGGCGAGGGCCTGGCGGGCCTTCGTTGCCTCGGCGTCGTTGCCGCGTGCGAGGGTGCGCAGGCGTTCCACCAGCGTCTCGCGGGCGGTGCTTGCCTCGGTGTTGCCGGCGGCGGCGGCGCGGCCGTACAGATCCAGCGCCCGTGCCGGGTTGGCGGCCGAGAGCGGCCCACCGGCGCGGAAGGTCGCCGGGTCGTACAGCCGCCCGAGCCGCAGCATGGCGGCGGGATCGCCGGTGTTGCCGGCAGCACCGAGCAGGGCCACGGCGATGTTGCCCGCCTCGGGCCCGCCGAGCGCCATCAGCGCGTCGGCCAGCACGGTCTGCTGCGCCGCCGGCAGGGCGGCGAGCCGCTCCGGTGGGCAGCGCCGCGCCAGCACCGCGGCGGCGTCCTGGCAAGGATCGGCCGCGGCGGCGGCCGGTGGGGGCGCCGGCGGCGCGACCGGGGCAGGCGGCGCCGCGGGGGCGGGGGCCGGCGCCGGGGGCGGGGGCGGCGTGACGGCGGCCTCTGGCGACGACGGCGCCGGGCGATGCAGCCACCACCACGCGCCGCCGCCCGCCGCCAGCAGCAACAGCACCGCCGCCAGCGCACCCCACAGCGGCCAGGACGGCTGTACGGGTTTGACCGGCTGCTCCGGCGTCACTGGCTTCGGCGTCACCGGCTCCGGTTTCGGTGGCTCCGGTGTTGGCAGCGGCTCCGTTGTCGGCGGCGGCTCTGGTGGTGGAAGGGGTGGGGCCGGCGGAGGAGGCGGTGCCGGCGCCGGCGGAGGGGGCGGCGGGGTCGGCGCCGGGCGTTGGTAGGGCGGTGGCGGGGTTTCGTCGCCGCGCGCGATCGGCGGCCAGATCTCCTCGCCCACCGCCTCGGTGTCGAGCAGCGTCACCTGTACCGCCTCATCGGGGCGCATGTAGAAGGAAATCTCGCGGCCGAAGAACACCCACAATTCGTTGCCGCGCTTCTCCACCCGTCGTGCCGCCAGCCCCTCGCCCGACACCGACCATCCATGCGGGCCGATCCGGTTGTTGCGGTCGCGGGCCGGCGCTTCCAGCAGTACCCGCACTTCGGCGCCGACGAACGGGGCCGGCGTGAACACGAAGGCGCCGGTCGCGCCTTCCGGGTCGGCCTCGACCGGCTCGATCCTGAACTCCATCATGCGCTCTCCTGGAGCAGCGCCAGCACGGCGCCGAGGGCATCGTTCTCGGCCCGGTCCACCATTCCGCCGCCCTCGCGGTCGCGCACGTTGCGTTCCACCGCGTCGGCCAGCGAATCCACCCAGCCGAGGCAGAACATCGGTCCGAACGGCACCGGTTGCGGGCCGATCTCGAAGCCGGGGCCGGGCGGGGCGGGCGGAGTGAAGGCCAGCAACCTGGCGCCGGGGTGGGCAGGGTCCTCGCCGATCACCGGCCGCTCCGCCGCCAGCATGCCCTCGATCCGCAGGCCGACGAAGTTCAGTTGCTCGTTGACGATCTGGCAGGCGCGCACCGCCCGCCGCTCGGCCGACTGCACGAAATGCTGGCCGCCGCTGGTGCGCTGGAGCATCTGCGCCAGCCGCTCCGGCAGGCGGCAGCGGACGGCGGTGGCGATGATCTCGGCCACCAGCGCGTCGGCCTGCGCGGCCTCGAAGCCGAAATGGCCGCGCAGTTCCGCCTCGGCGGCGAAGCGGCGCAGCTTGCCGATCCAGCCGGCGGCGAGCACCCGGGCCAGCGCCTGCATGCGCGGCGAGGGCGTGTCCGGCGCCTGCGCCGCCGCGCCGCCCGGCAGGCGGCCGCGCAGGCTGATCGGCTTCGGCCGTTCCTCCGCCGTGACGCCGGTGCGCTCGGCCTCATCCTCGCTGCCGAGCAGGATCTGCAGCGCCTCCGCCGCCTCGAGGTGAAACATGGTCAGCAGCAGGCCGAAGCGCCCATTGGCGCCGTTCGCCTCCACCACTTCCAGCGCCGGGCGCAGCGCCGCGCGGCGCTTGGCCACTTCGGCGTCGAGGTCGTCGCTGACATGCCACTCCGCCAGCCGCCGTCGCATTCCCTCGCGCAGCATGGCAAGCTGGTTGCTTACCTGCCGCAGCTTCAGTTCCGGCCGGCATACCGGGGTCAGCCGCTCGACCAGGTAGCTCATGCCGGCGTCGTTCGGCCGGAACACTTCCGCCCAGGCGCGTTCGGGGTTGTCCATGTAGCGGCGGACATCCGCGTGCGCGGCGAATTCACGGCCCCAGCGTTCGATCTTTTCGGGAATGCCGGATTGGAAACCGACCTCCTTGCCGTCCTCAAGCACGGAGAGCGATTGCGACTTGCCCGGGTTGCGCGCCAGCAGCGTGTTGCGGAAGGGCGTGCCCGGATGCCATTCGTCCAGCCAGCCTTTTGCTTCCTGCAAGGGCTGCAGCATGCTGGCCTTGATGCGCGCCTCCCACAAATCGCCCGAGGGAGCATCGTCGGCGCGGCCGGGGGTGCGGTTGAAGTGCATGTCCACCCGCGTCAGCACCACGAACAGCGCCGTTTCCACCCGCGCCCGGTCTTCCGGCCGCTCGCCGTGGGTGCGGTGGATCCATTGCCGGATCGACTGGCGGATAGTGGCGTCGTACGGGTTGTTGCTTTCCTTGATGCAGAGCAGCAGCGCGTTCAGTTCGCGTTCGGCGGCGTAGCGCTCGAACAGGTAGGCCACCTTGCCGCGCAGGAAGAACTCGCCGAGCATGGTAGAGCGCGCGTTGATCTCGGCGGCGTGGTCCTTGCCGGTGCGTTCGCGCGCGCCGGGGAAGTCGAGCAGGTCGGTGCTCTCGAAGATCGGCCAGGGCAGCTCGGCCATGCTGATCTGCAGTTCGGCCACCAGTGCCGTCAGCTCGGCGCGGGTCAGCGTGCAGCGGGCGCCGTTCTGCGCCTGGATATCGAGGCGTGGGCCGTCGGCATCGGCGAGATGGTCGAGCGTATCCACCCGCAGCACGCTGTCGGTCTTCGGCACCAGCGCCTTGATCGGCGCCCACACCTCGCGGTCGAAGCGCAAATCTTGCAGCCGCCCGCCGAGCCGGCGCAGCACCCCGGTGAACGGGGCGAAGCGGTGCCACAGCAGCTCGTACAGCTCGACCCGCCGGGCCAGCGGCAGCACCGGGAGCATCGCCGCCATCCGGTCCCAGAACGGCCCCGCGAAGGCGGCCGCCGTGGGGAAGCGGCGGAACTCCAGCTCCACATAGCTCTGAAGGTCCCAGATATCCTCCTGCGCCAGCTCGCCATGCGCGCGAGCACCGCGGGCCTCGGCCTCGCAGGCGGTCAGCAGCTTCTCGATCTCGGCTGCCGGCAACTCGGTTTTGGTCGCATCGAGGGCGTCGCAGTACCAGGAATTGGCGAGGATCTTCACCAGGTCGGTCTCGCTGAGCAGGCGCAGCCGGGCGGGGAAACCCGCCGGCGCGGCCTCGCGGCGCATGGTGAAGCGGGTGACGAGGCCGGTCGCTTCCTTCTCCGATTCCGGGTTGATATCGGCGAGGAAGCCGCGCGGCTGGTCGAGCAGCGCCTTCAGCTCTTGCCCGGGCGGGCGGGCGAGGGTGGAGATCAGGTAGGACTTGCCGGCCTGCGACAGGCCGTACACCCCCACCGCCACCGGTCGCGCCGCGGCCGCGCGCAATTTGCGGGCGGTGACCGCCTGCAGCCGGAAATCCTTCTCCAGCACGGGGCGTTGCGCGGCGACCCGTTCGGGGTAGTCGCGCAGCCACGCCAGTGCCTGCTGCGCCGCCTGCTCGGCATTGCCGCACTGGCCGGCGAGACGATCGATGGCCGGGTCCGACATCGGGCGCGTTTCCTTCTCAGCGGTGCCGCGGCAAGGTGGCGAGGATCACGTCGAGCGTCGCCAACTGGCCGGAATCGAGCCACTGGCTGCCTTCGTCGGCAGGCAGTGTCTGCAGGGTGCGCGTCAGCGCGCGCGGGCGGGGTTTCTCGGTGGCGTCCACCACGCTCGGCTGGTCGATTTCCAGTTCCATGGCGTCGCCGTCCTCCTTGCGGGTCAGCTCGCGGCGGAGGGTGAAGCTGAGCGGCAGCACGAGGTCGGGCGGCGGGGAGGGCGCGAGGTCGAGCCGGTAGAGCGCGCTCGCCGGCCAGCGCTCGGCGGCGAACTGCTTGAAGCCGAGGAAACAGCGGCTGGAGAAAGTGGCGGTGGCCTCGGCCACCTCGCCCTCGCCGGCGGCGCTGGTGTCGATGTCGCGGAACAGGATATGGTCATCGAGGATGCGTCGGTCGCTTTCCATGATGCCGACGTGCCGCGCGGTGGAGCGCATGGCGAAGCGGTCGACCAGAGCGAGGTTGGTGAGCTGCCCGCCGCGCAGCAGCCGGTGGAGCATCGCCCCCACCGCGACGGTGGTCTTCGGGTCGAAGATACGGCCGGTGCCGTCGGCGAAGGGATACCAGGCGCCGATCCGGTAGCGGTGCATCGGCTGGATACGCTGCGGCTCGATCGCCAGCGAGGCGCGCACGCGCTCCAGCACCCCCGGCCAGCGCGCGCCGCGGCCGGAGAGCAGCAGCACGTCGCAATCGAAATGATAGACCATCTCGCAGAGCGGCTCGAGCACCTCGCCGAGCGTCTGCATGACCGTCTCGTGGATCGCCGGGAAATCGAGCGCCATTGTCGCGGCGACGACGTCGAAGCCATGCGCCCCTGCTTCGGCGGCCTGCTCGTTGAACCACGCGGCGGCCTGCAACTGCGCCGGCCGGGCCTTGCGGTTGCGCGTCGGCACCGGCGCGGCCTGCAGCCCGCCCGCGCGGGCCGCCAGCAGGGCACCGAGGAGGCGGGTCTCGACGCTGCTGGCCACCATCGGATCCCAGCTCTCGTACTCGGTCAGCAGGCCGAGGGCGGCGGGGGCGAACAGGTGACTGAGTGCCAGCCGTCGCGCCTGCCGTGCCGGCGCGGTGCCGGCCGGCACCCGGAACAGCGACACCAGGAATTGCCGCGCCCTTTCCTCGCCGAGCCCGGCCTCGGCCAGTGCGTCCATCACCGGCGGCATCACGTGGCGCATCACCACTGCTTCCAGCACGTCGTCGCCGGCCAGCCGGAAGCCCTCGCGGAATTCCTCGTGCGGCATCACCACGCGGGCGTTCAGGGTGTAGGTGTGGATTGCCAGATCGGTGGTGCCGCCGCCGACATCGATCGAGGCGATCCTGAGCGCAGGCCGTGCCGTGCCGTCCGGCCCCGGCCGTGGCCGCCCGGCCAGCTCGACGTATTCCTGCGCATTGCCCCGGCAGGCGCGGGTGATCTGGTCGTAGAGATAGACGATCTGGGTGGCGGTGGCCTCGTCGAGTCGCGCTTCCACCGGGATTGCCCGGCGCCGGGCCGGCGCCTCGCCGCTGCTGACCTGCGGCTCGGGCAGGCCGTCGCCTGTGACGTCGCGCAGCAGGTGGGTGGCGGCGCGGGCGCGCTCGCGCACCTTGCGCACCTCCTCCAGCGGCATCGCCGGCGGCAGGGTCAGCACCAGGCTGCCGAGGCGGCGCGGCGCCGCCATCACGTGCCGGCCGTAGCGGGCGGCGTAGCTGTTCACCTGCGCCCGTGCCTGCAGCAGCACCTCCAGCAGGAACAGGGTGAACAGGCTGGCGTGGCTGAACAGCGGCCTGAGGGCGATGCCGCGTGTCCCCGTCCGCAGGCTTTTCACCGTGCCGTCCTCGGTGAGATGGCGCAGGTAGCTGCCGCGAATCCCCTCGTCGCCGGCGGTGGCGGGGTTGAAGCGCCAGGGGGTCAGGCGCGCCTGCTCGTCCCAGAGATAGCGCTTCGGGCTGGAGAGCCCGGTCTCGCCCTCGTTGCCCCGGTTCAGCGCCGAGAGCCGCACCGCCTCCGGCCCCACCCGCACCGGGCTCGGCCACTCGAAGGCGGCGCTGCGGCGCGATTGCAGCGACCATTCCTCCTTGCCGAAGGCGGGCTGGGCGAATTCCACCCGGCTCTCGAAGGGCAGGTCGGAGACCACCTCCGGCATCGACAGGTCGCGCAGGCTGAGCCGGCAGGCATCGGCGATCGAGCGACCGCGCCCGGGCGTTTCCTCCACCAGGAAGCCGCAGGAGCGGCTGTTGCCGAGATCGAGCACCAGATCGACGTTGATGAAGCTGTTCTCGCGCTCGGCGGCGGCCAGGTCGATCAGCCGCACGGAGGGGATCGCCTCGCTCCGCTCCAGCAGGTCAAGCAGGGTGAGGTAGGCGGCGAAGTGGCGGCAGCCGATCGCGGCGTCGCGTGGCAGTTCCTGGCCGGCGCTGTCGCGTTCGCGGTAGGTCTCGGCCAGCCAGCCCTGCATCCAGGGGGTGTTCAGCAGCCAGGCCACTTCCTCGGTGCGGGTGGCCAGCGCGAACCGCCCCGGCTCGCCTTCGCGCGGGGCCAGGTAGCCGGCCGCGTCGTCCCGTTTCGCCAAGGTGGTGTCGAAGGCGAGCACGGCGCGGTGGCTGAACCCGCCTTCATCCGGCGTGGCGAGCTGGACGACGTGGAGCCGCGCCCAGTTGGACGGCCCCGGCGAGAGACGGCGGCGGCCGGGCGGCCCGTCCACCTCCACCTGCAGGAACGGCACCGGCACCCATTTGCGCAGGAACGGCAGCAGCGCGCCGCGCAGGTCGAGCGTGTAGGCGCGCTCGTCGTCACGGGCCACCGGTACCAGCCGGCCATCCTGCTCGCAGGCCCAGTTGCCGGGATCGTCCGGCATCTCGCGCAGCGGCCGCAACGCCGCGAGGCCATCCTGGCGCGGCAGCTCGTACCAGTCGCGGGTCAGGCGCAGCGCCTCCAGCCCGAGCGGCACGTCGAGGAACTGGATGCCGGACCCCGGCACCAGCGGCACGTCGGTGCCGGCGTTCAGGGGGGGCAGCTTGTTGGCGGGTATGATCATCAGGGCGTCTCCGCACGGCGGCCGGCGGCCGGGAGAGGAATGCAGGCGCGCGGCGGCGGGCGCAGCGCCTCGGTCAGCAGGCGCCCCACGTCGGCGCCGGCCGTTGGCGCCAGCACCCGCCCGCCGGTGGCCTCGGCGAGACAGGCAAGGGTCGGGTTGGCGGCGATGTCGATGACGGTCAGGCTGAGCGCCGGATCGGCGGCGCGGGCGGCCCGGGCGGCGGCGCAGGGATCGGCGTTGCAGCTTTCCTGGCCGTCGGTGATCACCACCACCGTCGCCGCCGTGCCGGCGGCGCGGGGGCGCACGGCGGCGGCGGCCTCGGTGATGGCGGTGGCGAGCGGTGTGGTGGTGGCGTTGGGCTGCGCCGCGGTCACCGCCTCCGCCAGGTGGTCGCGTTCGCCAGGGGCGAAACGGCGTACCGGCGCGATCTGGCAGCGGGGCGCGACGCCCTTGCCGTTGGGAGGGGGGGCGAAGGTGAGCAGGCTCACCCGGCTTGCCTGGGGCAGCGTGCCGGCCACCGCCAGCACCGCCCGCCGCGCCACCTCCATGCGCTGCTCTGCGGCCGGCACGGCGGCCCAGTCGGCCTCCAGCCGTTCCTCCAGCCTGCTGCGGTCGGAGCCGGTGGCGCGCTCGATCTCGTCGATGCGGGCCTGCTCGGCCGCCGCGTCCATGCTGCCGGGCCAGCGCATGGAGGTCGAGGTGTCGAGCACGATTGCCACCTCCGCCGCGTCGGCGGGGGCGGGGGCGCAGATCGGGCAGCGGCCGTGCCGGCGGGCGAGGTCGCCTTCCAGCTCGGCGATACGGCGACGCAGCTCGGCTGCCTCGGCCTGCAACAGGGCACCTGGCGGCATCGGGCAGAAGGCGGCGCGGGGATCGTTCGCCCCGGCCAGGGCGATTGCCAGCCGCGCGCCGGCCCAGGCGGCGAATACCGCGAGCGGTACCCCGACAACCACTGCGGTGATCGCCAACGCCACCAGGAAACGTCGGCGCAGCCAGGGGGCGGTGGCGACTGGCGCGGCGGAGCGGTCGACGTCCGGGCGGGTCATGGCACCGCGCACCCGGGGCCGCGCCGGGCGGGCCGCCGGATCTGGAGAAGGATGCTGATCAATGTGGGCATGCTCGCACCTCGGGATCGTCTCTGCGGCCGGGTCAGCGCCGGAAGCGACCGGTTTGCTTGCCGCGTCCTCCCTCCAGGTCGCGACGCAGGCAGGTGGCTTCGAAATCGCTGTCGCGGCGGCACTCGGTCTGGCCGAGCACCAGTCCTTTGCCGGGGCCGGTGCAGTGCTCCGCGTCGGTCAGGGTCAGCTTGCCGCCCTCGGCGAAGGAGGCGCGCAACGAGCCCTGGCAGACATCGCCGTCGCCCCAGCTTACTGTTTGTTGCCCGTGGCCCGAGCGATCGAAGCACAGCTTCCAGTCGCGGACCTCGTTCACCACCCGGGTCTTCATGTCGATGGTGCGCATGCTGGTGATGTTGCGCCAGCAGCCTTCCAGCATGCTGAGATCGCGTTGCTCCCAGCGATCCTTCGGCAACTCGGCGCGCGGCTGCGGTGCCGGTGGGGGCGCGGGGGGGGTGGGGGGCGGACGCTGGGCCTCCTCGACGCGGCATTGCAGGGCGTGGCCGGCGAGGCGTTGCTCCAGTTCGGCGATGCGGGCGCGCAGGCGCAGTTCCTCGTCCTGCAGGTCGGCGGCTTCGGCGGGCGGGGGCTCGGCGCAGGCAGTCGGCGGCGGCAGCCCGGCAATCGCGCCGGCGAGGCGGGGGATGAACCACACCAGCCCCGCTGCCAGCAGCAGGAGCAGCAGCGCCAGCGGCAGCCACCACCATGGCCAGCGGGGCCGTGAGATCGGCGTTGCCGGCGGCGAGGGCATGGCCGGGACGGGGGGTGGCGGCGTCGCCACCGGGCGGGGGGTGGCGAGGCGTTGCAGGTCGCCCAGCAGGTCGGGCAGGGGCGGCTGGCCCTCGGTGCGGGTCAGCCCCCAGGCGGCGGCGGTGATCTCGCCGGTGAGCGGCTCGGTGCCTTCCAGCGCCGCCTTGCTCATCGCCGTGACGAAATGGACGTCAGCCAGCACCACGTCCTGCAGCGCTACCTCGAGCAGGGCGCCGAGTGCCTGGTCGGAAGTCGCCCGGTTGGCCCGCAGGCGGGCGGTCTCGGCGTCCAGCGCCTGCATCAGCGCCAGCAGCGAGGCGGCGATTTCAGCGCGGCGATGCGGTGGCAGGGCGGCGGCGACGTGGATCGTGCCGGGAAGATCCGTGTACCACTGCACCCGGTCGGCGAGGATGTTCGGCTGCGAGAACAGCCGGGCCTGGGCGTGCAGGCCAACGGCTTCGAGATGGGTGACCAGTTGGTCGCGGTAATCCGGAACCACGCCGTCGAGGATGCGCCGGGGGCGGCGCTCGGAACTCGGCGTTTCCTTCAGCAGGCGCAGCGCGCTCATCCGGGTGTGCCTTCAGCGCGCGGGGGGCGTGGCGGGTGGGGTCGGGGCGGGTGTCGCCGGGGCGGGGGCGACCGGAGACGGCGTGGCCGGGGTCGGCGGAGGCGGCGTTTCGGGGTGGCACGGACCGTCCTCGCGACGGATGTCGACACCGTTCTGGCCGAGGAAGGTCGCCAGCACCGTGGCGGTGAGGGCGTAGTCCACCCGGTAGGCGGTTTCCTGGTCGGTGCGGATGAAGGTGTTCACCCCCACCACCCGCCCGCAGCGGTCGGTGAGCGGGCCGCCGGAATTGCCGCGGTTGAGGTTGGCGGTGTGGACGATCACCTGCTGGCCCTCGAACGCCTGCACCGCGCTGACCTCGCCCGAGGTGAAATGAGCGGCGGGGATGGAGGCGTTGTCGCCGTCCAGGAAGCGGCGGAAATCGTCGCCGGCGCCGGTCACGAAGCCGGGGAAGCCCACCGCCACGACCGGCAGCAGGCGGTCCACTCCGGTCGAGAGCGCCAGCGGCGGCAAGGTGCCGGTTTGCAGGCGCAGCACGGCAAAATCGGGTTGGCCGATCTCGTGGTTGCGGGTGCGCGCCACCACCTCGGCCGGCACCGCCCGCCCCAGTTTGCGGCTGGCCACCAGCAGGCGGCCCGGCAGGGCGTTGTCGACCACATGCAGGTTCGTCACCACCCGGTCCGGCGCCACCGCGAAGCCGCTGCCGGTGGCGAGCCCGGTGTCGCCGTTCGGGGCGCGGATCTCGGCCAGCACCAGCACGGTGGACTGTTCCAGCAGGTCGGCGAGGTTGGTGGCCTGGGCCGGTTGGCCGGGGGCGGCCGGGCGCTGCACCGGCTGCTGCTCGGGGGGCGCGGCCAGCACCGGTGGCATCGGCGAAAGCGGCGCCCGCCCGGCGCCGCCGGCGTCGAGCGTGCAGACATCCCCGCGCAGTGCCGTCTCCAGTTGGTCGACGCGCCGGCGGAGGCCGTCGTTGACAGCTTCCTGCATCCGCCGCAGGCCGGCGTCGAGCCCGGGCTCGGGCGGGCGGGGGGCGGTGGCCTCCAGCCGGCGAGCCAGTATCGTCCAGCCGGCGTAGTAGCCGGCGGCGAGGGCGATGCCGGCCACCAGCAGCACGATGGCGACGGCGGCGGCGATGGTGGCGGCAAGCGAGAGCCCCCGGTGCCCACCCGGCGCCACCGGTGGCGGCGCCGCGCTGCCCGGGGGAGAGGGGGAGAGGGACGGCGGCGCGGCGGGGGCCGTCGCCGGGACTTTCCAGGGGTTCAGCTCCAGCGGCAGGATGTCCTGGAACACCTTGGCCCAGTGCGCCGCCAGGGCCGCCGGCGTCCCGTCGGTGCCGGCGGGCATCATGCCCCAGTTCACCAGCGCGACCGCCTCTCCCGTCCAGAGCAGGTCGGTGGCGGCGGGCACGGTGAGGGCAGCGCGCAGCAGCGGTGCCGTCGCCGGGTCGGTCAGCAGCGGCCCGAGCGCCGCCACCTGGGCGCGCAGCGATTCCTCGGCGGCGGTCCGCTCGGCGAAGGGCAGGTTGACCAGTGGCACCGGCGCCTGGCTGGCCGGCGCATACCAGGAAACCCGTGTCCCCGCCTGGCCAGGACGACGATCCGGCTGCGGTTCGGCGAACAGGGAGGCAACCGCCGGCACGCGCTCGTCCAGCAGCGCCCGCAGAGCGGGGAACTGCTCGATACCGGGAGCGCTGCCGGTGGGAACGAAAGAGAAGCCGGTGGTTTCAGTGGCGGTGAGCAGTCGCGACGCAGCCATGGGTCTCGGGATCCTGTTGAAGCGGACCAGGGCCCGCGAACGGTGTCTCCGCTGATTGCCCGCACCGGTACAGAAAGATAACTTCTACGGAAAGATAACTTCCGTGCCGGCGGAGATGGCGGGAATAAAACACAGAGAAGTGTACAAAACGATAAATTTATTGATTAGCTACTCTGAATTTTTCTTAGTTTTATATAATTTAGTTGCTTTTTCGTAAAAATCGTCCGGCCATCATCGAGTGATGGGGACGGCCGCGCCCCGGCGGGGCCGGGGATGAAGGGGAGGCAGAAGACCCCGCGGCCGGTTCCTGCCTGCCCTGTCGGCTGGTTTCGGTGACGGTTGCGCCTGCGATCCTGAACACATGGTGTTCGCGTCCGGCCTGCTCGATCGCGACCCGGTCGGCATGGGCGAGAAAGCCGGGCATGGCGATGAGGGAGGCGTTGTCTTCGGGGGAACACCCGGATCGGATCCGAATCAGGTCCCGAATTCAGGTGACGCGATCACACCCTGGGCCGACATTGTCATCACATGGCAGTTGGTAGTAGCTGGTAACATAGTCAGTGCCGCCATTGTCGGGACTGCCTCGCCCTTTGGGGGAGAGGCGCGAGACTGGTCCATTGGGTCCGGCGCATCAGAATCCCAGATTGCAGGCCCTGGCGAAGCGACGGAACGGTTCGGATGCTGTCTGCAGGCTGAAGCGTTGCGGCGGCTCCAGGGCTATCACCTCCACGGTCAGCATGCCCGTGTCGCGGAAAAGGCTGAACAGGGGGGCGTCCGGCCGCAGGACCACCGAGAACGCGTGGCCATTGGGACTCTCGCTGACGTTGGTGGTCAGGGTGACCGCCCTGGCGGCGGTGCTGATCCTGAGGGTGACGCGCCTTCCGAGCGGGATATCCGGCGCCACGGTAAAGCCGAAGAAGATATCGTCGGAGCCGGGCGGCTCGCCGCACACGAAGAACGGCCCGGCGATCTCGCTTGATCCGTCGGCATCCGACACGATCCAGCCAAATTTGGGTCCGCCGCCGCCGTCGGGGGCCATGAATTGCCATCGCCCCGTCCCGTCATGCGGCGCCTGGGGCGCGGCACGGGGACGTTCCGACGTGGCGCCGGCCCGGGTGTAGACCCCATTGAACGAGACATTCAGGCCGCCACAGCCGGCGTTGTCCTGCACCACCAGCCGCGCCTGTTCCAGCCGTGCTTCCACCAGGCATTCGTCGGCGCGTCCGAACGTCACGCGGGAGCCGCGCGGGACGGCTCGTTCGGAGAATTGCCCGACATGGACCGCGCCCGGCACGCGGCCGATCCACGAGGCATTCCCCTCGGCCTGGAGCTGGTTGCCGACGACCCTGATGGTGATCTCGGCATTCTCCCGCTTCCAGGTTCCGCTCCATCTCTGCAGGCCCGTGCCCGCCGGGCAGCGGCTGAGGGTGAAGCCCCGTCCGTTCGACAGATTGCGGACCTGCACGGAATCCGGACCGACGACGCGATAGTCCCATTGCGTCCCGACCGGCGTCGTGGTCGAGGCAAGGGTTTCGGTCGTGAATCCGTCCGCCCGGCGGCCGGTCACGCGCTCGGCATCGACACGGCCGGCCTGATCGCGGAACGTCATGTCGTTGCCGGTGGCGCTCCAGACATAGGATTTGGCCGGGCAGGCGGTCGCCGGCCCGGTGGTCCACAGGCCCGCCAGCTCCTCGAGCCGCGGCTGGGCGGCCGCGGCCCTCGCCATGGCAAGGGTCGCAACAGCAAGGACCATCACCCGCGTCAGGCGGGTGCGCCGAAAATACCAGGTCATGTCGCCCTATCCCGCGGAGTCCAGGTCCTGATGCGAACAGGCGCGGCCGCCATCATACGGACGGCCATGGCAATGGCGGCCGTACCTCTACCAGCCGCGACCTCCTCGATGCGAGCATTTTTGCCGGACCACGCAGGATGCCGGAGGACGGCAACGTTGTATGTGGGAAGGCCGATGCGGTACTGTCTGGCACCGGAGAGACCTGTCGGACCGCATGGCCGCGCGTTGTCCAGGGAGTGCCGGATGAACCGGGTTCGTTGGCGACCCGCTGCTTTGCTTCGAACCCTGGTGGGAGTAGTTGCCGCGGCGATGGGTGGCACGCCTGCCCTGTTGCCCGCGATGCCGGTTGCGCCGGCGTCCGCCGCTACGGGCGCGTGCCTCATCCTTGGAGACAGCCTCGCGGTCGGCATCGCCGCCGCCGCCCCCACCTGCCGCAGCATGGTCCGGATCGGCATCGGCTCGCGGAGATTCCTCAGGCAGTACCTGCAATCTCCGCAGGATTCGGATACGGTGGTGGTGTCCCTCGGCGCCAATGACGATCGTGGCACGCGGGAAGCGCTGAGCGAAATACGGCAGAATCTCAGGGCGCGCCGCGTCGTGTGGGTCCTGCCGTCCCGCCCGGAGGCAGCGCGCGCGGCCATCCGGTCGGTGGCGGCGGCGAACAACGATGCGACGGTGGACACGGCGACCGTGTCGCTTGAGCCGGACAGGCTGCACCCGACAGCGGGGGGGTACCGGAAAATCGTCGCGCTGGCGCTCGAGCGCTGATGCCGGCTGGAAACGCTCAGGGCTGCCCAGGGGAGGCAAAGCGGGCCGCCTGCAGGTTGCGCATTCCCTGCCGCACCGCCCCGTAGGCGTCGGCGAGCCCGAGCCGGGTCATCGCCGCGTCCCAGGCAAGCGCGCCGTCATGCAGGATCATCATCGCCGGGCTGTCCGGCTGGCGCTCGGTCCAGTCGAGCAGGGCGCGCGAGCCGAACGGTGCCGCCAGGGCCGTGGCGAGCAGCAGGGCCGTGAGCACCTGCCGCGGCGCCGCGGCCGGCATGGCGCGGTCGAGCGTCCTGTCCAGGGTCCGCCAGTTGACAATGTCGCTCATGGATTCTTTCAGAACTGGAAATAGATGAAGGGAGGCACGCCATCGGGCCCGAGCGCGTCGATGGCGAGGGCGCAGACGCCGAACGCGGCGGCCATCGCCCAGCCCTGCCGCGCGGGGACGAGCCGGTTCAGCCGCGCCGGCAGGTCGGGCGGCAGGAAGTGCAGCGCCAGCCCGAGCACGATCAGGCCGAGCGCCAGCGGCGTCGTCTGCGCGATCCCGCCATCGAGCCGCGCGAAGCCGGCGAGATAGATCATCACCGTCTCGAAGGACCCGGCGCGGAACAGGATCCAGCTCAGGCAGACCACGTGGAAGACGACGAAGGTGCCAAGGATGCGTCCGGCCCGCGTGCCGGCCCACCCGCCGGTGAGCGGGGCGAGCGCGCGCCCGACGATCAGGCCGAGGCCGTGCAGCGCCCCCCAGGCGACGAACGGCCAGGCGGCGCCGTGCCAGATACCGCCGAGCAGCATGGTGATCGCAAGGTTGCGCGCCGTCCGCCACGGCCCGCCGCGGCTGCCGCCGAGCGGCTTGTAGAGGTAGTCCCGCAGCCATGACGACAGCGAGATGTGCCAGCGGCGCCAGAATTCCTGCAGGCTGGCGGCGCGATAGGGCTGGTCGAAGTTGCGCGGAAAGTGGAAGCCGAGCAGCGCCGCGCAGCCGATGGCGATGTCGGTATAGGCGCTGAAGTCACAATAGATCTGCACCGCGTAGCCGTAGGCCGCGAGCAGCAGGTCGGCGGCCCCGAAGGCGGCGGGATCGAAGAACACCGGATCGACCAGATCCGTGGCGAGCGTGTTGGCGATCACAACCTTCTTGAAGAGCCCGCCAAGGATCAGCAGCAGCGCCGCCGGGATGTCGACCGCCCCGGCCTGCGGGCGGTAGAGCTGCGGCAGGAACGCGGAGGCGCGCACGATCGGCCCGGCGACGAGCTGCGGAAAGAACGAGAGATAGAGCAGCATGTCGGTCAGGCACCGGCACACCGCCACGTCGCCGCGCCGGACGTCGACCACGTAGGAGATGCCGTGGAAGGTGTAGAATGAAATCCCGACCGGCAGGATGATCTCGACGAAGGGCAGCATCTCCGGCAGGCCGAGCGCGCGGGCCAGATCGTTGGCCGAGCTGACGAAGAAGTCGAAATACTTGAAGGTGCCGAGCAACGCGAGGTGGATGGTGACGGCCGCCGCGACGATGCGTCCGCGCCGCCGTTCATCGCCAGCGCTGCGGTCCAGCAGCAGGCCGGCGACGTAGCTGACCAGCGAGCTGAACGCCAGCAGGAAGCAGAACCGCCAGTTCCAGTTGGCGTAGAACAGGTAGCTCGCCACCAGCAGGACGAGCTTGCGCGCCTCGAAGCGGTCGGCGAGCGGCACCATCAGCGCCGCGACGCCAAGGAAGAACAGCGCGAAATCCAGCGTCGGGAACAGCATCAGCCGGCCTTCCCGGGCAGCCCGCGATAGCGGTCGTAGCCACGCATGATATCCTCGAACAGCGCCTCGGCGGTGGCGCGATAGCCCGGCCGCAGCAGGTGCAGCCGGTCGGGGGCGGCCCGCGGCGGCACCGATTCCGCCCAGGCAAGAATGCTGCAGGCACCGCCCATCGCCGCCGACCAGTCCCAGAAGCCGGAGCCCGTGGCGGTGGCGACGCGGCGCTGCGCTGCCCGCACCGCATCGAGGCGCGGCGGTCGTACCCAGGCGGATTGCCCGGGGCAGGCCTCGCCGGCATGCCCCGCCCGCGCGCGCCGCGCCCCGTCGGGCGGACCGAGTACCGCAGCCGCCGCCGCAGGCCAGGCCCGCCGCAACGTCTGCAACCGGTTGGCATAGCGGCGTTCGTAGGCGTGCGGGTCGATGTTGTCGTCGAAGCCCTCGTTGGAGCCGAAGGCGACCAGCAGCAATGCCGGCTGCAGCCGCGCCAGTTCGGCGGCGATCAGGTCCGCGTCCCAGCGGCCGACCAGGTCGATGGTGGCACCGATGGTGCCGAGATTGGCATAGCTTACGCCGCGACGTCCATTGGCCGCGCCCCAGGACAGGACATCGACCGGGCCGTCGCCGCCGGCCCGCAGCACCACCGCCTTCGCCGCCGGCCCGGCCTTCAGATCCAGCCAGAGCGGCGCCCGGCCAATCGCGCCGCCCGGGCCGGGCGCAGGGGCGGCGGCGGTGGCAAGGCTGACGCTCGCACCGGTGTCGGCCCGCAATTCCAGGGTGCCGCCGCCCGGCTGCCCGAGCGCCTCGACCCACACCCTGCAGACGCCGCCCGGCGTGCGGGCGGTGAGCGTCATCTCGGCGGTGCCCTCGGCGCGTTGGCGCAACCCGGACAGGCCGAACGGCCCGGGCGCGGCGGCCCGGCCGAAGCTGCTGAGCGTATGCCAGCCCTGGGCGGTTACCTCGACCTGCGCCGGCCGGTAGGCGGCGAAGGGAATGCCCGGCGGCAGCATGCCCCGGCCGGCATCGCCGAAGCGCGCCTGGAACAACTCGCGCATGCGGCCGCTGAAGCCGTCGGCGGCGGTATGGCTGTCGCCGATCTGCAACGCCGTCAACTGGCCATCGCCCTGTCCGTCCTCGAGCGCGGCCAGCGCGGCATAGAGCGGTAGGTATGGCGTGCCCGTGCCGGCCTGGGCACGCCCCCCGTTCCTGGCCGGGGCCGCTTCGTCACGTGGAAAGCAGCTACCGAGCAGCAACACTGCCGGCAACGCGGAGAGGGCACGGCGGCGCATCAGATCCCCGCTGCGTTTCCGGCGGTGAGCGTCTGCATCACCCGCTCGGCAATCAGCGCATAGCCGGCGGGGGTGAAATGGATGCCGTCATCGAGCCGCATCCGCTCCTCGCGTCCTTCCAGCGAGCGGCCATGCGAGACGTAGTGACCCGCGGCGTCGGCTACCACCGACCAGAGCGGCACGAAGGTTCCGCCGGCGGCCTGCACCATGTCCTGATAGATCCCGTTCAGGTACGCCATGTCGTGGCTGTAGACGCCATCGCGCGCTACCGGCTGGCCAAGCCAGAGCACCCCTATCCCGGCACCGCGCAACGTCTCCAGCATTGCGGTGACGCGGGCCATGTAGAGGCCGCGCCAGGCATCGCTGCGGAACTGCACCGGGCGTTCGCCGGCAAGGCGGATCGGCAGGCGGTCATTGCCGCCAAAGAACATGATCGCCACGCCGCCCTGCGCGGTCGCGGTGTAGGTGCGGATCGCCGCCGGCCAGTCATAGGCGGCCGCCTGGCTGATCGCCGAGCCGGCCCGGGCGCAGTTCTGTACACGCAGATCGGGATAGCGGCGCCTTGCCTGGCGCAGTGCCACGGCCACGCCTTCGGCCTGGCTGTCGCCGAACACGGCAAGCGGTGGCAACGGCGCGGCCCTCGCCGGAAGGGCGGGCGCCGCCAGCGCCGTCGCCAGCAGGACAGTGAGGGACCGGCGCGACAACAGGGGGATGTCGTTGCGTAAAAGCCGCTGCTCCGCGGACGGCCGCTGTTTTGGGCTCATCACAAAACGGGTCCATATCATTTGACCAGCAGCTAATAGCAAAAGTAGAATTCTAAAGAGAAGCTTTTTAACCTGAAGTAGAAACCTGGAAATGTTATCAGCCAGTCAAATATCCTTCGGGCGCACCGACAAGACATGGTCGCGCCGCGCCATGCTGGGCGGCCTTGTCCTGCCCTTCCTGGCCGGCGCGCCGCCGGCACGCGCCGAGCCATCGTTGCGGATCCTGGTGATCGGCGACTCCCAGGCGCAAGGCCTGGCTGCGGGCCTGCAGAAAGTGCTTCGCGGCATGCCGGCGGTGCGCGTGCTCGACCGCACGCGGATCGGCACCGGCCTGATCGCCCGTGGTCCCTCCGACTGGCCGAACAATGCGCGCGCGCTTGCCGCAAGCGAGCAGCCTGGCGTTGCCGTGGTGATGTTCGGCGCCAATGACCGGCCACCGGTGCGCACGCACGGAAAGGTGGTGCCTGCGCTCTGCTCTGCCTTCGAGCAGCGCTATGGCGCGCGGGTGCGCGAGGTCGTCACCGCGCTGCACGGCGCCGGTGCCCCGGTGCTCTGGGTTGGCCACCCGAACGTACGGGATCCGGAATACACCGAAGACATGCTGATGCTGAACGACATCTACAAGCGCAACGTGCTGGCCGATGGCGGTATCTGGGTGCCGGTGTGGGATGCGTTCGTCGGGCCGGATGGCGGGTTCAGCGCGCACGGGCCGGGACCGGGCGGGGAGACGACACGGCTGCGCGCCAATGACGGCATCCACATGACCAATGCCGGATACGAGGTCATCGCCCGCCGCCTGCTTCCCTATATCGAGCAACAGCGTGGCCAGGCGATCGGCTGACGCCTGGTCCCCCGCCTTCCTGTGGCGACTGGCCGGAAGCTTCCGCACCTGGCGTCCATTCCATCCGCCTGAACCGACCTCGTATCAAGGCTGCACGATGATGTTGATGTTCCGTTCTGCACTCCTTTGCAGCTTGATGCTCGCTGCGTCGGCCACGACGGGGGCCGCGATCGCCGAACCGGTGCAGGCCCGGATGCAGGCCATTCCGGTTGTCGCCTCTGGGTTTCAGGCCAGCCTGACGCTCTTGCGCGAACAGATGCGGCAGGAAGTGCCCGGTCTGCTGACGCTCTCCACGGTTCAGACCGATCAACTCCTCGACCTCGCGCGTGGCCAGTTGCAGGCATCGAACGTCGTGCTGAGCCGCCCCCAACTGCTGATCATCGTGGACCGCAGCCCATCGGTCCAACAACTCCTCGTTGTTGCTGCGTCGCCGTCCGAAGGCTGGCAGGTCATCGGGGCGACCCATGTCTCGACCGGCAAGCCCGGGCGGCGGGAGCATTTCCTGACGCCGCTCGGCGTGTTGCAGAATACGCCGGACATCGTGGGCTACCGCGCCGAAGGAACCCGGAACGAGTACGGCATCCGCGGCCTGGGCGTGCGGGGAATGCGGGTGTGGGACTTCGGCTGGCAGGAAACGGATAACTGGCGCTGGCCGGGGACCAAAATCAACATCCGTATGGCGATGCATGCCACCGACCCCGACGCACTGGAGCCGCGCATCGGGCGTCCCGACAGCCAGGGGTGCATCCGCATACCGGCTGTCCTGAACCGGTTCCTGGATCGGCATGGCGTGATCGACGCCGAGATCGAGACAGCCGCGCAATCCGATCCTCGCTTCGCCGCTTTGCTGCTGCCCGGCCGCATCCCCACGCCAATCGCCGGCAATACCGTGGTGGTGGTGGATTCCTCGCTGGCACGGCAATCTGGTCTCGCCGCGATGACGCAACGATGAGCCCGCCGGAGTTGTGGGAAGCTCCGGCAGTCCAATGGGCCACCTCAGTCAGCAGGCGGCCCGCAGGGCGGCGATGAAGCTGTGCAGCAGGCGCGACCGCGGCACGCCGCGGCGGGTGAGCATCACCGCCGTGATCTCCGACGGCGGCAGGAAAGGGCGTTCGATCACCGATGCGGAGGCATGGAAGCGCGCACTGTAGGGATCGACGATCGCCGGCGCCACGTCGGCATTGGCCAGCACCGCGGCGGTGGAGCAGTAGCGGACCTCCACGCGGGGGTTGTAGCTGGCGAGGTCGCGTTCGAAGGCGGTGCGGATGATCTGGCCGATCCGCGAATCCGCCTCCAGCCCGATGAAGCCGGTCGCAGCCAGATCCTGTGCGCTGATCTCGGCCTTTTCCGCCAGGGCACTGCCCGTCGGTACCAGGCAAACCATGTGGGTGCGTGACAGCACCTCGACATTGACCGCCGGATGCTGTTCCAGCGCCAGGGCAAGGCCGATATCGGCGCTGCCGTTCTGCACCGCCTCGATCACCTCGCCCAACCGGCGCACGTCGTAGGAAACCGAGACATCAGGGCGATGACGCAGCAATTCCCGCAGCGCCACCGGGGCGATGGTGTGACCAAGCGGCGGCGTACTGAGGATACGCAACCGGCCTGACACGCCCTGGCGGATCGCCTGGGCGCGCAGCGAGAAGTCGCGCATCAGGTTGAACATCGGCCGCACCTCCTCGTAGAGTTGCAGCGCTTCCTCGGTCGGGTGCAGGCGCCGGTGCAGGCGTTCGAACAGCGTGACCCCGATCTGCTTTTCCAACTGCCGGATGCCGATCGAAACGGCGGGCTGGGACAAGCCCAGCGATTCCGCCGCCTCGACCGTGCTGCCGTAGCGCATCATCGCGCCGAACATCTCCAGCAGACGGAACGGGACCTCGCCTTGTTCGTCGGCCATCATCCAACCGCCATCATCCGGCTGTCAGCAGCAGCCCGAGCGCGGTGGCAACCGCGGCCTGGGTCGGGTCGATCACCGGCACGCCCAGCGCCTGTTCCAGCCGGGCGCGATGGCCGGACATGCCGGCACAGCCCAGCACCACCGCGCCGGCGCCGGCCGCCAGCAGCCTTTCGCCCGCCCGCAGCAACTGGCCGAAGCTTTCCTCGCCATGGCCGCTGTCGGCGACGGAGATCCCTTCCAGCGCCACCTCGGCGGCCAGGCGCTGCTCCACGCCCAGCCGGCGCAGCGTGCGCAGATGGCGCGGGATGGACAGCGGCGAGACCGCGATCACGCCGAAACTGTCAGCGAGCGACAGCGCCGCCAGCACCCCGGCATCCTGGATGCCCAGCACCGGCTGCTTCGTCAGGCTGCGGCCGAGATCGAGGCCGGGCTGGGAATAGCAGGCGATGACATAGGCGCCGCAATCGGGCCGCGCCGCGATCAGGTCGCCCACGCGCAAGGCGGATTCATCGACCTCGCGCTGCGTCACCACGCCGGTCGGGCCTTCGGTGATGGTGACGCATTCGATCGCCGGGCCGGCGGGGAAGCGGAACCCCGCCAGCGCGTCCGACAATCCTTGCGTGACGATTTCGGAACTGTTGGGATTGATCACCAGGATCGGCCCGGGCCGGCTCACGCCCTGGCTCATGGGGCGATCTCCGCGCCGAAGTTGCGCGCAGGGTCCAGTTCCGGGGCACGGTAACCCGGCATGCCGGTCAGGTCCACGCGGCGGCGCGCGACGAAACGGCCCCGGCCCGGCTCGGCCCGCAATGCGCCCTGGTGGACCACGACGGCACCGCGGCTCAGCACCGTCTCCGGCCAGCCGGTGATCTCCATGCCCTCGAAGGGCGTGTAGTCCATGTTGTCGTGCTGGTCGGCAAGCGTGGCCTTGCGGGTCTCGCGCGGGTTCCAGATGGCGATATCGGCGTCGAAGCCGGGCGCGATCGCGCCCTTGCGGTCGAGACCGAAGATGCGCGCGGCGTTGCTGGAGGAAAGCTGGACGAATTGCGGCAGGGTGATGCGGCCCTTGCTCACGCCCTCGCTGAACAGCCAGGGCAGGCGCATGCCGATGCCGGGCATGCCGTTGGCGATCTTCGGATAGGGGGCCTCGGTGCCGTTGGCGAACTTGCCGGTGGCGTCGAAGCGATAGGGCGCGTGGTCGGAGGACACGGAGGCGAATGTGCCGCTGGCGACGTGCCGCCACAGCGCTTCCTGCGTGGCGCTGTCGCGCACCGGCGGCGAGCACATGAACTTCGCCCCCTCCATGCCCGGCCGGTCGAGCGCCTCGCGGGTCAAGGCCAGGTACTGTGGGCAGGTTTCGCTGAACAGCTTCACCCCGCGCAGCCGCTCGCGCTGGATCAGCGTCGCGCCCTCGGCAGTGGAGCAATGCACCACGAACAGCGGCGCATCCACCAGCTTGGCCAGGGCGACGGCGCGGCCGATCGCTTCTTCTTCCGCCAGCGCCGGGCGGCTGATCGCATGGTAGCGCGGCTGGGTGAGTCCGGCGGCGGCCAGCCGGCGGTTCATCCATTTCACCATGTCGTTGTTCTCGGCATGCACCATGGTGATGGCGCCGTTCTGCTTGGCCACCGTCATGATGTCGAGCATGCCGCCGTCGCCGATGTTCATGAGATCGTAGGTCATGAACACCTTGAACGAGGTGATGCCGCGGGCGAAGGCGCGGGGCAGCCCCACCTCCAGCACCTCGGGCGAGGGATCGGAGATGATCAGGTGGTAGGAATAGTCGATCACCGCGTTGCCTTCGGCGCGGCTGTCATAGGTGGCGATCACGTCGTCGATCGACTGGCCGCGATGCTGGGCGGCGAAGGGAACGAAGCAGCTATGCCCGCCGAAGGCCGCCGAGATCGAGCCCGAGCGGTAATCGTCGGCGGTCATGATCTTGCTGGAGCTTTCCTGGGCGATGTGGCAATGCGCCTCGATGCCGCCCGGCATCACCAGCTTGCCGCTGGCGTCGATGCGGGTTTCGCCGCCCGCGATGGTTTCGGCCACGGCGGCGATCCGGCCATCGGCGATGCCGATATCGGCACGGAACACCTCGCTTGCCGTCACCACGGTGCCGCCGTGGATGACCGTTTCGAACCCCTTGCCGCTCATCGCCAGTCCCCCTCTGTCAGACGTCCACCACCGCACCGGTCTGCGCCGTGATCCGGCCGTAATGCTCGATACGCCGATGCTCGGCGAAGTTGAAGATGGTGGTCTTGCCGAAGGCGCATTTGGCGAAATCGCATTCGGCCAGGATGATCTCGTCGCCCTCGCCGGCGGCGCGGGCCAGCACGAACCCGTTCGGATCGACGATGATCGAGCCACCCATCAGCGGATACCCGTCTTCCACCCCGGCCTTGGCCACGCCCACCACATAGGTGGCGTTCTGGTAGGCGCCGGATGTCATGACTAATTCCGAATGATACAGCCGTTCCTCGCGGCCCTCGGATTTCATGTGGCCGTTCACCGAGGGGGTGTTGTAGCCGATCGTGACCAGTTCCACGCCCTGCAGCCCCAGGCAGCGATAGGTCTCCGGCCAGCGGCGGTCGTTGCAGATCGCCATGCCCATCACCACACCCTCGTTGCGCCAGACATTGAAGCCCAGGTCGCCCGGCTCGAAATAGCGCTTCTCCAGGTGCTGCTGGCCGCGGGTGGGCTGGTATTCGACATGGCCGGGCAGATGCACCTTGCGGTACTTGCCGATGATCTCGCCGGCCCGGTTGGTCAGGATCGAGCTGTTGAAATGGCGCCCCTCCGGCGTCAGCTCGGCATAGCCGAAGCTGATGGCCACACCCAGTTCGCCGGCGCGGCGGAACAGCGGCAGGGTGGCCGGGTTCGGCATCTCGCGCTCGAACCAGGCATCCACCTCGGCCTGGTCGGTCATGTACCAGCGCGGAAAGAAGGTGGTCAGCGCCAGTTCCGGATAGACCAGCATCTGCACGCCCTGCGCCGCCGCCTGTTCCAGCAGGGCGATCATGCGCGCCACCACCAGCTCACGGCTGTCGGCCTTCTGGATCGGGCCCATCTGGGCGCCGCCAACCACGAGTTTGGTCATCAGCGGTTTCCTTTTCGTCGCAATGGGCGCAGGGCTCAGATGGCGAGCCGGCGCTGGAAGCGGGAGACGAGGCGGACCATCGGCCACAGGATGGCCAGGTAGATCAGCGCCGCGAGCACGAGCGAGGAGGCGTTGTAGGTGACGGACCGCACCATGTTGGCCGAATAGGCCAGCTCGTGCAGCGACACCACGGAGGCCAGCGAAGTAGCCTTGACCACCTCGACGGTGTTGGACAGCAGGTCGGGCAGCACGTTGCGCACCGCCTGCGGCAGCACGACGTACAGCAGGGTCTGGGTCTGGCCGAGGCCGGTGGCGCGCGCCGCCTCCCACTGGCCCTTCGGCACGGACTGGATGCCGGCGCGGTAGATCTCGCCGTAATAGGCGCTGTTGTTGAGGAAGAAGGCCACCACCACGGCGGCGAACGGATCGAGCCTGATGCCGGCGAAGGGCAGGCCGGAATAGACGAAGATCAGCAGCACCAGCGGCGGCAAGGCACGGAAGATGTCCACGTACAGCCCGATCGGCCGGCGCAGCCAGGGGCGCGGGCTGAGCGAGGCCAGCGCCACCAACGGCCCGCCGAGCAGACCCAGCGTCACCACGACAAGGCTGATCTCGCCCGTGACCAGCAGGCCCCGCAGCAGCAGCGGCAGCGCCTGCTGCATGATCTCCCAATTGAGGAACTGGTCGAGCACGAGGTCCATCACGCCTCCTTCCGGCCGGCGCCGGGGGCGAGCCGCCGTTCCACCGCGCGCACCAGCGCGACGAAGGGCAGGAACACCACCAGATAGGCGATGGCGGCGAGGGTCAGCGGCGTGGCGCTGCCGGAGAAGCTCTGCGCCGTGGTGGCGGCGCTGAGGGTTTCCGACACGCCGATCACCGAGCCCAGCGCGGTCATCTTGGTGATGGTCAGCATGCGGTTGACCAGCGGCGGGGTGGCCAGGCGCAGCGCCTGCGGGATCGCGACATAGGCCAGCGTGCCGCCGAAGCCCAGTCCAGTGGCCAGCCCCGCTTCCCACTGGCCCTTGTCGATCGCGGTCAGCGCTGCCCAGAACACTTCCTCGGCCACGGCGGCCAGCACCAGCGACAGCACCAGGAACAGCACCGCCAGGGCGGACAGCCGGATCTCGACCGCCGGCAGGCCGAAATACAGCAGCAGCATCAGGATCAGCGGCGGCAGGGCACGGAAGATGTCGGCGAAGCCGATGATCGCCCAGGACAGCACCCGCAGCCGCAGCGCGCGCAGGCAGGCCAGCACCAGACCGGACAGGATGCCGGTGACGATCACGCCGAGTCCCACCTCGATCGTGACCAGCGTGCCCTGCAGGATGGCAGGCAGGTATTTCGCCATCACCGCAGCATCGAAGAACGTGCCCAGGAAGTGGTCGAGCCCGCCCATGGCCTACCTCGCCACGCGCGCGAGGAAGGCGCGGGTGCGCTCGGCCTGCGGCGCGCCGAAGATCTGTTCCGGCGGGCCTTCCTCCACCACCACGCCCTGGTCCATGAACACCACGCGGTCGGCGGCCTCGCGGGCGAAGCCCATCTCGTGGCTGACCACCAGCATGGTCAGCCCCTTTTCCTTCAACTGCTTCATCACCTTCAGGACCGATCCCACCAGTTCGGGATCGAGCGCCGAGGTCGGTTCGTCGAACAGCACCACCTTGGGATCGAGCGCCAGGGCGCGCGCGATCGCCACGCGCTGCTGCTGGCCGCCGGACAGCTCGGCCGGCATGGCGGTGGCGCGGTGCGCCAGTCCTACCTGATCCAGCATCTCCATCGCCTTGGCCTCGGCTTCCGCCCGGCCGCGCCCCAGCGCCTTGCGTTGCGCCAGCGTGACGTTGCCCATCACCGATAGGTGCGGATACAGATGGAACCCCTGGAACACCATGCCTACTTGCAGACGCATGCGGTTCAGATCCCGCGTGCTGCCGTGCATGATGTTGCGGTTGTCCACCAGGATGTCGCCGGCGCTGGGTTCTTCCAGCCGGTTGCAGCAGCGCAGCATGGTGCTCTTGCCCGAACCCGAGGGGCCGATGACGAACACCAGCTCCCCGGTTTCGACGCGCAGGTCGATCCCGCGCAGGACCTGGCGTTCGCCGAAGCGCTTTTCCAGGCCGACGATTTCCAGCATGGGCCGGCGGATCATCGTCGGCTTCTCCCGGCGCGGGACCGCGTCATGGTCAGTGCAGGTCGGTGCAGGAAGGCTTGTGCTCATCCGCGACATAGCCGGCGAAGCCGGGCACGCCGTAGCCCTTCACCGGGGTGACGATGGTCTGGCCCGGCTCGGGGGTGATGCCGAACCATTTCTGCGACAGTTTCGCCATCGAGCCATCGATCTTCAGGCACTCGATGGCGCGGTCCACCAGGTTGCGAGTGGTGGTGTCGTCCTTGCGGAACGCCAGGCTCCAGACCTGACCGCTCGGCACCGCGAAGGACAGCTTCAGCGCCGGGTTCTTCTTCACCGCCCAGGCGACCACGGTGACGCCGGCGAAATTCACGTCGGCCCGGCCGGCGAGCACGGCGGCCACGGCGTCGGAATTGGTGCCGTAGCTTTCCACCGTCCAGCCATATTCGGCGGCGTGCTCACGGGCGAAGGCGTCGTAGTTCGAGCCCTTGTTGACCGCGATCACCTTGCCCTTGAGATCGGCGAAGGTTTTGTAGTCGGGCGCGCTCTTGCGGGCGAGGAAGCGGAAATCCGCATCCATGAAACCTTCGCTGAACAGCAGGTTGGCGGCACGTTCCGGGTTCACCGTGACCGGGGCGGCGAGGAAGTCATAGGTGCCGGCCTGCAGGGCCGGGATCAGCCCGGAGAATTCCGCGGCGGTGATGGTGATCTTGCGGCCGAGCCGCTCGGCGATCAGGTTCGCGAGGTCCACGTTGAAGCCCTCAATGCCGCCGCTGAGCGTGGGCATGGCGTGCGGGGCGAAGGTGCCATCCAGCGCCGTCTTCAGATCTGGCCCGGCCGCGCGCGCCGCGATCGGGGGAAGGGCGAGGGCGGAGAGCAGCAAGGCGGTCGAAAGGCGCCGGAAAGTGGGGATCACACCAGTCTCCTTTGACGGGAACCACAGCGTCGCGGTGATGGGTTGCGGCAGCGTTGTGCCGGCGTTGTGATCTTTCCGGGATTCCCGGAGCGTCGCAATATAATTCGGATAAATAAGAAAATTAGAATTATACGGATTGGTTATTCCAAATGATACAATTTCTCCTGGCGAAACCTGAAAAGCCGGCCTGGGCACTGGATTTCCGTCGTACCCCCGCCCGTATTTAATCCTTATACGGAACGACAGTGCCCCCTTGCCCAAAACCGCCGCGCGCCCGAACCTGCCGGCCTTGCCGACGCGGTCCAGGGTCCGCGCCGTACCGCTTTGGAGCGTGACCATGACGCGTATCGTCCATCTCAATGGACAATGGCTGCCCGAGACCGAAGCCCGCATCTCCATCTTCGACCGCGGCTTCCTGTTCGCCGATGCCATCTACGAAGTGACCGCGGTGATCGGCGGGAAGCTGGTCGATTACGCCGCCCATGCCGCCCGGCTGAAGCGCTCGCTGCACGAGATCGGCCTCGGCCTGCCTTGCGCCGAGGAACAGATGCTGGCGCTGCACCGCGAGATCGTGGTGCGGAACGATCTGAAAGAGGGGCTGATCTACCTGCAGATCTCGCGCGGCGCGGAGGACCGGGACTTCATCTATCACGACGGGCTGGCGCCGACCTTCGTGATGTTCACCCAGGCGCGCAACGTGCTGGGCAATCCGCGCATCGAGCGCGGCCTCAAGGTGGTCACCGCCCCCGATCGCCGCTGGAGCCGGCGCGACATCAAGACCACGCAATTGCTGTATCCGTCGCTGGTCAAGACCGCGGCGCACGGGCAGGGCGCGGACGACGTGTTCCTGGTCGAGGACGGGCTGATCACCGAAGCGAGCGGCGCCAACGTCCATATCATCGACCGCAGCGGCACCTTGATCACCCGCGCGCTGAGCCAGGCTATCCTGCCCGGCATCACCCGCGCCTCGGTGCTGGAGATCGCCCGCGCCGGCGGCATCCCCGTCGAGGAACGCGGCTTCTCGGTGGCGGAGGCGCAGGCGGCGGCGGAATGCTTCCTGTCCTCGGCCACCAGTTTCGTCATGCCCGTGGTCGAGATCGACGGGCAGCCGATCAGCGACGGCGCGCCCGGCCCGCTGACACGGCGCCTGCGCGCGCTTTACCTTGAAGACCGCCTCGCCGCCGCCATCTGAGCGCCTTCCCGGGAGATCCACCATGGCCCTGATCCACCGCAACACCAGCGGCGTCTACATCATCGCCGCCACCCCCTTCACCGAAACCGGCGCGGTCGATGTCGCCGGCATCGATTCCCTGGTCGATTTCTACGCCGCCAGGGGCGTCACCGGTATGACCGTGCTCGGCATCATGGGCGAGGCGGACAAGCTGACCGCGGAGGAACGGCGCGCCGTGCTCGACCGCTTCCTCGCGCGGGCCGGCGCGATGCCGGTGATCGTCGGCATCTCTGATTCCGGCATGGCCAATCTGGCGGATTTCGGTAAATACGCCATGGACCGCGGCGCGGCCGGCGTCATGGTCGCGCCCAATCGCGGCGTGCCGCGCGAGGACCGGGTCATCGGCTATTTCGCCGAGGTCTGCCGGGCGCTCGGGCCGGATGTGCCGGTGGTCTACCAGGACTACCCGCAGACCACCGGCGTGCCGGTCTCGGTGCGCACGATCCTGGAAATCGCCGACGCCAACCCCCAGATCGTGATGCTGAAGCACGAGGACAGCCCCGGCCTCGCCAAGATCACCGCCATCCGCGCCGCCGAGGCCAAAGGCGGACGCGAGCGGCTGTCGATCCTGGTCGGCAATGGCGGGCTGCATCTGCCGCAGGAGTTGCAGCGCGGCGTGGACGGCGCCATGACCGGCTTCGCCTATCCGGAAGCGCTGGTCGATGTGGTGCGTCTGCACCAGTCCGGCGCGGTCGACCGGGCCGAGGACGTGTTCGACGCCTATCTGCCGATCCTGCGCCATGAACAGCAACCGGGCATCGGGCTGGCGCTGCGCAAGATGATCCTGCACCGGCGCGGCGCCATTCCCTGCCCGGCGGTGCGCGCCCCCGGCCCGCTGCTGTCGCCCACCGATCTGGCCGAACTGGAACGGCTGATGGCGCGCACCGCCGCCCGCGTCGCGTCCCTTTAAGCCACAGGAGGTTTCCATGGATCTCGGACTGAGCGGCAAGCGGGTTCTGGTTCTCGGCGCGAGCCAGGGGCTGGGCGAGGCGATCGCCAAGGGGTTTCTCGCCGAAGGGGCGCCGGTGATCGCGGCCGCGCGTTCGGTGGAGAAGATCGAGGCCTGGCGCGCGGTGTTGCCGCAGGAGCAGGCGGCGCGGTGCCGCGTGATCGCGGTGGATCTCGCCGATCCGGCCAGCGTCGCCGCCCTTGCCGATACGGTGCTGGCCGAAGGTGGCGTCGATGTGCTGATCAACAACGGCGGCGGCCCCGCCCCGGGCGGGGTGCTGGCGCAGGGGCCGCAGGTCTGGGCCTCCGCCTTCGCGGCCATGGCGGAATCGCTGTTCGTGCTGACGGCGCGGCTGATCGAGCCGATGCTGCAACGCGGCTGGGGCCGGATCATCACCGTCGGCAGTTCGGGCGTCGAGCAGCCGATTCCGACGCTCGCGGTTTCCAACACCATCCGTGCCAGTGTCGCGGGCTGGTCGAAGTCGCTTGCCACCGAAGTGGCCGGGCGCGGCGTCACGGTGAACATGCTGCTGCCGGGTCGTATCGCCACCCCGCGCGTGGCCAGCCTGGACGCTACCCGCGCGGCCCGTGCCGGCCTGGACGTGGAGGAAGTGCGGCGCCAGTCGATGGCGGAGATCCCCGCCGGTCGCTATGGCCGTCCGGAGGAATTCGCCGCCGTGGCCGTGTTCCTGGCGAGCGAGCAGGCCGGCTACGTCACCGGCAGCATGATCCGCGTCGATGGTGGCATGATCCGCGCGGTCTGAGCGTCCCCAATCCCGCAGCGTCTGCCGGTCCATCCCGCCGGCGGCCGCTGCCTCGGCCTGCGCAGCACCTTCCAGAACCATCGCATGGGCCCGCAGGCGATACGCCCGGCCCATGCCCCCTCTGGTCGCTTGATCCTGGGCCAATGCTCAGAGATCGGAACCGATGCCCCGGAGTGCGGCCATTGAGAGCAGCGCATCCCAAGGTATCGATCGGTTCTGGTCAACGAGCATTGGTAAACCCCAACTCCGTGAGAATCTGCTTGCCTTGGGGGAGCGAGCTTGATTCGCTCCTTCCATGACGGGTGACATCCTGCCCCCTGCGGACCGGGCGCATTTCCTGGCGATGATGCGTCGGCAGACGAACAGCGCGGTGCACCGACGGATGAACGCGCTGCTGCTGCTCGACGATGGCTGGACTGCCGAGCGGGTGGCGGAGGCGCTGTTCATTGACGCGGAGACGGTACGGGAGCATCGGCGGCGCTACGCGCTGGAGGGCCGGACAGGCATCGAGCGGCTAGCCTATGAAGGGCACGCCCCGGCCCTGACCGAGGCGCAGATGGCCGAGTTGGCGACGGAACTGTCGGCCCGGCTGTATCTGACGGCGAAAGCGGTCTGCGGCTTCGTGGCGGCGCGTTTCGGTATCACCTACACGCCGCATGCGATGGCGAAACTGCTGGTGCGCATGGGCTTTGTCTGGAAGCGGCCGAAATGCGTGCCTGCCAAGGCGGATGCCGAGGCACAACGGGCTTTCCTGGCGCAGACGCTGGCGCCGCTGATGGCCATCGCCGAGGCGAACCCGGCACAGCCGCTCTATTTCGTCGATGCGACACACCCGGCTTACGACGCCCATCCCGCCTGCGGCTGGATCCGGCGTGGCGAGACGCGGATGCTCAAGAGCAACCACGGGCGGGTGAACGTGACGCTGGCGGGTGCGCTGAGCTGGCCTGGCCGTGAGGTGGTAACCCGCGAGGCCAAGAAGATGACCGGCCCGGAGATGGTGGCGTTCTTCGCCGAACTCGCGGCCCGCCATCCGACGGCAACGGCCATCACCCTGGTGCTCGACAATGCCACCTATAACCGGGCGAGGGTGGTACGCGACTGGCTGGCGACCGAAGATGGGCATCGGATCAAGCTGGTCTACCTGCCGCCCTATGCGCCGAACCTCAACCTGATCGAGCGCTTCTGGTGGTTTTTCAAGAAGCACGCGCTATGGAACGTCTATTATCCCACGTTTGCCGACTTCAAAGCCGGGATCATTGACTTCTTCAGCGACATCGGCCGCTGGAAGAACGACCTCCTGTCGCTCATCACCGATCGCTTCCACTTCATCGACGCGCAACAAACACAGATTTCATCCGCGTAGGGGTTTATCAGGCGGCATGCCGGTTCGCAGCCACATCGCGTTTCAGACTTTTCCACAACTGATCTATCGCATTCAGCTCCGGCCACTGCTTCGGCAGCCCACGCCGTAGAAGATCAACAACTCGCTGCAGCCCTTCCTGAGCCAACGCGGGATGGCCCGCCGAGCAGGCAATCGGGCACCTGAGAAGGTTTACAGGCCGCGGTTCACGACATTGCCGAGGAAGATGATGGTTGCCGGAAGATTATGCCGGGAGGCGTCGGCACGCAGATGTGGATCGATATAATCTCAACACTATTCGCGCACCACGTAAGTATAAAATCGCATCGAGCCGTTTGCCTCGTGCTCCCGGTACACACCCTGAATTTCCGTCTCGAAGCCGGGGAACAGGTTGGCGGCACACTCGAACACGCGCAGATACTCGATCATCGGCTGGGCGCGCTCGTCCAGGCGCTCGCCCGGGACAATGGTGGCGATGCCGGGAGGATAGACCAACATCAACGTCGCGGCGATTCGCCCGGAGATGCAGTCGATAGGCAGGTAATCGACGTTGTTGCGCACCAGCTGGCGCACTGCCTCGTCCGGCTTCATCGCGATCGTGGGGAAGTGGCGCTTGCGGAACTGCAGCCGCTGCAACCGGCCGAGCTGGCGGTCGCGGTAGAAGCCATGCATTTCCGCGCACAGGTCACGCAGACCGACCCCATCATAGCGCGGGCTGCGGCGGCGTACCAGCTCAGGCATAACCTCCAGCAGCGGCGCGTTGTCGTCGTGCAGCTTTTTGAAGGTGACCAGCCAGCTCAACAGCGTGCCGGCCTTGCTCGACTCAACGCCGGGGGTGAGCAAGAACAGGATGCTGTGCAGGTCGTTCTTTTCCGCGACAATGCGATTCTCGCGCAGGTATTCCGCCAGCACCGGGGCCGGCACGCCATGCGCTTGATACTCGCTGGTCTGCCGGTCGATGCCGGGGGTCAGCAGCGTCAGCTTGTTAGGGTCGGTCATGGCATAGCCTGGCGCCACGTGCGCGAAGCCGTGCCACGCGTCTCCAGGGTTGAGCAGCCAATATTGCGGATCCGTGGCGAGGTCGTCAGTCGGCACCTGTTCCCAGGGTGTGGGCACCGCGACTTCCCCGTCGCCGCGCCACATGACCACCTCGGGCACGAACGGCTCAAAAAACCAACGTCGCGCCGCATCGGTCTCTTTTTCCGCGAATTCGCGCCGGATCGCCCGCATTTTCTTGCGCAGCTCGATGCCCAACCGGATGGTATCGTCCCATAGCACCTCGCCCTGCCGTCCCTTCATCATGTGGGCGCCGACATCCAGCGAGGCAAACAGCGGGTAGAATGGCGAGGTGCTGGCATGCAGCAGAAACATTTCGTTAAAGCGCCGGTGCCCCAGCCGACGCGGTTGGTCCGCGATGTGACGATCGCGAACGTGGATCTGTGAGGTCTGCGACAGGCCGGCAAGTTGCTTGTGCGCAGACTGGGTGGCGATAATACCAGGCTGCGTTTCATTCAGGCCGCGCAGGCCCATGGCGTAGCGGCCCCGATAGAGCGGGTGGAACTTCATAAAGCCCGCCCATGCCTCATCGAAGACGATATAGTCGCAGAGTGGGCCCAGCTTCTGAAGGATCAGTTCGGCGCTGATGATGGTGCCATCGTAGGTACACTGCTCGATCACTGCCACCCGAAAGGGTCGCGGGCGCTGCCACGCGTCGGGGTCGGTGACCAGAGGGTGGCAACGAATACATTCGCGGATGCGCGTCTCGTCCAGTGCCTCGGCATCGATCGGTCCGATCAGGCCATAGGCGTTACGGTCGGTCTCCAGGTAGACTGGAATGCCGCCGCCCAGAAACAGCGCACCGTGGTGAGCGGCCTTGTGATTGTTACGGTCAAACAGCACCAGGTCACCTTCGGCCACCAGCGCCTGCAATGCGATCTTATTCGAGGTGGAGGTACCGTTGAGCACGAAATAGGTCCGTTCGGCACCGAAGATCCGCGCGGCTTCCCGTTGCGCGGCGAGGGCTGGTCCTTCGTGCGTCAATAGGTCACCAAGATCGAGCACCGAGTTATCGAGGTCGTCGCGGAACACTGCCTCGCCGAGATGCTCGACGAAGATCCGTCCGATCGGACTGCGGCCATAGAATATGCCGCCATTATGGCCCGGGCAGGTCCACAACTGGTTCCCTTCCTCGGCATAGTCCACCAAAGCGCCGAAGAATGGAGTCTTCAGCGTCTCGGCGTAGTTACGTAACCGTCCAACTAAGTTCTTGGCGATGAACTCAGGCGTTTCTTCTGCAAGAAAAACATAGCCGTCCACGTCGTTCAGGACTTCGACCGGGATATCCTCCAGGCGCTTGCGGCGCACCAGAATGAGAATGGGGACGTCCAGGCCGCGTTTGCGTACCAGAGCGATCAGGGCGGCAGCGCGGCCAAGCGCACCTCCCTTTCCCCAATCCACAACGATGCAGCCAATGGCTGCATCGGTGCGGATCGCCAGTTCCGCATCGTCCGGCCGGTGAGCACGCACGACTTGAAAACCAAGACGCTCGATATTCGAGATGATCTCATGCAGCCGCTGGCCCTCTAGCTTCCCACCATCGAATGCTGGAGCACAGACCAGAAACTTGAAGCGACGGTGGTAGTCCAGGGGAAATCTCCTATGGAACGCCAATGATGAGAATAGGTCTGCATAGCGGCTGTCGCAACTATTGTCGAACCGACTGCTGTGGCCCGATCGTCATTTCTCGCTGCTTCCGTGGGTTGCCGGCGTCACCGCAGGGGGCGTCGTCATTCCTGGGTAACCCGGTTTTGCCGTTCCCGCTGTGCGTCAAGCGATGCAAGCCACGAGGTCGCCCTGAGACCAGATAGAAATGGAGTGGGCATAAAATACTCGTGCGCTGGGACCGGCTTCTGGTCCGGCTGCAGCCGCCGCCATGGGAAATGCCTCTCGTTTGGGAGGCGGGACGCACAGGCGATCATTTTGGTTGTTATTCTCTCTTTGCGGGTGGCCTGGATCTCGCCGTTGTGTGGACGCGGGAGCTGATGGCGACGGTCGGAGCACAGACGGGCATTGTCAAACTATCGGCATCTAGTGTCATGATTGTGAATTTCCTGCGATTCTGGTGATGGGCAAGGTTGCGGTAGCGATCGAGTTGACGGCGGTGGAGCGGCGGAAGTTGGAATCGCAGGCGCGGACGCACAAGGCCGGACAGGCGATGGCACAGCGGGGCGGGAAAACAAGGCGATCGCCCCGGGACGCCGCGCAAGATCGGTGATGACGCGATTGCCGAGACCATTCGGCTGCCCCTGGAAGCGACGCCGTCCGATGCCACGCACTGGTCGCTGCGCTCGAGGGCAAAGCGGTGGGCTACGCGCCGTCGACCATCCACCGCATCTGGCGGGCCTTCGGACTGTGCCGAGCCACGCGATGCCGGTGCGATTCATCGGCGTCGGACAGCGCGATGCTGTCCGATCCCGACATCGTGAAAAGAAGTGATGATGGAGATACAGGTTTTCCGGAAGTCATGCCTGGTCATGGCAATGCAAATCGTTGCCGGCGTCGGACATGGCGGCATCCGGCGCCGGCAATCGAACAGGCCAGCCAGACTCGACTCAGGTCACGCCGTGCCCTTGATCACCCACTGAGTCCTCACCATCAGGGGCGCCCCAGGCAGTACCAGCCGGGGCGCGGTGTTCACGCCGTCCGGTGGTCCCGAAAGCGGTTCGACGCAGGTGGCATCGGGCTGCTTGTCAAACACCACCATCGACGCGACATCGGCGCCCATGTCCAGCACCAGCCGATCCGGCCAGAGCAGGCGCGCCTGCATCCGGTTGGCGAAACCGAAGCAATCATCCCAGGGACCGGGGCGCGGCGGGATACGCCGGCCGGTCGGCAACTCGTCCGTGCCCGGCTCCTCCTGCCAGTCGGCGGCGAAATCGACCCGCAGCCGCGTCGCTTCCTCTCCCGGCGGCACGGGGCCGCTTTCCCCGGCGGCGCCGAGCCATTTGCGGAACCAGGGATGCCAGCCCGCCGCGGCGGGAAAGGCGACATCCCGGGCCGCCACCGTCAGCGTCATCTCCAGCGCTTCCGGTCGCAGCGTGACCCGCTGCGTCACCTCGCCCGGCCAGGGCCATGGTTTGGTCAGCCCGAAACGCAGCAGCGCCGACTGCCCGTCGGCGTCCACCACCTCCCAGGGGGCGAAGCAGGCCATGCCGTGCAGGGCGTGCGGCGGCTTGTTTACCGGCAGCACATGGGTCTGCCCGGCATGGCCCAGCCTGCCTTCACGCAGCCGCCCGACCCAGGGGATCATCGGGAAGCACCCGTACTGGAAGGCGCGGCGCTCCGGTGTCCAGGGGCGCAGCAACTCCACCCCGCCGGCGGCGAGCGAGACCAGCCGCCCGCCATCAGCCGGGCAGAGCGTGGCCGAGAGCGACCCGGCGGCGAGGCGCAGCATCTCTCCGCGCGGCCCTGGCCAGGGGGCGTCGAAGGCCTGGCGCACGGCGAGGTACGGATTGGCGGGCAGGGCGGTCATGGCATGATCCCCGCATTGGCGAGGCCCGTGGCGGGCTGCGCGGCCGGGGTTTCCCGGATCAGCAGCACGCAGATGAAGGACAGCAGCGCGACCAGCGCAACATAGCCGGCGACGAGCCAGGGCAGGCCCTCGCCGAGCCCCAGCAACCAGGCCGCGATCAGCGGCGTCAGCCCGCCCAGGATCGCCGACATCTGGTAGGCGAAGGACAGCCCGGTATAGCGCACCCGCGTGCCGAACATCTGCGCGAACAGGGTCGGCTGCACCGCGAACATCGCCGTCGGCCCAAGGTTGTAGACCAGGATGAAGGCGAGGCAGACCAGGGCCGCTTCCTCGCGGCCGAGCAGGGCGAAGAAGGGGAAGATCAGCAGCAGCGTCGCCATCGCTCCGGCCAGGTAGATCTTCCGCTGGCCGACCCGGTCGGACAGCAGTCCGAACAGCGGGCAGGTGACGATGCCGATTGCCGAGGCGATCAGCATGCCGGTGAGCGGCAGGTCCCGGCCGCGCCCGAGCTGCGTCGCCACATAGGCAATGCCAAAGGCGTTGACGGTGTTCGACGACACGGTCTCGGCCAGGCGGGCGCCGAGGGCGAGCACGATGTTGCGTGGATGGTGCCGCAGCAGCAGCACGATCGGCAGCGTTGCCCGGGTTGCCGGCGCCACCGCCTCGCGCGCCCGCGCGGCACGGAAATCGGGTGTTTCCTCGACGTGCAGCCGGATCAGCATGCCCACCACCAGCATCACCGCCGACAGCAGGAACGGCACTCGCCAACCCCAGGACAGGAAGGTCGCCTCGCTCATCGTGCCGGCGCAGAGCGCGAATACGCCGGTGGCCAGCATGATGCCGGCCGAGGCCGCGGTCTGTGGCAGCGAACCGAGGAAGCCACGCCGGTGCGCGGGGGCCGATTCGATCGTCATCAGCGCCGCGCCGCCATACTCGCCGCCCAGGCCGAAGCCCTGGATCAGCCGCAGCATCACCAGCAGTGCCGGGGCCAGCAGGCCGACGTCGTGATAGGTGGGCAGCACCCCGATCAGGAAAGTGGAGCCACCGGTGATCAGCAGGGTGGCGATCAGGGTCGCCTTGCGCCCGACCAGGTCGCCGTAATGGCCGAACACCAGGCCACCGATCGGGCGGGCGAAGAATCCCACGCCGAAGGTGGCGAAGGCGGCGATGGTGGCGGTGCCGGGGTCGGAGGCAGGGAAGAACAGACGGCCGAACACCAGCCCCGCGGCGGTGCCGAAGATGAAGAAGTCATACCATTCGAGCAGTGCCCCGGCGAAGCTCGCGGCGACCACGCGCCGCAATTGCCGCGTCGTGAGCTCGGGTGCCGTGCCGTCGATGTGGCTCGTGGACACCGGGAATCCTCCTGTGGTGCGGGGGCCGGTCGATGCCGGCCCCCGTCATTGTCGTTTCAGGCCGGACGCGGCCCGAGCGGCACCGCCACCGCCGCGGCGTCCTGCGCGCCGAGCCCGGCGGCACGGGCGAGGGAGAAGACCGACAGCGCGGCCGCCGCCACCGGCGTCGGCACGCCCCGGCGCGCGGCGGTATCGACAGAAAGCCGCACGTCCTTGGTGGCGAGATCCACGGCGAAGCGCGGCGCGAAATCCGCCGCCGCCATCCAGCCAAGCCGGATATCGGCCTGCACCGACCAGCCGCCGGTGGTCTTCAGCGCGGCGGTGAAGGTGTCGTCGGCGATGCCGGTGGCACGCGCGAGCTGCAATCCCTCGGCCAGCACGACGAGGTTGGTCATGCCGACCAGGTTCGAGATCAGCTTGAACATGGTCGCGCCTTCGGGCGATCCCATGTCGAAGACGGTGCTGGCCATCTGCGCCAGCACCGGCCGCAGCGTCTCCAGCAACGATGGATCGTCGGCACCAAAGAACACCGGGATCTCGCCCCGCTCGGCCATGGCCGGCGTCTTACCGAGGGTGCAGGCGGCGAAGCGCGCGCGTCCGCCGGCCGCGACCAGGGTGGCGATGCGCCGCGAGGTCGCCGGATCGACGGTGGACAGATCGACCGCGATCGCGCCCTCGCGCAGTCGCGCGGCGTGGTCCTGCCAGAACGCCTCGGCCAGTTCCGGCGTGGGCAGGCAGGTGAAGGCGATGTCGGCGCCGGCGATGGCCGCGCCGGCATCGCCGGCGGCGACCGCGCCCTGTGCCACCGCGCGGGCCACCGCCGCTTCGGCCAGGTCGTGCACCAGCACGCGCCAGGGGCCGGCGGCGAGGCGACGCGCCACCGCGCCGCCCATCGCGCCCAGGCCGATGAAGCCGAGAGTCAGAGAGGGAGTCATGCCACGTTCTCCTGCCGCACGCGGGCCAGCACCGCCGCGTCCTCGGCATCGACCGGTGCGCCGATCGGCTCCCAGTCGATCAGGGCGCAGGTCAGGAAGCCCACCGCCGGCACCAGTGCCAGCCAGTAGAAGGCGTCGGTGCCCAGGGCCTGCCAGACGATCGGCCAGAAGATCAGCCCGGCGATGGCGCCCGAGCGCATGATGGCGCGGGCGAAGCCGACGCCGGCCGGGCGGATCGAGGGCGGGTAGGAGAGGGTGGCGATGGTCATGCCGAGCCCGCCCGGCCCCGAGGAATGGAAGAAGATGATGGCGCCGAGCAGTGACAGCGCGAACCACGGGTTCGACTTGCCGATCCAGCCCAGGGTCAGCAGCGCCAGCACCACCAGCCCGAAGCCGACCATCGACTGCCGGCGCGCGCCGAAGCGGCGCACCACCAGCGAACCGATGGCGCCCCCGGTGATGCCGCACAGCGCGTTCACCGCCGCCGAGCCCCACAAGGCGTTGCTGAGCCCGCCTGCCAGGATGCCGGCCAGGGTCAGCGGCAGGTAGACGCCGACCGCGTTGTACTGCCAGGCCTGCATGGTGGCGACGACGCAGCCGAGCATGGTGCGCCGGCGATAGGGCGGCTGGAACAGCACCCCATAGGCGCCGCGGATGCGCACCGTGTCGGGGCGGGCGGCCTGGATGTCGGGGGCCAGCTCGGCCGCCACGCCGTAGCGGTCGCGCAGGATGCGGCAGGATTCGTCGAAGCGGTTGGTGCGAGCCGCCCACATGGCGGATTCGCCGATGAACACCCAGCGCAGCAGCATCACCAGCGCGCCGAAGCCCGCGCCGATCAGGATGGTCATTCGCCAGAGCTGCGGGTCGGGCACCTCGGCGGTGTGCAGCGGCAGCAGCACCAGGAACACCACCGTGGTGGAGAGATACCAGCCCATCTGCCAGAGATTGACCGAGGTGCCGGAATGCTTCGACGACGCGCCGCGCAGTTCCGCGACGGCGCTGGTCGCGAGCGGGAAGTCGATGCCGAGCCCGAGCCCCATGATGATGCGGCAGGCCAGCAGCATCCACAGGTCGGAGGCGAAGGCCACCGCCCCCGCGCCTAGGGTGCACAGGCCCATGCCGATGACGAAGGCGCGGCGTTGCCCGAAGGCGTTGATGACCCGGTTGGCGAGCAGCCCGCCGATCAGGGCGGCCACCAGCACCGAGGCGTTGATGGTGGCGGCGAAGCCCGGCGAGATGCCGAACTCGGCGGCGATGTATTTGTTGCCGAAGCCGATGGTGGCGGCCTGGTAGGCATCGATCAGGATGCCGCCCAGGGCGATCAGCGTGACCAGCAGGCCGGAGTGCCGGGCAGGATGGGTGTTGACCAGGTCCACCACGTCCTGCGGGCACCGGATGAGGCTGGGCGTTCCGACGGTTGTCGTGCTCATCTGCGTTTCCTGTGCGCGGTCGCCGCGCGTTGCCTCAGTCGAAGGCGATCATGACCTTGATGGAGGAGGGCTCGCGGGCGCGCGCATAGGCGGCTTCCGCCTGCTCGACCGGGAAGACATCGGTGATCAGGGCGGAGGTGTCGAACGCCCCCGATTCCAGCCAGCCGATCGCCGCGTCGAAATCACCGGGCACGTACATGCCGGAGCTGAGCAGGTCGCGCTCGAAACGCTGCATCATCGGCAGGGGGATTTCACGCGGGCCGGTCGGCACGCCCATGCAGATCACCGTGCCGCCCGCCACCACGCGGGTGCAGGCTTCGGTCAGCGTGGCCTGGGCCGCCACCACGTCGATCACGCCGGTGAACTTCTCGGCGGCATCCAGCCCGCCCGGGGCGACGGCGCGATGGGCGCCGAGCGTGCAGGCGAGGTCGCGCTTGCGTGGTTCGGGCTCGATCACGGTGATGCGGCCGGCCCCCATGATGCGCAGCGCCTGTACGATGGACAGTCCGATGGTGCCGGCGCCGATCACCAGCACGTCCTCGCGGCAGGGCACCGGCAGGCGGCTGATGCAGTGATGCGCGCAGGCGGCCGGCTCGGCGAAGGCAAGCACGGACAGGCTCAGGTTGCGTGCGGCGACATGCAGGTTGCGCGCCGGCACCACCAGCGAGGAGCGGCCAAAGCCCGGGGCGCGGAACCCCGCCACCTGCGGCGGTTCGCAGAGGTTGAAGCGGCCGGCGCGGCAGGCGCGGCACTGCAGGCAGGGCATGATCGGGTCGGCCACCACATGGTCGCCGACCGCGACCGAAGTAACTGCCGCGCCCAGTTCGACCACCCGCGCCGAGATCTCGTGGCCGGTCACCATCGGCGGCTTGGCAAAGGGATGATGGCCGTCGAGCACATGCAGTTCCGAACCGCAGATGCCCAGATGCGACAGCGCGAGGCGTACCTCGTCTGGTCGCAGCGGTGGCGGCTCCATCTCGACCTTGCGGCAGGCGACAACGCCGAGTCCGGTGAACTCGACCTGCGAAACCGTGATCATTGGGTCCTCCAGCACGTCCCCGGGGCGGGCCCCGGTGTCTTATGTGGTGGTGTGGTGTGTGGTCCGGCGCTGCTTCAGCGGCGCGCCATCGCCTCGTCGACGATCTCGCCGAGCCGCCGCAGCCGCGGCATCGACACGTCCTGCAGCATCGTCGGCATGTCCTCGGCGCCCACCACCGAGGCCCAGACCGCGCGGCCGGCGAGGAAGCCCGAGGCGCCCGCCGCCATCGCCGCGCGCACGGCGCGGCCGAAGATGTCGGCCGGCACGCCCGAGGACAGGATCACCCAGGGCATGGCGATCCGTTCGCCGAGCCGGGCGCAGGCATCGCGCAGCACCGGCATCGGCCCTTTGCCGGCCAGCGGCATCTCGACCTTGTAGAGGTCGGCGCCGCTGTGACCGAGTTCCCGCGCCGCCGCAAGGATTGCTGCCTCGCGGTCGAAGCCGGCGCCGCGGCGCGGCGGGCGCACCACCGGCTCGATGATCGAGACCAGCCCGGCGGCGTGGCAACGGGCGACGAAGGCCGCCACCATTTCCTGGCGTGCCTCGGCCGGTTCGTCGGCGCGCCACAGCACCAGCAGCTTCAGCGCCACCGCCCCGGCGGCGCGCATCGCCGCCGGATCGACCGCCATGTCGATGCGCACGTCATCGACCGGAATGCCGTTGCCCGGCAGGAATTCGTCGGCGGCGACGATCAGGCCGCATCCCGGCGCGATCACCCTCTCGGCCAGGATGCGATCAAGGCAGAACTGGCGATCGACCAGCGTCGCCGAGGCATGGGGCGAGAGCAGCTTCGCGGCCTGCAGCTTGAAGTCGGTCAGCACGGCGTCGGACACGGGCGCCGGGGTGCCGGCGGCGGCGAACATCAGACGCAGCGCCTCGCGCTGGTCGATGGCAAGCATCGCGAACCCCCCGGAGGGGCGCGCGAGATCGGAGAGACGGGCGGCAGGGGCGGTCACGGGGGGCTCCTTGGCAATCGCGTTCATCGGGCCTGCGCCTCCAGCGCGCGGGCCAGTTCCTCAAGGCCGGGCACGGCCGAGCGGCCATCCAGGCCCCGGCAGGACAGGGCGGCGGTGGCATTGGCCTCCGCCAGCGCCGCCGGCCAGTCGCGGCCGCGGCAAAGGGCGGAAAGCAGGGCGCCGTGGAACACGTCGCCGGCCCCGAGGGTGGACCTGACCTCGACGCCGCGATGCGCCGGCACGGCGACGCGGCCGGCCGGCCGGGCGGGATCGAAGCGCTCGCTCCACCAGGCGATCGATCCCTGTGCGCCGTTGGTGGCCACCACGGCGGCGGCACCTTCGGTCAGCGCGCGTGCGGCCGCCGTTTCGATGCCGGCGGCGGTGTGCGGCAATGCGTAGCGGCGCGTCAGCGCCTCGGTGGTGGGGGCGTAGAGGTCGAGCCCCGCCAGCGTCAGCCCGGCCACCGGATTGCCGGCATCGACGCAAAGTCGTGGCCGGGCGGCGAGGCGATCGAGGCAGGCGCGGGCAGGCGCGAAGCCGAGATGGTCGGCATGTACCCACTCGGCCGCTGCGATCATTTCGATGGCGCGCGGACCGAACGTCTCGATCGGCGGCAAGGGCGGCACCGCGAGGGTGGAGATGGCGCGGGTCTGCCGCTCCTGGGAAATCACCACGCAGGAAGCCTGGGTCGGCGTCGCCGGATCTTCCAGCACCGCCGAGACATCCACGCCCTCGGCGGCGAGCAGGCGCAAGGCCGTTTCGCCCGCGGAATCCCGGCCGACGCGGCCGATGAAGGCGACCTGGATGCCCTGGCGGGCCAGCACCACGGCGGCATTGGCGGCGGGGCCGCCACCGGCGATTCGCACCTCTTCGCCGACGATGCGTTCGTCGGCCTCGGGGTAGCGAGGGACCAGGGCGAGGGCGTCGAGCGTCACCACGCCCACGCACACGACACGCACAGGACCGTGCATCGTTTCCTTCTTGCTCTTAAGGAGCATCGTTATGATCAGGACGGTACAGAAACCGAAAATTGATGTCCATATACAAACATGATTTGGGCTTAAATGTTAGTTTGCGCACAAATTTGCCGGAAAAAGGCCCCGCAACCCTGATCAGAGACAGCGATGTTGGCCAGGCTTGTGCGATGAGGTACAAAATCAGACCCGCCCTTGCCGGGCAGGCCCGGGAAAGTAAGGAGCGATCTCCCATGCTGACGGACAAGCTGCGCTACCGCGACGCCCCGCAGCGTCGCGCCGCCATCCTGGACCACCTGCGGGTCACCGGCTTCGTGACGGTCAGCGAGGTGGCGGAGCGGCTCGGCGTCTCGGAAATGACGGTCCGGCGCGACGCACGGCGGCTGCACGAGGAAGGCGAGGCGATTTCACTGCGCGGGGCCTTGCGCCTGCCCGCCGCGCCGGGCGCGGAGGAGGAGACCGACGACGAATACCGGCGGCGTGAACGCGTCGCCAACGCCGCCAAGGCGGCGATCGGCAAGGCGGCGGCGGCGGAGATCCGGTCCGGCGATGTGGTGGCGATCGACGCCGGCACCACCGCCTGCCAGGTGGCGGCCGCGCTGCCGGCGGATTTCGCCGGCACGGTGGTCACCCATTCCGTGCCGGTGCTCAATCTCCTGCTCGAACGCCCCGCCGCGACCGCCATCGCCCTCGGGGGCGATCTCTATCGCCCCAGCCGCGCGCTGGTCGGCTCCGCGACCGTCGAGGCGGTGCGTCGGTTGAAGGTTCGCACCTTCTATCTCGGGGCCGCGGCGGCGGACCTGAGCGGCATCTATGCCGCGGCGGATGTCGAATCGCTGGTCAAGCAGACCTTGATGAGCATCGCCGATCGGGTGGTGCTGGTGCTCGATCACCTGAAGTTCGAGGCCACCGCGCCGGTGCGACTGTGTAGCTGGGATGCGCTGGAAATGGTGGTGTCCGATCAACCGCCGCCGCCGCCGATCGCCGGCTTGCTGCAGCAGAGGCAGATCCGCCTGCTGGTATCCCCCGCTGGCGTGGCCGCGGCGTCCTGACACGCCCGGTGCCGGCGTCGCGCACCATTCCGGCGCGACCGCGACGATGCGTCAGTCCTCGGCGTCCGGCGTGATGGTCAGGCGCATCCGCTCGGCCCGCCGCAGCAGATCAAGCGGCAAGGGCACGCCCGCCCGCTCCGGCGACAGCACGGCATAGAGCGCATCGGTGCCGGGCAGCGGGATGCCGTCGAGGGCCAGCAGCACGTCGCCGGCCTGCAGCCCGGCGCGCGCGGCCGGCCCCTTTTCGGTCGTGCCGGTGACCAGGACGCCGGATCCCTGCTCGATCCCGTGATGGCGGCGTAGGCGCTGCAACAGCGGGACGGTCTGCACCGACAGGCCGAGCCTCGCGCGCCGGATCCGGCCGTCGCGCATCAGCGCGGTCGCGACCAGCACGGCGGTGTCGATGCCGACGGCGAAGCAAATGCCTTGGGCGCCACCGATCATGGCGGTGGCGATGCCGACGACCGCGCCGGTGGAGTCCACCAGGGGACCGCCGGAGTTGCCCGGGTTGAGCGCGGCATCGGTCTGGATCACCGATGGGATCGGCCTGCCATCCCGCGCCCGTAGGGTCCGGCCGAGGCCGGAGACGATGCCGGCGGTGACGGTTGCCTGGAACCCGAACGGGTTGCCGATGGCCATGACGAGCTGGCCGACCCGCAGCCCGGCACTGCGGCCCAGCCTGGCATGCTCGAAGCGCTCGCCTTCCAGGCGCAGCACGGCGAGGTCGGTGGCGGGATCGTCCCCGACCAGGCGGGCGACGACGCTGCGTCCGTCCGGCAAGGTGGCGGTGAGAGCGGTGGCGTTGCCAACGACATGGCTGTTGGTCAGCGCGTAGCCGTCAGGGGTGAAGACCACGCCGGACCCGCTTCCGGCGGGGCGGCCGTTGCGATGCGTGGTGACATGGAGCACCGCCGGCGCGGTGCGTTCCACGGCGTCGGCGATGGTTTGGGAGAAAGGTTCCAGGGTATCGAGGGGCATGACCGCGGGGAGATGGCGCGGCAACGTTCCCGGATCAGGCCGGCCAAATGGGGGAGGGGCGGGGCGTGCGCAGTGCGCCGGCCCGGCTCATCAGCGCCGGCGTCGTCCCGGACGCTGCTGCCCGAGGGGCTTGCCCCCGCCGGGCTTGCCTCCGCCCGCCTTGCCACGCTGGCCTCCGCCCCGGCCCCGCTTGCCGCCGGGGGCATCGGCCCCGCCCGATACCGCCCGTACCCGGCCGGAGGGCCGCGCGGCCAGCACCGCCTCGATCCACTCGTTCAGGCGGTGGCTTTCGGCCAGGGCGCCGTCGATGTCACGGTAGATGTCGGGAAACCGCAGCGCCATCCAGCGCCAGGCGACCAGGCGGCGGTGCACCCGCTCGGCCATCTGCAACGCGTCCTGGCTGGCGCGGTCCGGGGCGGGAAGATACCCCGCCAGCGGCGGCACCACCGCCCGGCCCAGGCTGTGCTCGACCGCCCAGCCCGCCAGCCGCTCGATGCCTTCGTCACGCTCGTCCACCGGGCACATGGCGTAGGTCCAGCGGTCCAGCAGCGGCAAGGTCCGCACCCCATCCACCGCCTCGGCGATGGCGACCTGCGTCGACAGATCGCCCAGCCGATAATTCGGGTCGTCGCGCCGCAGCACCGACCGCTCGATCCGGCGCAGCGTGCCGAACAGGCTGTCGGTGCCGATCTCGGCGGCCACCGCGGCGATGATTTCGGTATCGGGCGCGACCGGCGGGCGCAGGTCCTCCGGCGCCTGCGGCCCGGCGGCCAGGGCATGGGCGATCTCCGCCGGATCACCGCCGCCGCGCAGCACCGCGACGATTCCCTCTGCGTGCTCGCCGCCGAAGCGCCCGGCACGGCCGCCGATCTGCTTGATCTCCTGCACCGACAACGGCCGGTCCTGCTGGCCGTCCCATTTCGTCAGCGCGGAGAACACCACCCGGCGCAGCGGGCCGATATTGAGCCCCATGCCGATGGCATCGGTCGCCACCAGCACCTCGGCCTCGCCCTCGCGGAAGCGCCTGGCCTCGGCGCGCCGCACCGTCGGCCCGAGCGCCCCGTACACCACCGCCACGCTGCGGCCGCGCCGGAGCAGCTCGGCGCGCAGGGCGAAGACCTCGCGGCGGGAAAAGGCTATCACCGCGTCGCCACGGCCGATATCGGCCAGCGGCACCGGCTCCGGCGCCGCCGCCAGCGGGCCCATGCGCTCCAGCCGCATCTCTTCCAGCGGATCGCCGCACAGCCGGGCGATGCGCCGGACCATCGGCGCCGCGTCCGGGGCGCCCAGCACGATCACCGTGCGCGCCGGCACGCCCATCAGGGCGGCGGTCCAGGCCGGGCCGCGCTCGGTGTCGCCCAGCATCTGCACCTCGTCGATCACCGCCACGTCGACCGGGGTGCGGAACGGGCACATCTCCACCGTCGCGGCGGTGTGGCGGCTGCCGGGGACGCGGATGCGCTCCTCGCCGGTCAGCAGAGAGGTGGGCACGCCGCGCCCTTCCAGCGCCTCGCGGTATTCATGCGCCAGCAGCCGCAGCGGCCCGAGCGCGATGCCGCTCTCCGCCTCGGCCAGCCGGGTCAGGCCGAAATGCGTCTTGCCCGAATTGGTCGGCCCCAGGCAGGCGATGATCCGCCGCTCCAGGGCGCGGGCGGTGGCGAAATGGGCGGCATAGCGATCGAGCCCCGCCACCCGCGCGACCGCGGCGTTGCTGACCCGCCGCGTGCCGGGCCGGGGCTCTTCCTGTGCCGGCGTCGGCGCGTCGGCCTCGCGCCAGGCTGGCACGGCCGGCCGCAGCGCCTCCAGGGCGGCGGGATCGAATTCCGGCTCGCGCACCCGGCGCGGGCCGCGGCGGACTTCCACCTCGCGGGCAATGGGGATGCGGCCGACCCGGATCCAGCGTGCCGCCTCGTCCCGGCTGCAGCCGAGCAGGCCCGGCACCGACTCGGCGCCGACCAGGGAGGACTCCCAGGCCTTCAGCCGGCGCTCTTCCTCCGCCCGGGTCTCGCGCGCCGCCCGCGCCGCGGCGCGGCGTTCGTTGCGGCGGGTCCGCTCGGCGTCCACCGCGCGCCCGGCGAAGGCATCGGCGTCCCGGTCGGCCAGGGCGAAGGCCTCGGCCACCAGCAGGGCACACAGCTCCACCGCTTCCAGGCCGGGGGCGCCGGACGTGGTCCGCGGCAGGTCTTCCAGCGCGGCGGCCAGCGCCGTTTCCGGGCTGCCATAGGTGACGAGCCGGGCCTTCACCGCCGCACGCAACGCCTCCATGAGCTCGGCATCGCCGGAGGCCGGGTCGTGCAGGCGCTCGACCGCGGCATCCAGGTCGTCCCGGCGCGCGGGCAAGGCCCTGGCCTGCTTCGCCAGATCCGGCAGGCGACCGCGCCAGGTACGGCGACGCGCGTCGAGTCCGGCGACGTCCAGGGTGGCGGATGAAGGGCGTTGGCCCATGATGGTCTCCTGTTGGGGCGGCCGGACAATCTCGCGTTCAGCGGCGCGGGTCAAAGCCGGGCCGCGATCGCGGGGCGCTGCCCCGCCCCCGCCAGGAGGCTTTGCCTCCTGGACCTCCACCAAGGGCTTCGCCCTTGGAACCCGCCGCGCAGCGCGAATTGGGGTGCAGGGGTCCCCTGACCCTTGCCGGGTCAAGGGCGGAGCCCTTGCCTTTATCCTGCGTCCGGGACCACCAGCGTTGGCCGAGGCAGTGCCACGGCGGCCTGTGGGTCGTTCCGGATCATCAGCGACACCGGCAGGATCTCCGGCTGGGCGTCCATGGCCTCGCCGGCGATGCGCCGTTGCAGCAGGTGGAAGGCGTGTTCGGCCAGTGCCGCTTCGTCCTGCCGGATGGACAGCACCCGGTTCGGCAGGAAGTCCAGCATCGGGTGGTCGTCGAATGTGCCGATGAGCAGGTCGGCGGGGATCGCGCCTGTCCGCTGCTTCAGGCAGGCGAGCATGCCTTCGAGAATCAGCAGGGACGAACACAGGAAAGCCGAAGGCACCCGTCCCAGGGTGGTGATGGCGCGGGCGGCCAGGTCGCGTCCCCCTTCGGTCAGGTCGGTGCGGACCTGATGGATCAGGCCGGCGCCGTCGCCCAGCCCGGCATCATGGCAGGCAGCCAGGAACCCGAGCCGCCGCGCGGCAATGCTGGGCAGGTCGGGATTGGCGCACAGGAAGATCACCGGCTCTGTCGCGCGCGCCAGCATGCCGCGCGTCACCTGCACCGCGCCGCCGAAATTGTCGCTCGCCACGGCCGGCCAGGGCAGTTTCGGATAGGCACGGTCGATGATGACGAGTGGCGGCAGGCGCTTGCCGAAGGCGCGCTCGTAGGTGGGGCGCGCGGCGGGGGCGACGATCAGCCCGTCCACGCCGCGGCCGATCAGCGTCTCGATCGCGCGGGTCTCCGCCTCGGCGTCTTCGCGGGTTGAGGCGGTGAGCAGCACCAGCTGGTGCGCGGCGCAGAGCCGTTCCAGCCCGGCCATCAGGCGGGCGAAGAAAACATTGTTGATTTCGGGGATCACCAGCCCGATCGCGTCGCTGCGCTTTACCTTCAGGCTGCGGGCGGCGTGGTTGAGCACGTAGCCGTGCTTGCCCACGTAATCGAGGATGGCTTTCTGCGTGGCGGCGCTGATGCGGTACTTGCCGGCCTGGCCATTGGTGACAAGCCGCACGGTCGTCACGGAGAACCCGGTGGCCCGGGCGATGTCGTCGATCGTCTTCGGCATGGCCGGCCCCTCATGTCCAGTCGGGGGAAACACTGCGCTTATGCGCGAGACCCGGGGCGAGGGCAAGTTTGGCCGGATGCGGCGGCACGGGCCGTGCCGCCGCATCGCGGCACTTACTCGGCGCTGAGATCGCGCCGCGAGGTTTCCGGCGCCAGGAAGCCGGCGACCACGGAGATCAGGGCAGTGATCACGACGTAGCTGGCGACCCAGGTCCAGCCGTTGTTGTCGGCAGCGCTGAGTGCCTTGGCGATGAAGGGGGTGAAGCCGCCGGCGACGATCGCGCCGAGCTGCGCCCCGATCGCGGCGCCGCTGTAGCGCGTGCGCGGGCCGAACAGTTCGGTGAAGAAGGCCGGCTCGACCGCGTTGATGGCATTGTGGCCGATATTGATCAGCAGCACGTAGCCCAGGAACATCAGCGCGAAGTTGTTCGTCTCCAGCATGTAGAAGAACGGGAAGGCCCCCAGCACCGCCACCAGCGCGCCGAAGATGTAGACCGGCCGCCGCCCGACCTTGTCGGAGATGGCGCCGAACAGCGCATGCATCGGGAAGGCCAGCACGCAGGTCGCCATCACCACGCCGAGCATGGTCTGCTTCGACACGCCGAGCTGCGTGGTCGCGTAGGAAACGGCGAAGACGGTGGCCAGGAAGAAGGGCACGCTCTCGGCGAAGCGCAGCACCATGATCAGCACCAGCTTGCGCCAGGAGTCACGGAACACCTCGGTGACCGGGGATTCCGTGCGCTTGGCGACCTGGGCCTGGGTGGCCTGGAAGATCGGCGTCTCCTCGATTTGCGAGCGGATATAGAGGCCGACGGCGACCAGCACCGCGCTGATCAGGAAGGGCACGCGCCAGCCCCAGCTCAGCATCTGGTCCTCGGGCAGCAGCGCGACCAGGGCGAACAGGCCGGTGGCGAGCAACTGACCGGAGAAGCCGCCGGTTTGCGGGATCGAGCCCAGCATGCCACGGCGCCCAGGTGGTGCGCTTTCGATCACCACCAGCATGGCGCCGCCCCACTCGCCACCGACCACCAGGCCTTGCAGGAAGCGCAGCACCACCAGCAGGATCGGTGCCCAGATACCGATCTGCGCATAGGTCGGCAGCGCGCCCACCAGGAAGGTGGCCATGCCCATGCCGCAGAGCGTGATCACCAGCGTGCGCTTGCGGCCGATGGTGTCGCCGAGATGGCCGAAGATCAGGCCGCCGAGCGGCCGGGCCACGAAGCCGACGCCGAAGGTGGCGAAGGCGGCGAGGGTGCCGGCCAGCGGGCTCACCGTCGGGAAGAACAGCTTGCCGAAGACCAGGGCCGCGGCCAGGCCGTAGACCAGGAAATCATAAAACTCGATCGTGTTGCCGATCCAACTGGACACCACCACGCGGGTGACGGCCTTGCGGCTGAGCGCCGGGGGCGCGGCCGCGGGAGCCTGGGTCAGCTCCGCCGGGATGGCGGTCGCGGTCGTACTTGACATTTCTCCACCTTCAGCCTTTGCGGCCGTCTTGATGTTGTCAATGGAAGCAGTCGCCACGCCACTGGTCGCCGGCGCGGCTCATGTCGTGATGTCCACCACGGCGCAGGCGATGTTTTCGCGCCGCACCGTGTAGGTGACATGCAGCCGGTTGCCGTCGGCGATGATGGCGGGATAGGAGAACTCGCCCTCGCGGGTTTCGAGATGCAGCGGTTCGGACCAGCTCGCCCCGTTATCCTCGGAGCAGAGCAGCGACAGCGGCGTGCGGCTGGCCCAGTTGCCCGTGACCGGGTTGCAGGCCAGCACCAGCCGGCCGCCGCCGGGATGGGCCAGGTCGATGCCGCTGTTGTTATTCGGCAGGGATGTCGGATAGGCCTCGCACCAGCTGCGCCCGCCATCGCGGGAGTCGCTGCGGTAGATCACGCCACGCGTGCTGCGCAGGAGCATGTGCACATGCCCTGCCGGAAATTCCCAGAGCGTCGGCTGGATCACGCCGTCCCAGGCGAAGACGCGCGCCGGGTCGGTCTCCCACAGCGCCGCCTCGGCCAGTCCGCTCCAGGCTTCGGCCGGACGGCTGCCGGGGGGCACGTGGCGCAGCGGCACCGGATGAAACGCCCAGCTTCCCCCGCGATCGGGCGAACGATCCACGAAGGCATCCCAGGTGGTCGGCGTCTCGATGGAGCCGGGGGCGAGCCAGTCGCCATTGGCAAGCCGCAGCAGCTTGTTGCGGACCGGACCGCGCGGGCGCGCGTCGCCGGGCACGAGGGCGGCGGGGGCGGACCAGGTCTCGCCACCGTCGCGGGAGAGGGCGAGGCGCGTGATCCAGTGATGCACGTCCGGCCCGACCTTGTAGAACAGCAGCAGCGCCTCGCCGCTGTCGTGCAGCACCGGGTTCCAGTGCGCGAGCCCCGGTTCGGCCAGGATGCGCCGCGGCGTCCCCCACTGCCCGTCCTGGCACGTCATTGTCCAGATCGCGGTGTCGCCGGCCCCCTCGGTGGTGCCGGCGAAGAAGGCGACATGGATGGTACCGTCGGGACGGCGCACCAGGGTCGAGGCATGGCAGTTGCGGAACAGCCCGTGTGCGGGCGGCAGCAGCAACGCCTGGTTCTTCAGAATGAGCCGCATCGCCGTGCCTCCACCTGTCGTGCAGCTTTCGTTCAGGGAAGGTGCAGTGCCTGCTTCACGTCCTCGCCCAGCGCCAGCATCTGGCGCATGGTGCTGGCTTCGTGGGTGGTGAAGTAGCCATTGGCTTCCCGCGCACGGCAGCGCGTGCTGGCGAAGGTGCCGATGCTGGTGTGGTAGTCCTTCGCCGAGACCGGGTAGCTCAGCGTTTCCGCCAGCGCCGCCACCGAGAGGTAGTTCTGCAAGCGCTCGGCGGTTTCCGGGGAGTCGCGCCAGTGCTCGTAGAGCCAGACGTAGAGGTCGGGATGGAAATTCGCCATGACCCCGGAATAGCCGTGCGCCCCCGCCTGCAGCGAGCCGAGCAGGGTCTGGCTGTTGGCGTTGGCGATGCGCAGCCGCGAGCCTTGCACCAGCGCGAGGCGCTGGCGGATGCGTGGCAGGCTGCAGCAGGTGTCCTTGATGAAGGTGAAGCGGTTGCTGGCGGCGCACCAGCGGATCACCTCGTCCGAGAGCAGCCGCTTGCTCGGGTAGGGGCATTCGTAGATGCCGAGATCGAGCGAGGCATCGGTGGCGGCGGTGATGCGCTCCAGGCTGCGCAGCACCCGGTCGTCCCCTTCGGCCGGCATGGCGAGGCGGTTGCTGATCAGGATGACGCCGTCCACGCCGCAGGCGGCGATGGCGTTGATCTGGTCGATCTGCTGGCTGGCCGCCGCGGCGGTGTGGCCGGAGGCGACCACGGGGACGCGCCCGGCCACGTGGTCGACGACGAAGCGGACGAGGCGCTGGGTCTCGGCGTCGCTGAGGAAGAAGATCTCGCTCGACTGGCAGGCGGCGAACAGGCCGTGCACGCCGGCGGCGATGTACCAGTCGATCAGTTTCGCGAGCGAGCCGTAATCGATTTCACCGTCGTCGTCGAACGGCGTCAGCATCACCGGCCAGACGCCGTGGTATTTGTCGTTGGGGCGCGTCATGGCGTCCGACCTTTCCCCGCTCACAGCCACCCGGCCACTTCGCCCGCGGCGAACACGGTGATGCCCTGGGTCAGCGCCTGCGCGATGAAGGCGCGGGTGACGTCGTGCAACTGCGCTTCCGGCACATAGGCGATGGTGATGTGGTTGCTCTCGTGGCCTGCCATCAACTGATCGCGGCCGACGCCGTCGAGCACGGCATTCAGCAGCGGCCATTCGGCGGTGGTGGCGGCGCGGCGCCGCTCGAACTCCGCTTCGGGCAGTTCGATGGCGTGGCCGGTGCCGACATGCATCACCACCCCGGTGCCCTGGTAATGCGCGCGCGCCCACAGCAGGCGGCCGGCCTTGCCCTGGCCGGCGATGGTCGCGCCGCCCTTGGGGAAATACATCGGCGGCTGGCGATAGCCGGTGGCGCCAGCGATGCCACCCTTGAGATGCTCGAAGGGCACGGCGCCGGAGATCTCGAAATCCCAGACGAATTCGCCTTCGTACTCGCTGCCCCAGCGAATGTCGTGCAGCGTGGTCTCCGCCGGCAGGCCAAGCGAGGTGAGCAGGCGCCACATCATTACCGCGGGGATGGCGTGGCCCATGTCGACTTCATTGATGCAGGGGATCGGCGCCCCCGGCCGGATGACACCGCCATTTTCACCGGGGATCGGGAAGCGTTCGCTCGAGCCGATGGCGCCTTCCGCGAAGTCGGAGGCGGCGCAGGATTGCGCCAGTCCCTGCTGGTACTGTACGCCGATGGCCGAGAGGCCGAAGCGCTCCGCCGTCCGCGCCATGGCGATCAGCATCGCGCATTGCTCCAGCACCTGCTCGCGCGTCAGCTCGGTCGCAGAATCGGTACCGAAGGTGAAGCGCATGCCGCGCGCTTCGTACCAGGCGAGGCAGGCTTCGCGCAGCTCCGCCGGCACCTTCGCCATTTCCACCAGCAGCGCCGACTGCGACAGGCCCTCCATCGGGATGCCGATATCGACCAGGGCCTTCTGCGGGAACACGCCGTTGATCATGCCCATGCAGAAGGTGTCGAACAGGCCGATGATCTCCTTGTGGCGAAGGATCCATTCGCCGACCTGCTTGCCGGCCTGTCCCGCCTCGGTTGCCAGCAGGGGATGCGTGGCGTCGATCGGCGTGAGATAGGACAGGTCGTGCTCGAGCCGGCCGGTGGCCAGCCAGGTGTCGAGCCCGGCCAGGAAGGCGTCGTCGTCGAACTCGACCGACCACAGGCGCGAGCAGGGCTTCCCGAGGCTGGTCAGCGTGCCGGCCATGCACAGCATGCCGACGAGGCCCGGCCAGGTGCCGTCGAAATTGGCGAGCAGCAGGATCGGGCCACGGTGATGCGCGAGGCTGGGGGCCAGGTGGTGCGAATACTGCCACGCCGTCAGCAGCACGATCACCGGTGCCTCGGGATCAATGCCGGCGAAGACGTCGCTGCCCTCGCGCTGGCTGGCGATGAAGCCGTGCCCGGCCTCGGTCTTGACCGGGTGGGCGCGGCGGACCTGCCGGCCGAAGCGCTGTTGCAGCGCCGCGGTCAGGCGGGCTTCGTATTTTTCCTGCACCGGCCAGCAGGTTCGGTTGGCCGGTTCCCGCAGGTCGGCATTGGTGACCAGCAGGACCTCATCCGGCCGGACCGGTGTCGGAACGGGGGAGGCAGGCAGGCGGAGCGTCAGCATGGGGGCACCCGGAAGGGATCAGGAGTGGGAAAGGTTTTCGCCCGCGCGCGTCATCGCCTCGCGGTGGCGGCGCGCCTCGTCGTACAGGGCGAGATAGACGGCGTATTTGGCGTCGTGGAAGGCACGCGCCTGCGGCCGGGCCGCGACCACCGGGCCGGGCCGGGTCATCGCCGCGGCCGCGGCGGGCAGGTCGGGGAAGGCGCCCGAGGCCGCCGCGCCGAGCAGCGCCGCGCCGAGCGTCACCGCATCCTCGTCGGTGGCGAGCTGCAGGTCGCAGCCGGTGGCATCGGCATGCTCGCGCAGCCACAGCGGATTGCGCGTGCCGCCGCCGCAGATGACCAGGCGTTCCACGCGGTGTCCGGCGGCGCGCATCGCCTCGATGACATGGCGGGTGCCATAGGCGAGGCCCTGCAGCGTTGCCAGGTACAGCCGTGCCAGCGTGTCCTGTCCGCTTTCCAGCGTCAGGCCGACGACCACGCCGCGGGCCTCGGCGTCGGCCCGCGGCGAGCGGTTGCCGTGATGGTCGCCGAGCACGTGCAGATGGCGGGTCGGCCAGGGCTCGCGTTGTTCCAGCGCCGCGACCCACTCGTTGAGCACGTCATACGGGGTTGCGGTACGCGCGCGCGCGGCGGCTTCCAGTTCCGGCCACAGCGCGCTGCCGCGCAACGTCCAGTCGAGCAGCGCGCCGGCGGCGCTCTGGCCGCCTTCGTTCAGCCAGAGCCCGGGCAGCAGCGCGCCCCAGTATGGGCCCCAGACGCCGGGCACCATGATCGGGGCGGGGCTCACGATCATGTGGCAGGCCGAGGTGCCGGCGATGATGGCCAGCGCGCCTTCCGGCGCCGCACCGATCAGCGCGAGCGCGCCGGCATGGGCATCGATGATCCCCGTCGCGACCGGCACGCCGGCGGGCAGGCCGAAGGCGGTGGCGGCTTCGACGCCGAGACCGCCGGCGGGGACGCCGAGGGGGCGGATCTGCGGCGGCACGTGGGCGGGCAGCCAGTCCAGGCCCACCGCGCGCAGCAGCGTGTCGCTGAACCGGCCCTCATGCGCGAGATAGTTCCATTTGCAGGTCAGCGTGCAGACGCTGGCCACGTCGGCGCCGGTCGCGCGCCACACCAGATAGTCGGCGAGGTCGAAGAAGCGCCGTACCTGCCGTACCTGATCGGGAAGATGGCGCTGCAGCCACAGGATCTTCGGCAGCTCCATTTCCAGGCTGACCTCGCCGCCGACATAGGCGAGCGCCGGATCGCGCGTGGCGTTGATCTCGGCCGCTTCGGCGCCGGCGCGGTGATCCATCCACATGACGATGTCGCGGGCGGGATCGCCGTCGGTGGCGACCGAGACGGGCGCACCGCCCGCGCCGACCGCCACCAGCGAGCAGGTCGCGTCGATGCCGATGCCGCCGACCGTGGCGGGATCGATGCCGGCACCCGCTACCGCCTCGCGCACCGCGGCGCAGAGCTGGGCCCAGATATCGGCCGAGGACTGCTCGACGACATTGGGGGCAGGGTGGAATTGCCGGATCGGGCGGGTCGCGAAGGCCAGTCGGGCACCATCCTGCCCGAACACGCCGGCGCGCACGCTCCCTGATCCGACATCTATACCGATGAACGCGTTCGTGCCCATGCGAGCCGCCGCTTTATGAAGTGCTAATTCGAGTTAGCAAGCTACGCGACCGATTTTGGGCTGGCAAGTGGTTTCGTGAAGGACAGTTGAATGACGCGATGTCGGAACGGGATTCGGCGTTGTCCGGGAAGTCGCTTGCCGGCCGCCCCGGAGGGACGATAACGAAGGCAACCAGAAGAATGCGGACGCAGCACGTGAACTCTCCCTTCAACCTCGGCCGGGCCTTCCGTGCGATCACGCTGGGCGTCCTGGCTACGATACCGTTCTACCCCCGCAGCGCGTGGGCGCAGGCGGGCACGACGGCAACGGTGGAATCGGTCTGTGCTTCGCTGTATCGGTTCAAAACGAAACTCGATCTGGCCGCAGCGATGTCAGGTGCCGATTCGCGCGTCAGCCATCGTTGGGGGGAAGCGAATGCCACGGTCACTGGATCATCGTCGTCCGGCGGTCCAGTACTTCGGGTCACCTATCCCATAGGGTCGATCAATCCCGGCAATGCCATGGCGCCAGTGGGCGGGGCGGGGTTTCAGCTCCAGCTACCGGACCACGCCGATGCCGGCTGCCTGAGCTACCGGGTTCGCTTTGCTCCAGGCTTCGACTTCGCCAAGGGCGGCAAGTTGCCCGGATTGTATGGCGGGGTGGACCAGCGTGGCTGCGTCGCGCCGGGCCCGGCATCGGGTTTCTCGGCGAGACTGATGTGGCGCGCCGGTGGGATGGGTGAACTTTACCTCTATGCGCCCGGGCGGACCACCCGGTGTGGCGAGAGCATTGCCCGGGGGGCATGGCGCTTCACGCCAGGGACCTGGATCGGAGTGACCGAGGAGGTGATTGCCAACGCGCCCGGGCGGAGCGATGGCGTGATCCGTGTCTGGATCGATGGCAAGCGTGTTGTCGAGCAGATCGGGCTGGTGCTCCGCGACAGCTCCGGGATCGGGGTGGACGGGCTGCTCTTTTCCACGTTCTTCGGCGGCAGCGATCCGGGCTGGGCTTCCCCCCGCGATCAGTATGCGGAGTTCGGTGATTTCACGCTGTGGACTGGCCGTACATTGCCCTGAAGCAGATCCATGATGCCGGCCGGCGGAACCGGCTTGGGACCGGTCTCCGTCACCCCCGCCAGCATGGCCATGCCGAGCAGGAACAGTCCGACCTGAACCGCCATCATCAGATCCGAGGCAAGACGCGCGGGATCCCCCTGCCGCGTCGGTCCGGCGCCAACCTTCTGGCGGGTCCATTTCTGCCGGTCCGGATGATGGAAGGCGTGGATCTTGACCGCGGCGCCGACGATCTGGTGGTAGTACAGGATCAGCGGGAACATGGGATGGAAGCGACCCGCAATCGTAAAATAGACGCCGCAGACCGCCGTGCGGGTCACCAGGACCCAGAGAGGATAATAGACCAGGCAATACGGATCGCGCAGCAGCGCGCCGAGCAGCATCGTCGTGAGCCCGACGAAGCTCGTCCAGGGCGACAGGCGCTGATCGAGAAGACACAGCCAGATGAACCAGCCGCAGCGCCGGGGGCCGAGGCCGAGGGCGCGGCCGTTGTTGCGGGCCATGTTTCCGTACCAGCGCAGCATCAGGGTGATGCTGTCCGGCACGAATTTTCCGGTCGGTGGTTCCTCGATGTTGTAGACGGCGACATCGGGCACATAGAGCATCTCCCAGCCATGGCGCAGCACGGTGAACCAGGTGCTCTTGTCATCACCCGTCACCATGGTGATGCGGCCAAGCCGCCAATGGTCGATCTCGTCATGCGCGATCGCGAGGATGAAATCGGGGGACGTGGCGATCTCGGCCCGGAAGACGGAGAACCGCCCGGTGAGCACCAGCAGCCTGCGCGAGAGACTGAGTGAATTCATGAGGCAGGTGCGCTGGGTCAGTCGCACGCGGTACCATTCGCGGATCAGGGCATGGCCTGCGACCAGCGGGATGTTGTCCGTGGTTACGGCGCCCACGCGCGGCATCGCCGCCAGCACCGAGCAGGTGCGCGAGAGCGTGCCGGAGCTGAGCAGTGTATCGCCGTCCATCAGTACGACCTGGGCACCCGGCAGGGGATGTTGCGCGGCGATTGCCTCCAGCGCTTCCGCCATGGCACTCCGTTTGCCGGTGCCCGTCTGCGCGATGATGCGCAGCGTGGTGCCTTCGGGAAGCGCATCGCAGTTTCGGAACATCTGGCCGATGATCTGCGCGTCGGCGGGGTCGGTGATGCAGGCGACAATGAAGGCCGGCACGCCGATGCGCTGGATTTCGTCGAACAGCTTTCCATAGACCAGCACGTTGGTGGCCGTCTTCATCCGGTAGCTGGTCACCAGGACAAACAGGCTGCGGGGCGGCGGCTGGAGCTCGGCGGCGCGGCGAATGCGGGGGAACACCAGCCAGCGGTAGATCAGCGCCCGCAGGAGATGCAGCCCGCCCCAGCTCCAGCGCCAGAGCCCGATGATGCCGACGCCGAGCACGAGACCCCATGTGGCATGATCCGGCAATTCACGGGGCAGCAACGCCATGAGCAGCAGCAGCATGGCCGCATGCACCAGCGCGCCGAGAACCGCGGTGCCGGGTGGCGAATATTCGTGATACCCGGCCGGCAGATCGCGGCGCGGCATCAATCCTGCCCTGGGTGAGCCACGGTTTTCAGCAGCCAGCCGAATCCGGGAATGCTCCGCAGCACCATGTCGAACCCGACCGGCGCCATCAGCAGGGCGGGCTGGCCCGTTGCCGCCGCTTGGGCATCCTGGTCCAGCGCCACGGTCACCAGTCCGTAGTCGTTGAGGGTACGCAGCGTGTCCGGCAGTCCGATGCGCCCGGTATTGCCCGCATTGTAGGTCACGACGATGACGTTGCCGCCCACCGGGTTATCCCGGTCCGGCAGGAACACCTTCACGCGCTGGCCAACGCGAATGAACTTCATGCGGCTGGTTACGATCAGCGTATCGACCTGCCTCCCTGCCGCCATTTCCCGCCCCAGGGTGGCGATCTGAATGCCCGCGCTGACGAAGGTGCCATCCGCGGCCTGCACCCCGGTCACGGTGCAGTCGCAGGGCGACGGCACGGGCCGCCGCGCCACCTGGGCCTTGGCGACGACCTCCAGTTGGTCGCGCTGGGTCCGTAATTCCTGCAGCTCCCGGGCGATGTCTTCCGGGGACGCCTGCGTCGAGCGGCCGTCGCTGACGAAGCGCCCCTGCTTCGCATCTTCCAGCCGGGCGCGCGCGGCTTCCTCGTTTGCCCGCGCGGCGGCGCGTGCCCGCAGGTGCTGCTGCAGCGCAACCTCTTCCTGGTCCGCGCGCAGATAGGAAAGCCAGCCGGCCTTTGCCATCTGCAACACCCGCTGGAAGGTGCGCTCCTGTGCGGCTACCTGCCGTTCGATCGCCTCGCGTTCGTCGGCTGCCGCCTTTACCTGTGCTTCGGCCGTACGCAGGAGATTCCTGAATCCCGCCTGCGCGGACGCGAGCATTTCGGAACGCTGGTCGATCTGTGCCTGCAGGACGATGACCTTGCCTCTCGCGTCAGCCTGCGCCTGCGCCGGCACCGAGGGTTCGATTTCCCCCAGCACCTGGCCCTGGTGCACCGGCTGCCCGGGGCGGAGGCCGGCCAGGTGAAGGAGTCCGGCCTCCGGTGCACGCAGGAGATACAGCTCCCCGGCGATCGCGCCGTAATCCGAGTACACAACCATCCGGCTGGAAATCACATAGAGGGCAAGGCCGATGACGAGAGCGCCTCCCCCGAGAAGGACAAGGACGAGCCGAAGCCGGGCGAGGAGGCTCAGCAGGCGCCCGGGCAGCGGGGCGGCAGACCGGGGTCGTTCCTCGGCGGCAATGGGCTGGAACAACCTTTGCAGGGGCAATGCCTCGCCGCGCAGGTAGCCCGCGACCAGGGAGTCGAGCAGGCGCGCCTGATCGGGCGTGAGGTCGACGAAGCGGACGCCGTAGCTCTGGTCATCATGGCTCCACACCGTCCTGAAGGCCACCTCGACCGTGACATTGAAGCCGGACATGTCGAAGGTCAGTCTGGCCTGCCGGACTTCGCCGGGCATGAGGGCCAGGGTGTCGCTCGTGAGACACAGGCCGCCGGGCCCCCAGTCGGACGCACGACAGCGGATGCCATCGACTTCCACGTCGATCGGTAGCGGGATGCGCGGATGCATCCGCTTCCCGCTGGGGCTGTGCAAGGAGGCGCTCCGCTGGTCGATGGAAAACCTGTCCGGTGGCACCGGCCCGTCCACTAACGTTTCGATTCCATTGCGGTTTCATCCTTTCTGGAAACGTTCACAGCATATAAGGCAGCCGGCCCAGTACAGCAATTCTTCATAACAAAAGACGATCTTGCGTGATTTGATTTCATTGCAAATACGTCGATTCGCTGACTGCGTGCACCTTTGCGGGCTCAGGATGGCACATGGGGTCGCCGGCGTGCCGGATGCCGCCTATGGCGAGCGGGCAGGGGGGCGGGTGATGCGCGCCGTTCGTCCAATTGGGCATGCCGAATGGCTCGCCGCCACGATCGCTTGCGTGTCCGCGGTGATGATCAGGTCGCTGTTGCGGCCGAGCACGTCATTGCCGGCGGTGCTTCGCGCGCCTACGGTGCCGGACACGGGCCCGGTGCTGCCGGCGAACAGGATGCCGACCTGCTGGCCCTGCGTGAAGCTGGCCGTGGCGCCCGCCGGCGTGGCGGCAACCAGGAACAGCCGCGTGCAGTCCACGACTTGTCCCAGGCCGTTCCCGGCGGCAACCTCGCTTCCGGGCCGGACCGGCAACGACCAGACCAGGGCGGTTCTTTCGGTTTTCAGGGATATCACGCCCTCGTCCAGGAGGGGCGCATCCATCGGCTGGGATTGCATCCCGGCGGCCGCTGGATCGGGGGATGCCGATCGACGCAGGGTGAACAACACGGTTCCGGCCTGCACCACTTCACCTTCGGTGGCACTGACGGATTGCAGGTATCCGGCATGCGGCGCCCGCAATGTGAGCAGCGGGGCGTCGATCACCGCGATGAGGAGAGGTGGGGCGAGAGCGGAGTTTTGCATCAGCATTTCGGCCGCGCCGCCCAGCACAAGCAGGAAGGTTACGGCATAAGCGAACGCGCGTGTCCGGACCGGTCGCGCCGGCTTCTGGCCGGGTTGTTGTAATAAGTTAATAGTTTTCTTTGGCAATGCAACCGATTCAGCCCGGGGCGGCGTTGCATGAAGCGGCAGGGACCGAACATTGGGTTCGCCTTCCCCCGGCGCGGGCATGACCGCGGGGGCATCCAATGCCGGTGGCGTGGCAACGGGCGAGGCCTCGGTCGGTGGATTCCGGTCTTCGCCTGCCGGTGCCGGGGTGTGGCTGTCCATTGATAAGACCGTGGTCGGGGGCGGCGGCGGAGTATCCGCCCGGATCGGCAGTGGGGACGGAGGGGACGGCAATGGAGCCGCTGGCGGCTTGCGCTGCCCGGTCGGTGCCGCCGTGGCTGATTCGGGAGGGGCTTCTTGCCGGGACAGACGGGCAACCCAGTCCTGCCATTGCGCCTGCGCGACGCCGTCCTCCGGGGAAGGCGGCGTGCCGCCGAAGCCGGTGCAAGGCGCCTTGTCTTCGGCGTCTGCGCGTAAAATGGCGAATACCCGCGTCAACTCCTCGCCCGGCCGGGAGGCGGGCACGTGCGAAATCCCATCCCGGACCTGCGCCGGCCCCTCCGGGGGCAGCCACCATGGCGTCGGATCAGAGCCGGCAGTTTGCCAGGACGGCAAGGTGTTTGATCGGGATTCAGAATATTCACATATCACAACAAAAACACGCATCAGCTCCTGGCGTGGCCCCGATCCGGCTTCGGGCGAAGCCCTGACGTGGCTCTCCGCCGGAGACGGCACCGGTGGTATCGGCCAGGGCACCGGAGCGGTCACGCGGTGAAAGCCCGCGCGGTCGATGCCGGCTTCCGGATCACGCGGCGTGTTTCCGAAGCTGTCGAGGGTTGCCCTGCGTTCGGATGCGCTGCGCAACAAGGCGAAGAAACGCATCAGCTCCTTGCGAGGGTCGGGAGAAAGCGTTGCGTCGTTATCTTTCATCGACCCGGATGCAGCCTCGCACGAACGCCTGGCGCATCACTTCTACCACAGGACTCGGATAGGTTGCATTGGCGGGGTTTCACCCCGCACCCGACCAGGAGGCTTCGCCTCCTGGACCTCCACCAAGGGCTTCACCCTTGGAACCCATTCCGTGCCGCGCAGCACACCTGGGGGGCAGAGGGCTCCTGGCCGTCACGCGAATGCGTGCCTGCGCACGACACCGGGGCAAGGGCCGAGCCCTGGCCTTGCTTATCCGGCCGCGGCGTAGGTGCGCGGACTGTCGGGGCCGGCCTGAACGGCGTATCGCCGTCCCGGCGTATCGTTCAGCAGCGACAGCGTATAGGGATCGACAGGGCGGGCGAACACCGCCTCGGCCGGCCCTTGTTCCACCACCTGCCCGCCGTGCAGCACCACCACATGGTCCGACACCTGCCGCACCACCGCGAGGTCATGGGAAACGAACAGGTAGCTGACGCCGAGATCACGTTGCAGCCGCAGCAGCAAGGCGATGATCTGCGCCTGCACCGGCACGTCCAGTGCCGAGACCGGCTCGTCCAGCACCACCAGCTCGGGCCGGATTGCCAGGGCGCGGGCGATGGCGACGCGCTGGCGCTGCCCGCCGGACAGTTCCGCCGGCCGGCTGGTCAGCAACTGCTCCGGCAGTTCCACCTGGGCCAGCAGCTCGCGCACCCGTGCCAGCCGGCCGGCCCGGTCGCCGAGGCCGAAGGCCCGCAGCGGCTCGGCGATGATCCCGGCGATGCTGAAGCGCGGGTCGAGCGAGGCATAGGGGTTCTGCCCGACCCATTGCACCCGCCGGCGGAAGCCACGCAGCCCGGCGCGTGACAGGTGCCCGATCTCCTGCCCGTCGAAGCGCACCGCTCCGCCGTCCGGCTGTTCCAGCCCCAGCACCATGCGGGCGGTGGTGGTCTTGCCGGAGCCGGATTCACCGACCAGGCTGGTGGTGCCGTGGCGGGGCACGGTGAAGGAGACCTCCGCGACCGCCGGCCGGCCCGGGCCGAAGCGTTTGACCAGCCGCTCCACCACCAGGATCGGCGGCGGTTCCGGCACCGGGCGCGGCGGCCGGGGCGCGGGGGCGGCCCGCAAGGCGGTGGCCGCACCCAGCAGGCGGTGGGTATAGTCGTGCCGGGGGGCCGCGAACACCATGCGCGCCGGCCCCTGTTCCACCACTTCGCCCGCCCGCATCACCACCAGCCGGTCTGCCCGGTCATGCGCGACCCCCAGATCATGGGTGATCAGCAGCACGGCGGTACCGCGCCGGCGGATCACCCCTTCCAGGTGGTCCAGCACCTGCCGCTGCACCGTGACATCCAGTGCGCTGGTGGGCTCGTCGGCGATCAGCAGCGGCGGGTCATTGGCCAGGGCGATAGCGATCAGCACGCGCTGGCGCATGCCGCCGGAAAGCTCGTGCGGGAAGCTCGCCGCCACCCGCGCCGGATCGGCGAGCCCCGCCTCGGCAAGCAGCCCCGGCACCCGTGCCCGCGCCGCCGCCGGGGGCGTGCCGTGCACGGTCAGCGCCTCCGCCACCTGCGGGCCGATGCGGCGGATCGGGTCCAGCGCCATGCCCGGATCCTGCGGGATGAAGCCCAGCGCCCGCCCGCGCAGGCGGGTCCAGAGCCGTTCGCCCGCGTCCGTCACCTCCTGCCCGTCCAGGCGCAGGCGACCGGCCTCGATGCGACCATTGGCCGCCAGCAGGCCCGCCGCCACTGCCGCCACGGTGGACTTGCCCGAGCCTGATTCGCCGACCAGCGCCACCACCTCGCCCGGCCGCACCGCGAGGTCGACGCCGCGCACCGCCGCCACCGGCACCCCGCCCGCCCGCTTGCGGTAGGCGACGCGCAGCCCCGCCACGTCCAGGGCCGGGCTCATGGGCCGGCCTCGTCCCGGTCCTGCATCCAGCCGGCAAGGTGGTTGGCCGCGAGCACCACCGCCATCACCACCAGCCCCGGCAGGGTCGAGTACCACCACGCGGTGCCGAGGAAATTGCGTCCCTCGGCGATCAGCAGCCCCCATTCCGGATTGGGAGGCGATGTGCCGAAGCCCAGGAAGCTCAGCGCTGCCACCGCCAGCACCGCCGAGCCGAATTCCAGCGTCGCCAGCGCCAGCACCGGCCCGGCGGCGTGTGGCAGGATATGGCGCAGCACCACGCCCAGGCCGCTCACCCCGGCGGCGGTGGCCGCCTCGACGAAGGCGGCGGAGCGGCAGCGCAGCACTTCCCCGCGTGTCAGCCGCGCGAAGGTGGCGGCGGCGGAGACGCCGACGGCGATAGCGACGTTGGTGGTGCCGAATCCCAGCACGGTGACGATCGCCATCGCCAGCAGCAGCGACGGGATGGCCATCAGCACGTCGACCAGCCGCATCAGCGCCGCGTCGCTCCCCCGGCCGAGCACGCCCGCGGCGAGGCCGACGGCACCGCCGCCGAGCAGCGCCACCGCCACGGCCAGCGCGGTCGCGCGCAGCGACACCGCGGCGGCATGCACGGTCCGGGCATAGAGGTCGCGGCCGAGATGGTCGGTGCCGAACCAGTGCGCCGCCGAGGGCGGCTGCAGTGCCGCCAGTGGCTGGCCGCGCAACGGGTCCTGGGCGGTGAACAGGCCGGGCGCGAGCGCCCAGGCGCCGGCCAGCCCCACCACCAGCAGCGCGAGCACCACGCTGGGGCGCGGCCATCCGGTCGCCTTCAGGCGCCGCCACCCGCCCAGGCCGATCGCGATGCCGCTCATGGCCGTCCCGTCCGGCGCGCCAGGCCGATGCGCGGGTCGAGCAGCGGATAGAGCAGGTCCACCATCAGGTTGACGCCGACGAACACCACCGCCGCCAGCACCACCACGCCCTGCACCATCGGGATGTCCTTGGCGGCGACGGCGCCCTGCGCCAGCCGGCCGATCCCTTCGCGCGAGAACACCGTTTCGGTGACCACCGCCCCGGCCAGCAGGTGGCCGGCGATCACCCCGGCCATGGTCAGCAGCGGCACGGCGGCGTTGGGCAGCACGTGCACGAACAGCATGCGCAGCCGGGTCAGCCCCTTGGCGCGGATCGCCTCGATGAAGGGCTGCCGCCAGACCCCGGCCAGCGAGCGGCCGAGCACCTGCGCGATCACCGCCGCGGTGGGCACCGCCAGCGTCACCGCCGGCAGCACCAGCGCGCGCGCACCGCCGTCATCCATCGCCGGGAACAAGGTCAGGCGGAACGACAGCCATTCCAGCAGCACCAGCCCGACCCAGAAGGTGGGCATGGAGATGCCGACTGCCGGCAAGGCGTGCAGCAACCGCCGGGCCGGTCCCCCGGCGAGGCTGGCCAGCAGGGCAATCGCGGTGCCCGTCAGCAGCGCCAGCGACAGCGCCGCCCCGGCGAGCGCGGCGGTGGCCGGCATCGCCTGTGCCAGCAGCGCCGCCACCGGCTGGCCGCTCTGGATCGAGCGGCCGAAATCCAGGTGCAGCGCCCGCCACAGCGCCAGCCCGTACTGCACCACCAGGGGCTGGTCGAGATGGTACTCGGCGCGCAGCGCCGCCACCTGCGCGGCGGCGGCCATGCTCTGCTCGGCCTGATTCAGCATGATGCTGACCGGATCGCTCGGCAGCACGTACAGGATCAGGAAGGACAGCGTGAACGCCGCCCACAGCACCACGGCGGAATGAGCAAGGCGAAGCCCGGCGCGGGCGAGCGGAGGCGGGGGCATGGGGGCTCAGCGCGCCAGCCAGGTGTCGTAGAACTGCAGGCGCGACGACGCCTCGAAATGCAGGCCGCGGACCTGCCGCCCGGTGCCGATGATGGTGGCCAGTTCCACGATCGGGATGGAATGGCCGTCCTCGATCAGCCGGATGCTGGCGGCACGGATCAGCTCCGCCCGCGCCGCGCGGTCGGGCGTGCCGCTCGAGCGTGTCAGCAGGTCGTCGGTCGCATCCGCCTGGCGCAGCGCCATGTTGCGCTCGCCCACGCCGAACACCGCGCGCAGGATGTCGGGATCGGCGCGGGTGAGGTTGGCGAAGCGCACGGGGAAGCTGCCGCCGGTCTGGATCGCCGTCACCTGGGCGATGGTGGTGCGGTTCAGCCGCAGCTCGATGCCGACGTCGCGCAATTGCTGCTGCACCAGTTCCAGGAACGGTGCGAACTGCCAGTAATCCAGCCGGAACGACAGGCGCTGGCCGTCGCGCACGCGCACGCCGTCCGGGCCCACCCGCCAGCCGGCGCCGTCGAGCAGCGCCCGGGCCCCGTCCGGGTCATGGGCCAGCAATGGGGAAAGATCCGAATAAAGCGGCGTGGTGCGCGCCAGCGGCGCGGTTGCCACCGCCTGGAAGCGCGAGAGGATCGGCCGCAGTGCCGGCCGGTCGATCGCCTTGTTGATGGCGCGGCGCACCGCCGGCTCGGACAGCGGTGCCACCGATTCATTCGGATAGAGCGTGTAGACGACGCCGGGATTGCCGCGCGCCAGCAACGGGATGTTGCGCCCGAGCAGCACCGCCTCGTCCTGGGGCGGCACGCCGGTGTTCACGTCGATCTGCCCGGAGAGCAGGCTGCCGCTGCGCACCCCCGCTTCCGGCACCACGCGGTACTCGATGGCATCGAGATAGGCCGGCCCGGCATGGGCGGCGAGCGCGGAAGGCCAGGCATAGCCGTCGCGCCGGGTGATGCGGGCCTGCTGGTTGTGGACGAAGGAAGCGACCACGAACGGGCCGGAGCCGATCAACTGCCCCTGGCAGCGATCCTCCGGCGATTTCGCCAGCGTGGCCGGCGCCAGCAGGCCGAGGCTCATCGTCGAGGTTGCCTGCAGGAACTGCACGTTCGGCTGGGCGAAGCGGATCACCACGGTGCGCGGGTCGGGGGTTTCGATCGCCTGCAGCCCGGCGAGGTAGCCCGCCCCCAGCGTGGACCGGGCGCCGAGCGCCACGATTCCCTCGAAATTGGCGCGCACCGCGGCGGCATCGACCGGCGTGCCGTCGCTGAAGGTGACGCCGGGGCGCAGGGTGAAGGTGAAGCTGCGGCTGTCGGGGCTGAGCGTCCAGGCGGTGGCGAGCCAGGGCACGATCTCGCCGGTGTCGGGATGCTGGTCGGTCAGTGAATCGACGATCTGCCGGCCGATGTTGAGGGAGTTGTTGTTGCCCGCCTGCTGCGGGTCGAGGCACTGCGGATCGGTATCGATGGCCACGCGCAGCACGCCGCCCGCGCGTGGCTGCTCCGCCGCGGCGGCGATGGCGGGCAGGGCGGCGGCGAAAGCAAGGGCGAACAGCGGGCAGGAATGGCGGAGGAACGGCAAGCGGCGCATCGGGCGGATTCCATACGCAGTGCGAACCTGCCGGGAGAGGTGCCCGGCAGGGGCGCAGGCTGCGGCCCAATCCCCGATGGCGTCAAGGGTGATAATGAAACAACTTGATGGTATTGTTAAATCTGTGCCTGCCTCGTATTCCGGCCGGATTCCGGCCTTCCAGCGAGGGGTTAACCCAGGAGCGCCGGCGTTGTCGAATTACACGTTTATAGATTGTATTTTATGGGTCTGATGCGCCCGCCGTTGCGCGGGCGGGGGCGTTGCGCAGCGGGGCGGCGCGGAAGCCGGCCCGCGCTACCTGGACCTGATCTCGACCTCGGTGCCGCCGGCCAGCACGCCGCGGCCGTGCGGCCATATCTTCAGGATCGCCCGGTAACAGGCCCGCGGCACCACCACGGCGTTTTCTTCCGGGATCATGGTGACGTCGCCGCCGATCTCGAAGGGGAAGCCGTCGCGCAGCAGCGCCGCATCGGTCGCCTGGATCAGGTCCCGGTCGGGGGAAGGCGCCATGTCGAGCGGCCCGTAGCCCAGTTCCCGCAGCACCTGGGCGGTCATCCGCTGTGCCGCATCCCAGTCCTGCTCGTTCCATTCCGAGCGCTCGCCGCGCTCCATGGACCGGTTCGCCGCCTGCACGCCAGCGGCGCTCGCCAGGCGCAGCGCCTCGCCGTAGCTGCTTGCATTCGAAGACATACGCGCTCCTCAAGACCGCACGGCGGCAACGGAGGCGGTAATCGTCCGTGCTTCACCTGGGGCCTGGTTGGTCCCGTCGAGCGCTGCCAGCCCTCGGCGGAGGTGGCAAAGTATGTAGCATCGAACCGGTTTCTATCAAGTAATGTTCATCCTGTGTTCGTGTGCCAGGGTTCGGGGGCAGCCATGACGGACGAGCCTCGTCCGTCTTCTTGATGCCGGCCGCTTCGTTGCCATTGGACCCGGCCGCGCCGGAAAGGCTGCTTGTCTTCCCGTCACCTGCAATCGAAGACTGCTGGCCCGCCGGCGGGCAGCGGTGGGCCGTGGCGGGTCATCCTCGCCCTTTTGCTCTCCCTCGGGGCGATGGCGCCGTCCAGGCAAGCTTGCGCCAGGATGGATACGTTATAACATAACATTATGTCATTCCCGTCTTCCTCCCGTTCGTCATCTCCTGCGTGTCGCCCGGCGGGCGGGACCGTCCCATCCGGCATGCCGGCGGCTCCGGCCGGGGCGGAAAATGACGGCACGCTGCGCGCGGAGCTGTGGCGCCGCTTCAATGGTGACGATTGGGCCGCCTATGATGCCCTGCCGGCGCGGTTGCGCCGCCGCCTGCAGCAGCACGCCTATGATCCGTGGGCGGTGAATGCCTGGATGCTGTGGCGTCGTTACCGCCGCCTGCACCCCACGGCCGAACGGGCCGAGCAGGCGCTGATCCGTTATTTCGACCATTGCGAGCGGCTGGAACGGGCTGCCTTCGCCGCGGCCTATGCGCGCGACTTCGGCCTGAGGCTGCCGCACGATGCGGCGGGCGCGACCGTGCTGCGGGATGCCGGCCAGGGGGCGTCACACCGGACCGCGACCTGAACGCTGCCCGGGCGCGCCGGCACCTTTGCCGCTTGCCGGGGCCGGCAGCGGGGGCTATCCATGTTATGTTATAACATAACGCATATGCCAATGACCGACACGCGCCTGCCCGTCACGGTGCTCTCCGGCTTTCTGGGGGCCGGAAAGACCACGCTGCTGAACCATGTCCTCAACAATCGCGAGGGGCGCCGGGTGGCGCTCATCGTCAACGACATGTCGGAGGTGAACATCGATGCCGACCTGGTCCGCGAGGGGACGGAGCTGAGCCGGGCCGAGGAAAAGCTGGTCGAGCTGACCAATGGCTGCATCTGCTGCACGCTGCGCGACGACCTGCTGGCGGAGGTGCGCCGCCTCGCCGCCGAGCAGCGTTTCGACTACCTGCTGATCGAGAGCACCGGTGTCTCCGAGCCGCTGCCGGTCGCCGCCACCTTCGAGTTCCGGGACGAGCAGGGGGCGAGCCTCGCCGATGTCGCCCGGCTCGACACGATGGTGACCGTGGTCGATGCGATCCACCTGCTGCAGGACTATGCCTCGACCGACTTCCTGGCCGACCGTGGCGAGACCGCGGGCGAGGGCGATGACCGCGCGCTGGTCAATCTGCTTGTCGAGCAGATCGAGTTCGCCGACGTGGTGGTGCTGAACAAGGTTTCCGATGCCACCCCCGCGCAGCGCGACGCCGCCCGGGCCATCATCCATGCCCTGAACCCCGATGCGCGCCTGGTCGAGACCGACCACGGCCGTGTTGCTCCCGCCGCCATCCTGGACACCGGGCTGTTCGACTTCGCCCGTGCTCACCAGCACCCGCTGTGGTTCAAGGAACTGTATGGCCATGCCGGGCATGTGCCGGAAGATGTCGAGTACGGCATCACCAGCTTCGTCTGGCGGGCGCAGCGGCCCCTGATCCCGGAGCGTTTCGCTGAATTCCTGGAGACGCCCCTGCCGGGGGTGATCCGGGCCAAGGGGCATTTCTGGCTGGCGACACGGCCGGACTGGGCAGGCGAGTTCAGCCTCGCCGGCGCGCTGGCGACAACGCGGGGCCTGGGGCTGTGGTGGGCGGCCGTGCCGCGCGCGCACTGGCCGGAAGACGCCGCCACGCAGGCGGAGATGCAGGCGAGGATGGACCCGGTCTTCGGCGACCGGCGTCAGGAACTGGTGTTCATCGGCACGCTCGGCACGATGAACCGCGCGCGGATCTCCGCCATGCTGGAACGTTGCCTGGTCGCGGAGGCGCACTTCGAGCCCGCGGCCTGGGCGGACCTGCCGGATCTCTTTCCCCGCTGGGGGCAGCCGGCCGGCTGAGCCTCTCGGGCAGCCGGCCGGCTGCCAAAGCCTGCTTGTCTTCCGGCGACCTGCCCTCGAAGATCGTTGACGGCAGCTCCTGCAGGAAGGAGGCAGACGATGGGGTGTGCAATCCGGCCGGGCCGGTTTTTCCAGGGCGCCGGCAAACGGTGGGGGCTTGCCGTTCTGCTGGCCGGCGTCGCGGCCGTGCCGCCGGCGCTCGCCAACGACACGACGGCCGCCCTCACCACCGGCGGGCTGGTGTTCACCGCGAGCGACGACATCGAAATGCGATCCGAGGAGCTGTGGATCTCCCGCCAGCGCATCGCCGTGCGCTACCGCTTCTTCAATCGCGCCGCGTCCGACCGCACCGTCACCGTCGCCTTTCCGCTGCCCGAGGTCGATGCGCTGGAATCGAGCAACGTCGCCGTGCCGGACGCCGAGTCCGACAACTTCCTGGGGTTCCGCACCCGCGTCGACGGGCGGGAGGTGGTCGCGGCGATCGAGCAGAAGGCGCGGCTCGGGGCCCTGGACGTCACCGACCGGCTCAAGGAGCTCGGCGTGCCGCTGCTGCCGACATCGCGCAAGGCCCAGGCCGCGCTCGACGCGCTGCCGGAACCTGTCCAGCAGCGGCTGCTCCGTGATGACCTGGTGCGCCCCGACGATTACGACATCGGCAAGGGGATGGAGCACCATATCGGACCGCAATGGAGCGTGAAGACGACCTATCACTGGCGGCAAACCTTCCCCGCCGGCCGGGAACTCGTCATCGAGCACGCCTACCGGCCGAGTGTCGGGGCCTCGGTGCAGACCGCGGTCATTCCCGATCGCGCCACCTCGCCCGAACGGCGGCAGGACTACGCGCGCTTCTGCCCGGATGGGCCGTTCATCGCCGGCGTCCGCGCCGCGACGAAGCGGAATGGCAATGTTCCGCCATCGGAAGTCCGCCTGTCCTATGTGCTCAGCACGGGCGCCAACTGGGCGGGGCCGATCGGCGATTTCCGGCTCGTCGTCGACAAGGGCGACCCCGGGGCGCTGATCAGCTTCTGCGAGACCGGCGTGGTGAAGACCGGCCCGACCACCTTCGAGGTCAGGAAGAAGACCTTCAGGCCGGCACGGGATCTCGACATCCTGATCATCGAGGTGCTGCGATGATCCGGCGTGGTCCGGGGACCGGCGATGGCACCACGAAGGACGGACAGGCGCCGGGCCGGCACGTCGCCATGACGGCCCGGACCGCGAGCCGGTGGATCCGGTCGGACCAGCAGATCCGGGCCCGCCACTCCCCGGGTATTCCCGAAAGCCCGTAGCGGGCCCCGGCGATCTGCCCGGTGACGGCGGCGAGCGTGCCGGCCTGCTCGCCGAGATTGGCCGCGGCCAGGACGGCGTCGCGGAAATGCGATGTCGCATCGACGGCCCAGCAGGCGGCCAGCAGGGTATCCAGCGCGCCCTGCTCGCGGGGGGCTGGTCTCGGGCTGTTGTATGTCCTGGCGTGACCGCGGCTTTCCCGGAACAGGTGGCGGCTCAGCAGGCGGGCGGCGGCGAGGGCATGCCTGTCGCCATGTGTCAGCCTGCACTGCCGCAGCCCCAGCGCGATCGCCTCGTCCTCGCTGCCGGCAAGGCACAGCACCGGGGCGAGGCGCATGATGCCGCCATTGCCGCTTGCCTGGGCGTGGCGAAGTTCGGGGGCCCGGGTCGGGAGTTTTTCCGCCGGCCGGCGCCGCCGCTGCAGATAGCCGCGCCAGTAGGTCAGGGCGCGCCGGGTCTGCGTGCCGATGGCGAAGCAGGTGTGGGTGTGCGAATAGGCGCCGGTGTCGGCCCAGGCGAGCCAGCGCCCGACGATGTCGCCATCGTGCAGCCGCCCATGCAGGGCGATGGAGTCGAGCAGCCCCAGCGCCATGGAGGTATCGTCGGTCCAGCCGCCGGGCGGCAGGCCGAACGGGCCGCCGCCGATCATGTCGGACAGGACCGGCGCGGCCGGGCGGGGGTGCCGCTCGAGGCTCGTGCCCACGGCATCGCCGACGACAAGGCCGATGATCGCGCCGAGGATGCGGTCATGCGCGCCGTGATCAGGCATCGTCGTGCAGGCGGGGGCATCCCCGGCCGGCCGGGCGGGCAATGGCCGGCGGGCGCAGATGGCGATGGAGGCGGCCATTGCCGTCCGTTACCGTGCCGAGGCGGTGATGATATCCTCGCGCCCGACCGGCACCTCGCCGCCGCGCCGTCCACGCAGGTGCGGCCCCCAGTAGAACGCGCCGTTCTTGCGCAGCTTCACATGCCCTCTTTGCCAGTGCAGCCGGCAGGGGCCGCGATGGCCCTGCTCCGGGTGGTCGGCGTAGAGGACCGGGGTGAGGTCCCAGCGGACCAGTTGCGCCGCCGACAGCCGTGGCCGGCAGGTCCCGGCCCTTGTCCCGGCCGGGGAGCCGGGGTGGTCCGCCGCGCTGATGACGATCGGCGCGCGCTTGGCGGTCAGCACGAGCAGCAGGCGGATCGCGAAGGAGGCCTGTTCGGCCAGGAAGGCTTCGGGTCGGTCGGTCGGATCGAACCGCTCGTAGCGATAGGGCGGGATTTCGATGGGATCGTTGATGGTGCCCAGTGCGCCGGATCGCACGAAGGCCACCCGGACGCGCAGATGGCCGGGAAGCGGCCGTGTGAGCAGCAGCCCGACCCGTTCCACGCTGGTCCCCAGTTCGCGTGTGGGAAAGGCGCCGGGGGCGAATTCGAGCCATAACGGGTCGAACGGCAGCTTCACCGAGGCCTGGATGAGATGAAAGCGATCGTCATCGCCACGGATGCCGTGCGCCTGTGCCACGATCTCGTCATGCAGGCTCCAGCGGCCGGCCCCGTCGATCCGGGCCGCGAAGGATTGCAGGTTTGCGTCCTGGGGCAGTGCCGCGGCGAGGGCGGCCACGGCGGCGGCGAGGCTGCCGGGGATCTGGCGCACCGGATGCGTGTCATTGGCGGCCGCCGGGCCGGGGGGCACATGCTCCAGCAGTGTCCAGGCCATGCAGCACAGGGCGGAGTCGAGCCCCAGCGCCTGGCCCACGGCGGGCATGGCCAGGACCGCCTGCTCCAGGCTGACCGCCAGCCAGGGTAGCGGCCCCGCGACCGACAATGCCGGCGTGCGGCGCCCCAGGGACCGCCGGTGGCGCACCAGGTCGTCCCAGACCGCGCTGTCCGCGCCGGGGGTGCCGATGTGGCATGTCGCCAGTCGCGTGGCCCTGGCGCAAGCGCTGCGGACCTCGAGGCGCCATCCACCTGGAAGCAGGGCCACGTCGAAATGCAGGCCATTGATCGCGCCATGTCCGGAAATCGCAATCGGGACCAGTGCCGCGATGAGGCGGTCCGGCATGTTCGGTTTCGGCAATGGCGTTGAAGTCCCGGTATCGACCTGGATGTAGAAAAGCGTCGTCATGACGGTGGCTCGGCAACGGAGTGTGTGTGGCAGAGTGCTTGCCCTGGCGCGTCCGGCCCGGTCTCTGCGGCGGAGAGGAAGATGGCGGTCGGATGGTTCCGGCATTCAGCCAGGTGGCCGGGCGGACGGAAGGTACGGTGAAGCCGTCCAGTGGCCAGGGTGATTCGCTTCGAGCATTCTGCGCTCCGGGAATTAATTGCAGAATAATTAGACGTAATAATAACTTTCTCATCAATTCAGGAATTTCCTGTCAGGATTTTCCCGACACGTAAAGCCATTAATGAATGGCAATCAGAATTTACCGAATTATTTATCAGGAATAAGCATTTATCTGCACGGTATTTTCACATTTTATATTCGGGATTGTTGAAGGTTGCTGGGCACGAAACATGGATCGACCGGTCGCCGGGGCCGGAATGGGACAGAACTTTAACCGCCTGTCGCCGGGGGGTGGCCGATGTCCGCCGGGCCCGCATGGATGGGGCTGAACAGCGCGGCCAGCACGCCGACGCGCGCCAGCCCATAGGTCGTGTCCACGCCGAGCTTTTCCTGCAGTCGCGTCCGGTAGGTCTCGACCGTCTTGGCGCTGACGCCAAGATCGCCGGCGATCTGTTTCGTTGCGGCCCCTTGGGCGAAGCCGTTGAGCACTTCGCGTTCACGGGGGGACAGGACGGCCACGCGCAGCGCGGCGGCGGCGGCTTCCTTGCGGAGATTGGCCGGGGTGGCGGCCCCGCCGAGCGCCGTTCGCACGGCGCGCATGACCGCCTCCGGGTCCAGCGGCTTTTCCAGGAAGTCGGCCGCTCCGGCCCGCATGGCGCGCACCACGAGGGGGGTCTGGGCATGGCCGCTGATGACCACGATCGGCAATGGGGTGCATCCCCCGCGCGCCAGCCTTTCGACGAGTTCCACGCCGTCCATGCCCGGCAGGCAGACATCGGTCAGCAGGCAGGCGGGGGTGAGCAGGCCGGCAAGGCTCGCGGGAGGCCGGTCGGCGAGGAATGCCTCGGCTGCTTCGTAGGTCTGGACGGTCAGGCCGGCGGAGCGAAGCTGGAAGGCGAGGCCGTCGCGGACTCCCTTGTCGTCGTCGACCACGAAGACCGTGGGGATGGGCGGAGGGGAGCTCGGCGGCATCGGTGTGAACCGGGGTAGTTGGATGGAATCGACGATGGGGGAAGCAGGCATGAATTTCCAGAACAATAGATCTTATATAATAAATCGAATTCGAATCAAAATTCCTGTTTGTAATTGCAGCATTTGCCCGAAGATATTATGTTTTGATATTTAGAAAATATCGCAAATTAATCGGCATTTATTACGCTTGTACTATCAGGGAATTCCTGACTCCCAATGCGGAGGGGGGTGAATTATGTAGCCCTTGGGCCGGGGACAGGAACCGGTGAGGTCTTAGAACGGGACATGCCAGCGTCGAGGGACGCAGTGGCGCACCGGTGACCCGGTCCCGCCTGCCGCAGGGGAAGCAGTGACCACTGCCCCCCTGCTTCACGCCCGGCCTTGCGCCGGGGGCGCGGGGAACGCCCCGCAAGCGCACGCCGCATCGTTGTCGGCCGCATCGTCGCCGGCCGCATCGTCGCCGGCCGCATCGGCGGCGGGCAGGGCGATGCGGAACATGGTTCCCTGCGGGCCGGTCTCGAAGCTCAGCTTGCCGCCATGGGCGTCGATGATGGAGCGGGATATGGAAAGCCCCAGGCCAAGGCCGGTCGGCTTGTTGCTGGCAAAGGCCGAGAAGGGCCGGGTGGTGAAGCTGGCCGGCAGGCCCGGCCCGGTATCGGCGACCGTGATCTCGATGCCGCTCTCCGTCCGGGCGGTGGCGACATAGAGTTCGCGGACCGCGCTCCCCGCGTCCTCCATTGCCTCGATCGCGTTGCGCACGAGGTTCACCACGACCTGCTGGATTTGTGTGCGGTCCCCGATGATCTCGGGCAGGGCCGGGGGGAGATCCCACAGGATGCGCCCGCCGTGGCGTTCGAAGTCCAGCGCCGCAAGCTCGACGGCCTCGTGGACGGCGCTGTTGACCTCCATGGGCAGAAGCTGCCCGGTGTCCTTGCGCAGGAAGCGGCGTAGCTGCTGAACGACCGAGCGGGCCCGGCCGATCGCGTCCTGGGCGCGATGCAACCCGTCCTTCAGCATCTCCTGGCTGGCGTGCTGCCCGGAGCCGAGCAGCGTCTCGCAGCCATGGAGGAAGGTGGCGGCTCCGGACAGGGGATGGGCGATCTCGTGCGCCATGACCGCGGCGGCCTCGCCCACCGCGCTGACCCGGGCGGCGTGCAGGAGCCCGCTTTCCAGTTCGCGGGCGCGCTGGTTGACCGTCCGCAGCGCGTCTTCCTGCGCCTTCACCGTTGCCTCGGCCAGTCGCTGCGCGGTGACGTCGGTGATCGCCGTCAGGATCTCGTGCGGCTTCCCGTCCGCGTCGCGCCGGAGCACCGCGTGCATCGCCACCGCGAGTGCCCGTCCGTCATGGGTGACATGCCTGACATCGCCGATCCACTCGCCATCCTGTTCCAGCGCCATTCGGATCTGCGCGATCTGTACCGGCCAGGGGCTCGGGAACAGGCTACTGCCCGGCCTGCCGACCACGTCCCGGGTGGCCAGGCCATAGAGGCGTTCGCAGCCCTTCGACCAGAAGCGGATCACGCCGTCCGGTCCCTGGGTGATGAATGTCCCGAGGTCGAGCGTTTCCACCAGGTTGCGCAGGCGCGCTTCGCTGGCGGCGATGTCGTCCCGCGTGGCCCGGCGTGACCGCGCGGACGTGGCCAGCGCCGCCAGGGCGAGCATCAGCAGCGAGAGGCTGCCGATGCAGGCCAGCGACGCCCCCGTCAGGGCCCGGCTTTCGGCGAACCGGACGTCGCTGGCGACCGCGGTCGAAATCGCCTCGATCTCGGCATGGGTCGCTTCCATCACTGTCTGGATCTGGCCCGACCGGACCAGGGCGAGGGCCCCTGCCACATCACCGGCGCGCTGCAATGTGACCGCTTCGGTCAGCATCGCCATCATGTTCCCCGCGAGCCGCAGCAGCCGTTCGAGCTGCGGCGCCGGCAGCATGATCCCGTGGCGCTCGCCCAGCATGTCCATGGCGTCGTCGAGGCGGTCCCCCACCTGCCGGCGCGCGGCTTCGTACGGCGCGAGATATCGGTCCTCTCCGGTCAGCAGGTATCCCCGTTGGTGCGTGACGGCATTGGTGAGCGCGAACATCAGCCGTTCCAGGTGCAGCGCCGCTTCCTCGCCGACGCGCGCCGCCGTCCCGCCCTGCAGCGCGGCGTAGATGCCGAAGACCAGGAACAGGCCGCTGGTGCCGAACAGCGCGGCGGTGAACCATCCGATGCGGCCCTGCTCCGCGGCGACCCGCATCCATCCGGCATCGCGGCGCAGCGCCAGCGTCCCGCCGGCGAGAAGGGCGATGCCGAAGGCGGTGTGGATGGCAATCGGCGAGCGCTGGAGCACGGCGGCGAGCTGCTCGATGCCGAAGGCGTAGTTCAGCAGCCCCATGGCCGGGGGGATCAGGGCGATGGTCGCCAGCGCGGAAAAGACCGCGCGTCCGGCCTGGCTGCGTGCATGGGCGAACAGCAATGCTGCCGCGATCGTCTCGTAGCCGAGCGCGGTGAGCAGGGCCATGCGTCCGGGATGGGAATAGGCGGATGGCTGTTCGGTGAGAACGGCCGTGGTGAAGAGGGCGAGGTCGGTGCCGGGGGCCAGGCCGGTCGCATCCTCGATCAGCGGCAGGCATGCCACCACGGCGAGCGCGAGCGCCGCCAGGACCGAGACCGCCTTCGCCACCCGGGTGCCGCACGTGGCGAATCGAAGCGCGAAGGCGCCAAGCAACATGCCGGTGGCGCTCCAGGGCTGCATGGCGGCCAGGCCGGGCAGCACCGATTTCAACGGCCGGATGTCGAGCATCCATCCGACCAGCACGGCGAGCGCGATGGTTCCGGCCATGGCGGCGGCGGCCCGGGGCAACAGCAGGCCCAGGCTTCCCGCGGGATTCTGCACGGCAGGAAGGGGGATCACCAAAGGGGGTGATTGTCAGCGGCGCTTTTGCAGGATTTCGGGGCCGTTCTGATAAAAACCATGAATGAGAAGGTATTTTTGGTAAGTCGGCACAATCATGCTCCTGCGAGACAATTTTTCAATGCCAATCCTTGTACGAACAAGGACGCGCATATCTTAATGAGAATTTGTCTGATGCTAAATTAAATATTAATTCCTGTGGTGAGAAATTCCATTACGCAGGTGAGTTATGCTGGTCAAATCCACAATAAATTGGCAATAATATTGGATGCGCGGGTGCCTGGCCGGTGGCGACACGGTCGCCGGCCTAGGTGACCAGCGCCGCCCAGCCACGCAGCGCCACCGGGACGCTGCCCCGCACCCGCGCGGCTGCACGTTCCAGGCGGGTGGGGTCGGACGACCGGTCCGCCACGGCGATGATCCGTTGCCACGCCGCCAGATAAGCGAGCCCGGCGGTCAGTTGCATGAAGGGATGCGCCAGCGCGGCCGGGCAGGAACTCGCCAGCACGCGCGCCCGCGCCGCCCGCCACAGCGCCAGCCCCTCCGCCAGGTCCTCGCCGCCGCCGCTGGCCGCCACGAAGGCTTCGAACGCTTCCGGCCCGCCGCCGCGCAACTGCCGCGTGACCAGCGCCAGCGCATGGATGCCGTTGGTGCCTTCGTAGATCATCGTCACCCGCGCGTCGCGCAGGGTCTGCTCCACCCGGTATTCGGACAGGTAGCCGTAGCCGCCGAGCACCTGGATGCCGAGATCGGCCGCTGTCACCCCGGCCTCGGTGCAGAACACCTTGCACACCGGCGTCAGGAAGCCGACCAGATCCGGTGCGTCGCCCCGTGCCAGCGCCACCGCGGCGAGGTGGCACAGCGCCCGCCCGCCCAGCGCCAGCGCCTCCGCGGTTTCCAGCATGCGCCGCACATCTTCATGCGCGGCGATCGCCAGGGGCGCGCCACTCTGCGCATCGCGCCCCTGGCGACGCTCGGCGGCATAAGCGGTGGCGATGGCGCCGGCACGGGCGGCATGCGCCACGCCCTGCAGCGCCACGTCGAGCCGGGCATGGTTCATCATGGTAAACATCGCCCGCAGGCCCTCGCCCGGCGCGCCGACCAGCTCAGCCGGGGCGCCTTCGAACACCAACTGGCAGGTGGGCGAGGCGTGCAGGCCCATCTTCTCTTCCAGCCGCGCCACCGTCACCGGCGCACGCTGGCCGCTTTCATCCTGCGAGGGCACCAGGAACAGGCTCAGTCCCCTGGTGCCCTCGCCCGGCACGCCGGTGCGCGCCAGCACCAGATGCAGGATGCCCTCGCTCAGGTCCTGGTCGCCGCCGGAGATGAAGATCTTCTCGCCGCTGATCCGCCAGCCATCGCCGTCGGGCACAGCACGGGTGCGGATGGCGCCGAGGTCGGAGCCGGCGCCGGGCTCGGTCAGCGCCATGGTGGCGAGCCACGTGCCGGAGGCGAGGCGGGGCAGCCAGAGCGCCTGCTGTTGCGGCGTGCCGAAGCCCAGCAGCGTGCGCGCCGCCCCCGGCACCAGCGCCGCCACCATCTGCAGGGCATGGCAGGCGCCGGAGAAGATCTCGCTGACCGCGGCGAGCACCGGTTCGGACATGCCCTGGCCGCCATGCGCCTCGGGCAGCGCCAGCCCCGGCCAGCCCTGTTCGGTATAGGCGCGATAGGTCTCGGCGAAGCCGTCGGGCAGGCGCACGCGCCCCTGGTCCAGCCGGCAGCCCTGGGCATCGCCCACCGCATCGAGCGGGGCGATCGCGGTTTCGGCGAAGCGGCCGAACTGCCCGATGACCTCCCGCACCAGGGCAGCGTCCCAGTCCGGCAGGCGGTCGGCTCTGGCGACGTGTTCGAGCGAGAACAGGATGTCGTCCACGGGGGCGCGAAAGGGGATCATGCGCGAGGGTCCTGAAGCTGCGGGGAAGGGAGGGCTCCCTCCCGGCGGGCCGGGAGGGAGCGCGGAGGGGTCAGCCGGCCGGGGCGGCCACCGCCGCGGGGCGGCGGCGCAGCAGCAGCATGACGGTGACGATGCCGCTGAGGCAGGTGGTCGGCACGATCGCGATCAGCACATCGCTGGGCCGGAAACCGGCGGCCATCAGCATCCCCGCCACCAGCGGGCCGGCCACCGAGCCGAAGCGCCCGACCGCCACGGCGAGGCCGACGCCGGTGCCGCGCACCGCGGCCGGGTAGCATTGCGGCGCGATGCCATACAGGATCGCCTGCGCCGCCAGCACGCCGCCGCCGAGCAGCGCCCCAGCGGCGATGGTCAGGCCGAGATCGGCCGGCAGCATCGCCAGCGACAGCAGCGCGGCGACGATGAAGGCGAAGCAGGCCCCGACGCCGCCGACCCGGCGCGCGCTGTCGAGCAACTGGCCGCCGACCAGGCTGCCAGCGGCGCCGCCCAGGTTGAAGCCGATCTGCACCAGCGCTGCCTCGCTTTGGCTGAAGCCACGCGTGACCAGCAGCGCCGGCAGCCAGTTCAGCAGCAGGTAGACCACCAGCAGGCCGAAGAACGAGGCGCACCAGAGCAGCAGCGTCACCAGCACCGGGCTCTGCTCGAACAGCCGCCGCCAGCGCCCCGGGGCGGTGGCGTGGGCGTGCGGCGGCACCAGCAGCGGCGGCAGCGCCGCCAGGATCGGCACCACCAGCAGCAGCGGCAGCACGCCGCCGACGATGAACAGCGTCTGCCAGTCCCCGGTCGGCAGCAGGCGGGCGAGCAGGCTCACCAGCGCCCCGCCCAGCGGCACGCCCGCATACATCACCGCGACCGCGCGGCCCCGCTTTTCCGGCGCGACCGCCTCGGCGGCGATGCTGACGAGGTTGGGCAGGGCGCCGCCCAGGCCGACGCCGGTCAGGAAGCGCACCACGATCAGTGCCTCAACCGAGTTCACCAGCGGGGTGGCGAGCGAGAGCAGCCCGAAGGTGGCCAGCGAGATCGCCAGCCCGGTGCGACGGCCGAAGCGGTCGGCGATGTGGCCGCCGCCGAGTGCGCCGAAGATCAGGCCGATGGTCGCCGCCGAGAAGAACAGCCCCATCTGCCCCGGGCCGAGGCCGAAGACCGGCGCCAGCCGGGGCGCGGCGACGCCCGCCGCCTGCAGGTCGAACCCCTCGATCATCGCCGCCAGGAACGCGAGCGTGAGCGCACGCGTCCCCCCGGCGGCCTGAGCCGTCGTGATCATTGTTCGTTTCCTCCCGTGTTGCCGCCCCGCCCGTTGACGGGTAGGGCGCTTCGTTTCAGCTTCCGCCGGTCCAGGCCTTGGCCAGCAGCCGCAGCAGCGTCGCGCGCTCGGTTGTGGTCAGGTGGGCGAACAGTTCGTCCTCGCGCTGCTTCACCCGCTGCCGCCAGCTGGCCAGCGTCCGCTTGCCGGTCCGGGTCAGGAACAGGCGCAGCAGGCGCTGGTCGAGGCTGTCGCTGCGGCGTTCCAGCAGCCCCGCCTCGTCCAGCTCGGCCAGGATCGGCACGATGTTGGAGCGCTGCAGGCTCAGCATGCGGCACAGCCCGGCGGCGGTGATGCCGGGCTCCTCGTCGATCCGGCACAGCACGCTGAAGGGTACCGGCCGCAGCAGCTTCGTGTCGGCGAAATGCGTGGCGAAATCCTGCATGTCAAACATCGAGGCACGGCGCAGGTGATAGCCGATCAGGTCATCGAGCCGCGGCGCGTCCTCGATCAGCCCGATCTCCGTCCGTGCCTTCATCGCCTGGTACTCCCGCGTGCCGCGATCATCGCTTGCACGACACAATATCGCTATGCTTAATAGCGGTCAAATGCTATGTCACATAGCAAGTTTGAGGAGGAGGACGCCGATGGAAACCGACCCTGTCAGCTACGTGATCGCCGACCGCATCGCCTGGGTGCGCTTCAACCGCCCGGAAAAGCGCAACTGCATGAGCCCGGCGCTGAACCGCCGCATGCTGGAGGTGCTCGACCAGATCGAATTCCGCGAGGACGTGGGCGTGCTGGTGCTCTCGGGTGAGGGCAGCGCCTGGTCGGCGGGCATGGACCTCAAGGAGTATTTCCGCGAGACCGAGGCGCAGGGGCTCGGCGCGATCCGCCGCTCCCAGGCCGAGGCCTATGGCTGGTGGCGGCGGCTGCGCTGGTACCAGAAGCCGACCATTGCCATGGTGAATGGCTGGTGCTTCGGCGGCGGCTATGGCCCGCTCTTCGCCTGCGATCTCGCCTTCGCCGCCGACGAGGCAAAGTTCGGCCTGTCCGAGATCAATTGGGGCATCCTGCCCGGCGGCGGGGCGAGCAAGGTGGCGGTGGAGCTGCTGAGCCTGCGCGACGCGATGTACCACGCCCTGACCGGCGAGGCGATCGATGGCCGCAAGGCCGCGGAGTGGAAGCTGGTCAACGAGAGCGTGCCGCTGGCGCAACTGGAAGCGCGGGTGCGGGAAGTGGCCGAAGTGCTGCTGCAGAAGAACCCGGTGGCGCTGAAGGCGACCAAGGACGCGATCCGCCGGGTCAAGGAAATGACCTACGACAATGCCGAGGACTATCTGGTGCGCGCGCAGGAGGCGGCGAATTCCTACGGCCGGCACGGCCGCGACGAGGGGCTGCGCCAGTTCATCGACGACAAGACCTACAAGCCCGGGCTTGCCGCCTATGACCGCACGCGTGAAGGCGCGTGAGGCACTGATCCCGGAAAGGCGTGACCCATGCGCGAGGGAATGAGCTACGACCCGGTGGCGCTGCACCGCAACGCGCGGCCGGGGCATCTCGCCTGCCGCGACCTCGCCACCGGCCGGGCGTGGAGCTATGCCGAACTCGACGCGGCGATCCGGCGCACGGTGACGGTGCTGGCCGGGACCCATGGCGTGGCGCGTGGTCAGCGTGTGGCGGCGCTGGCCCGCAACAGTGTCGAACTGTTGCTGCTGCAGCAGGCGACGCTGCGGATGGGCGCGATCTTCGTGCCGCTGAACTGGCGACTCGCCGCGCCCGAGTGCCGGCGCATCCTGCAGGATTGCGCGCCGACGCTGCTGGTGGTCGATCCCGCCGTGGCGCCGGACGGGGTCGCGGACTGCCGGGTGGAGACGGTGGCGGCGCTCGCCGCGGCGATTGCCGCGGCGGCCCCGGCCGGGCCGTTGCCACCGGTGCCGGCCGACCTGCCCTGCCTGATCCTCTACACCTCCGGGACCTCGGGCGTGCCCAAGGGGGTGATGCTGACCGGTGCCAACCTGTTCTTCACCGCGGTGAATTTCGGCGTGGTCGGGCAGGTGTCGGAGGCCAGCGTCTTCCTCTGCGACGCACCGATGTTCCACGTCATCGGCATGGTCACCAGCGTGCAGTCGCCGCTGTTGCGCGGCGCCACCGTGCTGGTGGCGCCGGGCTTCGATCCGCAGGTCACCAATGACGGCCTCGCCGATCCGGCACTTGGGGTAACTCATTACTTCTGCGTGCCGCAGATGGCCGAGGCGTTGCGCCAGGCGCCGAATTTCCGGCCGGAGGCGTGGCGGCTGAAGGCGCTGTTCACCGGCGGCGCCCCCAATCCGCCGGCCAATATCCGCGGCTGGCTGAAACGCGGCATCCGCATGGTGGACGGCTTCGGCATGACCGAGACCGGCACCACCATCGGCATGCCGATCGACACGGCGCTGATCGACGCCAAGGCCGGCTCGGTCGGGCTGGTCGCGCCGGCGACCCGGGTGCGCATCGTCGATCCGGGCGGCGAGGATGTCGCCGACGGCGCGGTGGGCGAAATCCTGGTTGCCGGGCCGAATGTCAGCCCGGGCTACTGGGGGCGGCCGGAGGAACAGGCGGTCGCCTTCACCGCCGATGGCTGGCTGCGCACCGGCGACCTGGGCTGCCGCGACGTCGATGGTTTCGTCTTCGTGGTCGGCCGGCGCAAGGACATGTTCATCTCGGGCGGCGAGAACGTCTATCCGGTCGAGGTGGAAGCGGTGCTGGCCGAGCATCCGGCGGTCGAGGACGTGGCGGTCATCGGTATCGCGGACCTGCGCTGGGGCGAAGTCGGGCGCGCCTATGTCGTGTTGCGGCCAGATCAGGAGGCCGATCCGGCGGAACTGCACGACCACTGCGCCGCGCGGCTCGCCCGCTACAAGATCCCGAAGGAATTCCGCATCGTCGCGGCGCTGCCACGCACCGCCACCGGCAAGATCGTCAAGCAGCGCCTGCGGGACGAGGCGCGGGCGGAAGCGGCCGGGGCAGGGGGCATCATCTGAACCGAAGCCTGTAGACCCGCCGGCCCGGACGTGCTGTCGCCAGCGCGTCCGGGCCGGCGGAATTGGCGCCTCAGCCCAGGGCGAAATGCGGCCGCGTCGTGGCGCGCTGCAGCGGCAGCCCCATGATCCGGCGCGCTTCCGCCGGAGTGGCCGGCTCGAATCCCATCTCGCGCACCAGCCGCACCACGCGCTCGGTCAGTTGCACGTTGGTCGCCAGTTCGCCCTGCCGGTAATAGAGGTTGTCCTCCAGCCCCACCCGCACATGCCCGCCCAGCAGCAGCGCGTTCATCGCCGCCGGCAGTTGCGCCGGGCCGATGCCGCTGACGCAGAAGATGCAGCCGGGCGGCAACGTGTCCACCATCATCTGCAGCACCCGCGGCGAATACGGCATCGCGTTCTGAAAGCCCCGATGCGTGCCGAGCACCAGGTTGACGAAGTAGGGCGGCTCGTCGAACCCTTCCTCGATCAGCGTGGTCATGTCCTGCACGATATGGGTCGGGCTGAACACTTCCCATTCCGGCTTGATGCCGCGTGCGCGCATGCCGGCGGCCAGTTCCCGGCAGCGCGAGGGCGCCGTGTTCATCAGCACTTCCCGCCCGCCGAAGCTGGCGACGACGGTGGTGGCGTCGAGCGTGCACATCTCGGCGCCCGCCTCCATGCCCTTCAGCCGCTCTTCCCACAGGATCTCCCAATAGCCGTTGGGCGCCTGCGCCACCATGTCGCCATGCACCCCGCCGCCGGTCGAGTTGTTGATGACGATGTCGCAGCGGGCGCGGATGCGTTCGTTGATGTCGCGATAGATCGCCGGGTCGCAGGTGGCGCCGCCATCGGGACGGCGGGCATGCACCGCCACCACGCTGGCGCCGGCATTGTAGCAATCATAGACGTCGCGGGCGATTTCCTCCGGCTGCTGCGGCAGGTACGGGCTCTGCTCGCGGGTCGCCATGCCGCCGGTCGGGGCGATGGTGACGATGACCTTGCGGGTGCTCATGCGTTTTCTCCCTGGATGTTGTCATGCGGCGCGGACGGCGCCCGGCGCGGCACCATCACCGCCGTCGCGAAGGACTGCACGACCTCGTCGCGTTGGTTGAAGGTGGTAATCTGGAACGTCACCAACCCTTTTTCCGGCCGGCTGCGGGAGAGCCGCGCCGCGGTCACCTCCACCGTCACCCGCAGCGCATCGCCGGGACGCACCGGGCGTGGCCAGCTCAGCCGCTCGACGCCGGTGCCCATGCCGCCGCCCGGGATCGGCGGCAGCGCCTCGATGAACAGGCGCATGGAAATGGCGGCGGTGTGCCAGCCACTCGCTACCAGCTCGCCGAACTGGCTGGCCGCCGCGGCTTCCTCGTCGATGTGCTGCGGCTGCGGGTCGAACTCGACGCCGAAGCTCTTGATGCGGGCGGCATCCACCAGGATGGGGCCGGCCCGGAACACGGCGCCGGGCGGGAAATCCTCGAAATGATGCAGGCGGGTCACGGCAGTTGCTCCGCCGCGGCCTTCAGTCGCAACAGGCCCAGCAGCGCCGCGTCGCGCGCCGCCACCAGCGCGGCCTCGTCGCGCCCGGCCAGCTCCGCCGCGACCCCCGCCGCGACCTGCTGCCCGAGCCCGTCATCCACCGCGACGGTGCCCAGGTCGCGCCACACCGCCTCGGTCGCCTGCCAGATCGGCTTGCCGAGCAGCGCGCCGATGCCGCCCTCGCCGCCGGAGAGATGCAGGTTGAGGAACGGCCCCAGCAGCGCCCAGCGCAGCCCGGGGCCATGCGCGATCGCCGCGTCTATATCGGCGACATCGGCGACGCCGCTGCGCACCAGGTGGAACGCCTCCTGCCACAGCGCCGCCTGCAGGCGGTTGGCGACATGGCCGGGCGCTTCGCGGCGCAGACGGATCGGATGCTTGCCCAGGGCGGCATAGAACGCCATCGCGCGATCCACCGCCCAGGGCTCGGTGCGGCGACCGCCCACCACCTCCACCAGCGGCACGAGATGCGGCGGGTTGAAGGGATGACCCAGCAGCACCCGGCCGGGCGTGGCGCAGCCCTCCTGGAAATCGCTTGCCGCCAGCGTCGAGGAACTGGAGGCGAGCACTGTCTCCGGTGGCGCCGCGTGGTCGAGGCGAGCAAACAGATCCCGCTTCAGATCCAGCCGCTCCGGGCCGTTCTCCTGCACAAAACCCGCTTCCGCGACGGCTGCTTCGGGCGAGGCGTGGACGCGCAGCCGCTCCGGCGTGGCGCCAGGGGCTAGGCCGACCGCCTCAAGCACCGGCCAGCACGCGGCGACGCGGTGGCGCAGCGTTGCCTCGGCGTCCGGCGCGGGGTCCCAGGCGGTGACTTCCAGGCCACGCGCCAGGAACAGCGCCGCCCAGCTCGCGCCGATGACGCCGGTGCCGATCACCGCTGCCTGCCTGATGTCTGCTCCGCTCATGGCGGATGTCCTCCCTGTTGGCGGGGCGTTGCCCCGCGCCCCACCAGGAGGCTTCGCCTCCTGGACCTCCACCAAGGGCTTCGCCCTTGGATCCCGCCGCGCAGCGCACCCGGGGTGCAGGGGCCTTGTGGCCCCTGCCGGGTCCAGGGCAGAGCCCTGGCCTTACTTGCTGTCGCGCCGCTCGATAAACGCCGCCAGTCGCTGCGCGGCTTCCGGTCCGGTCTGTGCCAGCGCCGCCATCATGCTTTCGACGAACAGACCGTCTTCCTCGCTCATGTCCTGGATGCGCGGCAGGGCCTGCAGGATGCCAAGCACGGTCAGCGGTGCCATGCCGGCGATCTTCAGCGCGAGTTCCTCGGCCTGGGCCAGCGCGGTCCCTTCCGGGACAAGATACTGCACCAGCCCCATGCGTTCGGCGGCGGCGGCATCCAGCACCCGGCCGGTCAGCATCATGTCGGTGATGCGCGCGAGGCCGAGCAGCCTTGCCACGTGTACCGACGCACCGCCGCCGACATAGATGCCGCGCTGGCCTTCCGGCAAGGCGAAGAAGGCCGAGCTGTCGGCGACGCGGATATGGCAGGTGGCGGCGAGTTCCAGCCCGCCGCCGACGGTTGCCCCGTGCAGGGCCGCGATGGCGGGCACCCGGCCGCGGCGGATCCGGGCGAACACCGTGTGCCAGGCGCGGGAGATCAGGAAGGTTTCCTCGGCGGCGCGCGCCCGGTGCTCCGCGAGGTCGAGCCCGGCGCTGAAGCAACTGCCATGGCCGAACAGCACCATGGCCCGTGCCTCGGCCTGCGCGCGGCGGAGCGCATCGTCAAGCGCGGTGAGCAGGGCCTCGTTGATGGCATTGCGCTTGGCCGGCCGATCGAGGCCGATCCAGGCGACGGGGCCACGCAGCTCGTACCTGACGGTGCTTTCGCCGGACATTGGTTTCCTCCCTGGGCCGAAGCCTGTGGCGAACATACCGACCGGTATTGACGAATGTCAACGCCGGGGAATATCACTTGGGCAACGACCGACAAGGCGCCCAGAAGGAGGAAACCGTGCCAGCCATTCAGCTCCCGGCCCACGGCCGTGGCGAGCCGCATACGCCGTTCCGCACCTTGGTCGATCTATGGGCGAACGCGGTCGCCGCGGTGCCCGGCCAGGTCGCCATCGAGGATGCCACCGGGGTGCTGACATACCATGAGGTATGGTCCTTGGCGCAGGCCCTGGCGGTGGATCTGCGCCGCCGGGGCTGTGCCGGACGGGGGGTGGCGATCCTGCTGCCCAACGGCGCCGATTTCCACCTGGCCTATCTGGGCGCGTTACGGGCCGGCGCGATCCCGGCGCCGATCAACCCGGTCTATCCGGCGCCGCAGGTGGCGGCGCTGTTGGGCATTGCCAGGGCGCGCGTGGTGCTCGCGCCCGCGCCGGTCGATCCCGCCTTGCGGGACGCGGTCGCGGCGCTGCCCGATGCGGAGCTGGTTGCCTTTGACCGTGCCGCCCTGGTGGCGGCACCACACTCCTCCGAAGAGTTGCCGCTGCCCTGCCTGGACAATCCCGGCGTGCTGCTGTTCAGCGGTGGCACCACCGGCATTTCCAAGGGCATCGTGCATTCCCATGCCGCCATGGCGAATGCCGTGCGCGCCATGGAGTATATCTGGTCCACCCGGGCCACGGGCGAGGTGTGGCTGCCGGTAGCGCCGATGTCGCATATCTACGGCTTCCTGATGGGCGTGCTGAACCCGGTCTACGGTGCCGGGCGCATCGTCGTGCCACCGCGTTTCCAGCCCGACCTGATCGTGGACATGTTCGGCCGGCATCGCGTGACGGTGTTCGGCGGCGGGCCGGCGCCGATCTACGCCGCCCTGCTGGCGGCGACCAATTTCGCCACCACGGATCTGTCCGCCTTGGCCGTCTGTCCCTCCGGTGGCGCGCCGACGCCGGTGGAGCTGATCGAGCGCTGGCGGCGGGCGACCGGGCTAACCATCCACGAAGGCTACGGCATGACCGAGATGGCGCCGATCGCCGGATCGAACGAATGGATCGGGCTGAAGCCCGGTTCTGTCGGCCGGCCGCTGCCGTGCAACCGGGTGGAAATCGTCGATGCCGAGACCGGCACGCGGGTGCTGCCTCCGGGCGAGGCGGGCGAGATCCGGATCGCCGGTCCCTATGCGATGACGGGCTATCTCGACCGTCCCGACGAGACCGCACGGACGCTGCGCGATGGCTGGATCCACACCGGCGATATCGGCCATCTCGATGCGGACGGGTTCCTCTTCGTCACCGACCGCAAGAAGGACATGGTGGTGGTGAAGGGCTTCAACGTTTTCCCGCGCGTGGTCGAGGAGGTTGTGCTTACCCATCCGCTGGTGCACCAGGCTGGCATGGTCGGGGTGAAGGACGACCGCTCCGGCGAGCGTCTCGTCGCCTTCGTCGCCGCCGATCCCGAGCTGACCGAGGCGGAGCTGCGCGACTACGTGGCCGCGCGCGTCGCCGCCTACATGGTGCCGGCCGAGTTCCGGCTGATGGAGGAATTGCCGATGACGCCCGCCGCCAAGCTGGACCGGATGCGGCTGCGCCGGTTGGCGCTGGAGCCGGCCTGATCAGGGGCGCGCCGCCGGGCCGGGCTCGGCGGCGAGGCCGAGCACCCGGACCGCGGTTTCCAGATAGATCTGGTCCGGGACCGCTTCCGCCAGGGTCGGGTGCAGGACGCTGTCGCCCATCATGACGCAATAGGCGAGATAGGCGCGCGCGGTGGCCTCCGTGCGGTCGAAGCCCCGGGCGCGGAACATCTGCTCGAAGAATTTCAGCCGCACCGCGTCGACTTCGCGCACCGCCCTGGCGGCTTCCGCGTCGCGCCGCGCCCAGTCGCGGATGCTCGCTTCCAGCGCGGCGGCCTGGCGGGAGCGGGAGCGGCGCGGCAGCACCAGCAGGGCGCGCAGAATCGAGGCGCCCCCCATCGCCGTGCCGCTCAGCCGGCCGATGAGGTCCAGCGTCGCCCGCCGCCGCCAGTGCTCAAGCAGCCGCCGCAACAGGTCGCCCAGCGCGCCGAAATGCCAGTAGAAACTGCCCTTGGTCACGCCCAGCCGCTCGCACAGCGCCGGGATCTGCACGCCGCGGACGTTTTCCTCGGCCAGGATGGTGGTGCCCGCCTCGATCCAGGCTTCCGGGGTCAGGGGGGCATCGGCGCGCCGGCGCCGACGCCCGCCATGTGGCTTGTTCGCGTCCAGCATGCACAAGCCCTAGACCGGCTCCGGCGGATCCGCCAGGGCGCATCGCGGCTCAGGCCGTCGCGCCACTGGTCCAGACCTGCCCCGGCCGGGCGGCCAGGAACCGTGCGGGGTCGATGCCTTCGGCGGCGAGCGCCGCGGCGAGGTCGGCGGCCGGGCGCCCGGCGCCCTCGTTGGTCAGCCGGAAGGTGCCCCAATGATAGCCGAGTGCCTGGCGCGCCCCGAGCAACCCGAAGGCCAGCACCGCGTCAGCCGGATTCATGTGCTGGTCCACCATGAACCACCGGGGCTCGTAGGCACCGATCGGCAGCAGCGCGAGGCCGGGCGCACCGTGTCGCCCGGCGATCCGGCGGAACGGGCGCCCGTCATCGAATCCCGTGTCGCCCGTGAAGAAGATGCCATCGCCCAGACCGCGCAGCACGAAGCCGCACCAGAGCGCGCGGTTCCGGTCCATGAGCCCGCGCGCCGACCAGTGGTGGACCGGTTCCAGCACGGCGTCCACGCCGTTGCCCAGCGGTACCGTGTCATCCCAGTCGGCGGTGGTGACGGCGATGTCCGGATCGTGGCTGCGGATGGCGGCATCGTTGCCGAGCGGGGCGACGATGTGGGGTCGGTCGCGCTGCCACAGCCGCGCCAGCGTGGCGGCGTCGAGGTGGTCGTAATGGCCGTGCGAGACCAGCACCACGTCGATCGGCGGCAGATCGTCGAAGGCGATGCCCGGTGCGTTGACCCGTCGTGGCCCCATGAAGGAGAACGGGCTCGCGCGCTCCGACCAGACCGGATCGGTCAGGATGTTGAGGCCGACCCCTTGGATCAGGAAGGTCGCGTGCCCGGCGAAGCTCACCCGCAGTGTGTTGCCCGCGACGCGGCGGGGCGGCCGGTCGGTGGCGAACGGGCTTGGACAGGCATCCGGCCAGCTTTCGCCGCGCTCGGTCAGTTGCCAGCGCAGAAGATCGAGGATGCCGCGCGGCCCGCTTCCGCCCGGGTTGAAGAACCGCGCACCATCGAAATGATCGCTGGCTGGCCCGGTGTCGGCGGCCGCCACGCCGTCCTTGCCCCTTCCGATCGAGGGCAGGTCCGACGGGGAGATGCTCCTGGTGTCGTTCACCTTGTGTCTTTCGGTGTCGTGCGGGCGCGCACCGCACAGGTCAAAGCAGACCCAACCTGTGGTCGGGCAGCATGCCGGTCAAGGGACGCAGAAGGAGCGAATTGGTCCGGGGGATTGCCCGGATGCGGACGGTCCCCCGGACGCGGGCTACAGGCTGTCGCCGAAATCCGCCCGGAAGCGGGCGAGCAGCCTTTCCTGCCAGTCGCTGGTTGGCTGCAGCCGGCCGAAGAAGAACCGCAGCACCTTGGGTTCCTCGACGAAGCGCAGCCCCCCGACGAGATCACGGTTGCGATACAGCCAGTCGATGCGGTCGATCGCGTATTTCACCTGCGAGAGCGTGAACACCCGCCGCGGCATCGCCAGCCGCAGCAGTTCCATGTTCGAGAAGGTCTCGCTGCCGTCCGGCCCGCGTTGCTCCGACAGCGAGCCGCGTTCCATCCCGCGCACGCCGCTGACCAGATACAGCGCCGAGGCCAGCGCGCCGGCCGGGTATTCGGCCTGCGGCAGATGCGGCAGGAAGCGCATCGCGTCGAGATGGCAGCCGAGCCCGCCGGGTGGGGTGATTACCGGCACGCTGCGCCGCGCCAGGTCTTCGACCATGTAGGCGATGAATTGCGGGCCCTGCGAGATCATCGTCTCGTCCATGGTCTCCTCGAGCCCGACCGCCAGCGCCTCGATCTCGCGGATCGACATGCCGCCATAGGTCAGGAAGCCCTCGTACAGCGTGATCAGCTCGCGCATCTTCAGGAAGGCGTCCTGGCTGCGGGTGCAGATGCCGCCGCCGCGCGCGCATCCCAGCTTGCGGGCCGAGAAATAGATGATGTCCGCCAGATCGGCGATGGCGCGGGTGATCTCGCGGATCGACATGTCCCGGCAGGCCGGCTCGCGCGTCTTGATGAACCAGAGATTGTCCGCGAGCAGGCTGGCGTCGAACACCAGCATTAGCCCGTGCCGGTCGCAAACCTCGCGCACCTCGCGCAGGTTCTGCAGCGAGTGCGGCTGGCCGCCGATCAGGTTGGTGCCGGTCTCGATGCGCACGAAGGCGATCCGTTCGGCGCCGTGGGTGTCGATCAGTTGCTGCAGCTTGCCGACATCCATGTTGCCCTTGAACGGGACGTCGCTGCTGACCTGCAGCCCTTCGTCGACGATGATCTCCTCGACGCTGCCGCCGTTGAGGACGATATGCGCCTTGGTGGTGGTGAAATGATAGTTCATCGGCACGATCGTGCCGGGGCGGACGAACACCCGCGCAATGATGTTCTCCGCCGCCCGGCCCTGGTGCACCGGCAGGAAATACTCCATGCCGAACAGGTCCTGGATCCGGGTCTCCAGCCGGGTGAAGGTTTCCGAGCCGGCATAGCTATCATCAGCTTCCATCATCGCCGCGAGCTGCCGGTCGCTCATGGCGTTGACGCCGCTGTCGGTCAGCATGTCGAGGTAGATGTCGCGGTTGCGCAGCAGGAAGGTGTTGTTCCCGGCCTCGGCGATGGCGCCGAGGCGGCGCTCGATCGGGACCAGGTTCAGCTTCTGCACGATGCGAACTTTGTGCATTTCCAGCGGAATGGTTTCGCCGGAGTAGAACTTCACGGTGGACATTTCGAATTTTGGCCCTGTGTGTGACGGCGCGGCGGGACGGGGCGGCAGCGACTATAGCAGCCGCGCCGGATGCGGTGAGCCCCACCCCCGCGGACCATGCCCGCTGCCAGACCGCCGCAGGCTCTGCGAAATTGACGGAATTGCCAGCGCATCCCCCGAATCTGTGGCGGGGAAGCCACATCATCGCGGCCAAAACACGCTGAAGTTGAATAACATCGATTGTATTCCCGTGTTCTGACAATATGCGAAACGCTGAGCTGTCAGGATGCGACCGCTGTCCGCGAGGCTCGCGAACGTCGCTGGGGGCCGCGTGGGAACCTTGCCTGATCGACATGCCGGGCGGCGCCGGGTGTTGCGCCTTGGCGTGGCCTGGCTCAGCCTGGCGACAATCGCGGCAGCGGTCGAGCCCGGCCCCGATGAGGTCGAGGTCATTGCCCGGACCCTGGGTTTCCTCATCGCCGCGCCGGGCGGAACGATCGATATCGGCCTGGTCTATCCCACGGGATCCGAGGCCGGCCGCACCACGGCCGAGCGGATCGCCGCCACCCTTGGTCCTCGCTTCGTCGTCGATGACCTCACGTTGCGTCCTCGCCCGCTGACGGTCGAGGAGGCCGGCCGGGTGGCCCCACCCGTACTGCTGCTCACGCAGGCCGCCTTGCCGCAGGCCGGGATCCTTGCCGCCTCGCTCGCCGGCAAGCGGGTGCTCACCGCCAGCACCGATCCCGGCAGCGTCGAGCGCCAGCAGGTGGTGCTCGCCGTGCGCGCCCATCCCCGCATCGAGATCTTCGTCAGCCATGCCGCCGCCAGGATGGCCGGCCTGCAGTTTTCGACCGCCTTTCGCATGTTTGTTCAGGAGCGCTGACCGATGCGTCCCCTCCGCCGGCAGCCTCGTGCGACCTTGCCGACCTTGCTCCTGGGCCGCCTGTTGATCCTCGCCGCGCTGGCGGCTGCCCTTCCTGTCCTGGCCGCGGCCGATGATCTCAATCCCTCGGCACTGGAGCGCCTCGTCAAGGAGCCGGTGACCACCAGCGCCACCGGCAAGCCGCAGCGCGCGGGCGACGCACCGGTCGCCATGGACATCATCACCGCCGAGCAGATCCGCCGCTCTGGCGCGCACGACATTCCCGGTGTGCTGGCCCGCTACACCACCCTCGACGTGATCCGTTTTACCCCGGACGACTATGCGGTCGGGGTGCGCGGCTATGCCACGCCGAACGTGCCGCGGCTGCTGGTGCTGGTCGACGGGCGGCAGGTCTATCTCGACGACTACGGCCGCACGATCTGGTCGGCGATCCCGGTGCAGTTGTCGGAGATCCGCCAGATCGAGGTGGTGCGTGGCCCCAACAGCGCCCTGTTCGGCTTCAACGCCGCCGCCGGCGTGATCAATATCCTCACCTACAACCCTGCCCATGACCGGGTCAGCAACCTGGTGCTGCGCGGCGGCACCGGGGCCTATGGCGAAGTGTCGGGCGTGGCCACGACGCCGCTGCCCGGCGATGGCGGCCTGCGCATCTCCACCGGCCTGCGCCGGCAGGATCCGTTCTGGCGCGGCCTCACGGATGTCGACCAGCGCGTCAGCCCGCGCAACGCGCAACTGGCCGGCACGGCCCGGTTCGGTCTCGGTCCGGATGTCCGGGTGGGGCTCGACGCCAGCTACGCCGCCGCCACCACCGGACAGCGGGATTTCGCCTTCAGCACCCGGCAGGAGCTGGAGGTCTGGAGCCTGCGCGGGCGCGTCTCTGCCGAGACCGGGCTGGGCGTGCTCGCTGCGTCCGTCTATCACAACGGCCTTGGCCTGCGCGTCGGTGGCACGCCCGCCACCCAGCAGGGTGTCACCACGATCGAGCTGAGTGACACGATCAAGCCGGGGCCGGCGCATACGCTGCGACCGTTCCTGCAGTACCGGCAGAACGCCCTGCAGCAAAGCGATGACTGGAGGCTTTCCGGCAACCTGGTCACCGGCCAATCAGCGCGGGTCGGCTATCGGGTCGCGTCTGCCGGAGGCATGTGGAACTGGGCGATTGCCGACGGCCTGGAATGGACGGCGGCGGTGCGGTACGACCAGCTCTGGCTGCATGGCGCGGGCTATGATGGACCGGGCCAGCCCTTCTCCGACGCCGAGTACGACCGGCGCGGCTTCGGCACGCTGGCGTGGAATGCCGGCCTGGTCTGGAAGGCAAGTCCCGCGGATACCGTGCGCCTGTCGGTGGCCCGGGGCATCCAGCCCCCTACCTTGCTGGACCTGGGGGCACGGATCGGCTCGCGGGCCGTGGTGCTGGCGGGGTCGCCCTTCGCGCCGATCACGGTGGTCGACGACTACGAGATCGGCTATCGCCGCCGCCTGGAACCGCTCGCGACCGATATCGAGCTGACGGCCTTCACCCAGGCCAACCGGGCCATGACCAGCACCCTGGGCGCGTACCCGACCCTGTGGCCCCCCGCCGTGGCCGCGCCGACCATCGTGCCCGTCAGCCTCGGCACCTCCCACGTCACGGGCCTGGAAATCGGCACGACCACGCGGCTTGGCCCGGAACTGGAGGTCGGCCTGAAATACCGCGGTGCCTTCACCGGCGGCCGGCTCATGCCGGCCTATATCGAGTATCAGCGTGCCTCGCCTCGCCACATCGCCATCGCGCATGTCGGCTGGACGCATGGCCGGTGGGAGGCCGACCTGTTCACCCGCTATGCCAGTTCGGCCGCCGGATACCGCTTCTCCGGCACCGGGTCCGGGCTGGTGCTGGTGAAGGATTACGTCACCGCTTCGGCGCGCCTGGCATGGCGGGTCACGCCGAAGCTGACCATGGCCCTGGAAGGGGAGGATGTGCTGCAGGCGTACCAGGCGCAGAGCATCGGCAGCCTGGTCGAACGCCGGATCTACCTGTCGTTGCGCGCAGATTTCTGATCCGCGCCGCGGCAGGGGATGACATCGGCACCGCCACCTTCGGCGGCGGCACCGATTTCTACAAGGCGTGGGGCGCGACCGATGCGGCGGCGACGCGGCTGGTCGATATCTGCCGCGATCACGGCGTCTCGCTGTTCGACACCGCGGATTCCTATTCCATGGGGCTGGCGGAACGGATCCTGGGGGAAGCGATCAGGGGGCGGCGCAACCGCCTGCTGATCTGGGCAAGGTGCGCTACATCGGCTGTTCGAACTTCGCCGGCTGGCACCTGATGAAATCGCTGGCCGTTGCCGATCGCTACGGCTATCCGCGCTATGTCGCGCACCAGGCCTATTATTTGCTGCCGCATCGCGACGACGAATGGGAACTGATGCCGCTCGACCGCGACCAGGGGGGGCGCCATGGTCTGGAGCCCGCTCGGCTGGGGCAAACTGACCGGCAGGATCCCGATGCTCAACGAGCGCGGTCCGGCCGCAGTCGGGAGAAAATAAGGCGTCGGGCCGGCGCGGTCGACCCGACGCCGGCCCGTCGTGTGTGCCGTCCGCTCAGGCCGCCGGACGCAGCGAGGAGTCCGGCGATGCGCCGAGCGCGAAGTCAAGCGCGGCCTGGGCGTGCAGCCGGGTGGAATCGAAGCCGGGGCAGGGCAGCTTGTCCGGATCGAGGATCAGGCAGATCTCCGTGCAGCCCAGGATCACCGAATCCGCGCCCTCGGCGATGCCCTGCTGCAGGATCTGCATCAGCCGCGCATGCGATTCCGGGCGGACCACGCCGCGGCACAGTTCCTCGAAGATGATCGCGTGCACGTCGGCGCGACCGGCCTCGTCCGGCACCAGCGGGTCAAGCTCCGCCGCGCGGCGCAGGCGGGTCGTATAGAAGCCCTGCTCGGCGGTGTAGCGGGTGGCGAGCAGCAGCGGCCGGCGGCATCCTGCCGCGCGTACCGCCTGCCCGGTGACGTCGACGATGTGCAGCAGCGGCACCGAGAGCCAGGCCGCGACCTGGTCGGCCACCAGGTGCATCGTGTTGGTGCAGATCAGCACGCACTGCGCCCCGGCCCGCTCCAGGCCCTGCGCCGCATTGCCCAGGACCCGCGCCGCCTCGTCCCAGCGCCCGGCCTGCTGCAATCCGACGATGCGGGCGAAATCCACGGAATGCAGCACGATCTCGGCCGAATGCAGGCCGCCAAGTCGTTCCCGCACGGCTTCGTTCAACAGGCGATAATAGACGGCGGTGCTTTCCCAGCTCATCCCGCCGATCAGGCCGATTCGTTTCATGACAGGGTTCTGCTCCGTCGCTTAACCGGTTCGATGCCGATCCTGCCCTGGCCGGCGTGCATCCGGGACGCGAAAACGGCATGGTTTTGCTGTGAGGACGCGTTGAAACCGCGCGGCTTTACCCATTCCGCGCGAAATTCTTGCATGCTGTGCTGAATCGACGCATGCAGGCCAACATGCTGGACGATCGTGACCGTGCCCTGCTGTCCCGCCTGCAGCGCGACGCCGACGTGGCGGTCGCCGAACTGGCGGAACAGGTGAATCTCTCGCCCTCGGCCTGTGCCCGGCGCATCGCCCGGCTGCGCGCCGAGGGCTATCTCACCCGGCTGGTGGCCCGGCTGGACCGCCGGCGCATGGGCCTGCCCACCACCGTTTTTGTCGTGGTGAAGACCGCGCAGCATTCGGCCGAATGGCTGGAGCAGTTCCGTGCGGCACTTGCCGACGTCCCCGAAATCATCGAGGCGCACCGGCTGACCGGGAATTTCGACTATATCCTGAAGATCGTGCTCCCCAACGTGGAGCATTATGACGCCATTTACAAGAAACTGATCCAGCGCCTGCCGCTGTTCGAGGTGTCCGCCTATATTTCGATGGAGACCATGAAACACGACACGCCATTGCCGGTCACCTATGGCTAGAATGGTCCCACCCGCCCCCCTGATCCTGACCGGGCGCAGGACCTCCACGGCCTGCCCTTGGATTTCGTCGGCGCGAGGCGGTATGCCCGTGCGGCAGACCTCCGGGATGTGACCTCGTTCGGGTCTACTCCCACGCGCGAAGGAACACCGACGATGCTGAACGTCTTCAGCACCGAGACCCGCCTGATTCCCCTGCAGGCCAGCGAGGCCGCCATCCTGCCGGAGGGCGTCGCGTGGATCGACCTGTTGCGGCCGACCCAGGACGAAGAAAAATTCATCGCGCGCAGCCTCGGCATCGAGATCCCGACCCGCGAGGAAATGCAGGAGATCGAGCCGTCGAGCCGCCTCTACATCGAGAACGGCGCGATGTACCTGACCGCCAACATCCTCGTGAACGCCGATACGGACGAGCCCGGCAGCACCGCCGTCACCTTCATCCTCTCCGGACAGCGCCTGATCACGATCCGCTACGCCGAGCCGCGGCCCTTCGTCACCTTCGCCGCCCACATCACCCGCCAGCCCGGGCTGTGTGTCTCCGGGCCGGTGGCGCTGATCAACCTGCTCGACGCCATCGTCGATCGCATCGCCGATATCCTGGAGAAGGTCGGGGCCGACGTCGATGGGCTGTCGCGGCATGTGTTCCGGCGCGATTCGAAACGGGGCACCCGCCGCCGCTCCGAGGTCGAGTTCGAGGCGGTGCTGCGCCGGATCGCCCATAACCAGGACCTCACCGCCAAGGCTCGCGACAGCCTGGTCAGCCTCGGCCGCCTGCTGAGCTTCCTTGCCCTGCCCGGCGAGGCGAAGCAGGCCAAGGACCTGCGCATGCGCGCCAAGAGCCTCAGCCGCGACGTGATGTCGCTGACCGACCATACCGGCTTCGTTGCGGGCAACATCAACTTCCTGCTCGAGACCAACATGGGCATGATCAACATCGAGCAGAACGCCATCATCAAGATCTTCTCGGTGGCCGCCGTGGTGTTCCTGCCGCCGACGCTGGTGGCCAGCATCTACGGCATGAACTTCGAGTTCATGCCGGAGCTGAAGTGGATGCTGGGCTATCCCCTGGCGATCGGGCTGATGATCGTCTCCGCCGTGCTGCCGTATCTCTGGTTCAAGCACCGGGGCTGGTTGTGACGGCGTCGATGGCGGTGGCCAGCCGCCGGGCGGCCAGCTCCACCCGCTCCGGCGGCGAGGCGGCGAACCCCGCGAGCAGGCCCTGGCTCGGTTGCTCGCCAAGGTAGTAGGGCGACAGCGGCCGCACCACCACGCCGCGCCGTCCGGCTTCCGCGGCCACCGTCCGGTCGGGCAGCGCCTCGCCGAGCCGCAGCAGCAGGTGCATCCCGGTCTCGGCCGGGGCGATGCCGGCGCGCGGGCCGAGTGCCGCCCGCAGCGCCGCCAGCGTCGCCTCCTGGCGCGTGGCATAGAGCCGGCGCATCCGCCGCAGATGCGCGCCGAAGCGGCCGCTGGTCATGAAGCCGTGCAGCGTGAGCTGCTCGACCAGCGGCGGGTGGCGTTCCAGCATGCCCTTGGCGCGCGCGAACACGCGCCCCAGCCGGCGCGGCAGCACCAGGTAGCCCAGCCGCATGCCCGGCAGCAGCGCCTTGGCGTAGGTGCCGAGATGCAGCACCAGCCCGTCCGGCTGCAGCGCCGCCAGCGCCGGCAGCGGCGTGCCGGCGTAGCGGAATTCCCAGTCGTAGTCGTCCTCGACGATCCAGGCGCCGCAGCGCTCGGCCAGCGCCAGCAACTGCTGCCGGCGCGCCGGGCTCATGGTGACGCCGAGCGGATATTGCCGGCTCGGCGTCACGAAGATCAGCCGTGGGGACGGGGCGAGACGGCTGCCGGCGGCGACGTCCAGCCCCTCGTCATCGACCGGCACCGGCACCAGCCGCGCGCCCCCGGCGGCGAAGATATGGCGGGCACCGACATAGCCGGGATCCTCGATCCACACCGTGGCGCCCGGATCGAGCAGCAGCCGCGCGATCAGGTCCAGCGCCTGTGACGCCCCCGAGGTGACGACCACCTGTTCCTCCGTGCAGGCGAAGCCGCGCGCGGCGCTGATCTGCGCGGCGATGGCGGCGCGCAGGGGCTGCCAGCCGGCGGGGTCGGGATGCGCCAGCATCGCCGGGGTGATCACGCGCCAGGCCTGCGCCGCCAGCCGGTTCCATTCGTGAAAGGGGAAGGCATCGAGTGCCGGCAGGTCGGGCACGAAAGGCAGCGGCACTTCCTGGCCGGGGGGCGGCAGCGCCGCCAGCCACTGCCCCTGGCGTGACAGCGCCGGCAGCGTCGCCGGCGCTGTGGCCGCAAGCGGGGAGGGAGGCGGGGGGCATTCGGCCGGTGGGGCCGCGGCGACGAAGGTGCCGGCGCCGGGGCGCGTCGCCAGGAAGCCCTCGGCGACGAGCTGCTCGGTCATTGCCATCACGGTGTTGCGCCCGACCCGCCACTCGCGCGCGAGCACGCGGCTGGCCGGCAGGCGCGTGCCGGGGGCGAGCCGTCCGTCGCGGATGGCGCATCGCACCGCCTCGACCAGTTGCCGGCCGATCGGCTGCGCCCCGTCGCGGTTTACCGCGAGGACGATCAGCACGCCCCGCCCGCCTTTCGCTCCCAACGCCATCCGCGCGTGCCAACTGGTTCCATTCGAACGTCGCCGGTGGTGCTAGACGCTGGCCGCGCCGGGTTCAATGCTCGCGGCCGGCTTTGCCCAGGGAAAGGTCCTGATGATGCGCATCCTCGTCTTCCAGCATCTCGCCGTCGAGCATCCGGGGGTGTTCCGTGACCTGTGGGCGGCGCGCGGCGACCAGTACCGGGCGGTGGAGCTGGATGCGGGCGAGCCTGTCCCCGACCTTGACGGCTTCGACCTGCTGGTGGCCATGGGCGGTCCGATGGACGTCTGGCAGGAAGACCTCCATCCCTGGCTGGTGGCCGAGAAGGCGGCGATCGCCACCTGGGTGCGCGATCTCGGCCGGCCCTATCTCGGCGTCTGCCTCGGGCACCAGTTGCTGGCGGCGGCGCTCGGGGGCGAGGTCGGGCTGATGGCGCGGCCCGAGGTCGGGCTGGCGGAGGTCGAGTTGACGCCGGAGGGGCGGGCGGATCCGCTGTTCGCCGGGCTGCCGGACCGCTGCCTGACCTTCCAGTGGCACGGCGCCGAGATCCGCCGCCTGCCGCCGGGCGGGGTCGTGCTTGCCGGCAATGCCGCCTGCCCGGTCCAGGCGATCCGCTGGGGGCGGCATGCCTACGGCGTCCAGTACCATGTCGAGATCACGCCGCGGACCGTGCCGGACTGGCAGGCGATCCCCGAATACGCGGCCAGCCTGCAGGCAGCCCTCGGCGTGGACGGCGCGGCGCGGCTGGAAGGAGACGTGGCAGAGCGGCTGCCGGCCTTTGGCGCCGCGGCGTGGCGGCTGGATGCCAATCTGACGGCGATCGTTGGGGGCGGTTGAAGGGCAGGGATCTGCCCGCGGCTTACCTTCCCCACCGCCTCGCGCGCTTCTCGGCGTGATCCGTTCGATTGGCGCGCTGATCCATGCGCGCGACCGCCGGCCATTGCATGCCTCCGTCTGGCCCCCCGTCTGGCACGCGCTCGTGCTGCCGGCCGCCGGACGGCACCTGGCAGCCCTTGGCGCCGCGTTCCTGCCTGCGACGTAGCGGATCTACGCCGGGCCCCGCCATGCATTCACGCCGCGGCAGTCGCGAGGCACTGCGGAACTTGCATGGTTTTGACCACGACTTTTCCAATACCCGCCGCAATTCGCGTTGCCGGACATGGTGGGCGCGGTCATCCGTGATGACGCTGCCCGAAAGGTTGCGGGACTCCGGCACCAGGGAGCGGGATTCATGAGTGTCTTCCTGCGGATGCCGGTGATCCGAAATCGGCAGCAACTCCGCCCGAGCACAATCGTAATAATACGCGCATAAATGGCAAATATCATACAGAATTTGTAAATTTTATATATCTGGGTAACTGCATTTTGAATCACCTAAAAGTGTATTAATATCACAAATAACTTTAACCTTGATCAATATTGAATTTCAGAAATTAGACCTATATTTCCTTGCATGGAATGTTGGTTGCTTACCCTAACATTCCCTCGCCAGCTTTTGCAGGCGTCCGGACGCCGATCACCGCAGTCTTCAGGATGAACGACGGTGACCACGGCCATGCGCGCGACCTGAAGCGCGTGCGACCTGACATACGCGCGACCTGTCACGTCGCCGGCAAAACCCCCACTCAAGATTTGCTGACACTGATCGCTCGTACGGGCATTAACAAAGGGAGAGTGAAATGAATAAAGATCGTATCGTCGGCAAAGCCAAGGAAGTTCTTGGCACGGTTGAGGAATCGCTCGGCAAGGTCGTCGGCAGCTCCAAGCTGACAGCCGAAGGCCAGGGCGAGCATGCCGAGGGCAAGATCCAGAGCGCCACCGGCAGCGCGAAGGATGCCGCAAAAGATATCGCGAAAGAAGCCACGAAGGACGAAGAGAAGAAGTAATGCTACACGGAAGCGCCTGGAGCCAGAGGAAAATCTGGTGACAGGCGCGTCCGGTGCGAATTTATCAATCTGGAAAACTGGAAACAACATGCTGTCGTTGATAGTTCTCGTTGGCGCAATATACGGTCTATGGCGCTTAGAGTATTTTCCATTTAATAGAAGCTACTCCAGGCTTCCGAAATATAGCGAGTTCCGCCAGCGCAAGGTCGCCCCAGGTCTCGGGACCAGATCCAAACCGTAAGTCCGGGTCGCTCCTGGGGGTGAAACGATCACGAAAATGCGGGTCCGCCCGCGTTTTCCATGATGTTTCAGCAACAATCCTGATCCAGCCATCCGTCGGTGCCGTGGGCGCCGGAGTCTGTCACGGCGCCGCGCGTTACAGGCGCGGTTGCGTCCGACGGGTGGGGATCAGCGGCAACGAATGAAAGACAAGAACATGTTCGGCATGAGTCGTACGCACGACATCGCGACCGAGGCGGCTCTCCGTGACGAACGGGAGCTTGATGCCGGGTCCTCCGCCCAAACATCCCGGCAATCCACGTTCCTGAGCTGGCTGCAGGACGACTCGCCATACATCGCCATGCTGCTGCTGACGCTGATTGGCATCGTCCTGCGGCTGCCCATGGGCTACTGGATGATCATGATCCCGGTGTTTGGCTGTATTTGTGTCGCCGTGGGATGGCGCCACTTCGAAACCCAGGATGCCCGCCTGCAACTGGTCTACACGCAGGGACTGAGCTGGCTCGCCTTGGCCCTTGCCGTCTATATGCTGCGCAATGACACCGGCGTGCAGGGCGTGCTGAGCGAGAATGCGACCGCGCTCGCGTTGATGACCCTGCTGGCGCTCGGCACCTTCGTAGCCGGATTGCAGGCACGGGTCTGGCGGATCTGCGCGGTCGGCGGCATCCTTTTCCTCGCCGTGCCGGGCATGGGGTGGCTTGACCAGTCGGCCGTGCTGATGGTTGCTGCCACTCTGGTGGTGATTGCCATTGGCGGCCTGGTCTGGTGGCTGGACCAGCGGCGGCATGGCACCGCCTAGAGCCTCATCCTGCCATGCGGGGCCCCGCGTCGGATAAAGATGCCCGCCGCGACACGGAACCGGAGCATTTGCCGCGCGCCGATGCGAACGGAAAATGCTTCAGTCATCGGACGGGCATCGGCCCTGTCCGGACCAGGTTGAGGCCACGCGATCGCGGGGAGCCGGGGCCGCTCGTGCTCTCCACGGCCACATGATCAAGGTATGACAACCCGCGCTCTTGTGCGGATACAGATCGGAAGGCCCCTTCCCATGTATGCACCTCTGCCCGTGGACGACCAGGAACCGGTTGGAGCGCAGGCAAAAGCATTGACCGGGGTCGTGCTCGATCGTCTCGTCCGTGCGCTTTCCAGGACGCCGGTGCCCTTCGAGATCCAGCGTCCCGATCACGCCGTGTGGTCCTTCGGCGAGGGCTCGGCGACCTTCCGTGTCATCCTGCGGAACAGACGCGCCCTGCGCGCATTGACCAGCCTGGACCAGGGACGGTTCGCCGATGCGTATCTTGCCGGCGACATCGATCTCGAAGGCGACATGCTGCAGCCGTTCGAGTTGCGTCGCCGGCTCAAGGATGTCCATCTGCTGGCCAGCGCGTGGCGTTTCCTCCAGCCGTTGCTGGTCGGACAGGTCCGCATGAACCGGCGGGCAATCCGATCCCACTACGATGTCGATCCGGCCTTCTTCCTGGGGTTCCTTGATCCGCAGGCTCCCTGTTACACGCAGGGGATCTACCTCGATCCCGCCGAGACGCTCGAGGCCGCGACGCTGCGCAAGTTCGCTTATTGCTACGAGAAGCTGGAGTTGAAGCCGGGTGACCACATCCTGGAGATCGGCCCGGGCTGGGGCGCGTGGTGCGAATATGCATCCGCGCGTGGCGTCAGGTGCACCGGCATCACGAATTCACGAATGTCCGCCGATTACCTGCGCGAGCGGGCGAAGACGCTCGGATATGACTGGAACATCATCCTGACCGACCTTCTCGGTCACCGGACGCATGAGACATACGACGCGATCATCATCATGGGCGTGATCGAACACCTGCCGCAATACGATCGCGTAGCACAAAAATTCATCTCCCTGCTGAAGCCTGGCAAGAAAATATTTCTTGATGCGAGCGCCTGCACGAAGAAATATGAACTATCATCCTTCATGGTCAAGCATATCTATCCCGGAAACCACTCATTTCTTGTATTGCATGACTTCCTTGCGGCCATTTCCAGGACCCCGCTTCGGGTGGTGGAATTGTATAAAGACAGCTATAGTTATTTTCTGACATTTCGACAATGGGCACGCAACCTGGATCGCAACAGGGAGGCATTGGTTGGGCGTTTTGGCGAATACGACTATCGCCGGTTCCGCCTCTATCTATGGGGTGGTGCCTACGAATTCCTGAGCCACAGTCTGGATTGCTATCGCATGGTTATTCAGCAGCCGACACCCTTCCCTGAGGTCGCATAGCCAGGCGATGTCCGGCGGAACCGATCCGAGCGCCCTGGTGGACACGACGACCGAGGCTGCCCACCCGACGAAGCGCCTCGCAATGCCGCTGCCCGAGAACGCCAGCACGGTGTTTCTCGGTGGGTTGTTCGTGCTGGCCTGTCTCGGCGCGCTGTATCTGGCCAGCGAGATCGTGTTGCCGATCATGCTGGCCTTCGTGCTGAACCTGCTGCTGCAGCCGGTGGTGCGGTTGCTCGTGCGGTTGTGGTTGCCGCGCGCGCTCGCGGCGGTGGTGGCGGTCGTCCTGCTGGTGTCGGTGGTTGGCGGGATGGGCACTGCCCTCAGCGGTCCCGCCGCAACCTGGGCCGAACGGCTGCCTGAGGCGGTGCCACGCCTGCAGAAGCAGTTGCGTTTCCTGAACCATCCGATCGCGATGGGAGAGCGCATGCTTGCGCAGGTGCAGGGCACGACGATCGGAGCGGGACCGCCCTCCGAGGGGCAGCCGGTGCGGCTCGTGAACCTGTTCGATACGCTGTTCTCCGGCACCCGCGCGCTGGCCGGGGGTGTGTTCACGACATTGCTGGTGCTGATCTACCTGCTGATCTTCGGCGAGTTGTTCCTGCGCCGCATGGTCGAGATCCTGCCACACCCCGGCGACAAGCGCCGGGCGGTGGAGATCACGCTGCGCATCGAGCATGACCTGTCATCCTACCTGCTGACGGTCACCACCATCAACGCAGTGGTCGGTGTGGCAACGGGAGGGGTGATGGCGCTTTGTGGCATGCCGGATGCCGTGCTGTGGGGGGCCGCGGCGTTCATGCTGAATTTCGTGCCGATCCTGGGCCCGTTGATGGGCGTGGTGCTGTTCGTGTTGGCCGGTGCGCTGGCGTTGGGCGTCCACTGGGTGGCGGTTCTGCCGGCGGGGCTGTACCTCATCATCCACCTGGCAGAGGGCGAGGTCGTGACGCCGCTGCTGCTCTCACGGCGCTTCACCATTAATCCGGTGGCACTCGTCCTGGCCCTGGTGTTCTGGTACTGGATGTGGGGCATTGCCGGTGCGGTGCTGGCAGTGCCGATGCTGGCCATTACCAAGATTATCTGCGATGATATTCCATCACTGCGCGCCCTCGGGCATTTCCTGGAGGGATAATTTGCAGGTCTTGCCTGGACCTGCGCGCGTGATCACGCCTTGCAGTGTCACGCCATGCCTCGCACGGATCGCCTGGGAAAGTTCCACCTCCGCGACGGAAACAGCTGTCAGGGTAATGGATGAAAGGGACGCGACGGGCGCGGCCACACAGGGCCGCGGCGGCGAACCGCGTGCCCCACGCAGAAGTGGACCGATGGGCAACGCCCTGCCGCTGTCAGCCGTAACGGAATGACAGCACCTCCGGAGGCATGGTCACGTCCGGCAGGTTGCGTGGATCGGCGACCGGCGCATCGACGCGCACGCCCACGGGTACAACGCCGGCCCAGGCAGGAAAACAGTAGTCGGTATCGTCGTCTTCCGGTTGGCCGGTGCGCACCTTGGCGGAGGCTTCGGCAAGCGGGAGTGACAACAGCGCGGTGGCTTTCAGTTCCTGGTCAGTGACCGGCCGCAGCCGGTCCCATTGCCCGGGGACGAGGCCATTGACGAAGCGTGCCAACTGGCGCCGCTTCTCGTCGTCATCGGTGATCTTCCGTGCGGTGCCGAATACCATCACGGAACGGTGGTTGATGTTGTAGTTGTAGGCCGAGCGGGCCAGCACCAGGCCGTCGACGATCGAGATGCAGACGCAGACTTCCTGGCCATCGACACTGCGCATCATGCGGCTGGCGTTGGAGCCGTGCCAGTAGAGCGTGTCGCCCTCGCGCCATTGCATGATCGGTGTCACCACCGGCCGGCCTTCGTGCACATAGGCGATATGGGCGAAAGGCATCGCGTCGATGATGCCGTGGATCGTCTCCGTGTCGTATTTGGCCAGCCAGTGATAACGCCTGACCCGCGTGCGCTCGCTTGGTGCCTCGCTCATCCTCGACCTCTCTCCCGCTGACAGGATCACCGTCACATCCCTGCGGCGACCTGCGGCGGTTGCACAGGTCCGCCCTGAACGCGCGGACGGAGCCAGTACGGGGCCTCCCGAAAATTTAGCGGCGGCTCTGCACTTCCGCCTTGTGCCGGCCGCATGGCTACGGTAACCATCAATCCCGGTGCCACGCGGGATTTCCGCCACGGCATCTGACAGCGGCTTGAGCCGATTGCATAATCCCTCGTCCGTGCCCGCGCGCGGCGACGGAGGCTCCGATGTCCGCCTGTCCTGTTCCACATCCAGACACAATTCCGGACCAGCACCGCCAGCCGGTGCGCGCGCCGCCGTAACCGGACACGGCATCGGCGTGGCCGGTGCCGTGCTGCCATCCAAGACATCGTGGTCGCCATCCAGGGGTCCGTCCGGCGCATCGCCGGCGATGGACCTGCGCGACCTGTCCTCTTCCCCCCTGGCCCGCTGGCAAGACAGCCGGCCATAGCGAAGGATATGACCACATGACACGCAAGGTCGCCATCTACGGCAAGGGTGGCATCGGCAAGTCCACCACCACGCAGAACACCGCGGCGGCGCTGTCGTTCTTCCACGAGAAGCGCGTCTTCATCCATGGCTGCGACCCGAAGGCGGACTCCACCCGCCTGATCCTCGGCGGCATGCCGCAGGCGACGGTGATGGACATGCTGCGCGACGTTGGTGCCGAGAAGATCACTACCGAAAAAGTGGTCAAGACCGGTTTCGGCGAGATCCGCTGCGTGGAATCGGGTGGCCCGGAGCCGGGCGTGGGATGTGCCGGCCGCGGCGTGATCACCGCGATCGACCTGATGGAAGCCAACAAGGCCTACACCAACGACCTGGACTTCATCTTCTTCGACGTGCTCGGCGACGTGGTGTGCGGCGGCTTCGCCATGCCGATCCGTGACGGCAAGGCGCAGGAAGTCTACATCGTCGCCTCGGGCGAGATGATGGCGATCTACGCCGCCAACAACATCTGCAAGGGCCTTCGCAAATACGCCAAGCAGAGCGGCGTGCGCCTCGGCGGCATCATCTGCAACAGCCGTAACGTCGACGGCGAGCGTGAATTCCTCGAGGAGTTCACTTCGGCGATCGGCACCCAGATGATCCACTTCGTGCCGCGCGACAACATCGTGCAGAAGGCCGAGTTCAACAAGAAGACCGTCACCGAATTCGATCCCGAATCGAATCAGGCGCAGGAATATCGCACGCTCGCGCAGAAGATCATCGAGAACGAGAAGTTCGTGATCCCCAACCCGCTGGCAATGGATGATCTGGAGAAGATGGTGGTGAAGTACGGCATCTGCGACTGAGCCGATGACCGGCCCGGGCCGCGTGCCCGGGCCACCACCGCCATCCCCCGCACCGACCGAGAGGCCACACCATGCCGCATCATCTGTTCAAGTGCAGCGAGACCATTCCCGAGCGGAAGAAGCACTGCGTCATCAAGGGCAAGGGCGAGGACCTGACCTCGGCCCTGCCGCTTGGCTACCTTAACACCATTCCCGGCTCGATCTCCGAACGCGGCTGCGCCTATTGCGGGGCGAAGCACGTGATCGGCACGCCGATGAAGGATGTGATCCACATCAGCCACGGCCCGGTCGGCTGCACCTACGACACCTGGCAGACCAAGCGCTACATCAGCGACGACGGCAACTTCCAGCTCAAATACACCTTCGCGACCGACGTGAAGGAAAAGCACATCGTCTTCGGCGCCGAGAAGCTGCTCAAGCAGAACATCATCGAGGCGTTCAAGGCGCATCCGCATATCAAGCGGATGACCATCTACCAGACCTGCGCCACCGCCCTGATCGGCGACGACATCAACGCCATCGCCCAGGAAGTGATGGAGGAACTGCCCGACGTCGACATCTTCGTCTGCAACTCCCCGGGCTTCGCCGGCCCCAGCCAGTCGGGCGGCCACCACAAGATCAACATCGCCTGGGTGAACGAGAAGGTCGGCACCGTCGAGCCCGAGATCACCAGCGACTACGTCATCAACTACGTCGGCGAATACAACATCCAGGGTGACCAGGAGGTCATGCTGGACTACTTCAAGCGGATGGGGATCCAGGTCCTCTCCACCTTCACCGGCAACGGCCGCTACGACGATTTGCGCGCGATGCACCGCGCGCATCTGAACGTGCTGGAATGCGCCCGCTCGGCCGAATACATCTGCAACGAGCTACGCATCCGCTATGGCACGCCGCGCCTGGACATCGACGGGTTTGGCTTCAAGGCGCTTGGGGATTCGCTGCGCAAGGTCGGGCTGTTCTTCGGCATCGAGGACCGCGCACTGAAGATCATCGAGGAAGAAACCGCACGCTGGAAGCCGGAGCTCGATTGGTACAAAGAACGCCTGCGCGGCAAGAAGGTGTGCCTGTGGCCGGGCGGCTCCAAGCTGTGGCACTGGGCCCACGCCATCGAGGAGGAGATGGGCGTGAAGGTGGTCTCGGTCTACACCAAGTTCGGCCATCAGGGTGACATGGAGAAGGGCATCGCCCGCTGCGGCGAAGGCGCCATGGCGATCGACGACCCCAACGAGCTGGAAGGGCTGGAAGCCCTGGAGCAGCTCAAGCCGGATATCATCTTCACCGGCAAGCGTCCGGGCGAGGTAGCCAAGAAGGTGCGCGTGCCGTACCTCAACGCCCATGCCTACCATAACGGCCCATGGAAGGGCTTCGAGGGCTGGGTCCGCTTCGCCCGCGACATCTACAATGCCGTCTACTCCCCGATTCATCAGCTTTCCGGAATCGACATCAGCAAGGACGAATTCGCGACCGATCGCGGTTTCGTCACGCAACGGATGATGTCGGACGTCAAGCTGCCCGAGGATCTGCGCAACTCTCCCACGCTGCGCCGCTATACCGGCGCCTACGACAGCGTGACGCCCCTGCGCAGCAAGACCTACCCGGAATTCCCCCGCAAGACCGCGACCGCGGCGGCCGAGTGAGGGAGGTTGCCATGACGCATTACGACCTGCCCAAAGAGCGTGTCGAACTGATGGTCGACCATATTCTGAAGAACTGCCTGTGGCAGTTCCACTCGCGCTCCTGGGACCGCAAGCGGCAGAATGCCGAGATCCTGCTGAAGACCCGGCAGATCCTCTGCGGCGAGCCGATGGCCACCGACACCCCGGCCGACCGCTGCTACATGGCCGACGCCATCTGCCTCGCCGAAGCCTACCAGGAAAAGTTCCCCTGGCTCGCCGACATGGACAAGGAGGAGATCAAGCTGCTGATCGCCACGCTGCACGAGCGGCTCGATCATCTCACCATCGGCGGCTCGCTGAACGAAGAGCTCAACGACCAGCATTACTGACGGGGGACCCCTCATGACCTGCGAACTGAAGGCCAAGGACCGGCTTGGCACGATCAATCCGATCTTCACCTGTCAGCCAGCCGGTGCGCAGTACGCCAGCATCGGCATCAAGGATTGCATCGGCATCGTGCATGGCGGCCAGGGCTGCGTCATGTTTGTCCGCCTGCTGATCTCCCAGCACCTGAAGGAGAGCTTCGAGATCGCGTCTTCCTCGGTGCACGAGGACGGCGCGGTGTTCGGCGCGCTCGACCGGGTGGAGACGGCGGTGGACGTGCTGCTGACCCGCTATCCGCATGTGAAGGTGGTGCCGATCATCACCACCTGTTCCACCGAGATCATCGGCGACGACGTCGACGGGCTCGTCAACAAGCTCAACGAGGGCCTGCTGAAGGAGAAGTTCGCCGACCGGGAGATCCACCTGATCCCGGTGCATACGCCCAGCTTCGTCGGCAGCATGGTGCACGGCTACGACAACGCCGTGCGCGATTTCGTCCGCCACTTCGCGCAGAAGGGCGAGCCCAACGGCAAGATCAACCTGCTGACCGGCTGGGCGAACCCAGGCGACGTGAAGGAACTGAAGTCGCTGCTGCACGAGATGGATGTCGACGCCACGGTGCTGTTCGAAATCGAGAGCTTCGACTCGCCGCTGATGCCCGACAAGAGCGCGGTGTCCCACGGCGCCACCACCATCGCCGACCTGCAGAGCACCGGCAGCGCGCTGGCGACGGTCGCGCTGAACCGCTACGAGGGCGCCAAGGCCGCCACCTACCTGGAGGAAGAGTTCGGCGTGCCGGCGGTGATCGGCCCGAGCCCGATCGGCATCCGCAACACCGACACCTTCCTGCACACCCTGCGCCGTCTGACCGGCAAGCCGATCCCGCGCTCGCTGGTGGAGGCGCGCGGCGTGGCCATCGACGCGATCACCGACCTGACCCACATGTTCCTCGCCGACAAGAAGGTCGCGATCTACGGCAATCCCGACCTGGTGATCGGGCTCGCCGAGTTCTGCCTCGATCTGGAAATGAAGCCGGTGCTGCTGCTGCTCGGCGACGACAACGCGGCCTATGGGGATGATCCGCGGATCAAGGCGCTGCAGGACGGCGTCGACTTCGACATGGAGATCATCAGCAACGCCGATTTGTGGGAGCTGGAGGATCGTATCAAGAACCGTGGGCTCGAACTGGACCTGATCCTCGGCCATTCCAAGGGACGCTTCGTCTCGATCGAGTACAACATCCCGATGGTGCGGGTGGGCTTCCCGACCTATGACCGTGCCGGGCTCTATCGCTACCCGGTGGTCGGTTACACCGGTGCGACCTGGCTCGCCGAGCAGATGGCCAACGCGCTGTTCACCGACATGGAGCACAAGAAGAACAAGGAGTGGATCCTGAACGTGTGGTGATCGGCGTTCCGGGGCGGGGGAGGGATGCCTCCGTCCCGGTGGCGGTGAGCGACCATTGGCGTTTCAGGGAACCGGAAGGCGGGGCCATGGGCTACGAGATGATCGAGGCGGACCGGGAGATGTTCGAGCGGAGCTGGCGCGACGCCCAGGGCTATCATCGCCGGGCTGCCCAGTTCGCCGCGGAGGGCCAGCGGCCGAGCCTGGTGTTCAATGTTGGCTCGGTGGCGCTGGAGCGCTACCTGGTGGCCCTGTGCGCCCTGCACGGGGCGATGCCGTTCAACCACAACTACACCGCGCTGGCGTTGGCGGCGGAGAGCGTGGTCGCGGTGCCGGCGGCGCTGGTCGGGGAGATCCGTTCACTCGACCGGATCTTCAACATCTGCTCGGTCGATGACTACCATCACGGCGAGCCGGAGCCCGACGACGCCCGGCGCGTGCTGGCCATGTGCGAGGGCGTGCGCGCGCTGTTCGACCCGGCCGCGATCGAAAAGCTGCGTGCGGAGGTCAGCCCAGCTCGAACGTCGTGATGCCGAAAACCTGCGCCAGGGCCAGCATGGGCGCGGTGCCCGTGTACATGCGCGCGGTCTCGAACACCGGCGTCATGCCGGCCTGCTGCGCCAGTGCCAGCGCCGCGGTGTTCGGCTCCGGCACGTCGAGGAACACCGGGCCGGGCGGGGCGGCGGCAAGCAGGCCGGCAAACAGCGCCGCGGCGACGCCGTCGTCCTGCGCCACCAGCGGACCGATCTTCGCCCCGTCCCGGCAGGGGCGGATCACGCCGTAGCCTCTTGCCGTTCCATCGGCGATGGCCGCCAGGGCGACATGGCCGGGGGCCGCCAGCCAGTGGTGCAGGAACGCCTCGCGCGGGACGGGAAAACACAGCCGGTCCAGTCCGGCGATCGCCGCGAAGGGCAGGGTGGCGGCCGGTTGCAGTGCAAAATCGGCGGGTGACGGCGCCGGCGGGCGCGGCGTGTCGGCCAGGGCGAAACGGATGTTCCGATGCGCGAACGCGAAGCCGGAGCGTCGGTAATTCTCCTGTTGCGCGATCACTCCGTCGAGCCCGACGCTGCGCCCGGCGAACCGCGCCATGGCGGCACGCCACAGCGCCATGCCGATGCCACGGCCGCGATGGCCGGGGCGCACGATATAGAGGCCGAGGAAGCCAAACTCCGGCCCGTAGCACACCGCCGAGATGCAGCCGAGCGGGATGTCGTCCTGCTCGGCGACCAGGAAGCCTTGCGGGTCGGCAATCCGGAAAGCCGCGGCATCGCCCAGGCCGGGGTTCCAGCCTTCCTCGGCGGCCCAGCCGAGTGCCAGGTCAACTTCGGCAGGAAACATGCTGCGGATGGTGGCCATGATCTTCTCTTTTCGGACGATCCCTTGAACCCACTCATCAAAGTGCCGAGGTGCGGTGTTTCGCAAGGGGGGGCAATGACCGCCAAAGTGATCCTGGTGATCATGCTGCTGACTGGGATCGGTTGCACCTTGGCCGCGTGCGCCGGCATCCCGGGAAATCCGGTGACCACGCCGACCGACCTCACGGGCCGGGACGCCCCCGGTGCAGGGTCCAATGGCGCTGGTTCGGTGATCGGTTCCGGCCGGCGAGGCTAGGGGGCGGGACGCGGGAGATACGCGGCGTCATGCCGCCCGGTGCAGGGCGGCGAAATGCGCCTCGAGCTTGCCGGCATCGGTTTCGGCGGCCTGCATGGCGGCGCCGATGTCCTCCTTGGTCCCGGATCGCAGCAGCACCTCCGACGGCGGATCGTCGTTTTCCTCGGGGCGAAGGATCAGGTAGCGGACCCAGGTTTCGCCCGGCAGGACCAACAGCTTCAGCGCGCCAATCCGGGCCACCCAGCCGCCTTCCCGGCGGGGCTGCCATTTTTGTTCTTGTGTCATTGACGTCCTCCCGGCCGGATCATCGCCCAGCTCCTTATGGATACTAGGTTGCAGGTGATACGGGATCAACGGGACCCTGCGTGCATTCAACGGGACTCTGCGTGCATGTGGTGAAACCAGCGCCGCATTGCCCGTCCACGCCGAACAAACCTGCGTCCATCAAGAATGGTTGAAAACCGCCTCATGGCGCGACCGCACCGCCGGAGAAGCCGGGGAGGGGCCGGCTCATCGGCTGGTGGACCCGGTGAGGGCGACGATCGCGCGGGCCACGCTGTCCTGCAGCACCGGCCAGGGCGGGCCGCCCTGGATGTCCATCATGTGACCGACCGCGACCCGCGCCAGATCGATCGCCTGTCGCCTTGCGTGCCCGGCCATGCTCTCGCGCGCGGCCTGGACCAGTCCTGCGGCATAGGCGGCCGGGCTGTGCAGCCGTTCCAGCACCTCGCGCCCGCGCCGTCCGGCTGCGGTGAAGCGCTGGGGACGCCGGCGTACCGCGATCAGGTGGGCATCGAGGCTTCGCTCATCGAGGGGTAGCGCAGGTTCAGCGCCAGGTGCGCGCGAGCCATGCCTCGGCGGCCTGCCGGCCCGCCGGGCCATGGCCTCGACATGGAAGGCGCGGTCCGCCGTGCCGGCTTCGGTGTAGCTGGCGAAGAAATGCTGCAGTCGGGTGTCGTGCGGCACCACCAGCCCCGGCACGCGCCGCGCCACCGCGAAGATCCCCCGGTACGATGGATCGGTGGTCATGATCTGCCACCATGGTATGGCGTTGGCCCACCTGCACGGTGCATGGCCAACGTAACGCCTTCGATTCCTCTGCGTTGCATCATATCCTGGCCTCTGGTGCATTCCGAGGCAGGATTGTCCGTAGACGCACCATCGCGACAGCGCAAGATCGCAGGCAGGGAGCCGGATTTCCGTTACACCACCAAATCAGGAGGTCGGTGGTTGCTCCGGAAAACGCTGATGAAAGACAACGAAAATGGCCCGGCCCGCGGTTCATTGCCGGCTGCCCGGCACCCCGCCCGAGGGAACCTCGTCGATGCCGGCGAGGTCCTCGATCGCTACCTTCTTCGCATCCGCAGGGGGCGTGAAGGCGAACGCGTCCGGGGTCGGGACGATGTCGGTCCGCCATTCCCGGATGCGCATCGTATATTGCGGGCCGCCGGCGAGGGTCTTGCTGGTAATGACGTATTTGCGCGGAATCGGTCGCTCGCCTGGCTCGATCCAGATCTGCCAGTCGGTGTCGACATCGCGGAAGGCAAGATGCTCGCAGGCGATGCCATCGACGAAGCCACGGCCGACATGCCTAGCCTCGACCACGTCGGCGGTCAGGGTGGTGTAGACATCGCTGCCCAGCAGGTCCGCGCCCGGCGTGGCGATGCCGTACTGGTCGCGCAACCGCTCGACCAGTTGGTCGACCGAACCAGGGGCATCGAACTGGGCATAGGCCCTGGTGGTTTCGCCATGGAAGGTGACGGTCCGGCCATCGAAGGCGAGGTCCACGCTGGAAGAACCGCCCGCCCGCTGTGCCCGCAGGTGGTCGGGTCGCTGCAGCAGTGCGCTGCCTGAACTGGTGAACTGGATTTTCTGCAGCTCCGGCGTGATTACCTCGATGTCGGAGTCGAGCGTCACCCGGATCACCTTCTGCTGCGCCAGATAATCGGACATCGCCTTCAGGATCCGGTGCGCCTCCTCGGCCGTGTCCTGCGCGCGCGCGTAGGCCGGCACCAGCAGCAGCATTGCCAGCACCGCGGCCGGGGAAAAGGCGTGTGGAACGCCGCGCAGGAAGGGATGGCCGTGCAGGCGCGTCATGTCGGGATGCCTCCAGGTGATCATGCTTCACGCTGTCCGCGGCCCCGGCCGGAGCGGGCGTGGCCGGCTCCGGCCGGGGCCATCGCTGCGGTGAGGGTGGTCAGCGCGGCGCGGGATCGACGCGGATGGCGAGGGCCTCGGTATAGGTCACGTCGACATCGTCGCCTGGCTGCAGCGTCGCCGCGAAGCGCTGCATGCCCGGGTCACGCAGCGCGATGATGCGCGGCAGGCCGGACGGGCCAAGGAAGGTCACGGTATTGGCGCGAGTGTCGACGGCGAGGATACGGACGCGCGCGGTGACTTCCTGCGCCGTCTCGCCGGCGGGGCGTTCCCCTTCCACGGCCCGGGTGACGGAGGCGCCGGCGGTGAGCGGCGGGCTGTCGGGCCTGGAGATCGCGGCGGCGACTGATTCGCGGTAGGTGGCGGTGACGCGGTCACCCGGCCGGACCTGGGCGAGGTTGCGTACCTCGGGGCCGACCTGGACCGTCAGCAGGGTGCCATCGCCGGTCCTGAGCAGGACGGTGCGTTTTTCCTGGTCGATCGTCTCGACCGTCGCCGTGGTCGTGCGCGTCTCGGTGACCACCGGTCCGGCCTGCTGGTCCGTCGCCGTGGCGGCACCCTGGGCGAGCAGGGGCGTGCCTGCCGCGGTCAACGCGAGCACGAAGACAGCGACGGCTGCGCAATGCGCAGGTTTCATGGCGTGTTTCTCCCGGGATTCGCGGCGAGCTGGCCGCGGCGGCGACGATGCCGCCGGGCCCTGTCCGTTTCAACCTCGGGCGGCCTGTACGGGCGCGTGTCACCAGAAACTGATACCCGGTCCGATCGAAGCGCCCGGGACATGCGCGCCAAAGAAACTCAGAACAATTTCCAGCTGCCGTCCTTGGTGCGGCACCAGTCCACCTCGGCGCTGCGCTCGCCGCTGCGGCCGTGCACCGTCGTGGTATATTCAAGGTGCCGGCAGGCGAAATTCTGCCCCTGCGCGGTGTGGCTGCGAGGGCCGCGGAAGGTCACCGTGCCGGCTGCGCCGGTCTCGGCGTTGCTCCAGTGCTCGATGCGTCCCACCGGCGGGTTGGGGGCATCGAGCAGCTTCTGCGCCGCCTGGTGCATCAGCGCCGTGTCCGCCTCGGTCAGGCGCGGTGCCGTACGGTTGTTGCGCCAGGGATTGACCTGCGCCTGCGCGGTGCCGGCGAGCAGCAGCAGGGCGATGATAACAACGGAGATGCGCATTCTGGGTCTCCTGCAGCGGGGGAGCGGCGTACCTTGCCAGGGTCGTTGCACGATCGCTCCTGCCGGGGCGGTTGGAAAGGGGGAGCATCGTGTCCTGGCGTGCAGGGATGCGTCTGCTTCATGTGCCTGCGGGTACAGGGAATGGGCCGCGATGCCGTTACCATCGCGGCCCGCCCCCCGCGCATGGACGGGGTCAGTACGACGAGCTTGAGGCGCGGTTGTTGCGGCCCGCCTGCACGCCGGCCTGGTAGGCGGCCTGCTCCGACTCCTTGTGCGCATTATACAGCAGCCCGCCGGCGAGGCCCGCGCCGGCGCCGATCGCGGCACCGAGCCCGGCATTGCCGGCGATGGCGCCGATCACCGCGCCCGCGGCGGCGCCGCCGGTAGTGCCGGTCAGCGCCCGCTGCTGCGTGGGCGACATGTCCGCGCAGCCCGCGAGCAGCAATACGGTGCCAAGCGCGAGCGTCAGTCCGCGCATCATTTCCTCCGCGTCTGGGCGCTGGACTGGACCGGGCACGGATAGGCCTGGTGCAGATAGCCCACCACGCCGTCAACCGGCGGCAGCGCGGCACGCGACGGGTCCGCATTCACCCAGGTGATGAAGGCGGCGATGGCATCGTTGCGTGAGGGGGGCGGTTCGGGCGTGCAGAACAGGCGCAGCCGCGGATTCGCCTCCTGGTCGGTTTTCAGCACCGTGTAGGCGCCGACCAGGAAGCCCTGGCACATGTGCACGGCCGCGACCGCGTTGGGGTCGGAGGTGGACGGCGCGCACAGGCTGACCAGATCGCCGGCCGTGCGGATCTGGAAGGTATCGGGTGTGAGCGCTGCCTGCGCCGCCCCGGTCAGGGCTGCCGCGAGCACGCCGGCGGATAGGATCAGCCGCCTCATCTCGTCACTCCTCCTGTTGCTGTCTCTCCGTCCCGGCTGCAAGTCCCAGCAGGGCGGCGGTATGGCGCGCGATCATGCGCTCTTCGTCGGTGGCGACGACCCAGGCCGCGACCCGCGAGCCCTCGGCGCTGATGCAGCCGCCGCCGGCCGCGTTGCGCTCCGGGTCCAGCGTGAGGCCAAGCCAGGCGCATCCCCGCGCGACCTCGGCGCGGGTGGCGGCGTCGTTCTCGCCGATGCCGCCGGTGAACACCAGGGCATCGATGCCACCCAGCGCGGCGGCCATCGAGCCGATCTCGCGGACGATGCGATGCACGAACAGCGCGATCGCCTCCGCCGCCTCCGGCGCGGCGGAGGCACGCAGGCTGCGCATGTCCGGGGAGATGCCGGAAACGCCGAGCAGGCCGGAGCGGCGGTAGATCAGGTCCTCGATGGCGCGCGCATCCATGCCGTGCGTGTCCATCAGGTAGAGCAATACCCCCGGATCGAGCGCGCCGCAGCGCGTGCCCATCAGCAGCCCGTCCACCGCGGTGAAGCCCATGGTGCTGGCGACGCTGCGTCCATCCTGCACGGCGCACAGGCTGGCGCCGTTGCCGAGATGCCCGATCACCAGACGCCCCCGCGCGATCGCCGGCGCGACATCGGGCAGTCGGGATGTGATGTATTCGTAGGAGATGCCGTGGAAGCCGTAGCGCCGCACTCCTTCGTCATGGAAGCGGCGGGGCAGGCCGAAGGACTGCACCACCGGGGCCTGGCAGCGGTGGAAGGCGGTATCGAAGCAGGCAACCTGCGGCAGGTCGGGCACCTGGGCGGCGATGGTGCGGATCGGCGCGAGGTTGTGCGGCTGGTGCAGCGGCGCCAGCGGTGCCAGCTTCGCCAGAGACGCGATCAGCGCCGGATCGACGCGCACCGGCGCGGCATGGTCCAGCCCGCCATGCACCACGCGATGGCCGACGGCGAGAACCGGTTCGTGCCGCAGCAGCGTCTGGCCGGCCTGCAGGATTTCCTGGGTGGCGGCGTCGTGGTCGAAGCCATCGGCCGGCCAGCTCCCGCGCAACACCTCGTTGCCGTCGCGGTCACGGACCAGCAGCTCCGGCTTCAGCCCGATGCTCTGGATCTGCCCGCGAAAGCGTGCCGGTGCGTCCGCGCCGGCATCGTAGATGGCGAACTTGATGCTGGAGGAGCCGGCGTTGAGAACGGCGATGCATCCTTGCATGGGGGTCATCAGGCGACGATGTTCGCCCCCCCGTCCACGTAGACGGTGCCGCCGGTGATCCGCCGCGCCAGCGGGGTCGCCAGGTAGGCGCAGGCGAAGCCGACATCCATGATATCGACCAGCTCGCCGAGCGGCGCTTTCTGCGCGGCTTCGTTCAGGATCAGGCCGAAATCCTTCAGCCCCGAGGCGGCGCGCGTCTTCAGCGGTCCCGGCGAGATCGCGTGCACGCGGATGCCGCGCGGCCCGAGTTCATAGGCCAGGTAGCGGCACGACGCCTCCAGCGCCGCCTTGACCGGGCCCATGACGTTGTAGTTGGGCACGACGCGGTTGGCGCCGTAGTAGCTCATGGCGAACATCGTCCCGCCGTCCTGCATCAGCGGGGCGGCGAGCTTCGCCATGCGCAGGAAGGAATGGCAGGAGATGTCCATCGCCCTGGAGAAACCCTCGGCCGAGCAGTCGAGCAGGCCGCCCTGCAGGTCCTGCTTCGGGGCGAAGGCGATGGAATGCACCAGGATGTCGAGCCGTCCCCAGAGCCGTTGGATCAGCTCGAACACGGCCTCCAGCTCGCCGGGCACCGAGACGTCCAGCGCCGCGGTGATCTGCGCCCCCAGCTCCTGCGCCAGCGGCTCGACATGCGGCCTTGCCTTGTCGTTGAGCCAGGTGATGGCGAGATCGGCGCCGACGGTACGGAACGCCCTGGCGCAGCCATAGGCGATCGACTGGTCGTTGGCGATGCCCACCACCAGGGCTTTTTGTCCCGCCAGTACCGGCCGGATGTTGTCGGACATGGGGTGATATTCCTTTGCGGCCGAAGCTCAGCCAGGAATGGCCGAGCTCATGCTGGCGCGCCGCGCTTCCGCCACCAGCGCCGCGACGGCGCAGGACGCCAGCCGGGTCAGCAGCGAATCGGCACGGCTGGTCAGCATGATCGGCACGCGCGCGCCGAGCACGATGCCGGCGGCGTCGGCGCCGGCGAGGAAGGATAGGCTTTTCGCCAGCATGTTGCCCGCCTCCAGGTCGGGGACGACCAGCACGTTGGCGTGTCCCGCCACCGGCGAGACGATGCCCTTGATCCGTGCCGCCTCCGGGTTGATGGCATTGTCGAGCGCGAGCGGGCCGTCCAGCAGCGCCCCGGTGATCTGCCCGCGCTCGGCCATCTTGCACAGGGCGGCGGCCTCGATCGTGGACGGCACCTTGGCGGTGACGGTTTCCATGGCGCTCAGGATCGCCACCCGCACTTCCTGGAAGCGCATGGCGTGGGCAAGGTCGATCGCGTTCTGGACGATGTCCACCTTCTCATCCAGCGTCGGCGCGATGTTGACGGCGGCATCGGTGATGATCAGCGGATCGGCATGGCCCGGCACGTCCATGACGAAGCAGTGGCTGATGCGCCGCGCGGTGCGGATGCCGCCCTCCCGCGCCACCACCGCGCCCATCACCTCGTCGGTGTGCAGGCTGCCCTTCATCAACGCCTCGGCGCGGCCGAGCGTGACCAGCTGCACCGCCTTCGCCGCCGAATCGTGGCTATGTGCGCTGTCCACGATCGGCAGGCCGCTGATGTCAAATCCCGCCTTTGCGGCGATATCCTGGATGCGCGCCGCCGGTCCGACCAGGACCGGTGCGATCAGGCCGAGGCGACTGCCCTCCACGGCACTCTGCAGCGACACCTCGTCGCAGGGATGGGCGATCGCCGTGCGGGTCGGCTGCAACTCCCGTGCCGCCTCGATCAGGCGCTCGTACTTGTCGTGGCGCGGCCGCTCCGGGTGCTGCCCTTGCTGGGGGCGGTCTTCAGGCATTGGCCGTCTCCTGCTTCGGCGGCGAGGATTCCCTGGTGCCCAGCAGGGTCTCGATGCGCGCCAGGCGGCGCTTGCCTTCCTCGGACAACGTGCCGGTCGCCGCCACCAGGCGGCGCAGCGCCGCCAGCACGGCGCGCCGCTGCGCCGCCTCCGCCACCAGCGCCGGCAGCGCCCGCACCGCGCGTTCCTGGTCGTGGCGCAGCAGCAGGAACTGCTCGGTGAGCATCTCCTTCAGCCGGGCCTGGCTGATCCGCCGGTCGAGCGGCTGTTCCTTGCGGATCGCCTGCAGCATGGAGAAGCCGCGCTCGTCGGCGCTGTGCTCGGGCAGCCGGACATAGACCAGCGCGCGGATCGCCGCCTCGGGCGGGCCGCCGGTCTCGAAGCGGGTCGCCAGGTCCGCATCGCGCCGCGCCTCGGTGGCTTCCCGCAGGAGGTCGCGCTCGATGCGGCGCGGTTCCGGCTGCTCCCCGGTGCCCAACCCCACCAGCGCCTGCAGCAGCGGCGAGCCGTAGGTGGTCAGGAAGACATGCTCGGTGACGATGTCGCGCGCGGTGCCGCAGGCATGCAGCCAGGTGGAAATCCAGGACGAGGCGGCCTGTTCCAGTGCCAGCAGCGGATTGTCCGGCGCGACCGGCCGGCGCGTGGCCCGCACCGTCTCCGCCAGGGCCGCCACCGGCGGCATCAGCGGGTTCTCGTCGGAGAAGGCGGCGAATCGCAGCCGGTTGGGATGCAGTTGCCGCAGCGCCGCCGCTGCCTCGGGCGTCACCGTCGCGCGCACCGCCGGGGCGAGCAGGGTGCGATAAAGGCCCAGATTGATCTCCGAAACCCGCGCCGCCGTGGCGAAGCGCAGGTCGTCCGCGGCGTCATTGCCGCCGAGCGCACGGATATCGGCGAGACCACGCGCCTCCAGGCGGAACAGGTAGCGGCCCTGGATCAACTCCGGATTGCCGGTATCGGGGGCAACCTCGGTGATCACCGCTTCATAGAGCCCGGGCGGCATCAGGTCGATCATGTCCATGCAGGTCGCGAACTCGCCGTGTTCCTTGGTTGCGACCTTGCCGGAGACGAAGATGCCGAGATGGCCGATGCTCTGGTGCAGCGTGTAGACGATGGTCTGGCCGGCGGCGACGATCTCGCTGTCCTCGGCATAGAGATCGGTGATCCAGTCGAGCGCCTGCTGTGGCGGGGTGATGTCGTCGCCCCAGGAACAGAACACGATGATGGGTGAACGGATGTTGCGCAGATCGATGCGCGTGTCGTCGCCGCTGCGCAATTCGCCCGTGGCGAGCCGGTTGCCGACGAAGAGATTGTCGGCGATCCACTGCATCTCCCCGGCTTCGAGCAGCACCGGGCTGCCCCACCACGTCTCGAACTCCAGGAAGCGCGGCGCCTCGGTGTCGACCTTGGCGTAGAGGTTGTACGGCTTCTGCCACACGGTATTGGCCAGGTTCATCGACTCGAAATTGGCGATCAGGTGCGCCCCGTCGAAGATTCCGCCCCCCATGTCGCCGGCCAGCGCGGTCCAGCAGGTGCCGCCGAGCACGCCGCCCAGATAGCGCAGCGGGTTCTTCCCGCGCACCCCGGCCCAGTAGGACAGCGGTGTGCCGGCCAGCAGGATCGGGCCGGGCAGGTCCGGCCGCAGCGCCGCCATCATCATGATCTGCCAGCCGGCCTGGCAGTTGCCGATCAGCACCGGCTTGCCTTCGGCGTCCGGGTGCCGGGCCGCCACGGCCTCGACGAAGATCGCCTCGGCACGGCAGACATCCCCGACCGTCTGGCCGGGCACGGGATCGGGCAGGAAGCCGACGAAATAGCAGGGATGGCCGGCCTGCAGCGCCACGCCGATCTCGCTGTCATGCTTCATGCCGCCGATGCCGGGACCGTGCCCGGCGCGCGGATCGACCACGATGAAGGGGCGCTTCTGCGGATCGATGCGGGTGTCGGGCGGCGGGACGATTCGCACCAGGCCATAGTTCACCGGATGATCGAATGTGCGTCCGTCGAGCAGCAGCTCGGGCTCGAAACTGAGCACGTTCGGGGCCGGGCGGGCATTGTGGGCACGGGCGATGTTGCCCCGTTGGCGCAGCACGTCGAGGAACAGGATCCCACGCTGCCAGGCGTCGATCCAGTATTCCTGCACGGGATTCGGCACGCCCAAGTCAGGCAGGGCGGGGATCGCGAAGGGGGATTGGTTTGCCACCGTAATCTCCCGGGGTGGTGACGGCGGGACTGAGGTCGCTCTTGTTGGGACTTCATATCACACAAACAAGAGAAATCCCGTGCTGATCCAGCTCAGTTTAAATGAGCCTGTTCAGGCGGCAACTACTCAAGATTTCGTGTTATGAAATCAGGGGATGCCGTTGATTTGTGGCATGGGCGCCTCTCTCCGCACGTGCTGTTGTAACGTCGAAGGAGCGGCATTCGTGTCAACTGCGGCGCCTGCATCGCCGCAATCGTGGGGATAGGAAATGTCGAGCGCAACCCAACCGATCCTGTCGACCACCACGTTGTTCACCGAGCGCGAGGCCCGGCTGCGCAAGGAGAAGGAGGCCGAGGAACATCTCAGGCAACAGGCGGCGGAGGAACTCGCTGACTACAAGCGTCGGCTCGATACGTTCCAGATGACCGAGGCGCATCGCGAGATCGTGGTGAACCGCATCCGGCGTGCTTTCGAGCGGGGCGAGACTGAACTGATGTTGGTGTCATTCCCCAGCAGCTTTTGCTCGGATGGCGGACGCGCGGTGAACAACGCCGACCTGCCGCCGATCAACAAGCCCGACAAGGAAGAAGAAGCGGCCGCCTTGCGCGAGCCGGCCTGGCTGGCGACGCTGCCGGGCGGCGCACGGCAGGTCTATGATTTCTGGAAGGCCAGTCTCGAACCTGGCGGATTCGCCTTTTCCGCGCGCATCGTCAGCTATCAAGCCGGTGTACCGGGAGAGGTCGGGCTGTTCTTTTCATGGCCGAAGAGTGCATTGGACTCCGCCGCGCCCGGTGATTGATCGCGGCGTTCCGGCCCTGGCCCCCTGTGTGCGGCTGCCGGCGCAACGATACCTTGCCTGATCCTGCAATATCCGGAACATGCCATGCGCAAGTACGCGCTTCTTGCCGCCTTTCTCGTGTTGCCAGCCCTGCCCACCGCTGCCCAGCAGGCGGCACCCACCGTGCCGGTCGGCGTCGTCACCGCCGCCAGCGTACCGGTCACCCAGGGGATGGAGTTCGTCGGCCGCGTGGAGGCAACGGGACGGGTGGAAGTGCGCGCCCGCGTCACCGGCTATCTCGAAAAGGTCGAGTTCACCGAAGGCGATATCGTTCGTGCCGGCGAGAAGCTGTTCCTGATCGAGCAGCCGCCGTTCCAGGCGGCGGTGCAACAGGCGCGCGGCGCGCTGCTGCAGGCCCAGGCACAATTGTCCAATGCCACCATCCAGCGCCAGCGCGCCGAGGAACTGGTCAAGACCAGCGCCACCTCGGTCGCGGTGCGCGATGAACGGGTGGCGGCGGAAAAGACCGCGGGCGGCGGGGTGATGGCGGCCCAGGCCGACCTGCAGACCGCCGAGATCAATCTTGGCTACACCAGCATTACCGCACCGATCACCGGCAAGATCGGCCGGGCCTCGGTGACGGTCGGCAATGTGGTGAGCCCCCAAAGCGGCCCGCTGGCGCGGATCGTCAGCCAGGATCCCATGTACGTCACCTTCCCGGTCAGCCAGCGTGAGTTCCTGCGCCTCAGGACCGAGGGCGTGGAAGAGGCACGGAGCGCCGCGGTGGTGCGGATCCGCTTCTCCGACGGGTCGGTCTATCCCGAGCCGGGACGGCTCAACTTCGTGGACGTGACGGTCGACCGCAGCACCGACACCATCCTGGTGCGCGCCACCGTCCCCAATCCGAAAGGCGAACTGGTCGATGGGCAGTTCGTGCGCGTGCGGGTCGAAGGGCCGACGCCGAAGGAGCAGATCGTCGTTCCGCAATCCGCGATCGTGCTCGACCAGCAGGGGGCCTATGTCTTCATCGTCGAGGACGGCAAGGCGGTGGTGCGGCGCCTGAGGACCGGGCAGCAGGTGGGCCGCAACATCGTCGTCGAGGAAGGACTGCGGGGCGGAGAGCAGGTGGTGGTGGATGGTATCACCACGCTGCGCCCCGGCGCGGCCGTGGTGGCCGGCCCGGCCAAGGAGGTCTGAGCCATGATCTCCGCCGTCTTCGTCGACCGGCCGCGGCTGGCGGCGGTCATCTCCATCGTCATGACCATCGCCGGCCTGCTGTCACTCGCGGTGATTCCGGTGGCGCAGTACCCGGACATCGTGCCGCCCCAGGTGCAGGTGAGTACCACCTTTCCCGGTGCTTCCGCCGCCGTCGTCGAGTCCACCGTCGCCCAGCCGATCGAGGCCCAGATCGTCGGCGTGGACAAGATGATGTACATGAAAAGCGTCAGCGGCAACGACGGCAGCTATTCGTTGCTGCTGTCCTTCGAGCTGGGCACAGATCCCGACATCAACACCGTCAACACCAACAACCGCGTGCAGGTCGCGCTGGCGAAGCTGCCGCAGGAAGTCCGCCAGCAGGGCGTGACGGTCAAGAAGAAGTCCTCGGCACTGCTTGGCGTCGTGGCGGTCTATTCGCCCAAGGGCAGCTACGATCCGCTCTATCTGAGCAACTACGTCACCATCAACCTGCTCGACCAGATTCGCAGCACGCCCGGTGTCGGTGATGCGATGATGTTCGGACCGCAGGACTATGCGATGCGGGTCTGGGTGCAGACCGACCGGCTCACCGGGCTTGGGCTGACCACCAACGACGTCATCCAGGCGATCCAGAGCCAGAACGCGCAGGCCGCGGTGGGCCGCATCGGCGCGCGGCCGATCAGCGACGACCAGCAATTCCAGTTGAACATCCAGACCAAGGGACGGCTTGCCTCGGTCGAGGAATTCGAGAACATCATCATCCGCACCAATCCCGACGGGTCGGTGCTACGGCTTTCCGACATCGCCCGTATCGAGCTTGGCGCACAGAACCTCGACCGTGCCACCCAGTTCAACGGCAAACCCGCCTCGCTGATCGCCATCTACCAGGCGCCTGGGGCGAACGCGCTCACCACGCTCGATGCGGTGAAGGCGCTGCTGACGGCCCAGCAGCGCGACTTCCCCGACGACATGGCCTGGAAGGTCACCTACGACCCGACCACCTTCGTCCGCGCCACCATCCACGAGGTGCAGAAGACCCTGATCGAGGCCTTCGTCCTGGTGGTCGCCGTGGTGTTCCTGTTCCTCGGCAGCTGGCGCGCCACGCTGATCCCCACCATCGCCGTGCCGGTCAGCCTGGTCGGCTGCTTCGTGGTGCTGAACGCCATCGGCTATTCCGCCAACTCGGTGTCCCTGCTCGCGGTGGTGCTGGCGATCGGCATCGTCGTCGATGACGCCATCGTGGTGGTGGAGAATGTCGAGCAGGTGATGGAGGAGCGTCCGGAGCTGTCGGTTCCCGATGCGACCAAGGCGGCGATGGCGCAGATCACCGGGCCGATCATCGCCATCACCCTGGTGCTGCTCAGCGTCTTCGTCCCGGTCGCCTTCATCCCCGGCATCTCCGGCGAGTTGTTCCGCCAGTTTGCCGTGACCGTCGCGGTGTCGATGTTCATCTCGGCGATCAACGCGCTGACGCTCTCGCCCGCGCTCTGCGCCGTGCTGCTGCGGCGCCACCATGGCCCGCGGCGCGGCCCGATCGGGGCGGTGATGCGCTTCATCGACCGGGTGCGCGACCGCTACGGCGCGGTGGTGGCGCGGCTGGTGCGGGTGTCCATCATCAGCCTGCCGATCGTGCTGCTGTGCTTCCTCGGCACCGGCGCGCTGTCGAAGCTCACCCCGACCGGCTTCCTGCCGCAGGAGGACCAGGGCGCCTATTTCGTGGTCATCCAGCTGCCCGACGGCGCCAGCGTCAGCCGCACCGCCACGACGGTGCGCGCGGTGGAAGACATCCTGGCGAAGGAGCCGACGACGGAGGATGTTTCCAGCACCATCGGCCTTAATTTCATCGACAACTACAACCAGTCCAACGCCGCCTTCATCGTGGTGTCGATGAAGGAATTCGAGCACCGCCTCGATGCGGCCTCCGGCGCCCCCGCCGTGCTCGCCCGCCTCGCACGCGAATTCCGCGGCGTGCGCGACGGCGTGGTGGTGCCGCTGGCGCCGCCGCCGATCATCGGCCTGGGTAACGGCGGCGGCTTCACCTACGTGGTGCAGGACGTGCGCGGCGGCGATCCCAAGGCCATGGCGGCGGTGGTGCGCGGCCTGACCATCGCCGCCAACCAGGACCCGCAATTGACCCGCGTGTTCAGCACTTTCTCCGCCACCAGTCCGCTGGTCTATCTCGACATCGATCGCGAGAAGGCGCAGGTGCTCGGCGTGCCGCTCTCCTCGGTGTTCCAGGCGCTCGGGGCCAATCTCGGCGGCACCTATGTCAACGACCTCAACCTGTTCGGCCGTACCTGGCAGGTGCAGGTGCAGGCCGAGGCCACCGACCGCGCCGCCGTCGATGACATCTACCGTATCAACGTGCGCAGCAATGACGGGGCCATGGTGCCGCTGCGCAGCCTGCTGGAAGTGCGCATCGAGCAGGGGCCGCAGGCGCTGATCCGCTACAACAACCTGCGCGCGGTCACGCTGCAGGGCGAGCCGGCACCAGGTGTTTCCTCCGGCCAGGGCCTGCTGGCGATGGAGGCGGTCGCCGCCCGCACCCTGCCGCCCGGCTATCGCGGCGCCTGGACCGACACCGCCTTCCAGGAACGCCGCGCCGGCGGGCAGACCGGGCTGATCCTGGCCTTCGCTTTGCTGTTCGCCTATCTCTTCCTGGTCGGCTTGTATGAAAGCTGGACCATTCCCGTGCCGGTGCTGCTTTCGGTCAGCGTCGGCATCCTCGGGGCCTTCGTCGGCATCGTGCTCGTCGGGGGCACGCTGGATCTCTACGGCCAGATCGGTATGGTGGTGCTGATCGGGCTGGCGGCCAAGAACGGCATCCTGATCGTTGAATTCGCCAAGGCGGAACGCGAACGCGGCGTGCCGCTGCTGACGGCGGCGACCGATGGGGCCCGGCTGCGCTTCCGGCCGGTGATGATGACCAGCTTCGCCTTCATCCTTGGCCTGCTGCCGCTGGTCATCGCCGTCGGGCCGAGCATGCTGGCCCGGCGGAATGTCGGCACCCCGGTGTTCGCCGGCATGATCGCCGCGAGCTTCCTGGGCATCTTCGTCATCCCGGCACTCTACGTCGTGTTCCAGTCCGTGCGGGAGCGGGTGAAGGGACGTCACGCCGAGGCCGGCGACCCTGCCGGACGGCATGTCTGAACAGTGTGGAGGAGCACCGCCATGTCCGACGCGCCATCGCCGCTCCATGCCGTCCCGGCACAGGGGGGAAGTCATCGTTTGCGACAACGCGCCGCCAAGGAGCTGCGCAGCATTACCGTTATCGTGGTCTATCTCTGGGCGCTGCTGGCGCTGTTCGACCTGTACCGGACGATCATCCTCGACGAGGCGCATGTCAGCCTACAAGAGCAGGGCTTCGCCTTCATCAACGCGCTGGTGCTCGGCAAGGTCATGTTCATCGCCGAGGCCCTGAATGTCGGCACCCGCTTCCGGGACCGTGCCCTGATCTGGTCGATCCTGTACGGCGCCTTCACCTTCGCGCTGGTACTGATGATCTTCCACGTGATCGAACATGTGGCCGTGGGCGCCCTGCACGGGCAGCACGTCGCCGAAAGCATCCAGGTCTACGAGCGGGGCGGCTGGAAGGGACTGGTGGCGCGCGCCCTGATCATGTTCGTCGCGCTGATCCCGTTCTTCGGGTTCCGCGAGGTCAGCCGGGCGATCGGGCCGAAGACGTTGCACCGGCTGCTGTTCGAGCGGGGGGCAAAGTTTCCTGGCCCGGACGCCTGAAGAGTGGCGGGGCGTTGCCCCGCGCCCCACCAGGAGGCTTTGCCTCCTGGACCTCCACCAAGGGCTTCGCCCTTGGAACCCATTCCTTGCCGCGCAGCGCTTTTGGGGTGCAGGGGCCGTGTGGCCCCTGCCGGGTCCAGGGCAGCGCCCTGGCCTTCCTTACTTCCCGTCCAGGAACGCTGCCACCGCCGGATGCGCCCGCAACCCGGCAAGGTCCGCCTCGGTCGGCAGGCTCGGCCGGTCGCGTTCGCGGTTGACCATGCACAGGAAGCCCATCGGGGCCTCGGTGGTGGCGCGGAACTGGTGCCAGGTCCAGGGCGGAATGGTGACCAGGTCGAACGGCGCCACCTTGCGCACCTCGGTTCCCAGCAGGCAGGTGCCGTGGCCGCGCAGGATCATCACCCCGTGCATGTGCTCGTGGCGTTCCAGCGTGGAATACCCGCCCGCGTCCATCTCGAAGTAGCGCAGCTCGCAGGAGAGCGGGGCCTCGTCGAACAGGATCTGGCGGGAGATGGCGCGGAACGGGGCGCTGCCGTCTTCCTTGTAGGGCCGGTGCTCCACCTCGTCCCAGCGATAGCCGTCCCGGAAGGCGCGCAGGCGAGGGGGGATGGTCTCCGTCATGCGAAATACTCCACGACCGCGCGGTGGAAGACGGCGCCTTCCTCGGGGATGCGCTCGCGCGCCAGCAGCAGGCTGCCGCCGATCAGCAGCATCACGTCGCGACCGAAGAAGTCCAGCAGTTCCGGCACGCGGGCGAGTTCCATGCCGCCGGCGGGGGTGGGCACCGCCGCGCGCTGGCGCGGGTTCGGCGCCAGTGCCAGTTCGCTCAGGCGGCGGCAGGTCTCCTGGCTGAAGCCGAAGCGCCCGCCGTAATTGGCGAAGATCAGCGCGTCCGCCCCCCACAGCCGGAACAGCTTGCCGAACAGCAGCTCCGGCGCGATCTGCCCGCCGCCGGTCATCGAGGGATGCGCCAGGATCGCCATGTCCGGCCATTCCCGCGCGATCGCCTGCAGCGTCGCCACGCCCGAGAGCATCGGCGCCATCATCACCGTGTCGATGCCTTCCTCGCGGGCGAGGCGCAGCTGCGCCTGCATGCGGCCCCAGTCGCCGCACAGCATCGGCACGTAGCGGGTGGGATGGCCGGTCACCGCCGCCGCCTGCCGCACCGCGGCCGCGATCGCCGGCACGCGCTGCATGAAGGGCGAGAACGCCTGGTCGGCGTGGCTGTGGTCGTCCTTGATGTAATCCAGCCCGCCCAGCGCCAGCTTGTGCGCAAGCTTCGCCAGCCGGTCCACCGGCATGCCCTGCGGCTTGATCGCGGTGCAGGTCAGCGGCCGTGCGCCGGCGCCGACGCGCGCGCGCAGCCCTTCGATGCCGTGGCGCGGGCCGCCGAAGGCCGCTTCGAACTCCGGTGCGATCTCGACATCGACCAGCGACACGCAGGCATGCATGGAGCTGTTGCCGAGGATCATGTTCAGCATCTGGCCGGCATCCTCGCCGACCGTCTCGACGGCGAGGGCCACGCGCACCTCGAAAGCGCCGGGCGTCAACTCGCGGATGCCGGCGACCTGGCCGACGATCTCGGCCATGACGCGCTCGTCCTCGATCGCGGCCAGCGGCATCTCGACGCTCTGCTCGACGGCGATGCCGCGGGCGCGGGCCTCGATCTCGGAGGCGGGGCAGGTGACGTGGTAGGTGGTGTGGAAACGTGCGGACATGCGGCGGGCCTCCTCGCCCGTGCGATCGGATCTCAGGCGCGGGGCAGCGCGGAACGTCTAGCTGGACGCGGCGTCGCCGAGGCCGGCGAGCGCCATGTCGAGGTCACGGATCAGGTCGTCCACCGCCTCCAGCCCGACCGAGAGCCGGATCACGTCCGGCCCCGCCCCGGCGGCGAGGCGCTGCTCGTCGGAGAGCTGGCGGTGGGTGGTGGACGCAGGGTGCAGGATCAGGCTGCGGGTGTCGCCGACATTGGCCAGGTGCGAGAACAGGCGCACGCTTTCCACCAGCCGGATGCCGGCCTCGTAGCCGCCCTTGACGCCGAAGGTGAACACCGATCCGGCGCCCTTCGGCATGTATTTGCGGGCGAGCGCGTTGAAGGGGCTGTCGGCGAGCCCGGCATAGGACACCCAGGCCACCCGGTCATGTGCCTCGAGGAAGTCGGCCACCTTGCGGGCATTGGCGACGTGCCGCTCCATGCGGATGTGCAGGGTCTCGATGCCGGTGAGGGTGAGGAAGGCGTTCATCGGCGCGAGCGTCGGGCCGAAATCGCGCAGCGCCACCGCGCGCGCCTTGGTGGTGAAGGCGAAGTCGCCGAAATTCTCGAAGAAGTTCAGCCCGTGATAGGCGGGCTCCGGTCCGGCGAGCGAGGGGAAGCGGCCATTGCCCCAGTCGAAGCGCCCGGATTCCACCACCACGCCGCCGAGCGAGTTGCCATGGCCGGCCAGGAACTTGGTGGTGGAATGGCAGACGATGTCCGCGCCCCATTCGATCGGGCGGCACAGGAAGGGCGAGGCCAGGGTGTTGTCCACCACCAGCGGGATGCCGGCTTCGTGCGCGATCTTCGCCACCGCTTCGATGTCGACGATGATGCCGCCGGGATTGGCCAGGCTCTCGACGAAGATCGCCTTGCATTTCGGTGTCAGCGCCCGGCGGAAATTCTCCGGGTCGGTCGCATCGACGAAATGGCAGGTCCAGCCCAGCTTCGGGAAGGACAGGCCGAACTGGGTCAGCGACCCGCCATACAGGTTGCGCGAGGCGAGGAACTCGTCGCCGGGTTCCAGCAAGGTGAAGAAGGTCAGGAACTGCGCGGCATGCCCCGAGGCCGCCGCCACCGCCGCCCGCCCGCCTTCCAGTGCCGCCACCCGTTCCTCCAGCACCGAGACGGTGGGGTTCGACACACGGGTGTACAAGTGGCCGAAGCTGTGCAGGTTGAACAGCGAGGCCGCCTGGTCGACGTCGTCGAAGACGTAGCTGGTGGTCTGGTAGATGGGGGTGATGCGCGCGCCGGTGGTCGGATCGGGGGCGGCGCCGGCGTGGATGGCGCGGGTCTCGAAGGCGTAGTCCAGGTTGCGCGGCGGATGCGGGCGGTTGCTGGCGGCGCGCGCGGTCGGCGGTTCCGGGGCGCGGTTGCGGATCAGGCCGGTGTTCACCCCCGACCAGGACAGTTCGCCCCCGAGTCGGCCGTATTCGATCTTCGGGCAGCGGTTCATCACCACCTCCAGCCCGGCCGCCTCGGCGCGGGAAGCGGCTTCGTCGTGGCGGATGCCGAGCTGCATCCACACCACCCCGGCGCCGATGGCGATGGCATCCTCGACGATTCCCGGCACCGCCTCGGCGGCGCGGAAGACGTCGACCATGTCCACCTTGTCGGGGATGTCGCGCAGCGAGGCGTACACCGTCTCGCCCTGCAGGTGCTGGCCGGCGAGGCCCGGGTTGACCGGGATCACCCGGTAGCCTTTCTCCTGCAGGTATTTCATGACGAAGTAGCTCGGCCGGTTCCAGTTGGCCGAGGCGCCCACCAGGGCGATCGTGCGCACGCGCTGCAGGATGCCGCGCAGCTTGGCATCGGGATAGGCGATCGGCGCGAGGCTGCTGCTCATGACGGCGGTTCCGGAACGGGGTGAGAAAGCTGCGGATATCGCACGCGGCCCGCGGGCCGCAACCCATGGGCAGGGCCGGGCAGGGGCGCGCGGGACGGGGGAGCGATGGCGATGCAAAGCATTTGAGAGCAATCAACTGCGTATTTATATTTTAATCCATAATCTTGACTTGCCGTGGTTTGTGCGGAGATTGGTCGGGCTGCAGATTTCATCTGCATTGGCGGCAGAACGCCATGACCCTCGTGGACAGAACGGCATGGCCCTCGTGGACGGCGAACCGACCCGTGGACCGGAAGATAATCCCCGCGATCCGCGAGGGGGGGCGGCTGATCTGGTTGGCGATGGCCGGGGGCGCACGCGCTATATCGCCGGAGTGGCTTTCGCCTATGCCGGGTTAGCCGCGGCGTGGCTGCTGTTTTCCAATCGGCTGCTGATGGAAGTCGGGAATCCCGCCCTGGTGGCCTGGCTGGCGGCCGCCCAGGATGGGGTTTTCGTCGTGGTCAGCAGCGTGCTGGTGGCGCTGGCGCTGCGCGGGGTGCCGTCGCAACCGCCGCCGGCGCACCGGCAGGCGATGCGCCGGCGGGCGATGCGTCGGCCCTGGGCGTTGCTGGGTGCCTTCGCCCTGGTAACGCTGATCGTCTCGGCGATGGCGCTGCTTGTCTATCACGCCGCCCTGACCTCGCTGCAGCGGAACGCGGTGCGCCAGGTGCAGGCGGTGGCCCGCCTCAAGGCGACGGGGGTGGAGAACTGGATGGTCGAGCGGCGGGCGGAGGCCGCGGCACTCGGCGACGACCCGTTCCTGGCGGCGATCGTGGCGCGCGGACCCGACCGGATGGATACCGGGCAGGCCGGCATGCTGGCGCGGGCGCTGGCCGGGCTGGGCGCGGTAAAGGGGGTGCGTGGCGCCGCCCTGCTGTCCGCCACGGGCGGGTTCCTGCTCGGCACCAGCCTCCTGCCGGACGATCCGGCGCTGCAGGCGGCGGTGCGCGCGGCGGTGCGCACGCGGCGGGTCACGCTGCTCGACCTGCACCGCGACGCCGACGGATCCCTTCACTTCGGCTATGTCGCGCCGATCCGGCCGGGCCAGGATGGCGGGGCGTCCGCGGACGCGGTGGTGTTGCTCGACCTCGATCCCGCCGGCTTCCTGTTCCCCTACCTGCAGACTTGGCCCCTGCCTGGCCGGACCGGCCAGAGCCTGCTGTGGCGATCGGAGGGAGGGGCGCGGGTGCTGCTGAGCCAGCCCCGCGGCGAGGCTGACCAGTTTGGATTGCGCTGGGCGCCTTCCTCGGACGGACGGGGCGGCGGGCGCCCTGTCCCGGCCGAGGAGGACGGGCGGATGCATCCGGATTTCCGTGGCGTCCCGGTGATCGCTGCCGATGCCACGGTGGCGGGCACGCCCTGGCTGGTGGTGGCGCAGCAGGACGACGCGGAGACGCTGCCCGACCTGCGCCGCCTGGTCGGCGTCATCGTCCTGGTGGCGCTGGCGATCCTGGCGGCCTCGCTCGGTGCGGTGGCGGTGCTTTGGCAGCGCCAGCGCCTGCGCATGGCCTTCGCCGAGATCGAACGTGGCCGGGCGCTGATGGCTGCCGAGACCCGGTTCCGCGCCACCTTCGAGCAGGCGGCGGTGGGCATCGCCCATGTCGGGCTGAACGGCCGCATCCTGCGTGCCAACCGGCGGATGGCCGAGACGGTGGGGCAGGCGCCCGAGCACCTGCCGGGCCTGGTGCTGGCCGAGATGATCGGGCCGGATGATCCCGCCGCCGCCTCGCTGCTGCCGCTGATGGCGGCGGGCCGCGCCGGATCCTGCACCTACGAGCGGCGGCTTGAAGGCCCGGAGGGTTGTATTTCCGAACTGCTGGTCACGGTCTCGCTGGTGCGGGCGGCCGAGGCCGAGCCGGATTACTTCGTGGTGGTGACGCAGGACGTGACCGCCCGCAAGCAGGCCGAGGCGGCCTTGCGCCGTTCGGAGCAGCGGTTCCGCAAGATCTTCGATGCGAGCCCGCTTGGCATCGCCATCCTGGCCGGGCCGGAGCGGCGGATCGAGCAGGCCAACCGGGCCATGCGGGCGATGCTCGGCTATGCGGCGGCGGAGATGGTCGGGCGGCCGGCCAGCCAGTTGCTGCCGGCCGGTGATCCTGTGGGCTCCGCCGCCCATCCCCCGGACACGTTCGCCGCAGGCAGTGGCCCGGGGGCCGTGGACCGGTGCGTGGTGACGAAATCCGGGCGCGCCATCTGGATCCGCATCTCCCGTGCCCGCTTCGACGAGCCCGGCGATCCGTCGCCGTCGTCGTCGCTGCTGCTGGTGGTCGAGGACGTGACCGAGCGGCGGGCGCTGGAGGCGGCCCTGCGCCAGGCGCAGCGGCTGGAGGCAGTGAGCCAGCTCACCGGCGGCGTGGCCCACGACTTCAACAACCTGCTCAACGTCATCATGCTGGAAGCCGAGGCGCTGGGCGGCTTGCCGGAAGGCGATCCACCGACGCTGCGGCCGGCGTCGGAGATCCTGAACGCGGCGCAGCGCGGCGCCGAGCTGACCCGCCGGCTGCTCGCCTTCGCCCGCCAGCAGCCCTTGCGCGCGCAGATGATCGACCTCGTCACCCTGCTGCCCGACGTGGCGGAACTGCTGCGGCGCACGCTCGGGGGCAATATCGAGGTCGGGCTCGTGGTCGCGGCGGGGCTGTGGCCGACCGAGGCGGACGCCTCGCAACTGCAGGACGCGTTGCTCAATCTCGCGATCAATGCCCGCGATGCCATGCCGCAGGGCGGGCGGCTGGACATCGCCGCGACGAATGCGCGGCTCGATGCGCTGGCGGCGCGCGCGGCCGAGCTGGCGCCGGGGGACTATGTCGCGCTGTCGGTAGCCGATACCGGCAGCGGCATGGCGCCGGAGGTGCTGGAACGGGCCATGGAGCCGTTCTTCACCACCAAGCCGCCCGGAGCGGGAACCGGGCTTGGCCTGTCGATGATCTACGGCTTCGTGCGCCAGTCCGGCGGGCAGCTCGAGCTGGCCAGCGCGCCGGGGCAGGGGACCACGGTGCGGCTGTTGCTGCCGCGCGCCGCGGCCGGGGTGACGGCACTGGCATCGACGGCGGAGGGGCAGGCCATGCCGCCGCCGTCGGGGCGCGGCCACATCCTGCTGGTGGACGACAACGCGGCGCTGCGCCAGGTGCTCACCCGCCAGTTGACGGCGCTCGGCTACCAGGTCCACCCGGCCGGCAGCGGCATGGCGGCGCTGGCGGTGCTGCGCGGCGGGGCGCGTTTCGACCTGCTGTTCACCGACGAGGTGATGCCGGAGGGCATGAGCGGCAGTGCCCTCGCCGCCGTGGCGCGCGAGATCCAGCCCGGGCTGAAGGTGCTGTTCACCAGCGGCTTCCTCCATCTGGCCGAGGGGCTCGCCGACCGCCACCCTGTCCTGCCCAAGCCCTATCGACTCGCCGACCTCGCCGCCAAGCTGCGGGACGCCATGGCCGCCTGAACCCGGCATCGCTTGCATTTTCCGCTGCCGTGCCGCCCTCTGGGCGGGCCATCGCCCCGCTTGCATTGGAGAAGGGGATGTCCCCGCCTGCCCGACACCAGTCCCCGCCCGGCGGCCTGCTTCCCGACGGCCCGCCCCCTGGCGGCGAGCCGCCATCGCCGCTCGCCGCGCGGTTGCGGCCGCGCCGGCTGGAGGAGGTGGTCGGCCAGGACCATCTGCTGGCCCCGGCGGAGGCGGGCGGCGGAGGCGGGACGCTGACGCGCATGCTGGCGCGCGGCTCGCTGGCTTCGCTGATCCTGTGGGGGCCGCCGGGGGTGGGCAAGACCACCATCGCCCGCCTGATCGCCGAGCGGGCCGGGCTGCATTTCGTGCAGCTCTCGGCGGTGTTCTCCGGGGTGGCGGATCTCAAGCGCGCCTTCGAGGAAGCGACGCGGCGGCGCGAGGCCGGCGCGGGCACGCTGCTGTTCGTCGACGAGATCCACCGTTTCAACCGCGCCCAGCAGGACGGCTTCCTGCCCGTGGTGGAGAACGGCGTGGTCACGCTGGTCGGCGCCACCACCGAGAACCCATCCTTCGCGCTGAACGGAGCGCTGCTGTCGCGCTGCCAGGTGCTGGTGCTGCGCCGGCTGGATGACGCCGCGCTGGAACTGCTGCTCGGCCGCGCCGAGGCGGAGGCTGGCCGCGCCCTGCCGTTGCAGCCGGAGGCGCGGGCGGCGCTGCGGGCCATGGCCGATGGCGACGGCCGCTACCTGCTGAACCTGGCCGAGCAATTGCTGGCGCTGCCGCCCGACCAGCCGCCGCTCGATCCGCCGGGGCTGTCGGCGCTGCTGGCGCGCCGGGCCGCGCTGTACGACAAGGACCGGGAAGAACACTACAACCTGATCTCGGCCTTGCATAAATCGTTGCGCGGCTCGGATCCGGACGCAGCTCTGTACTGGTATGCGCGCATGCTGGCCGGCGGCGAGGACCCGCGCTTCATCGCCCGTCGGCTGGTGCGCTTCGCCGTGGAGGATATCGGCCTCGCCGATCCCACCGCGCTGCCGCAGGCGCTGGCCGCCTGGGAGGCCTATGAGCGGCTCGGCAGCCCGGAGGGGGAACTGGCGATCGCGCAGGCGGTGCTCTACCTGGGCACCGCGCCGAAATCGAATGCCGCCTATGTGGCGTTCGGCGCGGCGCAGCGGGCGGCGCGGGCCACCGGCAGCCTGATGCCGCCGATGCATATCCTGAACGCGCCGACGCGGCTGATGAAGGACCTCGGCTACAGCGCCGGCTATGCCTATGACCACCAGCAGGAGGACGCGTTCTCCGGCCAGGATTATTTCCCGGACGGCATGGCGCGGCAGGAATTCTACCATCCGCGCGAGCGCGGATTCGAGCGCGAGGTGGCAAAGCGGCTGGCCTATTGGGCGCGGCTGCGGCAGGAGAGGCGATCATGACCATCGCCACCCGCACCGTCACCGAGGACGAGGCCGATATCCGCCTCGACCGCTGGTTCCGTCGCCACTACCCCGGCACCACCCAGGGCGTGATCCAGAAGCTTTGTCGCACCGGCCAGGTGCGCGTCGATGGCCGCCGCGCCGAGCCGGCCTCGCGCCTTGCCCCCGGCCAGACCGTGCGGGTGCCGCCGCTGCCGGTGGCGGCCCCGCCGAAGCCCGCGCCCGCCGCGCCCGACCCGAAGGTCGCGCGCGAGCTGGAGGCGATGGTGCTGTGGCAGGACGAGCAGCTCATCGTGCTGAACAAGCCGTCCGGCCTCGCCACCCAGGGCGGCCCGGGTATCACCCGCCACCTCGACCAGATGCTGGAAGCGCTGCGCCCGCCCGGCGGCGACAAGCCCCGGCTGGTGCACAGGCTGGACCGCGACACCTCCGGCGTGCTGGTGGTGGCGCGCACCGCCGGCGTGGCGGCGAAGCTCGCCGCCGCCTTCCGCGGCCGCGACGTGGAAAAGGTCTATTGGGCGGTGGTGGCCGGCCGGCCGGTGCCGGTGGAGGGGCGAATCGACCATCCGCTGACTCGCTCGGAGGACCTGCGCGCCGGGCGCATCGCCCTGGCGGAACCGGACGATCCCGATGCCGCGCGGGCTGTCACCGATTACCGCACGCTCGACCATGCCGGGCGCAAGCTCGCCTGGCTGGAGCTGCGGCCGCTGACCGGGCGCACTCACCAGCTCCGCGTGCATTGCACGGCGCTCGGCGCGCCGATCCTGGGCGACGTCGCCTATGGCCCGCCGCGTGGGCCGGCCGATCCGGACCGGGCGGGGGAGAACACCGCGCTGGTCGAGGGGCTGGAGGCGCGGCTGCACCTGCATGCGCGCCGGCTGGTGCTGCCGCATCCCGCCGGGGGGCGGCTGGTGGTGGAGGCCGAGCTGCCGCCGCACATGCAAGCGACGTTCCGCACGCTCGGCTTCACCGCCCCGCCGCCGGCTCCGCCGCAGGCGCCGCGGCGCAGGTGAGGTGCGTGCGTCCGGGAAAAGGCGTATAGCGTCTCCCTGAAACCGCGCCGCCGGCCGTGACCGGAGCGCGCGGCCCTGTTCCACGCCACCGAGACGATGCACCACGCTGTCCTTCCCGATCGTTTCGCCCAGCCGTTCGTGGTGCTGGCGGGCCGGCCGGGCGGGGCGGGCCAGCGCGTCCCGGCGGCGCGGAGCCGGCCTCGTGCCGTTCCCCACGCGTCCCGGCCGGACCGGCGAATGCCGCCGTGACCGGCCAACGGCTTCACCTGGGCGTCAAGGCCAGGCATCCCCGCCGGCGGTGACGCCTCCGTCCCCGCACGTTACTGTCCCTCTGCTTCCGCTCGGAACCGTTCCCGCAATGCCCCCCCGTCGCCGTCACAGGCATTCCCGCCTTTTCCCCATCCTGTTCCTGACCGTGCTGGCGCTGCTCTTGCTGCTGGTGCTGGCCGGGGCAGGGGTGCTGCTTTTCGTCGACCCCAATGCCTGGCGGCCGCGCATCGAGGCCGAGGTGCAACGCGCCACCGGCCGGGCGCTGCAACTGGGACAGTTGCGGCTGGTGCCGGCGCTGTCGCCGACGCTGGAAGCCGAGGATGTCCGGCTGGCCAACATGCCGGGCGGCTCGCGGCCGGAGATGCTGACGGTGGCGCAGGCGGAGGTGAAGCTGGCGCTGCTGCCGCTGCTCACCGGCCGCATCGAGGTGGCGCGGCTGCAACTGGTCCGTCCCGACATCCTGCTGGAAACCGACGCCGACGGGCGCCCGAACTGGCGCTTCGGCCCCACCGCGGAGAAGTCCGCCGCGGACAAGGCCGGGGACGCCGGCGCTCCGCCCGCCGCCGCGCCGGCCGCTTCCCCCGGGAGCGGGCCGGACCTGCTGGTGCGCTCGCTGCGGCTGGAGGACGGGCAGGTCACCTGGCGGGACGGCGCGACCGGCCGCGCCACCGTGCTGGCGGTGAAGCTGCTGAAGGCCGGTGCCGCCGGCGTCGGGGCGCCGGTCACGGCGAGCGCCGAGGGCAGGTTGGGTGACCAGCCACTGGTGCTGACCGCCGAGACCGGCCCGCTGGCGCGGCTGCTCGATCCCGTCGCGAGCGATCCCTGGCCGGTGGCGGCGACGCTGGAGATCCCGGGGGCACGGCTCGGCGTGACCGGCACGGTGACGCGGCCGCTGCAGGGGCGCGGCTATGCGCTGACGGTGGAAGGCGCGGCGGTGAACCTGTCGGCGCTGGAGGGCCTGCTCGGCCGGCCGCTGCCGCCGCTGCGCCAGGTCGCGGTGGCGGCCCGGGTCGAGGATGCCGGCACCGACATCCCGCGCATCAGCGGCATCGCCGTCCGCGCCGGCGAATCGGCGCTGGACGGATTCATCCCCGGCCTGCAGCTCTCGCGCATGGAGCTGTCGGCGGCGCGGCTGGAGGAACCGGTGCGGGCCGATGTCGAGGGCAGCCTGCGCGGCACGCGGCTGCGCGTCTCGGCCACGCTGGGCGCCCCGACGATGCTGCTGGCGGCGGCGGGCCCGTTCCCGATCGAGCTGGCGGCCGAGGCGGCGGGGGCCACGCTGGTGGCCAAGGGCGGGCTGGCGGCGCCGCTGGCCTTGTCCGGGCTCGACCTGGGCGTGACCGCCCGCATTCCCGATGTCGCCGCGCTGGCGCCGCTGGCCGGGCAGGCGCTGCCGGCGCTGCGGCAGGTAACGATGGATGCGCGGCTGCGTGACGGCAGCGGCGGGCTCGCCCGCGGCATCGCGGTGCGGGGCCTCGCCCTGACCGCGCCGCAGGCCGACCTGTCGGGCGAGGCCGAACTGAGCTTCGGCGACCGTCCGGCGGTGCAGGCGAATCTGACCTCGCGCCGGATCGACGCCGACGCGATCCTGGGGGCGTTGCCGGCCGGGGCCGGCGCGGAGGCGGCGCCGCAGGCGACTCCGCCGGCCGATCCGCCGGCCCCGGCCGCTTCACGGCCGGCGCGGCTGATCCCGGCGACGAAGCTGCCTTTCGCGGCGCTGGACCGGCTGGATGCCGACCTGCGCTTCGCGGTGGCCGAGTTGCGGGCCGGCGGCGTGCTCACCCGCGACCTGTCCGGGCATGCGGTGCTGCGCGAGGGAACGCTCGCGGTCGATCCGGTGACCGGCACGCTGCCGGGCGGGCGGCTGGAGCTGGCGCTGACCGCCGGGGGGCGGCAGAGCCCGCCGCCGGTGGCGCTGACCCTGCGGGCGCCGGGGATGTCGCTCGGGCCATTGCTGGCGGCCTTCGGGCTGCCGCAGGATATGGGCGGCACGGCCGAGCTGGATGCCGATCTGCGCGGGGCGGGCGAGACGCCGCAGGCGATCGCGGCGACGCTGAGCGGACGGCTCGGCGTGGCGATGGTCGATGCCGGGCTGGACAACCAGGTGCTCGGCCTGGTGCTGGGTGAGGTATTGCGCGCGGCGAAGCTGCCGGCGGAGGTGCTTGCCCCGGGCGGGGTGGGACAGGTGACGCTGCGCTGCCTCGCGGTGCGGGCCGACGCCGATTCGGGGCTGGTGCAGGTCGGGCCGCTGGTGGTGGATGCCGGGCGGTTGCTGGTACAGGGGGCGGGCACGGTGAATCTGCGGGATGAAGGGCTGGCGCTGCGGCTGCGGCCGATGCTGCGGGCCGGCACTTCAGTGGTGGTGCCGGTGCGTGTCGGCGGGACCTTGCTCGAGCCGAAATTCGGGCCTGATCCCGGCGGGACGGCAGGGGCGCTGGCCGGATTCGCCGCGGGGATGATCGCGGGGCGCAATCCGCAACTGGGAGCGTTGCTGGGCGAGCGGGGCGGCGATGCCTGCGGCCCGGCGCTGGCGGCGGCGCGCGGCGGGCGGGCCGGGGCCGAGCCGAAGACCGCGCCGCCGCAGGCCGGGCCGCTGGCGCCGCGCCTGCCCAAGCCGGCCGATCTGCTGCGGCAGTTGACCCGATGAAGCGGTTCTGGGACCGGGCCGGGGTCGAGGCGGAGGACGGGCAGTTCCGGGTGGTGCTGGACGGGCGGCCGGTGCGGCTGCCTGGCGGGGCCTCGCTGCTGGTGCCCTCGCGGGCGCTGGCCGAGGCGCTGGCGGCGGAATGGCAGCTTGCCGGCGGGGCGCGTGGCGGGGAAATGGGCTGGACCGATGTGCCGCTGACCCGGCTGGCCGGCACGGCGCAGGAGCGCATCGCGCCCGATCCGGAACCGGTGGTGCTGGAAATCGCCCGCTACGGCGAGACCGACCTGCTGTGCTATCGTGCCGATCGGCCGGAGAGCCTGGTGCGGCGCCAGCAGGAAAACTGGCAGCCCTGGTTGGACTGGACCGAGCGCACATATGGCGCGAGGCTGCGGGTGACCGCGGGGGTGGTGCACGTGGCGCAGGAGCCGCAGGCGCTGGCGGCGCTGGCGCAGGCGGTGGCGGCGCATGATCCCTGGGGGCTGGCGGCGCTGGGCATCGCGGTGCCGGCGCTGGGCAGCCTGGTGCTGGGGCTGGCGCTCGCCGCCTTCCGCCTCGATGCGGCCACGGCGCATGATCTGGCTGGCCTGGACGAGACGTTCCAGGAAGAATTGTGGGGACGGGACAACGAGGCGGCGCAGCGCCGCCGGCAGGTGGGAGAGGAGGTCGCCTTGGCGGGTCGTTTCCTGGAACTGTCGCGCTGATGGCCGCGAAGCGCCTGGTCATTTCCGGTCGTGTGCAAGGGGTGGGGTTCCGTCACTGGATCACCCGTGAGGCGGGCCGGCTCGGGGTTTCGGGCTGGGTGCGCAACCGCCGCGACGGCCGAGTCGAGGTGCTGGTCGACGGCGACACGGCGAGCGTCGAGGAATTGCTGCGCCTGTGCCGGCTCGGTCCGCGGCTGGCCGAGGTGACGGAGATCGTCGAGGAACTGGTCGATACCTGTCCCGATCCCGGTTTCCGCTCGCTGCCGACCATCTGAGATGGAGGCTGGGGCGCGCTGATGGACGCGTTGGTGGCATTCGTGCAGGCGAATGCCGAATGGGCGGCGCCGATCGGGTTCCTGATCGGGTTCTTCAAGGCGCTGGCCTTCGTGTCGCTGGTGGTGCCTGGCCTGACCATCCTGGTGGCGATCGGGGCCCTGGTCGGGGCCTCCGACATCGCGTTCGTGCCGGTCTGGTTGGGGGTGAGTTGCGGCGCGGCGCTCGGCGACTGGGCGAGTTACGTGATCGGCTATCGCCTGAAGGACCGGGCGCGCGACATATGGCCGCTCAGCCGCAGGCCGGAGCTGCTGCCGCGGGCCGAGCGCTTCTTCGCGCGCTGGGGCACGATGAGCGTGGTGTTGTGCCGGTTTTTCAGTCCGATGCGGGCCACGGTGCCGTTGCTGGCGGGGATGTGCGAGATGCGGTTCTGGCCGTTCCAGATCGCCAACTGGGTGTCGGCGTTGTTGTGGGCCGGGGTCATGCTGGGTCCCGGCACGATGCTCGCGGACTGGCTTAGATAGAAGGGATCCAAGGGCCTGTGGCCCGTCACGCGCCAGCGTGCCTGCGCACGACATGGAGGTCCAGGAGGCAAAGCCTCCTGGTGGGTCCGGGGCAACGCCCCGGATCAGCTGCCGAACACTTCCTTCCATGCTCCGATCAGCGCCGAATCGGCTTCGGCCATGGTGGCGGGGATGCCGAGGGCGTGCAGGCTGGTCACGCCGTGTTCGCGGATGCCGCAGGGCACGATGCCGCCGAAGTGTGACAGGTCCGGTTCGACGTTCAGGGCGATGCCATGCCAGCTCACCCATCGGGTGACGCGCACGCCGATGGCAGCGATCTTGGCTTCGGTGCCGGCGCTGTGGTCGGCCACCCAGATGCCGACGCGGCCGTCGCGTCGTTCTCCCCGGACGTTGAACCGATCCAGCGCGCGGATCAGCCATTCTTCCAGGGCATTCACATACGCGCGTACATCACGTGCCGGCACGCTGCCATGGGGGCGGGCGAGGTCGAGCATGACATAGGCCACCCGCTGGCCGGGCCCGTGATAGGTCCATTGCCCGCCGCGGCCGGCGTCGTAGGTGGGGAAGCGGTCCGGATCCTGCAGGTCGGCGCGGGAAGCCGAGGTCCCGGCGGTATAGAGCGGCGGGTGTTCGACCAGCCAGACCAGTTCGCCGGCGGTGCCCGCCCGAATCGCGTTTACTCGGGTACGCATCGTGTCCAAGGCAAGGGGGTAAGGGGTGAGCTGATCGCTGACCCGCCATTCCGCAGAAATCGTCACGTCGTCCATTGATGCCGTCTGGTTCATCCGCTATATCCCCGCGCCTCTACCACGTGCGGTCGTGGCGGAATGGTAGACGCGCAAGCTTGAGGTGCTTGTGGGGGAAACCCCGTGGAAGTTCGAGTCTTCTCGACCGCACCATCTCCCTGCTCCCGGCAGGGTGTGAACCGCGCCCGCTCCGGGCGCAACACCCCCCCCGGTTGCTTCGCCATTCCGTTGCGCCGATCCTGTAAGAGAACGGCCCAGGGGACATGGCGATGGACGAGGATTTCCGGAAGGCGGCGCTGGATTATCACCGGCTTCCGCGGCCGGGAAAGCTGCAGGTCGAACCCACCAAGCGGATGGCGAGCCAGCGCGACCTGGCGCTGGCTTATTCGCCCGGCGTGGCCGCTGCCTGCCAGGAAATCGCCGCCGATCCCGACACGGCCCATGACTACACCGCCCGCGGCAACCTGGTCGCGGTGATCTCCAACGGCACGGCCGTGCTCGGGCTGGGCAATATCGGCCCGCTCGCCGGCAAGCCGGTGATGGAGGGCAAGGCGGTCCTGTTCAAGAAATTCGCCGGCATCGACGTGTTCGACATCGAGGTCGCCGAGACCGACCCCGATCGCTTCGTCGATGTGGTCGCGGCGCTGGAACCGACCTTCGGCGCGATCAACCTGGAAGACATCAAGGCCCCCGAGTGCTTCGAGATCGAGGCGAAGCTGCGGGCGCGGATGGCGATCCCGGTGTTCCACGACGACCAGCACGGCACGGCCATCACCGTCGCGGCGGCGGTGCGCAATGGGCTGGTGCTGCAGGGCAAGCGGCTGGAGGAGGTGCGACTGGTCACCTCCGGCGCCGGCGCCGCCGCCATGGCCTGCGTCGACCTGCTGGTGGCAATGGGGCTGCGTCCGGAGCACGTCACCCTGACCGACATCAAGGGCGTGGTGCATGCCGGGCGCAACGACCTCACCCCGCGCATGCGCTTCTATGCACGCGACACCGGAGCGCAAAGCCTGGAAGACGTGCTGGAGGGGGCGGACGTGTTCCTGGGCCTCTCGGCGCCGCGCGTGCTGAAGCCGGAATGGCTTGGCCGGTTCGCGCCGAAGCCGCTGATCCTGGCGCTGGCGAATCCGGAGCCGGAGATCCTGCCGGAGGCGGTGCGCGCGGCACGGCCGGACGCCATCGTCGCCACCGGCCGCAGCGACTATCCCAACCAGGTCAACAACGTCCTCTGCTTCCCCTTCATCTTCCGCGGCGCGCTCGATTCGGGGGCGACCACCATCAACGAAGCGATGAAGCTCGCCGCGGTCGAGGCGATCGCCGAGCTGGCGCGCGTCGAGGCATCGGAAGTGGTGGCGGCCGCCTATGGTGATGCGCCGGTGTTCGGGCCGGAGTACATCATCCCCAAGCCGTTCGATCCACGGCTGATCCTGCAGATCGCGCCGGCGGTGGCGCGGGCGGCGATGGAGTCGGGGGTGGCGCGCCGGCCGATCGCCGATTTCGCCGCCTACCAGCGCGAGCTGGAGCGCTTCGTGTTCCGCTCCGGCCAGTTGATGCGCCCGGTGTTCGAGCGCGCCAAGACCCGCCCGGCCCGGGTGGTCTATGCCGAGGGCGAGGACGAGCGGGTGCTGCGGGCGGTGCAGACGCTGGTGGACGACGACATGGCCCGACCGATCCTGATCGGCCGGCGCAGCGTGATCGCCCAGCGCGTGCGTGAGCTGGGGTTGCGCATGGACCTCGACCAGAGCGTGCGGGTGCTGGACCCGGCCGGGGACGATGCGATCTTCGCGCCGCTGATCGCCGAGTACCAGCGGCTGGTGGCGCGCCGCGGGGTGCCGCCGGAATCGGCGCGGCGGCGGCTGCGCACCCGCCCGACGGTGGCGGCCAGCATGTTGCTGCATGCCGGCATGGCGGATGCCGCCATCTGCGGCGGCAGCGGCGACTGGTGGCGGCACATGCAGTACGTGATGCAGGTGATCCCGAAGCGGCCGGACGCAACCCGCATCTACGCGTTGTCCTGCCTGATCCTGCCGGCGGGTGTGATCTTCATCTGTGACACCCATATGAACATCGACCCGAACGCGGAGCAGGTCGCCGAGATGACGTTGATGGCCGCCGACGCGGTGCGTGCCTTCGGGCTCTCGCCCAAGGCGGCGCTGTTGTCGCATTCCAGCTTCGGGGCTTCCAAGGCGCCGGGCGCGCGCAAGATGCGCGAGGCGCTGGCGCTGGTGCGCGAACGGGCACCCGAGCTGGAGGTGGATGGCGAGATGCATGCCGACGCGGCGCTGTCCGAGGCGATTCGCCAGCGGCTGGTGCCGGAGTCGCGGCTGCGCGGCGCTGCCAACCTGCTGGTGATGCCCGGAGTCGATGCCGCCAACATCGCCTTCAACCTGCTGAAGGCGGCGGGCGACGGTCTGCCGGTCGGGCCGTTGCTGCTGGGCATGTCACGGCCGGTGCACGTGGTGCCGCCGAGCGTGACCGCGCGCGGCATCCTCAACGTCAGCGCGCTGGCGGCCCTGGAATCGCAGGCGGCCCGCGCCGGAGCGTCCTGACCCGCCATGGTGTTCCTGCTGCTCGGCCTGATCGCGTTGCTGGTGTTCATGGGGGCGCTTGGCGCGTTCTCGCGGGCGCAGGTGGCCAGCATCAAGCAGTTGCTGATCTGGGTTGCCGCGATCGGCGGGCTGTTGCTGTCCGTGCTGCTGCTGTTCACCCGCGGGCCGGCCGGGCTCACCGTGCTGCTGCTGCTCGGCCCGCTGCTGTGGAGCTGGGTGGGGGAGGACTGGCTGCGCCAGCGGCGCTCCGCCGCTCGGGGCGGCCCGGCCGGGCGGACCGTCGGCGGGGCGATGAGCCGGCAGGAAGCCTATGCCGTGCTCGGCCTCGCCCCGGGGGCAAGCGATGCGGAGATCCGGGCCGCGCACCGGCGGTTGATGCGCGCGGCGCATCCCGATTCGGGGGGATCGGACTGGCTGGCCTCGCGCATCAACCAGGCCCGGGACGTGCTGCTGGGATAAGGCCGGGCGAGAGGCGAAGAGTGCCCCCGCTTTCTTTCGTTGCTGGTCCGTTCCGTGCGTGCAACCGAAACCCCCGTGCCGACGAAACGTTGTGCGTTGCGACGAAGCGGGCTATGGCGCACCGCCCTTGCTTGCGAGCCAGGCTGGCGCGCGGCATCGGGGGATGCCACAATTCGGCCCTGCCGGCGTGCTCGGGTCGCCGAAGATGGAAAACCTGTCTGAGGATGCTCCGCTGATGAAACCCCTGCGCAAGGCCGTCCTTCCCGTCGCGGGCCTGGGTACGCGCTTCCTGCCCGCCACCAAGGCGATGGCCAAGGAGATGCTGCCGGTCGTCGACAAGCCGCTGATCCAGTACGCGGTCGAGGAGGCGCGGGCGGCGGGCATCGAGCAGTTCTGCATGGTGACCGGCCGCGGCAAGACCGCGCTGGTCGAGCATTTCGACATCGCCTACGAGCTCGAGGCGACGCTGCGCGAGCGCGGCAAGACGGCCGAGCTGGAGGCGTTGAAGGAACAGCAGCTCCCGCCGGGCTCGATCGCCACGGTGCGTCAGCAGGAGCCGCTCGGGCTCGGCCACGCCATCTGGTGCGCGCGCGCCTTCATCGGCGACGATCCCTTCGCCATCCTGCTGCCCGACGACCTGGTGCTGGCCGAGACGCCCTGCACCAAGCAGCTCGCCGACGCCTATTACCAGACCGGCGGCTGCGTGGTGGCGGTGACCGAGGTGCCGCACGACCAGACCAACCGCTACGGCATCCTCGATGTCGCCTCCGACGACGGCAGGCTGGTCGAGGTGAAGGGGCTGGTCGAAAAGCCGAAACCCGAGGTGGCGCCTTCCAACCTGTCGATCATCGGCCGCTACGTGCTGCTGCCGCAGGTGCTGGAACACCTCTCGCGCATGGAGCGCGGCGCCGGCAACGAGGTGCAGCTGACCGACGCCATGGCCAAGCTGATCGGCCACGTGCCCTTCCACGGGCTGCGCTACGAAGGCCGGCGCTTCGATTGCGGCGACAAGGCCGGTTTCCTGGAAGCCCAGATCGCCTTCGCGCTGAAGCGCCCCGATCTCGGCCCGGCCGTGCGCGCCTTCCTGAAGAACTACGTCAGCGAAATCGCCTGACCTTTTCCATTCCCGCGAGCGAGGCATCCGCATGAGCTTCATACATTGCTTCGACCCGACCGTGCTCCGCGAGTACGACATCCGCGGCATCGTCGGCCGGACGCTGCATGAGGCCGATGCCTTCGCGATTGGCCGCTGCTTCGGCACCATGGTGGCGCGCAGCGGCGGGACCACCGTGGCCGTCGGCTATGACGGCCGCGTCTCCTCGCCGCTGCTGGAGCCGCAGCTGGTGGCGGGGCTGAAGGCGAGCGGGATCGAGGTGATCCGCATCGGCCGCGGCCCCACCCCGATGCTGTATTTCGCCGCGGCGACGCTGGAGACGGGCGGGGCCATCATGGTCACCGGCAGCCACAACCCGCCCGACTACAACGGCTTCAAGATGATGCTGGGCGGCAAGCCGTTCTACGGGGCGCAGATCGCGGCGATCGGCAGCATGGCGGCGTCCGGCGACGTGGTCGAGGAAGCCGAGGGCAAGGAACGCAGCGTCGACATCGTGCCGCAATATATCGCCCGGTTGGTCTCCGACTGGGACGGCGGCGACCGCACGCTGAACGTGGTGTGGGACAACGGCAACGGCGCCGCCGGCGAGGTGCTGCAGCGACTGGTCGGCTCGCTGCCGGGCAGCCATGTCGTGCTGTTCCCCGAGATCGACGGGACCTTCCCCAACCACCATCCCGACCCGACCGTGCCGAAGAACCTCGTGCAACTGATCGCCGAGGTGCGCCGGCGTGGCGCCGATATCGGCATCGCCTTCGACGGCGACGCCGACCGCATCGGCGTGGTGGACGACAGCGGCGAGGTAATGTTCGGTGACCAGTTGCTGGTGGTGCTGGCGCGCGACGTGCTGAAGCAGCATCCCGGCGCCACCGTCATCGCCGACGTCAAGGCGAGCCAGGTGCTGTTCGACGAGATCGCCAAGGCCGGCGGTCAGCCGCTGATGTTCAAGACCGGACACAGCCTGATCAAGGCGAAGATGGCCGAGATCGGCTGCCCGCTGGCCGGCGAGATGTCCGGGCACATCTTCTTCGCCGACCACTGGTACGGCTTCGACGACGCGCTGTACGCGGCGATCCGGCTGCTGGGCATCATCGCCCGCGGCGAGAGCACCCTCTCATCCGTGCGTGCCGCCCTGCCGCAGGTGATCAACACACCCGAGCTGCGCTTCGACTGCGACGATCGCCGCAAGTTCGAGGTGATCCGCGAGGTCGCCGCGCGGCTGAAGGCGGAGGGCGCGAAGCTGTCGGACATTGACGGCGTGCGCGTGCAGACGCCGGACGGGTGGTGGCTGCTGCGGGCTTCCAATACCCAGGCGGTGCTGGTGGCACGGGCCGAGGCGTCGAGCCCGGAAGGGCTGGAACGGCTGAAGGCGGCGCTGGTGGGTCAACTGACGCAGTCGGGCGTGGCGGCACCGGATTTCTCGGGCGAGAACGCCGGGCACTGAAAGGCCAGGGCTTCGCCCTGGACCCAGCAGGGGCCACACGGCCCCTGCACCCCAGGTGCGCTGCGCGGCACGGGATCAATCGTCGCGCCGCAGCAGCAGCGTGATCAGCACGGCCGCGAGGCCGAGCGTGACCACGACGCCCAGCACCATGGCGATGACGCCGTTGGTGCCGATCTGCGTCTCGCCGGCCAGGTTCCATCCGGTGACCATGTACCAGAGGGCGAAGGCCAGCAGCAGGACAGCCGGCAGAATCAGAAGCAGCGTGCGCATGATGCACTGAAACTTTGCTTCGTGCCGGCGGGTTTCAGATCGTCCCGCGCCAGTGATGGCGCGTCGCGCGGCCGTCGAGATGGCGAGCCAGCAGCGCCACGTTGCGGCGGTTGGCGCGCCAGAACACGTCCAGGACATTGCCGGCCACGGGCACGGCGCTGACCACCGAATCGAAGGCGATGTTGCCCAGCATACGCAGCAGCAAGGTCACGGGCACGCCCAGCCGCCAGGCCTCGCGCAGCAGCCAGGCCGAAAGCAGGGTGCTCGCCAGGTTGCCGATGCCCGGCACCAGGCCGAGCGCCGCATCGGCGCCGACCCGGATGCCGGTGCCCGGCACGCGCACCGCGCTGTCGAGGAACGTCGCGAACCGGTCGAGTCGCTCGAGCGTGGCACGATCGGACGACACGGAGGAGAACGGCGCGCTGCCGCGCCAGGTGGCCTGGGTCATGTGAACCCTCCAGACGTGAGGATGCTGTCCTCGCAGGTGAAGGGCTCCGACATCGCGGTCGCATCAAGCCGCCAGAGGGTCCCGGAGCCGCCCAGGACCTGGGATGGCATCCGGCGTGGTTCAAGCCGCGGATGTTCAACGACGGCGACATTTTCCAGGGGCGGTGCCACGGCGCGAATCGGGCGGTTGACGATGGGGCCACGTCGGGGCTGGGATCGCGGCATGCGCCTGTTCCTCTATGGCACCCTGGTTGATCCGCGGCGTCTGGCGGGGTTCGCCGGACGGGCTCTGCCGCGCCTGCCTGCGCGGTTGCCGGGCTGGCGGCGGGTGGCCCTGCCGGGCGGACGCTGGCCGAGCCTGCGGCGCGGGCCGGGGGAGGTGGAAGGGGTGGTGGTGACGGTGGACGCGGCGACGCTCCGCCGCCTGACGGCCTATGAGGGGCCGGCCTATCGCCTCGTGCGGCTTTGGGTGCGCACGGCGCGCGGCGGCCTGCCCGCCTATGCCTGGATCGCCCCGGGAACGACGCGCCGGCCCTGGCCGTGAGCCCGGATCAGCGGCCGCGCGATCCGCCGCGCCCCGGTTCGGATCGCCAGCTTTCCTCGGCGGTGCGGCGTACGCGGGCGGCTTCGCCCGGGTCGGCCGGCTTGATCCTGCCCGCGTCGAGATGCGCGGCCAGTTCGCGGGCGGCCTCGGCGTCCCCGAGGGCGGTGGCCCGGCGCATCCAGGTTCCCGCCTCGGTCGCCAGCTTCGCCGCCAGCGCGACGTTCGCCACCAGGCGGAGATCCGCCGCCTTGCCGGAGCGGGCGATCTCGGACAGCACTTCCTTGCCGCGCGCGACGATGACCGCGTCGCGCGAGGTCAGCATCAACTGCGCGGTTTCCGCCTTGTTCTTGGCCGAGGGGCCTATCCGCAGGGCGTTCTCGTAATCCCGGCGGGCCACCCGTTCCTCGCCCTTGCGGGCGGTCAGTACCGGATAGATGTCGCGCAGATAGGCATAGCGGCGGGCCGCGGCGGCATTGCCGTCCCGGGCGGCCTCGTTGTACCACCCGCTGGCCTTGGTGATGTTGCGGCCGACCCCGAGCCCTTCCTCGTAGCATTTGCCGGTCTGGTGCTTCGCCCGGGTGACCCCGAGCAGGGCCGCCTTCTCGAAATAAAGGAACGCCGTCGTCGGATGTTCCCGCACGCCGACGCCCTGGGCGTGGCAGAAGCCCAGCCACAGCGTGCCCTCGGGATGCCCCGCGGCGGCGGCGATGGAAAGGGCGGCAAAGATTTCGTCGCTGTCGCCATCGCCCCACAGCAGATGGCCCAGTTCGAAAGCTGCCTTGGGTCGTCCGGCGGCGGTGGCGGCGCGCAGCAGTTCCAGCGTCTCGGTGCGATGGCCGCCGCTGGTCGCCAGCATGACCCCCAGGCGCTCGGCCGCTTCCGGGGATCCGGCCGTGGCGGCGACCCGCAGCCAGTGTTCGCTTTGCTTCGGATCGGCGGGGACACCCCGGCCCGACCGCATGGCCTCTGCCCAGGCCAGCATGCCTTCGGTGTCACCGGCCTCGGCCGCGGTCCGGTACCACTGCGCTGCCCGGGCGTGATCCACGGGCACGAGGTTGCCGGCGGTCAGCATCGCCCCGGCGGCAAGCATCGCACTGACGATCCCCCCTGCGGCCGCGATCTCGAAATGCGTCAGGGCGCCTTCCGGATCCGGCGGTCCGCCCAGCCCGTCGCGCAGCATGACGCCGGCCTGCTCCGCCGCCGTCAGCTTGCCTTCGGCGGCCAGGGTCAGGGCGAGACGCCGTGCGGCGATCTGGCCAAGCGAGGTCGCGTGTCCGTTCAGGCCAGGCCCATGCGAACCTGCCGCGCCGTTCGTGTGGGGCCGGGGGGAAGGCGGGGGCGCGTCGGCACGGCTTTGCATCACGGGCAGCAACTCTCTTGGTCGTGCAAACAGTAGTTGGCTTTTCCCTCGCCTCCGGGGGGCCGCCCGCGGGGACTGCCGGGGATGAATACACGCGCAGGGTGAGAAATGCACGGCTTTGTTCAGCCGAAAATCTTGATTGTCAGATGTCACGTTTAAAATAAAAACCAAATCATATTGCAATATTTCTACGATTTCGATTTATATATCATCCCGGACTGGTGGCGTTTTCGGATATATGAATACCAACATCACGACGATGATTTGTCATGATCCCGAATTCGGGTGAATATTCGGTCGTGGTCGACCGGTTGCCGACGGGTCCCGCGACGGGCTCAACGCCGCGGGACCGAGGCCGATTCAGCGGATGCCGCGTGGCGCCCAAAGGTCGTCGCCGTTCCCGTTGTCGTTCAGCCGCCGTGCCAGGACGAACAGGAAATCGGACAGCCGGTTGAGGTAGCGCAGGATTTCGGGATTGACCGGCTCGGCGTGCGCCAGCGACACCACTCGCCGTTCCGCCCGCCTTGCCACGGCGCGGGCGAAATGCGCCAGTGCCGCCGCCTGCGTGCCGCCCGCCAGGATGAAATTGGCCAGTCGCGGCATCGCCGCGTCCATCGCCGCCAGCTCCTGCTCGATGCGCAGCAACGGCGCCTCCGTCACCGCCAGCGCGGCATCCTGCCCGGCCACGCCGTGCAGGTCGGCGCAGACATGGAACAGGTCGACCTGCACACGCCGCAGCATCGCCGCGACCTCCGCGTCCTCCGTCGCGCCGGCGCGCAGCATGCCGAGGATCGTGCCCAGCTCGTCGATCGCGCCGCAGGCTTCGACGCGGGCGGCGTCCTTCGGCACCCGTGCGCCGCCGCCGACCGAGGTTTCCCCACCATCGCCGCGGCGGGTCACCACCCGCGTCCCCCGCGCCGTTGCTTCTTCCGCCATGAGAGATTTCCCCTTTTTTATAGTGAACCGGGACAGGCGGCCGCTCAGGCGGTCGCCAGCACTGCCAGCAGGATCGCCAGCTCCGTCACCTGCTGCGTCGCCCCCACGCAATCGCCCGTGTAGCCACCGATCCGCCCGCCGAACCACAGCACGCAGCCCAGCCAGACCAGGGCAGCCGCCCCGAGTGCCGGCAGCGGCACGCCAAGCAGGAATGGCGCCAGCCCCGTGGCCGCGGCCAGGGCCAGGCGCGGCGCGCTCTTCCGCCCCACCACCGGCCGCGCCCGGCTGCCCTCGCCGCGGGCGTAGGGCAGCACCGCCATCAGCGCCACCGCCCAGGCGCGGCTGGCGGCCTGCGCGGCCAGTACGGTGGCTGGCAGGATCGCCCCCGGCAGCGCCGCCATCGCCTGCCAGCGCAACCCCACCATCACCACCAGCCCTGCCATCCCGTAGCTGCCGACACAGGAATCCTGCATGATCGCCAACACGCGCTCGCGCGTGGCGCCGCCGCCGAAGCCGTCGCAGACATCGGCGAAGCCGTCTTCCTGCAGCGCGCCGGTCAGCAGCACGCCGACCGCCACTGCGAGCCCCGCCGCCACCGGCGCGGCCAGCCAGGGCCGCGCCGCCGCCCAGCACGTCCCCATCGCCGCGCCGACCACCAGCCCGATCAGGGGCCAGTAACAGGCGGCGCGGCGCAGGTCGGCGGCGTCCAGCAACGGCCGGCGCGGCACCGGCAGGCGGCTGAAGAATACCGCCGCCGCCAGGACCGCCCGCACCTCGGTGGTCAGCCGCTGCATGGCAGCACCACCTCGCGCCCGCTCACGCCGGCTTCGTCGAAGCTCGCCATCTCATCCAGCATGGCGACGGAGGCGCGCACCAGCGGCCAGGCCAGCGCCGCCCCGCTCGCTTCGCCCAGCCGCAACCCCAGGTCCAGCAACGGCCGCCCGCCCAGCGCCGCCACCGCATGCCGGTGCGGCCCATCGCCCGAGAGATGCGCGAACACGGCGTAGTCGCGTACGGCCGGCGCCAGCCGCGTCGCTGCCAGCATCGCCGCGGTGGCGATGACCCCGTCCACCATTACCAGCATCCGCCGCGACGCCGCCTGCAGCATCGCCCCGGTCATCATCGCGATCTCGCAGCCGCCGAAGGCCGAGAGCGCCGCCAGCGGCGTGCGCGCGGCATGGTGGCGCCGCCAGACCTGCGCCAGCACGTCCTGTTTGCGGGCCAGCGCTGATCCCGCGCTGCCGGCGCCGATGCCGACGCATTCATGCAGCGGGCGTTCCAGCAGCGCCGCGTAGATCAGCGCCGCGGCCGAGGAATTGCCGATGCCTTTCTCGCCGGGCAGCAGGGCGTTGCAGCCCTGTGCCGCCAGCGCATCGACGACGGTGGCGCCGCGTTGCAGGCACAGCGTCACCTCGGCCGGGGTCAGGGCCGGTTCATGCAGTGCATTGCGGCTGCCCGCGCGCACCTTCATCACGATCAGGTCGGGATGCGGCGGCAGGTCCACCGCCAGCCCCGCATCCACCAGCTTCAGCGCCAGCCCCGCCTGCCGCGCCATCACCGCGCTGCCGGCATGGCCGGCCAGGATGGCGCGCGCCACCTGCGCCGAGACTTCCTGGGGGAAGGGCGACACGCCTTCGGCCGCCAGCCCGTGGTCGCCGGCGAAGATTACCACCGTCGGCGCCACCAGCCGCGGCTGCAGCGTGGCCTGCATCAGCCCCAGCCGCAGCGCCAGTTCCTCCAGCCGGCCGAAGGCGCCGCGCGGCTTGGTCTTGTCGTCGATGCGTTGCTGCAGCGCCGGTGCCAGGTGCCGCGCCAGCGGCGGGATCTCTGGCACTGTCCAGGCGGTGGGAGTGTCCGCCAGGGCCGCGGCGCTCATCGGGCCAGCGCCAGCAGCGCATCCAGATCGAGATTGGCCTCGACATGATCGGCCAGTGCCTCGATCGCGGCTTCGGTGCGCGCCTCGAAATCCAGCGCCGCCGCTTGCGCGCCGACCCGATCGAGCCAGCGCGCGCGGAAGCCGTCGGCGCCGAACAGCCCGTGCACATAGGCACCGGTGACGCGGCCACAGCGCGACACCGCCCCTTCCGGACGCGGCGGCGCGCCGCTGCCGTCATCGAGCAGCAGCCAGGGACGTGCGAGACCGGGGCCGGTGGTGCGGCCCATGTGCATCTCGTAGCCGGTGACGCGCTCGCCGCTGGCATGGTCGAGCATGTCGATCTCGATCAGGCGCTTCTCGCCGCCGATCTCGGTCTCGATGTCGAGCAGGCCAAGCCCCGGCGTCTCGCCGGGCGGGCCCTCGATACCGGTGGGGTCGCGCACCACGCGGCCGAGCATCTGGAATCCGGCACACAGCCCGACCACGCGGCCGCCGCCGCGTACATGCGCGAGGATATCCAGGTCCCAGCCCTCGCGTCGCAGCACATCGAGGTCGCTGCGCGTCGCCTTGGAGCCGGGCAGCACGATCACGTCGCTGTCGCGCGGGATCGGATGGCCCGGATGCACCCAGCGCACCGAGACCCCCGGCTCGGCGCCGAGCGGGTCGAGATCGTCGAAATTGGCGATGCGCGAGAGATGCGGCACCGCCACCTTCAGCCCGCCCGCGCCGCCCGTGGCCGGGCGTTCCAGCGCCAGCGAATCCTCGGCCGGCAGTCGGTCCGCCTGCTCGAACCAGCGCAGCACGCCCAGGAACGGCCAGCCGGTGCGCTCGGAAATGATCTCGCAGGCCGGCTCGAACAGCGAGAAATCACCACGGAACTTGTTGACCAGATAACCCGCCACGCGGGCGCGGTCGGTGGAGGAGAGCAGGGCATGCGTGCCCACGATCGCCGCCATGGTGCCGCCGCGATCGAGGTCGCCCAGCACCACCACCGGCAAATCGAGCGTCTCGGCCAGGTGCATGTTGGTGATGTCGGAATTGCGCAGATAGAGCTCCGCCCCGCTGCCCGCGCCCTCCACCAGTACCAGGTCGGCCTCGGCGGCGAGGCGCTCGTAGCTGTCCACCACCGCCGGCATCAGCCCGTGCCGCATCTGGTGATAGATGCGGGCCGGGCAGTTGCCGAGCACCCGGCCACGCAGCACCACCTGCGAGCCGATATTGGTCTGCGGCTTGAGCAGCACCGGATTCATGTGAATCGAGGCCGGCACCCGGCAGGCCCGCGCCTGCAGCGCCTGCGCCCGGCCGATCTCGCCGCGCGCCTCGGCCGGGGCGTCGGCATCACGCACCACGGCGGCGTTGTTGCTCATGTTCTGCGCTTTGAACGGACGCACCACCAGGCCGCGCCGCGTGTAGGCGCGGCACAGCCCGGCCACCAGCATGCTCTTGCCGACATCGGAGCTGGTGCCCTGGATCATCAGGGCGCGGGCGCGTCGCGGCAGGGAGACGGTGCGCGGGGTGAACACGATCGGGGCGAGCTGGTCGGTCATGAAGGATCCGGTTGCGGGTGCGAGGAATCGGGGGCAGGGGGCATCAGCGCGACAGGTACAGGATCACGCGTGCCAGCGCACGCCAGGCGCGGAACCAGGAATCGGGCGGATTGCCCGGACACGGGAAGCGGAACGAGGTCCAGATCGGGCGGTGCTGCTGCCGGCAATCATCCTCGGGCCATGGAAGCATCGCGTTCATGTTGCACCTTTCGCGGGGCGTTGCCCCGGGCCCCACCAGGGGGCTTTGCCCCCTGGACCTCCACCAAGGGCTTCGCCCTTGGAACCCGATCTTTCTGTGCCGCGCAGCGCTTTTGGGGTGCAGGGGCCTTGTGGCCCCTGCCGGGTCCAGGGCAGAGCCCTGGCCTTTCTTGTTTCCAAAGCAGCCATCGCCTCACTCCGCCATTTGCTGGTCGCCGCCACCGCAGGCACGGATCTGCGCTGCCGCCGCCGCGGTGGTGGCGGCTTCCTGCTTGCGCCGGGGCGCGTTTTTCCAGGCTGCCGCCGATGCGGTCACGGTGGCCCCGGCGACGTCGCGGCGATCGTCGAAATGGAAGTCCACCTTCTTCTTCGACTGCGGGCCCCAGTAGCCGAACCGGCCGAGGTCGTAGAATTTCCGTTCGAACGCGCTCTTCAGATAGGCCTTCAGGCAGCCGAGCAGATATTTCCGCCGGTACGGGTCGCGCTGCCACGGATAGGAGAACAGCGACTTGTGCATGTAGAAGCGGCGGTAGTTGTGCATCACCCGGTCGAGCAGCTCGCCGCGCTCCATCGCCGCCGGCTTCATGATCGGGGTGACAAAGTTGTATTTCTCGAAGTCGAACACCTCGACCTTGTCGCCAAGCTCGCGGAACAGGTCGGAGAACGGCCAGGGGGTGAACATCGACCAGTTGGCCATGTCCGGATTCCAGTCCATGACCATCTGGTAGGTTTCTTCCAGCGTTTCCGCCGTCTCGTTCTCCAGCCCGACGATGAACTGCGCCTCGGTGACGATGCCGTTCTGGCGCAGCAGCGTGATCGCCTTCTTGTTGTCGGCGACAGTGGTTTCCTTGTTGAACAGGTCGAGCTTGAGCTGTGCCGCCGCCTCGGTGCCAAGCGAGATATGCACCAATCCGGCCTTGCGGTAAAATGGCAGGTCGGCCTCATCGCGCAGCACGTCGGTGACACGCGTGTTGATGCCCCACTGGATCTTGTCGGGCAGGCCGCGGTCGATCAGTTCCTGGCAGAACTCGACGAACTTCTTCTTGTTGATGGTGGGCTCTTCGTCGGCGAGGATGAAGAAGCCGACGCCATGGTCGCGCACCAGCGTCTCGATCTCGTCCACCACCTTTTTCGGGTCGCGCACGCGGTAGTCGCGCCAGAACTTCCACTGGCTGCAGAAGCTGCAGGTGAAGGGGCAGCCGCGCGCGAGGTTCGGCGTCGCCACCGGCACGCCGAGCGGGATGTAGATGTATTTCTTCCAGTCCAGGATGCTCCAGTCCGGGACGATGGTGTCGACATCGCGGATCGGCGGTTCGGCCGGGGTGGCGATCACCTGGGCGTCCTCGCGGTAGGCGATGCCGTTGACCTGGCCGCGTTCGGTCGGCCAGCGTCCCTGGTCGACCGCGCGCACCAGGTTCAGCAGCACCGCCTCGCCCTCGCCGCGGATGATCGCGTCGATCCAGGGCGCTTCCATCAGCACCGGCTGGTACATGAAGGTCGGGTGGATGCCACCGAGCACCGTGATGACGTTCGGATGCACCTCCTTGGCGATCTTCAGCACCCGTTCGGCGGTGTAGATCGCCGGGGTGATGGCGGCGGTGCCGACGATGTCGGGCGTCTCGGCGGCGAGCATGTCCCGCAGGGCTTCATCGGAGATGTCGTCGTTCATCGCGTCGATGAAGCGGATGTCGGCGTAGCCGGCCGCCTTCAGGTAGCCCGCCAGATAGGCGGCCCAGGCGGGCGACCACTTGCCGGCGATCTCGGCACCGCCGGAATGGTAATTGGGATGGATCAGCAGGATCCGCATCGATGGCCTCCGCGCCAATGCGCCGCACCGCACCCGGCACGGCGGAGGGCAGGCCGTTGGGCGCCGCCTTTGGCTCCCACCGGTCCGAACCAGTGTCGGTCACGCCGGATCGTCACGGAGACGGGGTGGAGAGGGAGCGTCTGCGAAAACCGGAACCGTCAGGCCCGTTCCAACGCAGTCGCACCACCGGGACACCCCGCCCGAGGACGTTCGACGGCCGTGGCAGGTCTCCTGGCTTGCGGGTCGTCGCCTCCGTCCTGGCCTTCCCGATGCCGTTCCGGCACCAGTGACGCAAATCGGATGATGGCTCGCCGCTCACAGTTGCGGGGGCAGCTCCGGCATGGTCGGCAGACGCACCGGATTCCCTCTTAGCTTCTGCTTCCGGCAGATGGAAACAGAAGAACCACGACACGAAACCCGTAGCTTTCGACAGGGCACTTTGTCAAGTGAGCAAGCGTGTGGCGGATGAAATCCGCTCTACGTGCTACGTGCCTGCGTCAGAAGGTGATGGTGCTGCGCAGCCCGAAGATGGCGGCGTCGCCGATGCGCTTGGTGGGATCGAGCGGATCGGGCACGCCGCCGGCCGGGCGGAACACGTACTGGAAGTCCGGCTGCACGATCAGCCATGGCGTGACCTGCGCCTGGTAGGTCAGTTCCAGCACCGTCTCGCTGTTGCGGATCGGATAGGACGCATCGGTGAAATACGTCACGTCGCGATCGTAGCGGCGGGCCTTGGCACCGATATGGGCATAGCCGATGCCCAACCCGATCGTGTCGTTCTCGCGGGCGGGGATCGCCCCCTTCCAGGTGACGCCCACGTTCATGAAGAAGTTCACCGGATTGCGGTCATTGGTGGTGCCGGTGATGCGGCCGAACACGCCGATGCCCTGGTCCTTGGTGCCGGGCTTGCGCCAGACCATCTGGTCGGCCACGGCATAGAGGCTCCAGTTGTTGGTGCGGCCCAGCGCCACCCCGCTGCTCGACGGATCGGCGAGCAGCAGGCCGTCATTGGCATAGCGCTGGTCGGAGAACTGGTTGGAGTTGTACCAGCCACCGACCTTGTAGGTGCCGGGAAGCCCGGTCGCGTCCTCGCCGCCGTTGATGCTGTACTGCACCTCGCCGATGACGAAGACGCCGCGGTTCAGGGTGAACGAGGTGCCGGAGGGGTTGCGCACCTGCGGATCCGGATTCTCCCCGACCGGGGCGGGGTCGCCGCTGTAGACGCCGAGCAGGACAGCGAGATCCTCGCGCGGCTTCACCTTCAGCCGCACGCCGGGGGTGGCCAGCGGATAGGCCGGGCCGCCGGAGGGCAGGTCTACCGCCGCCAGGGTCGGCCAGCCGAACGATGCATTGATGAACAGCCCGCCATACTGGGAAACCTGGAATTCCTGGTCGGCCGCCTGCTGGCCGACGCGCACCGAGACGCGGTCGTCGAACAGCGCCTGCTCGTACCACAGCTCGAACAACCGGGTGGCGCGGGTGGCCTCGATGCCGCTGACGGTGTTGATGTTGCCGATGTTGTTGGAACTCAGGCCACGGCCGTGGATCTGGTAGGCGCTGGCGTTGAAGGTGCCGCCGGGCAGGCCGAACGCCTTCCCGGTATCGACCTGCACCCCCATCAGCGTGGCGCCCTCGTAGACCGCGCCCTGGCGGAAGCCGCCGCTGACATTGCCGAGCACCTCGCTGGTCTCCTGCAGGGTCAGGGTGACGCCGGCATCCTCCAGCCGGGAGCGCAGCCCGCCGGGATCACCGAGCATGTGCTCGCGTTCCCAGAAGCCGGCCTCCGCGTCGGCGGCCTGCGCCGGCAGCGTCGCGGCACTCGCGAGTAACAGGGCGAGGGTGCCGCGCGGCAGGCAGGATCGCAGCGCATGGGGGCAGGCAGCAGCAGGAAAAGGCATTCGTAAGTTTCCGGTCAGTTTCATTGGCGATCAAAGCGGCATGGTCTTGCGGAAGCCGAACGGAGGACGGCCAGTGCCAGGACCGCCAGGACAATCAGGCCGGGCGTGCAGGGGAGCAGGCCTCTCCAGTCCGGATAAATCACGTCGGAGGTGTTGAACGCTTCGCCGCTGTAGCGGCACAGCATCAGCGAGGCCTGCCGGGCCTGCATGGCGTCTTCGATTTCCGCGACGACGGCCTGCACGGCCGTGCGATCACCGGGCATGTCCAGCAGATGCAGGAGCAACGCCCGGGTCGCGGCCAGATAGGCATGGGCGCATTCGTTGAAGGGGCTGTCCTCGTCGGTCAGGCTGCCCGGCGCGAGGCCCCACAGGCATGCGCTGAACTGGATGTTGATGAAGCCCTGCAGCCGCCGCATCACCCGGTCGGTGGGAAACTGCTGTTGCGCCAGGGCCAGGATCGCCCTCCGGTAAGCGGCCAGCACGAGCATTTCGCCATGCGTGACGGTGGGGATCGAAATCGCATCCTCCGGTGCCGGCGCGGAGCTTCCCTGCCGGTGGGCCCGGGCAGGGAACGCCGCGGCAATGCACAGCAGGATCCAAAGCGACAGGACACAGCAGAGCTCCCTGGATCGTCCGACCGGCATGTCCATCCTGCGCCCCCGAGACCCTGCACGGCCGCGATCGTGGTGGGGCTGATGCGGCGGAACGACGGTATTCGGGTTACGAGGCCGCCAGCACGTGCCGTGCCGTCGCTTGCCGTCGCATGGCGTGCTCCGCCAGGGGACCGAAGGCCAGTCCCAGCGTGGTCCACAGGATCACCTGGGCGCCGACGGAGGCGATCCGGAATTGCCACAGCAGGTCGGCCGGGAATTGCTCGGGCACCTCGTTCACGGTCGGCAGGGCGAAGTTGGCAACGACGATGACGAGCAGATACGCCAGCCCGGCAAACAGCGATGCATTCCAGGCGCCATGGCGGCCAACCAGCCGCCGGCGCAGCAGCACCGCCCCCAGCATCGCCACCACTGAAATCAGGATCATCGCAAAATAGAGCGCGGTGCGGATCTGGATGGTTTCGGGTTCGCCGACCGCGGGCGGGTTGGCTGGGTACTTGACGAAGGGAGCCAGATAGACCGTGACAAAGCCGATGGCGGCGAGGATCGCGGCAGTGGCGCGTGGCCCGGTGGCGGCCAGTCGCCCGGAAGCCGAGGCGAAGACCAGCGCGAACAGGCCGCCAATGGCGGCGCCGAACACGACGACGCCGGTGAACAGCCCGATGCCGGCCTGGACCGGCCGGCTGACCAGTTCGGGTTCTTCTTCCGCCGCCGGTGATCCCCCGGCCGCCTCGGTGGCGGCCTTGGCCTGCTCCATGCGGGCCTCGAAGGCGATGGCCCGATCGACCTGGGGCTCGCCGAAGACCTTCAGGAAGCCGAAGGCAAGCAATCCCGCGAGGATGCCGACCAGCATCCCGCGGACGAGCAAATTCCTGACCATGATGTCGACAGCCGGCTCAGTGGCAGGGGAAGCCGAGCAGGTGCCGCCCATCATGCACGAATTCGTGCACGTACATGCCGGATATCAACGAGGTGGCGCCTTCCTCGGCGCCGATGAAATACAGCGCGAGCAGCAACACGATGCCGAACAGCGCCCATGGCAGGATGTCCCGAAGCGGGATCGGGGCCGGCGCGAAATCAGGGAGGAAGGTGGTGTCGGACATCATGGGCTCCTCGGGATGGCGCGTCCCAATGCAGCGATGTGTCACGGCTGGGTCTGACTCTCGACCGCTCCTGACAGGGAGCGGCGATTACAGTGGCGCGACCGTGCCGGGTTTGCACCGGCTTCCAGGAGCGTGACGATGGAGGCACCCTATTGGGTCCGGGGGGCGGTCGTCAATGCATCACCGGTGCGACCGTGGGCGGCGGCTCAGCCGGCGCAGACGATCGTCCGCTCCAGTCGGTCGGCAACCGCCGGCTGAGCCGGGGCGAGGGTATAGACCCCGCGTTCCTCGCCATAAGGCACAAAACGGTCGCACAGGCCGAGCACCGTCTCGGCGCCGCCGAGATAGAGCAGCCCATCCGGTGCCATCTGTCGCGCGATCGCTTCGAGCACGCAGGTCTTGGTGGGCGGATCGAAATAGATCAGCACGTTGCGGCAGAACACGATGTCGAACCGGCCCAGCGGCCGCAAATCGTCCAGCAGGTTCCATTCACGAAACACGGTCATGTTGCGCAGTGCCGGGGCAATGCGCCACTGCGCGCCTTCCTTGCGGAAATGCCGCACCAGCATCTGCATCGGCAGGCCGCGCTGGATCTCGAACTGCGTATAGAGCCCGGCGCGGGCGCGGGCGAGCGGGGCGCGGGCGATGTCGGTGCCGAGGATCTCCACCCCGCGCCCGGTCAGCATCGCCTGGATCTCGCTGATGATCATGGCGAGCGAATAGGCTTCCTGCCCGGTGCTCGCGGCGGCCGACCACAGGCGCAGCCGCGTCCCTGCCGGCCGCGCGGCGTGCAGGCGCGGCAAGGCGTGGTCGCGCACATGCGCGAAAGGCCGGTCGTCGCGAAAGAAAAAACTTTCGTTGGTGGTCATCGCCTCGACCACGTCGCGCGCCAGCGTCCCGCATCCCGGCAGGCGCAGCCGCGCCGCCAGCGCATCCAGTCCGGGCAGTCCTTCCCGCCGCAGGATGGGCACCAGCCGCGTCTCCAGCAGGTAGGTCTTATCGGGACCAATGGCGAGGCCGGAGCCGTTGCGCAGCACCGTGGCGAAGACCTCGAAGCTCGCCGGGGTCATGGGCCTTTCCCCGCGTCGCGCAGCAGGTCCAGCACCCGCGGCGCGATCGCCGGCAGGGGCAGCACCCGGTGGCACAGCCCCGCCTGCGCTACCGCCCCGGGCATGCCCCAGACCACGGAGCTGGCCTCGTCCTGCGCGAGCGCGGTGCCGCCGGCCTCGATCACGGCGCGGGTGCCCTCCCGTCCGTCATGGCCCATGCCGGTCAGCATCACCACCAGCACGCGGCCGCTACAGGCCAGGGTGGCGCTGCGCAGCATCGGATCGACCGAGGGGCGGCAGAAATTCTCCGGGGCTGCATCGGACAGGCGCGCCCGCAGCGCGCCGGGCCGGCCTTCCACCAGCAGATGCCGGTCGCCCGGCGCCAGGTAGATCCGTCCCGCCTCGATCGGCTCGCCGTCGCGCGCCTCGGCGCAGGGCGTGGCCCCGAGCCGGGTCAGGTGGTCGGCCAGGATCGGGGTGAAGGCCGCCGGCATGTGCTGGGTGATCACCACCGGAACCTTCAGCCCGGTTCCAAGCCCCTGGACCAGAGTGAACAGGGCCTGCGGTCCGCCGGTGGAACTGCCGACCGCGACCAGCAGCGGCCGTTCCCGTGCCGCCGGCCGGACTGTCGTTGGCGCCGCCGCCGTGCCCATCACCGGCCGTGGCGCACCGGGCGGCGTCGCCGTCGCGACGGCATGGCGGCGCAGCCGGGCCAGGCCCTTCACCTTGGCCAGCAGCTCGCGGCGGAAGCTGTCATCGGCGATCGCGGCGACCGAGGGCTTGGGCACGTAGTCGGCCGCCCCCAGCCGCAGCGCCCGCAACGCGATATCGGCGCCGCGTGTGGTCAGGGTGCTGGCCATGATCACCCGCAGCCGGGGATCGGCGCGCAACAGCAGCGGCAGCGCCGTCAGCCCGTCCATCTCCGGCATCTCGATGTCGAGCACGGCGACGTCGAAATGTTCGCGCCCGACCGCCTCCAGCGCGGCGCGGCCGTTGGCGACGCGCGCGGCCACGTGGATGGTGGGGTCGGCGTTCAGCATGCGCGCGATCGCGCCGCGAATCACCGCCGAATCGTCGCAGAGCAGGACACGTGCGGCCTCGGGCGAAGGCCGGGCAAGCAGCGGCGCGAGAGTTTCGCTCACAACAGCCCGGCCTGTGCGAACTTGCCCACCAGGATGGCCTCGTCGAACGGCTTCATGATGAATTCCTGTGCCCCCTGTGCGATCGCCTGCTTCACGAAGGTCATTTCGGTCTCGGTGGTGCAGAACACCACCGGTGGCCGCGCGCCGAATTCGCCCCGCAGCGCCTTGAGGAAATCCAGCCCGTTCATCACCGGCATGTTCCAGTCCAGCAGCACGCAGTCGGGCAGGGTGGCACGACAGGCGGCGAGGGCGGCCTCGCCGTTCCCGGCCTCGTGCACGGCGAAGCCCTGGGCTTCCAGGATGCGGCGGGCCAGCCGGCGCACGACGACGCTGTCATCCACCACCAGGCAAAGACGGCCGCCGGCCATCGTCTCAGGCCTCCGGCGCGAGCGTCAGCAGGCGGCCGACATCCAGCACCACCATCAGCCGGTCCTGCAGCCGGTGGATGCCCAGCGCATGCGCCGCCCAGGATTGCGGCAGGGTCGGCGGGATGCGTTCGAAGCCGTCGGCGGGCAGGCTGAGCACTTCGCTGACCTGGTCGACCAGCAACGCATAAAGTTCGTTGCCCTGCTCGGCGACCACCGACATGCGCGGCGCGTCGGGCGCAGCATCCGGCAGGCCGAGTCGCCGGTGCAGGTCGATCGCGGTGACGATGCGCCCGCGCAGGTTCAGGCTGCCGGCGATCTCCGAGGGCGCGAGCGGGATGCGCGTGATCGTCTGTTCGCTCAGCACATCGCGCACCGCCTCCACCGGGACGCCGCAGAGCTGGCCGGCGACGGTGAGGGTGACGAGCACATGCGTCTCCGCGCTGGCCGCCTCGGCGGCGCGCGGCGAGGTGGGGGTGGCCATCATGGTTCTCTTTTTCTTCCTGTCCTCAGGCGGAGGTCACTGTCTCGCCCAGGCACTGGCGCAGGCTGGCCATCAGGGCAGGACGGTCGAACTTGCCGACATAATCGGTGAAGCCGGCGGCGCGCCCGGCCGTCACCTCGGCATCGCAGACCCGCCCGCTGAGCGCGATCACCGGCAGGCTGGCCCAGGGGCCCTCGGCGCGGAGGCGGCGCACGAAGTCCAGCCCGTGCATGTCGGGCATTTCGATATCGGAGATGATGGCGTCGAACATCGCGCCGGCCTCGCGCAGTTGCAGCGCGCGGCTGGGGCCATCGCAGCCCACCACCTCGTAGCCTTCGGCCGAGAGGGCGGGGATCAGCAGGTTGCGGAAGAAGTCGCTGTCCTCGACCACGAGCAGGCGGCCGGCGCGCGCGACACCGCTGCCGTCATTGCGGAACCAGTCGCCGGCGGCGCGGGTGAGCCAGTAGGCGGTGTCGATCACGTCGGTGGCGCGGCCGGCCAGCACGGCGGTGCCCAGCAGGCCCGGCCGGTCTCCCGACAGCTCGATGCTCATGCGGTCCTCGACCACATCAAGGATTTCGTCGACCACCAGCCCCATGCAGCGATCGCGGCCAAGCCCGCGATCGACATCGTTGAACACCAGCACGGCATGGCGCGGCTTCGTCCTGTCGAGCGCGCCGGCGAGCGGCACCAGCGGCATCAGCCGGCCGCGGTACTGCACCACCGGCTGGCCGGCGGAGATCTCGATGCGCTCGCTGGCGATGTCCTCCAGCCGCGACACCAGGCTGAGCGGCACCGCCTTCGGCTCGGGGCCGCCGGCACGGAACAGCAGCACGGCGATGCGCTGCCCGGACTGTGCCAGCACGGTGCCGGTCATCGCCTCCGGGCGCAGTTCACTGCCGGCGATGCCCTGGGCGCGGGCGATGCCGTTGGGATCGAGGATCATGATCACCGACCCGTCGCCCAGGATGGTGTTGCCGCTGAACATGGTGATGTGGCGCAGGATCGGCGCCACCGGCTTGACCACGATTTCCTCGGTGTCGAAGACGCGGTCGACGATGATGCCCAGCAGCGTGGCGCCGACCTGGGTGACCACGATGCTGCGGTTGCCGGCCTCCTGCGTGGGGTCGGGTTCGAGCCGCATCAGCTCGGCGAGCCCGACCAGCGGCAGCAGCCGGTCGCGCAGGCGCAGCACCGGGGTGCCGTCGATGCGCTCGATGCGGCTTTCGGTGCGCTGCTCGCCGCTGCCGTCCTTGCCCGTGGCCGTGCCGTCGCGCTCCGCCTCGGTGCCCGCACGCACCAGCTCGACCACGCTGAGCTGCGGGATGGCGAAGCGTTCCCGCCCGGCCTGCACGATCAGCGCCGAGACGATGGCGAGGGTGAGCGGGATCTTGACGACGAAGGTGGTGCCGTGACCGGGCTGGCTTTTCAGCTCGATGGTGCCGCCGATCTTCTCGATGTTGGTTTTCACCACGTCCATGCCGACGCCGCGGCCGGAGACGGCGGTGACGGCTTCGGCGGTGGAGAAGCCGGGGCGGAAGATGAAGCGCTGGATCTGCGCCTCGGTCATGGTGGCGAGTTCGGTTTCGGTGGCCAGGCCACGCGCCAGCACCTTGGCGCGGATCTTCTCGGTGGCGAGGCCGCGGCCATCGTCGCCGATCTCGATCAGGATGTGGCCGCCCTCGTGGAAGGCGTTGAGGGTGATGCGACCGGTCTCCGGCTTGCCCGCGGCGCGGCGCTCGGCCGGGGATTCCAGCCCGTGATCGCCGGAATTGCGCACCATGTGCGTCAGCGGATCCTTGATCAGCTCCAGCACCTGCCGGTCGAGTTCGGTGTCGGCGCCGTGCATGACCAGTTCGATGCGCTTGTCGAGGTCGCGGGCGAGGTCGCGCACCAGCCGCGGCAGCTTGTTCCAGGCATTGCCGATCGGCTGCATGCGCGTCTTCATCACCCCTTCCTGCAGGTCGGAGGTGATGTGCGACAGACGCTGCAGCGGCACCTGCAGCCCCGAATCCTCCTGACCGCGCGCAAGCTGCAGCAACTGGTTGCGGGTGAGCACCAGCTCGCTGACCAGCGTCATCAGGTTTTCCAGCACGTCGACGCCGACGCGGATGGTCTGGCCGGCGATGGTGGCCTCGGCCTCGCGCACGGCCTCCGCCGGTTCCGGCGGCGCTTCGTTCGCGGCCGGCGCGGCTGTCGAAAGGGACGCGGCATCGGGTCCGTCCGGCGCGGCGCCGGGCGGGGCGGGGGGCATGGCGGCAGGCGCTGCGGAGACCTGGGCAGCGGGCGTGGCGGCGGGCTGGCGGCCCTCGGCCACCTCGGTGAGGACGGCGACCAGGGCGCTGTCATCGCCGGCGGGCTCGGTGCCGGCGGCGGCGAGCCCGCCGACGATCTCCTTGATGCGGTCGAGCGCGAAGAGCACGGTGCTGATCACGTCCGGGGTGGCGGCGATGGCGCGCTCGCGCAGCCGCACCAGCACGTTCTCGGCCGCGTGCGCCACCTGTTCGAGCCGGGGCAGCCCCAGGAAGCCGCAGGTGCCCTTGATCGTGTGCATCAGCCGGAAAATCTGCGAGAGCGTCTGCTCGTCGTCCGGCGTGCGTTCCAGGCGCACCAGCGCCACGTCGAGCTCGGCCAGGCTCTCGTTGGTCTCGGTCAGGAAATCCGCCAGCAGATCGTCCATTACGCTCTCCGTGCGCCCCGTGCGTCCTGTGCCCCGTGGCGGGGCGATCGCGTCCAGGGTGCGCGCGCGAAGGCGAAGAAACGGTAAAGACGCGCCGGGGGCGTTCAGGCCGGATGCAGCAGCAGCGGTGCGGCGCCATCCCCGGGCACCGGCACCGGGCCGAGGCGCAGCCGCGCCCCGGCCGCATGTGCGAGCAGGGCGGTCAGCGGCCCCTGCAACTCCCGTGGCGTGGCGGTGCCGGCCGCCTGCCATGCCGCCCCGGGATCGGCGAGCCAATCGGGCAAACCGTCCGGCCAGGCGGCGCCGGCACCGTGCAGCGTGGCGCGCAGACCCTGCGGGCCCAGGCCGGCCAGCTCCAGCGTGCCGCCACGCGGCAGGCTGTCGGCGGCGAGCAACGCGACATTGAGCAGCAGCCGGCCGGTTCCGGCGGGAAAGCGGCGCCGTGGCCCGAGCCTTTCCAGGCGCAGGCCGATCCGCGGCAGCGCGGTGCAGATCCCCTGCAGCGCCGCGGCGTCCTCCGGCTCCGCGCCCCCCGCCCAGGCCGCGCGCAGCAGCCGCAGCCGCGCGGCCAGCACATCGGCCGCCTCGCGGCCGAGCGGCAGCGCCTCGGTGGCGCCGGGATCCGCCTGCGCCACCGCGATCGCGGCGGCGACGGTGGCGAGTGGGCCGCTGATTTCATGACATAGTCGTGCGGCCAGCAACCCGGTGAACCGGAGTCCGTCCTGCCATGGCGCCCCCGCGGTGCCGGATATGTCCACGCGCCAGCCTCCCCGGTGATCCGGGCCGCATCGTTGCGGACGCTTGCGTCGCGACCGCGATACCAGGCCCGGTCACCCGGCATTACGATCCCGGCGCGGCGGCGTCGAGTCTTTTCGAGTTCGCACCAAAAGACGGAGGATGGATGCCATGGCCATGCCACCGGCCGGATCGTCGCTGGAGCCGGGAATGTGGGTCCGCCATCCCGACCGCCCCGACTGGGGGCGCGGACAGGTGCAATCGGTGATCGGCCAGCGGGTCACCGTCAATTTCGAGGAAGCCGGCAAGGTCGTCATCAACGCCGCGGTGATCACCCTCGACCCCGTGCCGGACTGAGGGAAAGGCCCGCCCCCTTGCGCGCGCGCCGCGGCCCGTCGATATATTGTGGCCAATAATATACCTGTATGCGGGGATGAGGCATGGCGACGATGACGGATCCGTTCGGTCGGGCGATCACCTACCTGCGGGTCTCGGTCACTGACCGCTGCGACCTGCGCTGTGTCTATTGCATGGCCGAGGACATGACCTTCCTGCCCAAGGCCTCGATCCTCACCCTGGAGGAGCTTGACCGGCTGTGCGGCGCCTTCATCGCGCTCGGCACCGGCAAGATCCGCATCACCGGGGGCGAGCCGCTGGTGCGGCGCGACGTGCTGACGCTGTTCCGCTCGCTCGGCGCGCGGCTGGGGGAGGGGGGGCTGCGGGAGCTGACGCTGACCACCAACGGCACCCGGCTGGCGCAGCATGCCGGGGCGCTGGCGGCGGCGGGGGTGCGGCGGGTGAATGTCAGCCTCGACACGCTCGATCCGCAGGCCTTCACCGCGATCACCCGGCGCGGGCGGATCGAGACGGTGCTGGAGGGCATCCGGGCGGCGCAGCAGGCGGGGCTCGCGGTCAAGCTGAACACGGTGGCGCTGCGCGGGGTGAACGAGGATGCCTTCGACGACATGCTGGCCTGGTGCGGGCGGCATGGGATCGATCTCTGCCTGATCGAGACCATGCCGCTCGGCGATGTCGCGGGGGACCGCACCGACCAGTACCTGCCGCTGTCGCTGGTGCGCGCGCGGCTGCGGCGGCGCTGGACGCTGACCGAGACCGGGTACCGCACCGGCGGCCCGGCGCGCTACTACGACGTGGCCGAGACCGGGCGGCGGATCGGCTTCATCACGCCGATGACGCATAATTTCTGCGAAAGCTGCAACCGGGTGCGACTGACCTGCACCGGCAGGCTGTACATGTGCCTCGGGCAGGAGGACAGCGCCGATTTTCGTGCGCTGCTGCGCGGCGGTGCCAGAGATGCCGGGCTGGTGGCGGCGATCGAGGCCGCGATCGCGCGCAAGCCGAAGGGCCACGACTTCGTCATCGACCGTCGCCGCGACGCCCCGGCCCTGTCGCGGCACATGAGCGTCACCGGCGGCTGACCACCGCGGCCCTCTCCCGCTCCGGTGCCGGGGAGAGGGGCGCAGCGGCATGATGGTCCGGACGATGTCACCCGGTCAGGATGGTGGTGCTGGAGAAAGACGCGTTTTGCGCGTCGCTCGATTGCCATGCGCTGGCGAAGCTTGCCCCGGAGACCTCCCCATGGGCGCCGGTGGCATGCCAGCTTGCCCGGACATTCGCGTTGCCGGTGAAATGCGTGACGATGTCGGTGGCGATGTTATGCCCGCTTGCTCCGGTCACGTGCCAGCTCAGCGTGCTGCCGCCGTGGCGGTCGCTCGCCAGCGTCAGGTTGGACGGAATGCCGCCGATGAACCGGATCGTGCCGAATTCTGCGCCATGGCGCAGAATTTGCACGGTGTCGCCGTGCCGGTTCAGTGTCAGTCCCTGTGTGCCTGGAAACTCGAAACGTCCTTCAGAGCTCGACATGAACGATAACTCCTCGATGGAAGGATGACGATTCTGTCTGCATCTGTCCGCGAGCAGATCCGGGCAGGTTTCATTTGTCCGGATGCAATCATTTGGGACTGCGATGGTTTAAATAAACGACAAGATGGTTCCGTGATGGGATTCATAATTTATTGAATTCTTGCGAAGTTTCATTGAATTCCGGGGATATGTGGCCCCGTTCGATCCTGTTGACAGGATCGACATGAAATATTGGTGTTGGGCAGGTCGCCGGCGGTGCTGAAAATGGTACTGGCGGCCATTTCTTTTGAAAGCGTTATTATAACGAAGTTGGTTTTTTATTCACTTTTTCGTGATGGCAGATTATTCCATACACTCTTCACGATGTGGAGAGCGGCATGGCCCGGCGTATCTCCGTTGTCCTCGGTCTGGCGGCAGCCTTGCTGCTGATTTATTTCGCCATCCTTGCGCATGCCGCCCGTGCTGCCACGCCGGTGGACGTGCTGCGTGCCTCCGACAGTTACGATCTCGGCCGGGACGGCGCCGTCACCCGCATCTGGCGTGTCGAGATCCGTGTGGCCAATGCCGCTGCCGCCCGGCGCGAGGCGCAGCAGACCATGACCTACAGCCCCGGCCTGGAGACCCTCGATCTGGTCGAGGCGGCGACGCGCAAGGCCGACGGGCGGGTGTTGCCGGCCGGCCCGGACGCGGTGGTCGAGCAGTTGCCGCGCGGCTCGCCCGAGCTCGACCGTTTCACCGACCGCCGCCAGAAGGTGGTGCTGCTGCCGGACGTGCAGGCCGGTGACACCGTGGTGGTGGCCTGGCGCAAGCTGCGGGCGCGACCGCTGCTGCCCGGCTTCGCCACCGCGCTCTACCGCCCCGTCGACCTGCCCTGGCGCGACCTGTCCCTGGTGGTGCGGGTCCCACGCGGCACGGTGCTGCAGAGCGAGGTTCATGGCTTCCGCCACTCCGTCACCGAGGACGGGGAGGCGGTGGTGCATCGCTGGCAGGCCGATCCGGCCGCCGTCGCCGAGGATTCGGCGCTGGCTGCCTTCGATCGCCTGCCGCGCGTGTTCGTCTCGACCTGGCGCGACTGGGATGCGCTGGCGCGCGACTGGGCGGCAGCGGCACTGCCGAAGGCGCAGCCCACCCCGCAGATCCGCGCGCTCGCCGAGCGGCTGGTGGCGGGGGCGGCGGACCGACGCGAGGAAGCCCGCCGCATCTATGACTGGGTCAGCGCCCGCATCCGCTATGTCGCGCTCTATGTCGGCGATGGCGCCCTGCTGCCGACGGATGCGGGGATAGTGCTGGCGCGTGGCTGGGGCGACTGCAAGGACCACGTGGCGCTGTTTCACGCGCTGCTGGCTGCCCGCAGTATCGCCGCGGAGATGGTGATGGTCAATCTCGGCGACGGCTATTCGCTGGCCGGGCCGCCGGGCTTCGCCCAGTTCGACCACCTGGTCACCTGGTTGCCGGAATTCGGGCTCTATGCCGACACCACCGCCGGCACCGCGCCCTTCGGTGTGCTGCCCTTCGCCGCCGCCGGTAAGCCGGTGCTGCACGCGGTGGCATCCGGCGCGCTGCGGCGGACCCCGGCGCTGGCGCCCGGGGGGGCCTCCGCCACCCTGGTCACCCAGGCGACGCTGCTCGCGGACGGGCGGATCCGTGGCACCACCCGCACCTCGGCCACCGGTCCCTTCGCCGGCGATCTGCGGCATTCCGCGCAATGGGCCGAGGGAATCGGCGACGGCGCTGCCGCGGCGCAGTTGCGCGCCCTTGGCCTGGATGGCGGCGGCAGCTTCAGCTTCGCCCCGCCCGAGACCCCCGGCAACGAGTACGAGGTCAATGGCCGCTTCGCCCTGATCGCCGATCCGGCCCTGCTGGAGGGCGCCGGCTTCGTGCCGACCCCCGGGCTGCGGCTGCTGGTGCGGCCGGGCGACATGTTGCTCGGGCCGCTGCGCCGCGACATCGGCGAGACCACCGCCGCCCCTTGCCATGCCGGACGGCAGAGCGAGCAGATCGTGCTGGACCTGCCGCCCGGGCGGCAACTGCAGCGTGTGCCCGCCGATCTGCGGCTGGAGACGGACTCGGTGAGCTATCTGGCGCAATGGCGGCTGGCCAATGGCCGGCTGACCATCACGCGGGAGCTGCTCTCCCGCTTCCCCGGCCCGGTCTGCGGCGGGACGGCGCGGCGGGAAGCGGCCGCGGCGCTGCTTGCCATCCGCCGCGAGCTGGCGACCCAGGTGGCCCTGGCCGACGATACGGCCCCCGGCGCCGGGGCGCCGGTGCAACGCAATCTGACCGTGGCGGTCGACCAGGACCGGCCCGGCGGCACCGGCCGGCGGGCCGGCCCTCAGCGGGAACGCGGCCCGATCGCTCCGACCGAGCCGGACGGGGGCGGATGACCCGCGCCGGGCCGGCACGCCGGTGGCGGGTCAGCGCGCGGGCGGCGTCACTACCACCGGGCCGGCATCGGGCGGCGGGGTGACCACCACCGGGGCGGGCTTGCGCGGTTCCTCGTGATAGCTGATGCAGGCGGCGGCCGGCAGCGTCAGGGCGGCGAGCAGGGCGGCGCGGACCAGGATTCGCATGACCGGCTTCCTCACGGCGTGGTGCCCGGCCGCACCAGGATGGGGGCGCTGCCCGCGGGCGGCGGGGTGATCACGACCGGCGCCGGCTCTTGCACCGGCACCTCGCGATAGGTGAAGCAGGCGGCCAGCGGCAGCAGGCAGGTGCCGAGCAGGGCGGCACGCAGCAACGTCGTCATGGGCATTTCCTTTTGGGCGAAGCGGATCTGTCGCCGCCCATACGCAGCCGTTCAGCGACGGTTCCGGCTCCGGTCCGGGTCGGCCAGCGCCTCGCCGAGTGGCACCTGGCCACTGCCGCGCGGCAGCGGCTGCGGCTGGCCCGGCGCGGGCGCCCATCCGGTCAGCACGGCCAGCCGCAGGGTTGCCCGCGCGCGCCCCTCCTGCCCGGGCAGGGCGGCGAGGGCGGCCGGGAACAGCGCGCGTGGCGGGATGCGCCGGTCGCGCAGCGCCACCGCATTGGCCTCCCCGGCCTCGCGCAGGTCGCGCAGCAGCCGCAGCGGGTCGGCATACAGCAGGGTGATGTCCTCGACATCGGCAACCGGCAGGGCGAAGCCGGCGCGCTGCAGCAGGGCGGCGCAGTCGCGCAGGTCCGGGAAGGGCGCGACCCGCGGTGCGGCGCCGCCGGCGAGCGCCGCCTCGGCTTCGGCCAGGGCGGTGCGCAGCTCGGCGAGGGTGCCCCGCGCGGGCAGGCTGGCCAGCAGCAGCCCGTCCGGCCGCAGCGCCTGGCGGAGCTGGATCAGCGCGCCCGGCAGGTCGTTGACCCAGTGCAGCGACAGGTTCGCCACCACCAGGTCGAAGCTGGCGGGGGCGAAGGGCAGCCATTCCGCGTCGGCGGCAACACAGGGCGCCCCGGCACGGGCGGCCATGCGGGGGGAGAGGTCGCAGGCGACGACATCGATGCCGCGGGCGCGCAGCAGCGGGGCGACGATGCCCCGCCCGCCGAGATCAAGGGCACGGGTGAAGCGGCGCGTGGTGTCATCGAGGCGGTCGAGCAGGCGGTCGGCGGCGTCGCGCAGGATGTCGGCGACCCGGTCCACCGTGGCGGCGGCGCGATCACGGTGGCGGCGCACGGCCATGCGGTCGAAGACCTGCGGTGTCATGGCCCCGCCTGCGGTGGGGGCGGCGTCGGGGATCGGGGGTGCGGGGTCCGGTGCGGCATTGGGCATGATGATCCAGCATGTGCCCGTGCCCGCGGTCGCTGCCAAGAGGGGCCGCCGTCATCGCGATTGGTGCGCTGCGAAATCACCGCCGCCCGTCTCGGGGATGCGCATTGCCGGTGCCGGCCGGCGGCGGCGACTGCAACTGCTGTGCGTGCTCGAGATCGTGAAAATCCATGCGCGTCGCCGGCTGCGGGCGCGCAAGGCGTGCACTGGGATGGCGGACATCGCATCGATGCCCTGATTTTCATGCGATTTGGTGAATAGCCTGCCGGAACGGGCAACTTTTCATTACTTGGGTGGGATTTTTGGCCTTCCTCGGGGAACCAGGTGGCGAGAACGCAAAAAGCGATCCAGTTGACAACGCCAAACGCCAGGTAAATGGTGATATGGTGTTAATGGTGACATGTCGAACTGGCCAAAGATTCCGCACTGCACAATAAGAGATTCCGCACTGCAAAATATGTACTGCCAGTATGACTCCATGGCTGCCATGCCAGCGGCCGCGCAATGCTCTTGGAAGAGTCTGCGCCTGGAAGTTCATGTGGCGTTAGCCAGTTCAAATGGCAGAACATGTGTGAAATCAACGGGGCTGTTGCCGCGTGGATGTTCGCGTGAATGGTCGGTTGATGGCTTTGTATTGACAGATGATCAAACAAATATCTACCATGATGACTTCGAACTGACCATAGTGGGGAACAAAATACGAAATACGTCACAAATTAAATTCAATTTCATTACCAAATTTACTTCAAATTACCATGTTATTTTTGAGGAAATTGCTTACGATTCTGACTTCCACTGACAGATTTGCTGCTCCATCGCTTGTCTTGGTCTTGCCTGCCACAAGGAAACGTCGTTCGGTTCGCCATGCCTTCATGCCCGGCTCGTGGCCCGGCGTGGTGACCGCCACCGGGGGATGAAGCGCCGCCGTCCGGGAGCAACGAGAACAGAACAGCCACCCGGGACCAGCGTCCGGGCGTCGAGGAAACCTGCAGGAAATGCCTTCGGACAGCGCCGGCCCGCGCCGATCTCCGCAAGCCCCTTTTCCCGCTCATCGCACCGGCGCGCCGCTCCGGCGCGCCATGCCCCGTCACACCGGCAGGCCCGTCTCCGCCTCTGCCAGGCGGCAGGGGCGCGGCGCCGGCCCCGGGACACAGCTTCTGCCGTCCACAGGAGTTCAGACCCATGCGCATCACGCCCGAGATCAGGAACATCCTCGATTGGTACGAGAGCGACAATCCCGGCACCAAGGCCAACCTGGCCCGCATCCTGATGGAAGGGCGGCTGGGCGGCACCGGCAAGCTGGTGATCCTGCCGGTCGACCAGGGCTTCGAGCATGGCCCCGCCCGCAGCTTCGCCCCCAACCCACCGGCCTATGATCCGCGCTATCATTTCGAGCTTGCCGTCGAGGCGGGGCTGTCCGCGTACGCGGCGCCGCTCGGCATGATCGAGGCCGGCGCGGCGAGCTACGCCGGCGCCATCCCGACCATCCTGAAGGTGAACAGCTCCAACAGCCTCGCCACCACCAAGGACCAGGCGGTCACCGGCAGCGTCAGGGACGCGCTGCGGCTTGGCTGTGCGGCGATCGGCTTCACCATTTATCCAGGCAGCGAATACGCCTTCGCCCAGATGGAGGAACTGCGCGAGCTGTCGGAGGAAGCGAAGGCGGTCGGGCTCGCCGTGGTGGTGTGGAGCTATCCGCGCGGCCCGCTGCTCGACAAGGCCGGCGAGACCGCGCTCGATATCTGCGCCTATGCCGCGCATATGGCGGCGCTGTCCGGCGCGCACATCATCAAGGTGAAGCCGCCCACCGACGTGGTCAGCCTCGACGCCGCCAAGAAGACCTACGAAAGCCAGCATATCGACCGCTCCACCCTGGCCAAGCGGGTCCGGCACGTGGTGCAGTCGGCCTTCGCCGGCCGCCGCATCGTGGTGTTCTCGGGCGGCGAGGCGAAAAGCCTCGAAGGACTCTACGAAGAAGTGCGCGGCCTGCGCGACGGCGGCGCCAACGGCTCGATCATCGGCCGCAACACCTTCCAGCGGCCCAAGGAAGAAGCCCTGGCCATGCTCGACCGGATCATCGCGATCTATCAGGGCAAAGACTGACCCGACCGACGGGCGGGGCGGCGTCACCGTCCCCGCCCGGTCTGTTTCGTTGCGGCCTGTCCCCATCCTCATCAACGGAGCATGCGGCTGTGTTGGAAGGAAAAGTGCTGGTAGCCCAGGGCGGTGGCCCGACCGCGGTGATCAACCAGTCATTGGTTGGCACGGTGCTGGAATCGCGGAAGTTCCGCAATGTCAGCCTGGTGTATGGCGCGCTGCACGGCGTGCGCGGCATCATCAACGAGGACTTCGTCGACCTGACGCAGGAGACCACCCATAACCTGGAGATGGTCGGCGAGACGCCCTCCTCGGCGCTCGGCTCCTGCCGCGACAAGCCAGACCTGAAATACTGCCAGGAAATCTTCAAGGTCCTGCGCGCGCACGAGATCCGCTACTTCTTCTACATCGGCGGCAATGATTCCTCCGACACCACCCGCATCGTCGCCGAGGAAGCGCAGAAGGCCGACCATCCGCTCGTCTGCGTGCACATCCCCAAGACCATCGACAACGACGTGGTGCTGAACGACCACACGCCGGGCTTTCCCTCGGCCGCGCGCTTCGTCACCCAGGCCTTTCTCGGCGCCAACCTCGACAATCGCTCGCTGCCGGGCGTCTATATCGGCGTGGTCATGGGTCGGCATGCCGGGTTCCTGACCGCCGCCGCGGCGCTGGGCAAGAAGTTCCCCGATGACGGGCCGCACATGATCTACCTGCCGGAGCGCACCTTCCGGCTGGAGAATTTCATCGCCGACGTGAAAAGCGCCTATGACCGGTTCGGCCGGTGCGTGGTCGCGGTGTCGGAAGGCATCCATGACGAGGCCGGCGTGCCGATCGCGACGCAGCTCGCCAAGCAGGTCGAGCGCGATGCGCATGGCAACGTGCAGCTCTCCGGCAGCGGCGCGCTCGCCGAACTGCTGTGCAGCGAGGTCAAGGAGAAGCTCGGCCTCAGCCGCGTGCGCGGCGACACGCTCGGCTACCTGCAGCGTTCCTTCATCGGCTGCGTTTCCGACATCGATCAGCGCGAGGCGCGGGAGGTCGCCGAGAAGGCGGTGCAGTTCGCCATGTGGGGTGAGACCAGCGGCTCGGTGATCATCGAGCGTACCGGCTATTACTCGGTGGATTATCGGCTGGTGCCGCTGGCGGCGGTGGCTGGCAAGACGCGCACCATGCCGGATGAGTTCATCTCTGCGAGCGGCACCGACGTGACCGATGCCTACCGCTTGTATCTTCGCCCGCTGCTCGGCAAGTCGATGCCCGACCAGTACCGCCTGCGCCGGAACACCGTGGCGAAGATCCTGACGTAAACCAGACCGGGACGGCGCCGGCCCGGGGCGAAGCGCCGGCGCAACAAGGCAAACAATCACGATCAGGCCGTAAGGGAAGACAACGTCATGGCGGTGAAAGTCGCGATCAACGGGTTCGGGCGCATCGGGCGCCTCGTGCTGCGGGCGCTGGTGGAAAGCGGGCGCGAGGACATCGAGGTGGTCGCCATCAACGATCTCGGCAGCCCCGACGCGAATGCGCACCTGCTTCGCTACGACAGCGTCCATGGACGCTTCCCGGGCGTGGTCGAGGTCGCGGGCGATACCATCACCATCCGTCGCGGCGGGCGGGTCTGGGGCCCGATCAAGGTTTCGGCCGAGCGCGACCCGACCAGGGTGCCGTACCAGGGCGTCGACATCGCCTTCGAGTGCACCGGCATCTTCACTTCCAAGGAGAAGGCGTCGGCCCTGCTGCAGGCCGGCGCGAAGAAGGTGCTGATCTCGGCCCCGGGCGAAGGGGCGGATGCCACCATCGTCTACGGCGTCAACCACAAGACGCTGACCCGCGACATGACCGTGGTGTCGAACGCCTCCTGCACCACCAACTGCCTCGCCCCGGTGGCCAAGGTGCTGCATGACAGCTTCGGCATCGAGCGCGGCTACATGGTGACGATCCATTCCTACACCGGCGACCAGCCGACGCTGGACACGCTGCACAAGGACCTGCACCGCGCCCGCGCCGCGGCGCTGTCGATGATCCCCACCACCACCGGTGCCGCCCGCGCGGTCGGGCTGGTGATGCCGGACCTGAAGGGCAAGCTGGACGGCACCGCCATCCGCGTGCCGACGCCGAACGTGTCGCTGGTCTCGCTCGACGTGGTGCTGAAGAAGCCGGCGACCAAGGAAGAGGTCAACGCCGCGGTGAAGGCGGCCTCCGAAGGCGAGCTGAAGGGGATCCTCGACTACAATACGGAGAAGCTGGTCAGCGCCGATTTCAACCACAGCCCGGCTTCCTCGACCTTCGATGCCACCCAGACCGCGGTCGTGGATGGCGCGCTGGTGCGGGTGATGAGCTGGTACGACAACGAATGGGGCTTCTCCAACCGCATGTCGGACACAGCCGCGTACTGGGGCCGGCTGTAACGGCGGCGATGTGCCAGCCCCCGACGCCAGGCGGCGGCGGGGGCGGCAGGAGCTGGGCATGATGGAATTGGGGATGGCATGATGCGCACGGACGAAATCCTCTGGCGGCTGCGGGACCTGCCGTGTGCCGACCTGGACACCATCGCCGCCGGCACGGCGTTGATCCTGGCGCCGCATCCGGACGACGAAAGCCTGGGCTGCGGCGGCCTGATCGCTGCCGCCAGCGTCCGGGGCCGGCCGCCGGTGGTCGTCGTGCTGACCGATGGGAACGAGCCGGAGGACGCCGTCGCCGGCGGTGCGCCGGTGCTGCTGCGGACACGGCACGAAGCCGAGACCCGCACGGCCACCGAACTGCTCGGCCTGCCGCGGGAGCGGTTGCATTTCCTCGGCCTGCCCAAGGCGCGGCTGCCGCAGTCCGGGCCCGGCTTCGACCAGGTGGTGGAGCAACTCGTCGCCCTGGCGCGCAGGCACGAGGTGGATACGGTCTGCACCACGTGGCAGCACGATCCGCATGCCGATCATGCCGCCGCGTACTGGATCGGTGCCGCCGTCGCACGCCGCATCGGCGGCAAGCTGCGCAGCTATCCGGTCTGGATCTGGACGCAGCACACGCGACAGGACCTGGCGGTCGAGGACATCGCCGGGTGGCGCCTCGACATCACCGCCGACCTCTCGCGCAAGCGTCGTGCCATCGCCGCGCATGCCTCTCAGTGTACGGCCCCGGCCGAGCCGGACGGGTGCCGGCTGTCCGCTGAAGTCATGCAGGTCTTCGACCGTTCCTTCGAGGTTTTCCTCCTGACTGAATGACAATGTCTGTTGCGGGAGATCATTCATGAATGCAATGCTGTTGATGACGGCCAGTGGCTCGGTGGTCTATTTGACCTCCTATCCGAGCATCACCGATCCTGCGCTGATCCAGCGGCTGCACCGCAAGGGAATCGGCAAGTTCATCGCCTACGAGATTCCGGTCGAGCTGGTACAGCAGCGCTATGGCGGGCATTTCACCGTCATCAGGCAGACCCTGGAAGAGCAGAACGGCCTGCGCATGCTCGATCTCAACGGGCAGCGCGCCTTCAAGCTGTTCCGCTTCGAGGAGCTGAAGGGCCCGATCCTGCACGAAGGTGAACTGGTCGAGTGAGGCGGGTCGGGCAGGATTCCTCCCAGGGGTCCGCCCACGCGGGGGCTTGGTGACAAGCCACTCCGGCCTGCCTAGTCTTCGCCCAAAACGGAGGAGGCCTTCATGAATGCTCCTGCTCCCGTGGCGGCGCGCAGCCCAGGCAGAATGCTCCCGGCGCCACGGCCATGAGATCCATCGACGCCGCCACCCTGCGGGGCTGGATCACCGATCGCCGGGAACTGGCCATCCTGGACGCACGGGAGGAAGGCGAATACGCCACCGGCCACCTGTTCTGGGCGGTGCCTTGCCCGTTGTCGCGCATGGAGATCCGCGCGCGGGCGCTGCTGCCCTCGCTCGCCACCCGCATCGTCTGCGTCGATGACGGACGGGAACTCGCCGTGCGCCTCGCCGGATGGCTGGAGAGCCTCGGCGCGGACGATGTGTCCGTGCTGGCGGGCGGCACGCCGGCCTGGCAGGCGGCGGGTTATCCGCTGTTCGCTGGCGTCAACCTGCCGTCCCGGGCCTTCGCCGCCTGGGTGGCGCGGCATGATGCCACCGAGGTCATCGCGGCGCCGGACCTCGCGCGCTGGCTGGAAACGCGCCACGACCTCGTGGTGCTGGACAGCCGCAGTCCCGAGGAATTCCGCCGCAGGGCGATCCCGACAGCGGTGAACGTGCCCGGGGGGGAGCTGGTCTACCGCATCGCCGACCTGGTGCCCGATCCGGACACGGTGGTCGTGGTCACTGCCGCGGCGCACACACGGGCAATCCTGGGGGCGGAGAGCCTGCGCCGGGCTGGCGTGCCCAACCGTGTGCTGGCACTGCGTGACGGCCTCATGGGCTGGGATCTGGCCGGCTTCGCGCTGGCGCAGGGCAGCGAGGCGCGCTTCCCGCCCGGCCGTCCCGCTTCCGCCGCGCTGGCGCTGGCGCGGGCGAAGGCATTTGCCGAGCAATCGGGCGTCGGCGTGATCGGGCCGCTCGACCTGGCGCGGTTCGAGGAGGATCCCGGCCGCAGTTGCTATGTGCTGGACGTGCGCGACCCGGCCGAGTTCGCGGCGGGGCATCGTCCGGGCAGCCTGTCGGCGCCGGGCGGGCAACTGGTGCGGGCCACCGATGCCTGGATCGCGGTGCACAACGCCCGCATCGCGCTGATCGACGACGACGGCGTGCGCGCCCGCATGGCGGCGGCCTGGCTGCGGCGGATGGGGCACCGCGACGTGTTCGTGGTGGAGGGCGGGCTGGACGAGGCCACGGTGCGCGGTCCGGGCGCGATCGGCGTGCCGGAGCTGCAGGCGCGGGTGGATTCCATTGATGCCGACGCGCTGGCCGCCTGCGGCGATGCCACGGTGGTGGATCTGGCGCGCAGCGTCGATTTTCGCGAAGGCCATATTCCCGGCGCGCTGTGGGGGCTGCGCACCCGGCTGGATTTGCTGCAGGACCGGCTGATGATGGCGCGGCTGGTGGTGTTGACCTCGCCGGATGGGATGCTGGCGCGGCTGGCGGTGCCGGAGGCGCAGGGACTGACGGGTGCGCCGGTGCGCGTGCTGGAAGGCGGCACGGCGGCGTGGTCGAAGGCCGCCCTCAAGCTCGAGCGTGACCACGGCACGCCGTCCGACGTGGCCTGCATCGATGTCTGGCTGAGCCCCTGCGACCGCAATGCCGGGGTGGCGGCGGCGATGCAGGAATTCCTGGAACAGGAGCGTGGCCTGGAGCGGGCGGCGGCACAGGACGGGACGGTGTCGTTCGGGCTTCCCGTGCCCGGGTGAGTGCCGCCGCGCGGTATCCGGTGCCGCCCCGATTGCCTCCCGCCTTGCGCTGGGGCTTGATCGCGGCACCGAGGATGTGATCCGGGCCATGATCAGGCTGCCGCCCTGCCGGCGAGGTCGCCAATGCCGGCGATGAACCCCGATCCCGACACGCGGGCGCGGCTGGGCGGGCTGTTCCTGCTCGGCCTGGTGCTGTTCCTGCCGCCGGTCATCGGCCTGCCCGGCGAGGCGACCCTGTTCGGCATCCCGGTGCTGTTCGTCGCCGTCTATGCGGGCTGGGCGGTGGTGATCCTGCTGCTCGGCGCCATTCTCCGGCGGGCGCGGCGGCGCGGCGGGGAGGGCGGATGAGCGGGATCGGCGTGCTGCTGCCGCTCGCGGCCTATGGGGCCCTGCTGTTCGCGGTGGCGGCGATCGCCGACCGCAGCCGTGCGCGCCCCTCCGCCGCCGTCTACGTGCTCTCGCTCGGTGTCTACTGCACCTCCTGGACCTATTACGGCTCGGTCGGCCGCGCCTCGGCGCGGGGGATCGACTTCCTGCCGATCTATCTGGGACCGACCCTGGTCTGCGTGCTCGGCTGGCCGGTGCTGGCGAAGATCCTGCGCATCAGCAAGGCGCACCGCATCACCTCGCTGGCCGACTTCATCGCCACCCGCTACGGGCGCTCGGCGCTGCTGGCGGGGCTGGTGACGCTGATCGCGGTGATCGGCTCGGTGCCCTACATCGCCCTGCAGCTCAAGGCGGTGTCCGCCAGCCTGATGGTGGTGCTGGGCGGCGGGGCAGGGTGGAGCGGCGGGATCGCCGAGGGCACGCTGGCCTTCGGGGCGGCGCTGCTGCTGGCGTTGTTCGGCGTGCTGTTCGGCACCGCCCATATCGATCCCGACGAGCATCATCGTGGCATGGTCGCGGCGATCGCGCTGGAATCGGTGGTGAAGCTGGTCTGCCTCGTCGCCGTCGGCCTGTTCACCGGGCTGGTGCTGTTCGAGGGCTTTCCGGATCTCTTCGCCCGCGCCGCCACTTTGCCGCAATGGCCGACCCTGGCCCGCCTCGCCACCCCGCCGGCGGAGTGGACCGGGCTGGTGCTGGTGGCGATGGCTGCCGCGATCTGCCTGCCGCGACAGTTCCACATGCTGGTGGTCGAGAACCGCGACGAGCGCCATCTCGCGCCGGCGATGTGGGGGTTCCCGCTCTATCTGTTCGTGATCAACCTGTTCGTGCTGCCGATCGCGCTGGCCGGGCTGCTGCTGCTGCCCGCAGGCAGCGACCGCGACATGGTGGTGCTGACCCTGCCGCTGTCGGCGGGGGCGCAGGCGCTGTCGGTGGCCGCGCTGATCGGCGGGTTGTCCGCCGCCACCGCCATGGTGGTGGTGGAGAGCGTCGCCCTCAGTACCATGGTCTGCAATGACCTGGTCATGCCGCTGCTGCTGCGCTTCGCGCCGGCGCGCCAGCGCGACCTGACCCGGCTGTTGCTGGCGATCCGTCGTGCCGCCATCCTCGGCGTGGTGCTGCTCGGCTTCCTCTATATGCAGCGCATCGGCAATACCCATGCGCTGGTCTCGATCGGGCTGGTGTCCTTCGCCGCCGCGGCGCAGTTCGCCCCGGCGATCCTGCTCGGGCTGTTCTGGCGGCGGGCCAGCCGGCCGGGCGCGATCCTGGGGATCGGCGCGGGGTTCCTGGTCTGGATGTACACGCTGTTCCTGCCGTCCCTGGCGCTGTCGGAGGTGCTGCCGCGCGACTTCCTCGAACGCGGCCTGTTCGGGCTCGACCTGCTGCGGCCACAGGCACTGTTCGGGCTGGCCGGGCTCGACCCGATCACGCACAGCCTGTTCTGGTCGATCCTGGCCAATGCGGGCCTGCTGGTGGCGGTCTCGGTGCTGCATCGTCCCACCGCGCTGGAGCGGGCGCAGGCCCGGGCCTATGTCGACGTGTTCGCCGTCCAGGCCACGCCCGGCCCCTGGCGCGGCGGGGCCCCGATCGCCGATCTCGCCGAACTGCTCGGCCGGTTCATCGGCCCCGAGCGGGCGCGCGAGCGGCTCGCCGCGGTGCTGCGCGCGCGCGGCGCCGACCCGCGCGCGCAGATGGCGGAGGCGGCGGTGGTGCAGGAGGTGGAGCGGTTGCTGGCCGGCATGATCGGCGGTGCCTCGGCCGGCGTCCTGGTTGCCTCGGTTGCCGGCGAGCGGCCGGTGGGCGTGGACGAGGTGATCCGGATCGTCGACGAATCCTCGCAGATCCGCGAGTACAGCCGCCAGTTGGAGCAGAAGTCGCGCGAGCTGGAAGCGACCACCGGGGAGCTGCGCCGCGCCAATGCGACGCTGCAGCAGCTCGACCGGCTGAAGGACGAATTCGTCAGCAATGTCAGCCATGAGCTGCGCACACCGCTGACCTCGATCCGCTCCTTCTCGGAGATCCTGCTGGAAGAGCCCGATCTCGATCCGGCACGGCGGCAGGAATTCCTGGGCATCATCCTGCGCGAGAGCGAGCGGCTGACCCGGCTGATCACCGACATGCTCGACCTGGCGAAGATGCAGGCCGGCGAGCTGCACTGGAATTTCGCGCCGGTCGATCTGGCGGCGATCCTGCGCGATGCCGCGGCGGCGACGGGGCAGCTCTTCCGGGACCGCAGCATCATGCTGTCCTGCGAGATCGCGACGGGGCTGCCGGCGGTGCGGGCCGATGCCGACCGCATCGCGCAGGTCGTGATCAACCTGCTTTCGAATGCGGTGAAGTTCTCGCCGGCGGGGACGGGGCGGGTGCGGCTGGTGCTGCGGCGGGCCGAGGGCGGGCAGGCGATCGAGGTGATCGACAATGGCCCGGGGATCGCGCCGGAGGACCAGGGAACGATTTTCGAGCGGTTCCGCCAGGCCGGCGGCGACACCCTGACGGGCAAGCCGGCCGGCACCGGGCTGGGGCTGGCGATCTGTCGTACCATCATGCAGCGGCACGCCGGCACGCTGGCGGTGGAAAGCCAGCCCGGTCGTGGGGCGATCTTCCGCGCGGTGCTGCCGGAGGACACATGAACGACGCGGCGTGAATAGGGCTTGCGTCGCCGCCGCGCCTGCCGCGAGAGTCGCGGCGCAATGGCATGGCAGCTTGCGCGCATGCGCCGATGGGCGGGCGGGGCGGCGCTGGTCCTGGCCTCGGCCACGATCCTCGCCTTTCTGCTGGTGCGTCCGCCATCCCCGCTCGCCGCCGCCGACCGGCTGTTCGACGCCGTGGCGTTCCGGCTGTTTGCCCCTCCGGAGCCGGCCGATCCGCGCGTTGTCATCCTCGCCATCACGCCGGAGACCCTGGCGGCCTTTCCCTATGTCGCGCCGATCGACCGCGGCTTCCTGGCCGGGCTGATCGACACGCTGGCCGGCGCCGGCGCCGCTGCCGTGGGGCTCGATGTGCTGTTCGACCGGCCGACCGAGCCGGAGAAGGACGCCGCGCTGCGCCAGGCGCTGGCCCGCCCCGACATCCCGGTGGTGGCGATCACGGTCGCGCCGGAGACCGACCTACCGCCGGAGCAGCGGCGCTTCCTGGAGGGGTTCCTGGCGATGCGGCGCACGGCCCTCGCCAATCTCGGCCGTGACCGCTTCGACGACATGGTGCGCACCCATGTGCCGGTCCATCCCGCGACCGGCCAACTGAGCCTGCCGGCAAGCCTGGCCGCGGTCGTGGGGATGACGGTGCCCACCGCGCCGTTCCCGATCCTCTGGCGGCCCGCCGGGACGCTGCCGGTCTATCCGGCCGAGGCCGCGGCGCTGCTGCCGCCGCACTGGCTCGCCGGGCGGGTGGTGCTGGTGGGCAGCATGATCCCGGGCATCGACGAGCACCGCACCCTGGCCTCCGCCTTCGGCCGGCCGAGCTTCGGGGTGGAAATCCATGCCGCGGTGCTGGCGCAGATGCTGGAAGGCCGTGCGGTGCCACCGGGGCCCTGCCCGGGTTGCGTCGCCACGCTCGCCGCCGCGACGCTGGGCACGGCGCTGGGGGGCATGCTCGCCGGTGCCGCCGCGGCGGCGGCCCTGACGCTGACGGTACTGTTGATTCCGGCGGCGGCGCTGGCCGCCGTCGCCGCCGGGCTGCCCGGCGTCTCCGTGGCCGCCCCCGTGCTGGCCTGCCTGCTCGCCGGGGCGCTCGCGCGCATCTGGCGCGGTCATGGCGAGCGGCGCGATCGGCGGACGCTGCGCGTGCTGTTCTCCCGCTTCGTCAGCGAGCCGGTGGTGGCGCAGATCCTCGCCCAGCGCGAGCTGTTCCTGGCCGGCGGCAGGCCGGTGCCGCAGCAACTGACCGCCACGGTGCTGTTCTGCGACGTGGCCGGCTTCACCTCGTTGTGCGAGCGCCTGCCGCCGGCGCCGCTGGTCGCCTGGCTCGATCGCTACATCGAGGCGATGGTGGCCGTCGTTGCCGCGCATGAGGGGGTGGTGTTGCGTTTCGTGGGCGACGGCATCCTGGCGGTGTTTGGGGCCCCGGTGCCGCGGCACGACGCCCCTGGCATTGCCACCGACGCGCGCAACGCGGTGCGCTGCGGGCTGGGCATGGAGGCGGAGATGGACCGGCTGAACGCGGCCTGGCGCGAGGCGGGGCTGCCGGCGGCGGGGCTGCGCGTGGGCATTCACACCGGTCCGCTGGTGGCCGGCAGCTTCGGCAGCGGCACGCACATGGAATTCTGCCTGCTCGGCGACACCGCCAACGTGGCGGCGCGGCTGGAGCAACTGGGCAAGCAGCAGGCGACCGGGCCATGCGGCTGCACCATCCTGGTGGGCGGGCCGACCTGGGAGCGTCTGGGCAAGGGCTTCGCCGGCCGCCCGGTGGGGGAGATCGCGCTGCGTGGCCGGCAGGCCGCCATTTCCGTCTGGCGGGTGGACCGCGCCGCGCAGGCGCAGGCGGAAGCGGAGGCGGCTACACTTCCGCTGCCGCGATGCTCTCCAGCATCTCCCGGTCGCGCAGGATGATGATGCCGGAGGTGACGGCGATGGTGCCGTCCTCCCGCCACTCGCTCAGCAGCCGGTTGATGCTCTCGCGGGAGATGCCGATCAGGCTGCCGATCTGTTGCTGCGACAGCCGGATCTCGATGCGCATCCCGCCCGCGACCTCGCGGCCGAAGCTGTCGGCCAGGCGCAGCAGGCCGCGCGCCAGCCGCGACGGCGCCTCGCGGAACAACGTGTCTTCCAGGTGCTCGCTGGTCTGGCGCAGGCGCTGGCACAGCACCGCGAACAGCCGGGCCATCAACTCCGGATTGCCGGCCAGGAACGGCATGAAGCGGTCGCGCTGCAGCACCAGCAATTCGGTCGGTTCCAGTGCCACGGCGTCGGCGGTGCGGGGCTGCCCGTCCAGCAGCGCGATCTCGCCGAACACGCCGCCGCGATCGATGATGTTCAGCACCAGTTCGCGACCTTCGGTGGAATAGCTGCAGATCTTCACCCGCCCGCGCAACACCGCCATCATGCTGTTGCCCGGATCGCCTTTCTGGAAGATGACCTCGCCGCCGCCACAGGTGATCACCGCCGCCCCGGTGGCCAGCCGCCGCAGTTCGTCCGCGTTCAGGTGCTTCAGCAGGAAATGACCGGCAAGGACGGCCTCGCGGCCGGCATGGGTCTGCATCCGTGTTCCCCTCGGGTCGCGCCCGCGGCGCTGGCGACATCGCGCTGGCCGGGGATCTTCCTGGAAGATCAGCGCGAACAACAGCGCGTATTTGGGCGAACAGTCGTCGTGTCGCACAACCGTCCTCACATGCCACTTTGAATTGAAGAAGTTGCGCGTGGATTGGCATAGTTGTTGTCTTGCCAATGCCTTGCACTTGCACAACCCTTCCTCTTCCATGCTACGGGCGGAGGTGACGGGCCTGCCCGATCATGCCCGCCCGACCATGGAGGTGACGCGATGCCCCGACGCCTTCAGGGCTGCCTGTCTGGTTTCGTCCTGGCCGTGCTGCTGGCCTGCGCCGTCCTGGCCTCGCCCTGGCCGGCCGCCGCGCAGCAGCAGGGGCGGATCGCCCTGGTGATCGGCATCGGCACCTATCAGAACGCGCCGCCACTCACCAATCCGGTCAACGATGCGCGCGACATCGGCGACGCGTTGCGCCGGCTGAACTTCGATGTCGAGGAGCTGTACGATCCGGACTTCCGTACGCTGACGCGCGGGCTGCGGGCTTTCGGCATCCGTGCCCAGCGCGCCGAGGCCGCCGTGGTGTACTACGCCGGCCACGGCGTGCAGGTGGACCACGAGAACTACCTGCTTCCCGCCGATGCGCGGCTCGAGCGTGAACGCGACCTGCTGTACGAGGCGCTGCCGCTGTCGCTGATGCTCGGCGAGGTGGCGCAGGCCGGCCGGATCGGCATCGTGCTGCTCGATGCCTGCCGCAACAATCCCTTCGTCGAGCGCATTGCCCGCTCGATGCCGCTGGCCGGCCGTGCCATTGCCACGCCGACGGGGCTGGCGCGCGTCGACGACGTGCCGCGCAACACCATGGTGATGATGGCCACCCGCGCCGATACCATCGCCGAGGACGGCACCGCCGGCCACAGCCCCTTCGCCGCGGCCTTGCTCGCGCATTTGCAGATCCCCGGGCTGGAACTCAGCCTGTTCTTCCGCAGCGTGCGCGACGCGGTGCTGAAGGCGACCGCCAACCGGCAGGAGCCCTATGCCTTTTCCTCGCTCGGGGCCGAGCCGTTCTACTTCTATCCGCGCCCGCCCAACCGTCCGCCCGTGATCGGCGCCATCCGCCCGCTGGAGGTGCCGGACAGCGCCGGCCCGACGCCGCTCGGCCTGCCGCGCCCGGTCGATCCCGACCAGGACCCGCTGAGCGTGCGGGTGATCGGCCTGCCGCGCAGCGGCGAGGTGCGGGTGGAAGGGCGCATCGTTGCTTCCGGCGAGGTGTTCTCGGTCGATCGCTTCATGACGGCGACCTTCAAGCCGGATGGCCGGGCGTTTGGCCCGGTCGGCACGCTTGACATCCTGGTGGAGGACGGGCGCGGCGGCGATCTCACCGCCAGCCTGCCGGTCGCGGTGCGGCCCGCCAACCGGCCCCCGGCGGTGGAGGCCCCGCGCACGCTGCGGCTTGCCCCCGCCGCGCTCGGCATCGGCGTGCCGAACGATCCCGACGGCGACACGCTGACCGTTACCATCAAGGCGCTGCCGCGCGGCGTGGTGCGGCTCGGCGGCACGGTGCTGAAGCCCGGCGACCGGCTGCGGCCGGAGGATCTGGCGCGGCTGAGCGTGATGCCGGAGGCCGGGCTGACCGGCAAGGCCGGCAGCCTGCGCTATCTCGTCGAGGATGGCCGCGGTGGGGCCGCCGAAGGCCGCCTCGACATCGAGGTCGCCGAGGCACCGGAAGTCACGCCGAATGCCCCCGCTACGCCGGCAACAACGCAGCCGGCCCCGCCACCCGCCGCGCCGGTCGCCTCCGTCCCCGAGGCGCATCGGTCGGCCGGGCAACTGGCCCTGGCCCAGCCGCCGCCGGCCGCACCGGACCGCGCCGCTCCGGCCCCGGCTTCCGGCCCGGCGGCCGCCACGGCCTTCCAGGACTGCGCCGATTGCCCGTGGCTGCTGCATGTTCCGGAGGGCAGCTTTACCATGGGCCAGGGAGCCCGCGAGCCGGAGGCATCGCCGGCGCACCGCGTGCAACTGCGCGGCTTCGCGCTTGGCCAGTTCCCGGTGACCATCGGTGAGTGGAAGCGCTGCCAGGCCGATCAGGGCTGCCGCTTCCTGCCGCGCATGGCGGAGGCGGACGAATACGTGCCGGTGCACAACCTGAGCTGGGACGACACCTGGCAATACCTGTCCTGGCTGTCGCGCAAGACGGGCCGGAAATACCGGCTGCCGAGCGAGGCGGAATGGGAATACGCCGCGCGGGCCGGCACCACCACGCGCTACTGGTGGGGCAACGAGGTCGGCGTGTCCCTGGCCAATTGCAGCGATTGCGGCGGACGGCAGGAGACTCATGCGCCGCTGCCGGTCACGAGCTTCCGGCCGAACGGCTTCGGGCTCTCCGGAATGCTGGGTGGGGTGGCGCAGTGGACGGCGGATTGCTGGGTCCCGAACTACCGGGGCGCGCCGGCGGACGGCAGTGCGCGCGAGGTCGCCGGTTGCCTCAAGCGGGTGCTGCGGGGCGGCTCCTTCCGCTCCGGCCGTGACGACATCACCGTGACCGCGCGCGGCAACTACGATGCGTCGGTGCGCTACATCGCCAACGGCTTCCGCGTGGCCCGCGACGAATGAGGGGGCTGGTTTTGTGGGGTGTCGTCCGGGGCTCTCGGCACACCGCGATACGCTACGGGGCCGTCCACACAAGACTATCACCCAGATGCCCACATAGCGCCAGACTTCAATAAGACATCACTTGGTACAATAATTCAAACGCTGATCTTTTCACCAACGCCGCATATTTGCTTCTGAAAGATTGTCAGCGCCTTTGCTACGGCCTGATCCATATTGTAATATTGATAGTTGCCAAGCCGTCCGCAAAAAATGACATCTGGTGCTTCCTTGGCTGCGAAATCACGATAACGGTTATAGAGATTTTGGTTATCATCCTGCGGGATCGGATAATAAGGAAGGCTAATGCCTGGTGTGTAGGCAGTGGGATATTCAATGGCGACTTTGGTCTTTCCTTCCCACTCATGGGTCATATGGCCCATTTCGGTGATTCTGGTAAAGGCGTGTTCATTTGGATAATTGACCTGAGCCACAGGCTGATGCCTGGATTGCGCATAAGTCTGGAACACGAAATCCAGGCTGCGGTAGGGAAGGGCTCCGAATTCGCAGCGGAAAAATTCATCAATTGGGCCAGTGAACACGATTTTTTTGTAAAATGAGCTATCCCGAACCGATGCCCAATCCGTGCCCAGTTCAACGTCGATGTTCTCATGGCTCAAGATTCGTTTGACCATATTGGTATAGCCGCCGACGGGCATGCGCTGGAAAGAATCGTTAAAGTAACGATCGTCATAACTGATATGAACGGGAACACGAGCCGTTACCGAGGGAGCCAGCATCTCAGGCGGCATGCCCCATTGCTTCAGGGTGTAACCAAAAAAAACATTATCAAATACAAATTGCGCTAAATCGCGCAATTCCCCTTCCGTGTTCTTCATCATGGACAGGATCGGCACCTTCGCCCCATAGCCGTAACGCCGTATCAGTGCCTCCTGCAGCCGCCCCGCTCTAGCGGCATCGAAACAAATCTGCAGCGATATCAAGTTGAAAGGAATGGGAACCAGTCGACCATTGATCATACCTCGCACCCGGTGCTCGTAATCGTACCATTCTGTGAATCGAGAAAGATACGATACGACCATTTCAGAGTTTGTATGGAATATGTGCGGGCCATAATGGTGGTACAGAATACCATCGTCATCCCGGCCATCAAAAATATTGCCGGCTGGATGCGAACGACGATCGATCACGAGGACTTTCTTGTCCAGTACCGAAGCCAGTCGCTCGGCGATGACGGTCCCGGTCAATCCTGCGCCGACCACCAGCCAATCATATTTTTTCGCGGTCATCGCGATGCTCCGATTTGCCAAAGAAAAATTGGGAATGCATCATGCGCTGTACATTCTCTGGCCGATGCCAGTGAACACAACAACATGCTGCTGCAGTACGGGCGCCCTTCTGCGTCCAGCGCCGAAGCAAGGCCGTCAGTCCTGGAAAACTTCACCAATATGCAGTTGGGCCAAGTCCTGGCCGTCGATGTAGGTGTTCCAGGCTGTCTGAACCATGTACGTAATGTCTTTGATCTCGGCAGTAAATCCAAGCACCTCACGTGCCCGGGCAGGGTCGGCGAACAGAACCGCCGGATCGCCGGGGCGACGAGGGGCAAGTCTGCGCGGAAGCGGCCGGCCAGTCACTCGCTCTACCGCCCTGATGATTTCCATCACCGACGTGGGTTGCCCTGTGCCTAGATTGAGGCGGCAATTTTTGCCACCTTTGAGCAAGTATTGTACAGCCTGAATGTGGGCCCTGGCCAGATCATTGACATGGATGTAGTCACGAATGCACGTGCCATCGGGCGTGTCGTAATCATCACCGAACACCTCAAGATGCGGGATCTGCCCGGTTACCGCCATGAATGCACGCGGGATCAGGTGGAATTCGGGGTCATGCCACTCGCCGATCTCACCGTCCGGATCACTGCCGCAAGCATTGAAATAGCGTAACGCCGCATACTGAAACCCATATGCACTGGCATAATCCTCAAGGATCTGCTCAATCATCCACTTTGTGCGGCCATAGGGGTTGACGGGTGCCTGAGGCTCGGCTTCCCGAATAGGGCTGGTCTTCGGTTCCCCATAAGTGGCGCATGTACTGGAAAACACCATGGTCCGCAGATCGGTCCGCCGCATGGCTTCCAGTAAAGAAAGCGTGCCACTAACGTTATTAGTGTAATATTTCCCTGGGTCACGGACGGATTCACCGACATAGGCGAAAGCAGCGAAATGGATCACCGCGATCGGCCGGTACACGGCAAGGGCACGGTCAAGGGAATCGCCGTCGCCAATGTCACCGACGACGAGAGGTCCCCATCTGACGGCTTTTTCATGGCCGAGCGCCAAATTGTCGAACGCCACAGGAATATAATTGGCTTTTGCCAGGGCCTTGCAGGCGTGACTGCCAATATAGCCCGCACCCCCGGTTACCAGGACGTGGCGTCGTTCCATGTATTTTTCTCCGATGGAAATATTTCTGGTGGAATTGCTTAAAATAATATCAGAATGACAAATTATCAGAGATTCAGCAAAATCTGATGTATCATATTCAATAGTGCAGCATCATAGATTTTGATGGAACCGGAATATTCCGGAGTGCTTCTGGTGAACTTCGGGGCGGGCCGCCTGGTTGCTCCGACCCGCCTCCGGCATCGATAATTACGACGAAAGGTATTCCGTGACCTGAAGAATGCGCTGGTCCCATGCGTGCAGGGAATTCGTTCTTTTCAGTCCTTCCAATGCGATTTCTTCAAGTCTTCCGTGGTGCTCCGCGACAACGTCGGCAATATCATCGCCATTCTGTGCATAGCACAGGCAGGCTTCCGCATGGGGCAAAGCGGAAGTGGCGAAGCGATTGTGCTGGGTCAAGGAAACAGCTCCCGCCACCGCCGTATTGAACACCCGATCGTGCACGCCGAAATCCCAATTGGGATCCACGTTGAGACCGAGGCGCGAACGTCGGAAGATCTCATGCTGATCTTCGTATTTTCGTGAGCCATGAATGACAAGACCGGGGATGTCACCGGCCAACTGATCCCATCCGGCGCCGAACGCATTGATCTTGTGACCGGAGAGCTTCCGGACAATCTGCAGGCGCCGGTAACGCTTGATCAAAGAATCTACGTCGACGCTGAGCTTCTGCCAACGCAGATCAAACAAAACATCCTCTGCCTTCAGATTGAACTCTTTCATCAGTTGCAGAGTCACGTTCCCGCTGGTCGGATTATTCAGAATCTCATTCACGACTGCTATCAGAGTTTCCAGAGAAACCATGCTGCTGTCGTAGCTGCGGAAGCTCTCTTCCACGGTCTCACGGATATGTTGGGCCGAGAGTTCCCTGCCGACATTGCCGAAAATGGAGATTTCCAGGTCACGCTCGGCCCAGGGGCGATCGCAGAGGTGAGGGGGCATCGCGCCGAACGGAAGGAACATTGTACTGACAGGCTTGCCGCGGCGCCGTGCCGCTTCACTCAACAGAGATTGATAATCCGCGTCGGGCAGCCCAAAAACCAATTTGTTTTCCGTTTCAAAAAGCAATTTTTGCATTAATGGAGAATTAATATAATAAATTGGGGCGTCCAGTAAATAAACAAAGTATTTTATTGGCAAGATGTCCCAAATCGGTGCGTTGTTGACATGCAAATTGAGCGCGGCGTGGGTTAGCGAAAAGCCGAAGGCGATTTGCCGGGAACGAAAAAGATTCTGGAGATTTTCATGAAAATCCGGCGCAGACGCGCATATATGGATAACGTTAAAGCCATGTCTTGAAAGCGCCCAATCAATCATCTTCGCAAAATTCTGAGTAACATTTTCTCCGTGCATCCAGTAAAATAATGGAACAGTCTTCATATCAATTACTTTCCTTTACAAAATACCAAAATGTAGCAATATAATTGCTGCATTTTGCCTATGTGTATCACTTAAGGCTTGGTGCTTCTGTGTGCAAAAGCGAAAATTTCAAAAAATCGGATTATGTGAATTCCGTTTCGCGTGATGGACGAGCTTGCAATGGAAATTTTGTTGAAATTCTTTCAGATCTGATGATATTGACCTGACGCCGCTTAGAGGGTTGTGCGGCCTTGACTGAACCTTTGCTGAGCAGGCAGTCGAAATATTCAATCGTGCGCATTAGCCCCTCTTTCAGCGGCACTGAGGGTTGCCAGTTCAGCACCCGACGGGCCTGGGTAATGTCAGGGCAACGCTGCAACGGATCGTCTTGGGGGAGGGGGCAGGTAACGATGCGAGACCGTGACCCGGTCAGGGCGATCACCTGCTCAGCGAGGTCGCGCACCGTAACTTCATGGGGGTTCCCAATATTTATTGGCCCGATCACCTCGTCTGGAGTTTCCATCATGCGCATCATGCCGCAGATCAGATCGTCAACGTAGCAGAAGGAGCGGGTCTGGCTGCCGTCCCCATAGAGGGTGATATCCTCTCCCTGCAATGCCTGCATGATGAAGTTGGAAATCACCCGGCCATCACCAGGCTGCATGCGCGGGCCGTAGGTGTTGAATATCCGCACGACTTTGATGCGCGTCTTGTGCTGGCGATGATAATCGAAAAACAGCGTTTCTGCACAACGCTTTCCCTCATCGTAACAGGCGCGCGGGCCAAGGGGATTCACGTTGCCCCGGTAACTTTCCGGCTGTGGATGCACCGACGGATCGCCGTAGACCTCGCTCGTTGAAGCCTGCAGTACTTTGGCGCGTGTGCGTTTGGCTAGGCCGAGCATGTTAATGGCCCCCACCACACTGGTCTTGATGGTTTGCACGGGATCAAATTGATAGTGAACTGGGGATGCTGGACATGCTAGATTAAATATTTCGTCGATTTCGACATATAGTGGAAATGTTACGTCATGGCGCATAACTTCAAAATTTTCATTCGATTGAAGGTGAGCGATATTTTTATGGCGACCTGTAAAATAATTATCAATACATAAAACTTCATTTCCACGACGAAGAAGGCTTTCGCACAAATGAGAGCCAAGAAAACCTGCCCCTCCGACTACCATAATTCGCTTATTGATTAAGTTTTGATTTATCATCACATCACCATATGTTATTAACAGTCTATAGATTATTTTATAAACATGTCGCTCAAAGGCGACGCAATAATGCTGTTACTCGGTAACAAAAACTTGAGCTTTGTCTGCATGGGCCTGCGGCATTCGCGCAGCCTGGCGGTTGATATGCCTTCTGTGGGCACGCGCCATAGATACGGACAGGGCAGACCGGTTGGACGGAACGGCTTCGCCGAGATGGGGCGGGTCAAGATGGAGCTGACGCGGCCGTGTCCCGGCTCGTGGTGTAGCAGCCGTGGGTGGATGGCCTGCCGTAGCCACCGTCCAGGGGCTGGCGGAAGCGGAGGCCCCCCTGTGTCAGGGGAGTTGGCGCGCGGATGGGATGAGGCAACAGGGGGGCATGCGGGCTGGACGCCGGCAGCGCGGCTGGAAGCCCGTACGGTGGTGCTGGACGAGACGATCCGCGGCATCTGGTGCCAGCAGCACGGGATCTACGTCGCCGGCCTGCCAGCCTGGAAGCGCGACGTCATCGCTGGGCCTGGTCAGCCGCGCGGGGCGCGGGCCGTGGAGTCCGTAACCTGACCGGGTCCGACCCGCGCTTCAGCGCGCCGCAGCCGGAGCCTCGCCGGCGGCCGGCCCCTCGGCGCCGGGAAGCACGGTCACGGTGATCCGCCGCGACATCACCGGCGGGGAATGCGGCACATGGTCGCCGTCGCCCATGAGCAGTTGCAGCGTATGCCGGCCCGGCGGCAGTTCCAGCATTGTCTCGGTCTGGCCCAGGCCGAAATGCAGGTGGTTGCGGTCGTTCGGGATCGGCTCGTCCAAAGACGGCAAAGGCGTGTCGATCAGCAGGTGGTGGTGGCCGGTATTCGGGACATCGGTGCCGGCGGGGGCCACGCCGAAGTCGCGGGTGCCGAACCACACCTTGAATCGGCGGCCGCGGATCACCTGCCCGTCATTCGGCCAGCCGATATAGACATAGGCCCCTGCCGGCGCCGGGGTCCGCGGACGCATGTCGGCTGGCGCGGTGGCGTGGTCGTGCTCCGGCGCGGACGTCTGCGCCCCGGCCCCCGCGACGGCCAGCCCGCCCGCCAGGGCCAGGATGGCGCCCCAGGCCCCGCGCCGTGCCGTCCGCGCGCGGATCATGGCACCACCGTCACGGTGATCTTCTTCGAAAACAGCGGGGGATTGTGCGGCACGTGGTTGGTATCACCGAGCAGCAATTGCAGCGTATGCCGGCCGGGCGGCAGTTCCAAGCGCACCTCGGTCTGGCCGAGGCCGAAATGCAAATGGTGGCGGTCGTTGGGGATTTCCTCGCCGAGTGGCGGCAGGTCGGTGTCGATCAGCAGGTGGTGGTGGCCGGTATAGGGTTTGTCGACGCCGGCCGGGGCGATCCCGGCTTCGCTGAGTCCCATGCGCACCCAGAACTTTCCGCCGCTGATCACCTGGCCATCGCCTGGCCAGAGGATGTAGACGCGCGCGTTCTCCGGCATCGGCCTGGTCTCGGCGGCGCCGGCGAGGGATGCGGCCAGGACCGTGGCCATGGCGACGCCCGCGCAACAATACCTGGACATGTTCATTCCCCCGCGACGAGCAGTGCGGCCAATCTGATTCCCTCGAAAGATGAAGGTGCCGCGAGCGTCTTTTGCCGGGGATCACAGGGCGGCCTTGCCTCCGCCGCAATCGGAAACATGGAATCCGGCGGACGCGATCCCCACGAATTGATCCCTCTTTTTGTGATCCGCCCCACAGTGGGCGGCAACGGCGGCGCGTCGATTGGGTCGCATCAGCCAAAAGGGTGTCGTGCCATGCCCCTGTTGCTTTCCCGCCTGCCCGGGCTGTTGCGCCGGTGCATCCTGGCCATCCTGGTACTCGGCAGTGCTCCGGCCCTGGCGGCCGATGCGGTGCTGCTTGCCTCCACCGCGCCCGGCTACCTGCCAGGCATGGCGATCGCCGCCGCCGACCGGCTGGCGCTGCCCGAGGGCGCGAGCGTCACCCTGTTGTTCCGGTCAGGCCAGATGCTGCGCCTGCGCGGCCCGTTCGAAGGGGCGCTGGAGCAGGTGCAGCCGCAGGTTGGCAAGGCGTCGGTGCCGGCGCTGGCGCAACTGTTCCGGCTGCGGGGCGTGGATGCCTCGGTCATCGGTGGCACCCGCGCCACCGGCGGCGTGGACATGGCGACGCCGCCGCAGGACGTGGCGGTCGATCCGCAGCGTCCGGCCGTCTATTGCCTGGGTCCCTCCGATGCTGTCTGGATCCGCCGCCCCGTGCCGGAAGGGGCGAGCTATGTGCTCCGCCGGCATGTGGGGGGGCGGAGGCTGGTTTTTCCCGCCGGCGCGGACCGGATCGAATGGCCGGCCGACCTGCCGATCGAGGATGGCGACCGCTTCGAACTGCTGGTCGATGGCGCGGTGCGGGTCAGCTTCAGCTTCCGCATGCTGCCGCCGCGCCATGGCTCGGTTGCCGCCTGGGTCGCCGCCGGGGTTCTGGCGGGATGCCACGAGCAATTCGATGCCGCCCTGCGCCGCCTCGCCCGCGAGGCGGTGCCGCAGGCGGAATAAGGCGGCACCACGGCCCGGTCTATCCTTCCGCCAGCGGCTCGCGGCTCGCGCGCACCCGCGCCACCCGTCGCCCGTCCATCTCCGTCACCTCGAACAGCCAGCCGGCGAAGACGATGCGGTCGCCCTGGCGCGGCACCCGCCGCAGCAAGGCCAGCAACAGCCCGGCGATGGTGTGGTAGCTGCCCGCCGCCGGCAGGTCCGGCAGCATCAGCCGCTCCTTCGCCTCGTCCACCGGCATCATCCCGTCCAGCAGGTACGTTCCCTCGACCGCCTCGATGCCCTCGCCACCACCCGGGGCGGCGTCGTTGGCGTCGCCGATGATCGCTTCCAGCACGTCGGCCGCGGTCACCACGCCTTCGAAGCTGCCGTACTCGTCCAGCACCAGCGCCAGCCCCAGCGGATCGGATTTCAACCGTTCCAGCGCATCCAGCGCCGTCACCGTGTCGGGCATCACGATGGGCTGGCGCAGCGCCGCCCCGATCGACACTTCCTTGCCGTCCAGCACGCCATCCAGGATGTCCTTGGCCTGCACCACGCCGACGACGTTGTCGACGCTGCCGTCGCAGACCACGAAGCGGCTGTGCGGGGCCGATTTCAGCGTGGCCGCGATGTCGCGCGCCGGGTCGGTGCGGTCGATCCAGGCGATCTCGGTGCGCGGCGTCATGATCGCGCGCACCGGTTTGTCGGCCAGCCGCAGCACCCGCTCGATCATGTCGCGTTCCTCGCTTTCCAGCACACCGGTCTTCTCGCCTTCCACCAGCAACGCCTTCAGCTCCTCCTCGGTGACCGGCGGCGGCAGGTCCCGGTGCGCGCCGAAGATGCGCAGCACCAGCGCCGAGGACTTGCCGAGCACCCAGACGAACGGGCGCGAGACCCGGGTGAGCCAGACGAGCGGGCCGGCAACCACCGCGGCGGTGCGCTCCGGGGACCGCAACGCCAGTTGCTTGGGCACCAGCTCGCCGATCACCAGTGTCAGGTAAGTGATCGCGATCACAACCACCGCGAGTGACAGGCTGGAGGCGAAGGGCCGCAGCCAGGTCACCTCTTCCAGCGCCGGACGGACGAAATCGGCGACGCGGGCGCCGCCGAACACGCCGGAGAGGATGGCGACCACCGTGATGCCAACCTGCACCGTGGGCAGGAAACGCTGGGGATCCTCGGAAAGCTCCAGGGCCAGTGCAGCGCCGGCGACACCCTTGCGTTCAAGCACGGCGAGTCGGGCGCGGTTGGCGCTGACCAGGGCGAGTTCGCTCAGTGCGAACAGCCCGTTCAGCACGATGAGCAACAAAATGATGACCGAGTCGAGGACTGCTTCCATGACATTCCACCATACAACGCAAGGCGAATCCCGGCACCGGGCCAGGTCGCCGGTGCGAGCGCTGCAGGGGGAGTGATCAATTTTTAAGATGACTCTCGATTTTCTGGGCTGTTTATGATTGGTTAACTAATCCATTTTGGCAACACCGGGGGTTGTTCCCCGGCGGTGCCGTACCCGGCAGGAGCCCCGCATGGATCGGCCATCCGCTGTTGTCATTCCCTTCCCCCGGCCGGCCGAGCCCGCCGCCGCGCCATCCCCGGCAACGCCGGACCCGCAGCAGCGGCTGCAGGCGGCGCTGGTGGCGCTGCAGGACGCGCTCGGGGCGCAGCGTGAAGCCATCGCCGGCTGGCGCAAGGCGCTCGGCGACCTGCAGGGCAGTGTACACGGCCTCGGCAGTTCACTGAATTCCTACCAGGAGCGGCTCGGCACGCTCGGCACGCAGGTCACGGCGCTGAACACGCAGGCCCGCCGCCTCGAAGCCTGGGCGGACGGCGTCATCTCCCAGTCCCGCTAGTTTTCGCACCCCCACCTCCCGTGCCACTGTACGGGATGGAGGGGAATTCATGACCGAAACAAACAGCGATGTGCCCGGTCTGCTCGCGTCCTTGCGGGCCGCCCGGGTGGTCCCGGTGGTCCGCACCCGCAATTCCGCCCATGCCGCGACTGCGGTGCAATGGCTGCGCGAGGCCGGGCTCACGGTGTTCGAGATCACCATGACCATTCCCGACGCGCCGGCGCTGATCCGCGAGCTGGCCGCGGAGCCGGGAGTGCTGGTGGGGGCCGGCACGGTGCCGGATGCCCGCACCGCGGAGCTCTGCCTTGCCGCCGGGGCCCGTTTCATTGTCGCGCCCTGGGTCGATCCCGCCCTGGCCGCCCCCTGCCGGGCGGCGCGGGCCGCCCTGCTGCTCGGCGCGGTGACGCCGACCGAGGTGCGCGCGGCCCTGGCCGCAGGGGCGGATGCGGTCAAGATCTTCCCGGCCGCCTCCGCTGGCGGCCCCGGCCATCTCAAGGCGCTGGTCAGTGTGTTTCCACATGTTACTTTCTGCCCGACCGGCGGTGTCGATTCGGGCAATGTCGCGGCCTATATTGCCGCGGGTGCCGCCTTCGTCGGCATGGGCGGCAACCTGGTCGACGAGGCGCGCATCGCGGCCGGCGACAAGGCGACGATTCAGGCGGCCGCGCGGGCCATCCTGCCATGAAGGGCAAGCTGCGGGGCTGATCCGATGATTTTGCAGAGCGAACGGCTGATCCTGCGCCCGTGGCGGGAGGCGGACCGTGTGCCGCTCGCCGCGCTGTCGTCCGATCCCCAGGTGATGCGCTTCTTTGCCGTCATCCGCGACCGTGCGCAGTCGGACGCGTGGATGGACCGCACCCAGGCCCATATCGACCGGCACGGCTTCGGGGTCTGGGCCGCCGAGGCACCTGGCGTGGCCGATCTGATCGGCTTCGTAGGGCTGTCGACCATTCCGGCCGATACACCGGTCCCTGCCGGGGTCGAACTGGTCTGGACCCTCGCCGCCGCCTACTGGGGCCGCGGCTACGCGCCGGAAGCGGCGCGGCTGGTCGCCAAATACGGGTTCGGGCGGCTGCACCTGCCGGAAATCCTGGCCTTTACCGCCGCAGTGAACGCACCGTCGCGGCGGGTGATGGAAAAGATCGGCATGCGTCACGATCCGGTCGGCAGCTTCGACCATCCGCGCGTGGCGCCGGGCGTGCTGCGCCGCCACGTGTTGTACCGGCTGGCACGGGCCTGATCAAAGGAAAGGCAAGGGCTTCGCCCTTGACCCACCAAGGGCCACAAGGCCCTTGGATCCCATTCGCGCTGCGCGGCACAGAAGGGGTTCCAAGGGCCAAAGGCCCTTGGTGGAGGTGCAGGAGGCAAAGCCTCCTGCCAGGGTCCGGGGCAGCGCCCCGGCTGCTTACGCCTGAGCCTTCGCCTCGCGGCGCCGCGCGGTCAGGATGAACTCCGTATACCCGTTCGGCTGGCTGCGCCCCTTGAAGATCAGGTCGCAGGCGGCCTGGAACGCCACCCCGTCATAGCCGGGCGCCATCGGCCGGTAGGCCGGGTCGCCGGCGTTCTGCCGGTCTACCACCACCGCCATGCGCTTCAGCGTCTCCAGCACCTGGGCCTCGGTGGTCACGCCGTGGCGCAGCCAGTTGGCGATATGCTGGCTGGAGATGCGCAGCGTCGCCCGGTCCTCCATCAGCCCGACATCATGGATGTCCGGCACCTTGGAGCAGCCCACGCCCTGGTCGATCCAGCGCACCACGTAGCCGAGGATGCCCTGGGCGTTGTTGTCCAGTTCCTGCTGGATTTCCTCGGGCGACCAGTTCGGCCGGTCGGCGAGCGGAATGGTCAGGATATCCGAAAGCTTTGCCGGGGCGCGTGTCGCCAGGTCCTCCTGCCGGGCCGCGACGTCCACCTGGTGGTAGTGCAGCGCGTGCAGCGTGGCGGCGGTGGGCGAGGGGACCCAGGCGGTGTTGGCGCCGGCGCGCGGATGGCCGATCTTTTGCGCCAGCATGTCGGCCATGCGGTCCGGGGCCGCCCACATGCCCTTGCCGATCTGCGCCCGTCCGCGCAGGCCGCAGGCCAGGCCCACGTCGACGTTGTTGTTTTCGTAGGCGCCGATCCAGGCGGCGGCGCGCATGTCGTTCTTGCGCACGACCGCGCCCGCTTCCATCGAGGTGTGGATCTCGTCACCGGTGCGGTCGAGGAAGCCGGTGTTGATGAACACCACCCGCTCGCGCGCCGCGGCGATGCAGGCCTTCAGATTGATGGTGGTGCGGCGCTCTTCGTCCATGATGCCCATCTTGAGCGTGTTGCGGGCAAGGCCCAGCACGTCCTCGACGGCGGCGAACAGGTCGGAGGCGAACTGCACCTCGTCCGGCCCGTGCATCTTCGGCTTGACGATGTAGACCGAGCCGGCGCGCGAGTTGCGCAGCTTCCCGCCGCCCTTGAGGTCATGCAGCGCGATCGCCGAGGTGATCAGGGCATCGAGGATGGTTTCGGGCACGTCGGCGCCCGTCGCGTCCTGCACCGCGTCGGTGTACATGTGGTGGCCGACGTTGCGGACCAGCATCAGGCTGCGGCCGGGCAGGGTGACGGAGGTGCCGTCCGGGGCGGTGTAGACCCGGTCCGGATTGAGCCGGCGCTCGAACTCCTTGCCGCCTTTCTCGAAGGTGGCCGACAGCGTCCCCTTCATCAGGCCGAGCCAGTTCCGGTAGACCACCACCTTGTCCTCGGCGTCGACGGCGGCGACCGAGTCCTCGCAATCCATGATGGTGGTGACCGCCGATTCGATCACGACGTCGGCGAGCCCGGCGGCGGAGGTCTTGCCGATCGGGTGGGTGCGGTCGAACCGCAGTTCGATGTGCAGGCCGTGGTTCTTCAGCAGCACCACGGTCGGGTTGGCGGGATCGCCCTGGTAGCCGGCGAACTTGCCGGGCGTGACCAGCACGGTGTGCGCGCCCGATTCCAGCGTCACTTCCAGCCGTCCGCCGCGGACGGCGTAGCCGGCGACGTCGGCATGGCTCGCGTGCACCAGCGGCACGGCGGCATCCAGCACCTCGTGCGCCCGGGCGATCACCGCGGCGCCGCGCACCGGGTTGAAGCCGCGGCCGCGCTCCGTGCCGTCGTCATCGCCGATGGCATCGGTGCCGTACAGCGCGTCGTACAGGCTGCCCCAGCGGGCATTGCCGGCATTCAGGGCGTAGCGGGCATTGTTGACCGGCACCACGAGCTGCGGGCCGGCGATGCTGGCGATCTCGGCATCGACATGGGCGGTGCTGACCTGGAAGGCCGGCGGCTCGGGCACGAGATAGCCGATTTCCTTCAGGAACGCCGTGTAGGCCGCCTGGTCGATCGGCCGGGCCGGGTTGGCGGCGTGCCAAGCGTCCAGTTTGGCCTGCAGCGCGTCACGAACCTCCAGCAGGGCCTTGTTGCGGGGCCCGAAGGTGGCGACCAGCCGAGACAGCCCGGCCCAGAATGTGGCCGCGTCCAGACCGGTGCCCGGCAGGGCCTCGGTCTCGATGAACTCCTTCAGGGGGCGCGACACCTTGAGGTCGCCTGCCTGCGCATGACCCATGTGAGTGGTTCCTCCGTTCTCCTGGCGCGCTTATTGGTGCCCGGGGCCGGGTTTGTCGAGGGGGCGCACCAATGCGCTGCCCGCAAGCCCCGGCGATCCGGGGGGGCACGCGCCATTCTTCCGACGGCGCCGTCGGCCGGACAAGCCCCTCCCGGGGGGCAAGGCGCGGGTCAGGTCGTGGCCCGTTCGCGGATGCCGGCCGGGATCAGGATCCGGCGCGGCGCGGAGCCGCCGGCCAGGCGCGCCAGCAGGTTTTCCGCCGCCTGCCGCCCCATCGCGGTGCCGTCCACGCCGACGCTGGTGATCGGCGGCTCGCTGGCTTGCGCCAGCTCGAAATCGCCGAATCCGCACACCGCCAGCGTTTCCGGCACGGCGATGCCGAGCGCGCGCGCCTGGGTGACGGCGCCGAAGGCCACCAGGTCGGAGCCGCAGAACAGGGCGGTGCGGGGCGGGATCTGGTCGGCGATCGCCTGCAGGGCGGTGCGGCCGTCGCGGATGCCACTTGGCGCGGGCAGGATGCGTTCGGCCACCAGGACGCCGCCCCGCGCCTCGATCCGGTCGATGAAGCCGCGTCGGCGCAGCCGCGCCCGCGGGTCGCCCGCGGTCAGCACGGCGAAGCGGCGGTGGCCACGGGCGAGGAAGAAATCAGCGACCTTGGCGCCGATCTCGGCATGGTCGAAGCCCACCAGCATGTCGGTCGGCGTGTCGCTGGCGTCCCAGATCTCGACCACGGGCACGCCGGCATCCCGCAGCAGGCGCTTCACCTCCGGCGAATGCGCCGCCCCGGTCAGCAGCAATCCGTCCGGCCGGCGCGTCAGCACGGCGCGGATCAGCCCGTCCTCGGTGCCGGGCGTGTAGCCGGACAGGCCGAGCAGCACGTGGTAGCCGGCGCGGTGCATCGCATCGGTGAAGGATTGGACGGGCTCGCTGAACATCGGGCTGGCGATGGTCGGCACGATCGCCGCGATCATGCGGCTGCGCCGGCTCGACAGGCCGCCGGCGATCATGTTGGGCACGTAGCCCAGTTTCTCGATCGCCTCGCGCACCCGTGCGGCGGTGGTTTCCGACACACGCTCGGGCGTGTTCAGCACGCGTGAGACCGTCATCGGCGCCACGCCCGCTTCGGTGGCGACGTCAGTGATCTTGACCGAGGCGAAGGGGCCGCGTCGGCGTGCCGCCACGTGCATCCTCATTCGTTGTTGATCTGAATCTGAAGGATAATCCGCCGGGGTGGGGGCGGTTAAGGTGGCACGTCCGCTTCTTGCACGACCGAACCGACCATCCAGGCGCACATCCGCCGCCTTTCCCGATGATCATGCACGTGAATCCGGTATCCGGCGATGCACGGTGGGCTCACGGCAAGTTCACAACCCTTGGCTGTGGGAAACGCTACCCGGGCGGCAATGTCTGAATGGCCGAAACGACACGGGAAAGCCGCATGATTCGCCTGCTCGTCGTCCTGGTCCTGTGTGCCGTGCCGGCGGCCCAGGCGCGTCCCCCCGAAAACCCCGATCCGGAACTCGCGCCCTGGTACAACAGCCTGCGCCAGCCGGGCACCGGCATTTCCTGTTGTTCGATCGCCGATTGCCGGCCAGTTGATTACCGGGTGGTGCAGGATCGCTACGAGGCCTTCATCGCCGGCGCATGGCGCGCCGTGCCGCCGGATCGGGTGCTGCACCGCGAGGACAACCCGACCGGACGGGCAGTGGTGTGCTGGACTCCCACCGCCGGGATCATGTGTTTCGTGAAGGGGCCGGAAATCTAGCTATCCTTGCCGGCGGCAGGCGGCGTGTGAGGGCGCTGCCGTTGTCGCGCGACCGGTTTCCATGCTGGCTTCCACGGCGATGCAAACGCGCCTGCCGTATTTTCATCATGAAAATCGGGTATGGCCGCGCAAGCAATGGATATCGGTATTCGCCGCTACGAAATCAGCCGGATCGCGCGTGAATGCTGTGATGGGGTAGATATGTCACGACGCATCCCAGGGGTGGGATGTTGTCGGATCTGCAAATACTGCGGACCGTCATGAAACTCTGCCAGCGGGCAGGGGTGAAGTGCTGTCGCCTGCCATCTGTCGGCGCTTCTGGATTGCAGGGGATCCGGTCTCACGAAGCAAAGGGTTCGTATCAGGCGGACGCACGAAAGGGGGAAAGTTCCCGATGAACGTCTGGATGGTCGGATGCTCCGGGCCACGGGCCTGCACCCTCCTCGACCGGATTGCAGCGTTCGAGACCGGTCTCGCACGTCAGGCCGCGCGATGGCGCGTGGAAGACGACGCCGCCATGCTCGCGATGGAGGAAGAGATCCTGTCCGCAGGCGAGGAGGAGGCGTCGGCTTCCTCCCGGCCGCGGACATCGTCCGCCCGTTCCATCCTGGGCACGCTCGGCATCGCGGCAAGCCTCGTGCTGATGTGGCTCGGCATGCAGGTGATCTGACCCGCTGCCCCCTTATCGCCCGACGGCGTAGCCCTGCATCCCGCGCGGATTCGCGCCGGCGAACATCTGCCCGTCCGGCTCGAGCCGTGCCGCCGACAAACGGCCTTCGCTCCAGGGTTCGCCGATCTCGGCCAGGTGGCCACGCGCCTGCAGCGCCGCCAGCACGCTGGCATCGGTGCCGCCTTCCAGCACCACCTTGCCCGGGCGCGCCACGCGCGGCCAGAAACTGGATGGCCAGTGCTCGGTATGGAAGGACGGCGCGTCGATCGCCTGCTGGATGCCCATCCGGTGATGCAGCATGCGCAGCAGCAGGATGGGCTGCCACTGGTCCTGCTGCTCGCCGCCGGGCGTGCCGAGCGACATCCAGGCGCGGCCGTCGCGCAGCACCAGGCTCGGCGAGAGCGTGGTGCGCGGTCGCTTGCGCGGCTGCACGGAATTCGGGTGGCCCGGCTGCGTCCAGAACATCTGCCCGCGCGTGGACAGCGGGAACCCGAGCCCCGGCACCACCGGCGAGGAGTGCAGCCAGCCGCCGGAGGGCGTGGCGCTGACCATGTTGCCCCAGCGGTCGATCACGTCGAGATGGCAGGTATCGCCGCCCACCACGCCGAGTCGCCCGACGGTGGGCTCGCCCGCGCCGGCATTGCCGAGCAGCGCGGCGCGGCCGGCCGCGTCGTGGTCCACACGCGGCGTGAAGCCCGGCACATGGCCCGGCCGAAGTTCCAGGGAGGCTTGCTCGCCGACCAGCCTGCGCCGCTCGTCGTTGTAGGCGCGCGAGAGCAGGGTCCCGAGCGGCACCTGCACGAAATCGGGGTCGCCGTAATAGGCCTCGCGGTCGGCGAAGGCGAGCTTGAGGCATTCCACCACGACATGCACGAACTCCGCCCCCAGCGGGTCCATGGCGCCGATGTCGAATCCCTCGGCCAGGGCGAGGAACTGCAGAAAGGCGGGGCCCTGGCTCCAGGGACCGCATTTCAGCAGCCGGTGGCCGTGATAGTCGAACCCGACCGGCGCTTCGACCGGGGCGGCCCAGCGTGCCATGTCATCGCCGGTCAGCAGGCCGCGGTGATGCCGGCCCGAGCAGTCCAGCACGTCGGTGTCGCGGTAATAGCGGTCCACCGCCTCGGCGACGAAGCCACGGTAGAAGGCATTGCGCACGGCATCGATGCGCGCCTCGCGGTTGGGGCCGACGGCGCAGGCGCACAGCCGTTCCCAGGTCGCGGCCAGCGCCGGGCGGCGCAGCAGGCTGCCGGGGGCGGGCACCTCGCCGCCGGGCAGGAACACCTCGGCGCTGGTGCCCCAGGCTTCCAGCAACGGCTGCGCATGCAGGATGGTGGCGCTGATGCGCGGCACGACATGCACGCCTTTCTCCGCGTAGCCCAGCGCATAGGCGAGCACGTCAGCGAATTCCCAGGTTCCCCATTCGCGCAGCAGGGTGCACCAGGCATCGAAGGCCCCCGGCACCACCGCGGGCAGCAGCCCGGTGCCCGGCACCAGGTCGAGCCCGAGTGCGGCGAATCGCTCCGGCGTCGCCGCGTCGGGGGCCACGCCCTGGCCGCAGACGACGTGCTGGGTGCCGGCGGTTGCGTCGTGCAGCAGGATCGGCGCGTCGCCGCCCGGTCCGTTCAGGTGCGGCTCGGCGACCTGCAGGGTGAAACCGGCGGCGACCGCGGCATCGAAGGCATTGCCGCCGCGTTCGAGCACCGCCATGCCGACCTGGCTCGCGATCCAATGCGTGGAGGTGACCACGCCGAAGGTGCCGGCGATCTCGGGCCGTGTCGTGAACATCCGTATTGCGTTCCCGCTCTGTATCCGCCACAGCCTAGCGGCCGAAGGCACAGTGTCAAAACGAAGGGGCGGCGCATGCTGGTCCTGGTGATCGGCCCTTCGGGAGAGAGCGGGACGGCGCTGCTCGCCGGGGTGCGGGCGGCACTGGCCGGTGATGATCGCTTCAGCTTTCCGCGCCCGCAGATCACCCGCCGGGCGAGCGGGAACCCCGACAGCCACGAACCGGTCGATCGCGAAAGCTTCGAGCTGCGCCGTGCCGTCGGCGCCTATGCCATGAGCTGGCAGGAAGACGGCATCCGCTACGGCATTCCCGCCGAGATCGCGCTCGATCTCGATCTCGGCCATATCGTGGTGATTGCCGCCGCGCACGCCGTCATCGCCGAGGCATCGCGCCGGTTCCGCGTGTCCGTGCTGGAGAGCGCGGCGGCCTCGCCGGACGCCGTCGCCACGCTGGTGGCGGAACTGCGCCTGCTGGCGCGCCAGCTCGACTCCGTGGTCAGCCTGCCAGGCTGATCCGCGCGTCCAGGATGAAGGCTGCGCCTGGTGTGGGCTGGGCGAACAGGCAGATCTCGCTCACCCGCCGCGGCAGGGCCAGGACATCGGCGAAATGCGCCTCCGCCGCCGGACGGTAAAGCGCGTGCTCGGCCGAAGACAGGCGCCGGGTCAGGGTCAGGTGGAAGAACCAGGTGGCGAACACATAGGGATAGCCCCAGCGCCGCAGGTTGGCCTCCGCGGCGGGCGGCAGGCCGGAGCCACGGCGGCGGGCCAGTTCCGCCGCGTCCGGGGGCGCGCGCAGGGGATCGGCCCAGGCCACGGCGGCATCGGCCAGCGCCTGCAAAGGCGGGCAGGGGCGGCTCTCGCGCAGGGCCAGGAAGCCGTGCGGCGCGGCTACTTCAAGCGGCGGCAGGTCGAAGGCGGGGGCCGCGGCGGCGATCGCCCGTGCCACGGCCAGCAGATCATCCCGCCCGGCACCGTCGCGCAGCCGCATCGGCGGCTTCAGCGTGGCATGGAAGCCGTAGAGCCGCGGTTCCGCTGTGACGGCGGCGATGTCCGGCAGGTCGGGCTGCGCCACCGCCGCATCGGCTTCCGGGTCGCGCCCCAGCCAGGCGGCCGCAAGGGCCCAGAGCGGATCCGTTGGTGCCGGGGCGTAATAAAGGGCGTAGCGCGCGCAGATTATGCCACTCGCTCCCCCGCCCGCCAGACCTGTCGCACCACCGGCAGCCCGTCATGCATGCGCACCCGCACCAGATCGGCCCGCAGGCCCGGTTCGATCCGGCCGCGATCGGGCAGCCGGCACAGCCGGGCCGGCCGGTCGGTCACCAGTGCCACCGACTCCGCCAGCCCAAGCCCGATCTCCGAACAGGTCAGGAATGCCGCCTCCACCAGCGAGGCCGGCACGTAGTCGCTGGCATAGGCGTCCACCACGTCCGCACGCACCAGCGCCGCCGCCGCCACGTTGCCGGAATGGCTGCCGCCGCGCACGACATTGGGGGCGCCGGCGATCACGGCGATGTCGCGCTGCCGCGCCGCGCGGGCGGCCTCCAGGCTCACCGGGAACTCGCTGATCAGGACGCCGTCCGCCAGGTTTTCCTCGATTTCCGCCTCGGTGCGGTCGTCGTGGCTGGCCAGCGGCACGTCCAGATGGGCGACCCGGGCCAGCAGGGCGCGGCGATTGGGGGTGCGGTGGCGCGCCCGCTGCTCGGCCAGCTCGGCGATGCGGCGCTCGATGGTGGCATCGTCCATCCCGTCCCGCCGGCGCATCCGCCGGTAGCGTTCGAGATCGGCGTACTGGCCCACCCCGGGGCTGTGGTCCATCAGGCTGATCATGCGCACGCGCGGATGCTCCACCACCGGCTCGGCCAGCGTGATCACCTCGGGCGCCGGCAGCTCGCAGCGCAGGTGCAGGAAATGCTCGCTCCGGAGCAGCCCGGTCCCGCCCAGCGCGTCGAGGTCGGCCACGCCTTCCTGGAAGGTGCGGATCCGGTCCGGCTCGAAGCCGAGATCGCCGATGCACAGCGCATCCAGCACCGTGGTCACGCCCGCGGCGGCGCAGTGCGCGTCATGGGCGAGCAGCGCCGAGCGCGACGGCCAGCGCGCATTGTTGCGCGGCTGCACCTGGCGTTCGAGATTGTCGGTGTGCACGTCGACCACGCCCGGGATCAGGAAATCGCCGTCCAGGTCCCGCGCCGCGGCCGAGCGGCTGCGGCCTTCGGACACGGCGACGATGCGGGCGCCGTCGAGCGCCACGGTTCCCGCGATGATCGCATCGGGCAGGACGATGCGGGCATTGGTCAGGATGGTCATGCATTGTTCCGGATGGAGGGGGCGCCACGCCAAGGGTCGACGACCTGATCGTGTCCCGCGGTGTCGGGGAGAAGCCTCGCCATGGCAATCCCTATCGGCTGCCCACCGGCAGGCTGTCCATTCCGAACGAGTGATAAAAGGCGAAATTGCAACAAATTGAACGCAAACACGTCAGCAGATCAGCCGCGACGACAGGCGGGGCAGGGCAACCCTTGCGGGCGAAATCCATTTCCCTCGGTCAAACAGTGTCAGTATATGAGAAGATAAGCAAAATCAATTCATTTTGCCGATTGTATCCGTATCACCCGGCCTCGCCTCATGGGCATTCAGGGTCAGGCAAGGGCCCTGTCCTTGCCCCGGCATGGTTGGCCGGCCTGCATTCGCGCGATGGCCACAAGGCCCCCTTGGTCCACTTCGCGGCCCAGGCCCATTCGCACGGCACGGCAATGATTAACTAATTCCAAAATCGTATCGATATGCCATGCTGGCCGCGCAATGACCATCGCGCGCGTCCAGTGCTTTACCTTCTCCGGCATCGAGGCGGTGCCTGTGGAAGTGCAGGTTCAGATCTCCCGCGGCCTCCCGGCCTTCCTGGTGGTGGGGCTTGCCGACAAGGCCGTTGCCGAGGCGCGCGAGCGGGTGCGGGCCGCGCTCAGCGCCATGGGCCTGTCCTTGCCGCCCAAGCGCGTGCTGATCAATCTGGCCCCGGCCGACCTGCTCAAGGAAGGCAGCCATTTCGACCTGCCGATCGCGCTGGCCGTGCTCGCCGCCATGGAGGTGCTGCCGCGCGAGGAGGTCGGCGAGTATGCGGCGCTGGGCGAGCTGTCGCTGGATGGATCGCTGAACCCGGTGGCCGGGGTGCTGCCCGCGGCGATCGGTGCCTCGGCGCTGGGGCTCGGGCTGGTCTGCCCGGCCGCGCAGGGCGGCGAGGCGGCCTGGGCTGGCGACATTCGCGTGCTCGCCGCCCCGGACCTGCTGGGCATCGTCAATCACTTCAAGGGTCTGCAGGTGCTGAGCCCGCCGGAGCTGGCTGGTCGCGCCCCTGCTTCCGCCGCCCCCGACCTCGCGGAGGTGCGCGGGCTGGAGACGGCGCGGCGTGCGCTGGAGATCGCCGCCGCCGGAGCGCATAACCTTTTGTTCGTGGGTCCGCCGGGCAGCGGCAAGTCGATGTTGGCCGCCCGCCTGCCTGGCCTGTTGCCTGACCTCTCGCCGCTGGAGGCGCTGGAGGTATCGATGATCCATTCGGTGGCCGGCATCCTCGACGGCGGCCGGCTGGTCATGCGCCCGCCCTTCCGCGACCCGCATCACTCTGCCTCCCAGGCGGCGTTGACCGGTGGCGGCCATCGCGCCCGGCCCGGAGAGATCAGCCTTGCCCACCGGGGCGTGCTGTTCCTCGACGAATTGCCGGAATTCCCACGGGCAACGCTGGAAGCGCTGCGCCAGCCGATGGAAACCGGCCGCACCACGGTCTCGCGCGCCAGCGCCCATGTCACCTATCCCGCCCGTTTCCAACTGATCGCCGCGATGAACCCGTGCCGCTGCGGCTATCTTGGCAATGCCGCGCGTGAATGCGGGCGTGCTCCACGCTGCGGCGAGGAGTACCGGATGCGCATCAGCGGGCCGCTGCTTGATCGCATCGACCTGGTGGTGGAGGTGGAAGCGGCTTCCCCCGCCGCGCTCTCACGCGCGCCGCCCGGCGAGGCGAGTGGCCCCGTCGCCACCCGGGTGGCAGCCGCGCGGGAGCGTCAGCGGGTACGTGCCGGAACGGCGGGACCCGTCACCAATGCCGAGGCGGATGCAACGCAATTCGCCCTGGTGCCAGAGGCGCGGACGCTGGCCGAACAGGCGGCGGAGCGCCTGGGCCTGTCGAACCGTGGTTTCATCCGTACACTGCGGGTCGCTCGCAGCATTGCCGATCTGGCTGGTGCCGAGGCAATCCGGCGCACCGACATTGCCGAGGCACTGGCCTACCGTCCGCGCATATCGGAGCGACGGGGATAGAAGGCATGCCTGCGCAGTCCTCCCATCGCCACGCTGGGTCCGTGGGACAGCCAGGTTATGTCAATAGGGAACGCATGCCGTCGTGGCGAGGAGATCCTTCACCAGTGACAAGGCCAGGCGGTGTTCGCGCTCGAGCGAGTTGTCGGGGATGTACTCGCAGATCGCCGTGCGCAGCACATCGGCTTTGGCACGAACCCCGGCAAGGGTCTGGGCGGGCGTATCGATGATGCGGGTGACGAGCCTGTTCCATTCCTCGCTGGCGGCTTCCCCGTCGGTGTCGTCGGTCTGGTCGGCGCTCCACTGGTCCATCACTGCCTGGGCGGCCCCCAGATCGGCACAGAGCAACAGCAAGTCTGCATCGGGATGCACAGCAGCGTGCACACTCCTGTGCGCACTCGTGTGCAACGAATGAAAGTCCGATACACTCATGAATTCCGTTCCTCAGGATCTGGTTAGGCTCGGGGCAGAAATGTCTTGCCGCTTCGGCGGACCGCCTGGCCCGTGAATGGTCATCAGGAATATTACGTATTCATAATTTCAGTCGTCAACTACGTGTATCGAACAATGCCCACAATGGACATCGATTCTGCGTGATCGAAGCGGATTTGCACCGATTAAATTTATTCCTGCCGCATATCGTTACAGAATTACTATTGTAATATATTAACAATAAAAGAACTCATGACGGGGCGGGGCGCTCTGGGGAGAAAATTTCTTGTTCATTGCAAGGATGGGTCATGCCAACAGCAGGCATGCGGAAATATGCATGGATCGCAGGTGGAAAGACTGCAGCGCGATGATGCGCACAAGACCGGACAGCCTCGGTCGGTAGTGGGGGTGTTCAACGGATTGCAGTGCGCGTGAACTTTCAAACCAGGAACGATGGACCGGGCAGGATTCCGAGCACGATCGCATGCGGTTGCCCGGGGGCGGCGCCGCGACGCGGGCGGGCCTTCGGCCATGGTCAGGTTCCGCCGGGCTGCGCTACGATCCCCCGACGCTTGAAGGAGACTGCCATGCCCCGCTTTTCCGTCCCCGACATGAGTTGCAATGGCTGCGTGCGCAGCATCACCGGCGCCGTGCAGGGTGTCGATCCGGCGGCACGGGTGGAAGCCGACCTGGACACGCACCTGGTGACGATCGACTCGCAGGCGGCCCCCGCGGCGCTGCAGGCGGCGATCACCGAGGCCGGCTTCACGGTGACCCCCGCCGCCTGACGTCGCGGTTGCATCCGGCAGGCAGTTCCGCCATTCCCGCCGTCGCCATGACGCAGGAGCGGGACTCCGCATGAATACCATCCAGGCCATCGCTGTCGCCGTGCTGCAAGGCGCCACCGAGTTGTTCCCCGTCAGCAGCCTGGGTCATGCGGTGGTCCTGCCGGCCCTGCTCGGCTGGGACCTCGACCAGCGCGCGCCCGCCTTCCTGCCCTTCCTGGTGATGCTGCATGCCGGCACCGCGACGGCGCTGCTGCTGTATTTCTGGCGCGACTGGTGGGGCATCCTGCGCGGGCTGTTCGGCTTCGGCCGGAATCAGGAAGTCAATGATTCCCGCCTGTTGTTCGTGCTGATCGTCATCGCCACCATTCCCGCCGTGATCGTCGGCTTCGCGCTGGAAAAATACGTCCGCGGCCTGTTCGCAAGTCCCCTGGTCGCCGCGTCCTTCCTGGCGGTGAACGGGCTGGTCCTGCTGCTCGCCGAGCGGCTGCGCCGCAACGGGCACCGTCCCCTGGCGCAACTGACGGCGCGCGACGCCCTGCTGATCGGCCTGTGCCAGTGCACGGCCCTGATCCCCGGCATCTCGCGCTCCGGTGCCACCATCGTCGGCGGGCTGCTGCGCGGCATCGACCATGAAGGCGCGGCCCGGTTCTCCTTCCTGATCGCCACCCCCATCATCATCGGCGCTACCGTGCTGGAGGTGCCGAAGCTGCTGCGGGCCGATGTCGACCCGGCGATCTTCCAGATGTCGGCAGTGGCCGCGGTGGTCGCCGGCGTGACCGCCTGGCTCTCCACCTGGTTCCTGATGCGCTACTTCCGCGGCCACGACAACTGGGCGCTCAATCCCTTCGGCTATTACTGCATGCTGCTGGGGCTGGGCTCGCTGGGCTGGCTGCTGTGGGGGGACGCCCTCCTTCCTTTCCTGCCCAGCCTCCCCAGCCTCGGCTGAGCTCAGGACGTGCCGGGGGCCTCGCCGGCCGGCTCGAAGACCATCGCCACGCCGTTCATGCAGTAGCGCTGCCCGGTCGGTGCCGGGCCATCCGGGAAGACATGACCGAGATGGCCCTTGCAGCGGCTGCAATGCACTTCGGTGCGGACCATGAACAGGGACCGGTCCTGGCTGGTTTCGACGGCCCCTTCCAGTGGGGCCCAGAAGCTCGGCCAGCCGCTGCCGCTTTCGTATTTGGTATCACTGGCAAAGAGTTTCTGGCCGCAGCCGGCACAGACAAAGGTGCCGGTCCGCTTCTCGTAATTCAGCGGGCTGGTGCCGGCATGTTCGGTGCCGTGCCGGCGCAGGACACGATACTGCTCGGGGGTGAGGGTGTTCTGCCACTCGGCATCGCTGCGGGCGGTCGCGTTGCTGTCCATGGGGCTCCTCCGTTGCCGCGCTGATGTGGCGCGGCGGCGGCAAGGATCAACCGCCCCCCGGAAACATGGCCCCGCGCCTGTCACGCAGCACCAGCCCCGGCGTGATGATGCAATTGCACCCAGTGCGCGAATTTCTCCGGCCAATTGATCCATCTCATACAGACAAGAGGACATGGCAGCCTAGCGTGGGCGAAAGACCTGAATGGGGGTCGTCATGCTCAGCTTCTTCTTGCAGTTCGCGCTGGTTCTCGGCGCCATCCTCATTGGCATTCGACGAGGCGGGGTGGCTCTGGGCATGCTGGGCGGGCTCGGTGTCACCGTCCTGACCTTCGGCTTCGGCAATCCGCCATCGGAACCGCCGGTCACGGTGATGCTGATCATCCTCGCCGTGGTGACCGCCTCGGCCACGCTTCAGGTGGCCGGCGGGCTCGACTGGCTGGTGCAGCGCACCGAGCGCCTGCTGCGCGCGCATCCGCAACGGGTGACCATCCTGGCCCCGCTCTGCACCTTCTTCCTGACCGTCTGCGTCGGCACCGGCCATGCCGTCTATTCGCTGCTGCCGGTGATCGCCGACGTGGCGCTGAAGACCAAAATCCGCCCGGAACGGCCGATGGCGATCTCCTCGGTGGCATCCCAGATGGGCATCACCGCGAGCCCGGTGGCCGCGGCGGTCACCACCTTCCTGGCGATGGCGGCGAAGACGTCACAGCCGGTGGGGCTGCTCGACATCATCAAGGTGACCCTGCCCGCGGGCGTGATCGGCGTGCTGGCCGCGGCGCTTTGGAGCATGCGCCGCGGCCTCGATCTCGATCGTGACCCGGAGTTCCAGGCACGGCTGAAGGATCCCGCCTTCCGCGCGGTCCTGGAACAGGACGTCACCACCCTCGGCAAGCAACTGCCGAAGACCGCCGCCCTGTCGGTGGCCCTGTTCTTCAGCGGCATCCTGCTCGTGGTGCTGCTGGCGCTGTTCCCGCAATTCCTGCCGCATTACGGCACCGCCACCCTGCCGATGACCACCGTCGTGCAGATCGTCATGCTCTCCTTCGGCGCCTTCATCATGTTCGCCGGCAACATCAAGGCCGCCGACATCGCGCGCTCGAGCGTGTTCACCGCGGGCATGATCGCGGTGGTGTCGATCTTCGGCATCGCCTGGATGAGCGACTGCTTCGTCAACGGCAACAAGACCTTCCTGATCGCGCAGATCAAGGCGATGGTCGAGTACGCGCCCTGGACCTTCGCGCTGGCGATGTTCGCGGTCTCCGCCTTCGTCAAGAGCCAGGCGGCGACGCTGACCATCATGATCCCCTTCGGCATCGCGCTCGGCCTGCCGACGCATCTGCTGCTCGGGGTGATGGCGTCGAGCTACGCCTATTTCTTCTTCGCCTTCTATCCGAGCGATCTCGCCGCCATCAACATGGACCGCTCCGGCACCACCCATATCGGCAAATACCTGCTGAACCACAGCTTCATGGTCCCGGGCCTGATCGGCGTCGGCGTGTCCACCACCGTCGGCTACTTCCTCTCGCTCGCTTATTTCTGACCGCTCCGGCGTCGGTCGAAACGCAGCCGCCGGGGGTATCCCCCGGCGGTTTCGCACTACTTATGGGACATGCTGGAAACCCTCGCTGCCCTGCTGGCCGCCGCCGCCCTCGCCGTTCCCCTCTCGCGCCGCGCCGGCTTCGGCAGCGTGCTCGGCTACCTGCTCGCCGGCATCGCCATCGGCCCGTCCGGGCTGCGGCTGGTGACCGATGTCGAGCAGATTGCCCACGTCGCCGAGCTTGGCGTGGTGATGCTGCTGTTCCTGATCGGCCTCGAAGTGCGGCCGCAGCGCCTGTGGGTGATGCGGCGCTCGGTGTTCGGTCTGGGAACGGCGCAGCTTGTCCTGACCGGCCTGGCCATCGCGGTGCTGGCGCACCTGGCCGGCTTCGGCTGGGCGGGGGCGAGCGTGCTCGGGGCGGGACTGGCGCTGTCCTCCACCGCCATCGTGCTGCCGATGCTCGCCGAGCGCGAGCTGCTGGGCTCGCCGGCCGGCCGATACGGCTTCGCCGTGCTGCTGTTCCAGGACCTGGCATTCATTCCGCTGGTCGCGCTGGTGCCGCTGCTCGGGGGCGGGACGGCGGTGCCGGACGGCGTGCCCTGGTTCGAGGTCGCCCGCGGCGTCGCAGCCATTCTCGTCATCCTGGCCGCGGGGCGCTTCCTGATGCGCCCGGCCTTCCGCGCGATCGGCGGTGCCCGCACGCCCGAGTTGTTCACCACCCTGGCTCTGCTGACCGTGGTAGGCGCCGCGACGATCGCCAGTGCCGCCGGGTTGTCGATGTCGCTCGGGGCCTTCCTGGCCGGCGTGCTGCTCTCCGAGAGCGAATACCGCCACGAGTTGCAGGCCGATATCGAACCCTTCGAAGGGCTGTTGCTCGGCTTCTTCTTCATCTCGGTCGGCATGGGCACCAATCTCGGCCTGGTGGCGCAGGCGCCGCTGGTCTTCGCCGGCGCGGTGGCCGGACTGCTCGTGGTCAAGACGGCGGTGATGTTCGTGCTCGGACGGCTGGCGCGGCTGGATGGCAGCAACGCGCTGCGCTTCGCCCTGGCGCTGCCGCAGGGCAGTGAGTTCTCCTTCGTGCTGTTCACCGCCGCGGTGGGCGTGGGCGCGCTCGCCCGCGACGTGGCGGAAGCGGCGACGCTGGTGGTGGCGCTGTCGATGGTGGCGACCCCGCTGCTGTTCGCGGCCAGCGAGGCAGTGCTGATCCCCCGCCTGAGCCGCGCGCAGGAGCCACGCTATGATGCGATCGACGATGGCTCGGCGCCGGTGATCGTGGCCGGGTTCGGCCGGGTCGGGCAGATCGTCGGCCGCGTGCTGCGCATGCAGGGGATCCGCTTCACCGCGCTGGAACGCGACCCGGGGCAGGTGGAGGTGGTGCGGCGCTTCGGGATGAAGGTGTATTTCGGCGATCCGTCCCGCCCCGATTTGCTGCGCGCCGCCGGCGCCGAGACCGCGCGCGTGCTGGTGGTGGCGCTGGATGACATGGAGGAAGCGCTGCGGGTGGTGGAAATGGCCCGGCGCACCTTTCCGAAGCTGACCATCCTGTCGCGCGCGCGCAACCGGCGGCATGTGCATCTGCTGATGGATCGCGGCATCGACGGCATCGTGCGCGACACCTTCCATTCCAGCCTGCATCTTTCCGAACTGGTGCTGCGGGCGATGGACGTGCCGGCGACACGGGCATCGCGGGCGGTGAAGCTGTTCCGCGCCCATGACGAGCGCCTGCTGCTGCAGACCCATGCGATCTATCGCGACGAGAAGGCGCTGATCCAGAGCACGCAGCAGGCCGCCCAGGAACTGCTCGACCTGTTCGAGGCCGACCGGCCGGAACGGCAGGAGCAGGAGGGGGATTGACGCCGCGCAGGTCGCGTCCCGCGCGACCACCGGAAGTTGGCTTCGGGGGATCGGGCGGGCGATCCTAGACTGCCTGGTTGCAACACCCGGCGACCTCGTCGCGCAACCCAGGGGGACTGCCATGCCCTCGTATGACGCCATCGTCATCGGCACCGGCCAGGCCGGACCTTCGCTCGCCCTGCGACTGGCGGCCACCGGCATGAAGGTGGCCGTGGTGGAACGCGGCCGCATCGGCGGCACCTGCGTCAACACCGGCTGCACGCCGACCAAGGCCATGGTTGCCTCTGCCCGCACCGCCCATCTCGCGCGCCGGGCCGCCGATTTCGGCGTGACCGTGGCGGGCCCGGTTGGCGTGGACATGGCGCGGGTGATCGCGCGCAAGGACGACATCGTCGCGCAGTCGCGCGAGGGCCTGCGGGCGAGCCTGCTGGGAAGCGAGAACATCACGCTGATCGAAGGCCAGGCGCGGTTCCGCTCGGGCCACGAGCTGGCCGTGGGCCCGCAACTCCTGACCGCGCCGCGCATCTTCATCAATGTCGGCGGGCGGGCGGCGATTCCCGCTCTGCCCGGCCTCGGGGACGTGCCGTACCTGACGAATTCCTCGCTGCTGGCGCTCGCCACCCTGCCGCGGCATCTGATCGTGATCGGCGGCAGCTATGTGGGCCTGGAATTCGCGCAGATGTTCCGCCGCTTCGACAGCGCCGTCACCATCGTGGAAATGGGGCCGCGCCTGATCGGGCGTGAGGACGAGGACGTGTCGGCGGCGGTGCAGGCGATCCTGGAGGGCGAAGGCGTGGCCATCCGCACCGGCGCGCACTGCATCGGCGTGCGACGCGACGGCGAGGACATCGCGGTGCGTCTGGACTGCGCCGAAGGTGCGCCGGACCTCGCCGGTTCGCATCTGCTGGTCGCGACCGGGCGGCGGCCCAACACCGACGATCTCGGCCTGGCCGAGGCCGGCATCCACATCGACGAGCGCGGCCATATCGTGGTGGACGACCAGTTGCGCACCAGCGTGCCGGGCGTCTGGGCCCTGGGAGACTGCAACGGCCACGGCGCCTTCACCCACACCGCCTACAACGATTACGAGATCGTGGCCGCGACCCTGCTGGACGGCGAGCCGCGCCGGATCAGCGAGCGGATTCCCGCCTATGCGCTGTACGTCGACCCGCCGCTCGGACGCGTCGGCCTGACGACGGCGCAGGCCCGCCTGACCGGACGCAGCGTGCTGGTGGGGCACCGCCCGATGACACGGGTGGCGCGGGCCATCGAGAAGGGCGAAACCGCCGGCTTCATGCGGGTGCTGGTCGATGCGGACACGCAGGAGATCCTCGGCGCGACGGTGCTGGGTCCCGGCGGGGACGAGGTGGTGCATGCCGTGCTGGACCTGATGTACGCGCGCGCGCCCTATACGGTGATGCAGCGCGCGGTGCATATCCATCCGACGGTCGCGGAATTGCTGCCGACGGTGCTGGGCGAGCTGCAGACGCTGGAATGATTTCGTGGGAAGTGGGACTGCAAGCGTAGGGCGGATAAGCGCAGCGCAATCCGCCATCGCAAGCTTCCACAGACTGGCCGGCTTGCGTGGGCGGATTGCGCTGCGCTTATCCGCCCTACATCAAAAAGCTGATCCGGATGCCTACGGCCCGGCTGCAAGCACCGCGTCGGCGCGGGCAAGGTCCTCGGGGCTGTTGACGTTGAAGAACGGGTCCGTCGTGTAATCGTCGAAATCCACCACGGCCACGCCCTGTTCGGCGGTCCAGCGGTCGATCTTGCGCATGCCGGCGCGCAGGGCGGCCTCCAGCGCGTCAGCCAGGACGACCGGCCAGAGCGCGATCACCGGGTGGGTGCGCCCGCCGGTGGCGGCGCAGGCGATCGGCACGTCGACGGCACAGCGCGCGGCAATAAGGCGCTGCACCAGATCGGGCGGCAGGAACGGGGTATCGGTGGGCACCGAGAGCACATCGGCGGCGCCCTGCGATTCTGCCCAGCGCATGCCTGCCAGCACGCCTACCAATGGTCCTGGATTGTCCGGCAACGGGTCGGCAATGACCGGCAGGCCCCATGCGGCAAAGCGCGCCGGATCGCCATTGGCGTTCAGCGCCACCGCGCTCACCTGCGGGCGAATGGCGTCCAGCACATGGTCAAGCAGGGCGCGGCCGGCCAGAAGGCGCAACGGCTTGTCGCCGCCGCCCATCCGGCGGCCGAGCCCCCCGGCCAGCAACACCGCCGCGGGGCCTGTGTGAGAGTGCATGCCTTCATCCCCTCTGGTGGACTGTCAGGGTGCGGCATTTCCGCCATGGCGGATAGCCCGGTGAAACCGTGGCCCACCGGCCTGACGCACAGGCCGGTGGGATCCGGCATCAGACCGGGGGCAGCGGGCCGGACTGGCGGGCCAGCAGCTTCCAGTTGGCGCCGTACTTCTTCCAGACCTGCAGCACCGTGATATGCGCGGTGGAGGTCTTGCCGCCGGGCAGGTTGTTGACGGCATCGAAGACGTGGCGCACCACGGCGACGTCGCCGTCGACGAACACGGTCTGCTTCGAGAGATCGATCGACTTGAAGGCGTTGGTGCCGTCAAGCTCCTTCAGGAAATCCGCCTTGTCCTGCAGCCGTCCGTTGGAATGGCCATAGGTCAGGTCATCGGCCACCAGCGCCGCCAGGGCGGGGCCATTGCCGCTGACCATGGCGCTGCGCAGCGCCTCGACCGCGGCGGCCACGGTGTCGGATTCGGCGGCGCGGGCCGGGGTGGCGATGGCGGCAACCGCCAGGGCCGCAGCACCGATGGCGCCAAGCGCGACGCGACGGCCGGACTCGAATGAAGACATCCTGTCGTTCCTTTTCGGAAGTGTTTTTCAGGTAAAATGCGGCAGATCCGGCCGGGGACCATCCGGCCCCGGCCGGAGCCGCGCGTCAGCGGGCCAGCCAGCCGCCGTCGACGGCGAGGGTATGGCCGGTGACGTAGGCCGAGGCTTCGGAGGCCAGGAACACCACCGGCCCGGCCAGATCCGCCGGCAGGCCCCAGCGCGCGGCCGGGATGCGGTCGAGGATTTCCTTGCTGCGCACAGGATCGGCGCGCAGCGGCGCGGTGTTGTTGGTGGCCATGTAGCCGGGCGCGATCGCGTTCACGGTGACGCCGTGCTGCGACCATTCGTTCGCCATCAGCTTGGTCAGCCCCATCACGCCGCTTTTCGAGGCGGTGTAGGACGGCACGCGGATGCCGCCCTGGAAGGACAGCATCGAGGCGATGTTGACGATGCGCCCGCCCTGGCCCTGCTTGACGAACTGCCGCGCCACCGCCTGCGACATGAAGAACACCGCCTTCAGGTTCAGGTCGACGACGTCGTCCCAGTCCTTCTCGCTGAACTCGATGGCGTCGGCGCGACGGATGATGCCGGCGTTGTTGACCAGGATGTCGACGCGGCCGTACTCGGCCACCACCTGTGCCACCAGCGCGACCGGATCGGCCCCGCGCAGATCGGCCTCGATGTTGAAGAAGCGCCGGCCGGTCCCGGCGATCAACTGCGCCGTCTCGGTGGGGGCCACCACGTTGATGCCGGCGATGTCGCAGCCCGCCTGCGCCAGGGCGAGCGCCATGCCCTGGCCGAGGCCGGTGTCGCAGCCGGTGACGATGGCAACCTTGCCTGTCAGATCGAACATCGGACCGTCCTTCAACGCATGTCCGCCACGGCGACATGGTCCATGTCGTCGAAGGTCTGGTTCTCGCCCACCATGCCCCAGATGAAGGTGTAGTTGGTGGTGCCGACGCCGGAATGGATCGACCAGCTCGGCGAGATCACCGCCTGCTCGTTGTGCACGACGATGTGCCGGGTCTCCTGCGGCTGGCCCATCAGGTGGAACACCGCCGCGTCCGAGGCCAGGTTGAAATACAGATAGACCTCCATGCGCCGCTCATGCGTGTGGCAGGGCATGGTGTTCCACAGGCTGCCCTCGGCGAGCTTGGTCATGCCCATGCTGAGCTGGCAGGTGGGCAGCACGTCGGGGACGAAGAACTTGTGGATGGTGCGGCGGTTGGCGGTGCGGGCATCGCCGAGCGTCACCGAAGCGGCTTCCGCGAGCGTCACGCGACGGGTGGGGAACTGCCGGTGCGCCGGGGCCGAGTTGTAATAGAACTTCGCCGGCCGGGCAGGGTCGTCGCTGCCGAAACGCACCTCGCGCGCGCCGAGGCCGATATACAACGCCTCTTCGGAACCGATTTCATAGCGCGCGCCGTCCAGCTCCGCCCAGCCGGGACCGCCGATATTGATCAGCCCCATCTCGCGCCGTTCCAGGAAATAGGCGACGCCGTAGGACTTGCCGAGCGAGGCGGGCAGCTCCACCGGGGCAGTGACGGGCATGATGCCGCCGACGACGATGCGGTCGATATGGCTGTAGGTCATCGTCAGCGCGTCGGGGCGGAAGACTTCCTCGACGAGGAACTCGCGCCGCAGCCCGGCGGTGTCCAGCGTGCGGGCATGGTCGCTGTGGATGGCCTGGCGGGTGTCGATCACCGTCGCCGCCGGCGAGCCGGCCAGGGCGGCGGCATGGATGTCCTGACGTGTGTCCATGATTGTTTCCTCTCGGCAAGCAAAGGGGGAAATGCGGCTGGCGTACCGGCCGGTTGATGACCGGGCGCCAGCCGCGAGGCGATCAGTCCGCGTGCGCCATCTGCGGCACCGGGTCATCCGCCCGTGCCTGCTCGGCCATGCCCTTGCCGAACGCCTTGTACCAGATGCCGGTGAGGATCGGCACCACGATGGAGGTGACGATGATGCAAATGGCAACCAGCACCGTGGCGCTCTGCGCCGTGGGCACGAACTGCGGCGCCACCGCGGCGATCGCCAGCGGGTTGGCCGCCGCCGCGCCGGCGGTGGAGGAGGCGGCGAGGCCGGCCGTGCCGGTGCCGCGGCCGATGAACTTGTCGGCCAGGATCAGCGGGATGCCGGTCAGCACGATCACCGACAGCGCCAGCACCACGCCCAGGCCGGCCAGCGGCGAGAGCAGCGTGCTGAGGTCGATCGTGTTGCCCAGGGCGAAGGCGAAGAACGGGATCATCAGGATGCCGCCCGGCGTGAAGAAGGCGCGCAGCTTCGGATCGAGGTTGCCCAGCGCGAAGCCGGCCAGGAACGGCAGCACGGCGCCGATGAAGATCTGCGGCTCGAAATGCGCGACCCCCGAGGCGCCGAGGATGACCATGCTCATCAGCGGACCGGACTCGATGGAGGTCAGCACGAAGGCGCCGGCTTCCTCCTTGGTGCCGTAGGTCTGCATCAGCGAGGCGTAGAGGCCGCCATTGGTCATGTCCATCGCGCAGACGATGGCCAGGATCGACAGCCCGGCGAAGAAGCCGGTCTGGATGCCCTCGGCGGGGATGAACAGCGAGGTCACCATGACGATGGCCCAGGCCGCGAGCAGCTTGGTCAGCACGATGGTGCCCGACTTGCGCAGCACGGTGCCGGTGGCGCTGAGTTTGATCGAGGCGCCCATGCAGAAGAACCAGACCGCCAGGATCGGAATGACCCCGGTCATGATTCCCATGGTGAAGCCTTTGAAGTAGGCGGGTGCGCCCGGCACGAAGGTCTTGCACAGCGCGCCGAGCAGCAGCGGCATCAGCATCAGGCCGCCAGGGATCCTGTCGACGAAATCCTTGATTCTCATTGCAACGGGCCTCTTCCGGTGACGTTTTTTGCAGTTGAAGCTTCGGCGCGGCACGCCCCGTGCGGGGGAAGGCAGCGCAGACTCGGCGGCGGCGTGCGGCCAGCGAGTGGGGGAGCTCCGATCCCGCCGGCGCAAGATAGCTGGCGGTTTTTCGGTGCGAATTCAAAATGAATTTGGCAAGGCACGTCCAGGCTTCCCTCTCTAGTCGGTGGCAGACCCGGACGGTTGCAGACAAAGCCTCGGCATGGCCTCGCGCGGAATTACCGCGCCGCGATGGCGGATGACGGTGCCGGCCAGGGCATGGCCGACGCGCGAGGCGGCGATGGGATCGGCCCCGGCCAGGCGGGCGGCGACATAGGCGGCGGAGAAACTGTCACCGGCCGCGGTGGTGTCCACCACCTCCGCCACCGGCTCGGCGGCGATCACCGCGTCCACTCCTTCGGCCTGAACATGGCAGGCCGGCTCGGCAAGTTTGGCGACCCGCTCGGCAACGCCTGCTTCCCGCAGCCGCGCCAACAGGCCTTCCGGCGTCGGATCCTCGTACAGCAGGGCATGGTCCTCGGTGCTGGCCAGCACGATGTCTGCGCGCGCGAACATCGCGGCGTAGACCCGGCGCGCCCGCGCCCGGTCGGGCCAGCCGCGCGGGCGGAAATTGGTGTCGAACACCACCCGGCCACCATGCGCGCGCAGGCGGTCCAGCGTGTCGAACAACCGGGCCTGCCCGGCATCGTCGAACAACGACAGAGTGATGCCGGAAAGATAGAGCAGGTCGTAGCCGACCAGTGCCGCCTCGGTCGCCGCCGTGTCGGGCAGATTGAACAACTGGCGCACCGGGGCGCTGTCACGCCAATAGGAAAAGCGGCGCTCACCGCGTGCATCGGTCTGGATCAGATACAGCCCGGGTACCTTTCCGGGCACCCTGGCCACTGCCCCGGTGCCGATCCCCTCGGCCTGCCAGGCTGCCAGCATCTCGGCACTGAACGGATCGTCGCTCAAGGCAGTCACGTAATCGGTTTCAACGCCAAGCCGTGCCAGATACACGGCGGTATTGAGCGTGTCTCCGCCGAAGCCGCGCGTCAATGTCCGATCGGGGCGTTCCACCAGTTCGATCATGCATTCGCCGAGGCTGGCGACACGGACCTTACCCGAAACAGGTTGGCCCGGATTGGTCTGGCCGACACTCATGGCCGTCTCTTTCATCTTGAGGCCGGTAGCGTGCCGAGGCTGCGACAGGCCACCACCTCCCCTTTGTCTTCCAGTGTATGGTAGTGTATATGGGTTGCGCCCAGCAAGTCTTTTTGAGGGAGGCCGCATGGGAACGACCATCGCACCGACTGCGGAATCCGCGGCACGCAAGCTGGAACGGGAATTGCGGCGCGCCATCATCGATCTCGAAATCGTTCCGGGCGCGCGGCTCTCGGAACAGGAGATCGCCGAGCGCTACGGCGTCTCCCGCCAGCCGGTGCGCGAGGCCCTGATCGGGCTCGGCCGCACCGGTCTGGTCTCGGCGCTGCCGCAGCGCGGCACGGTGGTGGTGAAGATCTCCACCCAGACGATGCTGCAGGCCCGGTTCGTGCGGGAATCGATCGAATCGGCGGTGGCGCGGCAGGCGGCGCTGAACTTCGATCCCTACAACCGCGCCCGCCTGGCCACGCTGCTGGCGCGCCAGGGCGAGGCGGCGCAGCGTGGCGACTCCGATGCGTTCCGGCGCGACGACGAGCTGTTCCATGCCGCTATCGCCGACGGCGCCGGCTGCCCGTTGGCCTGGAGGACCGTCAGCGACCTCAAGGCGCATCTCGACCGCGCCTGCCGGCTCAGCCTCGCGGGGCCGAAGCCGCTGCAGGCACTGGTGGACCAGCACGCCGCCATTGTCGCTGCCATCGACGCGCGCGATCCGGACGCGGCCGAGAGGGCGATGCGCCAGCACCTCACCGAACTCCTGCACGCCCTGCCCGAGATGGAAGAGCGTTACCCGGAGATGTTCGAATAAGGCACCGGCGGCGCGGGTCAGGCAGGCACCGCCGCGGTGAGACGGCCATGGTGGCGGTGCTGCTTCATCGCCAGCACGAGTTCATGCATCACCTTGTCCACATCGGTGCCGGTCACCACGCCATCGCCCGGGGCAAGGCTCATTTTCTTCAGGATCTCCGCGCCCTCGCCAAGCGCGGCGACCGGCTTGCCATGGGCGAAGCTCTCCAGCACGAAATGCAGTGCCTGCCCCATGCCGGCGAGCGCCGTGGCCGCCGCGCCACCAGGAATCACCACGGCGTCGTACAGCACCGAGGGCGCGTTGGGGGCCGGCCGGTCCACCGGCAAAGCGCTGCCATCCGCTGCCTTCACGCTGCCGGCAACGGCCGCGATCACCTCGGTCTTCGCCCCTTCCTGGTGCAGCCGCGTCTGTACCGCGCCTAGCTGGGTGGCATCGACGCCCTCGGCCGCCAGGATCGCGACCTTGCGTCCCCGGATGCTGTCGGCAGGCCGGTCCATGCTGAGCGCGGGCGAGGCCTGTTGATGCGGTTGGCTGCGGCGCGTGCTCTGGATGGTCAGGCCTGTCTTCTCCGCCACCCTGGCAGCGAGATCATCGGCGACATTCACCAGCAATTCGTCAAGCACACGCTGCTTGACCGCGACGGTGCCGACCATGTTCAGCTCGAAGCTGAAGGCATCGACGATATGGTCCTTCTCCCAGGGCGACATGCTGTTCCAGAACAGGGTCGCCTGGCTGAAATGATCGGCGAAACTCTCACTGCGCACCCGTAGTTTCTGGCCCGAGACCGGCTGGGCATAGGTCCGGAACGCCGCCATGGCATCGGGGGAATGCGCGGGACAGCCGCCGGCAAGAGAGTTCGGAAAATAGGAGACGCGGCCACGGTCGATACGATGTCGCAGCTTGCCGTCACGCTGGTTGTTGCTCATGGCCGACACCGGCCGGTTGATCGGCAGCTCGGCGAAGTTCACGCCGAGCCGGCTGATCTGGGTGTCGAGATAGGAGAACAGCCGCCCCTGCAGCAGCGGATCGTCGGAGAAGTCGATGCCGGGCACGACATGCGCCGGGCAGAACGCCACTTGCTCGGTTTCGGCGAAGAAATTGTCAGGGTTGCGGTCCAGCACCAGCCGCCCGACGCGCCGCACCGGCACATCTTCTTCCGGAATGATCTTGGTCGGATCGAGCAGGTCGAAGGGGAATTTGCCGGCATCCGCCTCCGCCACCACCTGCAGGCCGAGTTCCCATTCCGGGAAGTCGCCGTCCTCGATCGCTTCCCAGAGGTCGCGGCGATTGAAGTCGGGATCCTTGCCGGCGATCTTCTGCGCCTCGTCCCACAACAGGGAATGCACGCCCTTGCGCGGCTTCCAGTGGAACTTGACGAAATGCGCCTGGCCCTGGGCGTTGACCAGGCGGAAGCTGTGGATGCCGAAGCCTTCCATCATGGCGAAGCTGCGCGGCAGCGCCCGGTCGGACATCACCCACATCAGCATGTGCGTGCTCTCCGGCGTGAGCGAGACGAAATCCCAGAACGTGTCATGCGCGGAGGCCGCCTGCGGGATCTCGTTGTGCGGCTCCGGCTTCACCGCGTGGATGACGTCGGGGAACTTGATGGCATCCTGGATGAAGAAAACGGGAATGTTGTTGCCGACCAGATCCCAGACGCCTTCGTCGGTGTAGAACTTCACCGCGAAGCCGCGCACATCGCGCGGCGTGTCGGCCGATCCGCGCGATCCCGCCACCGTCGAGAAGCGCACGAAGACCGGCGTACGCTTCGCCGGGTCGCGGAACAGCGAAGCCATGGTCAGGTCGGAAAGATCCTCGGTGACCTGGAAATAGCCATGGGCGGCGGCACCGCGGGCATGCACGACGCGCTCGGGGATGCGCTCGTGGTCGAAATGCGTGATCTTCTCACGGAAGTGGAAATCCTCGAGCAGGCTCGGCCCGCGTGCGCCGGCACGCAGCGTGTTCTGGTCGTCGGCGAGCCGCAGTCCCTGGTTGGTCGTCAGGTGGGGGCCGGGATCCTGCGTCGCGCGCGCAAGATCCTGATCCTTGGCGGCCGGTGCGGCCGTCTGCCGGGCCTCGTCCATGTGCTCCCCCCTTCGCCTTGCCCCGATGCTGCAGGCGGGGGAACGGTGAATGAACGGGGATGGTTCCGGCTTATCCGCCCCCCGGCGCGCAGACCCGCGGCGGTCAGGTGGCCTCGAACAGCGCCGCCCGCAGGTCAACCGGACGCGGGCACATCCGGTTTTCGATCAGGAAGGCCATGTCACGTTCCAGCGATTCCAGGTCGGCCGGCGTCAGCCTCGTGTGGAACTCCGCCCAGGAATAGAGCGTGCGCCCATCCTCCAGGCTGAAGCCATTGGCCTTGCAGGCGATGCGGATGGCGGCATCGGGATCGGCGGCGACGAAGGCGACCGCCTCGGCCTGGGCCTGCTGGTAGAGCCGCACCAGATCCGGCCGCTGTGCCACCAGATCGGCCCGTGCGCAGGTGATCGTCACCGGCTGCAGCAATCCCGGCCGCGTTGGCACTTCCCGCGCGCCCTGCCGCTGCGCCGCCAGGATCAGGTCCGCGGCCAGCACCGCCGCGTCCACCTGGCCCGATTGCAGCGCCGCGAGCGAGACCGGCAACTGCATGTCGAGGAAGGCGACGTCGCCGATGGAGAGCCCCGCGTCCTGCAACGCCGCGATCAGGTACTGGTGCAGCGCGGTGCCCTTGACCCCGGCGACGGTCCGGCCCTTGAGGTCGGCCACCCGGGTGATCCGCGGATCGCGCGTCAGGATGGCGGCAAGCTTGCGGTTGCGCGCGACGGCGCCGGTGATGCGCAGCGGATTGCCGTTGGCCAGCGCCATGATCACCGAGGCCGGGTTCATCACCGCGCCGATGTCGAGCGATCCCGCCGCCAGGGCCTGCGCCTGCAGCACGCCCGAGGTGATGTCGTGCCAGACCACCTCGAAGCCGAGCGGTCGCAGCCGCTGCTCCAGCAACTGGCGCTCGCGCATGACGATCTGCGGCACGTTGAAGGGCTGGCGCACATAGGAGACGTTGAACGCCTGGGCCGCCCGCCCCGGACGGCGCAGGCCGGACAGGCTGGCCACGCCGAGTCCGACCATCAGGCCACGACGCGACAGGACGTGCGGGAAAGCGTTCATCTTTCGGGTTCTCCGATCTGTTCGGACAGCGTTCGGGCCGGTGGCGGCGCGGCGCCGCGGGTCGCCCGGGCCAGGCTCTCCAGCACCAGCGCCTCGATCCGGCCGGCGACGTCCGGACCGAGCGGCGGACCGCCCGGCGGCGAGCGCACCAGGACACTGGCGGCGATGCGGCCACCGGCGAGCACCGACACCCGGTCGGCGAGCCGCACCGCCTCGGCGAAGTCGTGCGTCACCAGCACCGTGGTCGGCGCGACCCGGCCGCGCAGCCGGGCGATCTCGTCCTGCATCTGCCGCCGCGTCAGCGCATCCAGCGCCCCGAGCGGCTCGTCCATCAGCAGCAGCTCGGGTTCGCGCATCAGCGCCCGCGCCAGCGCCACGCGCTGCGCCATGCCGCCCGAAAGCTGCCCCGGCCGCAGCCTCGCGCAATCGTCGAGCCCCACCAGGGCCAGCACCGCCGCGATGCGCCGGTCTTCCTCCGGACGCGACAGGCGGAAGCGCCGCAGCGCCAGGCGCAGATTTTCGGCGACGCTCGCCCAGGGCAGCAGCAGGTGCTCCTGGAACACCATCCCGAGGCGGGGCCATGCGCCGCCGGGCGGGGCCGGCCGGAAGGTCACGCGCCCGCCATCCGGCCGGTCCAGCCCGGCGATCAGCCGCAGCAGCGTGGTCTTGCCGCAGCCGCTGTAGCCGAGGATGGCGTGGAACTCGCCGGGGGCAATGACCAGATCCAACCCGTCCAGCACCTGCACGGGCGCCCCATCCGGCCGGACGAAGCCGCGGCGCAGGCCCGACAGCTCAACTTCCAGCAAGGCCGGGTCCGTTCGCATTGCCGACCGTTATACGTGCCAGCAAAACGAACAGCCAGTCGGCCAGGAAGCCGAGCGTGCCGATCACCAGGATCGCCGCATAGACGATGTCGCTGCGGGCCAGCGTCTGCGCGTCCATCACCAGATAGCCGAGCCCGACCGAGGTCGCGATCAGCTCAGCCCCGACCAGCGCCCGCCAGCAATTGCTGAAGGCAAGCCGCAGCCCGGCGAGGAAGGTTGGCAGCGCCGCCGGCAGGATGATGAAGCGCACCCGCTCCGCGCCGGTGAGCTGCAGCGTGCGCGCCATTTCCAGCAGTTGCGGCCGCACCGAATCGAGCCCCGCCATGGTGTTGAGCAGGATCGGGAAGAAGCTCGCCAGCACGATGACGGTCCACTTCACCGCTTCCCCCAGCCCGAACCACAGCACCAGCAGCGGCACCAGCGCCAGCGGCGGGGTGGCACGCAGGAAATCGAGGGGAAAGCGCAGGCAGCGCGCCAGCAGCGCCGAGCGGCGCAACGCCACCGCCAGCGGCACCGCCAGCGCCACCGCCAGCACGAAGCCGACCGCGACACGCTGCGCGCTTGCCAGCACGTGCCGCCCAAGCTCACCCGAGCCCGCCAGCTCGATCCCGGCGGCGAGCACAGCGGAGGGCGCGGGCAGCAGGAAGGCGTTCACGGCCCCCAGCCGCGCGGCGATTTCCCAGGCGGCCAGCAGGCCCAGCGGCAGCGCGGCCCCGGCCAGCAGGTGCCCCGATGCCCGGCGCATGGGGCTCCCGCGCCTCACCCGGCGAGCGCCTCCACCGGGCGCTTGCGCGAATGGCCCGGCCCGTCATCGACGCTGCGTCCGAGCATCTCCAGCCGCCCGACGATGCACAGGGCGCATTGCCCGCCGGTCTCGTCCACGCAGGGCTTGTCGGGATAGAGCATGTAGTCGCGGCGGTATTTGCCGGGCGTGCTGTTCGGCATGAACACGTTGGCCCCGCGCTGCAGCGCGAGGTCGCGGCCGGGCGGGTTGGTGAACACCGCATCGAAGGCCGTGGTCGCCGGGATATGCGCGTCCGGATTGGCGAGGCGCAGCGCCGCCAGGGCGACGAAATGCATGTCGGGATCGTCGGCATAGGCGTTGGACGCCCCGCCAAGCGGGGTTTCCGGGTGCGGGATGAACGGGCCGATGCCGATCATGTCCAGATCGAGCTCGCGGCACAGCAGGATGTTGCGCGCCAGCACCTCGGGCGTCTCGCCGGGCACACCGATCATGAAGCCGCTGCCGACCTGCACCCCGAGCGCACGCAGCGCGTGCAGGCAGTCCAGCCGCTCGGCCAGCGAGCAATCGGGGTGGATGCGCGCGAACAGCGCCGGATCGCTGGTCTCGAAACGCAGCAGGTAGCGGTCCATGCCGCATTCCCGCCAGTACGCATAGACCTCGTGCGGCCGGTTGCCGACCGACAGCGTCACCGCAAGCGAGGTCTCGGCCTTGATGCGCCGGACCAGCTCGCCCAATCGCCGGTCGCCCGCGGGCGATGATGCCTCGCCCGACTGCAGGACGATGGTGCCCTGGCGCCAGCCTTCCATCCGGCGGGCGACCTCCATCACCTCGTCCGCCTCCATGCGGTAGCGGTTGATGGCGCGGTTGGAGACGCGGATACCGCAATAGAGGCAGTCATTGGCGCAGATATTGGAGAACTCGACGATGCCGCGCAGGTGCACCGCCTCGCCCATGCGCTCGCGCCGCAGCGCGTCGGCGCGGGCGAACAGCGCGGCGCGCTCCGGACCACGGGCCCGCAGCGCCGTCAGGACCTCGTCCACTGCCTGCAGTTCCATGCCGTCTCCTTGCCTGGCCACCGGCCGCAGGATAACGGGGCGGCAGGGGGCAGGCCAGCAGGGCGAGGTAGCGGGGCGTTGCCCCGCGCCCCACCAGGAGGCTTTGCCTCCTGGACCTCCACCAAGGGCCATAGGCCCTTGGATCCCATTTTTGCCGCGCAGCGCGATTGGGGTGCAGGGGCCTTGTGGCCCCTGCCGGGTCAAGGGCAGAGCCCTGGCCTTTCTTTACTCCGCCGCCAGTGCCGGCCGGGCGTTCAGCTTGCGCAGGGCGCGGTCGATCCACAGCTTGGTCAGCTTCTCCGGCAGGCTGTTCTGCCGCAGTCGCTCGTTCAGGGCCGGGAAGTCCACCCGGTCGAGCGGCTGGTCCTGGTTGAAGCAGGAGAAGATGACGGTCCGCTCCCCGGTCTCGGGGTCGATCTGCGGCTGCAGGCACTGCGCGCAGACTTCCTTCATCATGCACTGCATCGGCGAGTTGATGCTGCCGATCGCGGTGTGGCCCGGCTTCAGGTAGGGTTGCAGCACGCCTTTCCGGGCGACGCCGACCGCCTGCATCATCCGGTCGGAGCCGATGACGATCAGGTGCTCGGCCTCGTTCAGCGGCACCGCCTGTTCGCCCAGCCGCCCGGCGCCATAGGCCGCCATCGCCTGCACGATGTTGCCAACGAAGCTGCGGTCCTGCGGGCGGGCCGGGGTGAAGCCGGGGGCCTCGTCGCAGCACCAGACGATCACGTCGGCGGCGCGCTCGATTTCCTCGATCTTGTAGCGGTCGCGCATCGCCTTGTAGCCGGCGAAGTAGATCACCCGGCTGCCGGCGGCGCGCAGCGCGGCGCCGATCGAGAACAGCACGGCGTTGCCCAGGCCGCCGCCGACCAGGGCGACGGTGCTGTTGGCGTGGATCTCGGTCGGCGTGCCGGTCGGGCCCATCAGCACCACGTTCTGGCCGGGCTGCAGCGTGGCGCAGAGATCGGAGCTGCCGCCCATCTCCAGCGCGATCACCGAGATCAGGCCGCGGTCCTTGTCGGTCCAGGCCCCGGTCATGGCCAGGCCTTCCATGGTCAGCAGGGTCGGCGGCAGGCCCGGCTCCTCCAGGCGCTGCGAGGCCATCTCGTAGTTCTGCAGCCGGTAGAACTGGCCGGGGCGGAAGGAGCGGGAGGCGGCGGGTGCGCGCAGCACCACTTCCACGATGTTCGGGGTCAGCCGGTTCACCGCGTGCACGCTGGCCTGCAGCGTGTCGCGGCACTGCGCGATCAGCTCGGCGCCGGAGAGGGAGGAGGCGGGATCGCGCCCGGCCAGCACCTGGCTGACCAGCGGATAGCCGCGCTTGGCGCTGCCCATGGCCTTGACCACGTTGCCGAAGAAGCTCGGGTGCAGGTCGCCGAAGAAGCTGATGAAGCGGCCTTCCTCGGTGCGGTGCATCAGGATGTGGTTGTCGTCGGGCTTGGCCAGCGAGCGCACCGGCGTCACCGGGTTGCCGGCCTCGTCCACCGCCTGGAAATACTTGCCGTCCAGCCGGATCCGCCCGTCCTCGCGCGCGAGCACGGTGTTGGGCTGGGTGCCGGCGGCGACCAGCACGGCGCGGGCGGGCAGCACCACCTCGGTGCCGTCGGCCCTGGTGCAGCGCAGTGCCGCGGCGTGGCCGAAGCGGTCGACCTCGACGGCGAGCGGGGCAAGCCCGGCGGCGAAGTGCACGCCCTCGGCCAGGGCGTGCGCCACTTCTTCATGGTTGAGCGTGTAGGACGGGCTGTCGGTCAGCTTGCGGCGATAGGCGACGGTGGCGCCACCCCAGGAATCCAGCAGCGGCGCGAAGCGCGGCGCGCGGCCTTCGGCGGCGGCGGCCTCGCGCTCGGCGCGGAGTGCCGCGGCGTGGGCCAGGAATTCCTCGGCGACCCCGGTTTCTTCCTCGGTCCAGGCGGCGCGCACCGCCTGCTCGCCGCGCTCGGCGACCAGCACGCCGTAGCGGGTGGCGAATTTCTCCACCTGCCGCACGTAGTAGGCCAGGCTCTCGGTGGCGGTGTCGACCGCGGTCAGGCCGCCGCCGATCACCACCACCGGCATGCGGATCTGCAGGTTGGCGATCGACGACATCTTGGCCGCCCCGGTGAGCTGCAGGCCCATCAGGAAGTCGCTGGCCTGGCGCACGCCGCGGGCGAGGCCGTTGGGCATGTCGATCACGGTCGGCCGGCCGGCGCCCATGCACAGCGCGACGTGGTCGAAACCCATCGTCCAGGCGTCGTCGATCGACAGCGTGGCGCCGCCGCCGAAGCGCACGCCGCCGAAGGCGGCGAACTGGGCGCGGCGCTCCAGCAGGATGCGGATCAGCTTGAGGTAGTTCTTGTTCCAGCGGACGGTGATGCCGTACTCGGCGACGCCGCCGAAGCCGGCCATCACGCGGTCATCGAGGTTCTCGAACAGCGTGGCGGCGTCGCGCACCGGGGCGTTCGGGTCGATCCCCAGCGGCTCCAGCTTCAGCCCGTCGATGGCGACCACGGTATGGCCGTCGTTCATCAGGTGGTGCGCCAGGGTGAACCCGGCCGGGCCGAGCCCGACCACCAGCACCTTGCGCCCCGAATCCGGCAGCGGCAGCGGCCGGCGGATGTCCAGCGGGTTCCAGCGCGTCAGCAGCGCGTAGATCTCGAAGCCCCAGGGCAGCGACAGCACGTCCTTGAGGATGGAGGTCTCGGCCTGCGGGATGTCGACCGCGTCCTGCTTCTGGTAGATGCAGGCCTTCATGCAGTCGTTGCAGATGCGGTGGCCGGTGGCCGCCATCATCGGGTTGTCGACGGCGATGGTGGCGAAGGCGCCGAGCACCGAGCCCTGCGCGCGCAGGGTGTGCATCTCGCTGATCTTCTCTTCCAGCGGGCAGCCGGCGAGGGTCACCCCGAACACCGACTTCTGGAAGGCGCCGGTCTTGCGGTCCTTCAGGCCCTTGCTGCAGGAATCCTTGCCCTGGGTGTGGCACCAGATGCAGTAGTTCATCTGGTCCAGCGCCTGCGTGCCGGTCATGCCGTGGTCGGTCAGCGCGAAGCCGTCGCGGGCGCGCCATTCCTGCTGCGGCAGGCAGTGCATGGTGACACCGTGGCGCTCCACGGTCTTCAGTGGTACCAGGTTCTGCGGATCGACCTTGTGCGGCACGCCGAACAGGGTGCCGCCGGCATGGAAGGCGCGGCCTTCCGACGTCAGCGTCGCCCAGGCGGCGTAGCGCAGGGCGGTGTCGAGCCATTCGGTGCGCTGGTTGCGCTCCCAGGCCTCGACATGGGTGGCGAAGGCGATCTCGGTCAGCGCCTCGCCCATCATCTGCTCGAGCTCGGCGCGCAGGGCGGCGCCGTCGAAGCCGGCGGGATCGGCGTATTTCTTGACCGCCTGGCGCTGTACGAAAAGCCGCTTGCAGGCATGCACCGGATCGAGCCGCTTCGTGCGCGCCACCACCGCGTCGAGCGCGTCCTCGATGCCGAACAACTCGGCGACGAATCCGTCCAGGATCGGCCCGAGGCTGGTGATCAGGTGGCTCTCAGCGAGGCGGTCGAGCGCGTCGGGGGCGGCGCGGGCGGTCAGCAGGCGCTCATGCAGGGCAGGGTCCTGCGCCGCGACCTCCTGCAGGAAGCGCTTGTCGAGCGCGATCAGGCCATCGCGCGTGGCGAGCGAGGCGAAGGTCGCGCCGAAGCCCAGGGTTGAAGCGTCCATGTATCGATCCTCGGTATTCGGGCCCGGCGGTCAGGCCAGCCGGCGCGGAAGGGAGAGGAGGGCGCCACGTCCGGTGGCGTCCAGGCGGGCGGCGGGCGCCGGGCTGGCAGGGGCATCGGGACAGGGCGGCGATGGCACATGCCGACAGAGGGGGCGAGGCGCGGTGCCGCCCCCACGGGTCTGTGCTGCCAGGTTCGCGTGTGCTGCCACCGTGACTGTCCCGTGACGTCTCCGGTGGGCTACTTAGGGCGGTGATCAGATCGCTGCAAATGATCTCGGCGCCGTGACACGGCGTGCATGGCAGGGTCGCTGTGCCGGGCGGTCGGGGCGGCCCCGGCGCTTCGTGCCAAAAAAACGCACCGACCAGGAACGATCGGTGCGCGGTGGCGGTGCCAGGGAAGGGCGGCCTGGCGCCGCCATGGCCAGAGGGGGCTGCCCTGGGCCGGGCGAGGAAGCGGCCCAGGGGCCCGCGGGGTCAGTTGGTCTTGGTCGGCGCGGGCTGCGGCGCCGGTGTCGTGGTCCCGGCGGTGGCACCCGGCTTCGCCTCCGGCGCCGTCTGGGCATGGCCGCTCGTCTTGTCGGAGGTCGCCGCCGGCTTTTCGGCGGCCTTCACCGGGGCCGGCTTGATGGTCTCGTGGCCGGTGGCGGCATGGGTGGCATGGGGATGGGGCGCGGGAGTGGCTTGCGGCGCGGTGGTCTCCGCCAGGGCCGGCAGGGTGAAGGCACCCATCAGCACGGTGGCCAGCGCGAGACGGGAAAAGCTCTTCATCGGGGTGGTCTCCTTCGGTCCGGCATGATCGCCGGGACAGGCAGAGGAAACCGCCGGCTCGCGGCGACCGCTTGGCAGGAGTTTGGCGCTGGTGGGGCGGGCGATGAATTCGCGGACATGAAAAAGAAAGGGGTGCCCGGCCGCGGCCGGACACCCCCAACGTCAGAAGCCTGATCGGTGGCTCAGTGCGAGGCCGCGCCTTCCGCCCCGATTCCGGTCTGGCTGCGGATGTATTGCGCCTCGAACCGTTCCTTCTCGTTGCGGGCGCCGACGCTGCGGTCGATCAGCGAGAACAGCCAGCAGCCGATGAAGGCGACCGGCATGGAGAACAGCGCCGGCGCGTTGTAGGGGAAGATGCCGGCGGGGTTGCCCAGCACCACCTTCCAGATCGACGGGCTCAGCACCGTCAGCACCACCGCGGTCAGCAGGCCGAGCCAGCCGCCGAGCACGGCGCCACGGGTGGTTAGCCCCTTCCAGTACATCGACAGGATCAGCACCGGGAAGTTGGCCGAGGCGGCGATGGCGAAGGCAAGGCCCACCATGAAGGCGATGTTCTGCTTTTCGAAAGCGATGCCCAGCACGATCGCCAGCACGCCCAGCACCACCGTGGTGATCTTCGAAACCCGCAGCTCGTCGCGTTCGTTGGCGCGGCCGTGCCGGAACACGCTGGCATAGAGGTCATGGCTGACCGCCGAGGCGCCTGCCAGCGTGAGCCCGGCCACCACCGCGAGGATGGTCGCGAAGGCCACGGCCGAGATGAAGCCGAGCAACAGGTCGCCGCCCACCGCGTGGGCCAGCCACACCGCCGCCATGTTGCCGCCGCCGCGCAGCGCGGTGCCGGCCAGGTAGGTGGGGTTGGTGGCGACCAGGGTGATGGCGCCGAAGCCGATGATGAAGGTCAGGATGTAGAAGTAGCCGATGAAGGTGGTCGCCCAGAACACCGACTTGCGGGCTTCCTTGGCGTCGGCGACGGTGAAGAAGCGCATCAGGATGTGCGGCAGGCCGGCGGTGCCGAACATCAGCGCCAGGCCGAGCGAGATTGCCTCGACCGGGTTGGCGACGATGGGGCCCGGCAGCATGATCGCGTCGTGCTTGGGATGCACCTCGATCGCCTTGGCGAACAGCGCCTCCGGGTTGAAGCCGAACTGCACCAGCACCAGGATCGCCATCAGGGTGGCGCCGCCGAGCAGCAGGCAGGCCTTGATGATCTGCACCCAGGTGGTCGCCAGCATGCCGCCGAAGGTGACGTACAGCACCATCAGCACGCCGACCAGCACGACGGCCACGTTGTAGTCGAGACCGAACAGCAGCTTGATCAACTGGCCGGCGCCGACCATCTGCGCGATCAGGTAGAAGGCCACCACCACCAGCGTGCCGGAGGCGGCAAGGCTGCGCATCGGCGTCTGCGACAGGCGGTAGCTGACCACGTCGGCAAAGGTGTATTTGCCAAGGTTGCGCAGCCGCTCGGCCATCAGCGTGACGATGATCGGCCAGCCGACCAGGAAGCCGATCGAATAGATCAGGCCATCATAGCCACTGGTGTAGACCAGCGCTGAGATGCCGAGGAACGATGCCGCGGACATGTAGTCGCCCGCGATCGCCAGCCCGTTCTGAAAGCCGGTGATGCCGCCGCCGGCCGTATAGAAATCAGCGGCCGAGCGGGTGCGCTTGGCGGCCCAATAGGTGATGAACAGGGTGCCGATGACGAAGGCGACGAACATCGTGATGGCGGTGACGTTGGTCGCCTGCCGCTCCGCCTGACCGAGATCGGCGCCGGCGGCCAGGGCGGGAAGCGAGGCCAGCGAGGCCAGGGCGGCAAGCGCCAGGATGCGCGGCAGGCGGCTCATCTTGCGTCCTCCACGATCTCGCGCGTGAGTTGGTCGTAGGCGGTGTTGGCACGCGCCACGTAGATGCCGGTGATGATGATGGCCGAGAGAATCACGCCCAGGCCGATCGGGAAGGCCAGGGTGATCGTGGCGCCGAGCTTGATCGCGAGGAATTCCTTGTTGAATGCGACCAGGAAAATGAAGCCGTAATAGATTACCAGCATCAGGGCCGCGAGCGTCCAGCTGAAGCGATTACGTCTGGCTTCGAGTTCTTTGAATTTTGGATTGCCTCTGACGCGACTAACGACGTCGACGGTCATTACGTTCTCCCGTTCCCGGGCCGCTTGGTGGCCTCGGTGTTGTACTTCGATCTGCTGTCCACGCCGGGTATTGCCGCGCGCAAGACACTGCAGCCCTTTCGCTCTATCCATGAAGCATGGCTGGAATGCAAGGACCGAAATGTATCCTCTGCAACTCAGCTTCGTGTGTCGCTGCCGGGGCGGTCCCGCCGTCGCGGTGCCCGCATACTGGGATACTCAGTCCACCGGATGAAAAAGTTGTCGCTTGCGAGATTTCCGATGTAATTTATTCGAAACCGGCGGCTTTGCCGTGCTTCGTGCAGGGCATCGAGACCCGGCCAAGATCTGGCCCCGGGGCATCGCTCCGGAACGTCCGGGCATAGGGAGGAAGAGACCGTCATGACGTATCGGCCGAAGCTGCCTCGTGGTCCCACGGCGCACGATATCTCGTGGCCTTCCCGTGGCACACCGACCTGTCAGGACTGTCAATCGCGGTGCGGGTGATTCGCCGCTTGCCCGCGATCACGGCAGGACTTCGCGACATCTTCCCCGCCAACCCGTCGCAGGCGCGGCAACGCCGCCTCGTCGCCTAGCCTCACGTCCCGTCACGGCCGCCGGAACGCATGCCATACGTTCCGCGATCGTCCATGCCATGGCAAACTGATTGCGCACTGGGAGCAAAAAAATGAATGATATTGCGCACAACCCTCGTTACGAAGAAATAATGCTTGCATGGCGCCGTGACCCCGAAGCCTATTGGGCGGAAGCGGCCAAAGGCATCGACTGGATCCGTCCGCCCGAGCGCATTTTCGCGCCGGAGCTTGGCCCCTATGGCCGCTGGTTCGTGGGCGGCGAGATGAATACTTGCGTCAATGCCATCGACCGGCACGTGGCGGCCGGGCGGGGCGACCAGCCGGCCTTGATCTGGGACAGCCCGATGACCGGCCGGATCGTCAAGCTGACTTACACCGAGATGCGTGACCGCACCGCGCGGGTTGCCGGCGCGCTCGCGCAGCTTGGGGTGCGGCGCGGCGACCGTGTGGTGATCTACATGCCGATGGTGCCAGAAGCCGCCATCGCCATGTTCGCCTGCGCCCGCATCGGGGCGATCCACTCCGTCGTGTTCGGCGGCTTCGCCGCGGCCGAGCTTGCCAAGCGCATCGACGATGCCACGCCGAAGGTGATCGTCTCCGCCTCCTGCGGCCTCGAGCCCGGGCGTGTCATTCCCTACAAACCGTTGCTGGACGCGGCGATCGCCTTTTCGAGCCACAAGCCGCAATCCTGCCTGATCCTGCAACGCGAGCAGGTGGTGGCGCCGCTGACACCAGGGCGCGACCATGACTTCGCCGAGGCGGAAGCCGCCGCCACGCCGCACGATCCGGTGCCGGTGCTGGCGACCGATCCGCTTTACATCCTTTATACGTCGGGCACGACCGGAAAGCCCAAGGGCGTGGTGCGCGACAATGGCGGCCACGCGGTCGCCCTGCACAACACGATGCGCATCCTGTACGGCGTGGACCCGGGCGATGTGTTCTGGGCAGCATCCGACATCGGCTGGGTGGTCGGACATTCCTACATCATCTACGCGCCGTTGCTCGCGGGCTGCACCAGCATCATGTACGAAGGCAAGCCGGTCGGGACCCCCGATCCCGGTGCTTTCTGGCGGGTCTGCTCGCAGCACGGCGTCCGCGCGCTGTTCACCGCCCCCACCGCGTTCCGCGCCATCAAGCAGCAGGATCCCGAGGCGTCCTACCTGGCGAAATACGATCTCTCGAAACTCGAGACGCTGTTCCTCGCGGGCGAGCGCTGCGATCCGCCGACCGCGGTGTGGGCGGCCGAGAAACTGGGCATCCCGGTGGTCGATCACTGGTGGCAGACCGAAACCGGCTGGGCGATCACGGCCGGCTTCAAGGGGCTTGGCCTGTTCCCCGTCAAGCCCGGCTCGGGCGGGCGCGCCTCGCCGGGCTTCGACCTGCAGGTGCTGAATGATGACGGCCATGTGCTGCCGCCGGGCGAGAGCGGCAACCTCGCGGTGAAACTGCCGCTGCCCCCGGGCTGCGCGCCCACCCTGTGGAACAACGACGAGGGCTTCCGCAACTCCTACATCGCCGACTTCCCCGGCTGGTACCGCACCGGCGATGCCGGGATCATCGATGCGGACGGCGACGTGTGGATCATGGGACGCACCGACGACATCATCAACGTGGCCGGGCACCGCCTGTCCACCGGTTCGATGGAAGAGGTGCTGGCCTCCCACCCGGACGTCGCCGAATGCGCCGTGGTCGGCGCCAAGGACGAACTGAAGGGACAGGTTCCGCTCGGGCTGGTGGTGCTGAAGGCGGGGGTCAGCCGCGCACCGGAGGACATCGTCCGGGAACTGGTGGCGTTGGTGCGAGACCGCATCGGGCCGGTCGCGGCCTTCAAGGATGCCCGCGTGGTGGCGCGGTTGCCCAAGACGCGCAGCGGCAAGATCCTGCGCGGATCGATCCGGCGTATCGCCGATGGCGAGGCGGCGGCGCCGCCGGCGACCATTGATGATCCGGCGGTGCTCGACGAGATCGGGGCGGTGCTGGGTCGCCCGGCCGCCTGAGCCGGCGTCCTCGGGGCGTTGTCCGTGGGCCAGGGCCGGCGTGGATCGCCGGCCCTGAGTCCCGACCGCCATCATGGTCGGGACGGCGAGCGTCTGCGGGAAACCTGTGTTCGCGCGACAAACATCTCGATGCGGCACCCCGGGATCACTTTGGCGGCGGGAAATGCACGTTACGGTTGCTTTTCGCCGCTTCGATCTCTAGGAAGCAGGGAACCGGGCACGTTTCCTCATGGTGGCAGGTTCGATGGCGAATTTTGGATCAGGCAACATAATCTTCCATCGCGCCGATATTCTCTATGCCCTGGAGTGGGCGGCGGCGGCACCGGGGCTGGGGCGCTGGACCGTTCTGCTCGACGATACGGAACAGACCAGGCTGGTTTCGGTGGTGCCTCCCGGTACCGAACGGCCGGCGTTCCTGATCACCCGTTCCCAGGAAGGCGTTTTCGTGATGCCGCAGGCGCCGGGCGAGGAAGGGTTGCAGATCCGGCGCTTCGGCAATTTGCGGGAAGCCGTGCTGGCGATCTGTCCGCTGGACGACGAGCGGGCCGTGGCCGTGAACGAGGCCATGGAGATCCTCTATCCGAGGACGTTGCGTTCGGACTGACCGGCTGCGGCCAAGCTGATCCGGCAGGCTCGTCGCGATCTTCTCTCCCGCCGGGAGGGAAGAGATGCGATGATGTTTCCATGAGCCCGCTTCCGATCGGCCCCGAGGTCGATGCCACCCCGCGTCCGTTGCCCGCGCGCGTGAAGATTCCCGGCCGGACCGTGACGCTTGAGCCATTGCACCCGCGTCACGCGCCCGATCTCTGGCGCGCCGCCCAGGGCGCGGACGAATCCTGGACCTATCTGGGCGTTGGTCCGTTCGCCTCGGCCGAGGCGATGGCACGCCATGTCGCGGCCTTCGCGAGCACGCACGATCCCATGGTCTGGGCGGTCAGGCCGGTGGCGACCGGCATGGTGTCCGGCTGGATCGCGCTGATGGACATCCAGCCCGCGCATGCCGCGATCGAACTCGGTCATATCTGGTTTGCCCCGGCGATGCAGCGCACGCGCGCGGCCACCGAGGCGATGTTCCTGTTGCTGCGGCTGGCCGCCGACGACCTGGGCTACCGGCGGCTGGTGTGGAAATGCAACGCACTGAATGAACCCAGCCGCCGTGCCGCCGAACGCCTCGGCTTCACCCCCGAGGGCCGGCACCGCGCCCATCTGGTGGTGAAGGGCCGGCTGCGCGACACCGACTGGTACAGCATCGTCGACGCGGAATGGCCGCGCTGTCGCGACGCGATCCTGGCCTGGCTTGATCCGGCGAATTTCGCCCCCGACGGCACCGCGCTGCGCGCGCTCGCCACGATCCGGGCGGAGCTGCAGCCGGCGTAACGACTCGCCGCGCCCGGGCGGCACCATCGTCGGCGAAGTGGTCGGGCTTCGGCCCTTACCGCCGCGACGCGACCGCTCTATCTTCGCCCCCGGATTGGGCTGGGAGCGGCAGTCATGGAACTGGCGAAGGCGCGCGGGGCTCGGATTGCGCCGCGACAGGGCGGACGGGTCCTTGCGGACGCCCTGGTGGCGCAGGGCATCACCCATGCCTTCACCGTCCCTGGCGAGAGCTTCCTGCCGGTGCTCGACGGCCTCTATGCCGTGCGCCAGAAACTGCATCTGACCACCTGCCGCTTCGAGGCCGGCGCCGCGAACATGGCCGAGGCCTACGGCAAGCTGACCGGTCGTCCGGCCGCCGCCTTCGTCACCCGTGGTCCGGGTGCCTGCCACGCCGCCATCGGCGTGCATGTGGCGTTCCAGGATTCGACCCCGCTGCTGCTGTTTGTCGGCCAGATTCCCTTCGGCGAAACCGATCGCGAGAGCTTCCAGGAAGTCGACTACCGGCGGATGTTCCAGCCGCTCGCCAAATGGGTGACGCAGATCGACGATGCCACCCGCATTCCCGAGATCGTCGCGCACGCGGTCGATGTCGCCACCACCGGTCGCCCCGGTCCGGTGGTGATCGCGCTCTCGGAGGAGATGCAGCAGCGCGTCGTCGAGGTTACCGATCTGCGCCCGGTCCAGGTCGCGCGCCCGCATCCGGATCCGGCCGCGCTGGAACGCATGCTGGCGCTGCTGGCGCGGGCCCGCAAGCCGCTGGCCATCCTCGGCGGCAGTGGCTGGAGCGAGCAGGGGCGGGCGGATATCCGTGCCTTCCTGACAACCAACGATCTGCCGGTCAGCGTTTCCTTCCGCCGCCAGGCGCTGTACGACAACACGCTGGACAACTATGTCGGCGACCTTGGCGTTGGATCCGATCCGGCGCTGGTGGCGCGGGCGCGGGAAGCCGACCTGATCCTGGCCATCGGCACGCGGCTGGGGGAGGCGGTGTCGCAGGGCTACACGCTGCTCGATCCGGTGGGCGGCGTGCCGCTGGTGCATGTCCATCCCGATGCCGGCGAGATCGGCCGGGTGTTCCGGCCGGCACTCGGCATCGTCACCGACCTCAATGTCTTCGCCGCCGCGGCGGCGCGCCTGCCCGCGGTGCAGCCCGCCTGGTCGGAATGGCGGCACGACCTGCGCGCGCTGCGCCAGGCCGGCCGTGAGGTCCCGGAGTACGAGGGGCCGCTCAATCTCGCCCGGGTCCTGCGCGAGCTCGAGGACCTGCTGGAAGACGACGCCATCCTCACCTGCGATGCCGGAAACTTCGCGACCTGGCCGCCACGCTTCATGAATTTCAGGGATGGCCAGCGCTTCATCGGCCCGACCAACGGCGCCATGGGCTACAGCGTGCCGGCGGCGATCGGGGCGAAGATCGCCTTTCCTGGTCGGCAGGTGGTTTCCTTCGTTGGTGACGGCGGTTTCCTGATGACCGGCCAGGAACTGGCCACCGCCTTCCATCACGGCGTCGCGCCGATCGTGCTGGTGTTCAACAACCAGATGTACGGCACGATCCGCATGCACCAGGAGCGGGCCTATCCCGGCCGCGTTTCCGGCACCGCGCTGACCAATCCCGATTTCGCGCGGCTGATCGAGGCGTTCGGCGGCCATGGCGAAGTCGTGGCGGCGACAGCGGAATTCGCCCCCGCCTTCCGTCGCGCCGTGCTGAGCGGACGCCCCGCCCTGATCGAGCTGCGGATGAATCCCGAGCAGATCACCACCCGCGCCACCATTGCCCAGCTACGCGCCGGCGCGACCGCTGCCAGCCGGCCGCCGGCAAAGCCCAAGGTCAAGCGCGCCTCCGCGCCGAAGCGTGCGGCGGCGGGCGTGCGCGCGGCGCCGAAGAAGCCCAAGCCGAAGCGCTGATATCGTATCAACACGGATATCGTTGTAAAATTGCAGCAAAACACTTCCGGCCATTTTGCCGGATTTCGTTCGCTTGCGGAAACTTGCAGTTTCCATCTATGCAAGGTGCCATCTCCGTCGTGTGATGTGCCTGTTCGTGATCGGGCCAGCATGGTTCGACCGGCGGGCCGCGCCGCTGCCCCGACAAGCGGTCCGCGACGAGGAGGAAACGCATGAGCATCTACACCGGCCCCGTGTTCGAGATGGCACGGGAACAGTTCAACGTGGTGTCCGATTACATCGGCATCCCGGTCGAGGACCGCGACCGGTTGTTGCTGCCAAAGCGGGCGGTGGCCGTCGCGATTCCCGTGCACATGGACAATGGCCGTGAATGCGTCTTCGAGGGTTTCCGCGTGCAGCATCATCTCACGCTCGGCCCCACCAAGGGCGGTACGCGGTTCTCGCCGACGCTCGACGTGGGCGAGGTGGCGGCGCTGGCGGTGTGGATGAGCTGGAAATGCGCCCTGTGCGGCCTGCCCTATGGCGGTGCCAAGGGCGGCGTGACCTGCGATCCCTACAAGCTGTCACGGCGCGAGCTGGAAGCGGTGTCGCGCCGCTACATGCAGGAGATGATTCCCTTCGTCGGCCCGCACACCGACGTGATGGCGCCGGACATGGGCACCAACGAACAGGTGATGGCCTGGTTCATGGACACCTATTCCATGTACCAGGGCAAGACCGTCACCGAGATCGTCACCGGCAAGCCGGTCTCGGCCGGTGGCACCGAAGGCCGGCGCGAGGCCACCGGCCGCGGCGTCGCGCATCTGGTGGGCCGCGCGATGGAGCGGCTGCAGATGAATCCGGGCGGTGCCACCGCCATCGTCCAGGGCTTCGGCAATGTCGGCTCGGTGACGGCGCTGGCGCTGGCCGAGCGGGGCGTGAAGATCCTCGGCGTCAGCGACCACACGGCCGCCTATTACGACCGCAACGGCCTCGACCTGGCATCGCTGCAGCGCCACGTGGGCGAGCACGGGGTGCTGGCGGGCTGGTCCACCGAGGCGCTGTTCGATCCCGGCGAACTGCTGGTGCAGCCTTGCGACGTGCTGGTGCCGGCTGCGGTCGAGCAGGTGATCACCGGCGAGAACGCGGGCCGGTTGCGCTGCCGCATCCTGGCCGAGGGCGCCAATGGCCCGACCACGCCGCAGGCCGACCGGGTCCTGGCCGGGCGGCGGGACGAGATCTTCGTCATCCCCGACATTCTCTGCAATGCCGGCGGCGTGGTGGTCAGCTATTTCGAGTGGGTGCAGGACCTGCAGCAGTTCTTCTGGGACGAGCAGGAGGTGCTGTCCCGTCTGGCCAAGGTGCTGGACCGCGCCTTCACCCGGGTCATGGCACGGGTGGACAGCGACCATGTGCCGCATCGTGACGCGGCCCTGGCGATCGGCGTGCAGAAGGTGCGGGACGCGAAGAAGATCCGCGGCCTGTTTCCCTGAGCCACGCTCACGCACGGGCAGGCGCCGGCGATGGTATCGCCGGCGCCGTCGTACAGTTACCGCGAGGAATTTTTCGCGATCTGACGCATACTGGCGGGGAATTCCAAGGAGGGCCCGTCATGACGGACAACCACAGCCATCGCGACGCCATCGGCAACCACCGTCTGCATCCCGAGACGATGATGCTCGGCTACGGCTACGATCCCGCCCTGTCGGAAGGGGCGGTGAAGCCGCCGGTCTTTCTCACCTCTACCTTCGTCTTCCGGTCCGCCGAGGATGGCCGCGATTTCTTCGACTACGTCTCCGGACGGCGGGAACCGCCGGGGCGTGGGTCGGCGGGGCTGGTCTATTCGCGCTTCAACCACCCCAACAGCGAGATCGTCGAGGATCGGCTCGCAGTCTACGAGGGCGGGGAATCGGCGCTGGTGTTTTCCTCGGGCATGTCGGCGATCGCCACCACCATCCTGGCCTATGCCCGGCCGGGGGATGCCATCCTGCACAGCCAGCCGCTCTACGGCGGCACCGAGACGCTGCTCTCGCGTACCTTCGCTGGCTTCGGCATCGCCGCCGAAGGCTTTGCCGATGGGCTGAGTGCCGTGGCCATCGACGAGGCGGCCGCGCGGGCCATGGCGCGCGGGCGCGTCTCGGTGATCCTGATCGAGACGCCGTCGAATCCCATGAACACGCTGGTCGATTTCTCCCTGATCGCCCGCACCGCCGATGCGATCGCCGAGAAGCAGGGCGCGCGTCCGGTGGTGCTGTGCGACAACACCCTGCTCGGGCCGGTGTTCCAGAAGCCGCTCGCGCACGGCATCGACATCAGCCTTTATTCGCTGACCAAATATGTCGGCGGGCATTCGGACCTGATCGCCGGCGCCGCCATCGGCTCGCGCGAGCGCATCCGGCCGGTGCGGCTGCTGCGCGGGGCGATCGGCACCCAGCTCGACCCGCATTCCTGCTGGATGCTCGGCCGCTCGCTGGAAACCCTGTCGCTGCGCATGCGTGAGGCCGCCCGCAATGCGGCGCTGGTCGCGGAGTTCCTCGGCGCGCATCCGCGCATCCGTCGCGTGCACAGCCTCGGCGCACTGGCCGAGGGCAGCGCCGCGCGTGAGGTCTACGAGGCGCAGTGCAGCGGCGCCGGCTCGACCTTCTCGATCGAGATCGATGGCGGGCAGGCCGAGGCGTTCCGCGTGCTGAACGCACTGCGCATCTTCCGACTCGCGGTGAGCCTGGGCGGCACCGAGTCGCTGACCTGCCACCCCGCCACCACCACCCATTCCGGCGTCCCGGCCGAGGTACGCGCGCACGAGGGCATCACCGACGGCACCATCCGCCTGTCGATCGGGATCGAGCATGCCGATGACCTGATAGCCGATCTGGCGCAGGCGCTGGCAACGCTGGGGTAGGGGGGCCTGCCGCCGGGCCGGGACGGCACTGTCCCGGCCCGGCCCGGTCAGGCGCGGGAAAGGGTGCGCCGCACCGCGTCGCGCCAGCCGTCGTAGCGGCGGTCGCGCTCGGCCGCGTCCATGCGCGGCACGAAGCGGCGTTGCAGCGCCCAGGAGCGGGCGAACTCCTCCGGCTCCGGGCAGACCCCGGCGGCGAAGCCGGCGAGATAGGCGGCCCCCAGGGCGGTGGTCTCCGCCACCACCGGCCGGTCCACCGGGGCACCGAGCATGTTGGCCAGGAACTGCATGGTCCAGTCGCTCGCCACCATGCCGCCATCGACGCGCAGCACCGTCTCGGCGTCGCCGGTCCAGTCCGCGCGCATCGCCTCGATCAGGTCGCGGGTCTGGAAGGCGACGCTCTCCAGCGCCGCGCGGGCGAGTTCGGCGGGGCCGGTGGCCCGGGTCAGGCCGAACAAGGCGCCGCGGGCCTCGCTGTCCCAGTGCGGCGCGCCGAGGCCGGTGAAGGCCGGCACCATGTACACCTGCTGCTGCGGATCGGCGTTCGCGGCGAGGCTGCCGCTTTCGGCGGCGTCGCGCAGCACGCCCAGCCCGTCGCGCAGCCATTGCACCGCGGCGCCGGCGACGAAGATGGCACCTTCCAGCGCGTAGCTGCGTTTTCCGTCCATCTGCAGCGCGATGGTGGTGAGCATGCGCGCCCGCGAGGCGACCGGCGCGTCGCCGGTGTGCAGCAGCAGGAAGCAGCCGGTGCCATAGGTGGATTTCACCATGCCCGGACGGAAGCAGGCCTGGCCGACCGTCGCCGCCTGCTGGTCGCCGGCGATCCCCATCACCGGCACCTCGCCGCCGAGCAACCCGGCCTCGGTCACGCCGAACAATCCGGCCGAATCGCGGATCTCCGGCAGCATCGCGGCGGGGATGCGGAACAGGTCGAGCAACTCGGGATCCCAGCAGCCGCGCGTGATGTCCATCAGCAGGGTGCGACTCGCGTTGGTGGCGTCGGTGGCGTGCACCCGCCCGCCGGTCAGCCGCCACAGCAACCAGGTGTCCACTGTGCCGAAGGCGAGCCGGCCGGCGGCCGCCGCCTCCCGCGCGCCGGCGACATTGTCGAGCAGCCAGCTCAGTTTGGTGGCCGAGAAATAGGGGTCGAGCAACAGGCCGGAACGGCGCGTCACCAGCGACTCGTGCCCGGCCTCGCGCAGGGCGGCGCAGAGCGGCGCGGTGCGGCGATCCTGCCAGACGATCGCCTTGTGGATCGGACGGCCGGTGGCGCGGTCCCAGACCAGCGTGGTCTCGCGCTGGTTGGTGATGCCGATGGCGGCGATGTCGCCGGTCGTCGCGCCGGCCTGCGCCATGGCCTCGCGCAGGGTTTCGACGCTATGGGTGAACAACTCCTCCGGGTCGTGCTCGACCCAGCCGGAGGCCGGGAAATGCTGCGGCAGGTCACGCCGGGCGGTCGCCACCGGGGCAAGCTGCGGCGCCCGGAAGGCGATGGTGCGGGTGGACGTCGTGCCCTGGTCGAGGGCCAGGATCAGGTCGCGTGGCATGGTGGGTTCACCTCCCCTTGGCCGGAGCATCGCCCTCGGTGCGGTCTCTGCCAAGCGGGGCGCTGCCCCGCACCCTGCCAGGAGGCTTTGCCTCCTGGACCTCCACCAAGGGCCATAGGCCCTTGGATCCCATTCATTGGGTGCAGGGGCCGATGGCCCCTGCCGGAGTCCAGAGGCGGAGCCTCTGGTGGGGCACGGGGCAACGCCCCGTACGCGTCACCGCCCCGCGAGCTTGCCCAGCAGCCGGGCATGGCTACGGGTCCCCTTGTGGAAGCACTTCACCTCGAACTTCTCGTTGGGGCTGTGCACCTGGTCGTCTTCCAGGCCGAACCCCATGAGCACGGTGGCGAGTCCCAGTTCCTGCTGCAATGTCTCGACCACCGGGATCGACCCGCCGCAGCCGATCATGACGGCCGGCTTGCCATATTCCTCCTGCAGCGCCGCCGCCGCCGCGGTGACGAAGCGGTTGTCGGTCGGGATCTCGATGCCGGCGCCGCACCCGAAGGTCTGGAACGACAACTGCGCGTCGGCCGGAACGTTCGCGCGCATGAACGCCTTGAAGCTTTCGGCGACGCGCTCGGGGTCCTGTCCGGGCACCAGCCGGAAGCTGACCTTGGCGCCGGCTTCGGACGCGATCACGGTCTTGCTGCCCGGTCCCTGGTAGCCGCCCCAGATGCCGTTGATGTCGCAGGTCGGCCGCGACCACACGCGTTCCAGCGCCGTGCGGTCGGTCTCCCCATAGGGTTCCGACAGCCCGAGCCCGGCCAGCACGCGTTTCTCGTCGAAGCCGAGGGCCGTCCAGGACGCGGCCTGCTCGGGCGAGAGGTCGCGCACGCCGTCATAGAAGCCCGGAAGCTGCACCCGGCCGTTCCCGTCCTTCAGCCGGCCCAGCGCGGTGGCCAGCGCGTTGATCGGGTTGAGCGCCGAGCCGCCATAGATGCCGGAATGCAGGTCGCGGTTGGCCGCCTTCAGGTCGACCTGCATGTAGACGATGCCGCGCAGGCTGGTGGACAAAGCCGGGGTGTCGATGTCCCACATGCCGGTATCGGAGATCACCGCGATGTCGGCCTTCAGCTCCTCGCGGTGCGCCACCACGAAGGGCTTGAAGTTGAGGCTGCTGATTTCCTCCTCGCCTTCGATCAGGGCGGTGACGCGGCAGGGCAGGGTGCCGGTCTCGGCGTGCCAGGCGCGGAAGGCGGCCAGCCACATCGCCACCTGTCCCTTGTCGTCGACCGCGCCGCGGGCCACCACGCGCGGGCCGTGCGGGCCCTCGACCACGGTCGGCTCGAAGGGCGGGTGGGTCCACAGTTCGACGGGTTCGGCCGGCTGCACGTCGTAATGCCCGTAGTACAGCAGATGCGGTGCGTCGCCGCCGGGGCCGGGATGGTGCGCGAGCACGCAGGGATGACCGGCGGTGTCACGCACCTCCGCGGTGAAGCCGATCTCGGCGAGCTGGCCGGCGACGAATTCGGCGGCGCGCCGGCAGTCCGCCGCATGGGCCGGCTGGGCGCTGACGCTGGGGATGCGCAGCCAGTCCATCCAGCGTGCCAGCGAATCCGCGGCGTCGGCATCGATGCGCGCGAGGACCTTTTCGGTCGTGCTCATTCAGTCTCGTCTCCGGATGTTGCATCTGGTTGCGGCAAGCGCGGAGTCGCCCCCGCCGTTCCCTGGCGCCGTATTGCACCCCACTCGGCGGCGGCACGGAAGGGGTGTAGGGTCCGGCCGGATCAGCACGGAGAGGGACGGTCCGGGAATGCAGCGCAGGAGTTTTCTCGCGGGCGGCATCGTATCCGCCGCGGGAGCATTCGGCCGCCATGCGCGCGCCCAGGACCGCGGCCGCGAGCTGCGTTTCGTGCCGCAGGGGAACCTTCAGGGGCTGGACCCGGTCTGCACCCCGACCACGGTGGCCCGCACCCATGGCTACATGGTGTGGGACACGCTGTACGGCCAGGACATGCGCGGCCGGGCCAGCCCGCAGATGGTCGCCGGTCACGAGGTCTCGACCGACCGCCTGGTCTGGCGCTTCACCCTGCGCGAGAACCTGCTGTTCCATGACGGGGAGAAGGTGCGCGCGCAGGATTGCGTGCCCTCGATCCTGCGCTGGGCGAAGCGGCGGGGCTATGGCGAGGCATTGCTGGCCCGGCTCGGCGAGATTCGCGCCCTGGACGACCGGCGTTTCGAGATCCGGCTGAAGCGGCCCTTTCCGCTGATGCTGGAGGCGCTCGGCACCGATGCCTGCTTCATCATGCCGGAGCGACTCGCCCGCACCGACCCGTTCAGCCAGATCCCCGAGGTCATCGGCAGCGGCCCTTACCGGTTCGTGCCCGAGGAGTGGGTGCCCGGCGGCAAGGCGGTGTATGCGCGCTGGGACCGCTATGTGCCGGTCGTCACCGCGCCGAACTTCACCAGCGGCGCCAAGGTCGCGCAGTTCGACCGGGTCGTCTGGCTGATGATGCCCGACCCGGCGATCGCCTCGGCGGCGCTGGTGCAGGGCGAGGTGGACTGGTGGGAAAGCCCGATGGTCGACCTGCTGCCGGTGCTGCGTGGTGCCGAAGGGGTGCGGCTGCAGGTGGACGACACCATCGGCGTGCAGGCGATGCTGGCTTTCAACCACCTGCATCCGCCGTTCGACAATCCGAAGTTGCTGCAGGCCCTGCTGCCCGCGCTGGATCAGGCGGAGTTCATGCAGGCGGCGTTGGGCAGCGAGCCCGACCTGTTCAACATCCCCTGTGGGGTGTTCACGCCCGGCCAGCCGATGGCCAATGAAGCCGGGCTTGAGGAACTGACCGGCCCGCGCGACCTGGGGCTTGCCCGTCGGCTGGTGGCCGAGAGCGGCTATCGGGGTGAGCCGGTCGTGCTGCTCGCGCCGACCGATTACCCGGCGACCCAGGCCCTGTGCCAGACCGCCGCGGCGTTGTTCCGCCGCCTCGGCCTGACCGTGCAGCAGGTCGACATGGACTGGGCCGCCCTGGTGGCCCGGCGCACCAGCCGCGAGCCGCCGTCCCATGGCGGCTGGAGCGCGTTCTGCACCACCCATGACGGGGTGTCGGTCGCCACCCCGGCCAATCACGCGCCGTTGCGCGGCACCGGGCGGCATGGCTGGTTCGGCTGGCCCACCAGCCCACGCATCGAGGCCCTGCGCGATGCCTGGTTCGACGCCCCGCACCAGATGGCACGGCTGGAGATCTGCGAGCGGATCCAGATGCAGGTCTGGGAGGAAGTGCCCTACCTCCCGCTCGGCCAGTGGTTCAAGCCGACGGCGCTGCGGTCGGATCTGGTGGATGTGGTCGAGGCGCCGTTCCCGCTGTTCTGGGGCGTCCGCCGGGAATAAGGCGCGGGCGAACCCGGGGGCGGTGCCGGGGGTTGCTGCCGATGCGGCCAGGAATCTCTCCTGGCGGTTGAGGGGGAGTTGCCCGCCTTGCCCATGACCCGGCCCGTCGCGCGCCATGCCGCGATCGCGACGCTGCTGTTGTTGTCCGCCTGTGCCGTGGGACCCGATTTCGAGCGTCCGATACCGTGGTGGAACCCCGCCGCCTGGTTCTCCGATCCGTCTCCGGCCGCCGGCGATGCCAGCGAGGCGGTGGCCGAGCCGGTCGATCCGCACTGGTGGCGGATCTTCGGCGATCCCGACCTGACCCGGCTGGAGCAGCGGCTTGGCGATGCCAATCTCGATGTCCGGGTCGCCGGCATCCGGCTGATGCAGGCTCGCGCCGCGGTGGGCGTCGCCCAGGCCGCGGGGCTGCCGTCGGTGAACGGCAATGCCAGCTATACCCGCGAGCAGCTCAGCCAGAAGGGGGTGCTGTCACTGTCCCCCGGCGCGAATGCGGCGAGCCAGGCGAACGGGCTGCCCGGCGCCGGCGCCAGCGTGCAAAATCCGGGGCTGTTCGCCCCCTTCGACCTGTTCCAGTACGGCTTCGACGCGTCCTGGGAAATCGATTTCTGGGGCCGGGTGCGCCGCAGCGTCGAATCCGCCGATGCCTCGCTCACCGCTGCCCAGGATGCGCGCCGCGATACGCTGGTCACCGCCACGGCCGAGCTCGCCCGCGCCTATGTCCAGTTGCGCGGCGTGCAGCGGCGCATCGAGATCACCCGGCAGAACCTGGGCATCGCGCAGCAGAGCCTGGTACTGACCCGCCAGCGCGCCGTCGGGGGACTCACCACCGATCTCGACGTGGCCAATGCCGCGGCGCAGGTGTCCAGCACCGCGTCCCAGATCCCGCCGCTGGAGGCGCAACAGGCCCAGTTGATCAATGCGATCGGCTTCCTGCTCGGCGAGGCGCCGGCGGCGCTGGCCGGGGAGCTGGTCCCGCCCAGGGCGATCCCGCCGGTGCCGCCGCGGGTGCCGGTGGGGCTGCCGTCGGAACTGGCGCGCCGTCGCCCCGATATCCGCCGTGCCGAGGCGCAACTGCATGCCGCCACCGCGGAGGTCGGCGTGGCGGTGGCCGATTTCTATCCGCGTCTCACCCTCTCGGCCAGCGCCGCGGTCCAGGGCGTGCAGTTCCGTGACCTGGCCGATTGGGGCCATGCCGGCACCTATGCGCTCGGGCCATCGGTGACGCTGCCGGTGTTCGAGGGCGGTCGCCTGCGCCGCACGCTGGAACTGCGCCAGGCGCAGCAGCAGGAAGCGGCGGTGCTGTATCAGCGCACCGTGCTGAATGCGCTGCACGAGGTGGATAACGCGCTGAGCGCCTACGCGGCCGAGCAGCGCCGCCGCGCCGAGCTGGAACGGGCGGTGGCGCAGAACCGGCGGGCGCTGGCGCTGGCGCGTGACCGCTATGCCCAGGGCGTTGCTGATTTCCTGCAGGTGCTGGACGTCCAGCGCAACCTGCTCGCCGCCGAGCAGCAGCTCACCGACAGCACCACCTCGGTCTCGACCAACCTGGTGCAGATCTACAAGGCGCTCGGCGGCGGCTGGGAGAACGATTTCCCGGAGACGCCGCCGGCGGCGAGGCAAGCCGTGCTTTAGAGGGGCATCTGCTTTCGCCCATGATTGGTTCCGTATCATTATAATCGGCAAAAATTATGATAATGATGAAATGGATAAATGAAAAATGATGAACGCTCGAATATAATGCAGATTAGCAAGCGATTGAGATTGGTTTGAATGGCGTTTTGAAAGGCGTTATAACACTGAGACGCGAAGATCTATTGAAGGTTTTCCTCTCATGTTGTTCCGCCTTGCGGCCGTTTCCTTCGTGTTGCTCGCGACCGCCGCCGGGCCGGGGGAGGCTCGTGCCGACGGCGCGATCGCGTATGGCGGCAATGGCCGTGTCGGTTTCTCCTACGACGAACATCCCCGCGCCGCCGCGGCCCGTGCGCTGGAGGATTGCGGGTATCAGTGCCGGATCGTCGCGCGCTTTTCCAACGCCTGCGCCTCGGTCGCCATCTCCCCTGATGGCGGCTATGGCTATGCGATCCGCGATCACCAGCGTCGTGCCGACATCGCCGCGGTGGAGAATTGCCGCGACTACGGCAATCGCGGCTGCCGCATCGAAATGCGCGGCTGCGACGAACGCTGAGTCGCGTCGGGAATGCTCCGGGGCAAGCCTCATTCCGCTGTCTGGTCCAGCGGCAACTCAATTCTGCAGCGCACGCCGTCGCTGCAGAATTCCAGGAGGGTTTCGGCGTCCAGGTCGTAGGGCAGGCTGACCTCCAGCAGTTCCCGCCCGAAGCCACGACGTATGGCGCCGGACGGAGCGGCGAGCACCAGCCCGCTTTCCCGCCAATCAAGGTGCAGGCGGCATCGACCCTCGGCATCGGGGTCCGCCTGCACTGTCCAGGCCACGTCCAGCCGTCCGCCCTCATGGCCGAGCGCGCCGTGCTTGATGGCATTCGTGGCCAGTTCGTGCAGGGCCAGTGCGAGCAGTTGCACGGTGTGGCCGGGCAGCACCACCGGTGGTCCGCCGACCCGTGCCTGCGATCCGGCATCGGCACCGTGGGCAGCAAGCTCAAGGCGTACCAACTCCTCCACCAGAATGCCGGACGAGCCCTCCCGCGACAGCAGCGCCTGCGCGCGTCCCAGGGCGGCGAGCCGTTGCTCGAAGCGCATCCCGAAATCGTCGAGCGAGTCACTGGTCACGAGCGTCTGGTCGGCAATACCGCCGATTACCGCGAGCAGATTGCGTGTGCGATGCTGTACCTCGGCGACCAGCACCTTCTGCACTTCCTGCATCCGGCGCAGGTCATGGACATCGGTCGAGGTGCCGAGCCACTCGACGATATGTCCTTCGGCGTTGCGCACCGGCCTGGCCCGGGTCTGGAACCACCGCCAGGCTCCCTGTGCGGCATCCAGGAGGCGATGCTCGGTCTCCAGCCCGCCCACCCGGTCCGCCTCTGCCCAGGCCGCCATGACGGGCTCGCGATCACCGGGATGCACGGCGCCAAGCCAACCATGGCCATGACTCTCCGCCCCGGACAGGCCGGTGAAGGTGCTCCATTGCGGGCTCGACCAGGTCCATCTGCCACCGTCGGTGGCCCGCCAGACGAACTGCGGGATGCCCTCCACGAGCGCCCGCTGCCGTGCTTCCTCGTCACGGAGTGCAGCCTCGACCCGCTTCAGTTCGGTAACGTCCTGCCCGATGCCGCCGATCCGTTCCACCGCCCCGCTCGCACTTCGCATCGGGAAGTCGGTGTTGCGCAGCCAGCGTAGCGCGCCGTCCGGGCGGCGGATGCGGTACTCGAATGTGACATGATCGCCTTCGCACACGCGGGCGATGCAGGCCACGGCACGCTCGCGGTCTTCCTCGACGATCAGGGCGGCCCAGCTTCGCAAGCCGTTGTCGGCGAACACGGTCTCGCGGTCGGCACCGTAGATCGCCTCGAAGGCCGGGCTCAGGTATTCCCATTGCAGGGTCTTGGCATTCCGGATCCAGAGCACATCGGAAGATGCTTCGCCGAACTGGCGAAAGCGCGCCTCGCTCTCGCGCAACCGCCGGAGAATCTGCAGGCGTTCGATCAGGTTGGCCGCGAGCCGGGCGAGCACGTCGAGAAAGCGGAGCATATCTCCCGTGGGCGTGCGGCATTCACGCCATTGGGCCGAGAGCATGCCGACGATCCGGCCACTATGCGCGCGGAGCGGCAGGGACACGACGGACAGGAAACCCGAGCTCCGGAACGCCGCGGCATCATCCGACCCGGCATCGAACTGCTCAAGGTCGGAGATGATGATGCGTTTGCCGGCCCGAAGGGCGCGGCCGCAGGCGCTGTCGCTGTCGGCCCGCACCCACTCCCAGTGCGTGGCGGATTCTGGATGGAAACCACGGCAGGCCATCAGCTTCAGCCTGTTGGTTTCGGCGTGCAGCTCCTGGATGCTGGCCGCGTCCGACCGCATGAGCACGGTGGCAGCTTCGACGATCCGGCTGTAAAGGGCTTCCGGCTCGCGCATGCCGACCAGGTCGGTGCTGACGCTCTGCAGCGTCTGCATGGCGGCGAGGTCGGCGGCGAGCCGCGTCTCGCTCTCACGCAGCGCCGCTTCCGCGATCTTGCGTTCATGGATGTCGATGTTCATCCCGACCCATTTTCGGACGATGCCGGCCGGGTCGGGAACTGGCACGGCACGCATGTTGGTCCAGCGCCATCCATTGCTGGCGACGCTGCGCAGGCGGAATTCCGCATCCACATGACGCCGCCCCGCCACCGCCTCGCGCCATTGTCGTTCGGCGCAGGAGCGATCCTCGGGGTGGATCGCATTCACCCAGCCATGGCCGAGCCATTGCGCCAGGGACTGACCAGTGTAGGCACGCCAGCTCGGGCTGTCGGCAGTCACCATCCCGTCCGCTTCGGTTTCCCACACGGCCTGTGCCCAGCTCTCGACCAGCAGGCGGAACCGCTCCTCGTTGTCGCGCAGCGCCGCTGCTGTGCGTTGGCGTTCGCTGATATCGCGCACGATGGCCCACATCATGTCCGGCTCACCCCCGGCGTCGCGCACCAGGATGGTGCGTAGCTCAACGGGAAGAACAGTCCCGTCTTTGCGGCGATATTCCTTTTCGTAGATGTCGGAGTAGCCGCGCAGCAGAATCTGATCCTGGACGATGCGGGCTTCAAAGGAATGCCAACGCTCCGGTGTCAGGTCCTGGTATGTCATCGTGTGCAACTCGTCGGCCGTGTAGCCCAGCATCTCGCGATAGAGATCGTTGAATTCGACGACGCGCCCGTCCATGGCGACCTGCACGAAAGCATCCCGCAGACTCTCGTGCAGCATCCGGTAGCGCAGCTCCGAAAGGCGCAGCTTCTCCTCGCTTTGCTTGCGTTCTGTGACGTCGGTCACGACGCCTGCCATGCGGACTGGCCAACCTGCGGCGTCGTGGTCGGTGCGGCCGAGCATGGCGATCCAATGGACGTTGCCGTCCGGCCAGCGCACGCGCACCTCGCAGGACAGCAGGCCGGTCTGCCGCGCCCGTTCAAAGGCCGAGCGGAAGACCGGTCGGTCTGCCTCGAGCACGTGATACTCGGCAATGGCCTGGCTCCATGCGGGTTGCAACTCCTGATAGCCGAACATCTGATCGTGGCGCAGCGACCGGATGGACGGCGTGCCGGCGACCAGGTCCAGGTCCCATGTGCCGATCTCCGCCGCCTCCATCACGAACTGGAGCCGTGCTTCGGCATCGCGCAGGCTGTCCGTCGCGGCAGCGAGGGCGATCGCGGTGATGTCGGCCTCTCTCAGCCCAAGCGATGCAGACCTGCCCTTGGCCAGGTTTTGCACCATCCCGGGATCCACCAGGGCCAGGATCGGCTGGGCGATCCGGGCCGCGGCCCGGCGGGCCAGGACAAAGGCCGCGGCCAGCGCCAGGGCGGAGAAGGTGAGGATGGTCCCGAGCGCCCGCCAGAGCGGCCCGTAGAACGCGGCGCGGGGAATGCCGACGATGACGCTCCAGCCGGACGGGCCGGGCCGGCTCCAGGTGGTGAGCAGCTTCGTGCCTTCGAGCGACGTCGTTTCCGCGATATCCTCGTCGCGGGCAAAGAGGAGCGCCAGGAAATCCGGGCTGGCCGACTTGCCGATGAAATACTCCGGCCGGTGTGTGCGTGCGACGATGACGCCCTTGCGGTCTGCTACCGAGACCAGCCAGCCAGGGGGCGGGTGCTGTCGCTGGATGGCCGCGTCGAAGGCATGCAGCGAGGGGGCCATGGCCAGGATCAGGCCGGCGCCCCCGTCGGCCTGCCGGACTGGAACGTCGATGGCGACGGTCAGGCGCTGCGCTGTCTGGCCGAAGAACACGTCGGACACCGAGGGCCTGCCCGTGGCAAGGACGCGGCGCTGATTCTCCAGGTTCTGCCGCCTGGGAAGCGATGTGCCGGGGGGCGCCGCGGTGTTCATCACCTGCTCTCCGTCCTTGCGCAGGACCAGGATGGTTCCCTCCGGGTCCTCGCGCGAGAGGAACGCCTCCGCCTGGGCGCGGAACGTCGGCAGGTCGCCGGTGATCAGGGCATGGGAGGACGCCAGCACCTGGAGCGCGGCGATGCGGGCATGCAGTTCCCCCTCGACGGCGAGCGCGATGCCGCGGGCCATTGCCTGCGCCTGCTGCGCGGCCAATTGCCGCTCGACCCGGTAATCGGCAAAGACCACCCCGGCCGCGAGCAGGATCAGCGGCAGCGAGGCGACCAGGACAAGGTGCGAGAGACGTGCCCGAAGCGATGGCGAGGGGCCAGTTTGGACGGCAACGGTCCTCACGGTGGCTCTCCTTGCGGCCCGGTGCCTGTCGGGAGGCCATCGTGACCAGGTGAGGCACCGTAAGCTGGTTGATGATTATTATTCGATTTCTTCTCAACCTGCTCTGCGTTCGCATTGATTTGTTCGATGTGGCATTGACGTGCATCAAGCAGACCCGCGAGAGGGCCTCGTTGCTTGAGAAATGTCTGTTCAATGCTGCGAGATGAGCGCGGGACAGGTTTCCGGCAGTCCTCCTTGAACGGCCCGATCCTGCGAACCCTGGACGTCGCAACAAAAAGCGGGTATATACCCTTTTCATGAGGTCCCCTTGCTATTGCACAGCGCTGCGGATGGCCACCCGCAGGCTCGGCGCCATCTACGACGCTCCGCTCACCCCCCTGGGCATCAACATCGCCCAGTTTTCGCTGTTGCGGATGATCCAGCGGACCCAACCCGTCAGCCTCACCGAACTGGGACGGCTTGCCGCCCTGGACCGCTCCACGGTCGGGCGGAACGTGCGGGTGCTGGCGCGGCTGGGGATGGTGGCGCAGGGACCCGGGAAGGATCAGCGGGAAGCAATGATCACGCTCTCACCGCGGGGGATCGAGACGTTGCAGGCGGCCGCGCCGCTCTGGCAGGCCTGCCAGCAGGCGGTCGAAGCGCGGCTGGGGGAGGAGCGGATCCGCGCTTTGGCGGACATCCTCGACGCCATCTGAATTTCATTGCGCTGAAACGGGTATATACCCATATTCAGGACACCATCATGAATGCTCCACCCGTTGCGTTATCCCGCCAGCCCGGTCTCGTCGGCCTGCTGGCTCGCAAGGGCGTCCACTACGGCTGGGTCGTGGCCGGCGTCACCTTCCTCACCATGCTGGCCACGGCGGGCGCCGTCGGTGCCCCCGGCATCCTGATCGGGCCGCTGCAGGGCGAATTCGGCTGGGCGACGGCCGACATCTCCTCGGCCTTCGCCGTGCGACTGGTCCTGTTCGGCCTGATGGGGCCGTTCGCCGCCGCCTTCATGAACCGCTTCGGCGTCCGCCGCGTCGCCGGCTTCGCCCTGGCGCTGAACGCGGCCGGGATCCTGGGCTCGCTTGCCATGACGCAACTCTGGCAGTTGCTGCTGCTGTGGGGCGTCGTCGTCGGCTTCGGCACCGGCCTCACCGCCATGGTGCTGGGGGCGACGGTGGCGACCAGGTGGTTCGTCCACCGGCGCGGCCTCGTCATGGGGCTGCTGACCGCGAGCACCGCAACCGGCCAGTTGGTCTTCCTGCCGCTGCTCGCGCAACTGACCGAAAGCGTCGGTTGGCGGGGAGCGCTGGTTTTCGTGCTCGCCATCCTGGCCCTCACCGCCGTCGTGGTGCTGCTGCTGATGCGCGATGCACCGGCTGATGTCGGGCTCATGCCCTATGGCGCGACGGAGCCGCCCGTCACCGTCGCCCGGCCGGCGACCTTGCGGGCCATGCTGGCCTCGCCGCTGCTGGCGTTGCGGGAGGCATCGGGCTCGACCACTTTCTGGGTCCTGTTTGCGTCTTTCTTCGTCTGCGGCGCCAGCACCAACGGCCTCATCCAGACGCATTTCGTCCCGCTCTGCGGCGATTTCGGCCTCTCCGCGGTCACCGCGGCGGGGATGCTCGCGGCGATCGGCGTCTTCGATTTCCTCGGCACCGTCGGATCCGGATGGTTGTCCGATCGTTTCGACAGCCGCCGCCTGCTGTTCTGGTACTACGGGCTGCGCGGCCTGTCGCTGATCTACCTGCCGTTCACCGATTTCAGCTTCGGCCAATTGTCGGTGTTCGCGGTTTTCTACGGGCTGGACTGGGTGGCGACGGTGCCCCCCACGGTGAAGCTGACGGCGGACCGCTTCGGCCCGCGCGCCAACCTCGTCTTCGGCTGGGTGTTCGCCGGCCATCAGCTCGGCGCCGCCGTCGCGGCCTATGGCGCCGGCTTCAGCCGCACCTTCTATGCCACTTATCTCCCGGCCTTCTTCGTGGCGGGCCTGCTCTGCGTCGTCATTGCCCTCGTGGTCGTCGGCGTCCGTGAGGGGCGGGTCGCGCCGGCCGCCGTTCCGCCGGGCTGAGCTTCATAAGCGTCAGGAAAGGCAAGGGCTTTGCCCTTGACTCACGTCGTGCGCAGGCACGCCATCCCGTAACGGGCCACAAGGCCCTTGGATCCCATTCTCGCTGCGCGGCACAGAGTCCTGGGTTCCAAGGGTGAAGCCCTTGGCGGAGGTCCAGGAGGCGGAGCCTCCTGGTCGGGTGCGGGGCAAAGCCCCGCCAAAAGGCGTATCCGGGCATCGTCTTCGTTGCGTTCCAAAAGATAGCAACGACTTCGTTTTCATCACGTGTGAAATCGCAAAACCGATGCCCTGGTCAGCCGGTTTCCCGCGATCGGATGTCGTCACCGAATCTCTTGACATATGTCATATGTCGGCGCACGGTTCGTTGCGGGTGCCACTGTTCGAGATGCAGGCGGGTGCCGTGCGAATGGCTTGCCGGCATCCTGGGGCTGCGGCCCTGCCATGCCGGCCATCACCAGGGAGGTGAGGGATGACCGACATCTTTTCGGTCAAAGATAAGGTAATCGTGGTGACCGGAGGGCTCGGCCAGCTTGGCTCGCAGTTCTCGCAATGGCTCGCCTCGCAGGGGGCGCGGGTGGCGATCTACAGCCGCCGGCCGTTCAGCGCGGAGCAGACCGAAGCGAAGTTCCCGGGGCTCGGGAAGCGGATCGTCGTCTACCACGCGAGCGTCCAGGACAAGGACGCGCTGGAAGCCGCGACCCGGCAACTGGTGGCCGAGTGGGGCACGCCGCACGTGCTCATCAACAACGCCGGGATCGATTCCAAGCCATCCGGCTCGGCCGACCAGAACGGCCCGTTCGAGACCTATCCCCGCAAGTACTGGGACGAGGTGATCGACGTCAACCTGACCGGCGTCATGCAATGCTGCCAGGTGATCGGCTCGCGGATGGCCGGGCAAGGTCGTGGCAGCATCATCAATGTCGGTTCGATGTACGGCATGGTCTCTCCCAACCAGGCGCTCTATGCCTATCGGGAGAAGCGGGACGGCGTACCGTTCTTCAAGGCGGTTCCGTATGCGGCCTCGAAGGCCGGATTGCTGAACCTGACACGCTATTTGGCCACGTACTGGGCGCCGAAGAATGTCCGGGTGAACACCGTGACCTTCGGCGGCGTGAAGACGGCGAATTTCGACAAGGAATTCATCGAGGCCTTCCTGCAGCGCGTGCCGCTCGGCCGCCAGGCGGAAATCGACGAGTTCAATGGCGTCGTGCAGTTCCTGGCCTCCGACGCCTCCACGTACATGACGGGCTCCAACGTGGTGGTGGATGGCGGGTTCACCGCCTGGTAGCCCGTCGCGCCTGACCAACCAACACAACGACGAAGTCGGACAAGACAGATGGAAACGGCTGCAGCGATAACGGACTCCGTGCCTGTGGAAAAGCGCACGAGCCTCGCGACCGTGGTGGGATCGAGCCTGATCGGGACCACGATCGAGTTTTATGACTTCTTCATTTACGGGACGGCAGCGGCGCTGGTGTTCCCGCACCTTTTCTTCCCAACGCTCTCCCCGGTGGCCGGGCTGATGGCCGCCTATGCCACGCTGGCCATTCCCTTCCTGACCCGCCCGATCGGGGCCGTGCTGTTCGGCCATTACGGCGACCGGCTGGGCCGCAAGAAGATGCTGATCGTGGCCCTGCTGATCATGGGCCTGTCCACCTTCGCCATCGGCCTGGTGCCGGGCTACGACACCATCGGCATCTGGGCGCCCATCCTGGTCATCACCTGCCGTCTGCTGCAGGGCTTCGCGCTCGGCGGCGAGTGGGGCGGTGCCGCGACCATGGTCATCGAATACGCGCCCCCGGAGAAGCGCGGCTTCTATGGCACCTTCGTGCAGCTCGGCAATGTCATCGGGCTGTTCACCTCCGCGCTGGTCTTCGCGGTCATCCCGCGCGACATGCTGCTGGCCGGCGGCTGGCGCATACCTTTCCTGATCAGCATCGTCGCTCTGGCCGTGGGCCTCTATATCCGCAACAACATCGAAGAGACGCCGCTGTTCAAGGAACTGAAGAGCAGCGGTGCCGCCGTGCCGCGCGTCCCGGTCATGGAGATCCTGCGCCGCGGCAAGCGCGCCGTCCTGCTGGCGATGGGCGTGCGCACCGGCGAGATCATCCTGGGCTGGCTGGTGATCGGCTTCCTGCTGTCCTACGCCACGCGCAACCTCGGCTACAATTCGACCCAGGTCCTGTACGTGATCCTCGCCGCGAGCGCGCTGGACATGATCACGGTGCCGCTGGCCGGCTACCTGTCCGACCGGCTGGGCCGGCGCCCGGTGTTCCTGTTCGGGGCCTGCGTCGCCGCGGTGATGGCCTTCCCGATGTTCTGGCTGGTCGACCTCGGCAGCTTTCCGATCTTCCTCTGCGTCGTGGCCTTCGCCTATGCCTTCGGCAATGGCGTGATGTTCGCGGTGCAGCCCGCCTTCTTCTCCGAGGCCTTTGATACTGGCGTCCGCTACACCGGGATCTCGCTCGGCTTCCAGTTGGCCAACATCATCGGCGGGCTGACGCCGCTGATCGGCACCTGGCTCATCCAGATGAGCGGCGGCAAGTCCTGGTCGATCTCGCTGTTCCTGCTGGTGGGATCGCTGGTCACCATCGGCTGCGTGCTCAGCATGCGCGAGACCGCCGGCCGGCGGCTGGAGACACGGCCGGTGGCGCCGGCCGCCGCGGAGGACTGAGTGGCGACAGCGCGCGCACCCATGCCGCGTTGTCATGCCGGGCGGCGGAACCCTCGCGCCGCCCGGCGCTGCGGCTCTTTTCGTGACGCTTGCCACGATGACCGCCAATATGTCCGCTGGTATGTCCGCTCCTGTGTCCTTTGGAGGCCGGCATGGCCTGGACGGGGCGCGAGCGGAACGGCATGCGGAAGGTGGGAATGGTGGGATCGGACCCGGTGGTGGATCGCGGAGCGGCGGCATGGTAGCCATCAGGCCACCCGTTCCGGCCGATCCGACATCGCTGCCGGAGGGAGACGGGCGCACCCGCCGTCGGCGCGGCGACCGGCTGCACGGACTGGTGGTCGAATCGCTCGAATCGGACATCCTGTCCGGCCGCCTGCGGATCGGCGACCGCCTGCCGTCGGAGGCCGAGATCGCCGCGACCTTCGATGTCAGCACCCGTACCGTGCGCGAGGCATTGCAGATCCTGGAAACCCGCGGCCTGGTGCAGCGCCGCCATGGCGAGCGGGCCGAGGTGGTGCGCGACGACGTCGGCAAGTTCCTCGACTCGCTGGCGGTGACGCTGAAGCAGTTGTTCATGGGCCAGCCGCAATATTTCGTGCAGCTCATGGATGTGCGCCGGATCATCGAGCTCGACGTCGTCGACCGGCTGGCCGGCACGGGCGGGGAGGTCAGCGAGGAAGTGGAACGGGCGCTGGCCGGCATGCGTGCCGCCGCCGAGGCCGACGACTTTCCCCGCTTCACGGTGCACGACGCCGCCTTTCACCTTGGCCTGGTGCACTCGGTTCCGAACGGGATCCTGCATGTCCTGTACGAGAACCTCTACGCCCTGATCGTGGAGGTGATCCGGGTCGCCAGCGCGGTGCCGCAGAAGCCGCTCGCGATCGGCTATGCCGAGCACGAGGAAATCTACCGCCTGATCCGGGCGGGCGATGCGGCCGCGGCCCGGCAGGCCCTGGCCCGGCAGATCGAGGGCAGTGCCGGCTATGTCAGGATCGCGCTGCAGGCCAGGCGCCCCGCCGCCGCCGGCCGCAGGCGCACGCGCTCGCGCGGGGAAGGGGGGTAGCCCCGCCGGGGGGCGCCGCCCTGCCGCCGCGCTTCCACCGGACTGCGAAGAGAGGACGGGCGATGGTGCCCGGTCATGTCCCATGAATGAAATCCCAGCCTACCCCGCACGGCTCGCCGGCCTGCATGCCGCACTGATGACGCCGTACGACGCGGCGGGGGAGGTTTCCGAGCCTTGCCTGCGGCAATTGGTTGCTGCCGTGTTCAACCAGGGCCTCGATGGCCTGTATGTCGGGGGATCGACCGGCGAATCGCTGCTGCTGACCACCGAGGAACGGCAGCGTGTCTTCCGCGTGGCGGCCGAGGAAGGGAAGGGGTGCGGTGCCTTGATCGGGCATGTCGGCGCCATTTCCACCCGCGAGGCGCAGATCCTGGCGCGCAGTTGCGCCGCGCTGGGCTATGACGCCGTGTCGGCGATCCCACCGATCTATTTTCAGCATTCGCGCGCGGCGATCCGCGACTATTACGCGGCGATCGTCGATGCGGCGGAGGGCTTGCCCCTCATCCTCTACAACGTGCCGGCGATGAGCGGGATTCGCTTCACGCTGGCCGAGCTGCAGGACCTGCTGGGGCTGCCGGGCGTGGTGGGCATCAAGCAGACCACGAACGACATGTACCAGATGGAGCAGTTGCATCGGGGCTTTCCGGGGCTGCTGCTGCTGAACGGCTTCGACGAAATGCTGCTGGCCGGGCTGGTCTCGGGCGCCAATGGCGGCATCGGCAGCACCTATAACGTGATGGGGCAGCGCTATCGTGAGTTGCGGCGCCTGGTGCTGGCCGGTGACACGGCGGGGGCGCTCGCCGTGCAGTCCCGCTGCAACGCGGTGATCGACACCTTGCTGGCATTCGGCGTGTTTCCCGCGCTGAAATACCTGCTGTTCAGGCTGGGCATCATCCGCACCCCGCTCTGTCGCGCCCCGATGGAGAGCCTCACCGGGGGCGCCATTGACCGCCTCGATGCCATCGCCGCCGAACTTGCGGGCGAACTCGGCCGCTGAGGCAAGCTCACTCACTCCAGCGAACCTGAAGCGTCTCTGCGGGAGGCGGCGGACACCACCGTCGCCTCCCGTCGCATGCGGTGGGGGAGGCGCACCCGCCGCTCGATCCCTTCACGGCGCCGTGAACTCCCCAATCTCCCACGGATTTTGCTCCAAATCGCTTGCGGGAGCGCCTTTCGGACTAAGACGCGATAACCTATCCTTATCACGTATGAATAGAGTCTGCCTTATTCTGGTTAAGTCATTGATAAATAAGAAAACTGCTAAATCCTGATTTGAGTGACCTCACGGGGCATCGGACGCACGCGGACACACCGGGCATACCGATGGGGCGTCGGCCCGGGACGAGCCGACGGTTCTTGCGGGGGAATGAGGGGGGATGTTCTCGGGCGTGGGCGCGGGATTGGCGGGGTTTCACCCCGCACCCGACCAGGGCTTTGCCCTGGACCGACCAAGGGCTTTGCCCTTGGAACCCGGTTTTTCTGTGCCGCGCAGCGCGAATGGGATCCAAGGGCCTTGTGGCCCTTGGCGGGTCAAGGGCGGAGCCCTTGCCTTACTTTCTTACTTCAGTGCCCATCCAGCACGGCCAGCACTTCCCGCGCCGCGGCTTCCGAAGGCAGGCCGACGGGTGGTGCCAGATGCTGTACTACGGTGCGGAAGGCGGCGCGCTGGGCCTCGGCGGCGGCACGGTCGTTCAGCAGGTTTTCCACGGTTTCGGCCAGCCGGGCCGGGGTGCAGTCCTGCTGCAGCAATTCGGGCACCACTTCGCGTCCGGCCAGCAGGTTCACCATGGCGACGTGCGGCACCCGGATCAGGTGCCGGGCGATCACAGCCGTGACCGGGTTCACCCGGTAGGTGACGGCCATCGGCACGCCGGCCAGGGCCAGTTCCAGCGTCGAGGTGCCGGATTTGGTCAGGGCGACCGAGGCCGCGGCATAGGCGTCGTGCTTGTCGGCAAGCTCCGTGACCACGAGCGGCTGCACGGGCCAGTTGGCTGTCGCCTGATGCACCGTCTCGGCCACGGCGGAGGCGACCGGCACCACCGGCACCAGGCCCGGCACGCGCCCGGCCAGCAGCCCGAGCGTGCGCCCGAACACCGGCAGCAGGCGCGGCACTTCGCTGCGGCGGCTGCCGGGCATCAGCACCAGCACGGGCGCGTCCGCCCCCAGCCCGTGGGCGGCGCGGAACCGGGCGGCATTGCCATGGTCCGTGCCCGATTGCAGCACCGGGTGGCCGACGAAGGAGGCCGGCAGGCCGTGGCCGGCGAAGAAGCCGGGCTCGAAGGGCAGCAGGCAGAGCAGCCTTTCCCACAGGCCGGGGTAATGCCGGACCCGCTTCTCGCGCCAGGCCCAGACCTGGGGGGCGACGTAATGCACGCGCGGAATGCCGGCACCGGCCACGCGGCGCAGCAGGCGCAGGGTGAAGCCGGGGCTGTCGATGGTTACCAGTACGCCCGGTCGCTGCCGGCGCACGTCCTCGGCGGTGTGTTTCAGCAGGCGGCTGAGGCGGCGCAGGCGCGGCAGTACCTCGATCAGCCCCATCACCGCCAGTTCCTGCATCGGGAACAGCGGCACCAGGCCCTGTTCGGCCATGCGTGGCCCGCCGACGCCGGCAAAGCGCAGCCCTGGCCGCAGGTCGCGCAGGGCGGCCATCAGCCGGGCACCGAGCACATCGCCGCTTTGTTCACCGGCAACGAGATAGATCAGGGGGTCAGGAGGAACATCCGCGCTCATGCGCCTGCATAGGGCGCGACGGCAGATGCGTCCATGGTGGCCGGATCAGTTGGTGCACCAGGACTCCGGATGGCGTTCGCGGGCGGCGACTGCCTCCCCCGCGGCCACCAGCACGGCCCGCATTTCCTCCAGGGTCACGCCGTCGCTGTCCATGACGGCGCGAATCAACGGGTCGCTTAACAGCGTCTCGAAGGTCAGGGGCGTGAAGGGCTCCGCATACACGTCGGGACACTCCGGCTGGCGCGGGGCACGCTCTGGTAGCTGTGACTGTGCCAGTGTGAGGCGATCCTGGCCAGCCGGTATATCAACAATTTCGCGAGCTATGGCGAAAGCGACCCTACCGATAGGTGCGGAATCGATCAGACCGGGCCGGTCGTGTCGCGTGCGGCATCCTCGAAGGCACGCAACCCCGCGGCGATGGTGTCGCGGTCGAGGTCCCGGGTGATGAACACCAGGCGCGAGGACCGGTCATCGTCCTCCGCCCAGGCCGGCAACAGCACCGGCTCGTGGAACAGGTGCTGCACCCCGTGGATCGCCACCGGCCGTGCCTGGCCTTCCAGGTTGAGGATTCCCTTCACCCGCAACAGGTTTTCCCCGCGGGTGGCGATCAGCATCTCCAGATAGGTGCCAATACCCTGCCAGTGCAGCGGCGTTTCCCAGGTCAGGCAGAAGGCGGCGATGCGGGCGTCGTGCCGGTTCGGGTCATGGTGGTGATGATGTGCGTGCCCGTGCCGCGCCGCGGCGAAGGCCTCGGCATCGAGCCAGCGCCGCACGTCGCCGATCTTGCCGCCGGCATCGAACAGCCCGCAATCGAGGATCTCCGACGGATGGAGCGCCCCTTTCACCGCCGTCAGCAGCGGGGCCGCCGGATTGAGCCGGCGCAGTCGCTCGGTCAGGGTGGCGAGCCCGCCGGCGGGCAGCAGGTCGGTCTTGGACAGCACCAGCCGGTCGGCCACCGCCACCTGTCGCACCGCTTCTTCCTGCGCGTCGAGCTGGGCCGGCGCGTTCACCGCGTCCACCACTGTCACCACACCATCGAGCCGGTAGCGGACCGCGACCGAGGCGTCGCCCATCAGCGTCTGGATGATCGGGGCGGGATCAGCGAGGCCGGTGGTTTCGATCACCACCCGCCTGACCGCACCGGCGGCGACGCGCGGGGCGAGGTTGCGCAGCGCCCGCACCAGGTCGCCGCGCACCATGCAGCACAGGCAGCCCGCGTTCAGCAGCACGGTGTCCTCGTCCAGCGTCTCGACCAGCAGGTGGTCGATGCCGATCTCGCCGAACTCGTTCACCAGCACCGCGGTGCCGGCCAGGGCCGGATCGTGCAGCAGGTGGTTCAGCAGCGTGGTCTTGCCGGCGCCGAGGAAGCCGGTCAGCACCGTGACCGGCACCAGGCCGGCGCCGGCGGGGACGGTTTCAGACATGGGCGGTGCCGTAGAGGCGCTCGGGGTCGATCTCGGGGGCCATGATCTCCTGCAGCGCGCCGTCGCGGGTGGCGCGGTAGAAGCAACTGCGGCGGCCGGTGTGGCAGGCGACGCCCTTCTGGTCGACCAGCAGCAGCAGCGCGTCGCCGTCGCAGTCGATTCGCAGTTCCACCAGATGCTGCACCTGCCCGGAGCTCTCGCCCTTGCGCCAGAGCTGGCCGCGGCTGCGGCTGAAATAGCAGACCCGGCCGGTCGCCAGGGTCTCGGCGATGGCGTCGCGGTTCATCCAGGCCAGCATGAGCACCTCGCCGGTGTCGTGCTGCTGGGCAATGGCGGTGACGAGGCCGTTCGCGTCGAAGCGGAGCGACTGCCACAGGGAAGGGATGTCGGTGCTGGTCATGCCTGCTATCCTGCCGCGTGATGGTGCAAGAAGGAAATCCCGGGGCGTTCTCGGCCCGCACGACAGCCCTGCTCGACCGCGCGGCCCGGCTGTGCGAGGAGCGGGGCGCGAAGCTCACCGACCTGCGGCGCGACGTGCTCGGCCTGATTCTGGAGACCGAGGCGCCGACCGGGGCGTACGAGCTGCTCGACCGACTGCGCGCCCGGCGCGGCGGCGGTGCCCCGCCCACGGTGTACCGGGCACTGGATTTCCTGGTGGAGCAGGGGCTGGTGCACCGGCTGGAACGGCTTTCGGCCTTCGTCGGCTGCATCGACGTATGCGAGGCGCCGCATGCGCATCACGAGGCGGTGCAGTTCCTGATCTGCCGGGGCTGCGGCCGGGTGACCGAGATCGAGGACCACGGCCTCGCCGAGGCGCTGGCGGCGGCGGCGCGGCGGGTCGGTTTCACGGTGACCGGTGCGACCATCGAGGCGGAGGGGCTCTGCGCCAATTGCCGCTCCTGAGTCGGTGCCTGCCGGCCCTGGTGGTTGCTCAGCCGTTTTCCGATTGCAGCCGCAGCCGCTCGCGCAGCAGCAGCGCGAACACCGGGGGGTTATCGCGCAGGTAGCGCCCCGCCAGGCGGCGCGGATCGCTGGCCAGCCGGTGCAGCCATTCCAGCCCGTGGCGCTGCATGAACCCGGGCGCGCGCGGGACGGCGCCGGCGAGGAATTCCAGGCTGGCGCCGACGCACAGGCCAAGCCCCTGGGCCCGGCCGGTAGCGTGGATGGCGGCGGCCAGCTTCTCCTGTCGCGGCGAGCCGACCGCCAGCAGCACCAGCCGCGCCGGGTGGTCGAGCACGAATTGCACGGTTTCGCGGAAGGCGCCGGCATCGCGGTCGAAGCCCATCGGCGGGTCGAAATGCGCCGGCGGGGCGAGGCCGCAGCGGGCCACCAGCGCGGGCAGGTGGTGGGGGGCCAGTCCGACGATGGTGATCCGCTCTCCGGGATGGAGATGTTGCTGCAGCAGCAGCGCCGTCAGGTCGCTGCCCGGGGCGACCGCGGGGCAGGGCAGGCCGAGCAGCCGGGCCGCGCCCCCCACCACCCGGCTGTCGAGCAGACACAGCAAGGCGCCGTGGTAAAGCGGGGCCAGCGCCGGCTGGCGGGCCAGGCGCACCAGGTGGTCGGCGTTCGGCGTGACCACGTAGCCGAACGGGGCCTGCGGCGGGCGCGCGGCGAGGTGCCGGGCGGCGGCTTCGGTCGGCAGGTCGGCGAAGTCGAGGCCGAGCAGCCGGACCGTGCGCATGGCGTCAACGCTGGGCATGCAGACCCAGCGCGGCAAGCAGGTCGGGGTCGAGCCGGGCGCCGGGATGGGGACGCAGCGCGAAGCCCAGGCTGTCATCGTAGCCCCACAGGGCCCAGCCGATGCCCTCGCGTTCCATCGCCGTGCGCATGGCGGTGATCCAGGCCAGCCGGGTTGCCCGGTCCAGCCTGTTGCTGGCGCCGAATTCCCCGGCAACGAGGTGCACCTCATTGCGGCGCGCCCACTCGCCGGCACGACGCACGGCCTGGCGTACCTTCTCGGCGTCCCAGTGTTCGGAGCAGTACCACTTGGCGACCTCGCGCGTGCGGGTGTCGGCCGCCGCGGCCTGGGCGCGGGCGCAATCCTGGGGCGAGGAGGTCGGGAAAGGCAGGCGCGCGAGGGCGCGATGGTCGAGCGAAGGCTCGAAGGCGCCGACCGTGGTCAGCACCTGCGGCTCGTAGATATGGATGGTGTAGACGACGTTGCGGTCGGCGACGGGGGAGAGTGACTTGAGGCCTTTGATGCTGCTCCAGTCCGGGCCGGTCAGCACCACCGTGGCGTCCGGCAGGGCGGCGCGGATGCGCCCGAGCGCTTCCTGCTGCAACGCGCCCCAGCGCGCCGGATCGGAAAAGACCGGCTCGTTCACGATTTCGGGGAAGGTCAGCTTCGGGTCGAGCCCACGCAGGGCGGGGGCGGTCCGTTGCCACAGGTCCAGCAGGGCCTTGGCATCAGTCGGGGAGCTTTCCAGCTTCCAGTCGTGCTTGTGCCAGCCGACCATGACGCCGAAGCCGTGGCGCTGGATACGCTTGATGGTATCAACCAAAAGTCCGGTGCGCCCGGCAAGCACATCTGGCTGAACTGCCAGACGAACAAAGGTAAAGCCAACCTGGTGCAATGAATCCAGTTCCTGATCACTGATATAGTTCGCCAGAAAGCGATCATCTCGACTGACAGGAAATCTGAACCAATTGGTAAAATTGATTCCGCGTTCCATAACAGAAAGTCGTTCCGCAGGCACATCAGCGTGTGCGGAAGAGTAGAATCCAAAAAAGACAGTTATCAATATAACGAGAACCCGCATCATCTGCGCCATTGGAATGATCATTTGGACGAACGACGCGGTACATCGGAATTGGTTGCTTACGATAGTCGCAAAATGCGGCGGAAAATATATGTGATTATTTGTTATGAACAAGGATCAACTGTGAATGTGGAATGTTTTTGACGATGCCTCTATGCTTCTCGCCGGCCAGCGGAAGCAGGCGGGCGGCCTTTCGCCCCGGTATTCCGGCCGTTGATGGTGATGCCGCGCCCCCCGCGCAGGTCAGTCGCCTGACCCAGGCGACGATGAGGGAGAACAGGCCATGCCGTTGAAGGACATCCTGGTTCACCTGGACGCGTCGCCGCGCTGCGGCGTGCGCCTGGAGATCGCCACTCGCCTGGCGGCGCGGCACGGGGCGCACCTGACCGGGCTCTATGTGGTCGACCTGCCATCCCCCGACCTGTTCTATGGCTTCCCTTCGGCTTTCCTGGACCTGCAACGGGCCGAGGACATCGTCGGACGCATGCGCGCCACCGCCGCCGAGGAGGCGCGCCGGATGGAAGCGATCTTCGCCGCGCTGCTGCAGCGCGAGGGGCTGTCCGGGGAGTGGCGCCTGATGGATGGCTTCGGCGGGGAGACCGTCGCCCGGCACGGGCGCTATGCGGATCTGATCGTGGTGGGCCAGCCCTCGCCGCGCGGCGAGACCGATCCGCCGGCGGACCTGCCGGTCGCCACGCTGATGGCATCGGGACGGCCGCTGCTGATCGTGCCGTTCGTCGGCAGTTTCCCGGTGACCGGCCAGAGCGTGCTGGTCGGCTGGAACGCCAGTGCCGAGGCGGCCCGCGCGGTGGCCGCGGCGCTGCCGCTGCTGGCGGGGGCGCGGAAGGTCACGGTGCTGTCGATCAATCCCCGGCGCGACCTGGGCGTCAGCGGCGAGGGGAACCTGCCCGCCGCCGATCTGGCCACCCATCTCGCGCGCCACGGCATCGCCGCCGAGGCCGTGCACACCGTGGCGGACGACATTTCCGAAGGCGATGTGCTGCTGTCCTATGCGGCCGACATCGGCGCCGATCTGCTGGTCTGCGGCATGTACGGCCGTTCCCGCGCCCGCGAGATGCTGTTCGGCGGCGTCAGCCGGAGCCTGCTCGCGGAGATGACGCTTCCCGTGTTCATGTCCCATTGAACCGGCCGGCCCGAGGCGGGCCCCGGGGATGAGGCGGGACGGGAATGTTCCCGCTGTTCCCCTGGGCCGGTCTTTGGAGTAAGACAGGAACCAGTTCGCCTTCATTTCCGAAGAAGGCGGAGCAGTCACGCCGGGAGCATGTCACGACCGGCGGGGTGGTTCTGCCTGTGTCCTGCGAATTGCGTGACAAAGATCTCGGCGTCGTAATTATTTTGACGTTATTCTTAATCACCCAGCCCGGGAGGCAATGATGTCTATCGGGAACGTCATCCAGCAAGATTCCCTTGTCTATGTCTACGATGAGAAAGGCCGGCAGACCGCCGCTTTCGATGTCGGGCCGAAAGGCAGGCTGGTGGGGCATACGAGCACGACGGTGAGCGTCCGCCGCGGTGCCTTCACCTACACCTACGATGAAGAAGGATATCGCAAGGGGAAGATCGTGGCGGCCGACGCCGCGAGCGGTTGACGGCGCCGGCCGCGAGGCCGGCACGGCGTCAGGAGCGTGGCGCGCTGGCGCGTTGCAGCCGGTCGTTGATCGCCAGTCCCAGGCCGCTCTCCGGCACCGCCATCACCGCGATGCCGCGCAGCCCCTGGATCTGGCCTTCGGCGTCCAGCGCCCGCAGCCCGGTGAACAGGTTGGCGGCGGCTTCCGTCAGGTTGCCGGCGGCACTGAGCTGAAACACCGCGCCAGCCCCCGGCAGGGGCGGACCGAACGCCAGCAGCGCTTCGTCGGCGGCAACGTCCTGTGCCGCGAGCCGCACCGGCAGGGTCGGCGCGTAATGCGACACCATCAGCCCCGGTGACCGCAGCGTCCGCGCCGCCTGCGCCGCCGCCGGGGTGATGCCCCGTCCCACCGGGCCGACCACGGCCTCGATCGCCTCGCAGGTCGCGCCGCCGGGCCGCAGCAGGAAGGGGCGCGGTCCGGTCAGGTCCAGCACCGACGACTCCACCCCCACCGGGCAGGGGCCGCTGTCCAGCACGGCGGCGATTCGCCCGCCGAGTCCCTCCAGCACATGCGCCGCCGTGGTCGGGCTGACCTGTCCCGAACGGTTGGCCGAGGGGGCCGCGACCGGCCGGCCCACCACGCGCAGCAGCGCCAGCGTATCCGCCTGGGCGGGTACGCGTACCGCGAGCGTCTCCAGCCCCGCGCCGGCGAGCAGGGCGACCGGGCAGGTGACCCGCCGCGGCAGCACCAGCGTCAGCGGCCCCGGCCAGAACGCCTCGGCCAACCTGCGGGCGGCCGGGTTGGCTTCCACATGGGCGAAGGCGGACTCGGCATCGGGATAGTGGCAGATCAGCGGATTGAAGTGCGGCCGTCCCTTCGCCTCGAAGATGCATGCCACCGCCCGGGCCTGGGTGGCGTCGGCGCCCAGGCCGTAAACGGTTTCGGTGCCGAAGGCGACCAGTTCGCCGGCGCGCAGCAATTCCGCGGCATGGGCGATCCCGGCCGCATCGGGGCGCAGTATTTCAGTCATGTCCGGCCCGTGGCGTAGAAATGCGGGTTGACGAAGCCCGGCTTGCCGTAGCGTAGCGCCGCCCCGGTCTCGCCGTCATGGACGCTGCCGCCGGCCGCTTCCAGCACCGCCTGCGCCGCGCAGGTGTCCCATTCCATGGTGGTGCCGAAGCGCGGATAGAGATCCGCGGCCCCTTCGGCCAGCAGGCAGAACTTCAGCGCCGAGCCGATATGCACCCTGGCGGCGACCGGCCGGCCGGCCAGGAACGACTCGAGCCGGGCGACATCGCCATGCCGGCGGCTGGCCAGGACGGTCAGCCCTTCAGGGGGCGGGTGCCGCGCCGCGATCGGCGACTCCACGCCGCCCGCGCGCCGGACCGCGCCCCATCCGACGATGCCGCCGTACAGCAGGCCCTTCGCCGGCGCGCCCACCACGCCCAGCACCGCCCGCCCGGCGCGCACGAGTCCGATGCAGACCGCGAAATCGTCGCCGCCTGCGGTGAATTCCCGCGTGCCGTCCAGCGGGTCGACGCACCAGAAACTGTCGGCCGTCGCCGGTACATCCCCCGCGGCGATCGCTTCCTCGGCCACCACGGGCAGGTCGGGCGTTGCCGCGCGCAGGCCGGCGGCGATGATCGCCTCGGCGGCTTCGTCGGCTTCGGTGACCGGCGAGCGGTCCGCCTTCTGGCGCGCCGTGAAGCCGCGCCGGCGGACCGCCAGAATGGTCTCGCCGGCCTCGGCGGCAAGATCGAAGGCCAGGGCGAGCAGGGCTGCGTCATCCATGCGTCCACCATAGAGGTGCACCCCCCTGGCGCAAGGCCACCGCTCTGGCGAAGCATGACATGGCTGCTACAGTTGCGGCGTTTATCGCCCCCGGGAGTTTGCCGCATGCTTGACGTCGCGTTCGCCAAATCCGTCCTGCCGAAGTCCGGAGCCCTCGTGCTGCTTGCCGAGGAGGGCGGCTCGCGCGATGCCCTGTTCACCGCAGCCGACCAGGCGACCGGCGGCGCGCTCACGCGGGCCCTGGAAGCGGCCGAGTTCACCGGCCGGAAGGCGCAGACCTGCACGATCCTCGGGCCCGGCGCCGGGTTCTCGCGCGTCGTCGTGGTCGGGCTGGGCAAGCTCGCCGAGGTGACCCCCGTCGTCGCGGAGGAAGTCGGCGGCGCCATCGTGGCCGCGCTGGCCCGCGAGCCCGCCGTCGCCGTCGCCGCCGCCGAGCTCACGGCGGATCTGGCGGCCGCGGTCGCGTATGGCGCCGTGCTGCGCGCCTATCGCTTCGATCGTTACCGTACCAAGGAAAAGCCCGAGGACAAGCCGAACCTGGCCAAGCTGACCCTGCTGGTCGCCGATGCCGGTCGCGTGCGTGAGGCCTGGGCCTCGGCGCGGGCGGTGGCGGAGGGCGTGCATCTCTGCCGCGACCTGGTCAGCGAGCCGGCCAACGTGCTGACGCCCGCGGAAATGGCGGAACGTTGCCGCAAGCTGGAATCGCTCGGCCTCAAGGTGGAGGTGTTCGGTCCCAAGGAAATGGCGCGGCTTGGCTTCGGCGCGCTGCTCGGCGTCGCCCAGGGCAGTGCCAACGAACCGCGCATGGTGGTTCTGCACTGGCAGGGCGCCTCCACCAGCGGCAAGGGCCGGCGTGCCCGTTCCGCCAAACCGCTGGCCTTCATCGGCAAGGGCGTCACCTTCGACACCGGCGGCATCAGCATCAAGCCGGCGCAGGGCATGGAGGACATGAAATACGACATGGCCGGTGCCGGCGCCGTGATCGGGCTGATGGCGGCGCTGGCCGGGCGCAAGGCGCGGGTCGACGTGGTCGGCCTGGTCGGCCTGGTCGAGAACATGCCGAGCGGCACCGCACAGCGTCCGGGTGATGTGGTGAAGACCGCCTCTGGCCAGACCGTCGAGGTGATCAACACCGATGCCGAAGGCCGGCTCGTGCTTGCGGATGTGCTCTGGTATTGCCAGGAGAAACTGGATCCCGCCTTCATGATCGACCTGGCGACGCTGACCGGCGCGATGGTGGTGGCGCTCGGGCACGAGCATGCCGGTTTCTTCAGCAACGACGAGGAACTGGCCCAGCGCCTGCACGCCGCCGGCGAGGCGACCGGCGAGAAGGTCTGGCGCATGCCGCTGGCCGATGCCTATGACAAGCTGATCAAGTCTGACATCGCCGACATGAAGAATATCGGAGGCCGCCCGGCCGGCGCGATTTCCGCCGCGCAATTCCTGCAGCGCTTCGTCAACGGCAAGTCCTGGGCGCATATCGATATCGCCGGCACCGCCTGGGCCACCAAGGACCAACCGGTGACGCCGAAGGGCGCGACCGGGTTCGGCGTGCGCCTGCTCGACCGGCTGGTCGCCGACCATTTCGAAACCTGAGACGGAGGCGCACCAACTTCCCATGCCAGAGCTTCGCCTCATCGCGCAGCCCGGCGCCATGCCCCGGGCGGTGCCGGTGGGCGAGGGCACACCGCTGCCGCGCCCGGCCCGGCGCGCGGCCAGGGGGGGGCGGTTCGCCGGCCGTGCTGGCGAACTGTGCGAGGTATTCGCTGCCGGCGAGCACCTGTTGCTGGTCGGCACCGGCACCGGCGGCGAGCGGGCCTTGCTGGACGCCGGCGCGCGGGCGGCCTGCCGCCTCGCCGCCTTTCCGGCGATTGCGCTCGATGCGCGCGGTCTTTCCGCCGCCGAGGCGACGGCGCTGGCTGCCGGCGCCTGGCTGCGCAGTTGGCGCTACCAGCACCTGCGCACCCGTCCGGCCGAGGATGCGCCACGGCTCGCGGCCTTCGAGTTGGTCACGGCGGAAGCGGCATCGGTCGCGCCCGCCTGGGCCCGGGCGGAGGCGGTGCTGCGCGGCGTCTGTTTCGCCCGCGACCTGGTCGCCGAGCCGGGCTGCACGCTGACTCCTGCCGGTTTCGTCGAGCGGCTGGCGCCGCTGGCCGCGCATGGCATCACGATTTCGGTGCTGGGACCGCGTGCGTTGCGGGCGCAGGGGTTCGGGGCGCTGCTGGCGGTCGGCGCCGGGGCGGCGACGCCGCCGCGGCTCGCGGTGCTGCGCTGGAAAGGCCGGCTCAAGGCCCCGCCGATCGCCTTTGTCGGCAAGGGCATCACCTTCGACACCGGCGGGCTCTCGCACAAGCCGGCCAGGGGCATGGAGCGCATGAGCGGCGACATGGCCGGGGCGGCCGCCTGTGCCGGGGCGATCCTGGCCCTGGCGCTGCGGCGTTCGCCGGCGCCGGCGGTCGCGGTGCTGGCGCTGGCCGAGAACGCCATCGGTGCGGCCAGTTACCGGCCGGGCGATGTGCTGCGCAGCCATGCTGGCCGCACCATCGAGGTGGTGGACACCGATGCCGAGGGCCGGCTTGCGCTGGCGGATGCACTGTCCTGGACGCGGCAGACCTGCCGGCCGCGGGCGATGATCGACCTCGCCACGCTGACCGGCAGTGTCGTCACCACGCTCGGTCACCACATGGCCGGGCTGTTCGACAACGATCCCGTGCTTGGGGCCTGGGTGGCGGCGGCGGGGGTGGCGGTCGGCGAGCCGGTGTGGAAGCTGCCGATCGACACGGACCATCGCGCCGCTCTCGACTCCGACATCGCCGATCTGCGCCAATGCGCCGCGGGCCGGTTGCTGCCGGATGCCTGCCATGCCGCCGCCTTCCTGCGCGAGTTCGCGGGCGGGACGCGCTGGGCACATCTGGACATCGCCGGGGTGGCCCGGCGAGAGGAACCCTGCGAGTTGCTGCCGGCCGGGCCGACCGGGTTCGGCGTGCGGCTGCTCGACCGACTGGTGGCGATGCGCTTCGAGGATGTGGACTGAGCATGGCGGAAATCGGCTTCTACCATCTCACCCGGACCGGGGCCGACCAGGCCTTGCCGCAATTGCTCGGTCGCACCCTGGCGGCGGGGCAGCGGGCCATGGTGCTGTGCGGCAGCGAGGAACGGGTGGCGGCACTGGACACGGCCTTGTGGCTCTGCCCGGACCCGGACTGGTTGCCGCACGGCACGCCCGCCTCGGGCCATGCCGGATTGCAGCCGATCTGGATCACGCATCTCGACGCCGGCGCGGACGGCGCGGCCAATGGCGCGCGGTTCCTGTTCCTGCTGGACGGTGCCGAAAGCGCGCGGCTGGATCTGTTCGACCGCGTGTTCGACCTGTTCGACGGTGCCGACGAGACGGCGGTGCAGGCGGCGCGGCGGCGCTGGGTGGCGGCCCGGGACGGTGGCCACGCGCTGGCCTATTGGCAGCAGACCGCGCGCGGCTGGGAAAAGAAAGCCTGAGGCTGCAACAGATCTTTTCCCGATCCGGTCTCAGTTGAAGGTCATGTCCGCGGTGCTGACGCCCCAGTTCCAGCGCAGCAGCACGCTCTCGCCATGGGTGCCGAAGGACACACGCTGTCCCCAGGCATGGCTGGCATCGTCATGGTCGGCGGTGATCCGGACCGTCGAAGGATCCACGCCCTGGAACACGAGCCTGTCCTGGCCCGATTCGAAGTCGTCGATGACGCGATCCCCGGCGGTGTCGGTGAAGTGGAACAGGTCCGCGCCGGAGGTACCGGTCTGGATGCCGCCGGTTGCGGCGGCCGCGGCCGGCGCCGTATCGGTGAAGCTGAAACTTTGTGTGCCCGACTGGCGGAAATCGAGGTCGGCCGTCGCGATCGCATGGCCGTTGTAGCTGGCCGTGTCGAGATAGAGGTTGCGGTCCGATCCCGTGCCGTTCCAGGCGTCGTTGAGGAACGTCATTTCTACCCGGTGGCTGCCCCCGGCCCAGTTTCCGCGCAGCGTGACCGTGTCGGATTGCCCCGTCGCGTGATGGGCCTTTGCCGTCAGCGTGCCGCCGATCTGGTGGCCGTCTACTTTCACCACGTATCGGGCATCGCCCTGCGAGGCGTCTTCCGAAATCTTCAGGACCAGCCGGTCGGGGCCATCGCCGAGCGTCACCGCGGCGGCCCCGGCGGGGGATGACGGGGGCGCGGATGCGGACGCGGTGGGGGGCGCCAGCGTGCCGCCGGTCCATTGTGCCATGCTGACATAGTCGACCTGGATGTCGACATGGTTGACGCCGCTATGGTTCGGCGAGCCGCCATACCATTGCTCGGACGCGGCACCGACATTGCCCTGCACGGCGACGCTCATCGGGATGGATGGAACGTGCTGCGTCACCGTGTGGATCAGCGAGCCGTCGACGTAGAAGCTGATTTTCCCGGGCGTCCAGTCGGTGGTGTAGGTGTGCCACTGGCTGTAGTCGATGTCGAACTGATGAGGGCGATACTGGTCCTCGCCGCTGGCGCCTGCCCAGTGGACCGTGGACATCCCGTCGCCGCGAGGCGTCTCCAGGATGTCGATCTCGGGCGGCCAGGTATGGGGAGGGGTCGGCCAGAGCAGGAAGACCGGACCGGTGCCGTCGAGTTCCTGGCTGACCTTGGCGCGGATCTCGACCCGGCCATAAGTGATGCTGCAGCCGGTGCCGCCTGGCGCCCCGGCCCATGGCGCCGTCGAGACGCCGGAGGTGTTCCAGATGCCGTCATGCCCCTTGTCGAGGCCGATGGTCAGCTTGCCGTTGCCGACCGCGAGTTCGCCGGGCGCCCAGCGGAAGGCGCCGTTGTGGTAAAGGTTACCACCCTCGTAGACGGTGCCCCAATTGGAACGGTCAAGCGAGCCGCCGTCGAATCCGTCAAATAATACCTGCCGAAGTCCGGCCACATTCTCGGTGGAAGGGGCAATGTTTCCCGTGGTGGTCGATGTCGGCATGTGTGTGCTCTTGAGTTCTGTGATAAAATTTCCGTGATCAAGGTATATGCATCAACTGCTGGTTTTATCAAATTAAAGTTATTTCTATAATTGATAAATATCAAAGTTATGAAATCATCAAAAAATACGCTTGAAAATTTCTCTGTATAGAGAAAATACTTTTCTTGATCGAATTATATGCTTATTTTAGTGTGACTTATATTTTTCATTGAAATGGCGTTGCTGCCAAATTTTGGCCAGCATCAGTATAGATACGAGAATTCAGACCGAATTTGGAATAATCTCGCTCGGGCTGGCGCGTGCCTGTCCGTCAGGCTGTTCAACCCACGGCGCATCACCCATCCGCGATTCGACAAGGCGCGGCTTCGGGGCCTACCGCTGGAAACGTCCAGGAAACCGATACCACAGAGAAAACGATATATCTCGTGAGGGCGAGTCACGCAGGCGAACGATGCCGGCCCCGGACGCCGGGGGGTGATGACAGGGGCTGCGCTTGTCTCGGCCCTGGCGCTGCCGGGGGCGCGTCCGGCCCGGGCGGCGCTGCCCGAGCATCCGCGCTGGCGGCTGGTGTTCGTCAATCACGTCATGCACGGGAAGGAAGCAGGATGAACGTGCCATCCCGGCCTGCCGCATTGAGCGCGGAGAACGTCACCAAACGCTTCGGTCCGCTGGCCGGCGTGTCGCTGCACGTCGCCGCCGGCGAGATCCTTGGCATCCTCGGCGACAACGGCGCCGGCAAGTCGACACTGGTCAAGATCCTCACCGGCTACCAGCCGCCCGGCAGCGGTCGCCTGTTCGTCTACGGCGAGGAAGTCGCGCTACGCTCGGTGGATCATGCCCGTGCCCTCGGCATCGAATGCGTCTACCAGAACCTTGCCTTGGTCGATGGGCTGAGCGTCGCCCATAACCTGTTCCTGAACCGGGAAATATGGGGGGCGCGAATCCGCGCTGATCCTCGACCTGATCCGGCGCCTGCGCGCCAAAGGCGAGCCGGCGATCGTGATGATCATGTACAACGACGCGCAGACGCTCGAGATCGCCGACCGGATCATGTTGGTGCAGCGCGGCACTGTCACCTACGAGCGGGGCGCGCAGGAAACCTCGGTGGAGGAACTGCTGAGCGTGGTGCGGCGGGAATATCAGGCCTTGCGGGCGGGGGTGTAGCTGGCGGGGTTTCACCCCGCACCCGACCAGGAGGCTTCGCCTCCTGGACCTCCACCAAGGGCTTCGCCCTTGGATCCCATTCCTTGCCGCGCAGCGAGACTGGGGTGCAGGGGCCGTGTGGCCCCTGCCGGGTCCAGGGCAGCGCCCTGGCCTTTTCTTAGCTCGCCTGCTTCTCCCGCTTGGCCAACGGCACCGCGAATTGCGGCTCGGTGTCCCAGGGGAACAGGATCCAGGTGTTCTGGCTGACCTCGGTGATGAAGGTGTCAACCAGTTGCTTGCCCGCCGGCTTGGCATAGACCGTGGCGAAATGTGCCTTGGGCAGCAGCGAGCGCACCACGCGGGCGGTGGTGCCGGTATCGACCAGGTCGTCGATCAGCAGGAAGCCTTCCCCGTCTCCCGCCGCCACCGGCGGCTTCAGCACCTGTGGCGCGCCGATTTCGGTCTCGCCTGCGGCGCCGCGGCCATAGGTGACAACCGAGACGGTTTCCACCAGCCGCGCTTCCAGTTCGCGCGCGATGATGGCCGCGGGGATCAGGCCGCCGCGCGTGATTGCAACGATCCCGTTGAAAGGGCCGAGATCGATCAACCGCCACGCGAGCGCGCGCGCGTCGCGGTGCAACTGATCCCACGTCACCGTGTAGTAATGGGCCGGCATCAGAACAAACGTCCTCCGAGAGGCACTTTGAAGTCGGGCCTCACTAGCACGACTGCGCCGTCCTCGTCGGGAACTCCGAGCGTCAGCACCTCGCTTTCGAAGGGGCCGATGCGGCGGGGCGGGAAGTTCACCACCGCCAGCACCTGCCGACCGATCAGCGTGTCCGGCTTGTAGTGGGCGGTCAGTTGCGCCGAGGAACGCTTCACGCCGAGCGGCGGGCCGAACTCGATCCATAGCCTGATCGAAGGTTTGCGCGCTTCCGGGAATGGTTGGGCGTCGACCACCTTGCCAACCCGGATCTCCAGCCTGTCGAAATCCTCGATCGTCGCCACCTTTGCCCCCTGTCGGCTTGTCCTCATGATCGCGTCGGTCTGCGCGGTTGCCAATGGGAAAGCCCCGTGCCAGCGTCGTGACACCGACTCCGGGCGCCCGCGCGCGGCCGGGACAGGGGGACGAAGTAAGGAGACGGCTGCGTGCGTGACTTCCAGTTGCCGGGCCGCAGCCCGGTGCTTTCCGCCCACGGCATGGCGGCGACCTCGATGCCGCAGGCGACGCTCGCTGCCCTGGACGTGCTGCGTGCCGGTGGCAACGCCATGGACGCGGCGATCGCCGCGGTGGCGGTGCTGTGCGTTGTGGAGCCCCAATCGACCGGCATCGGCGGCGATTGTTTCTGCCTCTATGCCCCGGCCGGCGAGCGTCGCGTGGTGGCGCTGAACGGCTCCGGCCGTGCCCCCGCCGGTGCGTCGATGGATTACTTCGAGGCGCATGGCATCAGCGCGCTCGAGGCCACCTCGCCGCATGCGGTGACGGTGCCCGGCGCCATCTCGGCCTGGGAGACGCTGCTTGCCGCACATGGCAGCAAGAGCCTGGACGAGGTGCTGCGCCCGGCCATCGCCTGTGCCGAGGAGGGGTTCTTCGTTTCTTCCCGTGTCGGGTATGACTGGGAGAGTGCCGCGGGCAAGCTGCGCGCGACCGGGGCGACATCGTTCCTGCCCGGCGGCAACGCCCCGCGCTACGGCGACCGCTTCGTCCAGCCGCACCTGGCCGCGACCCTGCGTGCCATCGCCCGTCACGGCGCCCGCGCCTTCTACGAGGGCGAGGTGGCGGCCGACATGGTGGACAGTCTGCGCCGCCGCGGCGGCGTGCATACCGAAGAGGATTTCGCCACCGGCCGCACTGCCGCGCATTTCGTCGCCCCCATCCGCATCGGCTGGCACGAGTACGAGGTCTGGCAATGCCCGCCGAACGGGTCGGGGCTGCTGGTGCTGATGATGCTGGGCATCCTGGGCGGGCTTGGCCCGGCGCCGGACGGGCCGCTCGGGATCACCCGCTGGCACCGCCAGATCGAAGCGTCGCGCCTGGTCTATCGCGATCGCGACGCCTTCCTTGCCGATCCGCTGCAGGTCGAGGTGCCGGTGGCGAAGCTGACCGGCCCGGACTACCTGGCCGGGTTGCGCCGGCTGATCCGCGACGATGCCACCGTGGCGGACCTGCCCGCGCCCGGCGAAACCCTGCTGCCGCCGCATCGCGACACCGTCTACCTCTCGGTGGTCGATCGCGACGGCAATGCGTGCAGCTTCATCAACTCGCTGTTCGAGCATTTCGGCTCGGGCATCCTGGCCGAGCGGTCCGGGGTGATGCTGCACAATCGCGGCCTCGGCTTCCGGCTTGATCGCGGCCATCCCAACTGCATCGCCCCGCTCAAGCGGCCCTTGCACACGATCATTCCGGGCATGGTGACCCGCAATGGCGAGGCGGTGCTCTCCTATGGCGTCATGGGCGGGCATTACCAGCCCTTCGGCCAGACCAGCTTCCTGGCCAATTACTTCGACTACGGCCTCGACCTGCAGGAGGCGATCGACCTGCCGCGGGTGTTTCCCTTCGGGGGAAAAGTCGAGGTCGAGCGTGGCGTGCCGGCCGCGTTGTGCGAGGGGCTGGCCCGTCTCGGCCATGTCGTCGCCCCGATCGACCGGCCGCATGGCGGCGGCCAGGCGATCTGGATCGACCGCAGCCGCGGCTGTCTGGTCGGGGCCTCGGATCCGCGCAAGGATGGCTGCGCCCTGGGCTACTGAACCTGAGAGCGCAAAAGGGAGGGCAAGAAAGAGATCCGATTTCCGATCGGGATCTGCGCCGCATCGCCATGTGTCGGGTCGCCGCGCGGCGGCCGCGGACACGGGGGCGAAACCGCGGGGGATCCTGCCGCCCGACATCGTCGTGTCCCACGCCCGCATGAAGGCGCGGCCCAGTGCCGCGGCATGAGCCATGGAACCCTGTGATCTCACTGCGCAAGAAGCACGATCCCTGATTGGCCGCAAGTTGCTCTCGCCGGTCGAGCTGGTGGAGAGCTGCATCGCCCGCATCGAAGCGGTCGACCCTGCCGTCAATGCCATGGTCACGCGCGACTTCGCCCGTGCCCGCGCGAGCGCGCACGATGCCGAATCCGCGGTGATGAACGGGCAGTTGCTGCCCGCCCTGCACGGGTTGCCGTTCGGGGTGAAGGACCTGCAGGCGACCGCCGATCTGCGCACCACCTGGGGCAGCCCGATCTTCCGCGACCATGTGCCCAGCGAGGACCAGCTCATCGTGCACGCGCTGCGGCGGGCCGGTGGCATCGTGCTCGGCAAGACCAACACGCCCGAATTCGGCGCCGGCGCCAACACGCGCAATGCCGTGTTTGGCGCCACCGGCAACCCCTTCGATCCGGAGCGTTCGGCGGCCGGCTCCTCGGGCGGCTCGGCGGTGGCGCTGGCCACCGGGATGGTGCCGCTCGCCACCGGATCGGATACCGGCGGCTCGCTGCGCAACCCGGCGGCCTTCTGCGGCATCGTCGGCTTTCGCCCGAGCCCCGGCCTGGTGGCGAACGAGAAGCGCTCCTCCGGCTGGTCGCCGCTGCCGGTGATCGGCCCGATGGCGCGCACCGTGCCGGATGTGTGCCTGCTGCTTTCAGCGATGGTGGCCGGCGATGGCTATGATCCGCTCGCCAGTACTCTCCTCGGGCGGTCGGGGCGTGACCCGGAGGCGTTCTTCCCGCCGCAGCGTGTCGATCTTTCCCGCCTGCGCGTGGCCCTGACGCCGGATTTCGGCTTCGCCCCCACCTCGCGCGAGATCATGGAACTGTTCGCCGAGAAGGTGGGGTTGTTCCGCCATGTCTTCATCCGCGCCGAGGACGCCTCGCCGGATTGCCGTGGCGCCGACGAGGCCTTCGAGATCCTGCGTGGCGTCGATTTCCTGGCTGGCTACCTCGAGCATGTGCGGACGCGGCCGCAGGATGTCGGGCCGAACGTGCGCGGCAATGTGGAGAGCGCCCTGCGCCTCACCGCCGAGGACGTGGCGCGCGCGCAGACGCTGCAGGCCGCCATGTACCGGCGTTGGCAGGGTTTCTTCCTCGGCTTCGACGTGATCATCACCCCCACCATCACCATCAGCCCGCGCCCCTGGCAGGAACTTTATCCGGTCGAGATCGACGGGATCCAAACCCGCAGCTATTTCCACTGGCTGGCGCTGGCCTATGCGGTGACGCTGGTCGGGCATCCGGCGGTCAGCCTGCCGGTGGGGCTCGATCGCAACGGCCTGCCGTTCGGCCTGCAGATCGTGGGACCGCGCGGGGGCGATGCCTTCGTCCTGTCGGTGGCGGCCGAGCTGGAGGCGCTGCTGGCCGGCGATCCGCGCACGGCGCGGCCGGTGCCGGACATCGCCCGGCTGCAGGCGGCACCGCCGATCGCGGAGATGCCGGGGTTCCTGGGCTTCGACTGATCCCGGAACGGGATCAGGTGCGCGGGGCTGGTGGGGCGTATCAGCAGTTCCCCATCCGCCGCATCAGTGCCCGCAGTGCCGAGGGCCAGCGAGAAGGGGGCAGCGACGCTGGGTCGGTCCGGGTGGCATCCTGTCGCGTGGGGGGCATCTGGAAGAGGCGGGCGCAGCGATCGAGCGACGCACCGCGCTGAACCAGCAGGTCACGTTCCTCCTCGGAGAGGATGTCCATGTATTGCGCGACCATCTGGTCGTTCCAGAGTTTCATGGCGGCGTAGTCGTATCGGGGATGCCGCGCCGGCATGCCGGGGGGCGGTTGCATGCGGTAATAGCCTGGCCTGTTGCTCAGCAGCACCCGCGCCCCCGCCATGAAGCAATCCAGCAACAGGACGAAGCCGTACCCGTCCTGGCACGTGGCGTTGCACCAGATGTTGTTCGCCTGCAGGAAGTTGCGGCGGATCACTGGCTTGAGCAGGCCATAGTCGAATCCCGAGCTTCTGGGCATGGATTTGCGCAGGAAGGTCCGCAGTGGCAGGGCCCGGACCTGGTCGGCCGGCCGCAGCACGGTTCCCATCGGCTGACCGGTGACGGCATCGCAAAGGAACTGGTTGTCGAGGACAATATCCGCCTGCTGTTCATTACCAATTTGGATCATGCGCTCCAGCCGGTCCCCCCCAAGCCAGTCCTCTGCATCCAGCACGGTGACCCAGCGCCCGCGGGCAAGCGAGAGCGCCCGATTGCATGCGGCCGGGATGCCGACGGGCTCGCGACCGCCGAAGACGCGCAGCCGCCGTTCTCCCCGCGCGATCTCGCGCAGCAGCCCCCCCGTGGCATCGTCGGAGCCGTCATCCCACGCGATCACCTCCAGGTCCGTGAGGCTCTGCCGCAGGACGGACCCGACGGCACGATCGATGGTGTCGACGGCATTGCGGGCGGGCAGGATAACGCTGACGCAGGGGCCAACCGCAGCCCTTGCGGCAGGCGAAGGGGGAGACTGCATCGGGGATTCCTTGGTCATCTTGCCAGGAGGCATAACGTGGGAAATTATCCCACGTCAACATGCCGCGGCGGAGCCATTGATTCCCGCGCGGTATGGCGGCAGTCTCCGAAGGGATTGAGATGGTTTCGGATCGAACGGCCTCGCGCGACGTGTTGCTGAAGGCGGTGCTTCGCCTGCTTCGCCCGCTCGTACGCCTGCTCGCCCGCAACGGCGTCACCTATCCGGTGTTCGCGGAATTGTTGCGCGGCCTTTATGTGGATGTGGTGGCACGCGACCTGTTGCGCGATCCCCGCGACCGCACCGACAGCCGCATCAGCCTGCTCAGTGGCGTGCACCGCAAGGAGATCCGCCGTTGGCGGGAGGCCGGCGCGGCGTCGCTGGACGTGCCGGAAGACGTGACGCTGAGCAGCCAGATCATCGCCCGTTGGCTGGGGGCGGAACCCTGGCGCGACCCGGATGGCACCCCGCGCGCCTTGCCGCGGCTTGCCTCGGCCGGTTCGCCATCCTTCGAGGAACTTGTTGCCTCGTGCACGCGTGACCTGCGGCCGCGGGCGGTGCTGGACGCCTGGATGGAGCAGGGGCTGGTCAGCGTCGATGCGCAGGACCGCGTGGTGTTGGATATCCGCGCCTTCGTGCCTTCGCCTGGTCGCGACGAGCAGATGTTCTATTTTGCCCGCAACCTGCATGACCACATTGCCGCGGCCAGTGCCAATGTCACTGGTTCCGGGGTGGCGCGTTTCCTCGATCGCAGTGTCCATTACGACCGGCTGCCGGTGGAAGCGGCGGCGCGGCTGGAAGCGCTTGGCCGCGAGTCCGCGCAGGCGATGCTGCTGGCGGTGAACCGGGCCGCCATCGAGATTGCCGACCGGGCCGATGCCACGGCCACGCCGGGTGGGGCCACGCAGCGGGTCAACCTGGGCGTCTACCTGTATGTCGAGGATGAGTCGCCGGAGACGCGGACGTGAGGCGGCGCTGGCTGTCGCTGGCACTATTCGCCGCGACGCTGCCGGGTGGGTGCGGCTTGCCGCCTGCTCCGCCGCTTGACGCCGACCGGGGCATTGGCGGTACCGGGATCGATGTTGCTGACCGGGGCATTGGCGGCACCGGGATCGTTGGTGTCGTCGGCAAGGATGGCACCCTGGCCATCGCCGGACGACAGATTGGGACTAACGCCGTGGCGAGCGTGCACGTCGACGGGCTGCCCGCCGGGTTGGACGCCCTGCGCCCCGGCCAGGTGGTCGCCGTGGCTGCCCAATGGCAGCAGGACCGTCTGCAGGCCCGCACGCTGGCCGTTCGCCATGAGGTTTCCGGTCCGGTGGAGGAGGTTGCCGCAGAGGGTGACCGTATCGTGGTCGCGGGACAGACGGTGCGGTTGGAGGGAGCGGACAGCGCGCCGCGCCGTGGCGAGTGGGTCGCGGTGAGCGGGCTGCGCGATGCCGAGGGGGTGATCCGGGCCTCGCGCGTCGACCAGCGGCGGCCGGGAGAGGTGTCGGTGTCCGGCCTGCTGGAAGCGGACGGGCGGGGATGGCGTCTTGGTGCCTTGGCGGTGCGGGGTGCCGTGCTGCCGCCGGCCGGGCAGCGGATCCGGGTGACCGGCCGCTATGTACGTGGCGTGCTGCAGGTGCGTTCGGCGGGGCCGGATCCGCTTCTGGATTTTCCGCCGGCCATCGACCGTTTCCTGGTCGAGGCCTATCCGCGCAGCGAAGGCGGCCGGCTGTGGCTTGTCCCTGGGCTGAGCGTTGTCATGGCGCCGTCCTTCACCCTGGTCCCGACCGGTGGACCGCTCGTCATCGCCCTGACGCTGGAGGCCGATCGTGGCCTGGTCGCGACCGGCGTGCAGGAGATGGGTGGAGGGCAGTCCGATGCTGGTTCGCCCGGCGCGGCTCCGGGTGGGCCGGGGCAGCATGGATCCGCCGGCCACGGAGGCATGGGGAATGGCCCAGGTGCTGCGCCAGGCGGGGCAGCGCCCGGTGGCGGTGGGCCAGGCAATGCAGGCCCGGGTAGTGATGGGCCGGGCGGGGCTGGTGGCCCGGGAGGCGGGCCGGGCGGGGTTGGTGGCCCGGGAGGCGGCGGCCCGGGGAATGACGGGCCCGGTGGCGGTGGGCCGGGGGGTGCCGGCGGGCCGGGGGGCGGTGGCGGTGGAGGGCCGGGCAGATGAGGCGACGTATGGCTTCCGTTCAACCTCGGCCCGGCCGCATCGCGGCGCCCCGGCTTAGCTGCGGCCGCCGTCGAGGAAAGCGTTAAAGGTGATCAGGGTGTAGGTGTCGCGCACACCAGGAATGGTCTGGACCTTCTCGGTCACGAACAGGCCCGTATCCTCGTCCGGCTGGAGATAGAACTTGCCGAGCAGGTCGTACTGGCCCGATGTCGAATGCAACTCCGACAACTGCTCGATCGTGTCGGCGGCGACCCGGGCGACCTCGTAGGCGCGTCCCATCTCGCATTTGATCATCACGAAGATCGGTCTCATGGCATCCAACCGTTGATGGTTGCGGACCGGGGTCCGGGCGCTTGTTGTAGCCTCAATGCATCCGACTGTGCCAGCCCAGGCCCCCTGTTGCCGGCCCGGCGTCAGAGATGCAGATGCGCCGCCCGCAGCCTCGCATCGTCGCGCAGCTCCTGCATCAGGCCGGTCCAGATCACGCTGCCCTTCTCGATCACCACCGCCCGGTCGGAGACGCGGGCGGCGAAATGCAGGTTCTGCTCCGCCAGCACCACCGCCACGCCCGCCGCCTTCAGCGCCTGCACCGTGGCCGCCATCTGCCCGACCACCACCGGCGCCAGCCCCTCGGACGGCTCGTCCAGCAGGATCAGTCGCGGATTGCCCATCAGCGTGCGCGCGATCGCCAGCATCTGCTGCTCGCCCCCGCTCATCCGCCCGGCCCGGCGCCGGCGCGCCGCCGCGAGATTGGGGAACAGCGCAAACAGCCGCTCCTCGGTCCAGGCTGGCACGCCCGCGCGTGGCTCCTGGCGTCCGACGGCCAGGTTCTCCGCCACCGTCAGGTCGGAAAAGATGCGCCGCTCCTCCGGCACGTAGCCCAGGCCGAGCCGGGCGATGCGATGCGGCTCCAGCCCCGCGATCGCCTGTCCCTCGAAGCTGATCCGCCCGCTCGCCGGTCGCACCAGCCCCATCACCGATTTCAGCGTGGTGCTCTTGCCCGCGCCATTGCGCCCGAGCAGCACCACCACCTCGCCGGCGCCGACCTCGAAGCCGATTCCGTGCAGGATGTGCGCGCGGCCATAGAAACTGTGCAGCCCGGCGACCTCCAGCATCACGGGTCACCTGCCAGCGCGTCCGCGCCCAGATACACCGCGCGTACCGCGGCATCGGCACGGATCGTGGCGGCATCGCCCGCGGCGATCAACCGGCCGCGATCGAGCACCAGGATGCGGTCGGCGACGCCGAACACCACGTCCATGTCGTGTTCAGTGAACAGCACGGCCAAGGCGCGTTCCGTCGCCAGCCGCCGCACCAGCGCCATCAGCGCCGCACGCTCGGCCGGCGCCATGCCGGCGGTTGGCTCGTCCATTAGCAGCAACCGCGGCGCGCCGGCCAGCGCCACCGCCAGTTCCAGCCGCTTGACGTCGCCATAGGCGAGCACGCCGGCGGCACGCCCGGCCTGCTCTGCCATGCCCACCTCGGCCAGCAGTGTCTCGGCCTCGGCCACGAACAGGCTGTCAGCGGGCCGCCAGAACCGCCAGGTGGCGCCGCGATGCGCCTGCAACGCCACCTGCACGTTCTCGCGCACCGTCATCGAGGCGAAGGTCGCGGCGATCTGGAAGCTGCGCCCCACGCCCAGCCGCGCGATGCGCCGGGGCGGCAGCCCGGTGATGTCGCGCCCCGCCAGCCGCACGCGGCCGGCATCCGGCCGCACCTGTCCGCCGACCATGTTGAAGCATGTCGATTTGCCGGCACCGTTCGGCCCGATCAGCGCCAGCATCTCGCCCGCCGCCAGCGCGAAGGACACGTCGTCCACCGCGCGCACGCCGCCGAAGCTCTTACGCACCCCTTGCACCGCCAGCACCGTCATGCCCGGTCCCGTTCCCCGAGCCGTTGTGCCGCGCCGGCGATGCCCTGCGGGAAGGCCAGCACCAGGGCGATGATTGCCAGCCCCAGCACCAGGCGCCAGCGATCGGTCGCCAGCAGCAGCGTGTCGTACAGCCCGGTATAGGCCAGGGCCCCCAGCACCGGCCCGGCCATGGTCTGCACCCCGCCAAGCAGCACCATGACCAGCGCGTCCACCGAACGCTCGATCGAGATCATGGTCGGGAACACGCTGCCTTTCGAATAGGCCGCCAGCGCCCCCGCCAGCCCCGCCGCGGCACCGGCCAGGGCGAAGGCGGCCATGCGCAGCGGTGCCGGCCACAGCCCCGTTGCCTCGGCCCGTGCGGCCGAATCGCGACAGGCGCGCAGCGCGTAGCCGAAGGGCGAGAACAGCACCCGGCGCAGCAGCACGGCTCCGCCGGCGCACAAAGCCAGGGTCAGCCACCAGAACACCGCCGGGTCGGCGGCCCAGGGCGCGGGCCAGACTCCCAGGATGCCGTTATCGCCGCCGGTCGCCTCGCTCTGGAACGAAGCCGCCCACACGATCTGCGCGAAGGCCAGGGTCAGCATGGCCAGGTAGACGCCCGATAGCCGCACCACGAAGGCGGCGAAGGCCAGTGCCGCCACGCCCGCCGCCACCGGTGCCAGCGCCAGCCCCGCCGCCATCGGCCACGCAAGCTGCGTCGCCGCCAGCGCGGCGGCATAGGCGCCGATACCGAACCAGGCGGCATGGCCGAAGCTCGCCATGCCACCCGGCCCCATGATGACGTGCAGGGACGCCGCGAACAGAACGGCGATCATTGCCTCGGTCAGCACCGACAGTGCGAAGGGGCCGACCAGGAACGGTGCCGCCATGCCGGCCACCAGCACCGCCAGCCCGAGCCAGCGCAGCGCGCGGCCGGCCGGCCGGATCAGTGCCAGCGCCTGCGTCTCGCCGCGCGCCGCCGCCTGCGCCCGGCCGAGCAGCCCATGCGGGCGCACCGCCAGCACCACTGCCATCACCACGAACACCAGCACCAGCGTGGCTTTCGGCAGCAGCACGATGCCGAAGGCCTGCAGCTCGGCGATCAGCAGGCTGGCCAGGAAGGCGCCCGGCAGGCTGCCCATGCCGCCAACCACTACCACGACGAAGGCGTCGGTGATGACGGAGAGATCCATGTGCAGGTTCGCCGACCCGTCCGGCAAGGCGAGCGCGCCGCCGAGCCCGGCCAGCCCGGCACCGAGCGCGAACACGGTGGTGAACAGCAGCCGCTGGTCGACGCCCAGCGCCGCCACCATCTCGCGGTCTTCGGTAGCCGCGCGTACCCGCACGCCCCAGCGCGTGCGCCCGAGCAGCAGCCACAATCCCAGCAGCACCAGCGGGCCAATGCCGATCAGGATCAGGTCATAAAGCGGGAAGCGCGCCCCGGCGATGGTGACGAAGCCGCGCAGCCAGCGGGGCCGGGAAAGCGAGAGGTCGTTCGGTCCCCAGGCCAGCAGCACCAGTTCCTGCACCACCAGCACCACCCCGAAGGTGGCGAGCAGTTGCAGCAGTTCCGGCGCCCGATACAGCCGGCGCAGCAAGCCGGTTTCCAGCAGCACGCCGATGGCGGCGACGGCGAGCGCCGCCAGCAGCACTCCCGCGACGTGCCAGCCCGGCTCGCGCGGCAGCCGGGTGAGGATGCTGAAGCCGATATAGGCCCCGAGCATGAACAGGCTGCCGTGGGCGAAATTCACCACGCGCGTCACGCCGAAGATCACGGTCAGCCCCGCCGCCACCAGGAACAGCGAAGACGCCCCGGCGAGCCCGGTCAGGAACTGGATCAGAACGAAGTCCAAGGCAGTCGCGCCGGCTTGTCCTCAGGCCGGCCGCAGCTTGCGCACCACCTCGTCGGCGGGCAGGGCGGCGGCGCCGTCCACATAGCGCCAGTCCACCATCGTGCCACGCCCGGCCTTCACGGCGGTCCGGCCGACATAGGTGCCGAGCGTGGACTGGTGATCGATCGCCCGCCAGCTCGCGCGCCCGAACGGGGTATCGAATCCGGTACCGGGCAGGGCGTCGCAGAGCTGTTCGGTGCCAGTGCCGCCCGCCCGGACGATACCGGCGACGATCGCGCCGATCAGGGCGTGGCCGACCACCGACCCCATCTTCGGCGGCACGTTGAATTTCGCCTGGTAGGCGGCAATGAACGCCCGGTTGGCCGGGTCGGCCACCGAGTCCACCGGATAGCCGGTCACGATCCAGCCCTCCGGCGTTTCCTCGCCGAGCGGATCGAGATATTCCGGCTCGCCGGTCAGCACCGAGACCACGCTGCGGCTCTCGAACAGGCCGCGCGTGTTACCCTGGCGGACGAAATTGGTCAGGTCCGGTCCGAAGGTGACGTTCAGGATCGCCTCCGGCCGGGCCGCTTCCAGCGCCGCCACGGTGGCGCCGGCATCGATCCGCCCGAGCGCCGGATATTGCTCGGCGACGAAGCTCACGTCCGGGCGCTTCGCCTGCAGCAACTGGCGGAACCACTTCACCGTGGAGGTGCCGTATTCGTAGTTCGGCGCCACCGCCACCCAGCGCCGCGCCGGCAGCTTCGCCGCTTCCTCGACCAGCATCGCCGCCTGCATGTAGGTCGAGGGCCGCAGCCGGAAGCAGTAGCGATGGCCACGTTCCCAGACCAGCGCGTCGGTCAGCGGCTCGCCCGCGACGTACAGGACGCGGTTCTGCGCGGCGACGTCGGACAAGGCGAGGCCGACATTGGAAAGGTACCCGCCCGCCAGCAGGTCCACCTTCTGCTCGTTCAGCAATTCGCCGGCGATGCGCACCGCGTCCTGCGGGCGACCGGCGTCGTCGCGGCTGATCACCTCGAGCGGGCGGCCCAGCACGCCACCCGCCGCATTCACCTGGGCCACGGCGAGCTGCCAGCCATTGCGGTAGGGCAGGGTGAAGCTGGGGATGGCGGTGTAGGAGTTGATCTCACCGATCCGGATCGGCACCGGCTGCGCCCGCAGGATGGCAGGGGTCGCCAGCGCGGCGGCGCTGCCGCACAGCACGGCGCGGCGTGTCAGGCTCATCTGTCGTCGTCTCCCGGCGCTGTCGCTCAGCGCATTCCGTCCTTGCCCTTGCCCGTATCGACCAGCGGGCTCCGCGGGCACGCGGATCTCCATAGCGTCGAAATGGCTGTCGATACAGGCGTTATCCTTGTGGCCCGGTGGCACGTCGATGCCGGAGCGGTGGAATGAACTCATTCCTTAAATATCTATCTGATATGCAAATTTAGCGTGGATGTTTTCACGACCTTGCGAATGCCATCCCGGGCACGCCAGGCCCCTGCAAACACCCAAAGATCCCCGGTTGCTGCCACTCTGGATCCGCCCCGGAACCGGACCGATCACGCTGATTGATTTGTACTTCGTTCTGAATCAAAGCCTTGCCAGGCGGCTTTCCGTCGCGGGGCAGGGGCGGGAGGGGCAGGGCGCACGCAATTCGCCATCCCCCACCCGGGTATCACCCATGGTAAGTCTTCGCCTTGTCGGCCAACCCGTGCAATGAGACGGGCTCGACAAGCGGGGGGAAATCAGGCTTCCGATCCCACCTGACAATCATATATGCTGCAGCGCAACATGGTTCTTCTCCGCCCAGGCTCCGGCCGATTCCGCTCCGAGGCGCTGTTCCGCCCGAAATCCGTCGCCGTCCTCGGCGCCGGGACGGAGCTCGGCGCCATCGTCATGGCGAACATGCTTGCCGCCGGGTTCAAGGGGGCCATCCTCCCGGTCGCACCCGGTCAGCATGCCATCTCCGGCGTACTCGCCTATGACGGGATTGACGCCCTGCCGGTGGCCCCCGATCTCGCCGTGTTGTGCGACGGTGCCATGCCGCTCGATGCCACCTTCGCCGCGCTCGCGAAGCGGGGTACGCATGCGGGGGTGGTGGTCGGCGATACCGGCAGCCTACGCGACGCGGCGCTCACGCACAATGTCCGGGCCCTCGGTCCGGGCTCGTTCGGCATCGTGGTGCCGGAAATCGGCTTGAACGCGTCCTGCTCACATCTCCAGCCGCGTCCTGGCCGCATCGCGCTGGTCTCGCAATCGGCGGCGCTCTGCCGCTCGGTGCTGGACTGGGCCGAGCCGAACGGGGTCGGGTTCAGCCACATCATCGGCATCGGTGGCAACACCGACCTCGGCTTTGGCGTGGTGCTGGACTGGCTCGCCCGCGACCCTGGGACCGGTGCCATCCTGCTCGACATCCGCCACATCAAGGACCGCCGGGCCTTCATCTCGGCGGCCCGCGCCGCCGCCCGGCTGCGCCCGATGGTGGCGATCCGGCCGGGCGGGCGCATGCAGGATCCCTCGGGCGAGGCCGATGCCGCGCTGGTGGCGGCGCTGCGCCGATGCGGCATTCTCGCCGTGCCGAACATGGACGACTTCCTGGCCGCGGCCGAAACGCTGACCCGCGCCCGCCCGGCCCGCGGCGAGGCGCTGGCCGTCGTCACCAATGCCCATGGCCCGGCGCAGCTGGCCGCCGACGCCGCGCTGGAATTCGGGCTGAAGCTGGCCGAGCTGACGCCCGAGACCCGCAATACGATCACCCAGGCCCTGCCCGGCGCCTTCCGCCCCGGCGGCACCAGCGTCACCGATTCCGGCAGCCCCGGCGCCGACATCGTCTATGCCGCGCCGGGCAACCCCACCAAGCTGGCCGAGGCCGCCTCGCTGCTGGCCGGGGCCCGCGAAGTCGGCGGCGTCCTGGTCGTGCACGCCCCGACCGGCGCGCAGGACGAGGCCGCCATCCAGGGGATCGCCGCCGCCGCGGCCAAGGTGAAGGTGCCGATGGTGGTCTGTGCCATGGGCGAGACCACCGGGGGCGTACATCGCCGCCGCCTCGCCGATGCCGGCGTGCCGGTCTTCCCCGCCCCTGAGCAGGCCGTGCGCGGCTTCCTGCACCTGGTGCAGGACCGCCGCAACCGCGCCGCCGCCCGCGAGCTGCCGCCGCGCACCGTCCTGCGCATCGCCCCCGACCAGGCCGAGGTCCGCCGCGCCTTCCGCCGCGCCCGCGCCGCCGACCGGCTGATGCTGACCCAGGACGAGGCGATGGTGGTGCTGGGTGCCTACGGCATCCCGGTGGTGCCGAGTCGTCCGGCCATGGGCGCCGAGGACGCCGCCTACGCCGCCACCATGCTCGGCTTCCCGGTGGTACTGAAGCGCCGCCGCGCCGACCGGCCGGACCCCAACGCCAAGAGCGGCCTGGTGCTGGACCTGCGCGACGCCGACCAGGTGCGCACCGCCGCCACCATGCTGGAACGGCGCGGCGAGCCCGGTCCGGAGAGTGAGAACACCGGCTTCGTGGTGCAGCGCCAGGTCGGCCGTGCCCGCGAGCTGCTGATGCGGGTCAGCGAGGACAAGACCTTCGGCCCGACCCTGGTGTTCGGCCAGGGCGGCACCGCCGCGCAGTTCCTGCGCGATGTCGCGATCGACCTGCCGCCGCTCAACCTGCCGCTGGCCCACGCCCTGATCGCGCGCACCCGGGTTGCCGCCACGCTCGGCCCGCTGCACGACCAGCCGGCGGCGAACCAGGAAGCGGTGGCCGACGCGCTGGTGCGGCTCAGCCAGTTGGTGGTGGATTTCCCCGAGATCGCCGAGATCGACGTCAACCCGATGTTCGCCGATGCCGACGGCGTGCTGGTGGCGGATGCCTGGATTCGCCTGCGCGCGGACGCAGAAGCGCCGGGGCGGCTGGCCATCCCGCCCTATCCGGCCGAGCTCAGCACCATCTACGACGCCCGCGGCGAGATGCTCACCGTCCGTCCGATCCGCCCCGAGGACGCCGCCGCCCATGGCGAGTTCTTCAAGCGGCTTTCGCCCGAGGATGTCCGCTACCGGTTCTTCTCGGCCCTGCGCGAGCTGTCGGCCGAGCAGGTCTCCCGCCTCACCCAGATCGACTACGAGCGGGAGATAGCCTTCGTCGCCGTGCGCGAGGAGACCGGCGAGACCGTCGGCGTCGCCCGGTTGGTGCGCGAGATGAACGGCAGCGATGGCGAGTTCGCCGTGGTGGTGGAACCCTCGATGAAGGGGCGGGGGCTGGCGCGCTACCTGATGAACCAGTTGATCGCCTGGGGCCGCACCCAGGGGCTGACCGATGTCGTCGGGCAGGTGCTGTCGGACAACGCGCCGATGATCGCCTTCGTTCGCCACATCGGTTTCTCGGTCCGCCGCGTGCCGGGCGAGGAGGATATCGTCGAGGCGCGCTTGGCCCTGGTGCCGGAACCCGTCGCCGCCGCCTCCGACTGAACCGCTCCGTCGCCTGCCACCGCGCCGCCGCCGAGTCGCCCGCGGGGGAGAGTGCATCCTTCCGGCAACGACATCGCCGCTCCGCTTCCGCGTCTGGCCAAGCCGGCTTCCCATGGGGCCGGCAAGGGACCATATGACGCGAAACGACGGAGACACAGCCATGGCCATGAGCGGCGACGCACCGCCCCATCACTGCGGCAACCATCTCGAAGACGGGCCGCCGGCCGATCTGAGCCATGCCGGCGCGGTGATCGACAAGGCGATCGAATACATGGTCGGGCAGAATATCGGCTCGCTGGCCATTGCCTCGGCCCTGCTCGGCGGCGCGCTGGGCATGCTGGCCCGCAGCCTCGGCGACGAGGCGATCATCCGCGTGCTGGACAATGCCATCGCCAGCGTGCGCGCGGGCGAGCTGCATCACCTCGACGGCAGCGGGCGGGCCTGAGCGGCCGTATCCGCCGCACGTCCATCGAACTTGACGACTCCGGGGCGTTCCGCCATAAGCCGCGCCTTCCCTTGCACGTGGCGCGTTTGCGCGCGCCCTTGATTTTCCGAGGTTTTCGCGATGTCCCGCCGCTGCCAGATCACCGGCAAGGGCGTGCTGACTGGCAACAACGTCAGCCACGCCAACAACAAGACGCGCCGGCGTTTCCTGCCCAACCTGCAGGAGACTTCGCTTTTGTCCGATATCCTCGGGGTGAGCGTCACCATGCGCCTGTCCACCCGGGCGATCCGCACGGTCGAGCACAACGGAGGCATCGACTCCTTCCTGCTCGGCACCCCCGACCGCCGGCTGCCGGAAGATGCGCTGGCGCTGAAGCGGCGGATCGAGAAGGCCCAGGCCCGGCGCCAGGCCGCCTGATCAGCCGATTCGGTTGACGCGCTAGCCGGAAAGGCCCGCCAAAGCGGGCCTTTCCGCATTCAGCGAGTTCACATGTCAGGGACATGTCCGCTATTTACGGCGGGCATGTCCCTGTTCATGAGACCGCGATGATCCTTTGGCTCCGGACGGCCTTGCGCCCGGTCCTGCTTGTTCTGCTGCTCGTCGCCCCGGCCAGGGCCCAGGAGATGGCAACGCCGCAGGAACCGCCGGTCACGGCCGGCACGATCGTCCCCCCATCGCCGAAGCACGTCGCGCATGTGCGGGTCGACCGCGCGGTGACGGTGTTCACGGTCAACGCCGACGGCACCTATACCGAAACTGCCGAGCTGGACCACACGCTGCTGACCCAGCGTGGCGTTGCCCAGCGCGATCGTGCCGCGGTCACTTTCTATTCCCGGTCGCAGCGTCTCGAGGTGCTGGAGGCCTGGGTCGACCAGCCCGACGGCACCCGCCTGCCGGTCGGGCCTGAAGGCCGTTTCACCCGTCCCTCCGCGGCCAGCCAGGGGGCCCCCGGCTTCACCGGCAGCCAGACCACCACCGTGGTGTTCCCGCAGGTGCGGCCCGGCAGCCGCACTCACATCAAGTACCGGCGCATCCAGACCACCCCACCGCTGCTGGGCTTCAACGCCTGGTCGGAAGGCGAGCTGGAGAATGCCGCCGTCGAGGACCGCCTCGTCATCGACGCCCCGGCCGGGTTGCCCCTGTACTGGAAAAGCCGCGGCAGCGTCACTGTCACCGAGACCAGTGAAGCCGGGCGCCGCCGCATCGAGGCGGTGATTGCCCCGTCATCCGGCCAGGCCCCCGAACGCGACGCCGTGGCCAGCAGCGATTTCCAGCCGATCTTCCTGGCCAGCACGCTCCCCGACCTCGCCAGTCTCGGCGCCATCTATTACCGCCAGAGCCAGGAGCGGGCGGTGGTCACGCCGGAAATCGCGACGCTGGCCGCGCGCATCGTCGGCGAGCGCACCGGGCTGGACGCGGCGCGCGCCATCTACGACTGGGTCAGCGTCAACATCCGCTACGTCGCCGTCTATCTGAACCCAGATGACGGCTGGGTGCCGCACGAGGCCGCCGAGGTGCTCAGGAACGGCTACGGCGACTGCAAGGACCACACGGTGCTGATGCAGACCCTGCTGGCCGCCCGCGGCATCGTCGGCCAGGCGGCGCTGATCCACTGGGGCAATCGCTACAACGACCTGCCGCTCGCCCATCCCTTCCAGTTCAACCACGCCATCATCTACCTGCCCGACTACGACCTGTTCCTCAATCCAACCAATCCGTATGCGCCGTTCGGCTCGCTGGATCGCACGCTGTCCGGCAAGACCGTGGTGATCGCCACCGGCACCGGCCGGGTGTTGAGGACCCCTGCCTCGACGCCGGCCAGTTATCGGTACGCGATCGCCAGCCGCGTCGGCATCGACGACGAGGGCAATATCGACGGCAGCGCCGGCTACGTCCTTTCGCCCAACGTGGATACCGGGTTCCGCTCCTGGCTGGCCAATGCCAGTTCCCCCCGCGACCTGGCGGAACGCCTGCTACTCGGCACCCCCGAAGGCGGCTTCGGCAGCCTGCAGGCGAGCGACCCGCGCGATCTCGGCACGCCGCTGGCGGTGACCGCGACCTGGCGCAGCCCGCACGGTGTCACCTTCCGTGACGGCGCCGCCGCCATCACCATCCCGGCCGGGCCTGATATCAAGCCGGTCTATGGATTGCGCCGCTACCTCTCGGCCAGCGGCAGCCGCCACACGCCGATGCTGGTGGGCGCCACCGATCTCAGTTGGACCACCACCATCAGCCTGCCGGCCGGACTGACCGCCACCACGCTGCCGGCGCCGGTGACGGTGCGGACCCCGGCCGGACACTATACCGCCCGCTACGAACGCGCCGGCGCCCAGGTGCTGGTCCAGCGCAACCTCGTCATCGCCCAGGACGTGTTCCAGCCGGCAGAGTACCCGGACCTTGAGCGCCTGCTGTACGCGGCCCTCGATGACGCCCGGGCGACGATGACGCTCGCGCGCGCGGAAGTGGGGATCCGGTAGGTCGGGTTAAGAAAGGCCAGGGCTTTGCCCTGGACCCAGCAGGGGTCAGGAGACCCCTGCACCCCTATCGCGCTGCGCGGCAGAAAGTTTGGGTTCCAAGGGCTTTGCCCTTGGTGGAGGTCCAGGAGGCGAAGCCTCTGGCGGGATCGGGCCGCGAAGCGGACCGATGGCAGCGCCCCGCTTCAGCGCAATTCCGGGACGCGGTCCAGCAGGGCCGCCGTCAGTTCCTCCCGGCGTTCCCACAGCGAGCGGTACCAGGCGTGGCGGCGCGAAGCCTGGGCCGCGAGCATGCGCCGGCGTGCCACCATGGCGCGGGCGGAATCGGCCAGGGTGCGGCCTTGCGAGGGCGTCGCCAGCAGGTGCAGCAGGCATTTCTGCAGATCGGCGGCATCCTGGACCAGCAATCCGGTGCGGCCATCCTCGATGCTGTCGGCATACACGGTGGGCGTGGCGATGGCGGTCACGCGGTGGGCTGCCGCCTCGATGAATTTAAGATCTGATTTGCAACGATTAAAGGCGTTGTCACGCAGCGGCATGAACGAAAGTTCCGACTGCGACAGCAGGTCCAGGTAGGTGTCGTAGTTGCAGAGGGGCGTGAAGGTCTTGTGCGGCGTCTGCAGGGCATCGAACAGGCCCCGGTCGGCCAGGATGCGGAACTGCAGGCGCTCCCCGGCGAGGGCCGCGGCCGCGTTCAGCCCTGGCAGGAACTGTGGCCATTCCTCTTCCCGGTTGATGCCTGCGAAGAACAGGGTCAGCCGGTTCGGATCGGTGTAGTTGCGCACAGCGGGCAGTCGCGCGATGGCGTTCGGGAACACCGCCACTTCGGGATTGTGGCTTCGCAGCACCGCGGCCAGGGGGTCGGTGGAGGTCTGCACCGCGTGCACGCCGCGGAAGCTGAGGATCGACTCGTGCTGCATGGCGGGCAGGAAGTCGGGGTGATCGTCGAACTCGCACAGCACCAGCCAGCCTTCGGCGATCAGGGAGCGCAGTGTCGCAAGCCCTGTCTCGCCGGCCAACACCGGGCGATGGAAGATGAAGATACGTGCCGAATCGGCATCATCCCCTTTTGGGGTCGGGGCGCCCGGGGCGAGCACCTCGGTGGTCACCCCGGGGATGGACGTCAGCGCCTGCAACGGCTGCGTCACGCGCACATGGCTGACGCCGCCGACATGCTCGAGCATGGTCGAGCAGACATGCAGCGGTGCCGGAACACGCCGTGCCGCGCGCCAGACATGTTGCAGGGGCTGGGCGCGCTCGCGATAGGCCGTTACGTCGATGCCCAGTGCCACCAGGGCGGGGGCGGCGTCGCGCACGAATTCCTCACTGGCGGCGGCATCGAAGATGCGCGGCGCGACCTCGACCGGCAGCAGCCCGGCGCCAAGCACCGCCCGGCGCGTCGCCGCGCGGGTAAACCAGCGCAGATGGGTGCGGTCGAACAGCCCGGTTTCCTCGTAGTCCCAGGTGCCGCGCAGCAGGCGTTCGACGAAGCTCCAGTGCTCGGCGTTGGGCATGCAGATCAGCACGACCCCATCGGGGCTCAGGGCCTCGGCCTGGCGGGTGAGCACCGACCACGGATCACGCAGATGCTCGAGCACATCGCCATAGATGATGCAGTCGAACGGTCCGGTGCCGAACGGGAAGGGATCCGCCTCGACATCGCCGATGGCGACCTGGTCGAGTCGGGTCGCGGCGAGCCGGGCCGCATCCACGTCCAACTCGATGCCAAGAAAGCGGCAGGCCGGATTGCGGCGCTTGTACTCGGCCCCGAGCGCCCCGGTGGCGCAACCGACATCGAGCACGGCGCGGGCATCGAGGGGAATACGGTCGAGCAGGTCGGGATTTGGCACATCGGGATACGGCAGCATGAAGGTGTGATGCCTGCTTGGCAGGAAACGAGCAAGAGCAGTCAGGCCGGCCACCGCCTCTTCTCTGTCCTTTCTTGCCGGATGTTGCGATTCAGACATCTTTCGTGGCAGAATATTTTACTATGGATCCAAATTCCGGCGCGATGCGCGCCCAGCGCCGATCAAGGCCTTCGCGCGGAGCGGCTGGCGGCTTCGTCCATCGCGGCCTGGGCGCGTCGGGCCGCCTTGATGGCGTGGTGCGCATCATGCACGGCCAGCAGGCGCTCGGCCGCTTCGGCGTTGGTCCGGGCCATGGCGAGCGCGCTGCGTGCCTCGGCGGTGGCGGCACCGGCGCGCTGGTGCGAATCGTCCGCCTGTGCCCTTGCCCGCAGGCCATGCGGCAGCCAGGCGGCGAAAGCCTCCGCCATGGCATCGTCGGCGCCCGGCGCGGCGGCGGCTGCCCGTTCGCGGACGATCCCGCCTTCCGCGGCCGCGAGGGCGGCGCGGGTGGCGTCTTCTTCCTGCAGGCGGGTGGCGAGCGTCCGGCGCGCATCTTCACAGGCCAGGCGCCGCAGCCGCAGCAGGGTCAGCATCACGGCGCGGTTCATGACACGGGCGCTTCGAGCGCGGTGCGCAACTGCGCGAAGCTGTCGGCCAGGCCGGTCCGCTCGTCGCGGCCCTGGCGCAGCAGCGCCTCGATGCGCGGCGCCACCGCGATGGCCTCGTCCACCGCCGGATCCGTCCCCGCGCGATAGGCACCGAGTCGCACCAGATCAGCCATGTCGGCGTGCAGCTTCAGGATCGCGCGGGCCCGCCGGGTGAGGGCGTTCTCCTCGGCGCCGTTGCATCCAGGCACCGCCCGCGACAGCGAACGCAGCACGTCCACCGCCGGATAGCGTCCGCCCTCGGCGATGCGGCGGTCGAGGATGACATGGCCATCGAGGATGCCGCGCACCGCATCGGCCACCGGCTCGTCATGGTCGTCCCCTTCGACCAGCACCGTGAACAGTCCGGTGATATGGCCGGCGGAACGGCCGGGGATGTCAGGTCCGGGGCCGGCACGTTCCAGCAGGCGGGGCAACTCGGCGAAGACGCTGGGCGGAAAGCCGCGGGTGGCCGGCGGCTCGCCGGCGGACAGGCCGATCTCGCGCAGCGCCAGGCAGAACCGGGTGACGCTGTCCATCAGCAGCAGCACGCTCTTGCCCTGGTCACGGAAATGCTCGGCGACCGTCATGGCGGTGTGGGCGGCCTCGCGGCGCAGCAGCGGCGGCGTATCGGACGTCGCCACCACCACCACGGCCCGGGCGAGTCCCTGCCGGCCCAGGTCGTCCTCGATGAACTCGCGCACTTCCCGTCCGCGCTCGCCGACCAGGGCCAGCACCGCCACGTCGCAGGCGGTGTGGCGGGCGAGCATGGCGAGCAGTGTCGATTTGCCGACGCCGGAGGCGGCGAACAGCCCCAGCCGCTGGCCGCGGCGGCAGGTGGTGAAGGCATTGAGCACGCGCACGCCGAGATCGAGCCGCTCGCCCAGCCGGGCCCGCCGGGTCGCGTCCGGCGGCGCGGCGCGAACCGGGCGAGGGGCGGGGCCGCGCGCCAGCTTGCCGCGCCCGTCGAGTGGCCGCCCGAGCGGATCGATGACGCGGCCGATCCAACTGTCGTCGACGGCGAGGGTCGGCCCAGGCGGCGCATCGGGATGCGGGATGGCGCCACGCGCGGCGGCGCCCGGGCCCAGGCCATCGGCCGGGCCATAGGTCATGGCCTGCGCCAGCCCGCCGCGGAAGCCGACGATTTCCGCCGCCACCTGCCGGCCGTTGCGGCTGGAGAGGGAAAGGCGATCCCCGACCGAGAGATGGTGCGACAGGCCGCCGATCTCCACGGCCAGGCCGGAGACACCGACGATGCGCCCTTCCATGCAGGTGGGAGGGATGTCGTGCAGCGCGGCCAGGGCGCTGGCGCTGCGCTGGGCGAGGGAGGCGCGTCTCATTTTTCGATCTTTGTTTCCTGAAATTTTCTCGCACGCGTGGAACGAGGCGAATTCGCCTTCCGTTCCGTCTCGAATTTTATTTTTACACCATTAAGGTTAGGAATTCGTGGCGAAATGCACGCCTGGGTGGTATACGGTTCGCAACCATGGATGGATAAAGGGTTTCAACAATGCGCGTCCTGCTGGTTGAAGACGACATCACCACAGCCCGTGGCCTGAGTCTGATGCTCCGCTCCGGCGGGGCGGTTGTGGACCATGCCGATACCGGCGAGGAAGGGCTCGAGCTCGCCCGCCACTACGACTACGACATCCTCGTGCTCGATCTGATGCTGCCGGACATGGAAGGCTACGAGGTGGTCCGTCGTCTGCGGGCGGCGCGGGTCGACGTTCCGGTGCTGATCCTGTCCGGCCTGACGCGGCCGCAGGCCAAGGTGAAGGGCCTGGCACTCGGGGCCGACGACTTCCTGACCAAGCCCTTCGACCAGGGCGAGCTGATCGCCCGTGTCCAGGCGATCGTCCGGCGCAGCAAGGGGTTCAGCCAGCCCTCGCTGCAGCTTGGCAACCTGCAGCTCAATCTCGACAGCCGCGAGGTGCGGGTCGGTGGCCTGCCGGTGCATCTGACCGGCAAGGAATACGCGATCCTTGAATTGATGGTGCTGCGCAAGGGCATGGTCCTGACCAAGGAGGCCTTCCTGAACCATCTCTATGGCGGCATGGACGAGCCGGAGATGAAGATCATCGACGTCTTCATCTGCAAGCTGCGCAAGAAGCTGGCTTTGGCCGGTGCCGACAACCTGATCGGCACGGTATGGGGGCGGGGCTACATGATCCGCGAGCCATCCCCGCTGGAAACGGCGCTCACGCCGGCGCCCCTGCCGCCGACGCGCCTGTCCGCGCCGTTGCCGCATGCCCCGTCGCCGCATGCCCCGGTGCAACGTTCCCAGATGGCCGATGCGCCGGCGCCTTATGCCGCGTCCGGCCGGCAGGCCGCGCTCAGCGCGGCCTGAACTCCCGTGCGGGACTCGTTACGCGGTGCAGCCTTCTTCGCGCAGCAGGGCGACGACGGCCTCGGTGGCGACGTCCCGTTCGGTGAAGGCCCGGCCGATGCCGCGGGCCAGCACGAAGGTCAGTCTGCCGTCGCGCATCTTCTTGTCGCGCCGCATGTGGCTGACCAACGTTTCCGCCGACAGACGCCGGTTGAGCTGGTGCAGCTCCGCCGGCAATCCCACCGCCGCGACATGCCTGACCACGCGTTCGGCATCCTCGCCGCTGCACAGCCCCAGCCGTGCCGACAGGCGGAAGGCGAGCCCGAGGCCGATCGCCACCGCTTCCCCGTGCAGCAGCGTGCCGTAGCCGAGCTCGGCCTCCAGCGCGTGGCCGAAGGTGTGGCCGAGATTGAGCAGGGCGCGGCCGTCGTTCGGCTTTTCCTCGCGCTCGTCGTCGCCGACCACCTGGGCCTTGAAGGCACAGGCGCGCATCACCGCATCGGCCTGCGCCGCGCGGTTGCCGCCGACCACCGCGCCGCCGTGCTGCTCGCACCAGGCGAAGAACGCGGCATCGCCGATCAGGCCGGCCTTGACGATCTCCGCATAGCCCGCGCGCAGCTCGCGCAGCGGCAGCGTCGCCAGCGCGCCGGTGTCGGCCAGCACCATGTGCGGCTGGTGAAAGGCACCCAGCAGGTTCTTGCCGTGGCGGGTGTTGATGCCGGTCTTGCCGCCTACCGAGGAATCGACCTGGGACAGCAACGTGGTCGGCACCTGCACGAAGGGCAGGCCGCGCAGCGTGGTCGCCGCGGCGAAGCCCGCGAGGTCGCCCACCACGCCGCCGCCGAGGGCGATCACCGCGCTGCGCCGCTCGATGCCGCCTTCCAGCAACTGGTCCACCACCGTCTCGTAGGTGGCGAGCTTCTTCGAGGTCTCGCCGGGCGGCACGGTGATCGTGCGGCTTTCGAAGGCGCAGGCCTCCAGCCCGCGCAGCAGCGCCGGCAAATGCAACGGCGCCACCGTGGCGTCCGTCACCACAACGGCCCGTTTCTGCGGCAGCACCGGGGCCAGCAACGCGCCGGCACGTTCGATCAGGCCCTCGCCAACCACCACGTCGTAGCTGGCCGAGGACAGCGCCAGCGACAGCCGCCGCGGCGGACGGTGGGCCAGCAGCGCGTCCAGCACCTGGGTAGTGGTCGCGTCCGGGCTGTCGTCGCCGCAATCGACGATGATATCGGCCTCGGCATAGATCGGGTGCCGGGCAACCATCAGCCGCTCGAGCACCTGCGCGGGGTCATCCCCGTTCAGCAGCGGCCGGTGCGTGCGGCCCGCGACCCGGCGCAGCAGGGTGGGAAGCCGGCAGCGCAGCCAGATGCTGACCGCGTCCCGCCGCATCGTCGCGCGCGTCTCGGCATCCATGAACGCGCCGCCGCCGGTCGCCAGCACGATCTGATCGCCCGCCAGCAGACGCCGGATCACCCGCCGCTCGCCGTCACGGAATTCCCGCTCGCCGAAACGGGTGAACAGCTCGGCGATGGTGCAGCCGGCGGCCAGCTCGATTTCGGCATCCGCGTCGCGGAACGGCAGGCCGAGTCGGGCGGCCAGGCGTCGCCCGATCGAGGTCTTCCCGGCCCCCATCAACCCGACCAGAACGATGCTGCGACCGTCCAGCCAGTCCGGCAGAGACCAGCCTTCCTTTAAAGCAGTGTTGCCTCTCATGGGCAGCGAGGCTAGCACACCGCCCGCCGGGGCCAAACGTCGCCCCCGGTTTTCCATGCAGGTCGGACAGTCCATGAGCCGCGTCTTCCTCATTGTCGTGCTGGTCGGGGCCGTCCTGTTCGGCGCGGCGTTGCTCACCCTGGGGGCCTTCCCGCCCACGCCGGTGGCCAAGCAGATCCAGAAAGTGTTGCCGAACGATCGTTTCGCCCCGCGCGGCGGCTGAGCCATGGACAGGCATCTCGAGGCCTTCCTGGAGATGCTGCTGGCCGAGCGCGGGGCCGCCGCCAACACGGTGGCGGCCTATCGTTCCGACTTGCTCGATGCCGCCGGCTTCGCCGCACGGCGTGGCGAGGCCCTGGTCGCTGCCGGGCCGGAGCTGCTGCGCGCCTATCTTTCGTGGCTTGCCGCCAGCGGGCTGTCCGCCCGCTCGGCGGCGCGCCGTCTCTCGGCGCTGCGGCAGTTCTACCGGTTCCTGCTGCGCGACGGTCTGCGCGCCGATGATCCCACCAGTCTGCTCGACAGCCCGAAGCAGCCCAGCCCCCTGCCGAAATTCCTGACCGAGGCGGAGGTCGACGCCTTGCTTGCCGCCGCTGCCGGGCGCGAGGGTCGGCAGGCGCTGGTGATGACCGCGGCGCTGGAGATCCTGTATGCCACCGGGCTGCGCGTTTCGGAGCTGCTGGCGCTGCCGCGTGCGGCGCTGTCCGGTGATGCCACGGTGCTGCTGGTGCGCGGCAAGGGCGGCCGCGAGCGGCTGGTGCCGCTGTCCGATGCCGCCCGTGACGCCGCCGCTGCACTGATCGCCGCGGAAGGGGGCGTCCGGAAAGGTGGAAAGGGGGGATGGCTGTTCCCCGGCCGCGATCCCCGCCGTGCGCTGACCCGGCAGGGTTTCGCGCAGATTCTCAAGCAGGTGGCGCTGGATGCCGGCCTGGATCCGGAACGGGTCTCGCCGCACGTGCTGCGCCATTCCTTCGCCAGCCACATGCTTGCCCGCGGCGCCGACCTGCGCAGCTTGCAGATGCTGCTCGGTCACGCCGATATCGCCACGACCGAAATTTATACCCACGTGCTGGCCGAGCGGCTGCAGCGCCTGGTGGAAGCGCACCACCCGCTCGCCCGGCGGGCCGAGGGCGCGTCCGCCGGGGGCTGACCTGCCGTTCCGCAGGTGTTAAAGGGCCGCTCATGCGCCATTTCCTGGATTTCGAGAAGCCGATCGCCGAGCTCGAGAGCAAGATCGAAGAGCTGCGGAAGATGTCGGAGGCCGAGGGCCTCAACATCGCCGAGGAGGTCGGCAAGCTGACCGAGAAAGCCGACCGTCAGCTGCGCGCCACCTATGCGAAGCTGACGCCCTGGCAGAAGACGCAGGTCGCCCGCCATCCCGACCGGCCGAAGGCGAATGATTACATCGCCTCGCTGATCACCGACTGGACGCCGCTGGCCGGCGACCGCGCCTTTGCCGAGGACCGGGCGGTGCTCGGCGGGCTCGGGCGGTTCCGCGGCCGTTCGGTGATGGTGCTCGGCACCGAGAAGGGGTCCGACACCGAGAGCCGTGTCGCGCATAATTTCGGCATGGCCCGGCCCGAGGGCTACCGCAAGGCACGCCGGCTGATGCAGTTGGCCGGCCGCTTCGGCCTGCCGGTGCTGACCTTCGTCGACACCGCCGGCGCCTTCCCCGGCATCGAGGCGGAAGCCCGCGGCCAGGCCGAGGCGATCGCCCGGTCGATCGAGGCCTGCCTGGAAGCGCCGGTGCCGGTGGTCGCGACCATCATCGGCGAAGGCGGCTCGGGCGGGGCGATCGCGCTCGCCGCGGGCGATGCCGTGCTGATGCTGGAGCATTCCATCTACTCGGTCATTTCGCCGGAAGGCTGCGCCGCGATCCTGTGGAAGGACGCGGCCCAGGCCTCCGTCGCCGCCGAGGCGCTCAAGCTGACCGCCGAGGACCTGCGGCGGCTGAAGCTGATCGACACGGTCGTGCCCGAACCGCTGGGCGGCGCTCATCGCGATCCGGCCGCGGCGATCACCGCGGTGGGCAATGCGGTGCAGGCGGCGCTGACGCCGTTGCTGGCGCTGGAGCCGGCGGCACTCCAGGCGAAGCGGCGGGAGAAGTTCCTGGAAATGGGACGGGAACTGCCGGCCTAAGGCAAGGCGAGGGCTCTGCCCTCGACCCGGCAGGGGCCACAAGGCCCCTGCACCCCCATCGCGCTGCGCGGCAAAAGATATGGGATCCAAGGGCCTCTGGCCCTTGGTGGAGGTCCAGGAGGCAAAGCCTCCTGGTCGGGTTTGGGGCAAAGCCCCAACGCGCATGATCCTCGAAACCGTGCCACTCTTCCCCCCCCGTCTCATTCAGGGAGGAGCGGATGTCCCGCATCGTTGCCATCACCGGTGCGGCCGGCAATATCGGCCGCAAGCTGAGCGCGCACTGCGTGGGCCTGGGTTGGACCCTGCGCCGGCTCGATCGCAGCGCCATGCCGGGCGTGATCGCCGCCGATCTGCTGCAGTACGACGACACCTGGGCCGCCAGCTTCGCCGGGGTGGATGCGGTGATCCATCTGGCCGGCCATGGCTCGCAGTTCGGCGACTGGCGCATGGCGCAGGAGAACATCGACATGACCGCCAACGTGTTGCGCGCGGCGCGCCGGCACGGGGCGAGGCGGGTAATCTTCGCCAGTTCGAACTGGGTGATGGTGGGGTATCGCTTCGCCGGGGTGACGATCACCCCGGACCTGACCCCGCATCCGCTGACGCCCTACGGCATGTCGAAGCTGGCGGGCGAACGCCTGGGCTGGGATGTCGCCCAGCAGGGGGTCGGCTTCATTGCCTTTCGCATCGGCTGGAATCAGCCGGTTCCCGGCAATCGCCCGGGGCCGCACATGACGATGGGGCGCTGGGGCCAGCAGATGTGGCTGTCCGACAGGGATCTCTGCCAGGCGCATGAGCGCGCCGTGTTGGCCGAGGGCGTGGACTTCGCCGTGCTCAATCTGATGAGCGACAATCCCGGCATGCCCTGGGACATCGAGACAACGAAGCGGGTGATCGGCTACGCGCCGCAGGATGGCTGGACGGCGGAGCTGGACGAGGCAAAGAGCGCCCAGGAGGAGATGGCCCGTCGCAGCCGGGCCCTTGCCGCCGATCTGGAAGCGCAGGTGATGCTGTCCGAGTGGTAGGCGCCCCGCCCGATGCACGCCAGGGGTGCGTCGGGCATCGATCGATCCGGCTTACCAGCCGTAATAGGCCGGGGGCGGCGGCGGCGCGTACACCACCGGCGGCGGGGCATAGATCACGCGGGGCGGCGGCGCGTAGACCACCGCGGGCGGTGGCGCGACCACGACCGGGGGAGGCGCGGCATAGACCGGCGGGGCCATCGCCCCGGCGATGGCGGCACCCACGCCCAGCCCGATGATGGCGCCGGCGATGGCTGCTCCATTGCCGCCGCGATGATAATAGTGCGGGGGCGGCGGCGGACGGTAGTAGTGCGGACCGCCCCAACCGGGGCCACCCCACTGCGCCTGCGCGGCAGGTGCGGCCAGCATCATCGCAACGATCGGGGCAACGAGCAGGACTGGACGGACGCGCATGATCGGGTTCCTTTTCCGGCCAGGATGGGCTCATCCCCGCCGTGACAGGGAATCAAGCGCCGGGATGTGGCGGATTCGCGGCAGGCGCGTGGTGACATCCCGGCAGCGCTCATCACGCTGCCGAGAGCATATTACGGCTTAACCGATATCGTTGAGGAATTCGGCCCGCGCGGCGGCCGCCTGTTGCAGGAACATTGAATCGGTGCCGCCGAGCACGAAGCGCGCGCCCATGGAGACATAAGTGCGGGCATGGGTCTCGTCGAACACGGCATGCATGCCGGCGAACTTGGCGTGGCGGCCGCAGGCCTCGATGACCGCGCGATAGGCGGCGGCCACGCGCTCATGGCCGATCTCGCCGGGAATGCCGAGGTCGGCGGTCAGGTCGGCGGTGCCGACCAGCAGGCAGTCGATCCCCGGCACGGCGGCGATCGCGTTCACGTTCGCCACGGCCTGCGCCGTCTCGATCATGACGGCGACCAGGACCTCGCGGTTGATCTCGCTCTGCGCGACCGCGATTTCGGGCGCGCGGAAGCCATAGGCGGCGGCAGCCAGACCACCCCAACTGCGATTGCCGCGCGGGGGGAAGCGGAAGGCATTGGCGATGCGGCGCGCCTGCTCGGCGGTGTCCACATGCGGCACGATGATGCCCTGGGCGCCGTTGTCGAGCACACGGGTGCCTTCATCGAGCGCATCGGTGCAGATGCGCACGATCGGCGCGACGCCGGCCGGCAGGGCGGCAAGGCAGAGCTCGCTCGCCTCGTGGATGCTGAAGGCGCCGTGCTCCATGTCGATGAACAGCCAATGGTAACCGGCTGCCCGGGCAAGGGCGGGCACCGCGGCGGTGCGCATATGGTGCAGGCCATAGCCAAGCGCCATCTTACCGGCACGCAGCCGCGCCAGCGCGGCGTTGGGAATGAGAGGCATGGGAGACTCCCCGACACGATGCAGGAACGTGCTCCGGGCGGATCGAGGTGCCAAGCCCGAAGCACACAGGGGAGATACGTCATGAACGCAACGGCGCCGCGTGGGGCGCCGCCAGCAATGAACCTGAATTATGCAAATGCAGCTTCGGTTGCTCGCCTGTGGAGGGAAGGAAAATGGGCGAGGCGGGCAGCGCGCCTCGCCCATTTTCCTCAGATCTCGCCGCGACCCATCATTCCGGCCATGGCGTCGGCCTGGCGCAGGGCCAGGGCGACGATGGTCAGGGTGGGATTGCAGGACGCGCCGGTGGTGAACTGACTGCCATCTGAAACGAACAGGTTCGGCACGTCGTGCGTCTGCCCCCAGCGGTTCACCACGCCGTCGCGCGGATTGGCGCTCATGCGGTTGGTGCCCAGGTTGTGCGTGCTCGGATAGGGCGGCGTCAGGATGGTCCGCTTCGCGCCGACCGCCTCGTAGATCGCGGCGCCGCTGCGCCAGGCATGCCGGCGCATGGCGATGTCGTTGTCGTGGTCGTCATAATGCACGCTGGCCACCTTCAGGCCGAACCGGTCCTTCACGGCCGGATCGAGCGTGACGCGGTTGGTCTCGCGCGGCATGTCCTCGCCGACCAGCCACATGCCGGCCATGTTGGCGTATCCCTCCATCGCCGCGGTGAAGTCGCGGCCCCAGGCGCCGGGCTGCAGGAAGGCCGCCATGAACGGCACGCCAAGCGAAAGCGTTTCCATCTCGTAGCCGCCGACGAAGCCGCGGGCGGGGTCGTTGCGGCTTTCGTCACGCACGATGCCGGCCATGGTGGTGCCGCGATACATGTGCACCGGGCGCTCGAAGATGCCGTAGACGCTGCCGGTCATGTGCCGCATGTAGTTGCGCCCGACCTGGCCGGAGCTGTTGGCCAACCCGTCCGGAAACGCCGCCGAGGCCGAGTTCAGCAGCAGCCTGGGGCTTTCGATCGAATTGCCGGCGACCGCCACCACGCGGGCACGCTGGCGGTGTAGCGTGCCGGATTCGTCGGCGTAGACGACGCCGGTCACGCGGCCACGGTCATTGTGCTCGATGCGCACGGCCATGCAGCCGGGTCGCACCTCCAGCCGGCCGGTTGCCTCGCCCTTGGGGATCTCGGCGACCAGCGTCGACCATTTCGCCCCCATCTTGCAGCCCTGGAAGCAGAAGCCGAGCTGCTGGCAACTGGTCCGCCCGTCGCGCGGCTGGCTGTTGATCGACATGTTGCCGGTGTGCACGACCTGGTAGCCCAGCTTGTGCGCGCCGGCCGCCATGACCTTGAAGTTGTTGTTGCCCGGCAGGCGCGGGATGTCGTGCGTGCCGGTGGTGCCCATGCGCAGCTCGGCGCGGTCGTACCAGGGCGCCATCTCATCGAGGCTGATCGGCCAGTCCAGCAGGTTGGCACCGGGCAGCGTGCCGTAGGTGCTTGCCGCCTTGAATTCGTGCGCGTGGAAACGCAACGAGGCACCTGCCCAGTGCACCGTCGATCCACCGACCGACTTGACGATCCAGGCCGGCAGGTTCGGGAAATCCTTCGCCACCCGCCACGATCCCGAGGTCGTGCGCATGTCCGTCCAGGCGAGCTGCGCGAAGCTCGCCCATTCGTCGTTGATGAAATCCTGGGTTTCGTGGCGCTTGCCGGCTTCCAGGATCACCACGCGCACGCCCTTCTGCGCGAGCTCGCTGCCGAGCGTGCCGCCGCCCGCGCCCGAGCCCACGATCACCACCACGCCGTCGTCGTCGAGGTCGAAGCTGGCCATGTCTGCGGTCCTCCCTCAGCTCGCCGGCAGCCAGTCGATGTCGTCGAAGCCGCGGTGGATGTAGCCGCCCAGCTCGTACGAAGGCCCCTCGTAGCCGAGCCGGGTCCAGACGGAACGCTGGTTGTAGAGCGTTACCACCAGGTCGCCGCGCAACCGTTGGAAGAACGGCGTGGGCGCGATCGCGCGCAGAAGGGCGACCCGGTCGCGCTCCTGTGCCAGTTCGGCATAGGCGGCACCGTGACGCCGGCGCGATTCGGCATCGAGCTGATCGACCCCGCCCTCGATCAGCTCGCGCAACGCGGCCTCGGCGGCGAGCGCGTCATAGCCGCTGACCGCGGTGATGTAGACGGCATCGGGGAAGCCATCATGGGGGAAGATGTCGCGGGCGGCCCGTGCCAGCGTGACCAGGGTGGCGGGCCTGAGGTTCTTCGCCGCCTGCGCCCAGGCGGACTGCGGCGAGAGACCCATGCCGGCGGCGGCGACGGGGACGCTGGCCGCCCCCTGCAGGATGGCGCGGCGGCGCAGGGTGATGCGGCGATCGACGTTTCTCATTGTTCGTTTCCTCCCGGTGGCCGCTGTTTGTCAGCGATAGCGGCCGTGTTTCTGCAGCATTTCGATCCGGTACCCGTCCGGATCGGTGACGAAGAAGAACTTTGCCATCAGCGCGCCCTCGCGGTGGAATTCCTTCACCGGATTGGGGGCAAGCCCCGCGGCGGTGAACCGCGCGTGCTCGGCCTCCAGGTCGTCCACCACGAAGGCGAGATGCCCGTAGCCTTCCCCAAGGGGATAAGGATCGGTGCGGTCGTGGTTGATGGTCAGCTCGATCTCGAAATCATCCTCCGCCCCCCGCAGGTAGACGAGGGTGAAGCCGTCGAAGGGAAAGCGGTCGGCGACCTCGAGCCCGAAGGCCCGTTGGTAGAACGCGACCGAGCGTGCCTCATCGAGCACGCGGATCATGGCATGGATGGGTTTCGCCATCGTGGGGCAACTCCTCGAAAGGATGGGGACTGGCCACGGGACTGGCCAGGAGCGCAAGGGTGCCGCACGCCATGGCGACCCGCAGGTCCGATGACGGTCCTGACGCCGCAATGCGGTCATGCCGGCTTCCCCTCCGCTTCTTGCGGGGCAGGATAGGAAGGAGAGGGAAGGCGTCGGTAGTAGCGGGCTATTGCCGGTGCGGCGGCGTGCGCGTCACGCCGCCGGCAATGCGGTCTCCCGGATGGCCTGGCGCCGCGCCACTTCCTGCGCATGCGCGTCCTGGTTGCGCAGCCAGTGCATGCAGGTCACCCGCAGGAACGAGGCCAGGTTGGGGATGTCCCCGTGCCTGGCCAGGATCTCGTCATGCAGCACCGTGATGAAGCGGGTGACGGTCAGGCCCTCGGCCGCGGCGATCTGTTCGAGCGTGGCCCAGAAGGCCGCTTCCAGCCGGATCGACGTGGCATGCCCGTGCAGGCGCACGGCCCGGGTCTCGGCGGCGTAGGTGGCCGGGTCCTGTGACGTGAAAATGCGGCACATGCTGGTCTTTTCCCCCTCCGTTCCGGTTTGCCGCAGGATGGGGCAGGGCCTGCCGGCTTGCCAAGGAGATCCGCCGGTCAGTCGGCGCTGACCTCGGCCGCCGGCCGCCAGTTGTTGCGGGCCCGGGTCTCCGGCATCACCAGCTCGACCGCGAACACCGCCACCACGCCGACCAGCGCCAGCAGCAGGAAGGCGGTGCGGTCGTCGGTCAGGTCCGCGATTCCCCCGGCCAGCACGGTGCTCAGCGTGGCGCCGATGCCGGTCGCCAGCCCCAGCAGGCCGAGGCAGAGATTGAACCGCCCGCTGCCACGGGTGAGATCGGCGGCCACCAGCGGCAGCATCACCCCCAGCATCGCGGCCGAGATGCCGTCCAGGATCTGTGCCGCGACCATCACGGCGGGATCCTGCGTGCCGGCGAAGATCGCCGCCCGCAGCGGCAGGGCGGCGAAGCCCAGCAGCATCACCGGGCGGCGCCCCCAGCGCTCGGCGGCGACGGCGACGCTGGGCGAGAGCAATGCCACCAGGAATTGCGGGCCGATGATGCAGGCGGCGATCAGCAGGTTGGCGGAATCACCGGCCTGCCGGGTCAGGGTGCCGCCTGCGAGCGGCAGCAGCGCGGCGTTGCACAGGTGAAACAGCAGGATGCACCCCGCGATCGCGATCAGGCGCCGGTCCTTCAGCAGGCGTTGCAGGCTGCCCGGCGCGGGGGGCGGGGCGTTCAGCGAGGCGCCATGGCCGCCGCCATGCACCGTCGAGAGGGCAAGGAGCGCCGGCACGGCGATGAACGCTGCCAGCCAGAACACCGCCTGACTGTTCACCCAGGTGCCGACCGCGCCCATCAACAGGGCCCCGCAGGCATTGCCGATGGCGGCGAACCGGGCATTGCGGCCGATCCGCGCGGCGAACAGCGCCGGGCCGACCAGTGCCATGGTGAGGGCGGCGATCGCCGGGGTCAGCATGCAACTGGCGAAGCCATGCAGCGCCTGGGCCGTCATCACCGGCAGGGTGGCAGGCCACAGCGCCAGCATCGCGGCGCTGATGGCCACCAGCACCGTGGACAGCATCACCGCGCCGCGCTTGTGGCGCCAGACATCGACCAGCGCGCCGGCCGGCACCTGGCTTGCCATCATCGCCACCGTGCCGACGCCCAGCGCCAGGCCGATGCTGCCCTGCGTCCATTTGTTGCCGGTCAGGTAGACCGCGATGAACGGGCCAAAGCCGGTCTGCAAGGTCGCCACGCAGAAATTCAGCCAGTCAAGGCCGGCAAGGCGCTCCCTGGCCATCTGCGTCTGGTTTCGGGTCATCGTCGGCATTCAGGGCCCCACCGCCTGCACCGGCTTGCCTGGCCCCTTGTAATCTGGGGCCGCCCGAACGGTATTGGCAGGAACAGCGAGGGTAATATCCAGTTTATCCTTGGTTTTTTGAAAACGTAATGCTGACCATGCCACCGCGACCTTGCGGTTACCTACCCCGAGGAAGCCGCCGACGTCCAGTACGACTGCCACCGGCTGGCCCTCGGCATTGACCAGGATCTCGGCAATACGGCCGACCTCCTGGTTCTTGCCTTCATCTTCCACATGCACCAGTTGCCCCAGGACTTCGGCCGACTCGGCGGGCGGAATCGTCTGCACCGCCTGCGCCCAGGCCGGTGGCGCGAGCAGCAGAAGAGCCAGGAAAAGGGCGATCGGAAGGGTCAGCAGGATTGGCACGCGTGCTCCAGGACAAGTGAAGACCGGACGAGACGGGCGCAGCAGCAGGTCATGCCATGAGCGCATCGGCAACCGGATGGTTCTCGACGAGGCGCATCAGACCGGCCAGACGATCGGCCAGGGCAGCCGGCGTGTCAGTGCGCAGCCGCACAATGCGCGGGGACCGCAGCGTGACACCGGAACGGTGGCGGGAGGAAAGCTGGGCCGCATCGAAGGCGATTTCCAGCACCAGCGCCTTCTCGACCTCGCGGACCGGGCCGAAGCGCGCGATCGTGTGAGCACGGATCCAGCGGTCGAGCCATGCCAGATCCTGTTCGCAGCCGGCGAATTCCGCCTTGCCGACCGGCACCAGGTCCTCGCCCTCCGTTGCGGCGGGCCGCCACAGCCCGAAGGTGCAGTCGGAATATCCGCTGCCGGGCCTGGCCTGACCCCGCTGCGCATACATCAGCACCGCCAGTCGCGTCAGCGGGTCGCGCTGCCAGGTCCAGCACAGCCCCGGCTGCGGACCCGGCAGATAGGGCGCGTCCCCACGCCGGAGCATGAGCCCGGCAATCGCCGCGTCGCGCGTGCCGCCGTGCAGCGTCGCCAGCTCCGCGAGGCCCGTGAACGGGATCATCGGGGAGAGATCCATGCGCGCTGGCCGCGTGCGACCATGCCATTTTTCCAGCCGCGCGCGGCGTGCATCGAAGGGCAGGGGGCGGAGATCCTCCCCGTCCTCGAACAGGATGTCGTACAGTCGTACCGCTACCGGCATATCCCGCATTATCCGGGCGGTGACCGTCCTGCGGTTGAGCCGTGGCCGCAGCTCGGCGAAGGGGGCCACCGCGCCGTCGCGCACGGCCAGCAATTCGCCCTCCAGCACGGCCTGGAACTCCATCGCCGCCAGGATGTCCGGAAAGGCGGCGGAGATGTCTTCGGCATCGGCGGAGAACAGCCGCCGCCCGCCCGGCGTCGCCGCCAATTGCACGCGCAGCCCGTCCCATTTCCACTCCGCCCGCAAGGCGGCCGGATCGAGCCCCGCGAGATCCGGCGCGTGCAGCGGCGGGGCCTGCATCGGCGGATGGAAGGTCGGCGCCTCGCCCGGATCCGGCCGGGGACCGCGTCCTTCCACCCAGGCGAACAGCGTCCCGTAGGGGGGCGTCAGGCTGTGCCAGACCTCGTCGATCGCGTCGCTGGTGATGCGCCCCTCGGCCAGCTCCGCCACTGCGATCCTGGCGAGCCGCGCCGGGATGCCGGTGCGCAGGCCGCCGGTGACCAGCCTGAGCAGCGCAAAGCGGACCGAGGCATCGGATATGGCGTCGAGCCAGCCGGCGACGATGCCGGGCAGGTCGGCCCTGGAGGCGGCCTGCAGCGTGGTGACCACCTCCGCCAGTGCCGGCGCGGCGGCGCCGGCGGGCGCGGTGGCGGGCCACATCAGCGCCACGGTTTCGGCCAGGTCGCCGACATGCTCATGGGACCAGGCGAACAGTTCCGGATCGGTGCGGGCGGTGGCCAGGGCGCGGAGCAGCGCCGGCCTGGCCGCGGTGAAGCCGGGCGCGCCGCCGAGAACCGCCAGGCCGAAGCCGCGGTCCGGGTCCGGCGTGGTGGCGAAATAGCGGCGCAGCAAGGCGATCCTGGCGTCCTGGCCCGGTGTGAAAGCCAGCCGTTCCAGCAGGTCGGCGAAAGGCGTCATCCGTCCGCACCGGGGCGCGCATCCCCGTCCTTTGGCCCGGCTTCGTCCTCCCCGTCATATCCCAGCAGCCGCAGCGCCCGACCGCGCACGCCGCGTTGCCCGAGGGCATGGATCAGCGCTTCCTCCCGCCCATGCGTCACCCACACCTCGGGCGCTCCCACCTCGTCCACCGTCGCGTTCAGCTCGTCCCAGTCGGCGTGGTCGGAAATCACCAGAGGCAGTTCCGCCCCGCTCTGCTGCGCGCGCCGGCGCAGCCGCATCCAACCGGAGGCCATGCACAGCACCGGCTCGGCCAGCCGCTGCGCCCACGCTTCCGCCGCCGCCGCCGGGGGTGCCAGCACGATCGCCCCTGCCAGCGCCGGCGCGGTGGCGGCGGGGCGCAATGCGCCCAGCCTCACGCCCAGGGCCTCGTACACCCCGCAAAGCGGCGCCAGGGCGCCATGCAGGTAAATCGGCGCATCCCAACCGGCTTGCCGCAGCAGCGCGATCATTCGCTGGCACTTGCCCAGCGAATAGCAGCCGACGAGATGCGTCCGCCCGGGAAACAGCGCCACCGAGGCCAGCAACCGTCCGATCTCGGCCGCCGCCGGCGGATGGCGGAATACCGGCAGTGCGAAGGTCGCCTCGGTGACGAAGACGTCGCAGGGGATCGGAACGAAGGCGTCACAGGTGGGATCCGGCGCCCGCTTGTAGTCGCCGCCGACCACGACGCGGCTACCGCGCCAGGCCAGCACCACCTGCGCGCTGCCCAGCACATGGCCCGCCGGCTGCAGGGACAGCTCCACCTCGCCGATCCGCAGCGATTCCCCCCAGCGCAAGTCCTGCCAGGACGCGGCGGCGCGCTCGCCCAGGCGCGCGCGCATCAGCGCAATCGTCACCGGACTGGCCAACACCGCGCGATGGCCGGACCGCGCATGGTCGGAATGCGCATGGGTGATGACCGCCCGTTCCACCGGCCGAACGGGATCGATGAAGAACCCTCCCGGCTCGCAGCACAGCCCCTGCGGCGTGGGTTTCAACCAGGTAGAAGGGTGCGGCATCGCCACATAATGTGGGTTGGCCAGGCCGGCGCTGCCAGGGCATCCGGCGCAGATTTCAAGCTGCTTACGAGCGACCTTATATAATCAATTGAATTTAAACTAAAATATCCTAGCGGTCTGTCAGCCGGATCTCGATGCGGCGGTTCTTCGCGTAGGCGTCCGGCGTGTTGGCCGGGTCGAGCGGCTGATTCTCGCCGAAGGCGGTGGCGGCCAGCCGGGTCGGCGGGATGCCATCGGCGATCAGCAGCTTGACCACCGTGATGGCGCGTCCGGCCGAGAGCTCCCAGTTGCTGCCCCACCGGCTGTTCTCGATCTTCTGCCGGTCGGCGTGGCCGTCCACGCGCAGCACCCAGTTCACGTCGGCGGGGATCTCGGCGCTGATCTGCTTGAGCGTATCGGCCAGCTTGCTGATCTGCTCCACCCCGGCCGGGGTCAGGTCGGCGCTGGCCACCGGGAACAGCACCTCGCTCTGGAAGACGAAGCGGTCGCCGACCACCTGGATGCCCGGCCGGTTCGCCAGCACCGCCCGCAACCGGCCGAAGAAGTCGCTGCGATAGCGCTGCAGCTCCTCGACCTTGCGCGCGAGCGCGGTGTTCAGCCGGTTGCCGAGATCGGTGATGCGGGCGTCCTTCTCCTTGCCGGCGCTCTCGGAGGCATCGAGTGCCTTCTGGATGCTCGCCAACTGGGCCCGCAGCTCGTCCACCTGCCGGCTCAGCAGCGCGATCCTGGCCTTGGCGGAATCGCCGAGCTTCTTCTCCTCGTCGAGCTGGGCGGCAACGGCGGCACGCTGTTGCGCTTCCGTGGTGGCCCGGGCCGCCGCCGCGGCGGCCTGCTTCTCCAGGTCATCGCGCAACGCTGTCAGCGTCCGGATCTGCTCGGTCAGTTTGGCGAGATCGGAGAGCTTCGCCTCGATCGTGGCCTTGTCGGCCTTCACGGTGCGATCGAGCTCGGCCATCTGGCGCTGCATTTCTTCCAGTTGCGCCTGCGCCGCCTGCAGTTGGCGCTTCGCGTCGGCCAGTTCCGCGGTGCGGGCTGTCAACTGGCGCCGCGCCTCGCCCAACTGTCCCGACACGTCGAGGCTCTGGGTGTCGGCCCGTTTCGCCGCTTCGGCGAGCTGCCCGGTCAGGTCCTCGATCCGTGCCTGCGCCGTCTGGCTCTGCAAGGCCGCATCGGCCAGTTTGGCCGACAGACGATCGCGGTCGGTCCGCAGCGCGTCGCGATCGGCCGCCAACTGGTCCTGGTCACGACGCAGCGCCGCCACCTGCTGCGCCAGCGCATCCCGCGCCGAGGCGACACTGGCCAGATCATTGTTCACCTGCGCCAGCGAAAGCTGCAACTCGCTGGTCCGCCCCCGTTCGAGCGAGAGCATGTCGGACAACTCGGCCACCTGCCGGTTCAACCGGTCGAGCGCCTGGTCACGGCCGGACAAGGCGACCGAGAGAAACGCCTGCGCCAGCACGAACACCAGCAGCACGAAGATGATGACCATGAGCAACGTGGACAGCGCATCCACGTAGCCCGGCCATGCATTCAACCCGTCGCCATTGGCTCCCCGTCGCCGCAGCGCCATGGATCAGCCCCCGATGGGGGGCTTCGCCCCCCGGCTCCGCCGGCCAGGGGCTCTGCCCCTGGACCTCGGCAGGGGCCAGGGGCCCCTGCACCCCATGGGATCCAAGGGCCGCTGGCCCTTGGCGAGGGTCCAGGGGGCAGAGCCCCCTGGCCGGCGGAGCCCGGCGGCGAAGCCGCCGATCACCGGGGCTGTTCCTCGGCGAGGGCGGCGATGGTGCGGGTGAGGATGCGGATATCGTTGCGCAATTCCGCGGTGGTCTGGGCCCGTCCCTGTTCGGATTCGGTCAGCAGCCGCTGCATGTAGAGTTCGATATTGCGCAGATGGGCGCGGATGATGTCGTCGTTGCCGCTGTCGCGCCGCTCGCCCAGTCGTTGCAGGGCCGGCCCAAGCGATTGCTGGCTTTCGGCGATGCGCAGCATGAGCTGCTGGTTGGTGCGCATGGTATCCGAGAGCGTGGCGATGCGTTCGGTGAGCGCCAGCACCGCCTGATTGGCTTCCCGCCGTCCGTCCTCGCCGCGGGCGAGGATGGTTTGCAGGTTCTCCATGTTCTCGGCGGTCTGTTCGAGCAACGCCTGCACGTAGACCGGGATCGAGCCTTCGCCTTCCTGGCCGAGCACGCCCGAGGAAATGCGGGTGATGCCGGCGAGCCAGTCCTCCAGCTCGTTGAAGAAGCGGTTCTGTGCCTGGCCGGCGGTCAGGTCGAGGAAGCCGAGCACCAGGGCGCCGGCGAGGCCGAGCATGGAGGAGGAAAAGGCCGTGCCCATGCCCTTGAGCGGCCGGGCCAGGCCGGATTTGAGCTGTTCGAACAGGGCATTGATGTCGCCCGAGCCGACCGACATGCCGGTGATGACATCACCGACCGAGGAGACGGTCAGCAGCAGGCCCCAGAAGGTCCCGAGCAGGCCGAGGAAGATCAGCAGCCCGGTCATGTAGCGCGACAGCTCGCGCGATTCGTCGAGTCGGCTGCCGATCGAATCGAGCAGCGAGCGCATCGCCTGCGAGGAGATGGTGAAGTGGTCCAGGCGGGGCTGGCCGCTGGCGTCCTGTCCCTTCACCGCGCGGGCGGCGAGCATGCTGGCCATCGGGGCCAGCAGCCGCGGTGGCGGCAGGGTGGCGAGGCGGGGACGGGATTGCTGGAAGGTTTCCAGCCAGGTGACTTCAGGGGAGAGGCGGGTGACCTGGCGGATGTTCCAGGTGATGCCCAGCAGCAGCACCAGCAGGATCAGGCTGTTGAGCAGCGGGTTCGCCTCGAAGGCGACCAGCAGCGGGCCCGACAGCAGGCCGGCGATCACCAGTACCGCCACCAGGAAGACCAGCATCCGGAACAGGTATTTGGTCGGGCGGGTCATCAGGGTGACTTTGCCTGCGGGGTGGCGGTGCTGACCGTCACGTCGACGCGGTCCGCCGGGCCTTCGGCGATCGGGGCATTGGCGCCGATCGCCTTCACGTAGATCCGCGGCGAGGCGATGCCTTCGGCGATCAGCACCGAGCGGACGGCCAGCGCGCGCGAGAGGGCGGTGCGCCGCGGGGTGGAAGGGTCTTCCGGCGTGCCCGGCGCGAAGGCGGCCACGCTGAAGCTGGCCGTTGCCGGCGCGGTGCCGGCCAGCTTGCGTAGGGCGCTGTCGGTGGCGGGGTTGAGGTCGGCGCTGCCGCTGCCGAAGGTGATGCGCAGGCCTTCCGGCAGCGGCGCGGCGGCGCCGGGGGCGTCGGCCGAGACCTGCACCGGGGCGGGTGGCGCCGGCGGGCGGGTGGGCACTGCGAGGGCCGGCGGCAGCACCGGCGGCGGTGGCGCGGCGAGCGGGACGCGCACCTGCGGCGGGGCCGGCGGATGCGGCGGCGGCGGCGTCGCGCTGTGCTTCACCGGGGGCTGGGCAGGATGGGCGGGGCGGGCCGGTGCGGCCTGCTTCGGCGCTTCGCTGCCCGTACCGGGCTTCTGCAACTGCTCGAGCGCCCGCTGATCCATGGTCGCCTGCGCATGCGCGCGTGGCGCCACCAGCACCACCGCGCCGAGTCCGGCCATGGCCAGGGAAAGGATTATCTTCTGCATCGTCCCGGTCAGCCTAGCCGAGGGGCGATAAACGCTCAACGAACGCCCCCGTGCGGCGTGCATTTCGTTGCCAAGGTGTCGCGGGGGCGCCAGGGCAGGGCCGGCCGAGCGGCGGCCGGTCCTGTCGCCACCCCTGTCAGGCCGAGCGGGCCTCGGCGGCGGTGATGCCGTCGATGACGGCGTCGCGCAGCGCCGGGTGCAGGTGCGGGTTGGCCGCCACCACGTCGCCGCTGGTGCGCGGGTCACCGCCGCCGGGATCGGTGGCGTAGCCGCCCGCCTCGCGCACGATCAGCAGGCCGGCGGTGATGTCCCACGCCTTGATCCCGCATTCCCAGTAGCCGTCGTAGCGGCCGGCCGCGGTCCAGGCGAGATCCAGCGCCGCCGCGCCGAAGCGCCGGATGCCTGCGACATGGGGCATCAGCGTGCCGAGGGTGCGGGCGAAGGCGAGGCGGTTGCGGGGGCTGGTGATGGCGAAGGGGATGCCGGTGGCGAACACCGCCTCGCGCATCTCGCGGCGGGCGGAGACGCGCAGGCGGCGGTCGTTCAGGTAGGCCCCGGTGCCTTTCTCGGCCCAGAACATCTCGTCGACCGCGGGGGCGTAGACCACGGCGGCGGCGATTTCAGTGCTGCCGTCGGGCAGGCGTCGCTCCAGGGCGATCGAGATCGCCCAGTGCGGGATGCCGTGCAGGAAGTTGCTGGTGCCGTCCAGCGGGTCGATCACCCAGCGCCAGGCCCAGTTCTCGCTGCCGGAGGCGCCGGATTCTTCCATCAGGAAGGCATAGCCGGGGCGCGCCTTGGTGAGGTCGTCGCGCAGGATCTGCTCGGCGCGCATGTCGGCCTGGCTGACGAAGTCGCCGGGGCCTTTCACACTGACCTGGAGCTGCTCGACCTCGTTGAAATCACGCAGCAGACGCTTCGCGGCACGCTGCGCGGCGTTCTGCATGACGGTCATATGGGCGGACAGGCGCTGCGCCATCGCTGGGGCTCCCCGGATGCCGGCGGGAGGGGCGGTTCAGCCTTTGAACCGCTCCATGTAGCTCGCGTCCTCGATACGGACGACGATCTTCTCGCCGGCTTCAATGAACGGCGGGACCATGGTCTTGACGCCGTTGGACAACTTGGCGGGCTTGTAGGACGAAGAGGCAGTCTGGCCCTTCACCACCGGGTCGGCCTCGACCACTTCCAGCACCACGCTCTGCGGCAGGTGCAGCGCCACCGGCTCGCCTTCCACCAGGTCGACCGTGATGGTCATGTTGTCCTGCAGGAAGGGGGCGACGTCGCCGAGCAGTTCGACCGGGACGTGGGTGGGTTCGAAGGTCTCGGGGTCCATCAGCACCAGGTTGCTGCCCTCGGTGTAGGAGTAGGTGTACTCCTTGTCCTCGGTCATCAGCCGCTCGACGGTGTCGGCGGTACGCCAGCGCTCGTTGGTCTTGTTCCCGGTCTTGAGGTCGCGCATCTCCACCTGGATGAATGCGCCGCCCTTGCCGGGGGTGATGATCTGCTGCTTGAGCACGGTCCAGCGGCGGCCGTCGTGCTCGATCACCTGGCCGGCGCGGATCAGGTTCGCCTGCTGCTTCATGGGGCGGGATCTCTCGGGGGTAACTGCGGAGCGGCGGCTTCTAGCCCGCGACGGGGGCGGGGGCAAGCCAGGGCGGGGCGTGGGTGGCTTGTGGCGGGGGGCAGAGATGCGCGGAAAGCCAGGGATCACGGCTATATGGCAGGACTGACGAGACGCAGGGTGGCGGTTGGCGGGACATGGCTGCTGGCCGGTGCCGGTCTCCCCGCCTGCGGGACGGCGCGGGCGCAGGCGGCCGCTCCAGAAGCCCGGCTCGCCGCGCTGGAGCGGGAGCATGGCGGGCGCCTTGGCGTCGCGGTGCTCGACGTGGCGACGGGGCACCGGATCGCGTATCGCGCCGAGGAGCGCTTCCCGCTCTGCAGCACGTTCAAGGTCCTCGCCGCCGCGCTGGTGCTGGCCCGGGTGGATCGCGGGAAGGAGCGCCTGGACCGCCGCGTGGTGTTCTCGCGGGAGGACATCCGGCCCTGGTCGCCGGTGACGGAAAAGCATCCGGGGGCGCCGGGCATGACGCTCGCCGAACTCTGCGAGGCGGCGGTGACACTCAGCGACAACACCGCCGGTAACCTGTTGCTCGGCAGCTTCGGCGGGCCGGCCGGCCTGACCGGGTTCGCGCGCGCCCTGGGCGACGATGTCACCCGGCTCGACCGCTTCGAGACGGCGCTGAACGAGGGGACCCCCGGCGATCCCCGCGACACCACCACCCCGGCGGCGATGCTGGGCAACATGCGCCGGATCATGGTCGGGGATGCGCTGTCCGAATCATCGCGGACGCAACTGGCGGGCTGGCTGCTCGGCAGCAGGACCGGGGGGCGCCGGCTGCGGGCCGGGTTCCCGCCGGACTGGCGGGTCGGCGACAAGACCGGGGGCAATGGCACCGGCGTGGCCAATGACATTGCCATCGCCTGGCCGCCGGGCGGTGGCGCCCTGCTGGTGGCTGCCTATTACGCCGAATCACCGGGCCCGGAGGAGCGGCGCAACGCGGTCCTCGCCGAGGTCGGGCGGATCGCCGTCCCTCAGGGCAGGCCGTAGGCGATGACCGCGTCCCCCGCCTTGGTACCAAGCGAGCCATGGCCGCCGGCGACCACCACCACCAACTGGCGGCCGCTCCTGTCGGCGCGATAGGTCATGGGCGTGGCCTGCCCCCCGGCCGGCAGCCGGTCCTGCCAGAGCTGGCGGCCGCTGGTCACGTCATAGGCCCGCACATAATAGTCGAGCGTGGATGTCAGGAAGGCCACTCCGCCGGCGGTCAGGATCGGTCCCCCAAGGCTCGGCACGCCCATTTTGAATGGCAGCGGCACCGGCGAGAGGTCACGGACCGTGCCGTTCCGGTGCCGGTAGACGACCTTGCCCGCCCGCAGGTCGATGCCGGCAACGTAGCCCCAGGGCGGCGCCTGGCAGGGGAAGCCGATCGGCGAGAGGAAGGCATTCAGCTCCACCGCATAGGGCGCCCCGAGATTGGGGTTGGCGCCGCCTTCGGTCGAGCCGGCGATGTCGGCGCCGCCGGCAGGATGTTGTACATTTTCAGATTGTTGTTGACTGTTCTGCGTACGTGGTATCAGCTTGTCGACGAAAGCCATCGCGTCCGGATTGGCGAAGGCGATCTGGCGCACCGGATCGACGGCGATGCCGCCCCAGTCGATCACGCCGAAATTGCCGGGATAGACGATCGATCCCTGCTCCGAGGGCGGCGTGAACATGCCCTCGTAGCGCAGCGACCGGAACCGGATGCGGCAGGCGAGCTGGTCGAACATCGTCGCCCCCCACATGTCGGCTTCCCGGATCGTCGCGTCCTCGGGCGAGAGCAGGCTCAGGGCCGAGAAAGGCTGGGTCGGCGCGGTGTGGTCGCCCTTGCCCGCGCCCTGCGGGACCGGGCGTTCCTCGACGGGGATGATTGGCTGGCCGGTGCGCCGGTCGAGCACATAGAGATCGCCCCGCTTGGTCGCCTGCACCAGTGCCGGCACCCGGCCGTTCGGCGTGTCCAGGTCCAGCAGGCCTGGCTGCGCCGGCACGTCCATGTCCCACAGGTCGTGATGGACGGTCTGGAACACCCAGCGTACCTGCCCGGTGGCGATGTCGAGCGCGGTGACCGAGCTGGCGAAGCGTTCCGTGTTGGCGCCACGGTCGCCGCCCCATTGGTCGGGGGTCTGGTTGCCGTACGGGATGTAGACCAGGCCGAGCGACTCGTCGGCGCTGGAGATGCTCCAGCTATTGGGTGAGTTGCGGACATAGCTCTGGCCCGGCCCGATCGGCGCCGTCTGTTCCGGGTTGCCGCTGTCGAAGTTCCAGGCCAGTGCGCCGGTGTTGACGTCATAGGCGCGCACCACGCCTGAAGGCTCGTTGGTGGAATAATTGTCGGTGACCTCGCCGGCAATGATGACGAGGTTGCGGGTGACCACCGGGGGCGAGGTCGAATAGTACTCGCCCTGATGCGCCCCCGGGTCCGGCATGCCGGTCCAGAGACTGACGGTGCCGTTCCGGCCAAAGCCCGGGCAGGGCCGGCCGGTCGCCGCATCGAGCGCGATCAGGCGGGCGTCCGCAGTGGGCAGGAAGATGCGGCGCGGGCACTCGCCGTTGGGGGGCGCGGGCGCACCGGCTGTCTGTTCATGGTAGGAAACGCCCCTACATGTCAGATGCTGCAGGTTTTTCCGCTCGTCGATCTTCGGATCGAAGGTCCACTTCTCGCGGCCGGTCTCCGCGTCGAGGGCGATCGCCCGGTCATGCGGCGTGCAGATATAGACCGTGTCGCCGACCTTGATGGGCGTCAGCTCGTAGGTGGTTTCCTGCGGGTCGTTGGGGCCGCGGATGTCGCCGGTGTGGTAGGTCCAGGCGACCTGCAGCCGGCCGACATTGTCGGGCGTGATCTGGGCCAGGGGCGAATACTTGTCGCCACGGCCGGAGCCGCCATAGGCACGCCAGTCGCCGTCCGCCTCGGCGGCGGCATTCGGTGGGGCGGGGGCCGCCTGGGCGGTGGGCAGCGTGCCGGTCTGGTCGTGCTCGTCGGAGATCATGGCGGCGAGCCCCACCACGGCGGCGATCACCAGGGTGGCGCCGAGCGGTACTCCGGCGCCCCGCCAGGCAGCCGGCGCACGCGCGCCGGGGGACCGGACAAGGCCTCGCGTGACCCACGGCATCAGCAGATAGAGGCCGATGAGGAAGATGACATCGCCCCGTGGCGCCAGTTGCCACCAGTCGAGCCCGATCTCCGCCACCGCCCAGATGACAGTGCCGAGCACCACGATCGCGTAGACCCAGAGCGCCTCCGCCCGGCCGGCGATCAGCAGGCCACCGGTCGCGAGGATGCCCAGCCCGGCCAGCACGTAGTACCAGGATCCGCCAAGGGCCACGAGCCAGCCGCCTCCGGCGGTCACGACCGCTCCCAGCAGGGCGATGACGAGTCCGGAAACCAGCGGCGCTTTCCGCGGTGCTTCGTCCCTTGTCCATTCCGACATGACGACCCGTCTGGGCATGGCGGTCTTCCCGTGCAGCAGCGGTTTCCCAACTGCGCCCGGTGCGGATGGTTGCTCTCCGGCGTCGATCACCGTTGGATGCTGTGCTGGCAGGCACCGGATCGGCTCCGGGCCTGCGGGCGTCACAGCGGGTGCTGCTCGCCCCAGGGGTCGCGCACGGCATCGCCCTCCAGATAACCCGGCCCGATCGGCACCTTGCCGTGCCCGCCAGGGATATCCAGCACGTAGGTCGGCCAGGCGAGCCCGGTGACGCGCCCGCGCAAGGCCGCAAGCAGGCGCTGTCCCTCCGCGATCGGCACGCGGAAGCGCGCCGTGCCGGGGGCGGGATCGAGCTGGTGCAGGTAATAGGGCTTCACCCGCGCCCGCAGCATCGCCCGGAACAGCGCCTCCAGCGCCTCCGGCGAGTCGTTGACGCCGCGCAGCAGCACCGATTGCCCCAGCACCGGCACACCGCGCGCCTGCACCAGCCGCAGCGCCGCGCGCGCCGCGTCGGTGAATTCCCGGGCGTGGTTGGCGTGCACCACCAGCCAGAGCGGCGTTTCGGTTTCCAGCGCATCGGCCAGTGCCGCGCTCACCCGCGCCGGATCGGCCACCGGCACGCGGCTGTGGATGCGCAGCATCTCCACATGCGGGATCGCGGACAGCCGCGCCAGGATGTCCCCCAGCCGCCGCGGCGAGAGCATCAGCGGATCGCCGCCGGAGAGGATCACTTCCCGGATCGCCGTGTGGGCGGAGAGCCAGGCATAGGCGGCGTCCAGCTCCGCCTCGGTCAGCAGCCCGCCATCCGGGCCGACATGCTCGCGGCGGAAGCAGAAGCGGCAATAGACGGGGCAGACCAGCAGCGGCTTCAGCAGCGCCCGGTCGGGATAGCGATGCACGATGCCCTTCACCGGGCTCAGCGCGTCATCGGCGATCGGGTCGGGATTTTCGTACGGCGCGGCCGCCAGCTCGGACGGGTCGGGCACGAATTGCCGGCCGATCGGGTCGTCCGGCCGTTCGATCAGGGCGCGCATCGTCGGGGTGATGGCGATGGCATAGCGTCGGGCCACCGCCGTCAGTGCGGGGGGGTCGTCCACGAGCCCGGCCTGGGCCAGGGCGTCGGGGTCGCGCAGCGTGCGCGCGCGGGAAGGGGGGCTGCCGTCCGGCATGGCCGTGGCTGTAGTGTGCGCGGCGACATGCCGCAACCATCCTGGCACCCCGAGTCGCTTGCCGCACGCCTGCCTTTCCTGCACCGCAGGGCAAGGTTGGCCGCCGCCGTGCGCGCCTTCTTCACCGCGCGCGGCTATCTGGAAGTGGAAACGCCCTATGCCGTGACCGCCCCGGGCGAGGAGGTCCACCTCGCGCCCTTCGCCACCGAGCGCATCGCCCCCGATGGCACGCGCGAGCGGCTGTTCCTGCACACCAGCCCCGAATTCGCGATGAAGAAGCTGCTGGTGGGCGGCGCGGGGCCGATCTTCCAGCTCGCCCGGGTCTGGCGCAACGGCGAGGGCAGCGACCTGCATGCGCCCGAGTTCACCATGCTCGAATGGTACCGTCCCGGCGCCGGCATGGACGCGCTGATCGCCGAGACGCACGACTTGCTGCGCGCGGTGCTGCCGCCGGTGGTGGAATGCCTTGGTGTGCGCACGACGATCGGGACCATCGAGCGGCTGACCGTGGCGGAGGCCTTCGCCCGCCATGTCAGCGCCGATGTGCTGGCCACCGCGGGGGACGCGCCGGCGCTGGCGGCGCAGGCCGGGGTCGCCCTGCGCCCCGGCGAGGACTGGGAAGACCTGTTCTTCCGCCTGTTGCTCGAACGCATCGAGCCGCGTCTCGGTCGCGACCGCCCGACTTTCCTGACGCATTGGCCGGCGGCGCAGGCGGCGCTGGCGCGGCGCGATCCGGCGGATCCGCGCGTCGCCGAACGATTCGAGCTGTTCGTCTGCGGCATCGAGCTGGCCAATGCCTTCGTCGAATTGACGGACGCCGACGAGCAGCGGGCGCGTTTCGAGACCGACCGGCAGCGGCGGGCGGCGCTGTACGGCGATGTCGGGTGGCCGATGGACGAGGCCTTCCTGGGCGCGCTGGCGCATGGCCTGCCCTCTTGCGCGGGAATCGCGCTGGGCTTCGACCGGCTGGCCATGATTGCATCGGGCGCAGCCCGGATCGGGCAGGTGTCGTGGCTGCCGTGACCGGCCGGGTCGGCCAGGGAAGGAGAATCCGATGCGTCGCGCCGGCTGTGTCGTTCTGATCCTGGCGCTGCTGGGGGGCTGCGTCGATCGCCTGGCGGAGCGGCAGGCCTTCCTGGCCAGCCTCATCGGCAAGACCGAGCCGGAGCTGGTGCAGGTAATCGGGGTGCCGACCCGCGCCATCGACACCGGCGGGCAGCGTTTCCTGGCCTATACCGAGACCCGGCTGGATGTCATCCCCGGCCCTGGCCCCATACCTTGGGGGAGGCCCGGCTGGTACGGCCCCTGGGGCTATGGCGGGTTCCCGACCGAAATCGTGGCGCGCGTCTGCGAAACGACCTTCGAGATCGTCGATGGCCGGGTGCGCAGCTACCAGCTCCGCGGCAACGCCTGCGGCTGACTCGTTTCGCCAGCGGAAAACGCCCGGCCGGAAATATCGGTGCCGGAATGGCGAAGCGCGCCGATCGTGTCCGATCGACGCGCTTCGTTTCCGGCGATAGCCGCCGTTGCGTCAGTGAGTCGAGGCGATCGCGTTGCGGTTCTGCGCCCAGGCATCCGGGGTCGAGCCGAGCGCCACCGGGCGGTCCTTGCCGTAGCTGATCGTGCTCAGCCGGCTGGCCTGCACGCCATGGGAGACCAGGAAGTCGCGCGCGGCGATGGCGCGGCGCTGGCCGAGGGCGAGGTTGTATTCCTGGGTGCCGCGTTCATCGCAGTTGCCGGCGATCTGCACGGCGACACGCGGATTCTGCTGCAGCCAGGCGGCCTGGCGCGACAGGACCGCCTGGGCCTCCGAGTTGAGCGTGGAGCGGTCGGTATCGAACAGCACGCGGTCAGGCACGCCCTCGGCGAGCGCGCCGGCGCCACCCGGGCCGTTCAGGGACGAGCTGCCGACGCCCGTGCTGCCGTAGCCTCCGAGCGGCCCACCGTTGCCGGCGGTGCTGGCGCCGCTGCCGGCGCTGTTGCCGGTGTCGCTACCGGAAGTGCACGCCGCGAGCATGGCGGTGGCGGCAAGAACAAGCCAGATACGACGCATGGAAACTCCACGACGAGGATGCGGAACGGCTCAGCACTGACATTCCCGGGAGCGCGTCGCAACCGAAACTGTGTTGCGTTGCCGCACCGGGCTGCCGTGCCGCGGGCGCAGAGCCGGCGCAAGCATCGGATGGCGACGCGCCCGGGGCCGCGCCATTCTGGCGGCATGAGCACCATCGATGACGCCCGCTGGGACCTGGTCCGCCGCCGCGAGACGGCGCCGGATTTCCTGTACGCCGTCACCACCATGGGGATCTATTGCCGGCCCGGCTGCCCGAGTCCGCGGCCGCGGCGCGAGCACGTGCGCTTCTTCGCCGACGTGCCCGCCGCCGAGGCCGCCGGCTTCCGCCCCTGCCGCCGCTGCGATCCCAAAGGCGAGCGCGCCGCGCTGGCGCAGGCGGTGGTGCGCGACGCCTGCGCCTTCATGGAGACGGCGGACACCATGCCCTCGCTCGAGCGACTCGCGACGCGCGCCGGGTATTCCCGCTTCCACTTCCTGCGCCTCTTCAAGGAGCACACCGGGCTGACGCCGCGCAGCTATGCCGAGGGCGTGCGGGCCCGGCGCCTGCAGGCGGCGCTGGGCGAGGGGGCCCGGGTCGCCGACGCCGTGGCGGAGGCCGGATTCGGCTCCGAGTCGCGGGTCTACGAGGATCCGGGCCGGTTGCTGGGCATGACTCCGGGGGCGGCCCGCCGTGGCGGCGCGGGCGAGACGATCCGCACCGCCTTCGCCGACTGCCCGTTCGGGCGGCTGCTGGTCGGGGCCACGGACCGCGGCGTGTGTTTCCTGGGATTCGCCGAGCCGGACGAGGCGCTGATGGGCGACCTGCGCCGGCGCTTCCCGCGGGCGCGGGTGGTGGCCGACGACGCGGGGCTGGCGACCACCCTGCGGGCGGTGCTGGACTTCCTGGACGAGCCGCGGGCGGCCCTCGACCTGCCGCTCGACCTGCGTGGCACCGCCTTCCAGGTCCGTGTCTGGGAGGCGTTGCGGCGCATTCCGCCCGGGCAGACCCGCAGCTATTCCGAAATCGCCGCGATGGCGGGGGCGCCGGCGGCGGTACGGGCGGTGGCCCGGTCCTGCGCGGTCAATCCGGTGTCGCTGGCCGTGCCCTGCCATCGCGCGATCGGGGCGGATGGGGCGCTGACCGGCTATCGCTGGGGCATTCCGCGCAAGCGGGCCCTGCTGGCCAGGGAACGTGACCTGGCCGGCAAAAGCTGAACACCCGGATTCCTCTCCGGAATCCGGGTGGCCATTGAGACAGCACGCCCTTGTGCCGGGGCACCGATGCCCCGGCACAAGGGCATGGCCGGTCAGGCCAGCGGCTTGTCGGCGGGCTTGGACGGCACGACGTCGCGGGTTTCCGCCAGCATGTCCATCACCCGCTCGATCGCCCGCACGACGACATCGCCGGAACGCTTGACGCGCGGCTCGGCATTGGTGCGCAGCACGTCGGCCGCCAGCATCGCCGGCGCCAGCGCCGAGCGGACATCATGGCGTATGGTCGACATCAGCTTCTCGAGTTGCGCGATTCTTGCCTGCAGCTCTTCGGTCGACTGGTCCATCCACAATGCCTTCAGCATAATGCCCAGGCCGGAAAGCTGGCACGGGACGCGCAGAAGGCAAAGCGCGTACACATCCGGGGGTTGCGCCGGCCGGCTTCCCCCCCGTCATGTTGCCGTCACGTCACCCGTCGGGCGGCGCGGGGCTCCCCCAGCTCGCCCGCGACGGGCGCGTGGTTCAACAAGGCCGCCAGGGCGGTGCCGCCGAAGGCATTGCCGAGAAAGGTGGGCAACAGGAAACGCAGCAGATAGTCGCCCACGCCGGCATGGCCCGCGGCCACACCGAAGGCGGCCTCCACCGAGCCCGCGATGATATGGGGAAACTGGCAGACGGCAATGACATACGTGAGCAGGATGATGATGATCGGGCGCGCCGTGCCGGCCGCCGGCAGCAGCCAGACCATCAGCCCGATCAGCCAGCCCGCCGAACCGGCGCGGACCACTACCTGCCAGAAGGGATGGCGCATGGTCTCGGCCGACAGCGCGGCCATGGCGGCGGTGGCGTCCGGGGCAAACACGCCCGGTATCGCCGCCATCGTGGCGAAAAGCATCGTGCCGACCAGGTTTGCCGCCAGCACGATGCCCCAGACCCGCAGCGTTCCCAGCGCCATCCCCAGGCTGGGCCGGGTCAGGGCGGGAATCAGCGCGGTCAGGGTGGTTTCGGTGAATAATTGCTGGCGGCCAAGGATCACGATCAGGAAACCGATCGAGTAGCCGAAGCCGGCCACCAGGCGCTGCCACGGCGCCTCCGGCAGGGCGGCTTGCAGATGGGCCTGGGCCACCATCGAGAAGCCGATCGACAGCCCGGCCGCGAGTCCCGACCAGGCCAGCCCGGCAAAGGAGCGGGCGAGCTCGATCTCGCCCTGCTCACGCACGATTTCGTGGATGACCAGCGGCCCCGGCGGTGCCCGCTCGGCGGCCTGCCGTTGCTGCTGTTCGTCCAGATGCGGGGAGTGTGCGCCTGCCTGTCTCACCCGGCCGCAACGCGACCGCGGCGAGACAGGTTGCGTGCCGCCATCTCAGCCCGCCTGGGTGACCCGCAGCGCGTTGGTGGTGCCCGGCTGGCCGAACGGGATGCCGGCGATCACCACCACTTCCTCGCCGCGCGCGGCGAAGCCTTCCGTCAGGGCGATGCGGCTGGCCCGCTCGACCGTTTCGGTCATGCCGTGGGTCTGCGGCGACACCACCGCATGCACGCCGCAGACCAGCGCGAGGCGCCGCGCCGTCGCCTCCGAGGGCGTGAGGCTGACCACCGGCGCATCCGGTCGTTCGCGGGCGGCGCGCAGCGCGGTGCTGCCGGAGGCGGTGAAGGCGCAGATGGCCACGGCCCCGATGGTGCCCGCCACCTGCCGCGCCGCGGCGGCGATGGCGTCGGCGGTGGAATTCTCCGGCGCCGGCCGCGACGCTTCGATGATCGCCCGCCAGCCCGGATCCTGCTCCACCCGGGCGACGATGCGGTCCATGATGTTCACGGCTTCGTAGGGGAACTGCCCGGCCGCGGTCTCGGCCGAGAGCATCACCGCGTCCGCCCCGTCGAACACGGCGGTCGCCACGTCGGAGGCCTCGGCGCGGGTCGGGGCGGGGGCGGTGATCATGCTTTCCAGCATCTGGGTCGCCACCACCACCGGCTTGCCGGCCTGCCGCGCCGCGCGGACGATGCGCTTCTGCGCCAGCGGCACTTCCTCGGGCGGCAGCTCGACGCCGAGGTCGCCGCGCGCGACCATGACCGCGTCCGACAACCGCAGGATCTCGTCGAGATTCTCCAGCGCCTGCGGCTTTTCCATCTTGGTCATGATCCAGGCGCGGCCGGCGGCGATCGCGCGGGCCTCGGCGACGTCCTCGGGGCGCTGCACGAAGGACAGGCCGATGAAGTCGACGCCGTGCTGCAGCGCGAAAGCGATGTCCTCGCGGTCCTTGGCGGTCAGGGCCGGAATCGGCAGCACCACGTCGGGGACGTTGACCCCCTTGCGGTCGGAGAGCGGGCCGCCGACGGTTACCTCGGTTTCCAGCATGTCGTCGCGCTTGCGCACCACGCGCAGGCGCAGCTTGCCGTCATCGAGCAGCAGCGTGGTGCCGATGGCGGCGGCCTGGATGATTTCCGGATGCGGCAGGTTGACGCGGGTGACGTCGCCCGGAGTCGGGTTGAGGTCGAGTTGGAATCCCTGCCCGGTCTGCAATTGCACGCGCCCGCCGCCGAACCGTCCGACCCGCAGCTTCGGCCCCTGTACGTCGGCGAGGATGCCGATCGGCCGGTCGAACTGCTGTTCCAGCTCGCGGATGATGGCGATGCGGGCGGCATGGTCCTCGTGGCTGCCATGCGAGAAATTGAGGCGGAACACGTCGGCGCCGGCCTGGAACAGGCGGGACATCACCTCCTGGGTGGAACTGGCCGGTCCGAGGGTGGCGATGATCTTGGTGCGACGGCGGCGCCGGAGCTTGACGCGGGGGGGCATCGGCTCTCCTTCAGGCTGGGGCAGTTTCGGCCGGGCCGAAGCGACGGCGCGGGAAGTATGGCGAAGCCGGGGGAGGGATGCCATGTGAGGACGATGACAGGGCATTCGCGCCCGGCCATCCCGGGCATTGACCCGGGCGGGTCTGGCCGGTAAGCCCGCCCGCCCGTCGTCAAAGGAGATCAGGCGCGCATGGCCCGCAGCAACGCCGCCCTGAAGGATGCCACCGGCGAGGCCGCCGGTTCGGACAATGCCCAGTGGGGCAATGTCGCCGCCGACCGGCTGCGCAGCATCGTCGAGCGAATCGAGCGACTCGAGGAGGAGCGCAAGGCCCTCGCCGGCGACATCAAGGACATCTATGCCGAGGCCAAGAGCGCTGGCTTCGACGTGAAGGTGTTGCGTCAGTTGATTCGCATCCGCAAGCAGGAGCCTGCCGAGGTCGAGGAAGCGGAGACGCTGCTCGACGTCTATCGTCGCGCCCTCGGAATGTAACCAGGCCTCAAAACCCGGGATCCAAGGGCCTTCGGCCCTTGGTGGAGGTCCAGGAGGCGAAGCCTCCTGGTAGGGTCAGGGGCAACGCCCCTGATTGCGTCCGCGGTTCGATTCGCTCCCGCGCCGCGAAATGTTGTTTGTGCAGGGCACAAAACGCGGCATTGCTGCTGGCATGCTGTTCCTGACCAACTTCGCTGATCAGGCAGTGGTGCTGCCACTGACCTTTGCTGTCGCGCTTGCGCTCGTGGCCGCCGGATGGCGTCGCGGCGCCCTGGCCTGGGTCACGGCCATCCTCGTCACCCTGGCGGTTATCCTGGTGGGCAAGCTGGTTGTCCATGCCTGTGCCGGCACCCTGCTGTCCGTGAGTGGGTTGCGCAGTCCCAGCGGCCACACGGCGTCCGCGGCCATCGCCTATGGCGGGCTGCTGGCGCTGCTGGCGCCGCAAGCCTGGCGTCCGCGCCTGCTGGCCGTGCTGGCGGCGATCGTGGCCGCGGCCGTGATCGGGGGGACCCGGCTGGCGCTTGGTGTCCACACCAGGGCGGACGTGCTCGTCGGGGCGGTGGTTGGCATCGCCGGCGTGATGATGCTGTCCCGTCTGGCCGGCGAGCGCCCGCCGGGGGTCAGGCTGGCTCTGCCGCTGGCCGCGGCGGTGGGCGTGGTGCTGCTGTTCCATGGGGAGCACCTGCATGCCGAGGGCCGCATCTGGCATCTCTCGCACCTGGTCTGGCCGCTGACGGTCTGTCTGCCGCCAGGGTAACGTCAGCCGGGAACGAGTTCGTCCTGCACGCGCAGGCGCCAGTCGGCCAGGACGTCGCGCAGCGTCCGTTCCCACGGGATTACCGGCGCCCAGCCCAGCACCCGGCGCGCCAGGCGCGGATCGCCGCAGGCCACGGGGATATCGGCCGGGCGCAGCAAGGCCGCCCCGGTTTCCGGCCGGGCCTCGACCTCGGCGAGGTGCAGCAGGTCCGCGAGCACGTCGCCGACCCGGCGCGGCGCGCCGGCGGCGATGTTCAGGATCAGGCCGGGCTCCAGCGAGTCGCGCCGCTCCAGGCAGGCGACGTAGGCGGCGCAGACGTCGCGCACGTCGAGGAAGTCGCGGAACGGATCAAGCGCGCCCACCTGCAGCACTGGCGCCTGCATTCCGGCGGCGATGCGCATCACCTGCCGGGCGAAGGCGGGCACGACGAAGGCGGCGGACTGGCCGGGACCGGTATGGTTGAACGGCCGCAGCCGCACCACCCGCAGCCCCTCCGCGGCCATCGCGCCGAGGGCAAGGTCCGCCGCTGCCTTGCTGGCGCCGTAGACATTGGTGGGGGCGGGCACGGCGGTTTCGTTGAGCGGTGTCCCCGCCCGGAACGACCGGCCATAGATATCGGCCGATGACGCATACAGGAAGGTGCAATCCGGCGTGTGCCGCAGCACCGCGCCGGCCAGGGCCAGCGTGCCGTGCAGGTTGACCTGCCAGGCCTGGGCAGGATGCTGCCGCGCCGCCGGGACCGCCGAGATGGCCGCGAGATGGACGCAGGCGTCGGGACGCAGCCGCGCCACCAGCGCTTCCACCGCCGCGGCATCGGTGACATCGAGCGGCGTCATGCCCGGCGCGCCGCCGCAGAGCGTCAGCTCGGCGGTAGGGAAGGCGGCGCGCAGTTGCGGCACGAGATGGGTGGCGACGAATCCGCCCGCCCCGGTCACCAGGATGCGGTGCAGCAGGCGTCCGGGGGGCACGGCCGGCGACATGGTCAGGGTGTCGCCGCGCGCAGGCTGGCCTCGGTGGGCAGCACCACGGTCGCGCGGGCCCGGTAACGGGCAAGATCGGCTTCCACCATTTCGGCCACCATCTCCTCGAGCGAGGTCGTGGCCGTCCAGCCGAGCCGTTCCCTGGCCTTGGTCGGGTCGCCCAGCAGGATGTCCACTTCCGCCGGGCGCAGCAGCGCCGGGTCGGTGTGGACGAACTCCCGCCAGTCCAGCCCGACATGGCCGAACGCCATCGCGCAGAAATCTGCGATCCGGGTGGTGCGTCCGGTCGCGATCACGTAGTCGTCAGGACGGTCCTGCTGCAACATCAGCCACATCGCCCGAACATAGTCGCGCGCATGGCCCCAGTCACGCATCGCTTCCAGGTTGCCGAGCTTCAGCTCGCGCGCCAGCCCCAGCTTGATGCGCGCCACCCCATCGGTGATCTTGCGGGTAACGAATTCGATGCCGCGCAGCGGGCTCTCGTGGTTGAACAGGATGCCCGAGGAGGCGTGCAGCCCGAAGCTCTCGCGATAGTTCACCGTCATCCAGTGCGCGTAGAGCTTGGCCGCGGCATAGGGGCTGCGGGGATAGAACGGGGTCTGTTCGTTCTGCCGCTGCTGCTGGATCTTGCCGAACATCTCCGAGGATGACGCCTGGTAGAAGCGGGCCTGCGGCCGTTCCAGCCGCACCGCTTCCAGCATCGTCGCCGCGCCGAGCCCGGTGACTGTCCCGGTCAGCAGCGGCTGCTGCCAGGAGGCGTGCACGAAGCTCTGGGCGCCGAGGTTGTAGACCTCGTCGGGCCTGACCGTCTGGATGATGCGGATCGCGCTGGAGAGGTCGATCAGGTCGCCGTCATGCAGCGTCACCTGGTCGAGCACGCCAAGCCAGCGCAATCTTTCGCCGATCACGTCGGCCGAGGCGGAGCGGCGCAGCAGCCCGTGCACGGCATAGCCGTGGTCGAGCAGCAGTTTCGCCAGATAGGCGCCGTCCTGGCCGGTAATTCCGGTAATGAGAGCGGTGGGCATGGGGCCGGCATTCGCCTCCGTATTGGATCCGTTCGGGACGCGTGCGCATCCGCCGGGCGCGGTGCTGTAGACGAAGCGGGCTGCCCCGTCCATCTGCGCCGCCGCGCCGGCGATGGTTCGCCGGTCGGATGCAACCAGGCCAGTCTATCCTTTTCGATATCATGGATTTGTGAGAGCTGTCGCGGCACCAGGGCATCCGGCATTGACGGAGCCTGCACGCAGGACACGAAATACACGGCGTGCCCCGTTACCAAAGGAGGAGGTCGCGTGACCGACCAAGCCCTTCATGCCGGCCCGATGGTGTCCGATGGTCATCCGCGCGGCTGCATCGTCGTTCTCAATGCCGGTTCCTCCTCCATCAAGTTCGCGATCCACGCGGCGGAAGCGGATGGCGTTGCCCGCTTCCGCGGGCAGGTCCAGGGCATCGGGTCGCGGCCACATCTGGGCATCCGCGACCAGGCCGGCCGCACGGTGCAGGAGCGGGAATGGCCGGCGCAAGGCTTCGACCACCACGCCGCGACCGGGGAGATCCTGCGCCTGCTGCCGGACCTGGTAGAGGGCGCGCGGGTGCTGGGGGTAGGACACCGGGTGGTGCATGGCGGCACCGAGTACGCGACCCCGGTGCGGGTGGACGCGACGGTGCTGGCGGACCTGGCGCGGCTCGTGCCGCTGGCGCCGCTGCACCAGCCGCATGCCCTGGTGCCGATGCATGCGATCGCGGAGAAAGCCGCCACTCTGTCGCAGGTCGCCTGCTTCGATACCGCCTTCCATCGCAGCCAGCCCCTGGTGGTGCAGCGCTACGCCTTGCCGCGTCGCTTCCATGACGAGGGCCTGCGCCGCTACGGCTTCCACGGCCTGTCCTACGAGTTCATCGTCTCCCGCCTGCGCGAGGTGGCGCCGCAGAGCGCCGCGGGACGCGTGGTGATCTGCCATCTCGGCAGCGGCTCCAGCCTGTGCGCGGTGCAGGACGGGCGCAGCGTTGCCACCACCATGGGCTTCACCACCCTGGAGGGGCTGGCGATGGGCACGCGCTGCGGCACGCTCGATCCGGGCGTGCTGCTCTACCTGATGGATACGCACGGCATGGATGCGCGTGCCATCGAGGACCTGCTGTACCGGCAATCGGGACTGCTCGGCGTGTCCGGGATTTCCTCCGACCTGCGCCGGTTGCGCGCTTCCTCCGCGCCGGAGGCGGCCGAGGCGATCGCACTGTTCGTGCACCGGATCGTCCGGGAGGTCGCCTCGATGGCCGCGGCGATGGGCGGTATCGACGCCATGGTGTTCACCGGTGGCATCGGCGAGAACGACGCCGCCATTCGCGCCGAGGTGGCACATGGCTGCGCCTGGCTCGGCCTGGCCATCGATGCTGCCCGCAACGCACAGGGCACGGGCCGGATCAGCGCGGCGGGATCGCGCATCGATGCCTGGGTGCTGCCCACCGACGAGGAACGCATGATCGCGCGCCACACCGCCGCGTTGCTCGGGTTGCGCGCGCCGCCTGGCTGAGCCCGGGACGGGTGGCCGCGCCCGCCGCGCCGATGTAGACCGAAGCCAGGCGGGCGGCGACCTCTCCCGCTGCTGTCGGAGCGAGCGCCTTTGCGATCCCTTGCACGTCCTGTCGTCGCCGTGGCGGCGCTGCTCGCCATCGTCCTCGCGCTCTGGCACCTGACCGCGGCGACCGCGGGGCTGTCGATCACCCGCGCCGCGGTCGGGCCGATTCCGGTGACGGTGTTCCGGCCGGCCGCCCCCGGCCCGGCCCCGGTGGCGGTGGTGGCGCATGGCTTCGCCGGATCGCAGCAGATGATGCAGGCCTTCGCGACGACACTCGCCCGCGATGGCGTCCTTGTCGTGACCTTCGACTTTCCCGGCCATGGCCGCAATCCGGAGAAGCTGGCGGGCGGACTGACCGACGATGCCGCGGCATCGGGCGCGCTGGTGGGCGCGCTCGGGCGGGTGGTCGCCTTCGCCCGCGACCTGCCCGGCGGCGATGGGCGGGTGGCCCTGGTCGGTCATTCCATGGCCTCCGACATCGCGATCCAGTACGCCCGGGCCCATCCGGACGTGGACGCCACCGTGGCCGTCTCGGTGTTCGCCCGCGACGTCACCGCCGACAGCCCGCGCAACCTGCAGGTCGTGGTGGGTGGGCTGGAACCGGAGATGCTGCACGCGGAAGGGCGGCGCATCGTCGGCATGGCCAGCGCCGGTCCCGTCAGGGAAGGCGTCACCTACGGACGGTTCGCCGATGGCACGGCGCGGCGGCTGGTGGTCGCGCCGGGGGTCGAGCATATCGGGGTGCTGTACAGCCGCGACACGTTGCGCGCGGTCCGCGACTGGCTGGATGCCGCCTTCGCCCGGCAGGGCGGCGACTTCGTCGATGCCCGCGGCCCCTGGATCGGGCTGCTGCTGCTGGGGGCCGTGCTGCTGGCCTGGCCGCTCTCGGCGCTGCTGCCGCGTGCGGCGGTGCCGGCGGCCGGGGCGGGGCTGCGCTGGCGGCACCTGCTGCCGCTGGCCATGCTGCCGGCGGTGGCGACGCCGTTGCTGCTGTGGAAGCTGCCGACCGATTTCCTGCCCTTGCTGCTGGGCGATTACCTGGCGGTGCATTGCGCCCTGTACGGGCTGCTGACCGCCGGCGGGATGTGGTTGTTGCGCCGGCGTGACGCGGCGGGGGAGGCCGTGCGGATCCGCCGTTCCAGCCTGGTCATCGCCGCGCTCGCCGTGCCGGCTTATGCGGTGCTGGCGCTGGCCTTGCCGATGAACGCCTTCGTGTCCTCCTTCCTGCCCACCCCCACGCGGGTGCCGTTCGTGCTGGCGATGCTGGCAGGGATGCTGCCCTGGTTCCTCGCCGATGAATGGCTGACCCGTGGGGCAGCCGCGCCCCGTGGGGCCTATGCCGTGACCAAGCTGTGCTTCCTGCTGTCGCTGGCGCTGGCGATCGCGCTGGATCTGCACCGGCTGTTCTTCCTGATCATCATCGTGCCGGTGATCCTGCTGTTCTTCGTGATCTACGGGCTGTTCAGCGCCTGGACCTATGCGGCGGTACGCCATCCGCTGCCGGGGGCGCTGGCCAACGCCATCGCCCTGGCCTGGGCGGTCGGCGTGACCTTCCCCCTGGTGGTCCACTGACTCCTTGCGGATGTCGGGCGCCGGTCAGGCCGGCGCCTCATGTCCGGCGGCAGGTGGGGTGGGGCGGTTGCCGCGTCGCAGCGGCGGCTGCCCGGTGAGCTTGGAGAGGTCGGGGCCGCGCCCTTGCGGCGCCTCGGCGGTGCGCAGGCATCCTTTCAGCACCAGATCCGTGTGCAGCGCCACGATCTCCGGCTTGGACAGGCGGCCTTCCGGCTTGTACCAGGTGCAGGCGCCGGTCAGCATGGCGAGGATGGCATAGGCGGTCACCGGGACGTCATGCACGTCCAGCACCCCGGCCGCCACCCCTTCCTCCAGCAGGGCGATCAGCCGTTCCTCGTAGGTGCGCCGCAAGGCCACGATGATGCGGTAGTTCGCCGGTTCGAGCGAGCGCAGCTCGAAATTGGCGATATAGACCTCCCGCTTCTTTTCCATGTGATAGAGCAGGTGATGCGCGATGAAGGCCCGCAGCCGGCCGACCGGATCCCCCTGCGGGGCGGCGGCCAGCGCCTGCGCGGACTGCTCCAGCAACGCCAGCATATGATCGTGAACCAATCCGAACAGCAATCCCTGCTTGGTGCGGATGTGGTTGTAGAGCGAGGCCGGTTGCAATCCGACCTCGGCGGCGAGCTGGCGCAGGCTCATGGCGTTGAAACCATGCTCATAGATCAGTTTCAGCCCGACCCGACGGATCGAGGCGGCTGTGGTCGGGCCGTGCGAGCCGGCGTTGCGGGTCATGCCCTCTCCTGGGAACATCTGGGTGGCACCGCCAGTTTTACTGAGAAAGTGATCTTGCAGTCAATTCGAAACTAACGTATGACCGTATCGGAAACACACGACTGTTCGTAAAAATGCCGGTGTGGCCCGCCTCTGGCGGGCGCCACCGGGAATGGCTTGGGAGGGACCCGGGATGAGCAACCACTTGCGCGGCCTCGATTTCGGTCTCGGCGAGACCGTCGACATGCTGCGCGCCCAGGTGGAGGATTTCGCCGCCGCCGAGATCGCCCCGCGCGCCGCCGCGATCGATGCCGCGAACGAGTTCCCGGCCGATCTGTGGCGCAAGTTCGGCGATCTCGGCGTGCTCGGCATCACCATCGGCGAGGAATACGGCGGCGCCGGCATGGGCTACCTGGAACACGTGGTGGCGATGGAGGAGATCAGCCGCGCCTCGGCCTCGGTCGGCCTGTCCTACGGCGCGCATTCCAATCTCTGCGTCAACCAGATCCACCGCAACGGCAACGAGGCGCAGAAGCGGCGCTACCTGCCGAAGCTGGTCGCGGGCGAGCATGTGGGCGCGCTGGCGATGTCCGAGCCGGGCGCGGGGTCGGACGTGGTCGGCATGCGCACGCGGGCGGAGCGGCGCGGCGACCGTTACATCCTCAACGGCAACAAGATGTGGATCACCAACGGCCCCGATGCCGACGTGCTGGTGGTCTATGCCAAGACCGACCCCGCCGCAGGGCCGCGCGGCATCACCGCCTTCCTGGTCGAGAAAGGCTTCCCGGGCTTTTCCACCGCTCAGAAGCTCGACAAGCTGGGCATGCGCGGTTCCAACACCTGCGAACTGGTGTTCCAGGATTGCGAGGTGCCGGAAGAAAACGTGCTCGGCACGGTCGGCCGTGGCGTCAACGTGCTGATGAGCGGGCTTGATTACGAACGCGCGGTGCTGGCGGCCGGGCCGCTCGGCATCATGCAGGCCTGCCTGGACGTGGTGCTTCCCTATCTGCACGAGCGCCGCCAGTTCGGCCAACCAATCGGCGAATTCCAGATCATGCAGGCCAAGGTCGCTGATATGTATACGACCATGAACGCGGCCAAGTCCTATGTCTATGCGGTCGCGAAGGCGTGCGACCGCGACCGCACCACCCGCAAGGACGCCGCGGGTGCGATCCTGTTCGCCGCCGAGCGCGCCACCTGGATGGCCCTGGAGGCGATCCAGTGCCTGGGCGGCAACGGCTACATCAACGACTACCCGACCGGTCGCCTGCTGCGCGACGCCAAGCTCTACGAAATCGGCGCCGGCACCAGTGAAATCAGGCGGATGCTGATCGGGCGCGAGCTGTACACCGAGAGCGCCTGACCGCTGCCCCGTTTCTCCGCGCGTGTGAAGGGAGAGTTCCAGCCATGCCGGTCCTGGACACCGCCATCGACACGGCTTCGCCGGAGTTCCGCGCGAACGCCGAGGCCATGCGCGCGCTGGTCGCGGATCTGCGCCAGAGCGTCGACGCCGTCCGCCAGGGCGGCGGGGAGGCGGCGCGGCAGCGCCATCTCTCTCGCGGGAAGTTGCTGCCGCGCGATCGCATTCGCGCGCTGATCGATCCCGTCTCGCCGTTCCTCGAAATCGGGCAACTTGCCGCGCACGGCATGTATGGCGGGGAAGTGCCGGCAGCCGGCATCATCACCGGCATCGGCCGCGTGTCCGGGCGGGAGTGCATGATCGTCGCCAACGACGCGACGGTGAAGGGCGGCACCTACTACCCGATGACGGTGAAGAAGCACCTGCGCGCACAGGAGATCGCCGCGCAGAACCGGCTGCCCTGCATCTACCTGGTGGATTCCGGCGGCGCCAACCTGCCCAACCAGGACGAGGTCTTCCCTGACCGCGAGCATTTTGGCCGCATCTTCTACAACCAGGCCACCATGTCGGCCGCCGGCATCGCCCAGATCGCGGTGGTGATGGGCTCCTGCACCGCGGGCGGCGCCTACGTGCCGGCGATGTCGGACGAAAGCATCATCGTGCGCAACCAGGGCACGATCTTCCTGGGCGGCCCGCCGCTGGTGAAGGCGGCCACCGGCGAGGTGGTCAGCGCCGAGGACCTGGGCGGGGCCGACGTGCACAGCCGGACCTCGGGCGTGACCGACCATTACGCCGAGAACGATGCGCATGCGCTCGGCATCGCCCGCAACATCGTGGCGGGACTGAATACGGTGAAGCGGCCGGGCCTGGCGTTGCGCGCACCGGTGCCGCCGCGCCATGATCCGGCGGAGATCCATGGCGTGGTGCCGGCGGATCGCCGCCGCCCCTATGACGTGCGCGAGGTGATCGCCCGCATCGTCGACGACAGCGCCTTCGACGAATTCAAGCGCCTGTACGGCCAGACCCTGGTCACCGGCTTCGCGCATATCTGGGGCTATCCGGTCGGCATCGTCGCCAATAACGGCATCCTGTTCAGCGAAAGCGCGCAGAAGGGTGCGCATTTCGTCGAGCTCTGCGCCCAGCGCGGCATTCCGCTGGTGTTCCTGCAGAACATCACCGGCTTCATGGTCGGCCGCAAATACGAGGCCGGCGGCATCGCCAAGGACGGCGCCAAGATGGTGACCGCGGTCGCCACCGCCGCGGTGCCGAAATTCACCGTCATCATCGGCGGCAGCTTCGGCGCCGGCAATTACGGCATGTGCGGCCGCGCCTATTCGCCGCGCTTCCTGTGGATGTGGCCGAACGCGCGCATCAGCGTGATGGGCGGCGAGCAGGCGGCGTCGGTGCTGGCGCAGGTGCGCCGCGACAATCTCGAAGCCCGGGGGGAGACCTGGCCTGCCGCGGAAGAAGAGGCGTTCAAGCGCCCGATCCGCGCGCAGTACGAAACGCAGGGCCATCCCTATTACGCCAGTGCGCGGCTGTGGGATGACGGCATCATCGATCCGGCCGACACCGCCCGCGTGCTCGGCCTGGCCCTGTCGGCCAGTCTCAACGCCCCGGTCGAGACGACCCGCTTCGGCCTGTTCCGGATGTGAGGGAGCGATGTTCAGGAAAATCCTGATTGCCAATCGCGGCGAGATCGCCTGCCGGGTGATGGCGACCTGCCGGCGGATGGGCATTGCCAGCGTTGCCGTCTGCTCCGATGCCGACGCCGATTCCCGCCACGTCGCCCTCGCCGACGAGGCCTGGCCGATCGGTCCCGCACCGGCGCGCGAAAGCTATCTGGTGATCAACAGGATCATCGAGGTCGCGCGCCGCTCCGGTGCCGAGGCGATCCATCCCGGCTATGGGTTCCTGTCGGAGAACGCGGCCTTCGCCGAGGCCTGCGCCGAGGTCGGCATCGTCTTCATCGGCCCGCCGCCGGCGGCGATCCGCGCCATGGGGTCCAAGGCCACCGCCAAGGCGATCATGGAACGCGCCGGCGTGCCGCTCGTGCCCGGCTATCACGGCGAGGACCAGGATCCCGCCACGCTGACCGCCGCGGCGGCGCGCATCGGCTATCCAGTGCTGATCAAGGCCTCGGCCGGCGGCGGCGGCAAGGGCATGCGCGTCGTCACCCGGGCGGCGGATTTCCCGGCGGCGCTGGAAGCCGCGCGACGCGAGGCGGCGTCGTCCTTCGGCGACGACCGCGTGCTGATCGAGAAATACCTGACCCGGCCTCGCCACATCGAGATCCAGGTGTTCGCCGATCGCCAGGGCAACACCGTGTCGCTGTTCGAGCGCGACTGCTCGATCCAGCGTCGCCATCAGAAGGTGATCGAGGAGGCGCCGGCGCCCGGCATGGATCCGGCGCGGCGCCGCGCCATGAGCGAGGCCGCCATCGCCGCGGCCCGTGCGGTGGGATATGTCGGCGCCGGCACGGTGGAATTCATCGCCGAGGGCGATGGCTTCTACTTCATGGAAATGAATACCCGCCTGCAGGTCGAGCACCCCGTCACCGAGATGATCACCGGCCAGGAACTGGTCGAATGGCAGATCCGGGTCGCCCACGGCGAGCCCCTGCCGCTCACGCAGGACCAGTTGGCGATCAGCGGGCATGCCATCGAGGCGCGGATCTATGCCGAGGATCCGGCACGCGATTTCCTGCCCTCGATCGGTCCGCTGCTGCATCTGCGCCAGCCACGCGAGAGCGCGGATGTGCGCGTCGATACCGGCGTGCGCCAGGGCGACAGGATCACGCCGCACTACGACCCGATGATCGCCAAGCTGATCGTCCGGGGCGAGGACCGTGCCGCCGCGCTGCGTCGCCTGGCTGCGGCGCTCGCCGAGTATGAAGTTGCCGGCGTGCAGACCAATCTCGGCCTGCTCCGGGCCATCGCGGCGCATCCGGCTTTCGCAGGCGCGGATCTCGATACCGGCTTCATCCTCCGGCACGAGGCGGAGCTGATGCCCCCCGCCGCGGCGAATCCGGTGGACACCACGGTGGTGTGGGCGGCGGCGACGATGGCGTTGCTGCGCGACCAGCTCGTGGCCAAGCAGGCGCAGGCGGCGGCATCTGCCGACACATGGTCGCCCTGGGGGCTGGCCGATGCCTGGCGCTTGAACGGCGATGGCTACCAGGATCTGCTGCTGCGCGACGAAGCAGCAACGGTGCCGGTCCGGGCGCATCCGCGCGGCGATGGCGGCTTCGTGCTCGATCTGCCGGCGGGTTCGGTGCATGCCGATGCCACCGAGGACACCGACGGTATGATCCTGCGCCTCGATGGCGTGCACCGCCGCCTGCACGTGGTGCGCCGCGGCGCCGAGCTGACGGTAATCTTCGGCGGACGCAACCATGTGGTGCACGCCGTGGATCCGCTCGCGCCGCCTTGCACCGATAGCGCGGGCGACGATCGCCTGACCGCGCCGATCCCGGCACGCGTCGCCCGCGTGCTGGTCCGGCCCGGCGACATCGTGCCCAAGGGCACGCCGTTGATCATCCTCGAAGCCATGAAGATGGAACTCACACTGGCCGCCCCCATCGACGGCCGGGTCGAGAGCGTGCGCCACGAGGTCAACGACATGGTGGAGGAGGGCACCGAACTGGTGACCTTCGCCCCCGCCGAGGAAGCGGCATGAGCTTTCCCGAACGCGTCCGCATCGTCGAGGTCGGCCCGCGCGATGGGTTGCAGAACGAACCCATCCAGGTGCCCGTGGCCACCCGGGTGGCGCTGATCGAGGCGCTCGCTGCCGCCGGCCTGACCCGCATCGAAGCGGGCAGCTTTGTCTCGCCCAAATGGGTGCCGCAGATGGCCGGCACCGAAGAAGTGCTGGCTTCGCTGCGGCGTGTTCCGGGCGTCGATTATCCGGTGCTGGTGCCCAACCTGCAGGGACTGGATCGCGCGCTCGCCGCCGGAGTCACGGAGATCGCGGTCTTCGGCGCCGCGTCCGAGGCGTTCTCCCGCCGCAACATCAATTGCTCGATCGCCGAAAGCCTGGACCGGTTCGCGCCGGTGGTGGAACGGGCCCTGGCGGCCGGGATGCGGGTGCGGGGTTATGTCTCCTGCGTGCTCGGCTGTCCCTACGAAGGCACGGTCGCGCCGGCGGCGGTTGCCGGCGTCGCTGCGCGGCTGGCGGCGATGGGCTGTTACGAAATCTCACTGGGCGACACGATCGGCGTGGGGACGCCGCTGCAGGCGCGGCACTTGGTCGAGCGCGTGGCGCAGGACGTGCCGGTGGCACGGCTGGCGCTGCACTTCCATGATACCTATGGGCAGGCACTGGCGAATACGTTGGCCTGCCTGGAGACGGGGGTTGCCGTGATCGACGCTGCGGTGGCCGGGTTGGGGGGGTGCCCCTATGCGAAAGGGGCGGCCGGCAATCTGGCGACCGAGGATCTGGTGTACATGCTGCACGGCATGGGCATCGCCACCGGCGTGGATCTCGATCGGCTGTGTGCGGCGGGAGACATGATCGCGGCGACACTGGGACGGCCGAGCGGGTCGCGGGTAGCAAAAGCAAGGCAAGGGCTCCGCCCTTGACCCGGCAGGGGGCAGGGGCCCCCTGCACCCCATTCTCGCTGCGCGGCACAGAGTCATGGGTTCCAAGGGCGAAGCCCTTGGTGGAGGTCCAGGAGGCGAAGCCTCCTGGTGGGGTGCGGGGCAACGCCCCGCCAACAGGCTTGGGAGCAAGGGAACGTGAGCGAACAGACGGTCCTGGTGCAGACGCGTGGCCCGGTGATGTGGATCACCATCAACCGCGAGGAGCGTCGCAATGCCATGAACGACGCGGTCATCGCCGCGATCGCCGATGCCTTCACCCAGGCCATGGCGGACAGTTTCCTGCGGGCGGTGGTGCTGACGGGCGTGGGGGAGCGGGCGTTCTGTGCGGGGGTTGATCTCGCCCCGGGGGCCGGGTCGTTCCAGTATGATTTTTCCCAGGTCGGGGTTCCGTTCGTGCGGCTGATGCGGCAGGCGCGTGACCTGACCCTGCCGCTGATCGCGCGCGTCAACGGGGCCTGCATGGCCGGCGGCATGGGCCTGCTCGGCATGTGCGACATGGCAGTTGCCGCCGAGCATGCCCGGTTCGGCCTGCCGGAAGTGAAGGTCGGTGTTTTCCCCATGCAGATCATGGCGGTGCTGCAGGATCTGATCCCGCGCCGCAAGCTGTACGAGCTGGCGCTCAGTGGCGAGCCGATCGACGCCACCGAGGCATTGTCGCTTGGCCTGCTGAACTACGTGGTGCCGAAGGCGGATCTGGATGCTCGGCTCGACTGGCTGCTCGCGCGCATCCTCGACAAGAGCCCGACCGCGATCCGGCGTGGCAAGTATGCGATGCGCCAGATCGAAGCGCTGGATTTCGATCATGCCGCCAGCTTCATGGAAGCGCAGATCGGTACACTGGCCCTGACCGAGGATGCCGCTGAGGGCCGCCGTGCCTTCAACGAGAAGCGCCCGCCGATCTGGACCGGGCGCTGAGGCTAGGCCACAAGACTTTCGATCAGGCGCAGTTGTGCCGGCAGGCAGCGGTTGAGCGCGTATCGCTCCAGCACCGTCTCGCGCGCACGGCGGCGCAGGCTGTCCTGGCCGGCGCGGTCGGCGAGGCAGTCCGCGACACGGGCGGCGATCTGGTCGGGGGCGAAGAAATCGACCAGCACACCGTTATGTCCGTCCTCGATCACCTCTTCCACCGGCGGCGTGCGCGATCCGACCACCAGGCATCCGGCCGCGAGGGTTTCCATGCAGGACCAGGAGAGCACGAAGGGCACGGTCAGGTAGACATGGGCCGCCGACACCTGCAGCAGGGTCAGGTAGCTGGCATAGGGGATGCGGGGGAGGATGTGCACCCGGTCCGGATCGAGCGGTCCGACCTCCGCGAGCATGGCCTCGCGCCAGGTCGTGTGTCCGGACGGTGCGTGGCCGTAGCTGATTTCGTCGCCGCCGATGATGACGATGCGCGCCTCCGGGCGGGCGCGCAGGATCTGCGGCACCGCGCGCATGAAGGACGGAAAGCCGCGATACGGCTCGAGGTTGCGGGCGACATAGGTGACCACCTCGTCGCGGGCCATCAGGGCGCGCCCGTCGGGCAGGATGAAGCGGGCCTCCGGGTCGGGGTGGACCATATCGGTGTCGACGCCGTCGAAGATGACGGAGATCTTGTGGCGGAACGGCTCGGGATGCCGGTCGCGTTGCCAGTGCGTGGGGCTGATCCCGTGGTCGCAGGCTTCCAGGCTCAGCAGCAGGTGAGCGTTGCGGGCGCGGGCCCGGCAGATGCTGTCCATGGAGGCGGGGCTTGCGGGGTCGAAACCGACATCGGCGCCGTGGCCGTGATAGTAGAATTCGCAGTAGTTCAGCAGCTTCGCGTCGGGGAAGACGTCCTTGACGAACAGGGATTCGCCCCAGCCGGGATGGGCGATGATCATGTCCGGGCGGAACCCCTCGTTCGCCAGCTTGAGACAGGCGCGCACCACCTGCTGCCCGTGCAGGACACAGTTTTCATACAGGCGCACGTAATGATGGGTGCTGGCCGAAGCGACGCGGGTCGGCGCATAGGTCAGGCGCTGGACGCCGGGCAGGGTGACGTCGCTGCGCCTGGTCATGAACACGACCTGGTTTGTCGGATTGCGTGCAAGGGCCGGGGCAAGATGTCGGAACTGGCCGGGCATGTTCTGATGGATCAGGAGGTATTTCATGCTTCCCTGGCGCATCCACCGTTCTTGGCCCGAGAATAGCGTGTTACCGTTCCCGGACAAACTGCGCCGGGTCAAAGGGAAGTCTGGGTATCCGTGTTCATCCGAAGGTTGCTTTCCCGCGATAACCGGCCTGGCCCCCCAGGGGGGGGAGGGGCGGGAGACCCCCGCACATCGCCCCGCATCGGCACAGAGCAGTGCTGCGGGAGCAGGCGGGCGGTTCCTTCCGCAATGAGCTATCCTTCGGCCGATATCGGTGTGGTGCCGTTCGCCTGGCCGCGACGTGCCCGATCGGTCGCAGGCGTGCTAACGGGACTTCGGATGCGATGATGACCTATCTGTGGGTGGCGCTGGGCAGCGCGCTCGGTGGCATGGCCCGCTACGGCGTCGGCATTGCCGCAGCCCGGCTGTGGGGGGCCGGTTTTCCCTGGGGGACGCTGCTCATCAACGTCGTCGGCAGCTTCGTCATCTCCTTCTTCGGCACGCTCACCCTGCCGGGCGGGCGGTTGCAGGCCGATCCGGGGCTGCGCATCTTTGTCATGGTCGGTTTCTGCGGCGGGTTCACCACGTTTTCCTCGTTCAGCCTGCAGACGCTGGAACTGGCGCGCGACGATGCCTGGCTCGGGGCCATCGCCAATGTCGCGCTCTCCGTCATCCTGTGCCTCGCGGCTGTCACCGCGGGGCATGTGCTGGCGAGCCGGCTCGGGGTCATGCCTTCCGCGCGAGGCTGATCGCGCCCGCTCCGGGGCTGCGGCCCCGCATCAGCGACGGATCACGGAAGTTGTGTTTCTTCTGAAATGATAAACCGGAAGGCGAAGTCTTCATGTCGGGGCCGCCGTGACATGGGCATCACCTCGCGCGTGCCGGGCTGGTTATCTGCCTTTCGGCGCTGATCATCTGCTTTCCGCCCACAGCGGTCGTCACGGTGCCGGTGTGCAGGAAACATGCTGTCTTTTCGTGGACGCATCATTCTGCCAGACTTGGCCCGGTTCTTGCTGATTGAGTTCCGTTACACCCGATTACGATGAAACGCGCAGCCGAAGCAGGGGAGGCAAGCAATGAGTGCGGCCACGGAAACGTTCTATGACGTGATCCGCAGGCAGGGGATGACCCGCCGCAGCTTCACCCGCTTCTGCAGCCTGACTGCCGCCAGCCTGGGGCTTGGCCCGCTGGTCGCCTCGAAGATGGCGCATGCGCTGGAGACCAAGCCGCGCGTGCCGGTCATCTGGATGCATGGGCTGGAATGCACCTGCTGCTCGGAGAGCTTCATCCGCTCGGCGCATCCGTTGGTGAAGGATGTGGTGCTGTCGATGATCTCGCTTGATTACGACGACACCCTCATGGCCGCCGCCGGCCACCAGGCCGAGGAAATCCTGTTGGAGACCAAGGAGAAGCACAAAGGCGGCTACATCCTGGCGGTGGAGGGCAACCCGCCGCTCGCCGGCGATGGCATGTTCTGCATCGACGGTGGCCGTCCCTTCGTCGAGAAGCTGAAATGGATGGCCGAGGACGCCCAGGCGGTGATTGCCTGGGGATCCTGCGCCTCCTGGGGCTGCGTGCAGGCCGCCAAGCCGAACCCTACCCAGGCCACGCCGATCGACAAGGTCATCCGCGACAAGCCGATCATCAAGGTGCCTGGCTGCCCGCCGATCGCTGAGGTGATGACCGGCGTGATCACCTACATGGTCACCTTCGGCCGCCTGCCCGAACTCGACCGGCAGGGACGGCCGAAGATGTTCTATTCCCAGCGCATCCACGACAAATGCTATCGTCGGCCGCATTTCGACGCCGGCCAGTTCGTCGAGGAATGGGACGATGAGGCGGCACGCAAGGGCTATTGCCTCTACAAGATGGGCTGTCGCGGCCCGACCACCTACAATGCCTGCTCGACGGTTCGCTGGAACGGCGGCGTCTCTTTCCCGATCCAGTCGGGGCATGGCTGCATCGGCTGCTCGGAGGAAGGGTTCTGGGACAACGGCCCGTTCTACGAGCGCCTGTCCAACATCCGCACCTTCGATGTCGAGGCCAATGCCGACCGCGTCGGCGGCATCGTGGCGGGGGCCGTTGCCGCCGGCGTGGTCGCGCATGCCGGCGTCACCGCTGTCAAACGCCTGACCAACGGCCGCAAGCCGGACCAGGACTGAGACCAGGCCAGCAAGGAACATCGCCATGGGCATCCAGACCCCGAACGGCTTCAGCCTGGACAATTCCGGCCGGCGCGTCGTCGTCGATCCGGTCACCCGGATCGAGGGCCATCTGCGCGTCGAGGTCAACGTCGACGCCAACAACGTCATCCGCAACGCCGTCTCCACCGGCACGATGTGGCGCGGTATCGAGGTGATCCTGAAGGGGCGCGACCCGCGCGATGCCTGGGCCTTCACCCAGCGCATCTGCGGCGTGTGCACCGGTACGCATGCGCTGACCTCAGTGCGTGCGGTCGAAAACGCGCTTGGCATCGCCATCCCCGAGAACGCCAACACCATCCGCAACATCATGCAGCTCACGCTGCAGGTGCATGACCACATCGTGCATTTCTATCACCTGCACGCGCTTGACTGGGTGGACGTGGTCTCGGCGCTCTCGGCCGATCCCAAGGCGACCTCGGCGCTGGCGCAGTCGATCTCGCCATGGCCGCTTTCCTCGCCGGGCTATTTCAAGGACCTGCAGATCCGCCTGAAGAAATTCGTCGAGTCCGGGCAACTCGGCATCTTCCGCAACGCCTATTGGGGCCATCCCGCCTACCGGCTGCCGCCGGAGGCGAACCTGATGGCGGTGGCGCATTACCTGGAAGCGCTCGACCTGCAGAAGGACATCGTGCGCATCCACGCCATCTATGGCGGCAAGAACCCGCATCCGAACTGGCTCGTCGGTGGCGTGCCCTGCGCCATCAACATCGACGGCACCGGCGCGGTCGGCGCCATCAACATGGAGCGGCTGAATGCCGTCTCCGCCATCATCGACAGCGCCCGTACCTTCGTCGAGCAGGTCTACCTGCCGGACCTGAAGGCAATCGCGGGTTTCTACAAGGACTGGCTGTACGGCGGCGGGCTCTCGTCGAAATCGCTGCTGTCCTATGGCGACATTCCCGAGCACGCGAACGACTATTCGCCGGAGTCGCTGAAGCTGCCGCGCGGCGCCATCATCAACGGCCGGCTCGACGAGATCCTGCCGGTCGACCTGACGGACCCGCAGCAGATCCAGGAATTCGTCACTCATTCGTGGTACAAGTACCCGGACGAAGGGCAGGGGCTGCATCCCTTCGAGGGCGTCACCGAACCCAACTACGTGCTCGGCCCCAACGCGAAGGGCAGCCGAACCAATATCGAGGCGGTGGACGAAGCCGGCAAATACTCCTGGATCAAGGCGCCGCGCTGGAAGGGCCATGCCATGGAAGTGGGGCCGCTCGCCCGCTTCCTGATCGGCTACGCGCAGAAGAAGCCCGAATTCAAGGAACCGGTGGACGCGCTGCTGCGCGAGCTGGACGTGCCGGTGGCGGCGCTGTTCTCCACGCTCGGGCGCACCGCGGCGCGTGGCCTCGAATGCCAGTGGGCCGCGCGCGAGCTGCGCTATTTCCAGGACAAGCTGGTGGCGAACATCCGTGCCGGCGACCTCGCCACCGCCAATATCGACAAGTGGGAGCCACAGAGCTGGCCCGCCCGCGCCCGCGGCGTCGGCTTCACCGAGGCACCGCGCGGCGCGCTCGGTCACTGGATCCGCATCGCCGATGGCCGGATCGAGAACTACCAGTGCATCGTGCCGACCACCTGGAACGGCTCGCCGCGCGATCCGGCCGGCCGGATCGGCGCCTTCGAGGCGGCGCTGCTGGACACGCCGATGGCCGATCCGGCGAAGCCGCTCGAGATCCTGCGCACGCTGCATTCCTTCGATCCGTGCCTGGCCTGTTCCACCCATGTCATGTCGCCCGATGGCCAGGACCTGGCGCGGGTCACCGTGCGATGAAGGGGGGCGCGACATGAGCAACACGGTACGCAAGGGCCGCTACGAGTTCGGCGGCGTCATCGACCAGACCGAGGAAGTCATCTGGGGACGGATGACCGTCTATGTCTACGAGGCGCCGATCCGGATCTGGCACTGGGTGAACGCGGCCGCCATCACGGTGCTGGCGATCACCGGCTACCTGATCGGCTCGCCGCCGCCGACGCTGCCCGGCGAGGCGAGCGCGCATTTCCTGTTCGGCTATATCCGCTTCGCCCATTTCGCCGCGGGCTATGTGCTGGCGATCGGCTTTATCCTGCGGATCGTCTGGGCCTTCTTCGGCAACCGCCATTCCCGCCAGATCTTCTACCTGCCGGTCTGGAACCGGCGCTGGTGGCGCGGCGTGTTCTGGGAACTGGCCTGGTACACGTTCCTGGTGAAGGAGCCGAAGAAATACCTGGGGCACAATCCGCTGGCGCAGATCTCGATGTTCTTCGTCATCACCCTGGGCACGATCGGCATGATCATCACCGGCTTCGCGCTGTATTCCGAAGGCACCGGCCGCGATTCCTGGCAGGCGTGGGCGTTCGGCTGGGTGTTCGATTATCTCCCCAACAGCCAGGACGTGCACACACTGCATCACCTGGGCATGTGGGTGATCGTGACCTTCGCCATCCTGCACATCTATGCCGCCATCCGTGAGGAGATCATGTCGCGCCAGACCATGATCGCCACCATGATCTCGGGCGAGCGGCAGTTCCGCGACGATCGCGACGACTGATGCCGGACCTGCCTCAACGCGTTCTGGTGCTGGGCATCGGCAACATCCTCTGGGCGGACGAGGGGTTCGGCGTGCGCGCAGTGGAAACCTTCCACGCCACCTGGCAGGTGCCCGCGCATGTCACGGTGATGGATGGCGGCACCCAGGGGCTCTACCTGGTGCACCACGTGCAGGAGGCCGACGCGCTGCTGGTGTTCGATGCCATTGACTACGGGCTGGCCCCCGGCACGCTGCGCGTGGTGCGCGACGCCGAGGTGCCGCGCTTCACCGGGGCGAAGAAAATGAGCCTGCACCAGACCGGCTTCCAGGACGTGCTGAGCGCTGCCGAGTTCACCGGGCGCTGCCCCTCGCGGCTGGCGCTGGTGGGATGCCAGCCGGTCGATCTCGAGAACTGGGGGGCGCCGCTGACGCCGCCGGTGCGCGATGCCATCGCTCCGGCGTTGCAAGCGGCCGGGCAGGTGCTGGCGGAATGGGGAGTGGCCCTGGACCGGCGCCGCGCCGCGCCGCCCGGCCTGCTGGCGAATGACTGCGACTTCGCCGGCTACGAGCGGCGTGGGACGGGCTGACGCGGATGTGCCTGGGGATACCGATGACGGTGCTGGCCGTCGAGGCCGGCAGCGCGGTCTGCGAGCATCGCGGCGAGCGCCGCGTGGTGTCGACCCTGCTGGTGGGTGACGTCACACCGGGCATGCACCTGCTGGTGCATATCGACACTGCGGTCCGGGTGCTGGATGCGGCGGAGGCGCGATCGATCGAGGCCGCGCTGGACGGGGTGCAGGCCGCGCTCGATGGCCGCGATTTCGAGCCGTTCTTCGCCGATCTGATCGGGCGTGAGCCGGAATTGCCACCGTTCCTGCGCGCCGGGGCAAAGTGATCCCGGCTTTCGCCTGACCGGATTTCGCGCCCCGGCCCGCGTCATGGCGATGAGGGGGGCGTTGGACAGGATCTGTCCCGTTCCGGCCGGGACTGGCAATGTTCTTGCCAGATCTGTCATTTTGCTTTTCAATTCCGCATCGGTCACCGGCCGGAGCAAGTGGGGAGCGGGAGGTTCGGAGGTCATGCCGATTGGGAACATCGCGGCGCGCAGCCCCTGGCGCATCGCATCGGGTGCCGGCAGCATTCTTGCCACTGCCGGGCAGCAGGATCTCGCCGCGCGCTGTCCGCGCGTCGCTGCCCTGTTGCCACAACTGGCCGAGGCGCTTGCAGCCCACGCCTCAACCATGGCGGGTCGTCTGTTCGATCTGACCGACTTCTCCGCCGACGAGACGGCGCTGATCGGCGAAGTGCTTGGCGAAGGCGAAGTGTCCGGCATGGCGGCGCTGCCTGACGGCATCGTGGCGCAGGTGCAGGAATCTGTGCTGGCCGGGCTGTGGCGTGTGCGGTTCCAGGGGCCGGGCGGCGGCTGCGTCGCCGATTACCTGGAGGTCGCCGCCGTCCCCGAGGCGGTGTGCCGGGCGGCGCTGCTGACCCGGACCGGGCTCGAGGTCGGCGTTCCGCCGGAAGGGACGATGAACGTGCTGCCCGTGCTGGCCGAGATCCGCGACCATGCGGCCCGGCACCAGCCAGGCGCACCGCCCCATGTCATCAACTTCACCCTGTTGCCGATGACGGAAGCCGACATGGGCTTCCTGCAGGCATCGCTGGGGGAAGGACCGGTGATGTTGTTCTCGCGCGGCTACGGCGCCTGCCGGGTGGTGGCGACCGGGCTGCGTCACGTGTGGTCCGTGCAGTATTTCAACACGGCCGGCGTGGTCGTGCTGGACACATTGGAGATCGGCGATGTGCCGGAAGCGGTTCTGGCTGCCACCGAGGATTTCCGTGAGTCCGCCACCCGCCTGCTCGAGATGGCCGAGGCTTGTTTCGCATGAGCTTTCCCCCTGACGGCATGATGGAATGTGGCGTGTGCTGGCACGTCTACGATCCTACCGAGGGTGATCCCGACCGACGGGTCCCGCCCGGCACCGCCTTCACGGCGTTGCCGCAGGACTGGCGCTGCCCCATCTGCGACGCCACGCGGATCGTCTTCGTGCGGCCGAACGCGTGACCCTGGTGGTCCGATCGCGACAGATGTGTCTGTCGCAGTCGCGGCAGTAGCGCCGTCGCCGTGCCCCTGGGCGCCGTGCCGACAGGTTTCCTTCCGTGCATGGGGGTCGCAATCTGGCCGCGTGAGCACGATGCGTTTTCGCGGCGTCTCGCGTGGCGAGGAGCGGCCATGCCCGCCTGGGGCGCCTGTGGGTCCATGTGGCCCCGGAGTCTGCTGAATGCGGCGGTGCGTCGCGCCCCCGCCGCCCTGCGACCGCCCTTGGTCCGGGATTTCGCGCCGAAGGGCCCTTACCGGCGCATCGCCCCATCCGATCCCGGCGGGTCGCGTGGGATCGTCCTGCGGGAATGCCCCGATGCATGAGATGGCCCTGACCCAGAGCCTCATCGCCATTGTCGAGGAAACCGCCCGCCGCGAGCGCGCGACACGCGTGCGGGTGGTGGTGGTTGAGATCGGCGTGCTCGGGCATGTCGAGCCGGAGGCGCTGCGTTTTTGCTTCGATGTGGTCAGCCGCGGCACCCTCGCCGAGGGGGCGCGGCTGGAGATCGTGACGATGCCAGGCCAGGGCTGGTGCCTCGATTGCAGCCGGAGCGTGCCGATTACCGGCCGCTTCGGCCCTTGCCCGGACTGCGGCGGGCAGCGCGTGCAGATGACCAGCGGCGGCGAGCTGCGGGTTCGCGAGATGGAGGTGACGTGACGTGCAGCCCTTCAAGCCGCCCAGGGACCCGGACCTGTTCGCCGCCAGCGACCTGATCCGGTCCGGATGACGCCAGCCTCGGCGGCGCCCGGCCGGATCCCCGGCCCGGCGCGCCGCCGCAGGCGGGGAACCGGTGCCCGATGGGGGCGGGGGGCCGGTTGACCCTCGGGCGAGTCCCGCTCCGGAGTCGTTGAGGGAGAGACGTGGTGGCACCACCGACCGTTCTCGTGGTCGATGACGAAGGCCGTTCCTTCGCCGCCCTGCGTGACGTGCTCGCCAGGGATTTCGCGGTGATCGGCGCTCGCGATGCCGCCGAGGCGGAAGCCCGGCTGCGCGGCGAGGCGGTGCAGGTCATCCTGTGCGACCAGAACCTGCCGGGCGCCTGCGGCATCGCCTTCCTGCGGCGGGTGCGCACGCTCTGGCCCGGCCCCGTGCGCATGATCATCGCCGGCACCGACGATGCCGAGGGCACCGTCGCCTGCGTGGGCGAGGCCGGCATCCACGAATCCATCTCCCGGCCCTGGCATCCGGAGCGGCTGCTCCGCTCGGTTCGTGCGGCTGCCGAACTGTTTCAGATACAATCCATTCCCGCCACGGCCCTCACTGCCCGGCGGGCAAGCGGCCCGCTGCCCTGCCTGCTTCCCGCGCGCGGCCAGGCCGGGCCGCTTCTGTCGGGCTTCGGCCGGATCGTCCACGAGCCCTCGAGCCCGGTGGCGGCGGTGCTCGGCCTCGCGCGCCGGGCGGCGGAGTACGACATCTCCGTGCTGATCACCGGCGCCTCCGGCACCGGCAAGGAATTGCTCGCTCGGGCGATCCACGACGCCTCCGCGCGCGCGGGGCGCGCCTTCGTGGTGGAAAACTGCGGCGCGCTGCCCGACGAGCTGCTGGAAAGCGAGCTGTTCGGCTGCAAGAAGGGCGCCTTCACCGGCGCCCACCAGGACCGCATCGGCCTGTTCGAGGTGGCCGATGGCGGCACCATCTTCCTCGACGAGATCGGCGAGACCTCGCCGTCGTTCCAGGTGAAGCTGCTGCGCGTGCTGCAGGAAGGCGAGATCCGCCCGCTCGGCGCGCAACGGCCGCGCCGGGTGAACGTGCGCGTGGTGTCCGCCACCAACCGCGACCTGATGGCCGAGGTCGAGGCCGGGCGGTTCCGCCGCGACCTCTATTACCGGCTCGCGGCCTTCCCGATCCACCTGCCTCCCTTGCGGGACCGGCCGATGGACATCCCCGCCATCGCCGAACGCATCCTGGGCGAGGTCAACCGGGCCTTCCACCGCAGGGTCGCCGGTTTCGCCCCGCAGACGCTGGAGCTGCTGGCCCGCCACGCCTGGCCCGGCAATGTCCGCGAGCTGCACAACGAGATCCAGCGCATGGTGGCGCTGTCCGAGGACGATGCCCCGCTGCCCGCCCATCTGCTGTCGCCGGCGATCCTGGCGGATCGCTGCGCCGGTGGGGACAGGCCCTGCGCGCCGGCCGCCCGCACGCTGAAGGACCGCGTGGAGGAGCTCGAGCGCCGCGTGATCGCCGAGGCGATGGAGCGGCTCGGCGGCAATGTCAGCCACGTGGCCGGGGAGCTCGGCCTCTCGCGCGTCGGCCTGCGCAGCAAGATCGAGCGCCATGGCCTGCGCCGGGGCGCGGGTGCGACGGACGCGTGACCCGGATCTCCCATCAAGAACGCGTGCGAGGGCGTGGCGGTACGTTTTGTTACGATTTCAGTACAAGCGTATCTTGCCGTCCGGACCTCACGGGTGGAAACATCTAACCTGTTGTTTTCAGGAGGTGCTCTTCCATGTGCCGGCCGCCATGGCGGCAGCGGGAGAGATCGCGGGATCGGTTCTTCCGGTTGAATCCATGTCGGAACGAAACCGGGAGGGCGCAGGCATCGCGCATGGCGGCCCGCAAGGCGTTTGGGCCGGATTCGCCACGGGTCGGAGGAGGGCGTAGGCATGGCCGGGCCATAACCGCCGGTGGAAGCGTTGCAGGCGAATCCGTCAAGGTGGCAAATCCGCTGACTACGCGTGATTCCTTCTTGATTCTATGCCGACGCCCGGATACCCGGCGAGAGTGAGCTCAACAGACCGAACCCGTCCTGTCTTCCGCATCCATGGCCGGTCCTTTCTCGCGCTCGTGCTTCGGCCCGAGCCGCCAGTGGAACAGTGGCTTGCGGAGCTCGACGCACAGGTGACGCGCTCGCCGGTCTTTCTCGACGGCAAGCCCGTATTGCTGGATCTTGGCGGGGTGACGGCCCAGGATGCCGACCTGCTGGGACTGGCGCGTGCGCTGCAGGCCCGTGGCCTGCGCATCGTTGGCGTGGAGAACGCCGAGCCTGGCTGGCCCGGAGCCGCCGAGTTCGGCCCGGCGTTCAGCGGCGGCCGGCCGACCGGCGCGGTGGAATTGCCGTCGGCCGCCCAGCCGGCGACGCCGCCCCCCGCGGCGGAGGAGGAGCCGGCCGGCCTGGTGATCGACAGCCCCGTGCGGTCCGGGCAGTCGGTCATCTATCCCAAGGGGGACGTGACCGTGCTTGGGTCCGTTGCTTCCGGGGCCGAGGTTTTCGCCGGTGGGTCGGTGCATATTTATGGCACACTGCGCGGCCGCGTGGTGGCCGGTTTCACCGGCAACCCCAAGGCGCGGGTGTTCTGCCGGAGACTGGAAGCCGAGCTGGTGGCGATCGACGGCGTTTACCGTACCGCCGACGATATGGATGAATCGCTGCGCGGCCGTGCCGTGCAGGCCTGGCTCGACGGTGATTCGATCGTCATGACGACCCTGGACTGACGGGGTCAACGGAGGGTGCGGAGATGGCGAAGGTCCTGGTCGTGACATCCGGCAAGGGGGGGGTCGGCAAGACCACCTCCACCGCCGCGCTGGGGGCAGCGCTCGCGTTGGCCGGACAGAACGTGGTGGTGGTCGATTTCGATGTTGGCCTGCGCAACCTTGATCTGGTGATGGGGGCCGAGCGACGCGTCGTATTCGACCTGGTCAATGTTATCCAGGGTGATGCGAAATTGCCGCAGGCCCTGATCCGGGATAAGCGCGTCGACACGCTCTCCCTGCTGCCGGCATCGCAGACCCGTGACAAGGATGCGCTGACACCCGAAGGTGTTGCCCGCGTCGTCGAGGAATTGCGCGAGAAGTTCGACTGGGTGATCTGCGATAGCCCCGCGGGCATCGAGCGCGGCGCCACCCTGGCGATGCGCCATGCCGATGTCGCGGTCGTGGTGACCAACCCCGAGGTTTCGTCGGTGCGCGACTCCGACCGCATCATCGGGCTGCTCGATTCCAAGACCGAGCGCGCCGAGCGGGGCGAGCGGATCGAAAAGCATTTGCTGCTGACCCGCTACGATCTTGGCCGCGCCGCCCGCGGGGAAATGCTCAAGACGGACGACGTGCTGGAGATCCTGTCCATCCCGCTGCTCGGCATCATCCCGGAAAGCCAGGAGGTGCTGCGTGCCTCCAACCTTGGCACGCCGGTGACCCTCAGCAGCCCGGACAGCCCGCCGGCACGGGCCTATTTCGACGCCGCGAAACGGCTGCGCGGAGAGGCGGTGCCGATGGGTGTGCCGGAGGAGAAGCGCGGCCTGGTGCAACGCTTGTTCGGGCGGAGGGTCGCGTGAACCTTTTTAATTTCCTTGGAAAGCGAGGCTCCGCGCCGGTGGCGCGGGAGCGTTTGCAGATCGTGCTCGCGCATGAGCGGGCCCTGAACGGCTCGTCGGGTGATCTGGTGCGGCTGCTGCAGGAAGAAATCCTGGCGGTGGTCGCCAAGCACATCAAGATCGAGCGCGAGATGGTGCAGATCAAGCTCGACCGGGGCGATTCGATTTCCACGCTGGAAATCGACATCCACATGCCGGCCGAGCCCGCCGTCGCGGGCTGAAACGCCTCGGGAAACGCTCATCCGGAACGGCTGGGGGCGCGCCATGCATGAATGCGGGGCAGCGCCCGGGCTTGAGCGTCTTCTTCCTCGTCACGAACGGGGCAGAAGCAGCCTGGTTTTGTTATTTTAGCAGAATAAATTAACATGCGGGACTTCGCCCCGCCCCCACCAGGGGCTCCGCCCCTGGACCGGGCCAAGGGCTTCGCCCTTGGAACCCGATTTCCTCTTCGTCAGGCCGCGGTGCCGCCCACCGTCAGTCCCTTCAGCTTCAGCGTGGGCTGTCCCACGCCCACCGGCACGCCCTGGCCGTTCTTGCCGCAGGTGCCGATGCCCGGGTCGAGAGCCATGTCGTTACCGATCATTTCGACCTTGGTCAGCGAATCCGGCCCGTTGCCGATCAGGGTGGCGCCCTTCACCGGGGTGGTGACCTTGCCGTCCTCGATCAGGTACGCCTCGGAAGCCGAGAACACGAACTTGCCCGAGGTGATGTCCACCTGGCCGCCGCCGAAATTCACCGCGTAGAGGCCGCGTTTCACCGACCGAATCATCTCTTCCGGGGTGTGCGGCCCGGACAGCATGATGGTGTTGGTCATGCGCGGCATCGGGGCATGGGCATAGGACTGGCGCCGGCCGTTGCCGGTGGCGCGCACCCCCATCAGCCGCGCGTTCAGGCGGTCCTGCATGAATTCACGCAGATACCCGTCCTCGATCAGCACGGTGCGGCTGGTTGGCGTGCCCTCGTCGTCCACGGTCAGGCTGCCGCGCCGGTCGGGCAGGGTGCCGTCGTCCACCACGGTCACGCCGGGGGCGGCGATCCGCTGCCCGAGCAGCCCGGCGAAGGCCGAGGTCTTCTTGCGGTTGAAGTCGCCTTCCAGCCCGTGGCCGATCGCTTCGTGCAGCAGGATGCCCGGCCAGCCCGGGCCGAGCACCACTTCCATCTCGCCGGCCGGCGCGGGCACGCTGTCGAGGTTGACCAGTGCCTGGCGCAGCGCCTCGTCCACGGCCGCGCGCCAGGCCTCCGCGCCGAGCACCCGGTCATAGCCGAACCGCCCGCCGCAACCGAAGCTGCCGGTCTCGCGCCGTCCGTTCTGTTCGACCACCACCGAGACGTTCATCCGCACCAGCGGCCGCAGATCGGCGACCCGGCGCCCGTCGGCGCGGATGATCTGCACCGCCTGCCAGGATCCGGACACCGAGGCCATCACCTGCTTCACCCGCGGATCGCGCCCGCGCGCGTAGGCGTCGAGTTCCGACAGCAGCGTGGTGCGCTGGCCGAAATCCATGCTGCTCAGCGGATTGGCGTCGGAGTAGAGGCGGGCGTTGCTGGCCCGCGGCGCCTCGGCGGCGGTGCCGGAATGGCCGGCGGCGACCGCGGCGACGGTGGCGGCGGCGCGCTTCAGCGCGTCCTCGGACAGTTCGCCGGAATGGGCGTAGCCGGTGGCTTCCCCCGCGACCGCCCGCAGACCGAAGCCGAGCGTGGTGTCGAAGCCGGCGCTGCGGATGCGGCCGTCATCGAGGCTGATCGACTCGGTTTCCTCGTATTCCAGGAACAGCTCACCGTCATCGCGGCCGGCCATGGCCTGCGCCACCATGCGCCCGGCCGTGTCGCGGTCCAGCGTGGCGCCTTCCCGTTCGAAGAACAGCCGGTCGGTGACGGCCAGCGGGGTGTCCAACGATATCGCATCCGCTGTCATGGCAATTCCTGCGCAAGCTGGAGGGAAGGGAGAGGAGTCAAGGCAGCGTGTCCACGCCGGGAATAACTGGCGTCATGCCGGTGGAACGGCAACGGGGTTGCTGCACCTCTTTCACGCGCGGCCTTCCTGGCGGAAGCCATCTTCGTGCAGCGGGTCGTGCGCCAGCGCGGCGGTGGGGCGAAGCCCATGCAGGGCGAGCAGGGCAGCGCTCAGTACCAGCGCGGCGACGATCTGGTGCGCGGTCCCCAGCAGCGGGGGCACCACCGCGAGCAGGGTGGCGACGCCCAGCCCGTACTGCACCGCCACCGCGATGCCAAGCGCCCACAGCCCGGCCTTTGCCAGTCCGCGCGCCCGCGTCAGGCCCCAGGCGAGCGTGCCCAGCACCGTCACCGCCGTCGCGGTCGCCAGCAGGCGATGGTTGAACTGCACCGCGGCGATGTTCTCGGTGAGGTTGCGCCAGGCCGGGCGCAGATCGCCGTAGCCGTCCGGCACGATCCGGCCATCCATCAAGGGAAAGGTGTTGTAGGTCAGCCCGGCCTTCAGCCCGGCGACGAAGCCTCCGGCGACGATGGTCACGGTCACCAGGACGCAGCAGGCGAAGACCGCCCGGCGCAGTGCCGGCGGTCCGCCCGGCAGGGACGCCGGCCGCAGCAGCGACAGCGCCGTCCACAGGATCGCCCCGTACAGCACCAGGGCCAGGGTCAGGTGCACCACCAGCCAGTACTGCGACACGGCAATGCTGTCGGGAAAGAAGCCGGAGGCGACCATGAACCAGCCGACGCCCCCCTGCAGCCCGCCAAGCATGAACAGCACCAGCAGCCGTGGCCGCAGCCGCTTGTCGATGGCGCCGCGCCACCACAGCCACAGCAGCGGCAGCAGGAAGGCCAGGCCGATCAGCCGCCCCCACAGCCGGTGCACGTATTCCAGCCAGAAGATCCGCCGGAACCCGTCGAGATCGAGATCCGGGTTCAGCAGCGTGTATTGCGGGATCTGCCTGTACAGGGCGAACAGCCGCTGCCATTCCGCCTCGGTCAGCGGCGGCAGCGTGCCGCGCAGCGGCGCCCATTCCATGATCGACAGGCCCGAGCCGGTCAGCCGGGTGGCGCCGCCCAGTCCGATCATCACCAGGATCATCCCGCAGATGACCAGCAGCCAGATCGCGACCGCCCGGCGGCGGGCGTCGGCGGCGCCGGCCGGGTGGGGCTGCGTGACATCGAGCGGCATGGCACCACCATATAGGCGGGGAATCGGCGGAAACAGTGCCGCCGGGGGAAAAACCGGGCATGCCCTCGTCGCGGCTGCGTGTGCGGCCCATGGGACCGAGGTTGCCGGCGCCGGGACAGGGTGGTAGCGGCAGGGGATGAAGGATTGTTCTGGCGCCAGGCCTGCCTGGCAGGATCCACGGGCCTGGTGGGGCGCCCTGGGCGTGCTCTGGCGTCCGGCGCTGCTGGTCGTGGTGCTGCTGGGCGGCCAACTGGTGCTGAAGGCGGTGCTCGGCGGCGATGCCGCGGCGCTGCTGGAAAGCGTGGTGGCCCGCCACCAGACCCTGGCCGAGCTGCTGTTCGTGCCGGCCACCGCGGCGCTGTGCTTCCTCGGCGTGCCGCGACAGGTGCCGGCCTATGCCGCCGGGCTCGCCTTCGGGCTGTGGGGCGGCACCGTGGTGTCTCTGCTCGGGGTGGTGCTCGGCTGCATCGCCAGCTTCTACTGGGCCCGGCTGGTGGCGCAGGACTGGGCGCAGCGCCGGCTGGGCACGCGGATGGCGCGGCTCGACCGCTTCCTCGCCGCCAATCCGTTCTCGGCGACGCTGATGCTGCGGCTGCTGCCGGTCGGCAACAACCTGCTGCTCAACCTGCTCGCCGGCGTCTCCGCTGTCGCGGCCGGGCCGTTCCTGCTGGCCTCGCTGCTCGGCTACCTGCCGCAGACCCTGGTGTTCGCCCTGATCGGCGCCGGCACCCGCGTCGACCAGCAGGTGATGCTCGGCCTCGGCGCGGCGCTGTTCGCCATCTCCGGCGCCATCGGCTTCGTGCTGCTGCGCCGCCTGCGCGCCGGCCGCTACGGCGCGGCGCTGTAGAGCGTCAGCGCCAGCCGCTTGCCGTTGGAGTAGTTGATCCCCTCGATCAGCCCGAGCGCGCGCGGCGCCAGCCCGAGCGTGCCGGCACGGCCGAGGAAGGCGGGGGCGTCGCGCGCATCGACCAGGGCCAGGTTGCAGGCAGGCCCTGCCTTGAGGAAATCGGCGGCATCCGCCGGACCGATCAGCCTGGTCTCCCGCCCCACCAGATAGATCAGGCTGGGTTCGCTGAAGGACGCGGAGGCCAGCACCGAGTCGGGGCAGGGGCGCAGCCGGGCCACCGTCTCCGCGATGCGCGGGCTCAGCCAGATCGTGTGCAGTTGTGGCAGCACCGCCAGCCAGACCCCGGCATAGATGGCGGCGGCGGCCCCGGCGGCGCAGGCCAGCGCCGGCATGGCGGCGCGGCGGCGGGCGAGGCGCCAGGCCCAGACCGCCAGCGGCGCGCCGAGCAGGGCCACGAGTCCGGCCAGCAGCGATGCCTCATGTTCGACCCAGCCGAGCAGGCCCGGCCCGCCGAAGGCCAGCCCCAGCCCGACCAACAGCCAGAGCGCGGCATAGATCCCGGTCAGCGCCCGGCCCCAGCGCCCCATCGGCCATGGATCGGCGCGGCAGCACGCGGCGGCGGCGAGGCAGGCGATCGCCGGATAGGTCGGCAGCACGTAATGCGGCAGCTTGGTCGCGACCAGTTCGAACACCACCCAGGTCGGGATGATCCAGGCCAGCAGGAAGGTCACTTCCGGCCGGCGCCGGTTCGCCCAGGTCCAGGGCAGCGCCAGCGCCGCGAACAGCGAGCCCGGCCAGAAGCTGATCAGGAAGGCCAGCAGGTAATAGCCGGGCGGCAACCCATGCGCCTGCTGCCCGGTCGCCACCTTGCCGAGGAAGTTCTGTCCCAGCGAATCGGCGAAGAACGTCCCGCCGCTGACCAGCACGATGCCGATCACCCAGGGCAGCACGATCGCCAGCATCAGCGCGATGCCGGGCAGCGGCCGCAGCCCGCGCATCCAGCGCACCCGCCGCTCGGCGATGGCGAGCCCCGCCAGGGTGCCGAGCGTGACCAGCAGCACCACCGGCCCCTTCAGCATCAGCCCGACGCCGTTGGCCGCCCAGAACAGCCAGGGCGTCAGCCGCGCCGGCGTGGCGTCGCGGCTGCGCCAGACCGCGAGCAGCGCGGCCTGCGCGGCCAGGATGACGGCGAGCAGGGTGGCGTCGATCTTCGCCATCCGTGCCTCCACCCCGAGCAGCACGGAGCAGGCCAGCAGCAGCCCCGCGACCAGCCCGGCTTGCGGCCCGAACAGGGTGGAGCCGATCCAGCAGGTCAGCAGCACCGCGACGACCGCGGCGATCGCGCTCGGCACGCGGTTGGCCCAGATCTCCCGCGCCTCGGGAGATGAGAGCAGGGAGACCGAACTCGCCTGCAGCCAGTAGATGCCGGCGGGCTGCAGGTAGCGCGGCTGGTCCTGGAAGCGCACGTCGATCAGGTCGCCGCTGGCGAGCATCTGCGCGGTCGCCTGGGCGTAGCGCGACTCGTCGCGGTCGAAGGGCGGGATCAGGTTCATGCCCGGCCACAGCAGCAAGGCCGCCAGCAGCGCCAGCAGAGGATAACGAATCGCGACGAGACGGCGCATCCGGCTTATTCCTCCGCCACGCGCGCCGGAACGCGGGTGCGGGCACGCAGCCAGATCACCCCGGCGGTGTCGGCGAGCCCGACCAGGGCACGGCCGAGATTGGTGTATTTCGATCGCCCGGCCATGCGGGCGCGATGCCCGACCGGGCAGCAGACCAGGCGGCGGCCATAGAGCTGGAACAGTGCCGGCAGGAAGCGATGCATGCCCTCGAAGGCGGGCAGGCGGAGGAAGTCCTCGCGGGCGAAGGCCTTCATGCCGCAGCCGGTATCCGGGCATTCGTCGCCCAGCACGGCCCGGCGGAAGCCGTTGGCGATGCGGGTGGCCACCAGCCGGGACCAGCCGTCATGACGGCGCGTGCGGATGCCCGCGACCAGCGGCGCCGGGCTGCCGGCCGCAAGCCCGAGTTCCAGCATGCGCACCAGGTCGGCCGGGATGTTCTGGCCGTCGCCGTCCATGGTGGCGATCCAGGGCGCGCGCGCGGCGGTGATGCCGGTGCGCAGCGCCGCGGTCTTGCCGCAGCAACGATCGTGGCGCAGCAGCCGGATTTCCGGATGCTGCGCCTGCGCGCGGGCGATGGCAGCGGCGGTGGCATCGCTGCTGCCGTCGTCGACGAAGATCACTTCGAAGGGGTGCAGCGATGCCAGCGCCGGGATCAGCTCGGCACAGACGGGGGCGATGTTCTCGGCCTCGTTCAGCACCGCGATGACGATGCTGACGCGCGGCGGGGTGGCGGACTCGACGGCTGGCATGGCAGGGCTCCCTCGTGCCGCAGCCATGACCTTTTCGTGGGCGCGCCGCAAGCCCGCCGGCGGGCGTCTTCACAAGACCGACACCCGTGCCTTCCCCGGGGGGATCAGTGCAATTGCATCAGGTGGGCGGTATGGCCGTAACGGGCAGGTTGGATCAGGCCGACCGAGGCAACCCGGACCGAATGCAGCTTGCCGTCGAGTTCACGGGCCCAGAAATCAAGGAATTTGCTCAGAACTGGAAAGCGCGGGGCAATATCGAGATCCTGCCAGATGTAGGATTGCAGCACTGACGGATGATCCGGCAAATGGTACAGTATTTCCGCCGTGGTCAGGCGGTATCCATCCAGTTGTTTTCTGATCTGGATCTCGGCTTTCATTCACGCCTCCGTGCCAGGTTCTGTCCTTTTGCCGCTGATCATGGCTCCCTGCGTCCAACTTCGGTCTGGCGCCGAAGTTTCGACTGCAGGATGTCAGCATGACATGAGCAGTGGGGCGGACCGCAAGCAAAAAACCGTGGGATATCAGATGATTGGCACTCGACGCCGGAGAGTGCTGCCGGCGTCTTGACATGGGCGAGGGCTGCTCTTAGATCGCTGGCACTCCCCGGTGTGGAGTGCTAACAATTCCGCATCCGGCGGGAGGTCCGAGAACCGAGATCGAGGAGCGATCCGCAATGAAGTTTCGTCCCCTGCATGACCGGGTCGTGGTCCGGCGTATCACCGCCGAAGAGAAGACCGCAGGCGGCATCATCATTCCCGACACGGCCAAGGAAAAGCCGATGGAAGGCGAGGTGGTGGCTGTCGGCCCGGGTGCGCGCAACGAACAGGGTCAACTGGTGGAGCTGGACGTCAAGGCCGGCGACCGCGTCCTGTTCGGCAAGTGGTCGGGCACCGAGGTCAAGATCGACGGCGAGGAGCTGCTGATCATGAAGGAATCCGACATCATGGGGATCATCGAGGGCGGCGCTTCCAAGAAGAAGGCCGCGTAATCCTCTTCTCTCCGTTTCCACCGGATCAATTCGAAGGACGACAATATGGCTGCCAAGGACGTTCGTTTCGGCGGTGATGCCCGCGCACGCATGCTGCGTGGTGTTGATATCCTGGCCGACGCGGTGAAGGTCACGCTGGGCCCCAAGGGCCGCAACGTCGTGATCGACAAGAGCTTCGGCGCGCCGCGGATCACCAAGGACGGCGTGACCGTCGCCAAGGAGATCGAGCTGGCCGACAAGTTCGAGAACATGGGCGCGCAGATGGTGCGCGAAGTGGCCTCGAAGACCAACGACCTCGCGGGTGACGGCACCACCACCGCGACCGTGCTGGCCCAGGCGATCGTGCGCGAGGGCGCGAAGGCCGTTGCCGCCGGCATGAACCCGATGGACCTGAAGCGTGGCGTCGACCGCGCCGTGGCCTCTCTGGTGGAAGAGCTGCAGAAGCGCACCAAGAAGATCACGACCCAGGGCGAGACCGCGCAGGTCGGCACCATCTCGGCGAACGGCGAGGCCGATATCGGCCACATGATCTCCGAGGCGATGCAGAAGGTCGGCAACGAGGGCGTGATCACGGTCGAGGAAGCCAAGGGCATCCAGACCGAGCTCGACGTCGTCGAGGGCATGCAGTTCGACCGCGGCTACGTTTCTCCGTACTTCATCACCAACGCGGAGAAGATGATCGCCGAGCTCGACCAGCCGCTGATCCTGATCCACGAGAAGAAGCTCTCGGGCCTGCAGCCGATGCTGCCGCTGCTCGAGGAAGTGGTGAAGACCGGCCGTCCGCTGCTGATCATCGCCGAGGACGTGGAAGGCGAGGCGCTGGCCACCCTGGTGGTCAACAAGCTGCGCGGCGGCCTGAAGGTCGCGGCGGTGAAGGCGCCGGGCTTCGGTGATCGCCGCAAGGCCATGCTGGAAGACATCGCCATCCTGACCGGCGGTCAGGTCGTCTCCGAAGATCTGGGGATCAAGCTCGAGACGGTCACCATTGGCATGCTCGGCAAGGCCAAGAAGGTGATCATCGAGAAGGAGAACACCACGATCGTCGAAGGCAGCGGCAAGAAGGACGACATCAAGGGCCGCTGCAACCAGATCCGCGCGCAGATCGAGGAGACCACCTCGGACTACGACCGCGAGAAGCTGCAGGAGCGTCTGGCGAAGCTGGCCGGCGGCGTGGCGGTGATCCGCGTCGGCGGCGCCACCGAGGTCGAGGTGAAGGAGCGCAAGGACCGCGTCGACGACGCGCTGCATGCGACCCGCGCCGCGGTCGAGGAAGGCATCGTTCCGGGTGGCGGCGTGGCGCTCGCGCGGGCCAGCCTGATCCTGGCGAAGCTGAAGGCCGACAACGACGACCAGCGTTTCGGCATCGAGATCGTCCGCAAGGCCGTGATGATGCCGCTGCGCCAGATCGCCGAGAACGCCGGCGAGGACGGTGCGGTGATCTCCGGCAAGGTGCTCGACAAGGACGAGTACAACTGGGGCTTCGACGCGCAGAGCGGCGAGTTCAAGGACCTGGTGAAGGCCGGCATCATCGACCCGACCAAGGTCGTGCGCACGGCGCTGCAGGATGCGGCCTCCATCGCCGGCCTGCTGGTCACCACCGAGGCGATGATCGCCGAGAGGCCCGAGAAGAAGGCCCCCATGGCGGCTCCTCCGGGCGGCGGCATGGGCGACATGGATTTCTGAGCCGCGGCCAACCGCGCTCGGAAGCCGCGTCGTCACAATGACGACAATGGGGGCGGGACCGGGGAACCGGTTCCGCCCTCGCTTTTTTCTGTAACTGCCCTGCGCAAATGCTGCGTTGCGGTCTTTCGCATAGCCGGCGCATGATCCAAAGTTGAGCCGTCCCGCAGGGTCTCCGGTTGCGTCGGACCAATTGACTTGCGAACGGCTTCTGGCCATGCTCGCGATCGCAATCGCATTTTGGCTTGGCTTGCTGCGCTTCCGACCCATCGGGTGCCTTCAAGACGTCCAAAGGCCCGGTTGTCCGTGCCGTGCGCTGTTGCACGGCGCTTGCAGCGGAGTAAGACGCAGCTATGGCTATCGGTACTGTCAAGTGGTTCAACACCACCAAGGGCTACGGCTTCATCATGCCCCAGGATGGTGGCAAGGACGTGTTCGTCCACATCACCGCCGTCCAGGCTGCCGGCCTGCGTGGTCTCAATGAAGGCCAGAAGGTCAGCTACGACGTGGCGATGGAGCGTGGCAAGGCGGCGGCGACCAACCTGAAGCTCGCCTGAATCACCGGAATTCGACAGGAAGGCGGGGGTCCTGGGCCAGGGCTCCCGCTGACCGTCACGGAACGGCGGAAATGGGACCGCCGGAGTGCCGCAACGTCTCCACCCGCGTGGCACCAGCCGTTTCCATGACTTGCCGCGCCCGCGCCTGACGGGCCGGTTCGACCGCCCGCACTGCCAGTACCAGTCGTCCCCGCGAAGCTGCGCGTTCATTCGCTGCGTGCGTCGCCGAGCCGGCCGCCTGACCAGCCGTCTCGCTCACGGCCGCCGCGCCCACTCCGGCTGCGGCGGCCGCGCCCGCGGCGAGTGCCGCCGCACCCCCCGTCGCCACCACCACGCCCGCCGCCGCCATTCCGGCCACCGACGCCGCAAGACCGGTTCCAAGCGTGCGCGCCTGCCGCAGGTCGGTGTCGGTCACCGGTCCCCTGTCACCGTGCTGCGGGGGCGCTCCGCCGGTCTCGGGCAGGCTCAGCTCGGCGCGGTCGAAGCCGGCCTGGGCCAGTTGCGTCACCGCTTCCTGCAGTGCCGCGTCATTGGGGAAAATGCCCTCCACCTCGGCGACATCTTCGGGAAGGGCAGGTCCGGCCTTCACCGGTTCGGTCCTGTCGGACATGTGGCATTTCCTCCCAGGCTTCTGCTGTCTGAACGCCTGGGTGGGCCTGCCCGTTCCGCTGCTTCAGCCGGAGCGTTGCGACGGCGGATTGCGCTGCGCTGATCCACCCTGCCGTTGCTGTGCTGCGCAGCGAGAATGAGATCCAAGGGCCTTGTGGCCCTTGGTGGGTCAAGGGCGAAGCCCTTGCCTTCCTTTAAGCCTGCTGATGCCGCGCGCGGGCGCCGCGTTCGATCGCTGCTGCCACCAGCGGGTCGAGATGCAACTCGGAGCGGATGAAATCGAGCATGCGCAGGGCTTCCTGCTGCACGAAGCCGTCCGCGGCCACCACCTCGCAGGCCAGGGCGTAGGCGGTTTCCCGCAGCCGTGGCTCCAGCGCCCCGCGGATCAATCGGGCGGCGTGGGCAAGACCGTCCTCTTCATCGAGCAGCGCCACCGCGGCGTCGGTCGCCGTCCCGAGCCGCTCGGCCGAGAAATTGCGGAAGATCGGCAGGGTCTGCACCAATCCGGACATGACCCCGATCTCGCGGTCGGTGATGCCACCGCCGGTCGCTGCCGCCAGCACCATGGTGCACACCAGCGCTTCCTGGGCTTCCAGTCCGGTCCGGGCCAGCATCCTCGCTTTCCTCCTCGGCGGAAGACGGTGCGCGCCCACGTCCCCAAGATCAAGGGCCAAACGCATGACCTTTCTGTCAGGCATGCAGTGCCAGCAGCACCATCGAGCGGCCGACGATATCGATCGTCTCGCCGATGCGATGACTGTGCTCGCGCATCCGCTCCGGGGTGGCGGTGTCGAACATGGTCATCCAGCGCCGTCCGCCGGTCACCCGCGGCAGGGTAAAGGCGACGATGTCGTGGTGGGCATTCAGGATCCACAGCAGCGTCGCGTCGCTGGCCGGGCGGCGGATGCCGGTGGCCTGGGCGCGGCCATCCATCAGCATCCCGAAGCAGCGCGTCCCCGGATTGGTCCAGTCGTCCTGGGCCATTTCGCTGCCACCGGCGGCGATCCAGCTCACGTCCTTCACGGCGAGTTCCTCGTTGTATTCGCCGGTCAGGAAGCGGCCGCGCCGCAGGATGGGATATTGCTGGCGCAGCCCGGTCAGCCGGCGCACGAACTCGATGAGCGCATGGCCATCCGCGTCGATTTCCCAGTCCACCCAGGAGATCTCGTTGTCCTGGCAATAGGCGTTGTTGTTGCCGCGCTGGGTGCGGCCGAGCTCGTCGCCGGCGAGCAGCATCGGCGTGCCCTGCGCCAGCAGCACGCTGGCGAGCATGTTGCGTTTCTGCCGCTCGCGCAGGCGACGGATGTCCGGATCGTCCGTCGGTCCTTCCGTGCCGTGGTTCCAGGAGCGGTTGTGGTCGTGGCCGTCGCGATTGTTCTCGCCGTTCGCCGCGTTGTGCTTTTCGTTGTAGGAGACAACGTCGTTCAGCGTGAACCCGTCATGGGCGGTGACGAAGTTCACGCTCGCCCACGGCTTGCGGCCGCGCCGGTTGAACAGGTCGCCCGAGGCGCAGAGCCGGGCCGCCATCTCTGCCGCGCTGCCGCTGTCGCCTTTCCAGAAGGCCCGCACCGTGTCGCGGAAGCGGTCATTCCATTCCGCCCAGCCCGGCGGGAAGGCGCCGACCTGGTAGCCGCCCGGCCCGATATCCCAGGGCTCGGCGATCAGCTTGACCGAGGACAGCACCGGATCCTGCCGGCAGGAATCGAGGAATCCGCCGCCCTCGTCGAAGCCGTAGGGCTCGCGACCGAGAATTGTCGCCAGATCGAAACGGAACCCGTCCACGTGCATCTCGGTGACCCAGTAGCGCAGGCTGTCGGTCACCATCTGCAGCACGCGCGGATGCGACAGGTTCAACGTGTTCCCGGTGCCGGTGTCGTTGATGTAGTAGCGCCGCTGGTCGGGCAGCAGCCGGTAGTAGCTGGCATTGTCGATGCCGCGGAAACTCAGCGTCGGGCCGCGTTCATTGCCTTCGGCGGTGTGGTTGTAGACGACGTCGAGGATCACCTCGAGCCCGGCGGCGTGCAGGTGCGCCACCATTTCCTTGAATTCGTTGATGGCATGCGTGGCGGTGTAGCGCACATCGGGGGCGAAGAAGCCGATCGTGTTGTAGCCCCAGTAATTGGTCAGGCCCTTGTCCAGCAGCATGCTGTCGTTGATGAAGGCGTGTACCGGCAGCAGCTCGACCGAGGTGACGCCGAGTCGGCGGATGTGGTCGATCACTTCGGCCACCGCGAGTCCCGCGAAGGTGCCACGCAGCGGCTCGGGCACGGCCGGATGGCGCCGGGTGAAGCCGCGCACATGCGTTTCGTATACGATTGTACGTTCCCACGGCACGTTCGGCCGCGCATCGTGTCCCCAGGTGAAGGCCGGGTCGATGACGCGGCATTTCGGCACGAAGCGCGCGCTGTCGCGGGTGTCGAAGGTCAGGTCGTCGCCGGATTCCAGCGTGTAGCCGAACACCGCCGGATCCCAGCGCAGCTCGCCCACCAGGCCCTTGGCGTAGGGGTCGAGCAACAGCTTGTTGTGATTGAAGCGGTGGCCGGAATCCGGTTCGTACGGCCCGTGCACGCGATAGGCGTAGACCGTGCCCGGCCGCGCCTCCGGCAGGTAGCCATGCCAGACTTCGTCGGTGAACTCGGGCAGTTCGATCCGCTGCAGCTCGCGCCGTCCGTCGTCGTCGAACAGGCAGAGTTCGACCTTGGTGGCATTGGCTGAAAACAACGCGAAGTTGACGCCAAGCCCATCCCATGTTGCGCCAAGCGGATGTGGCAGACCTTCGCTCAATCGTGTCTTGGGAGTGGTGGGTACCGGCACGCCCAATGCCTCCGTGCTGCACACAAGCAAGGCCATAAGCGCGGCGGGGGCGGATGGTTCCGATGCGTTATGGCCGGGGGGTGCATGCGGGGGTGTGTGGTGGGGCAGGCCCGCCCCACCACACGGCCATCCGGGGAAACGCCCCGGCCGTCAGTCGGTGATCGCCGCGTAGGTCAGCACCCGCAATTCCCGCCGGATCGGATAGGTCGAGGAGGGAAAGAGCTGCGTCAACAGGATCACCGCCATATCTTCCTGCGGGTCGATCCAGAACGAGGTGCTCGCTGCTCCGCCCCAGGCATATTCGCCCGGCGTGCCGACGATCTGCGCCTTCGCCGGATCCAGCATGACCGAGAAGCCGAGTCCGAAGCCGATTCCCGCATAGGTCGATTCGGAGAACCGGGGCGTGCCCAGGTCGGCCATGTCGCCGCCGAGGTGGTTGCTGGTCATCAGCTCCATCGTCTTGCGCCCGAGCAGCCGCACGCCGTCGAGTTCGCCCTCGTTCAGCATCAGCCGGCAGAACGTGAGGTAGTCGGCGACGGTGGAGACCAGCCCGCCGCCGCCCGAGGCGATCGGGCGCTGGACGGCGAAGATGCTTTGCTGCGGGTCGTCCATCAGCCGCAGCCCCTCCGGCCCGGGCGTGTAGAGGGCCGCGAAGCGGGAAAGCTTGCCGGCGGGCACGTGGAAGCCGGTGTCGTCCATGCCGAGGGGACCGAGCACGCGTTCCTGCAGGAAGGCCTCGAAGCTCTGGCCCGAGATCACCGCGATCAGGTGGCCGAGCACGTCGGAGGCGATGCTGTAGTTCCAGGCGCGGCCGGGCTGGGCGATCAGCGGCAGCCGGGCCGCGCGTTCCACCACCTCGGCCAGCGTGTCCATCGAGGTCTGGAAATCAACGCCCTGCTCGCGGTACATGGCATCGACCGGGTGGGCGTCGATGAAGCCGTAGGTCAGGCCCGCGGTATGGGTCAGCAGGTCGCGGATGGTGATGTCGCGCTCGGCCGGGGCGGTGTCGAACTTGAAGCGGCTGCCGCCGGTGAAGACGCGCATGTTGGCGAAGCAGGGCAGGAAGCGCGCCACCGGATCGTCGAGCTGGAACCGCCCTTCCTCGTACAGCATCATCAGCGCGACCGAAGTGAGCGGCTTGGTCATCGAATAGATGCGGAAGATGGTATCGGCGCCGAGCGGCACACCGCGGGCGAGATCAGCCTGGCCGCAGACATGCAGATGGGCGACGCGGCCGCGGCGCGCCACCAGCGTCAGCACGCCCGGCAGCTTGCCCTCGTCGACCAGGCGCTGCGCCCAGGCTTCGACATGGGCCAGCCGAGCCGAGGACAGCCCGACTTCTTCGGGTCGTGCGCTCACCAGGTCCTGCATGCTTTTCCTCCTTCCCGCGGAACTGCCTTCCTAGCAGAACCGTGACGAAGGGCCAGAAGCATGGACGCGATCAAACACACGCGTCGTGCTGGAAACGGTGCCGGAACACCATCACGCAGCCCATGAGTTGCCGGCCTGTGTAACCGATTACCAGGACAAATTTCTGTTATAGACAAACCGTTTCGATCGAACACCGTACCCGGCCGGGCCGGGTACGGTGGGGCTCATTCGGCGGCGGCTGCCAGCGCCACCGGCCGGGCGGCACTGCGGCCGGTGGCCTGCCAGTGCACGTACAGCGCCGCCACGGCGCAGGAGAACAGCCGGGCGATCTCGCCATCCGAGCGGCTGGTCAGCAGGATCGGCACCCTGGCCCCGAGCACCAGCCCCGCGCCCTCGGCCTGGGCGGCGAACGTGAGTTCCTTGGCCAGGATGTTGCCGGCCTCGAGGTTCGGCGCCACCAGGATGTCGGCGCGGCCGGCGACCTTCGAGGTCAGGCCCTTGGTGCGGGCCGCCATCAGGCTGATGGCGTTGTCCATGGCCAGCGGCCCGTCGACGATGCCGCCGCTGATCTGGCCGCGCTCGGACATCTTCGACAGCGCCGCGGCGTCGAGCGTGGACTGCATCCGCGGGTTCACCGTCTCCACCGCCGAGAGAATGCCGACCTTCGGCACGGCGATGCCCAGCGCCAAGGCGAGGTCGATCGCGTTCTGCACGATGTCGACCTTCTCATCGAGGGTCGGGGCGATGTTGATGGCGGCGTCGGTCACCAGCAGCGGTTCGGCCAGGGAGGGCGCGTCCATGACGAAGACATGGCTGATCCGGCGCCCGGTGCGCAGCCCGCCCTGCGACTTCACCACGTGCTTCAGCAGCGTGTCGGTATGCAGGTGGCCCTTCATCAGCGCGGCGGCGCGGCCCTGGGTCACCATCTCGACGGCGCGCGCGGCGGCGGCATCGTCGCCTGACGCGTCCTCGATCTCGCAGCCCTGCAGGCTGGCGCCGCAGGATGCCGCGACGGCGGCGATCCGGGCGGCGTCGCCGACCAGGATCGGCTCGATCAGCCGGGCGCGGGCGCCGGCGAGGGCGCCGAGCAGGGCGGTTTCCTCGGTGGGGGCCACCACCGCGGTGCGCATCGGCGGCAGCGGGTGGCAGGCCTGCAGCAGGCGCTCGACATGGCGATGGCGGGCGATGGTCAGGCCGGGCAGGGGGGTGTCCTCGACCTCGCGGCGCTCGGCGGGGGCGGTGACTTCCGCCGTGCCTTCGACGATCGTCTCGCCGCCGCGGCAGATGCGGGTGGCCAGCAGGATCGTGTTGGGCGGGCGCTTGCCGGTGACGGTCACCGAGATGTCGAGCATGTCGCCGACATAGGCGCGGCCGTGGAAATGCAGCGTCTGCATGTCGTACAACGTGCCCGGCCCGGGCAGGACATTGCCGAGCACGGCCGAGAACAGCGAGCCGAGCCACATTGACGGGGCGGGATGGGCGTCGCGCGCCTCCACGTCGTGGCCGGAGCCCGGCAGGTTGATGGGGTTCAGGTTGCCGGTGACATGGGCGAAGACATAGAGGTCCTCGGGCGTGACCACGCGGGTGATGGCGGCGGTCTCACCGACCGCGATCTCGGCGAAGACGTGGTTGATGCGTGTCATGCCGCGACTCCATCCCGGCGCGGGCGGGGGCGCATCGAGGTCCGGCGCAGATCAGGCATAGGGGTATCCTTATCCCGGCGCGAGACGAAAGTGCTGAATTTACAGCAAAATATGAATCCAGTTCTGCCGCAACGTAACACTTACGTCTATGCTGCAACGCAAAATCAAATAGCATTGCACGAAGTCGTGATCAACTATTTTCAAACGAACGCTTTGTTACATTGCATTGCGCGGTTGATAAGGTTGTTCCTTTGCTTCGATTTGTGCTGTCACCATTGAATCCCCGGGCGGATGCGGGGGCTGGCCACCCCCGTCGCCCGGCCTCGGCTAGGCCGCTGCCTTTTCCTCTGACTCCAATGCCGCGACCACGGGCACCGGCACCGAAAGGTCGCGGCCGGAATAGGCGAAGCCGGCCTTGATGTGCTCGGCCAGCCGCAATGCCAGCGCGACGATGGTGATGGTCGGCATGTCCGATCCGCCGGTCGGGAACACGGAGCTGCCGGCGATGAACAGGTTCTCCATCCCATGCACGCGGCAGCTCGGATCGACCACGCCCTGCCGCGGATCGGCGTGCATGCGGGTCGTGCCCATGTGGTGCCAGCAGCCGTCGAGCGTCTCCGGCCAGGGCTCGCCTTCCCGCGGCGCCGCGACGCGCACTGTCCCGGCACCGATCCGTTCCAGTTCCGCGCCGAGAATCTCCTGGGTGCGGCGGAAGGTGCGCTTCTCCATTTCCCCCAGCCGCCAGTCCACCCTGACGCGCGGCACGCCGAGCCGGTCGCGGCCCTCGCCCAGCATGACCCGGCTGTCCGGCAGCGGCGATGGCTCGACCACTGTCTCCAGGGTGAAGCCGCGGGCCAGGAAGCCCGGCCTGAACTTCAGCCCGACCGCGAGCACGGCGACCCGCGGCAGGTTCCGCGCCACCGCCCGCAGCACCTCGCCGCGGCGCCCGCGCAGGCTGCTGCCGCGATTGAGCGCCTGGTAGAGCAGCTTCAGCGCGGCATAGCTTTCGGGATGGTCGCCCACGAAGCGCGAGGTCACGTAGCAGCGGGTGTTGCCCAGCCGCTCGCGGCCCTGGATGGCGGGCGAGAGGCCGAAATGGGAGCTGATCTTGGTGCCCCGCGCGGCCGTGCCGCCGGGATAGGTCACGTGGACGTCGTAGATGCGGCTGAAGGCGCGCGGGTCGCTGAAGACGATCTCGCCGTTGCGGATACGCGGATGGTCCATGAAATAGCGGCCAACCAGATCATGCTCATTGCCGAGTCCGGCGGGGTGGTGCCGGTTTGAGGCCAGCAGCAGGCGAGGGGTCTCGATCCCGCCGGTGGCCAGCACGTAGCAGCGCGCGGCCACGCGGAAGGCGGCGCCGCTCAGGGTGCGGACCTCGACACCGGTGACCTGGCTGCCGTTGCCCGGGGCTTCGATCGCGGTGACGTTGGCATGCAGGAAGGCGGTCACGTTGCCCGAGCGGGCGATGGCCTCGCCGTAGATGCGGCCGAACCGGGTCGGTGGGCTGAGCTGCGAGACGATGTTGAGCACCTGCTCGCGGTCGAAGGGAATGAACCGGCTGTCCGGCCGGCCGATCCAGTCCTGCCAGGTCTGCGGGTCGTACTCGAACGGGCCGATCTGCAGCAGCGCATGCGCGCGGCGGTAATAGGGCAGCAGTTCGGCCAGGCCGAAGGGCCAGCCGCTGTTGGGCACCCAGTCGCGGACCTGGAAGTCATGGGCGTCGAGCGGGCGGCAGAAGCCACCCCAGCAATTCGAGCTGCCGCCGAAATAGCGCGACCGCGTCCGGTCCAGCGCGTCATAGCAGAGGCCGATATTCTCCCCTTGATAGAGCGACTGGCTGGCCTGGTCGAAGTCCATGCCGCCACCCTCAAGGAGGACCACGCGTAACGGTCCGCCCTCGAATTCCCGGGCGAGGGTGATGCCCGCGGGCCCCGCACCGATGACGCAAATATCAGATTCGATGATCGCGTTTAAAGGAAGTGTGCGTGCATCGATGATCATCGTGGCACCGTAAAAACTATACGTAAGCGATATATATTTAATTGAGTAATAAATGCACATGTATGCATTTGTTTGACCATTGGATGGCTAATGGTCATGATACCGCTAGGTGCCAAGAGACACTCCTCTGATGCACTGGACCCCTGGATATCGCTTCATCCGGTCGGTCGGGTCGATTCTGCTCGGGCCATTTGACTGAGCAAGATTACCAAGCAGCAACTGTGAGTGATCATAAAAATCGCAAATACGTACTTAAACCGATATCGGAATATGATTTGGTGATATTTGAAACATGTCTGGGCTTATATCCATTCCACGTGTCTCTTCGAAGGCGGAGGGCGGATGGATGTCGCCAGGCCGTGCCGCGCCCGGCAGGATCGCGACGGTCAGGCCTTGCAGGGCGATTTCATTACGGCCATGTGCTCGGCAGCCGTGGACGCCAGGCCCTGGCGGTTCGCGCCTGATCAGAGGATGGAGAAAAGAATTGAGAACAGCGTTTCTGGCCATCGGCCTTGCCGGCCTGCTCGGCGGTACGGCCGTCGCCCAGACCGTGCCGCTGTCCCCCGCCGCGGTGGTTGCCACGCGGCAGGCCGGTTTCAAGCTGCTCGGCGGCAGCATGAACGAGATGAAGCGTGCGGTGGAAACATCCTCTGATGTGAAGTCCTTCAAGCAGAGTGCTGAAGGCATCGTTGCGTGGGGCCGCGTGTTGCCCGGCCTGTTCCCGGTCGGAACCGAGGCCAACAGCAAGGCGAAGCCGGCCGTCTGGTCGGACGTGGCCGGCTTCGAGAAGGCCAGCGCCGCCCTGGTCGCGGCTGCGGAAGGGCTCGAGAAGGCCGCGGCGAGCGGTGACAGCGCCGCCTTCGCCGCCGCCCTGAAGGCGACCGGGGAAACCTGCGGCGGGTGCCACCGGCCCTTCCGGCAGCGCTGATCTGCCCAGGCCCGCCGCTGCGGCGGCGGGCCTGCCTCAGGGCCTCGTCCCCTTCTCCGATCGGTCGAGCCCTGAGCGGAGCGCCGCCGCGAGCACGGAAATCAACTGGTCCCGGCGGAACGGCTTCACCAGGATCCGCGTGTCGCGGCTGACCTCTTCCATCATGGCTTCGGCGAGGTAGGCCGTGATGATCACAGTCGGCAGGTCGGGCCGCAGGGACCTCGCGCGCAGGATCAGGTCCGCGCCGTTCATGTCCGGCATGGCATAGTCGGTGATCAGCGCCGCGACCGGCTGGCCGTCGCCAAGCAGCGTCATGGCCGCCGCCCCGGACCCGGCCCGCTCCGGCGTGTAGCCCGCGTGCCGGAGCATTGCGCCAACGGTCGCAAGCACGTCTCCGGAATCGTCGACCAGCAGGACCCGCCTTCCGTCCCCGTCCGGAATCCGTTCCGCCGGCGGCGGCTCCGCGGGGCCGGCCCCGGCGGCCCCTGGCAGGCGCAGCTCGATCCGCGTGCCCCGGCCCGGGTCGCTGCGCAGGGACAGCTCCCCGCCCGACTGCCGGGCGAATCCCTGGACCATGGCCAGGCCAAGTCCCGTGCCCAGTTGTCCCTTGGTGCTGAAGAACGGCTCGCAGGCCCGCTGCAGCACCTCGGGCGACATGCCGATGCCGCTGTCCTCCACCGTGATCACCACGACCGGCGGCCTCCCGGCGAGCGGCCCGGCACGCGCGGCGATGATCCGGATCAGGCCGTCGCGCGGCCGTGCCTCCCGGGCATTCTGCACCAGGTTGAGCAGCGCCGCCCCAAGCTGGATGGGATCCACGATTGCCAGGACGGCGCGCGGAACCTCGAGGCACAACCGGCAATCCGGCGCCGCCGCGGCGCGCAGGCCAGGGGCGGCATCCTCGAAGAACGCGGCGAGATCGATGCTGCGCGGCGAGAGCACCTGCTGGCGCGTGAACGCCAGCAGGCGATGGGTCAACCGGGCGCTGTGCGCGACCGATCGCATGAGCACGGCGGCGAGCTCGCCGAGTTCCCCCTCGGGCGCCAGGGCGCCGATCAGCTCGAGCGAGCCCATCTGCACCTGGATCTGGTTGTTGAACTCGTGGGCGATGCCCGCGGTCAGTTCGGCGACGGCTTCCAGCCGGTGGGCCCGTCGCAGATGCTCCTCGAGCTCGCGCCGTGCCGTCACGTCGCGGATCACGACGATCGCGCCGCTCCCGTCATGCAGCCGGCTGCCATGCGCCTCGAACCAGCCTTCCTTGCGACCCGGCGGCATGGCGCGGTAGGTGAACTGGCACGCCTCCGCCCCGCGGCGCAGCCGCGCCAGCGCGTCGCGCACGCTGGCGGCGTCGTCCGGATGCACGAAGCGCAGCAGGTCCTGCCGGCACAGCTCCTGCAACGGCAGCCCAAACATGCGCTCCGCCGCCTTCGAGACGAACACGGGGCACCCGTCCCAGTCGATCTTCTGGATCGTGTCGGCGCTGCTGTCGGTGACGATGCGCAGCTCCTCGCCGATGGCGACCGCCTTCCGCTCCGCCTCTGTCCTGCGCGCGAGTTCACGCGCCAGTCCGACGGCCAGCGTGCCGGCCGAGGCGAACAGCACGGTGACCACCGCGAGCCTGCCCGGCGCATGCGCGCGCCACTGGGCGTAGATCTCGCCGAACGACTGGCCCACGGCGATGACGAGCGGCAGGTCGGTGACATGGCGAAAGACGAACAGGCGGGACAGGTCGTCCACGCCGGCCCCGGCGTCCACGGCCCCGGTGGCCTGTCGCCTGAATGCATGCGCCAACCCGGAGCCGCCGATATCGCCGCCGCCGCGGCAGGCCGGATGGCGGCTGCATGCCAGCAGTTGCCCGCCCCCGAGGGCGATGAGCGCCAGGCCGTTTTTGCCCAACGGCAGGTCGTCGAGGAGCTGTCCGAGAAGATCCAGCCGAAGCACGCCGGCCACCATGCCGGCGAATTGTCCACCTGGCCCGTTGACGCGCCGGCTGACGACGAGCGCGGGCATGCCGGCGGCAAGGGGGCCGGAATCGAATGTCAGGTGCGGCCCGGGCCCGGGCGAGCCGGCGTGGAAACGGAAGCTGGGCTGGTCCGCCAGGCTTTGGATGCTGGCGGGAAAGCCGGCCGAGGCGGCCAGGACATCGCCATGGGCATCGGTGAGGACGAATGCGCCAGGCCCGGGATCTGCGGTCGTGCCGTTCGCCTGGGCCGCCATGCGTGCCCGCAGGGCGACGGCGCCCAAGGCGGCATCGTAGACATGAACATATCTGTTGAGCTCGTGTTCAACCAGCAAAGCCAAACCGTCGGCAAGAGCCGTTGAACGTTGCCGCGATTCCTGAAGCGAAGTCACCACGAGCCAGCTTGCCGAAGCGACCACGAAAAGAACGACGGCCATCGCGGCAATTGCCAAATTTCTGACGTTATTCACTCGCGTGTTGCTCGTGAATCATTGGAAGCTATAGTGGTAAATTGACTCTTATTCGCGTCGGTCTCAAGATTTGGGCGAAATATGCTCGTGTTGGCAGTCGGTTCAGGGGGGCGTTCGTCGCCGGGGCCGCCCGGGGACCGGTTCAGCGACGCAGCAGCCAGAGCGCCAGGATCACCGCGGCACCGCCGAAATACAGCAGCAGCATCGCCACCTGCAGGCGGCTGCGATAACGCCGCAGCGGCGGGATGGCGGCGGGCGCCAGCAGCAAGGCGATCGTCAGCAGCGTCAGCGCCCGCAACTGCTCGAATGCGTCCATGGACATGGGATGAGTCTATCCCGCACCGGCAACGGCACCGCAAGGGCCGGCAGCGTGATCCCGCCTGCCGGAAAGCCCCGGAATGCCGGCGCCGCCGATATAGGAATTTGCGTCTTCAGTCCGATCTGAACAGGACCGGCGGGTTCCCGTGGCGCGTTCATCCTCTGGCGGAAGGCAGCAAACGGCATGGAATCGATCGACAGGGGGCAGGCCTGCCATCGCAGATCCCGCGATGCCCCCACCGCCCTGTCCCGGCGCGCCGTGCTGGCCACCGCCACCACCGGCCTCGCTTCCTTCGCGCCTGGCGCGACCTCGATGTCGGACTGGGCGGCGATCGAACGGGCCGCGCGCGGCAGGCCGGTGTTCTGGAATGCCTGGGCGGGCGACGACCGCATCAACGCCTTCATCGCCTGGAGCGCCGAGCGCCTGCGCGTCTCCCACGACATCGCGGTGCGTCACGTCCGCCTGCGCGATCCCACCGAGGCGCTCGCCCGTCTCGGTGCCGGCAAGGTTGGCGCGCGCGCGTCGGGCAGCGGGATCGACCTGATCTGGCTGAACGACCCCGGCCTGCTGTCACCGGGGCAGCGGAATCTGCTGTGCGGGCTGGTGCCCGGGGGGCTGCCCAATGCCATCCGCCTCGCTCCCGCCGGCGGGCCGGGGCCGATGGATGGCCCCGGGATTCCCTGGCACATGGCGCGGCTGGTGTTCGTCTGCGATGCCGCGCGCGTGCCCGATCCGCCGCGCAGCATGGCGGCGATAGGCGCCTGGGCGGCGGCGCATCCCGGCCGGCTGGCCCATCCGCATCCGCGCCATGTCCTCGGTGCGGCCTTCCTCGGCCAGGCGCTGTGCGAGTTCGCCCCCGACCCCGCGGCGCTGCGGCACACGGTCGCTGATTTCGAGGCGATGACGGCGCCGTTCTGGCGCTGGTATGCCGCCTTGCAGCCCATGCTGTGGCGCCGCGGCACCGCTTTTCCCGAAACCGGTTCCGCCCAGCGGGCCCTGCTGCGCGAGACCGAGATCGACATCATGGTCTCGTTCAACCCCGGCGAGGCATCCGCCGCCATCGCCTCCGGTCTCCTGCCCGACACGGTCCGCAGCTTCGCCCTGGATGGCGGCAGCATCGGCCATTGCAGTTGCAACGCCATTCCCTCCGACGCCGCCAACAAGGCCCCGGCGCTGGTGCTGGCCAATTTCCTGCTTTCGCCGGAAGCGCAGGCCCGGGCCGCCGATCCCAGCCTGCTGGGCATCCCGTCCGTGCTGGCGCCCGACCGACTCGCCCCCGCCGACCGGGCCCGCTTCGCGGCGCTGCCGCCTGGCCGGTCCATGCTGTCGCCGGCCGAGCTCGGCCCGGCGCTGCCGCAGCCGCACCCGAGCTGGATGGTTCGGCTGGTTGAAAGTTTTGAGCGGCATTTCCCGATTTAGCGGAGAGCGGCGGCCCAGGTGTGGCTCCGCCGAATTGATCCTGGACCGTTTCGAACCTGCATAAAGTGGTTGCACGGCAATTCTTTCTGCTTAATGACAAGGCAGTCACGGGAGGCGGGGCAGCCCTGAACCGGCCAAATCCGCAGCCCGTGACTATGGCATGAATTTTGAAATGGTTCGGCCGCCATCGTGCGGTCATCGTGTCGCCGCCCGGACGTGCCCGTGCACGTCCAGCGTCACACGCTGTGCGGCGGCCGACACATAGCAACAGGGCGCGACATGAAGCTGATCATGGCCATCATCAAGCCCTTCAAGCTCGACGACGTGCGCGAGGCGCTGACGCCGCTGGGCGTGCAGGGCCTCACCGTCTCCGAGGTGAAGGGCTTCGGTCGTCAGAAAGGGCAGACCGAAATTTATCGTGGCGCCGAATACCACGTGAATTTCATTCCGAAGGTGAAGATCGAGCTGGTGGTACCGGACGACCGCGCCGAGCTGGTGGTCGAGGCCATCACCAAGGCCGCCCGGACCGACAAGATCGGGGACGGCAAGATCTTCGTGCTCGATGTCGAGCGGGCCGTGCGCATCCGCACCGGCGAGACCGACGTCGACGCACTGTAAGACAAGGACGACATTCGCATGAAAACGCTGATGCGGCGCGCCATCATGGCGCTTCCGCTGCTTCTGGCTGCCGCCCCGGCCTGGGCCGAGGAGACGCCGAAGATCGATTCCGGCGACACCGCGTGGATGCTGACCAGCACGGCGCTGGTGCTGCTGATGACCATCCCCGGCCTGGCGTTGTTCTATGCCGGCATGGTGCGCAAGAAGAACGTGCTCGCCACCATGATGCAGTCCTTCGCCATCACCTGCCTGGTGACGGTGGCGTGGATGGTGGCTGGCTTCTCCATCGCCTTCACCAACGGCAACGCCTTTTTCGGTGATTTCTCGCGCTTCATGCTGAGCGGCATCGGCGAGGCGTGGGACAAGCCGTTCACCCTGGGCGCGGGCACGGACGCGGCGGTGGCGACCACGGTCCCCGAGACCGTGTTCATGATGTTCCAGATGACCTTCGCGATCATCACCCCGGCGCTGATCGCCGGCGCCTTTGCCGACCGGCTCAAGTTCTCGGCATTGTGCGTGTTCATGGTGCTGTGGTCGCTGCTGGTGTACGCGCCGATCGCGCACTGGGTGTGGGCGCCGACCGGCTGGCTGGCCGGGCTGGGCGCGGCCGACTTCGCCGGCGGCACGGTGGTGCACATCAACGCCGGTGTCGCCGGCCTGGTCTGCGCGCTGGTGCTGGGCAAGCGCATCGGCTACGGCACCGACAACATGGCGCCGTTCAACCTGGCGCTGGCGGTGATCGGGGCTTCGCTGCTGTGGGTGGGCTGGTTCGGCTTCAACGCCGGCTCGGCGGTGGCGGCCTCGGGCCGCGCCGGCATGGCGATGGCGGTGACCCAGATCGCGACCGCCGCGGCGGCGCTGGGCTGGATGTTCGCCGAGTGGATCACCAAGGGCAAGCCGTCGGTGCTGGGCGTGATCTCCGGCGCGGTGGCGGGGCTGGTGGCGATCACCCCGGCCTCGGGCTTCGTGCTGCCGGGGGCGGCGCTGGTGATCGGCGTGATCGCCGGCGTGATCTGCTTCTGGTCGGCGACCTGGCTGAAGCACACGCTCGGCTATGACGACAGCCTGGACGCCTTCGGCGTGCACGGCGTCGGCGGCATCGTCGGCGCGCTGCTGACCGGCTGGTTCGCCTATGGCCCGCTTTCGGCCGATGCCGGGCATCCGGACGGCGTCTACATCGGCAGCCTGGCGCAGGTGAAGATCCAGGCGATCGCGGTGGCGGCGACCGTCACCTACACCGCCGTCGCCACCCTGGTCATTCTGCTGGTGGTCGGCGCGGTGGTCGGCCTGCGGGTGAGCCAGGAAGAAGAGCGCGAGGGTCTCGACGTCGTGCTGCACGGCGAGCGCCTCGGCTGACCGATACGGCGCCGGGGCATTGCCCTGGCGCCATCCGCCGAATACGTATCGATATCGTCACGATCCCGCTTCGGCCGGATCCAGGCGACACCGCAAGGACCATACCATGACTCGTTTCCGTTTAGCCGCTTCCACCGCACTGGTGGCCGCAGCACTGGCGGCTGGCGCGCCGGCCCGCGCCGAGGACGCCCCGACCAGCTGGCAGGACAGCATCAAGTTCGGTGCCCAGATCCAGAGCGGCATCACCTTCAATCCGGCCGGGCCCAAGACCAATTTCGGCCAGGCGCTGACCGACCATCCGAACCAGCTGATGCTGAATCAGGCGTTGCTCACGGTCTCCCGTGAAATTCCCAAGGATGCCAGCGGCTGGGATGTCGGCTTCAAGGTGCAGGGCCTCTATGGTTCCGACGCCCGCTACACGCATTACATCGGCGTGCTGAACCAGGCCATCACCGACCGCAACCAGCTCGACCTGGTCGAGGCGAATGTCACGGCGCACATGCCGGTACTGACGGCCGGCGGCATCGACCTGAAGCTCGGCCTGTTCAGCACGCCGATCGGCTTCGAGACGATCGATCCCTCGACCAACGCGTTCTATTCGCACTCCTACATCTTCAGCTACGCCCTGCCGTTCAAGCACACCGGCGGGCTGGCGAATATCCACGTCACCGACTTCCTCGACATCTATGGCGGCCTCACCACCGGCGTGAACACCACCTTCCCGACCGGGGGCGACAACAACAGCTCCATGAGCGGCATCGTGGGCTTCGGCCTCAACCTGCTCGACGGCAAGCTGACCGCCGTGGTGCTGTCGCATATCGGCCCGGAGAATGCCTCCTATACGCCGACGCAGTCGGTGGGCGTGCCGAACGCCAACCATTATAATCGGTACTACAACGACGCCTACGTGACGTACAAGCACAATGACAAGCTGTCGTTCACGACCGAGATCAACTACACCAAGGACGACCTGATCGGGGCCGAGGCCTTCGGTGTCGCCCAGTACGTGTCCTACGCGATCACCGACACCGTCACGCTGAACGCCCGCGGCGAAATCTTCCGTGATGGCAAGGGCTTCTACGTCGGCTACTTCCCAGGCAATCTCGATTTCATCAACTTCGAACGTGGCCGCCCGAGCACCTCGGTCGGTGGTCCGCACGCGACCTACGGCGCGCTGACCTTCGGCGCCACCTGGAAGCCCGATCTGCCCAAGCCGATCAGCGGCCTGCTGGTGCGCCCGGAAGTGCGTTACGACGCCGGCCTGGCCGGTCCGAAGCCGTACAACAACGGCAAGGACAACGGCCAGTTCACCATCGCCACCGATGTGGTTCTGACGTTCTGATCCAAGGAAAGTCCAGGGCGCTGCCCTGGACCCGGCAGGGGCCACACGGCCCCTGCACCCCGGTCTCGCTGCGCGGCCTTTTCAGGGTTCGGCGGGGACGGGGACTTCCCTGGCGACGGGATGGCCGAGATAGGCGGACAGCACCGTCTCGGCCGGTCCATCCGCCCGCACGCGGCCTTCCTCCAGCCAGATCACCCGGGTGCACCAGTCCAGCACGACACTGGTGACGTGAGTGGAGAGCACCAGGATCTCGGCGCCGCGCACCATGTCCTCAAGCCGCGCCCGGGCCTTCTCCATGAAGTTCGCATCGCCGGCGAGGAACCATTCGTCCATCAGCAGCACCTGCGGGCGAATCGCCGTCGCCAGCGCGAAGCCGAGCCGCACCACCATGCCCGAGCTGTAGACACGCACCGGCAGGTCGAGGAACTCCGCGAGCTCGGCGAAATTGGCGACGTCTTCTTCCAGGCGGCGGATCGCCGGCTTCGAGAGCCCATTGTAGAGCCCGCGCAGGGCGATGTTCTCCCGGCCGGTCAGGTCGGGATTCATGCCGAGATTTGGGTCAAGCAGCGCATTCAGCGAGCCCTGCACGCGCACCTGGCCGAACTGCGGCTCGTAGATGCCGGCCAGGGTGCGCAGCAGCGTGGTCTTGCCCGCGCCGTTGCCGCCGATCAGGCCCAGGCGGTCGCCGCTGCTGAGTGAGAAATCGATGTCCCGCAGCGCCTGCACCACCACGCGGTTGCGGGTGTCGGCGGCCACCCGCCCGGAGACGGTGGAGAACACCGCCCGTTTCAGGCTGCGGGCGCTGCCATGGTAGAGCGGGAAATAGATGGTGACGTGGCTGCAATCGAGGCCGGCCATGGTGCTACACCCAGAATGCGATGCGCTCGCGCACCCGTACGAATGCCAGCCAGCTCGCCAGGCAGGCCAGGGCCGAGAAGGCGAGGGCGGAAACCCAGACCGTCAGGCTGGGAACAGTGCCGAGCAGCGGCCCGCGCACGACTTCCAGCACCGTATAGAACGGGTTGAAGGTGAGGATCCATTCGCTCGGGCCGAGCTGCTCGGGCTTCCAGATCACCGCACTGATGAAGAAGGCCATCTGCATGACGCTGTTCACGATCGGCGGGATATCGCGGAAGCGGGCGCAGACCGCCCCCAGCAGCAGGCAGATCGCCAGCGAATCGATCAGCCAGAGCACGATCCCCGGCAGCGCCAGCACCGCCGTTGCCCCGGGCCAGGTATCCAGCGCCGCATAGACCACGATGATGACCGCCACGTTGTGCCCCAGCACCAGGATGTTGCGGATCACCACCCGTGCCGCGTAGAGCGAGTACGGCATCCGTACCGACCGGATCGTGCTGTCGGAAGAGATGAAGGCGACACAGCCGTCGCCCACCAGCGTGTTCAGGTACCCCCACAGCACCAGCGACAGCGCCAGGAAGGGCAGGTACTCGCGCAGGTTCATCTTGAACAGCGTCGCGTAGACGATGCCCATCGCGCCAACCATCGCACCGGTGGAGAGGGTCAGCCAGAACGGCCCGAGCACCGACCCGCGATAGCGCAGCCTGATGTCGAACCAGGCGAGGGTCCAGCACAGCCGCCATAGCCCGGCCGCCTCGGCCAGGTCACGCACGACCATCCATCGCCGGGTGGCGAACGAGGGGTCCGGAGACGACGCAATCGGGGGCGTGGATCTCTCGGCGTCTTGCACGAGGGTGTTCATGGGCCGCCGCGCGATAGCCGATCCCACCTTCGCCTGCAACCCGACTTGCCTGAAATCCCCGGTTCGGGGCTGTGCGGGAATGACGTGGACGAAATTCAGGTGGCGCGCGCCATCCGGGTGTGCTCGCCGGAGAGGATCTGCACACGCTCGCCCGGACGGAATCGCTCCTCGTTCGGTTGCACGAGCGAAAGCGTGCCGCCGTTGTCGAGCCGGATGATGAATTCCCGCGCCTCGGCGCCGCGCCGCGTGCCGGGGGAGAGCACGCCGCCGCCCGCGGCGCTGCCGACCACGCCCAGGATATGGGTGCGCACATCCTCGCGAGCGGCCCCGGGTGCCGCCGCCTGGGCGGGCGGCTCCGCGAGCAGCGGGCGCACCGAGACGATCACGCCATACCTGGCCTGCGGGCCACGGGTGGCGACGCTGTCACGGCCGGCCGGGGCAACGGCGGGGGTGCTGCTCGGGACGCAGGCCGTCAGCCCGGGCAGGGCGGCCAGCGCGAGCACCGCCGGAATGAAGGAACGCGGCACGTCGGTCTTCTCCTGGGCGCAGTTCGAGTAGGCGGGGCATCTCGCAGCCGCGCGGTGCCGCAACCACTAGCACAATCGCCGCGACCGACGTACAACCATTACTACACCGAAATCGGGCAATGCTCTGCCGCCGAGATGTCTTGCATTGAAGCGGCCATTGGATTAGGGGGTTAGCCGAGACTTTTGAACGACCGACTCAAGGACGGCCTCCAACCGGTTGGTCTTGAGACGGGGAATCTGCGAGCGGCCGCCAAGGCGGTCGTGCGCACCGGCCCGGCGCCACCCGGCCGCGCTCACGACGGAGGCCTGCGACAGCCATGTCATCCCGATCGACCCCCCATTCCGGCTTGCCGCTGCTGCGCGCCCTGGCCTGCTGCGCCACCCTGGCCCTGCTGTCGGCCTGCGCCGGCAATCACCAGGCCGGACAGCAAATGAGCGCCACGCAGGAAGCGGCGCAGTACCAGGCACGCGCCCGCCGCAGCTACACCCCGCCCGGTCCCCGCTCCGATCCCTGGGGACCGTACATCACGGAAGCGTCGGCGCGATTTGACATTCCCGAGCGCTGGATCCGTGAGGTCATGCGCGTCGAGTCGAGCGGCAAGGTCATGGACACCTCGCCGGTGGGAGCGATGGGGCTGATGCAGGTCATGCCCGCCACCTACGACGAGCTGCGCAACCGCTACGACCTTGGTGAAGACCCCTACGAGCCGCACGACAACATCGTCGCCGGCACCGCTTATCTGCGCGAGATGTACGACATCTATGGCTCTCCCGGCTTCCTGGCGGCCTACAATGCCGGGCCGGGCCGGCTCGATGATTACCTGACGCGCAACCGCCCGCTGCCCGACGAGACCCGGCGCTACGTCGCCAAGATCGGGCCGTACCTGGCCGGCTTCGAGCCGAACCGGCCCTCCGCCGCCGGCCAGCTGGCGATGAACCAGTTGCCCATCAACATCCCCCCCGGTCCCCGCTATCCGCGCAACCGCAGCGCTTCCGCTCCCGTCGCCCTGGCCGAGAACCGCGTGACCCGGCAGGCCCCGACACGGGTGGTGGCGGCGACGTCGCTGCCGGCCCCGCCGCGCCAGACGCCGGCCCCCGTCGCGGTGCAGGTCGCCTCGGCGGCGCCCGCGCCGGCCCGTGGTGGCAACAACGGCCTGCGCCTGATCAGCCAGGCCCACGCCGACACGCTGCCGGCGCAGCGGGTCGTCGCCAACGCCTCCGGCAGCTGGGCGATCCAGGTCGGCGCCTTCGGCAACGAAGGCCAGGCCCGGGCAGCGGCCGACCAGGCCCGCGGCCAGGCCCGTGACCTGCTGGCCAATGCCCGGCCGGCGGTGGGAACAGTCCGGCAATCCAGCACGACGCTTTACCGGGCACGGTTGACCGGGCTGTCGCGGGATGCCGCCGTGCAGGCCTGCGAGCGGATCGGCCGCCGTGGCGCCTGCATCGTGCTCTCGCCGGACGCCCAATCCTGACGACTGGCCGGCGCCAGGGCTTGCCCGGCGCCGGCCATGCCTCATTGCCTGTTGAACGGACGGGGCAGCGGGTGAGGCGTCACCCGCTGCCCCGGCATTGTCGCCCCTGGAGGGCGACCGCGTGGCTGGGCGGAGACACGTCCGCGATTACCTGACGTGCTCGCACAAATCCCGCCATTGGGTGGCGACCGAAGCCAGAAGATCACGCGCCTCGACTTCGTCCGCCGTGCCCGATCGCCGGATGAGCTGCGCCACGCCCCTGTCGTCGAGCGGCAGGCCCTCGCGGTTGCGGTTGCGCAACGCGTAGTACCGACCTGCGCGCCGCTCCACCACGGCATAGGAATCGCCGTTGGAAACCAGCAGGTAGTTTTCCTGTTCGCCGAGAACCCTGAACATGGAAGCACCTCCGGGCCCTTTCCGGCACGATCTCTCCCCTTCGTGTGCCACCGGCGTTCACGGGGACATCGCCACCTGGGGACGGGGAGACGGGCAGGCGTCGTTGCACACTCAACGACCCAAAGCCGCCACCTGCCTAGCCTCGAGATGTGCCGATACGAGCCGATGTTGATTGGAACAGGATGCTCCTGGGCTAAACGACGATCAATGCAAATCGAATTCTCGATGCTCACGTCTCGTGTACTGGCAAAATTCCGCAATATATATGTAGAATATTTGTGAAATTTCTAATGAAATGGATTAGCATTATTTGATGTTTACAGATATGCCGCGTGCAGCCAGTCAAAGGCTGCGCCGCAGCACAAACGCATTTTCGCGCTGCAGCACCATTTCGTGCCCCCGAAGTAACAACCCGAGACGCCACCGTTCCAGCGCGGCGCCGATTGGCCCCGCACGCGCAGCGGCCCTGCACGCAGCGGCATTGCCGGGCCGGGGCGCGCTCCGCAGCATCGGCGCATGGACAGAAGCCCGCCGCCTCGTCATGACCGGCTCGATGCGTTCGCGGTGGGTGTCATCACCCTGCTCTGCGCGCTGTGGGGGCTGCAGCAGGTGGCGGTGAAGGTGGCGATCACCGGCGGGCTGCCGCCGTTGCTGCAGGGCGGCATTCGTCATGTCGTCGCCGCCGCCCTGGTCTGGATGTTCGTGCGCGCCCGCGGCGGTGCCGGGGCCGCCCGAAGATTGTGGAGTATCGATTCCGCCATCGGCCCAGGCCTGGTGATCGCGGCGCTGTTCGCCCTGGAATTCATCGCCCTGCTGCCCGGGCTGAAGCTCACCACCGCCTCGCACGGCGTGCTGTTCCTCTACACCGCGCCATTCTTCACGGCCCTCGGCGTGCATGTGTTCCTGCCCGCCGAACGCCTGGACCGGCGGCAGGCGACCGGACTGGCAATCGCCTTCACCGGGGTGGTGGCGGCCTTCGCCGACGGGCTGACGGCGGGCGGAGGCAACCTCGTCGGCGACCTGCTCTGCCTCGCTGCCGGGGCCGCCTGGGGGGCGACCACCGTGGTGGTGAAAGCAAGTCCGTCCCTGATGCGCGCGGCCCCGGAGCGCGTGCTGTTCCTCCAGCTCGCCGGCTCGGTGCCGTTGATGGCGGCGGCCTCCCTGCTGGCCGGCGAGCGGCTCGACTGGCAGGCGACGACGCCCTTGGCCTGGACGGGGTTGTTCTATCAGACCGCGGTGGTGGCCTTCGCGAGCTACCTCGCCTGGTTCCGCCTGGTGCAGGTCTATCCGGCCGGACGCCTGGCCGGGTTCACCTTCCTCACGCCGCTGTTCGGGATCCTGGCGGGCGCGACGCTGCTGGGCGAGCATGCGAGCCTGGCATTGCTGGCCGGCCTGATCGCGATCGCGGTCGGGCTGCGGCTGATCAACAGCAAGGGACGACCGACATGACCGAAAACATGCCCATCCTGACGCGCCGGCGCATCGAGGCGGAGTTCGCGCAAGGCATCTTCGAGGAGCTCAAGGCCGAATTCGGCGAGGATGCCGCCCGGCGCGTTCTTTCCGCGGCGATCGTCAAGATGGCGCAGGCGACGGCCGCACGGATGGCCGCCGGGGCGCGGGGCGGGCCGAGCCTGGACAGCTTCCGCGCCATCCAGCACCTGTGGACCGCCGAGGACGCGCTGCGGACGGAGGTGCTGAAATCCACCCCGACCGAGTTCCATTTCAACGTGACGCGCTGCCGCTATGCCGAGATGTATCGCGAGATGGGGCTGGCGGAGCTGGGAGCGATCCTGTCCTGCAACCGCGACGGCGCGTTCTGCGAGGGCTACGACCCGAAGCTGAAAATGGAGCGCACCCAGACATTGATGAGCGGCGCCCCGCATTGCGACTTCCGCTATCGCTACGAGGCGGAAGCCCCGAAGGACAGCCCCGCCGACTGAGGCGCTATTTCGGCACCAGCACGGCCTCCGCCTCGACGGCAGCCTCCACCGGAACGTCCTCCGCCTCGGCGCTTGGCGGCGAGGTCGCATCGAGGGTCGCTTTCATGGTCGCCCGCAGCATCGGCATCGCGACCGGCGGCGCCGCATCGAGCCGCACCGAGCGGAAACTGTCGAAGCGCAGTCCCAGCAGCTCGGCGGCTTCCCCGGCGCGGCCGCGCAGGCCCGCCAGCGCCTGCCGGGTCGCCTCCTGGCGGGCGCGCCGGGCCGTCTCGGGCGCGAGCTGCCAGCCGAGCCGTTCCGTCGCCAGCCCCTTCGCCTGCAACGTGCCGACCAGCCGGAGCAGGGCCTCGCCATCGCGGCCACGCAGCTCCAGCGTCTGGGCAGCATGCCATTGCGGCGAGGTGGAGGCGGTGGGCTCGCGCGGGGTCTGGTCCCAGACCGCATAGCCGCCCGTCGCCACCGCGATCCCGGCAACCGCCCTGGCCTGCTCGATCGCCGCGGCCATGGCCGCGTTCACGCGGGCCTGGGCGGCGGCAGGCGTCTGGGCGGTCGCCTCGGCGCGCAGGACGGCGGTGATCTCATCGGGGCGGGCCAGGACGCGCGCCGTCTCCGACAGATGCAGCAGTGTTTCGGCCGCCGCCGCAGGCCCCGCCAGCGCCACCAGCAGCATCGGCACGAGAGAAAACCGCATGCACCCCTCAGCGTGAAAGTTTCGGCACCACGCCATCCTGCCCCTTGCTGTCGGCGGGCGGAAGGGCCGGGGTGGGGGCTCCGCTGAACGGCGTGTCGCCCGGGCCAGGGGCGATCCGCTCAGGCACCGGGGCCGTGGCCCCACCTTGCGGCGTCGGTGGCGGCACCGACGGCACCGGGGCGGGCGTGCTCTCCGGAACCGTGGCGGCGGGCGCGGGGCTGGCGGGGGACGCCCCGGGCTGCGGCGTCTGGGCGCGCGCGGCCGGCGCCACGGCCAGCAAGGCCATCAACAAGACTGCGTGCATCATGTCCCTCCGCCGGAGCAACGCCGACCAGGGGAAGCCGGTTCGCCCCCGGGTCGTGCGGCTGACGGAGGATCCGACCGATCCGGTTGCGGTTGTCGCAGGCGTGATGCGCATCCCGCGAAGCCGTTGGAGGGCGAAACCACTTCGGGGAGGTATAATTCCCGTAACGGCACCTCACAGGAGGATGTGCATGAGCGACCTGGCCGAGCCTCGCTTCGGAGGCGCCCCCTGGATCGGCCATCGCGCCGGCCTGGCCCGCAACTGGTGGGCGCTGGTCCTCCGCGGCATCGTGGCCATCCTGTTCGCGCTGCTGGCCTTCGCCGCACCCGGCGTGGTGGCGGGATCACTGGTGCTGATCCTCGGCATCTACCTGCTGGCCGACGGCGTGTTCGGCATCGTCGCCGCCATCCGCGCGATCAACCGGCAGGAACGCTGGGGCCTGCTGCTGCTGGAAGGCATCGCTGACCTCGGCCTCGGCCTGGTCGCGATCTTCCTGCCCGTGCTGACCCTGGTGGTGTGGATCTGGGCCCTCGCGGCCTGGGCCATCGTCACCGGCGTGCTGATGCTGGTCTCGGCCCTGCGGCTGGATTCCGGGCATGGCAACTGGCTGATGGGCCTGGGCGGAGTGGTCTCGGTCATCTGGGGCGGGCTGCTGCTGTTCTGCCCGATCACCGGCGCCCTGGCCCTGACCATCTGGCTTGGCGCCTACGCCTTGCTGTTCGGCATCTCCATGATCGCGCTCGGCCTGCGACTGCGGGCACGGCACCGGCAAGCCTGACAAAAAAGGCCAGGGCTTCGCCCCTGGACCGACCAAGGGCCACAAGGCCCTTGGACCCCATTCTCGCTGCGCGGCGGGGCGCTATGCCAGCATCGCCGCGATCGCCGCCGGGTCCACATCCTCCATGCGGGCTGGCGACCACCTGGGCTGACGATCCTTGTCGATCACCATCGCACGCACGCCCTCGGCGAAATCGGGATGGCGGGTCACATGGCGCGTCAGCTTCAGCTCGGCGGCCAGGGCCGCCCGCAGCGACAGGCCGCCCCCCCGCCGCATCGCGGCGAAGGACCAGAACACCGACGACGGCGACACCGTGCGTAGCGTCGCCAGCGTTTCCTGCGCCCAGTCGGTGTGCTCGTGCTGCAGCCGCTCGATGATCTCCGGCACGCTGGTCGCCCCGAAGCAGCGGTCGATGGCGGCGCGGTGCGGCGCCAGTGAGAAAGGCGGCAGCGTCTGCGCATGCGCGGCCACGGCGGCGACGCCATCGCGGGCAAGCTCCGTGCGCAGCGCCGGCAGGGCCGCCCGCGGCACGAAATGCGTGGCGATGCCGGCATGCACCGCCTCGGCCCCGGTCATGCGCGCCCCGGTCAGGCCAAGATAGGTGCCGAGCTCGCCGGGCAGGCGCGGCAGCATGAAGGTGGCGCCGACATCGGGGAACATGGCGATCGCCGTCTCGGGCATGGCGAACAACCCGGCCTCGGTGGTCACGCGCATCTGCCCGTGCACCGAGACGCCGATGCCGCCGCCCATGCAGATGCCGTCGATCAGCGCCACATAGGGCTTGGGATATTCGTCGATGGTAGCGTTGAGCGCGTATTCCTCGCGGAAGAACGCCTCGACCTCGTCGGTCCTGCCCTCGGCCATCAGACTGCGCACGGCACGGATGTCGCCGCCCGCGCAGAAGGCCCGCCCCCCCGCACCTTCGATGACGACCGCATGCACGGCGGGATCGTCACGCCATTCGTCCAGCGCCGCCTGCATCGCCCGCAGCATCGGCAGGTCCAGCGCGTTCAGCGCCTTCGGGCGGTTCAGCAGGATATGGCCGATGCGGCCATCCCGGTTGACGATGACGCTGGCATCGGACATGCGCGCGGAGCCCCCCTCGTGATCACCTGAGTGTCGCGAGGGGTGCTATAGCGCCGCTATCGCCGTGCGCCCAGATACCGGGCGGTCAGCGCCGCGAGGGTGATGCCGTACAGCTTGCGTCCCCCCACCATGCGCAGCGCCGGCCCGACCAGCGCCGCCATGGCCACCGTCTCCTGCAATTGCACGAGAGCGGTGTGCTTGACCTCTTCCGCCTCCCGCTCGATGCGGTCGGGACGGTCACGCAGGGCCAGCAGCCCGAGCACGACCATGATCACAACGTCGCCGCCGGCCACGATCAGCACCGCGGTGATCGGCTCGAAGCGCGGGACCAGGGCCAGCACGGCAGCGACGTGCAGGGCGGCGAGGGCCGCGATCAGGAAGATCCCGGCGACGGCCCCGAGGGCAGCGCGGATGGCAGTGCGCCGCCCCTGCCGGCGCAGGCGCAGGATCTCCGCCTGAGCGGCGACCCTGGCGAGGCTGACCGTCCGCATCGATCAGCGTGTCAGGCGGCCAAGGATGAATCCCACGCCTGCCGCGATCAGCACCGAGGTCAGCGGCATCTCGCGCACCCGTCCCGACACCGCCTCGGCCTGGTCGGTCACGACGTCCTGGGCCTGGCGGGCGATGTCCTGGGCGCGTCCGGCCGCGTCGCTGATCGCCGGATTTACGCGCTCGCGCATCAGCTGGTCGACCTGGCTGCGCAGCTGGCGGATCTGCTCACGTGCATCGGTGGCGGTGTCACTGAGCGTATCGGTTGGAGAAGCCATTGCGGGATGCTCCCTGTTTTCGGAAAGTCGGTCGCTGCAACGCGAATGCCGGACGAGGGGTTGCCGTGGCATCTCATCCCGTTACCGCCCTGCGTATGCCCTCGCGGCCGCCCCCGGCCACGCGCCAGGTCGCGGCGCTGCGCGAGGTCAGCCTGGCCGGACGTCGCCAGCCGGTGCTGCGGCGCCTCGGCCTGGAGATCGCCACCGGCGAGAGGCTGGCCCTGCTGGGGCCGGCGGGGGCGGGGAAAACCGCGGCTCTGATGCTGCTGTCGGGCTTCACACGGCCGGACACGGGTTCGGTGCTGCTGGGCGGGCGGGAAGCGGCCGACATCCCACCGGCGGCGCGTGAACTCGCCCTGGTGGGCCATGACGAGGTCCTGCTGCCGCATCTGGGCGTCGCCGGCAACATCGCCCTGCCGCTGGAACTGCGCTCCGGGCCGAGCGTGGGCCATGCCGACCGGGTCGGGCGGCTGATGGATGCGCTGCGCCTGGTTGGCCTCGCCGACCGCCGGCCCTGTGACCTGTCGGCCGAGCAGCGCGCGCGCACAGTGCTGGCGCGCGCGCTGGTGACGCAGCCGGGGCTGGTGCTGCTCGACGATCCCTGCGCGGGGCTCGATCCGTCGGCCCGGGCGGCGGTGCTGGCCGACCTTGCCCCGCTGCTGCAGGGCATGGCGGTGGTGCTGGCGACGCGCGACCCCGGCGATGCGTTGCACCTGGGCGGGCGCGTCGCCGTGCTGGAGGCCGGCGCGTTGCTGCAGGCCGGTCCGGTCCAGGAGGTCTACGATCAGCCCGACTCGTTGCGGGTCGCCCGCCTGCTGGGCGCCGCCAACCTGCTGCCGGGCCGGGTGGAGGCGGTGGAGGACGACATCGCCATCGTGCGGCTCGGCTGCGGCCTGACGGTGGAGGCGGCGGCGACGCCGGCCGCGGTGCCGGGACGCGATTGCCAGGTGTTCATCCGCCCGGAGCGCGTGGCGGTGGCGGCGGTGACGCCGGCGGACATGGGGGAGGGCGCCTTGCCGGCGCTGGTGGCCGGCATCGCTTGGCGGGGTGATCAAGTGCGGCTGTCGCTGCGCCTGGGGGCCGAGGGGCCGCGCCCGGCGGAGCTGATCGTGACCCGCCCGGCGGTGGTGCCGCTGGCCGGGCTGACCGCCGGCCAGCAGGTCGCCGTGGCCTGGCAGGCCGAGTACGCGCGCGTGCTGGCGCGCGAGGATCCCGTGATCGAATGATCGATCGTGACCGTTGCGGTGCCACACGGCCGGCGATACGGTCCGCCGCGCGCGCCGCCGGTCTCCGGCGCGGCCCGACGGAGTAACAGCATGACGCGCGCCCTTATTGCGGCCATCCTGATCGCCTTTGCCGCGCCGGTGCACGCAGAGGCCCGTGACCTGACCGTCGCCCTGGTTGCTGGTGGCCCGGTGCAGGGGCTGCGCCAGACCTATATCCTTCCCTTCCTCGCCACCGGCACCCCGGTGGTGACCGCCACGCGCCAGCCTGGTCTGGAGACGTTGCGCGACGCGGCGGCGCGGTGGGATGTGGTACAGCTCGGCGCAGCCACGCTGGCGGCGGCCTGCCAGGCCGGGCTGGTGGAAAAGCTCGACTGGGGCGCGATCGGCGGGCGCGACCGGATCCTGCCGCAGGCGGCGACCGAATGCGGCCAGGGTGCCTTCGCCCGGGCCACCGTGCTGTCATGGGACCGCGAGAAATTCCCCGGCACGCCGACCTGGCAGGATTTCTGGGACATCGCCAAGGTGCCCGGCAAGCGTGGCCTGCGCCGTTCGCCGCGAGGCACGCTGGAGATCGCGTTGCTCGGCGATGGCGTGGCGCCCAATGACGTCTATCGCCTGCTGCGCACCGAGGAAGGAAGCGACCGTGCCTTCCGCCGGCTCGACCAGTTGGCGCCCTATATCGTCTGGTGGGATGCGGCGGGCCGTGACGGGGCGCGTCTGCTGACTGCGGGCGAAGTGTTGATGACCAGCGCGCCGTCACAGGCGATCGCCCTGGCCAATCGGGGCGGGGCGCACAGTTTCGGCCTGCAATGGGCGGGTGAGCTGGTGGAGATCGAGTCCTGGGCGATCGTCAAGGGCAGTCCGAACCATGAGGCCGCCCGGCGTTTCCTCGACTTCGCCGGTGACCCGAAAGTACAGGCGCGGTTGCCGGCCGTGGCGGCGCTGGGCGCGGTGGCCAAGGGCGCGCAGGAGGGCCTGTCCCCCGAGCAGAGTGCTGTCTCGCCGACCGTGAATTCAGGGGCGGCGTTATTCGTCGACGAGGCGTTCTGGCGCGAGAATGGCGAGCGTCTGGGCAAGCGCTTCGATACCTGGGTCAGTCGGTGACGTTGATCCCACGAAAAAAGGAATGGGATCCAAGGGCCTTATGGCCCTTGGTGGAGGTCCAGGAGGCGAAGCCTCCTGGTGGGGTTTGGGGCAAAGCCCCAACGGATCCGGGGCGATGATCTGGCTGAACGGCATCGGCCTCGCTGTGGCGGCCACGTTGCTGTGTGCGCTTCCTGCCGTGCCGTTCGCTGTCCTGATCGCGCGCCTGCCCGTGCCGGTGGGAGCGGCGCTTTTAGCCCTGGCCCTGTTGCCGCCTTTGCTGCCGCTTCCCGGTTTTCCCGGGCAGGCGGCGGGGTTGCTGCCCTTCGTGGTGATCCCGCTGGCGTGGTCGGCAAGGCGCGTGACGCCGGCAATGTCGCGCATGGCCACCATTTCTGGCGCGACGATCGTGTCAAGGGTACGCCGCATCTGGCTGCCGCTGGTGGGGCCGGGCCTGGCGCTGGGCCTGTTGCTGGGGTTCGCCCGCGCGCTCGGTGGCAGCGATGACCTGAGGCTGCAGGGGCTTGGTGCCGTGTTGTTCGCGGCCTCCGCCTATCCGTTGCTGGGTGCGCTGCTGCACCGGAGCGACTGATGCCTCCGCAGGCCGTGGTGAATTTTGAGGCCGTGACGCAGGGCACCACCACCGTGCTGACCCTGCGCGGCCATCTCGACATCGATGGGGCCGGCCGCCTGTGGACCGAGGCGACCCGGCGGGCAGGTGAGGGCACGGTCGTCGATCTGGCGGCGCTGGCGGGCTGCGACAGTGCCGGCGCGGCCTTGCTGGTGGCGATCGAACGCCGCGGCGGCCGGCTGGAGAGCGCCAGCGCGCAGGTCGCCGCGATGCTGGGGCGGGCGCGCAACGCCCTGCAGGAGCCGCCCCCCGTGCCAACGGCGCCGCCAACCCCCTGGTACGTAACGCTGCGCCATGGCCTGGACGCCATGGCCGATGGTTTCGCCTATCTGGGGGAAGCGGTGCTGGCCCTGCTGGCCCTGCCGCGCCGGCTGCGCCAGTTCCGCCGGATCGACCTGCTGCGCACGGCCGATCAGGCAGGGGTGCGCGCGGTGCCGCTGATCCTGCTGCTCGGCGTGCTGATGGGGCTGATCCTGGCGTTCCAGTCGCTGATCCCGATGCGTCGCTTCGGCGCCGACATTTTCGTCGCCAATCTGGTGGCGATCAGTCTGCTGCGCGAGCTGGGGCCGCTGCTGGCGGCGGTGGTGCTGGCCGGCCGGTCCGGCTCGGCCTTCGCCGCCGAGATCGGCACCATGAAGGTCAACGAGGAGATCGATGCGTTGACCACCATGGGGGTCGATCCCATGACCATGCTGGTGCTGCCGCGGCTGTCGGCGGCGATGCTGGTGATGCCGGTGCTGACCGTGCTGCTGGAACTCGCCGGGCTGGTGGGCATGACCCTGGTGCTGGTCGCCTCCGGCATTCCCCTCGTTGCCGTGGGCAACCAGGTGGCGCAATGGGTGCGGCCGCAGGATTTCTATGGCGGGTTGGCCAAGGCGGTGGTGTTCGGGGCGGTGGTGGCGGCGATCGGGTGCCGGGCCGGGCTGGCGGCGGGGGTAGGGCCGCGCGCGGTCGGGCAGGCGGCCACGGCCGCCGTGGTGGGCGGCATCGTCGCCACGATCGTCCTCGATGGGGTGTTCGCCGTGCTGTTCTACCGGCTCGGGCTGTGACGGCCCCGGTCCTGCTGGGCAGCCGGCTGGCCCAACGCTTCGGCTCCCGCACGATCTACCGCGACGTGAGCTTCGCGGTGCAGCCGGGCGAAGTGTTCGTCATCCTCGGCGGATCGGGGTGCGGCAAGTCGACGCTGCTGCGCCAGGCGATCGGGCTGCTGCCGCCGGCCGAAGGGCAGGTGGAACTTTTCGGCGAAAATCTCTATTCCGTTTCATCCGAAACGCGCGCCGCGCTGCTCCGGCGGGTCGGCGTGATGTTCCAGTCGGGGGCCCTGTTCGGCAGCATGACGCTGCTGGAGAATGTGATGCTGCCGTTGGAGATCCATACCGGGCTGCCCCCGGCCGCGCGCCGCGACGTTGCGCGGTTGAAACTCGGGCTGGTCGGGCTGGCCGATGCCGCCGGCCGGCTGCCCGCCGAGATCTCCGGCGGCATGGCCAAGCGCGCGGCGATCGCGCGGGCGCTGGCGCTCGATCCGCCGCTGCTGTTCCTCGACGAACCTTCGGCCGGGCTCGATCCGGTCACTTCGGCCGGGCTCGACCGGCTGATCCTGGATTTGCGGCGTGACCTCGGCCTGACCTTCGTGGTGGTGACGCATGAATTGGCCTCGATCCTGGCCATTGCCGATCGCTGCCTGATGCTCGACCGCGCCGCGCAAGGGGTGATCGCCACCGGCGACCCGCGGCGCCTGCGCGAGGAAAGCGAGGTGCCGATGGTGCGTGCCTTCTTCCGCCGCGAGGCGGCATGAGCGGGACACGCGGTACTTTCCTGCGCGTGGGCCTGCTGCTGGCGACCGGGATCGCGGTCGCGGTCGGGCTGGCGCTGTTCCTGGGCGGCAACCGCATCCGCAACGGCCAGATCTACGAGACCTATTTCAACGAAAGCGTGCAGGGGCTGAATATCGGCGCGCCGGTGAAGTTCCGCGGTGTTTCGCTCGGCGAGGTGACCGAGATCGGGCTGGTGAGCGCGGTCTATCTCGATAACCAGCCGGTGGACGTGAACCGGCCCACCGACGCCCTGGTCTATGTGCGCTACATGCTGGACCTGCAGCGCGTCGGCCGGGTGCAGGACGGCGCCGCCGTGGTCCGCGGCGGGCTGCGCGCCCGGCTGGCCAACCAGGGCATCACCGGGCTCGCCTATATCGAACTGGACTTCGTCGATCCCCGGCTGTTCCCGGAGATCACGGTGCCGTGGCGGCCGCACTATCCCGAGATCCCGTCGATGCCCAGCACCATCGTGCAGGTGCAGGACGCGGCGCAGGCGCTGCTGGCGCGGATCAATTCCATCGACCTCGTCGCCCTCGGCCACACCACCCAGACGGTGCTGGACGATGTCCACCGCCAGCTCACCGAGGGCGAGGCGCAGCAGGCGCTGGTGGCGGCGACCGAGCTGATGCACACGCTGCGCGGCACGGTCGAGGCGGCGCAGGTCCCGGCGCTGGCGGCCGAGTTGCAGGCGACCGCGGCGGCGCTGCGGCGGACGCTGAGCGGGCCGCAGAGCAAGGAGACGATGGCCGCCGTCGCGCGTGCGGCCAATCGCTTCGCCGAGGTCGCGTCCCGCCTGCCGGCGCTGGTGGTGGCGCTGGAAGCGGTGGTGCGCCGCTCCAACACCGGGATCGTCGATTTGCAGGCCGAACTGGCGCCGGTGCTGCGCGATGCGCGGGCGGCCACCGCCAATCTGCGCGAGACCACCGAAACGCTGCGACGCTACCCGGCCGGGGCACTGCTGGGCGGACCGCCGCCACGGGAGAACGGCCGATGAGCCAGGCAGGACCCGCCCACGACATCGCACCGGCGACGCCCCGGCGCGCGGCGCTCGGCCTGCTGCTGGCCCTGGCCGGCTGCGGCCTGGCCACGCGCCCCTATGCCGAGCGCCGGCAATGGCCGCTGCGCGTGCGCCGCCCGCAGGCGCTGCCGCCGCCGGCGCGCGGCCCGGTGCTGCTGATCCGCGACCTCGCCGCCGGTCCCGGGCTGGAGGCGCGCGGCCTGCAGTCGATCGCGGCGGACGGCAGCATCCGCACGGAATTCTACGAGGAATGGTCGGTCCCGCCGGCGCAGGCGGTGCAGGAAGCGGTGCGGGCGTGGCTGGCCGAGGCGGGGCTGTTCCAGGCGGTCATCCTCTCCGGCAGCCGGCTCGGCGCCGATCTGGTGCTGGAGGGAGAGCTGACCGCGCTCTGGACCCTGCCGGCGCAGAATCGCGCGCATGCGGCCCTGGGCCTGACCGTGCTGCGCCAGTTGCCGGTGGAGGCCGGCCTGTTGCTGCAGACCCGGCTGGAAGCGGATGCGCCCCTGGCCGCGGCCACCCCGCAGGCCAGCGCCCAGGCCATGGAAGCCGCGGTTGCCGGCCTCTGCGGTCAGGTCGAGGCGGCGCTGCGGACGGCACGAATTCGCTGATACGGGTCAGCCGACCGGAACGGGCAGGGCCGGCGGCGCGAAAGCCGGATCGCCGGCAGTCAGGCTCAGCGAGGCAGGCGGCAGGGTGGTGACCTGCTCGGCACTGACCCGGTGCACCAGTGCCCCAAGATGTGGCGGCAACGGGGCGTCCCGCCACGGCGCCGCTGCCAGCGCCGCCTTGATGTCGCGATAGCCCGCGGATCGGTGGGTGGCGATCGAGGCGCGGGAGAATTCGGCGTCGCTGTAGGGGATTGCGGCCGAGGCCTGCTGGTAGGTGACGTGGACGAAATCGAGGCGCCCCATGGCCGGCGCCGCTTCCTCGGCAATGGAAGCGGCTGCGGGGCCACCGGCTGTCTTCAGGGTCCGCAGCGCATGGCAGAGATTGACCTTGGTGGCGGCGGCATCGATGGCGCGCGGAGTGCGGCTCGCGTACTGGATCTGCTTGGCCCGCCAGATCGCCTCGGCGATGTTGCGCGGCACCGGACCAGGGCCGGACCACAGGTCGAGCATGAACACCACGCGGTGGACCGGCGCCGGGTCGTTGAGCACCGCGTCGAGCGGGGTGTTCGCCACGCAGGCCCCGTCCCAGTAATAGCCGCCCTCGACCGCAGTGGCCGCAAAGGCCGGAGGCAGGGAACCGCTGGCGAGCACATGCTCAGGCCCGATGCGCCGGTCGCGGTTGTCGAAGAAGGTCAGCCGGCCGTCCGCGATGTCGGTAACCCCCAGGCTGAGCCGGACAGTGGGGGTGTTGATCGTGTCGAAATCGGCGAAGCGTACCAGCGTGAACAGCAGCGGGTTGGTGTCGTAGAAGCTGACGGATTGCGGGTCCGAATCGGGTGCGAGCCACGGATTGAACGGGCGGGGAAGGAAGAAATTGGGCTGCCCGAACAGCAACGCCTCGCCGAAATTGGCCCAGTTCTGGGCGATCCGCAGTGCCTGCAGGCCGGAGCGCGGCACCACTTCCGGTCGCGAGATCGCCTCCCAGAAATCCAGCATGCGGGCCACGCGCTGCTCCGGCGGCGAACCGGCGATCAGCGCCCCGTTCACCGCGCCGATCGAGATGGCGCACACCCAGTCGGGATGCAGTCCCGCTTCGGCAAGCGCCTCATAGGCACCGATATGATAGGAGCCCAGCGCCCCGCCGCCCTGCAGCACGAGCACGATCTCCGGCCGGCCGGGAGGCGGGATGTGATGGTGGGTGGCGGTTGGTGGGCCACCAATGCCGGATCCCCCGGCGGCACGCTTGCTGTTCATGAATCGCCTCCCCCCTGTCCCCTGGCCGCGATACATCGAAGATAAGAGGGGGGCGAGCGCCGCCGAGCGGGATTTCGGCGCCGTGCACATCGTTTCAGACTGAACTTTACGTGACGGGGCCGGACGCGACCGCTCCCGGCCCCAATCGCGTCAGGCGGCGCGGGCGGTGGCCAGCGCCTGCCACACGCGCTCGGGTGTCGCGGGCATGTCGATATGGTCGACGCCGAGCGGCGCGAGCGCATCGACGATGGCGTTGATCACCGCAGGCGGGCTGCCGACCGCCCCCGCTTCGCCCGCGCCCTTCACGCCGAGCGGATTGGTGCCGCAGGGCACCTCGATGAGATCGACCTCGATGTCCGGCAGGTCGGCGGCGCGGGGCAGGGCGTAGTCCATGAAGCTGCCCGACAGCAATTGCCCGGACTGCGGATCGTAGGCGGTCCGCTCCAGCACCGCCTGCCCGAAGCCCTGGGCGACGCCGCCATGCACCTGCCCGCGCACGATCAGCGGGTTCACCGCACGGCCGACATCGTCGGTCACGGAATAGCGCTGCACCTGCACCGTGCCGGTCTCCGGGTCGATCTCGACCTCGGCGATGTGGCAGCCATTGGGGAAGGTATGGGCCGAGATCTGCGCCACCTCGGCGGCGTCGAGCGTGGTGACGTCCTGGCCCTGCCGCGCCCGCGCCCGCTGGGTTTGTGCCAGCTCCAGGATGTCGATGCCGCGGTCGGTGCCGACGATCGCGAACCGGCCGGCTTCGAAGACGATGTCGGCAGGGGATGCCTCCAGGGCTTCCGAGGCCGCCTTGCGCCCTCTCTCGATCACCGTCGCGGCGGTGGCGAGGATCGCCTGGCCCTCGGAATAGAGGCTGCGCGCCCCACCGGTGCCGCCGCCTTCCGGGATGGTATCGGTGTCGCCCTGGCGGATGCGCACCTTTTCTCCCGGCACGCCGAGGCGATCGACGGTGAGCTGCACATAGGCGGTCTCGTGTCCCTGGCCAGTGGACTGGGTGCCGACATAGACATCGACGAAACCGTCCTCGGCGAAGCGGATCTCGGCCCGTTCGCTGGACGCACCGCCGGTGGCTTCCAGGTAGTAGGACAGGCCGATGCCCCGGCGCCGGCCACGTGCTGCGGCCTCGGCCCGGCGCGCCTCGAACCCGGCCCAGTCCATGTTGCGCAGCGCCGCGTCCAGCACGGTGCGGAAATCGCCTGAATCATAGACCTTGCCGACCGGCGTGGTGTGCGGCATCGCCTCCGGTCCGACCATGTTGCGGCGGCGCAATTCCGCGCGGTCGATCTTCAGCTCGCGCGCGGCGTGGTCGATCAGGCGCTCCACCAGGTAGTTGGCCTCCGGCCGCCCGGCGCCGCGATAGGCATCGACCGGAACGGTGTGGGTGAACACGCCGATCACGTTGGCGTAGACCGCCTGGAAGCCATAAACGCCGGCGAGCACGCCGGTGCCGGCCAGCGTGGGAATGAACGGCGCGTAGTTGGAGAGATAAGCGCCCATGTTGGCGATGTTGCGCGTGCGCAGCGCCAGGAATTTCCCCTCCGCGTCCAGCGCGAGTTCGCCCAGGGTGATGTTGTCGCGGCCATGCGTGTCGGCGAGGAAGGCCTCGCTGCGCTCGCTGGTCCACTTCACCGGCCGGCCCAGCCTGCGGGCCGCGTAGCAGGTCAGCACGTGTTCCGGATAGAGGAACAGCTTCATGCCGAAGCCGCCGCCGACATCGGGGGTGATGATGCGGAACCGGTCCGCCCCGACCTTGAAGATGTCATCGCCGAGCATCTGCTTGATGCCCCAGCCGCCCTGCGTGTTGGCCCGCAGGGTGAAACGGCCCGTCGCGGCATCGTACTCGGCGCAGGCCGCGCGCGCTTCCATCGAGGCGACGACGATGCGGTTGTTGACCACGGTCAGGCGGGAGACATGGGCGGCCTGGCGGAACAACGCCTCGACCTTGTCCTTCTGGCCGATCTCCCAGTCGAAGCAGACATTGTTGCGCGCGCCCTCCCAGACCTGCGGCGCGCCGGGCTCCATGGCGGCGCCGGGATCGGTGATCGCGGGCAAGGTGTCATAATCGACCAGGATGGCTTCGGCCCCGTCGCGGGCGGCCTGTGCCGTTTCGGCCACGACGAAGGCGACCGGATCGCCGACATGGCGGACCGCGCCATCGGCCAGGGCCGGACGCGGCGGCGAATACTGTTGCGAGCCGTCGCGATTCTTCAGGCTGATGGCACAAGGAATGCCACCCAGGCCATCGGCCTTGAGATCGGCGGCGGTGATGACGGCCAGCACGCCCGGGGTCGCCTCGGCCGCCGCGACATCGATCGACAGGATCCGCGCCGCCGCATGCGGGCTGCGCAGCACCACGCCATGCACCGTGCCGGGAAGCTGGATGTCATCGGTATAGGCACCATGGCCCTTCAGCAGACGCGGGTCCTCGACACGACGGACGGACTGGGCGACGCCGAATTTGGTCATAGGCGGTTTCTCCCCGTTTTTTCGCGTTGGCCACCAGCATGTACGATGCAGCGGCAAATTGCACGCGAGCCCGGGGCGTTGCCCCGGACCCCACCAGGAGGCTTCGCCTCCTGGACCTCCACCAAGGGCCGGAGGCCCTTGGATCCCATGTTTGGTTCCTGGGTGCAGGGGTCTTCGACCCCTGCCGAGGTCCAGGAGCAGAGCTCCTGGCGGGGGCGGGGCAGCGCCCCGCGCTAGTGGGTCGGGCGGCCGAGGCGGCGTTTCGCGGCTTCGCGCAAGGATTGGAACGTCACGTAGAGCATCGGGATGACGAAGATGCCTACGGTGCTGGCCGCGATCATGCCGGCGAACACCGGCATGCCGACGGCACGGCGGCTGAGCATGGCGGCGCCTTCGGCCGTCACCAGGGGCAGCAGTCCGAGCACGAAGGCGATCGAGGTCATCATCACGGCGCGGAACCGCGTGCGGGCCCCGAGCACGGCGGCATCGCGGATCTCCGCGCCTTCCTCACGGCGTTCCTTGGCGAATTCCACGATCAGGATGCCGTTCTTGGCCGCCAGCGCGATCAGCACCACCAGCCCGATCTGGCCATACAGGTCGAGCGGCATGCCGGCGAGTTTCAGCCCGATGAAGGAGCCGAGCACGCCGACGGTCACCGACAGCAGCACCGGCACCGGGATCACCCAGCTTTCGTACAGCGCCACCAGGAAGAGATAGGCGAACAACACGGCAAGGCCGAGCAGGATGCCGGTCTGTCCGCTCGCCTGCTTCTCCTGGTAGGCGGTGCCCGACCAGTCGAAGCCGTAGCCCCCGGGCAGGGTGCGGTCGGAGATCTGTTCCATCGCCGCCAGCGCATCGCCCGAGGACACGCCGGGGGCGGGGGCGCCGTTGATGGTAACCGAGCGGTAGTTGTTGAAGCGGCTGATGGTCTGCGGCCCGAGCACGACGCGGGCCTCGGCGAGGGCGGCCAGCGGCACCATGGTGCCCTGCTTGTTGCGCACGAAGATGCGCCAGACCGCGGGGATGTCGTTGCGGTCGCGCGCCTCGCCCTGCACGTTGACCTGCCAGGTGCGGCCGAACAGGTTGAAGTCGTTGACGTAGATGCTGCCGAGCGTGGCCTGCAGCGCGGTGAAGATCTCGGAGATGCCGACCCCGAGCGCCTGTGCCTTGTCGCGGTCGATTTCCAGGTAGTAGCTCGGCGTGGTCGCGCTGAAGGTCGAGAACACGCGGGCGAGCCGGGGGTCCTGGTTGGCGGCCGAGATCAACCCGAGCATGGCGCTGCCCATCTCGGCGGGGTCGCGGCCTTCCATGTTCTGCAGCTGGTATTCAAAGCCGCCGCTGGTGGACAGGCCGATGATGGGCGGCAGGTTGAAGGGAAACACGGTCGCCGAGCGGATGCCCTGCGCCGCCCCGAACACCCGTCCGATCAGCGTCTGTGCCTTGTCGGCGACGGCGGTGCGTTCCTCGAAGGGCTTCAGGCGCACCACCAGGAAGGCGGAGTTGCTCTGCGCGCCGCTGTCGAGCAGCGAGAAGCCGACGATCGCCAGCACGTTCTCGACCTGCGGCATTGACTTCAGAATGCCCTCGACCCGCGTCACCACCTCGCGGGTACGGGCGACCGAGGCGGCGTCGGGCAGTTGCACGGCGACGAAGAAGGCACCCTGGTCTTCCTCGGGGAGGAAGGCGGTGGGGGTGATGCGGGCGGTGCCCCAGATGGCCACGCCGAAGACGCCGATCAGCAGCAGCGCCAGCACGGCGAGTCGCACCAGCCGACGCACCACCGCGGCGTAGCCGTCGCGCGCGAAGTCGATGCCGCGCAGGACATGCGCCATGATGCCGCGCCGCTTGTCCAGCGGGCGCAGGAACACCGCGCACAGCGCGGGGGAGAGCGTCAGCGCGTTGATCGCCGAGATCAGCATCGAGACGCTGATCGTCACCGCGAACTGGCGGAACAACTGGCCGGATACGCCGGGGATGAAGCCGATCGGCACGAACACGCTGAGCAGCACCAGGGTGATCGCGATGATCGGCCCGGTGATCTGCTGCATCGCCTTCTTGGTGGCTTCCCCGGGGGTGAGGTGGGGTTCTTCCTCCATCACCCGCTCGACGTTCTCCACGACCACGATGGCGTCGTCGACCACGATGCCGATCGCCAGCACCATGGCCAGCAGCGACACGGTGTTGGCGGAGAAGCCGAGCGCGAGCAGCACCGCGAAGGTGCCGATCAGGCTGACCGGCACCGCGACGGTGGGGATGATGGTGGCGCGCAGATTGCCGAGGAACAGGAAGACCACCAGCACCACGAGGACGAAGGCCTCGATCAGCGTCTTGATGACTTCGTGGATGGTGTCGGAGACGAATTTCGAGCTGTCCCACAGCACGATCTTCTTCATGCCCTCCGGGAAGCGGCGGGAGAGCTGGTCGAGCGTGTCGGTGACACGGGCCGCGGTGGCGACGGCGTTGGCCCCGGGGGAGAGATAGATGCCGATGGTGATGGCGGGATTGCCGTTGAGCCGCGCCTCGGTGTCCTGCGTGGCCGCGCCGAGCTCCACCTGGGCGACGTCGCGCACGCGCAGCACCGACCCGTCCGGGTTGGCGCGCAGCACGATGTTGCCGAAATCGGCGGCGGTGGTCAGGCGGCCCTTGGTCTGCAGGTTGATCTGGAACTGGGTGTCGTCGGCGGTGGGCTTGGCGCCGACGCGTCCCACCGCCGCCTGCACGTTCTGCGCCTGGATCGCCGCGATGATGTCGGATGGCGAGAGATTGAGCTGCACCATCCGTTCGGTGGAGAACCAGATGCGCATCGAGTAGTCGAGCGCGCCGAACACGAAGGCCTGGCCGACGCCGGGGACGCGGGCGACGGCATCCAGCACGTTGATGGTGACATAGTTCGACAGGAACAGCGGATCCTGCTTGCCGCCCTCGCTGTAGAACTGGATGAACTGCAGGATCGCCGAGGATTGCTTGCGCACGGTGACGCCGTTGCGCTGCACCTCGGCGGGCAGCTTGGCCAGCGCCGCCTGCACGCGGTTGTTGACGTTGACCGTGTTGATGTCGGGGCTGGTGCCGATGGCGAAGCTGACGTTGAGCTGGTAGCTGCCGTCGTTGGCGCTGTTGGAGCGCATGTAGATCATCTGGTCGACGCCGTTGATCTGCGCCTCCAGCGGCTGCGCCACCGTCGCTTCCACCACCGCGGCCGAGGCGCCGGGATAGCGGGTCTGCACCGACACCTGCGGCGGCACGATGTCGGGGAACTGGGCGACCGGGATGCGGGTGAGCGCGATCAGGCCCGCGAGCGTCATCACGATCGCGATGACCACTGCGAGCCGCGGGCGGTCGACGAAGACAGCTGAGATCACGGGGTCAGTTCCGGGCCGGCGAGGAAGCGGGGGAGCCTGACGGGGGTGCTTTCGGCGCGGCGGCCGCCGGGCCGGGATTGACCACGACGCCCGGCCGCACGCGCTGGATGCCGTCGGTGATCACCTGTTCGCCCGGCTGTAGCCCCGCCATCACCACGGCGGTGTCCGGGGTCGACTGGCCGAGCTGGATGCGGCGCTGCTGCGCCTTGTTGTCCTTGTCGACCACGTAAACGAAGTTGCCCTGCTGGTCGGACAGCACCGCAGACCGCGGGATGGCGAGTGCCAGCACCGGCTCCACCCCTTCCAGCAGCACGGTCACGAACATGCCATCGACCAGTTGGCGGTTGCCGGGCTCGCCTTGCTTCGCCCCCGGGCGCAGCGGGTTGGGAACGCGGCCACGCAGCATGATGGTGTCGGTGCCCTGGGCGACCGTGGGATCGACATAGTCGAGCTGGCCGTCCAGCGGGTAGGTCACGCCGTCCGGCAGCCGCACCCGGATCTTGACGGCGGCGAACCCGCCCTTGTCGGCATAGCGGTTACGCAGGTCGAGACCGGTGCGCACCGCGATCGGGAACAGCACGTACATCGGGTCCTGGCTGACGATGGTGGTCAGCACCCCGGTGGTGGGCCCGACCACGTTGCCGGTGGTGACGGTGGTGCGGCCGATCTTGCCGGCGATCGGGGCGTGGATCTCGGTGTAGTCGAGGTTGATCTGCGAGGACCGTGCCTGTGCCTGAGCGCCCTGCAACTGTGCGGCGTAGCTGGCCTGCTGCGCCAGCGCGTCGTCCACCTGGCTGCGCTGGCCGGCAGGGGTGTTGAGCAGCGTCTGCGCGCGGTTGAGGGTGATGGTGGCGTTGCGCAGCAGCGCCTGCATCTGCGCGACCGTCGCCAGCTTGGCCTGCAGGTCGGCCTCGAAGGGCGGACGCTCCAGCCGGTACAGCAGGTCGCCCTTCTGCACTTCCACCCCTTCGGTGAACAGCCGTTCCTGCAGGAACGCGGTCACGCGGGCGACGATGTCGACGCGATCGGTGGCCTGGATGCGGCCGACGAACTCATTGGTCTCCGTAATCGGTTTCCGCTCCGCCGTGATCACGCCGACGGCGGGTGGTCCGGGTGGCCCCATCTGGGCCCGGGCAGGCATGGCACAGCCCACGGCGAATGCCAGGACGACAACGAGCAGGCGTACGGCCATCCTCAACCCTCTGTTTCAGGCGCCCCTCAGGTAAGGGGTTTGCCCCAAGGCCACAAGCGGCAGCCTTCTTGCACTATCTGAACGAGCTTGCGAACCTCCCCTGGCCCAGACGAATGGGGGGGCGGGCGTGGAGATGCGTAGGGCCACAGGGCATCCGTGCATGCGCCTCCCCCGGTTCAACGTTATCGCGCATCTTGCCCTCGCACAGCACGGTGGAGGCGCAACCCGCGATCAACTCCATGCGTCATTCGGTAATGACGGTTTGATCGTTCGGGTACTCGTGTGCACGGTGGACGGCATGGATCCAGGTAACGGTGCAGCCGCAGTCGAACAGGAGGCATCATCTCATGCGACGGGGGATGCCGATCCTGGAGACACGGTGTGCGGCAGGTCATGCCGCGATGGTTGGCAGGGCGCAATCCCCCAGAGAAGGGACGACATGGCGGTCACTTCCGCAGACCTCATCGCACGGCTTGCCGATGCCGTGCACACTGCCCTGGGTCCGTTGATCCAGCCGGACCAGAACTTCGCGCTGATCGACTTTCCCGATCACAGCAATGTCGGCGACAGCGCCATCTGGACGGGGGAGATCGCCTATTTCCGCGAGCGCCATGGTATCGCCCCCAGCCTTATCGCCGCCCATCGCCCGCCCGACCCGGACCTGGTGGCCCGCGCGATCGGTGATGGTCCCGTCTTCATCCACGGTGGCGGCAATCTCGGCGACACCTGGCCCAGCCACCAACTCGCGCGGGAAGAAGCGCTGCACCTGTATCGCGGACGGCGTGTCATCCAACTGCCGCAATCGCTGCATTTCGACGATCCCGCCGCGTTGGCCCGGATGGCGGATGCGGTCGCGGCGCACGGCGATTTCGTCCTGCTGGTGCGCGACCGCGAAAGCCTGGAAACCGCCCGCGCCCATTTCCGGTGCGAGACGCGGCTCTGCCCGGACATGGCGTTCTGCCTGGGGCCGCAGGCCCGCCGGGGCGTGCCGGTGCATGATCTGCTCGTGCTGGCCCGGCTCGACCACGAATCGGCATCCGCCGCGCCCGAGGATCTGCCGCCTGGCGCGGTGCGCATGGACTGGCTGGCTGAATCCGATGCCTTCCTGGCGCGGGCCAAGCTGAAGTCGCTGGCCACCAGCGTGCTCGATTGCGACCTGCGTGCGCTGGATCGCGAGGCGCAACGCGACCGCTACCGGCGCCGCCTGGCGGAAGCGCGGGTGGAACGTGGCCTGGCTTTGCTGTCCTCGGCGCGCGCGGTCGCCACCGATCGGTTGCACGCCCATATCCTGTGCCTGCTGCTCGGCATTCCGCACGCGGTCGCCGACAACAGCTACGGCAAGCTGGGCCGCTTCATTTCTGCCTGGACGCAGGACAGCACCTTGCTGCGCATGGCGCCGTCCCTGCCCGCGGCGATCGAGATGGCCGGGGAACTCGCCCTTTCCTGACCGGTACCGGTCAGCCCAGCAGCCAGGCCATGAGCGCGGCCAGCAGCATCACCGTCGCGCAGGTCGCGCTGACATCGCGGGCGGGCAGCAGCTTGTCGTCGAAGCGGTCGGGACCGGTCGGCATGGCGCGCTTCCTTGAAGATGGGCGGGGATCAGGACGCGGGATGGGCGAATCCCGAGGCGACGGAGATGTCGGTGAGCTGGTCCGACAGCAGATCCAGCGCGGCGACCGCGCCGATCACCACCAGCGCCGGCATCGGCAGGCGGGCGCGCCGCACGGCCAGGGTGCAGGCCCCCAGCGTGGTCCGCAGCACGCGCTGGCCGGGCAGCGTGGCCCGGGCGATCACCGCCACCGGGGTGGTGTCCGGGCGACCGGCCGAGAGCAGCCGCAGCGCCACGGCGTCGAGGCTGGTCAGCGCCATGAACCCGACCACGGTGCCGCCGGCCCGCGCCAGGGCGTCCCAGTCGATGGTGTCGGCGACGCCCTCGCCGGCATGGCCGGTGAGGAAGGTGACGGCGGCGGACAGGCCACGATGCGTCACCGGGATGCCCGCGACCGCGGGGGCCGCGGTGCCGGCGGTGATCCCCGGCACGACCAGGAAGGGAATGTCGGCCGCCTGCAGGGCGAGCGCTTCCTCGCCGCCGCGACCGAACACGAAAGGATCGCCGCCCTTCAGCCGCACCACGCGGCGGCCGGCCTGGGCCTCTGCCACAAGCCGGGCATTGATCGCCGCCTGCGGCCAGGGGTGATGACCCTTGCGCTTGCCGACATTGACGCGCGTGGCCCCGGCCGGGATCAGGCCAAGAATGCCCGGCCCCACCAGCGCATCGTGCAGGACCACGTCGGCACTGCGCAGCGCCTCGGCGGCACGCAAGGTCAGCAATCCCGGATCGCCCGGGCCGGCACCGACCAGCCAGACAGTGCCGGGGGCGGGTCCCGCCGTTATGACGTCACGGCTCATGGCGACTTCCGGAAACACATTTGACACTGGGTATATAAGCCTTATTTCCTCACCACAACCCGTGCTTACACGCCGCCTCCCAGGAGAAGCCACGATGTCATCAGGTACGAAACGCTCCGCGGTCGAGGCGTTGAAGGAAACCAGCCGCGGCCTGCGGGGCAACCTCGTCGCCGAACTCGCCGCCGGCGGCACCCAGGTGAGCGAGGATGCGTACAACCTGCTGAAATTCCACGGCAGCTACGAGCAGTACGACCGTGACACCGCGACCGCATTGAAAAAGCAGGGCCTGGAAAAGGATTACGGTTTCATGGTGCGGCTGCGCGCCCCCGGGGGGCGGCTGACCGCGGCGCAGTACCTGGCCCTCGACGGGCTGGCCGACAGCCATGGCAACGGCACGATGCGCGCCACCACCCGGCAGACGCTGCAATTCCACGCCGTTCGCAAGGATAATCTGAAGTCGCTCATTGCTGCTATCAATGCCACCCTGCTGACCACCCGCTCCACCTGCGGCGACGTGGTGCGCAACGTCATCACCAGCCCCGCGCCGGTGCGCGATGCCGTGCATGCCCGGCTGGAAGCAGATGCCCGCCTGCTGTCGACGACGCTGTTGCCGCGCAGCCGGGCCTATGACGAGATCTTCCTCGATGAGGCCCCGCGCGCCGATTCCGGCCAGGAGGAAGAACCGCTGCTCGGCCCTGCCTACCTGCCGCGCAAGTTCAAGATCGGCATCGCCGTGCCGCAGGACAACACCATCGACGCGCTGAGCAACGACCTTGCCTTCATCGCCGTGTGGGAGGGGGAGACCCTGCGCGGCTACAACGTGGCGGTGGGCGGCGGGCTGGGCATGACCCATAACCGCGCCGACACCTATCCGAGGCTGGCGAGTGTCCTGGGATCGGTCGGGCCCGACGCGCTGCTGGCCACCGCCGAGGCGGTGATCCGGGTGCAGCGCGACAACGGCAACCGCGCCGACCGCAAGCGCGCCCGCCTGAAATACGTGGTGGACGACAAGGGGATCGACTGGGTGCGCGCGGAAGTGGAACGCGAACTGGGCGCGAAGCTGGCCGACCCGCTGCCCACGCCGCCCTTCGCGATGCCCGAGCTGCTGGGCTGGCACGCCCAGGGCGACGGGCGCTGGTGGCTCGGCGTGCCGGTGCCCTCCGGGCGCATCGCCGACACCGCGGAGGTGCGGCTGCGCACGGCGCTGCGCCGGATCGTCGAAACCTTCGCCCCGGACCCGATCATCACCCCGCAGCAGGACCTGCTGCTGTCGAACATCGCCGAATCCGATCGCGCCGCGATCACGGCGCTGCTGCGCGAGCACGGGGTGACACTCGCCGAGGAACTCACCCCCTTTGCCCGCTGGGCGCTGGCCTGTCCGGCGCTGCCGACCTGCGGCCTGGCGCTGACCGAGGCCGAGCGGGTGCGCGAACCGATCGTCGCCGGCCTGGAAGCGGTGCTGCACCGGCTTGGGCTGACACAGGAGCGGATCAGCCTGCGCATCACCGGCTGCCCGAACGGCTGCGCACACAGCTATGGCGGCGATATCGGGCTGGTGGGCCGCGTTCCCGGCTCCTACGCCATCTTCGTCGGCGGCGACTTCGCGGGCACGCGGCTTTCCTTCAAGTTGCTCGAACGGGTGCCGCAGGCCGAGATCGCCGCCGTGCTCGCGCCGCTGCTGGCCGCCTATGCCGCCGAACGCCAGGGCGGCGAAGGCTTCGGCGACTATTGCGCACGTCGGGGCGCGGACGCGCTGCTGGGACTGGTGGAAAACGCCAGGGCCAGCGCGGCCTGACGGCGTCCCATTGCCGCCGCGCACGGTTTCATGGCGAAGCCGTGACGTGGCGGTCCGAGCTTTTGCTTGATTGCCGGGCGCTATCCGTCATCGTGATGTCATGTTGCCTGTTGTGCTGGACTGCGCCGACTGGCCGATCATCCTGGTAGGGGCGGGACCGCTGGCGGTCCGGCGCCTCGCCTTGCTGGATGCCGCGGAAAGCTGCGCGGTGAGCGTGTTCGCGCCGACCGAGGACCCGGCGCTGCAAAAGGCCGCCGGGTCACGCTCCGTCCCGCGCGCGCCCACCGAAGCCGAGATCGCGGCCGCCCGGCTGATGCTGGTGGCCGGGCTCGGTCCGGCGGACGGCGAGCCCCTGGCCGCGCTGGCGCGCCGCCACCGGGTGCTGGTGAACGTCGAGGACGAACCGCTCAATTGTGATTTCCATATGCCCGCCATCGTGCGACGCGGCGCGCTGCTGCTGACGGTTTCCACCGGCGGACGCAGCCCCGTGCTGGCCGGGCGGCTGCGCCGCTGGCTCGCTGAGCGCTTCGGGCCGGAATGGGCGGGGCGGCTCGACGCGGCGGCGGATGTGCGCACGCAACTGCGCACCGCCGGGCGCGGGGATGAAGTCAGTTCCGCCGTTAACGTCCTGATCGATCGCGAGCGCTGGCTGCCCTAGCTGGGCGGGGCGTTGCCCCGCGCCCTACCAGGAGGCTTTGCCTCCTGGACCTCCACCAAGGGCCACAAGGCCCTTGGAACCCTTTCTTTCAGGCCGGGGCGTTCGCCTTCGGCGAGGCAGGCTGGGCGTCCCGGCGCAGCCGGTGTTCGCCCAGGAACAGCAGGATCGGCGCGGCGATGAAGATCGACGAGGACGTGCCGACCACGATGCCGAACAGCATCACCCAGGCGAAGCCGGCCAGCGAGGCCCCGCCGAACAAGGCCAGCGGCAGTGTTGCCAGGAAGACCGTCATGGAGGTGCCGATGGTGCGGTTCAGCGTCTCGTTGATCGACAGGTCGATCAGGTCACGCAGCGGCATGGCCTTGTACTTCCGCAGGTTTTCACGCATGCGGTCGTAGACCACCACCTTGTCGTTGGTGGAGTAGCCGAGGATGGTGAGCAGCGCGCCGACCATCACCAGGTCGAATTCGAAGCGGGTCAGCGCCAGGAAGCCGATCGCCTTGGTCAGGTCGAGAATCAGCGTGACCACGGCGCCGACGGCGAACTCCCATTCGAAGCGGAACCAGATATAGACCAGGATCATCAGCAGGCTGATGAACAGCGCCAGCATGCCGGCCTGGAACAGTTCGGCCGAGACCGAGGCGCCGACCGCGTCGGTGCGAACCACGCGGGTGCCGGGCTGGGCCGCTTCCAGGGCGGCGCGGACGCGGCTGACCATTTGCTGGGTGGCGGCCTCGGTGGGCTGGGCGTCGAGGCGGATCGCCACGGAATCGGCGTCGCCGAAGCGCTGCACGCCGGCCTGGCGCACGTCCTGGGCAGCCATGGCCTCGCGCAGCTTGCCGAAATCCGCAGGACCCGGGGTGCGCGCTTCCATGACGATGCCGCCGGCGAAATCGATGCCGAGATGCAGGCCGGGGTGGAAGAACAGGATCACCGAGGCGATGGAGAGCACCGCCGAGGTGATCACCCCGATATAGCGCCCGCGCATGAAATGGATGCGGGTGTTGTCGGGAACGATGCGGAGCAGGGGGCGGAAGAACATCGGGGCTTGCTCCTTCAGACCGGCAGCGCCTGCGGCCGGTTGGCCGCGTACCAACGCACCATGAACAGGCGGGCCAGCATGGTGGCGGTGAACATCGTGGTCACGATGCCCACGGTGATCGTGACCGCGAAGCCGCGCACCGGCCCCGCGCCGAAGAAGAACAGCATCAGGTGCGAGAGGAAGGTGGTGGCGTTGCTGTCGACGATGGTGGCGAAGGCGCGCCGGAAGCCGGTTTCCATGGCGTTCAGCGGCGTGCGGCCGTTATGCACTTCCTCGCGGATGCGCTCGTTGATCAGGATGTTGGCGTCCACCGCCATGCCGAGGGTCAGCAGGATGCCGGCCATGCCGGGCAGGGTCAGCGTCGCCTCGAACAGGCTGAGGATGGCCATCAGCAGCACCAGGTTCGCCAACATGGCGAGGTTCGCGAACCAGCCGAACAGGCCGTAGAAGATCCCCATGTAGGCGATCACCAGCACGAAGCCGACGGCGAGCGCGATCGCGCCGGCGCGGATCGCATCGGCGCCGAGCTCGGGCCCGACGCTGCGTTCCTCCACCACCGTCAGCGGCGCCGGCAGCGCGCCCGCGCGCAGCAGCACCGAGAGGTCGGTGGCCGAGCGCACGTCGAACCGGCCGCTGATCTGGCCACGCCCGCCGGTGATCGGCTCGCGGATGACCGGGGCGCTGATCACCTTGTCGTCGAGCACGATGGCGAAGGGGTGGCCGACATTGGCGCGGGAGATGTCGGCGAAGCGGCGGGTGCCGACCGAGTCGAAGGTGAAGTTCACCACCCATTCGCCGGTCTGCGAGTTCTGGCCGGCGCGGGCATCGGTCAGGTTGGCGCCGTCCACCTCGATGCGGCGGCGCACCGCGATCTTCTGGCCACGGCCGTTCTCGAGCGGCAGGAAATCGACGCCGGGCGGCGGCACCGCGGCCCCGAGATTGGCGTTCTCGTCGGTCAGGCGGAAGGTCATGCGGGCGGTCTTGCCCAGCAATTCCTTGATCCGGTTGGGATCCTCGACGCCGGGCAATTGCACGATGATGCGGTTCTCGCCCTGGCGGCTGATCAGCGGATCGACCACGCCGGTCTGGTCGATGCGGCGGCGCACGATCTCGATCGATTGCTGCACCGCGGCGGTGGCGCGCTCGCGCAGGGCCACCGGCGAGAGCGTCAGCGCGAGGCTGCCATCGGCCTGGGTGGTGAGCTCCAGGTCCGGGCGGCTGCCCAGGCTCTGCGAGGCGGTGGTGATCAGCTCGCGCAGCGCCGCCTGGGCGGCGTCCTGCTTGCCGGCCTCGTCGATGCGGGCGACGATCCGGTTCTCCTGCGGCTGCGCCGAGACCAGGAAGCGGACGATGCCGGCCCGCCGCAGCGACTGCCGTGCCGAATCGGCCAGGCTGTCCAGCCGCTCGCGGATCACCGCGTTCATGTCGACTTCCAGCAGCAGGTAGCTGCCGCCGCGCAGGTCGAGCCCGAGGTGGATGGTGCGCCAGGGCACCCAGTCGGCCGGCCGGGGCAGCAGGTTGGGCAGGCAGAGCAGCGCCCCGAGCAGGCACACCCCGAGCACCAACGCGGTCTTGAGGCGGCTGAAATACATCATGGCGGCGCGACCTGCTCCCATTCGTGGTTCCTGGCTCGCGGGCAGATAGCGGCAAACCGGGGCGGGAGCAAACCATGCGCGATCATGGTGTGCGGGGCGGGGCCTCCGCGACCAGCGCCGCCAGCCGGGTCTGCAGCGCCGGACGGTCGGGCAGGGTGATGCCGAAGCGCTCCTCCAGCGCCGCCATGATCGCCTCCGCCGAACCCAGGGTGTGATGTTCGCTCGGCGCGTCCGGGTGATGGATCGACAGCCGCGTGTTGGCGAGCGTGAGCCGCCCCGTTCCGGTTGGTCGCGCCACCATCAGCCCGGTGACGAAGTGCGAGGCCGGATGAGTCGACAGGAAATAGCTGCTGACTTCGTAATCCACCCGCAGGTGCGGCGTGAGGTCGAAGCGGTAGAGCGGCTTCCATATCCCTGCCACCAGGCCTTCCATCCGCAGGTCATCGCCGGCCGGGACGATCCGGAAGGGGCCGTGCGGCGTCGGCTGCTCGCGGCCCGGCGCGAGGCGCAGCGGCGCGGTCATGGTCAGGCCGCCGAAGCCGACATCGGCGATCCACGGGCCGTCCGCCAACTCGACCCGCAGCAGCATGTGGCTGCGCGGCCCGACTGTGCCCTCCGGCCGGTTCCACAGTACCCGGGCGGCGAGTCCGGTGACCCGGAAGCCCAGGATCGCCAGCACCTGGCCGAACAGCAGGTTGTGTTCGTAGCAGTAGCCGCCGCGGCCATCGCGGACCAGTTTCCGCTGCAGCGAATCCGGGTCGAGTCGCACCGGGCGGCCGAGCAGGGGGTCGAGGTTCTCGAACGGGATGGCGCAGGGATGCAGCAGGTGCAGGGCGTGCAGCGTCGCCGCCGTGGCCTCGTGTGCGCCCTGGTAGCCGATCCGGGCGAAATAGCCGTCGAGATCGATGCCTGCATCCGCCGGGATCATTCCTGCCTCCTGCCTGCCGGGCGCGCCTGCCGCCCGGATCCGTTGCCGCGCCGCCCGCATCTGCACCAGGAGCGCGGCGAGTTCCAGCCGGACCCGATGGCCGAACCGGCGCGGCGCTGCTACCTGTGCCGTCGCAAAATGGAGGGCAGGTCGTGTCAGGGTTGCGGATCGGGGTTCTGGGTGCCGGCCATTTCGGGCGCTTCCATGCGCTGAAGGTCGCGGGCAACCCGCGGGCTACCCTGGCCGGCGTGCATGACCGCGACGGGGCGCGCGCGGCCTCGGTCGCCAAGGAAGCCGGGGCGGGGGCGCTCGACTGGCCGGCGCTGCTGGAGGCATCCGACGCGATCGTGGTCGCCACCCCCGCCGAGACGCATTACGCCATGGCGGCCGAGGCCCTGCAGGCCGGGCGCCACGTGCTGGTCGAGAAGCCGATCGCCGCCACGCTGGAGGAAGCCGACGCGCTGGCGGCGCTGGCGGCCGGGCGTGGCCTGGTGCTGCAGGTCGGGCACCTGCTGCGCTACTCCGCCGAGCACAAGGCGATCAGCAGCCGCATGCGTCGCCCGCTCTATATCGATTGCGTGCGCATCGCCCCGTTCAAGCCGCGCGGCACCGATGTCTCGGTGATCCTGGACCTGATGATCCACGATCTGGATCTGGTGCTGTCGCTGGTGGAAAGCCCGATTGCCAGCGTGGATGCGGTGGGCGCCCCGGTGGCGAGCGCGCACGAGGACATCGCCAATGCGCGGGTGCGCTTCGAGAATGGCTGTGTCGCCACCATCACCGCCAGCCGGATCAGCCTCAAGACCGAGCGCAAGATGCGGCTGTTCAGCCAGGAAGGCTACATGTCGGTCGATTTCGGCAGCCGCAAGCTGATGATGATCGGCCGCGAGCGTGGCCTGCCGATCCCCGGCACCGGCGGCGGGCGCATCGAGGAAACCACCTGGAAGGAGCATGATGCGCTGGAGGCCGAGCATGCCGCCTTCGCCGCGTCCATCCTTGATGGGGCTCCGGTGCTGGTCGATGCCACCGCCGGGCGGCGGGCGCTCGCCGCCGCCCTGGCGGTGACGGCGAGCATGGAGGAAAGCCGGGCCCGTGCCGAGGCGTCCGGTCTGATCCAGAAGGAGTAGCGCGGCGGGATCAGACGGCCCGCCGCACCTCGACCGTCCCGAAGGCGATGAGACCGACGCCGGCCACGCGATCGATCCAGCGTCGCGCCTTTGCCCCGATTGCATGGCGCAGGGCCGACACGACGGCCACCATGCCGCACCACCACAGCAACGAGCCGGAGAACACGCCCGCGACCGTCCACAGCGCGGTCAGCGGGTCGAAGCCGGAGCGTGGTGCCAGGGCGGTGAAGATGGCGGCGAACATGATGATGGTCGGGGGGTTGGTCAGGGTCAGCAGCAATGAGCTGCCGAACGCCGTTCCCACCGACGCGGCGCCACCTGCTTCGGCGGAGGTCCCGGGATCCCTGGTCAGGAAGGTTTTCACGCCGAGCCAGATCAGGAACAATCCCGCCGCGAGATGCAACGGCTGCTCATAGGCCAGCAGGAAGGCCGAGACGCTGGCCAGTCCCAGCGCCGCCACCACCGCGTAGGCGGCGTCGGCGACGGCGATGCCGAGTCCGGTCGCCAGCCCGAATTGCCAGCCCTGGGTCAGGCTGCGCCGCATGCACAGCACGCTCATCGGGCCGACCGGCGCGGCGACGGCGAGGCCGAAGCCGGCAGCCTTCAGGTAAAGCGCGAGCAGATCCACATCCGTTCTCCGTTGCCATCGTCCCGGTCATCACAGCCGATCGGGTGCCGCTTGCAAAGAGCCGGCGGTGCTACCGTGCCGCCCGGATCGCCGCCCAGACCCGTTCCGGGGTGGCCGGCATGTCGATATGGGTGATGCCGAATTCCGCCAGGGCATCGACCAGCGCATTCATCACCGCCGGCAGGCTGCCGGCGCAGCCGGCCTCGCCGCAGCCCTTGGCGCCGAGCGGATTGGTCCGCGCCGGCACCGGATGGCTGGTGAAGGCGAAGCCAGGGACGTCCCCCGCCCGCGGCAGGGCATAGTCGGCGAAGCTGCCGGAGACGAGCTGGCCGGTCTCGTCGTAGCGCACGCTTTCCCACAGCGCCTGGCCGATGCCCTGGACGATGCCGCCATGAGCCTGTCCCGCGACCAAAGCGGGGTTCACCAGCACGCCGAAATCATTGACCATCTGGTAGGCAACCACCGCGACCCGGCCGGTGTCCGGATCCACCTCGACCTCGGCGATGTGGCAGCCATTGGGGAAGGCGCTGGGCACGCCGGGGAACACCAGCCCGACATCCAGGTTCGCCGGTACGTCGTCCGGTAAGGGGCCGGCGGTGCGCAGTGCCTCGGCCAGGTCCAGGATGTCGATGCCACGGTCGGTGCCGGCGATGCTGAAGCGCCCGGCGGCGAAGTCGATATCCACCGTGGCGGCTTCCAGCACATGCGCGGCGGCCTGACGGCCCTTTTCGATCACCGCGTCGCCGGCGGCAAGGATGGCGCCGCCCGAGTTCATGATGCTGCGCGACCCGCCGGTGCCGCCGCCGGCCAGCAACTGGTCGGAATCGCCCTGCACCAATCGGATGCGGGAGAAGGGCACGCCAAGCTTGTCCACCAGCACCTGCGCGAAGGCCGTCCAGTGTCCCTGTCCGTAATCCAGCGTGCCGGTGACGATACAGACGCTGCCGTCGGGCTCGAAACGGATGCCGCCCATCTCGTTGCTGGCCGCCGCGGTGACTTCCAGGTACTGGCCGATGCCGCGCCCGCGCAGCCGGCCACGGGCGCGGCTCTTGGCGCGACGGGCCGGGAAGCCGTCCCAGTCGGCCATCGCCAGCGCCCGCGTCAGGATCGCCGGGAAATCGCCGCTGTCGTACTCCATGGTCGAGGGCGCCTTGTAGGGCAGCAGCTCCGGCGTGATGTGGTTGCGCCGGCGCAGATCCACCGGATCGATCCCGAGTTGGCGCGCCGCGGTGTCGACCAGGCGCTCCATGCAGTAATTGCCCTCGGGCCGCCCGGCGCCGCGATAGGCGCCGACCGGGGTGGTATTGGTGAACACGCACCTCACCGCCACCGAGATCAGCGGCGTGCGATAGACGCCGATGATGTTCTTCACGATGTTCATCGTTGGCGGCAGCGTCGTGCTGTTCGAGAGATAGGCACCGACATTGGCGAGCCCGGTCACGCGCAGCGCCAGGAACCGTCCCTCGGCATCCAGCGCGAGTTCGCAGTCCTCCACGTGATCGCGGCCATGGCTGTCGGAGAGGAAGCTGTCGCTGCGCTCGTCCGTCCACTTCACCGGCCGGTCCAGCAGCTTCGCCGCATGCAGCAGGGCGACGTATTCCGGATAGCAGGATGCCTTCATGCCGAAGCTGCCGCCGACATTGCCGGTCAGCACCCGCATCTTCTCCGGCGCGACGCCGAAGATGCCCGCGAGCGTCCGGCGCATCCCGAACACGCCCTGGCAGCCCACGCGCAGCGTCCATTGTCCGCTGGCGGCATCGTATTCGCCGAGCGCCGCCCGTGGCTCCATCGGTGCGACCACGATTCGGTTGTTCGCGAGACGCAGCCGCACCCGGTGCGCCGCGGTGGCGAAGGCCGCCTCGACGGCGACGGCATCGCCGAACCGCCAGTCAAGCACCAGATTGCCCGGTGCCTCCGCATGCAGTCGCGGCGCTCCCGGCTGCATGGCCTCGACAGGGTCGATGAGCGCGGGCAGGGGGTCGATTTCGGGCAGCACCGCCTCGGCGGCGTCCTTCGCTTCGGCCACGGTCTCGGCCACCACCACCGCCACGGGATCGCCGACATAACGCACCCGCGTCCCGGCCAGCGCGCCCTGCACCGGTTTGGGAACCGGGCTTCCGTCGTGGTTCCGGCCGGTCACATTGGCCGGCATCGGCCCGATGCCGGCGGCCTGCAGATCGGCGGCGGTGATGATGGCGAGCACACCTGGCATGGCGGCGGCGGCCGTCGTGTCGATCGCGGTCAGCACTCCGTGCGCCATGCGGCTGCGCACCACCACCGCATGGGCCTGTCCCGGCAGGGTGAGGTCGTCGGTATAGCGGCCCTGGCCGCGCAGCAGCACCGGATCCTCGAGCCGCGAGACCGGCTGGCCCACCGCGAATGCCCCCGATCGCGGGGTGGGGGTGGTGCGCAGGTCTCGGGTCATGCGGGACGGTCCTTGCAGCGGCACGGGGCCTCCGCCGGGAACGGGGGCCGCAAACTTCGGTAACGTGGCGAGCGGAACGGAGACGCGCAACCGGCGCGGCAGGGCTGATCTGTCATGCGTCACCGCCGGCGCTTGCACATCGCTGCTCTGTCGGCAAAGAGGGGACACGCACTGCACGCGGGGCCAATCGCATGACCGCCTATGTCGCCGAGCTTGCCTGGGTGGACGGCGCCATCCAGCCGGACGTCGGGCTGGAGGTGGACCCGTCCGGTTATCTGGTCTCGGTCACGCCGGGCGCGGGCACCGGCACCGGCGAGCGCATCCCCGGCCTGGTGGTCCCGGGCCTCGGCAACCTGCACAGCCATGCGTTCCAGCGCGCCATGGCGGGGCTGGCCGAGCGCGCCGGCCCCGAGGGCGACGATTTCTGGCGCTGGCGCGAGGTCATGTACCGCTTCCTCGGCGCGCTCACGCCGGAGGACGTGCAGGCGATCGCGGCCATGCTCTACGCCGAGTGCCTGCGCCACGGCTATACCGCCGTCGCCGAGTTCCACTACCTGCACAATGCGCCGGACGGGACGCCCTATGCCGACCCCGCCGAGATGGCGCGGCGCATCCTGGCGGCGGCAACGGACACCGGCATCGGCCTGACCCTGCTGCCGGTGCTCTATCGGCATGGCGGCTTCGGCGCGGCCCCGCCCGGCCCCGGACAGCGCCGCTTCCTGATGGACATCGACGCCTATGCCCGGCTGTGCCAGGACCTCGCCGCCGTCGCCCGCATCGGCGTGGCCCCGCATTCCCTGCGCGCGGTCACGCCGGAGGAACTGCACGCGGCCCTGGCGATCGCCGATGCGCTGGGGGCGGCCACCCCGGTGCACATCCACATCGCCGAGCAGGAACGCGAAGTGGCCGACTGCCTGGCCTGGAGCGGCCAACGCCCGGTCGAATGGCTATTGGCCCACGCCCCGGTTGGCCCGCGCTGGTGCCTGGTGCACGCCACGCATATTTCCGCCCCTGAAAGCACCGGCCTCGCTGCGTCCGGCGCGGTGGCCGGACTCTGCCAGACCACGGAAGCCAATCTCGGCGACGGCATCTTCCCCCTGCTGCCCTGGCTGGACGCGCGGGGCCGCTTCGGCATCGGCACCGACAGCAACGTTTCCACCAGCCCGGTCGAGGAACTGCGCTGGCTGGAATACACCCAGCGCCTGACCCGGCGGAGGCGCAACGTCACCGCCACACGGGCAGGGGCCTCGGTCGCCGCCAACCTGCTCAGCACGGCGGCGAGCGGCGGGGCGCAGGCCCTGGGACGACAGGCGGGCGCCATTGCCGCGGGCCGGCTGGCTGACCTCGTGGTGCTCGACACCGACCATCCGGCCCTGGTGGGACGCAGCGGCGAGTCCCTGCTGGATGCCTGGTTGTTCAGCGGCAATTCCAGCCCGGTGCGCCACGTGATGGTGGCCGGACGCTGGGTCATCCGGGATGGGCGGCATCCACGCGACACCGAAATTACCGCCGCTTTTGCCGGGACAATGCGGCGACTGGCCGCAGCGCTCTGACGCAGCTCGGGGCGCTGCCCCGAACCCGCCAGGAGGCTTTGCCTCCTGGACCTCCACCAAGGGCGAAGCCCTTGGAACCCATTCAATATCCCTGGGGGTCGCGCCAGAACAACAGGCCGGTGGTGGCAATCGCCGCCGCCATGGCCAGCAACACCGCAATCACGCCCGGCCAGCCTACATGATGCCATGCGCCGCCGGGAATCACGCCGCCCAACGCGCCACCGACATAGTAGCAGGTGACATACAGGCCAACGGCCGTGGACTTCGCCTTGCGGATCGTTGCGGCGATGAAGCCGAGCGACAGCGCCTGCACCACGAACAATCCGCCGCTCATCAACGCCAGCCCGGCGATCACCGCGCCGACATGTGGCACCAGCGTCAGCACCAGTCCCAACGCATCGAGCGCCACCGCCAGCAGCAGCGTCGCCCGCCGGCCGATGCGGATGGTCAGCCGCGTGGACAAGGACGTGGTGACCATGCCCACCAGATAGACCGTGAACACCAGGCCCAGCACGCCCGGACTCAGGTTGAACGGCGGCGCCGCGAGATAGAAATTGACGTAGGTGTAGGCACCGACATTGGTGAACAGCATGCCCATGCCGATGAGGCACGTGGCCAGCAGGCGCACCGTGCGCAGATGCGACAGATAGGTCGCCAGCGCCGAGCGCAGCCCGCCTTCCAGCGGCACGAACCGCCGCTCGCGCGGCAGCACCAGCGCCACGAACGCCGCCCCGAGCAGGCTGACCAGCGCCACCGCCAGGAACCCCACGCGCCAGCCGCCGAATTCGGTGCCCAGGCCGCAGATCATCCGCCCGGCATAGCCGCCGAAGATGGTGCCGACCGAATAGGCGCCGGCCGCGCGCACGCCGGCCGCGCCCTGGCACTCATCGCCGATATAGGCGATGCAGACGGTGAAGATGAAGGGCAGCAGCAATCCCTGCAGGAAGCGCCACGCCACCATGGCCTGCAGCCCCGGCGCCGCCGCCACCAGCAGCGTCGGCACGATCACCGCGAACGCCGCCGTCACGATCAGCGTCTTGCGGCCGAGCCGGTCGGAGATGGTGCCGGCGAAGGGCGCGACACAGGCCACGGCCAGCAACGGCGCAGTGATGGTCCAACCCGTCTGGCCGACGCTGACCCCGAAATCGCGGGCGATGTCGGGCAGGATCGCCTGCGGCGTGTACAGGTTCAGGAAGTTGGTGGCACCGGCCACCGCCACGCCGATGCTGCGCCGGTCGAGCATCACGGCGCGCCGAGGATCGCCTGGCAGGCCGCTGGCAAGGGCGGCGGCCGCCGCGGCGGGCCCGGCGGCTTCGGCGGCAGGTCGAGCTGCGCGAACCACCAGTCCAGCGTGGCGTCGCAGCCGTCACCGGGCGGGGGCGGCGGCGCCTGCACGCACAAAGGCTGGCCTTCGGGACAGCGCAGTCGCAGATGCATGTGGCTGGCATGGCCCCACCAGGGCCGGATCAGCCGCAACCAGGACCGGTCGCCGGTCACCTCGCGGCAGAGCTGCAACTTGATGGCGGGATTGACCAGGATGCGATCGACCCGCGGCAGGCCGGCGGCCAGCCGCAGCAGCGTCACATGCCCGGGCCGCCAGCGCGCCGGATCGACCGCGCGCCCGTCCGGACGCACCAGGCTGGGCGGGTCGATCGCCTCGCGCTCGGCCACCAGGCGCAGCGGATGCGGCGGATCGACATCGAGCCAGATATCGGCGTCGATGCCCATCTGATGGCTGACATGGCCGCCGCGCAACGGGCCGCCCCGGGGGCCGGAGATGTCACCCATGTAGATGTCCGGCAGCCCCGCGGCCTGGGCCAGCCGGCCCAGGCGCAGCAGGGTCGCGATCATGTCCGGATGCCCCCAGAACGAACTGCGGGACGCCCGGATCGTCTGCATTCCGGGGGCGGTATCGGGCAGCGCCACGGCGCCGGCGATGCAGCCCGCCCCCTGACCACCGATCACCCGCACCGGACCGGGCGCGGGTCCGATCCCTCCGGCGGCACCTGTCTGCGCATGTCCGGGCACGGACAGGGCAAGCAACACCAGGGGGACCAGGGCGAACACAAGGCGGCACATGCCCGCATGTGGCGCCGGCGCGGCGGAGCCGTCAACCGTCAGGAGATTAACCCGGCGGAGACGGAATGACGCCGCCGCGCGGCAGGTCAGCGGAACACCACCGATCGTGAAAGATGAAAGTTCAGAAACATGCCGACGGCCACGCCGCCGATGATGGCCAGCACCGGCTGGTCCGCGCAGAGCGGGGAAAACGTCACCAGCAGCGCATAAGTGCCGCGGTTGAGCACGAAGCCCAGCAGGTTGGCGGCCAGGAAGATCGCCCATTGCCGGTGCGCCGGCCCGCTGCCGCGGCCCCGGAAGGTCCAGATGCGATTGAACAGCCAGGTCGTGCTCGCCGCCGTCAGATAGGCGACGACACCGGCGCCGTACAGCCCCAGCAGGCCGCGCGTGCCATAGACCGTGGCCGTGTCCACCAGGAAGCCGACGAAACCGACCGTGCCGAAGCGCAGGAACTCCGCCAGCAGTGGCAGCCTGGGGTGCAACATGCGCGGCATGCAACGGGCAAGGAGGGCTTCCATGCAACGGCGCTTATCCGATGCCGCCGCCGGATGGGAAGTCACGATGGTTGGGATGCCGCAGCGATCCGGCGACATGGCCCGGCGGCCGGCTGCTTGACCGCATCCAGGGGGGGTGACAACACTCCCGACACTTCGCGCCGGAGCCGCCACGACCGGGGCGAGACGGGGTCAAGGGGGAGAAACAACGATGCCGCTGGTCAGCCTCACGGTGAACGGCACGAAGCATACGGTGGAGGTGGAGGGACGGACGCTGCTGGTCGAGCTGCTGCGCGAGCAGCTTGGCCTGACCGGCACGCATGTCGGCTGCGACACCAGCCAGTGCGGGGCCTGTGTGGTCCATGTCAACGGCGAGAGCGTGAAATCCTGCACCATGCTGGCGGTGCAGGCCGACGGTGCCTCGGTGCTGACGATCGAGGGCCTGGCCGCGCCCGATGGCACGCTGCACCCGATGCAGGAGATGTTCCGCGAGCATCACGCCCTGCAATGCGGCTTCTGCACGCCCGGCATGGTCATGAGCGCGATCGACCTGGTGCAGCGCCATCCGGAGGGCCTCACCGAGGCGCAGATCCGCCACGGGCTCGAGGGGAACCTGTGCCGATGCACGGGCTATCATAACATCGTCAAGGCGATCGCCGCGGCGGCGCCGCTGCTGCAGGACAAACAGCCGGTCGTCGCCGAATAGCGCCGGGACCGCAGCGCCGCACAGGGCAGGAGCCCCCGATGTACGATTTTTCCTATGCGAAGCCCGCCAGCCTCGCCGATGCGGTGAAGGCGCTCGGGGCCGAGGACGCGAAGGCGCTGGCCGGTGGCCAGACGCTGATTCCGGTGCTGAAGCAGCGCCTCAACCGGCCTTCGGTGGTCGTGGACCTCGCCGGCCTGGACCTCGCCGGCATCAAGGTCACCGGCGATGCCGTGGTTATCGGCGCCATGACCACGCACGCGGCCATCGCCGACAGCCCCGAGGTGCAGCGGGCCTTTCCGACACTGGCCTGCATGGCCGCCGGCATCGGCGACATCCAGGTGCGCAACCGCGGCACCATCGGCGGCAGCCTGGCCAACAACGATCCGGCCGCCGACTATCCGGCCGCCGTGCTGGCGACCGGGGCGACGATCCGCACCAACAGGCGCGCGCTCGCGGCCGAGGATTTCTTCCAGGGCATGTTCACCACCGCGCTGGAGCCCGACGAGATCATCACCGAGGTGTCGTTCCCGCGTCCGCGCAAGGCGGGCTACCAGAAGTTCCGCAATCCGGCCTCGCGCTACGCCATGGTGGGCGTGTTCGTGGCGGACGGGCCGGCGGGCCTGCGCGTGACCGTGACCGGCGCCGGACAGGATGGCGTGTTCCGCCACGAAGCGATGGAACAGGCACTGGCCAAATCGTGGTCGGCGGACGCGCTGGACGGGATCGTGACCCCGGCGGACGGGCTGAACAGCGACATCCACGGCAGTGCCGAGTACCGGGCCCACCTGATCGGGGTGATGGCGAAGCGCGCGGTGGCGGTGGCGATCTGAGGCTGCGGGGTGGGCTTGACGGCCGGCCCGCCCTGGGCTTGAACCCGCGCCCTTTTGCGGGGGCGCGCATGCTTCAGGTCGGCATCGACTTCGGCACCACCAACAGCGTGATCGCGCTGCTCACGCCGGACGGAGCGGTGCACACCGCAAGGTTCGGGCCGGATGCGCACGAGGTGTTCCGCTCGGTGCTGTGCTTCTGGTCGGAGGAACAGCGGGGCGGCCCGCGCCTGCACCATGCGGCCGGGCCGGGGGCGATCACCGCCTGGCTGGACGATCCGCTGGAAAGCCGGCTGATCATGTCGATGAAGAGCTACCTGGCGCAGCCGAGCTTCGTCGAGACTCGCATCTTCGGCCGCCGCTTCACCCTGCCCGACCTGGTAGCGCTGTTCCTGCGCGCTTTGGCCGAGTCCGCGGGGGTGGTGCCGGCGACGCTGCGGGTGGTCGCCGGCCGGCCGGTGCGCTTCGCCGGCGAATTCGCCGACGACGCGCTGGGTGAGCAGCGCCTGCGCGAGTCCTTCACCGCCGCGGGCTTCACCGACGTGTCGGTGGCGCTGGAGCCGGAAGGGGCAGGGTGGCGCTTCGCCCGCACGCTGACCCGGCCGGCGACCGTGCTGATCGGCGATTTCGGCGGCGGCACCAGCGATTTTTCCCTGTTGCGCTTCGTGCCCGGGGAGGGGATGCAGCCGCTCGGTCATGCCGGCGTGGGCATTGCCGGCGATTCCTTCGACGTGCGCATCATCGACCATGTGGTCAGCCCGCGTCTCGGTCGCGGCGATACCTATACGGTCATGGGCAAGGAATTGCCGGTGCCGCCGGAATGGTTCATCACCTTCGCCCGCTGGCACCGGCTGAGCCTGATGCGCAGCCCGAAGACCCTGCGCGACATCGCCGAGGTGGCCCGCACCGCGCGGCATCCCGAACGGCTGCAGGCGCTGCTGGCGCTGATCGAGGCCGAGCAGGGGTTTCGCCTGTACCAGACGGTGTCGGCGGCGAAGGCGGCCCTCTCGACCGCCGACAGCACGGTGTTGCGCTTCACCTATGGTGATCTGAGGATCGAGGAAACGATCACCCGTACGGATTTCGAGGCCTGGATCGCCCCCGACCTCGCGCGGCTCGAGGCCGCCGTCGACGAGGCGCTGCAGGCGGCCGGGGTCGCGGCGACCGAGGTGGACCATGTCTTCCTCACCGGCGGCACGTCCTTCGTGCCGGCGGTGAGGCGGCTGTTCGAGACGCGCTTCGGCGCCGGGCGGGTCATGGCCGGCGGGGAGTTCGTCTCGGTGGCCGAGGGTCTGGCGCTGATCGGGCAGGAACGCGCCGCCGCGGCCTGATCCATGTCCGGCCGCGGCGCCCCGCGGATCAATCGCCCAGGGCCACGCCTTCGCGCCGCGGATCGGACCCGCCGAGCAGGCCCTGTGGCGTCACGGCGATGATGGTCACCCCGCTGATCGCCTGGTAGGTCCGCACCTTCTGGCCGCGGGCTTCCAGCGCCGGTGCCAGCGCCGTGGCCGGCGTGCCCGCTTCCAGGTCCGCCGTCTCCCCCAGCGTGCCGATATGTGCCGCCGCCGCCGTCGCCTGCGGATCGAGCCGCCAGTCGATCAGCGACACCAGCGCCTGCGCGACATCGCCGATGATGCGCGCCCCGCCCACCGAGCCCAGGGCGAACAGCAGCCGCCCGTCGGCATCGAGCACCAGGGTCGGTGCCATGGAACTGCGCGGCCGCTTGCCGGGCTGCACCCGGTTGGCGACCGGCCGGCCGTTGCGGGCGGGCAGGAAAGAGAAATCCGTGAGCTGGTTGTTGAGCAGGAACCCGCCCACCATGACCCGCGCCCCGAAGGCGTCCTGCACCGTGGTGGTCAGCGCCACCGCGTTGCCGGCATCGTCCACCACCGAGACGTGGCTGGTGCCATGTTCCGGCTGGGGCAGGGCAGGGGCGAGGTTGGGCGCCTCCCAGTTCGGGTTGCCGGCGCGCGCCTCGGCCATGGCATGGTCCTGGTCGATCAGCTGGGCCCGCGCCGTCAGGTATCCCGGGCCGAGCAGCCCGCGCAGCGGCACCGGCACGAAGTCGCTGTCGGCGAGGAAGGTCGCGCGATCGGCCCAGGCGAGCCGCTCTGCCTCCACCAGCAGTTGGGCCGCGTCGGCGCCGCCGGGCGGCAGCGAGGCCATGTCGAAATGCGCGAGCAGGCCAAGTGCCTGCAGCACCGTCGGCCCGCCCGAGGAGGGCGGCCCCATGCCGCAGACCAGCACGCTGCGATAGGGGGCGCAGACCGGCTCGCGCCGCTTCGGCGCATAGGCGGCGAGGTCATCGACCGTCAGCAGCCCCGGATTGGCATCGGTGCGCACCGCCCGGGCGATCGCCGCCGCCACCGCGCCGCGATGCAGCGCGTCGGCGCCGCCGGCGGCAAGGGCGCGCAGGGTCTCGGCGAGCGGGCGGTTCACCAGCAGGGTGCCTGCCGCCAGCGGGGTGCCGTCGGCGTGCAGGAAGACCGCCCGCGGCCCGGCGCGCGTGGCCAGGCGTTGCGCATCGGCGGCGATCGCGCCGGCCAGGCGCGGCGAGACCAGGAAGCCATGCTCGGCCAGGTGGATGGCCTCGGCGAACAGGCGTTCCCAGCGCAGGCGGCCATGCCGGCGATGCGCGGCTTCCAGCATGCGGATGGCGCCCGGGACGCCCACCGCGCGCCCGCCCAGCCCGGCCTCGTAGAAGCCCATCGGCTGGCCGTCCGGTCCGAGGAACAGGTCCGGGCCCGCCGCCGCCGGCGCGGTTTCCCGCCCGTCCCAACTGGTCACCGCCCGGCTGGCCGCATCGTAGTGCAGCATGACCGCGCCGCCCCCCAGCCCGGAGGATTGCGGCTCCACCACCGCCAGCACGAATTGCGCGGCGATCGCGGCATCCAGCGCCGTACCGCCCTCGCGCAGCACCGCCAGCCCCGCCTGTGCCGCCAGGGGATGCGCCGCCGCGACCATGTGGGTGTGTGCGCGCGCGGGATCGGCCGTGGCCGGCGCCGGGGCGAACAGGACCGCCAGCCACAGCACCAGGGCCGTGGCGGCGATCCGAAGCGTTCTGCTTCTCATGGGCACATGTTGCCAGCCCGGCCCCGGCTCTGGAACTCTCCAGCCGATGAGCGGAACGGTACGCAGCCGAGTCGGGCGGGAGGCACAGGCACGGGGGGTGGATGCCGAGTCCGCCGCCTGCGCCGCCCTGCTGGACGAGGGCTGGGCGCTGCTGGGACGACGGCTGCGCACCATCGCCGGTGAGATCGATATCGTCGCCGAGAAGGACGGGCTGGTCGCCTTCGTCGAGGTCAAGAGCCGCCCGACCCTGGCCGGGGCCGCCGGCGCGCTCGGGCCACGACAGCGTGAGCGCCTGCTGGCGGCGGGCGAATGGCTGCTGGCGGCCAATCCCGGCTGGGGGCTGGCCGGGGCGCGATTCGACGTGCTGGTGGTGGATGCCACCGGGCGGGTGCGGCGCATCGCCGACGCGTTCCGCCGGGAGGGATGACCGGGACGTGGCTTCGGCGTATTGCTGGGGCGATCCCGCTGATATGACGGAGCCGAAATGATATCGCCTCTGCGCGCACTGCCGCTCCTTGCCGTGGTCACGGCGACGCTGCTTCTTCCCGCCACCGTCCGTGCCCAGCAGCAGCCGCCGGAGCCGCTTCCCTCGGCGCGGCTGCCGATCCCCGACGTGGACGAAAACGCCGCGCCGATCGCCTTCCTGGAAGCGGCACGCGGCGCCATCGCCGCCGGCAATATCGGCGAGGCCCAGGAAGCGCTCGAACGCGCGGAAAGCCGGGCGCTGGACCGCTCGGTCCGGCCCTCGCGTGCCGGCATTCCCGACAGCCAGCCGCTGGTCCAGAAGATCGGGGCAGCGCGGCAGGCCCTGCAGGCCGGTGACCGGATGCGGGCGCTGCAGTCGGTCGAGGCGGCCCTGGCAACCGCGACGCAGAATCAGGACTGATCCCGCGCCGCGACGCGGACAGTGACACCGATGATGGAGACGCTCCAAAGCCTGATCCGGGACCATCCGTCCGAGATCATGGCCATCGCGATTTTCGTCCTGACCTATCTCGCCGTCGCCATCGGCCGCGTGCCGGGGCTGCACATCGATCGTGCCGGCATGGCCTTCCTGGGGGCGGCGCTGATGGTCGCCGCCGGCGTGCTGCCGCTGGACGCCGCCTATCGGGCGATCGACTGGGATACCATCGCACTGCTGCTGGGCATGATGCTGGTGGTGGCCAATCTGCGGCTGGCCGGGTTCTTTCGCCTGATCACCGCCTGGGCAGTGCGGCGGGCGCATCACCCGTTGCTGCTGCTGGGCGCCATCATCCTGGTAGCCGGCGTGCTCTCGGCCTTCCTGGTCAACGACACGGTCTGCCTGGTGATGGCGCCGCTGGTGGTGGAGGTGGTGCTGCACCTGCGGCGCAATCCCGTGCCGTATGTGATCGCGATTCCGCTCGCCTCCAATGCCGGCAGCGTGGCGACCATCACCGGCAATCCGCAGAACATGATCGTCGGCAGTCTGTCGCAGATCCCGTATCTGCACTTCGCCGCGGCGCTGGCGCCGGTGGCGGTGGCGGGGCTGGTGCTGACCCTGGTCCTGGTGGCGTTGGTCTGGTGGCGGGAATTCCTGCGTGGTGGCCGGCTCAGTGCCGAGCCGCCGCCGACCTATGTGCACCGGGCCTTGCTGATCAAGGCGTTGCTGGTGCTGGCCGGGCTGGTGGCTGCCTTCGCCGCGGGGGTGCGGCCATCCCTGGCCGCGCTGGTCGCCGGCGCGGTGCTGTTGCCGAGCCGGCGCGTCAAGGTCGGCAAGATGTATCGGGAGGTGGACTGGCCGCTGTTGCTGATGTTTGCCGGGCTGTTCGTGGTGGTGACGGGCCTGGAGCGCAGCGTGCTTGGCAGTCTCGACGGTGCGGTGCCGCGGCTGGGCACGGCGCCGGTGCTGGCCGGGGTGACCGCGGTGCTGTCCAATCTGGTGAGCAACGTGCCGGCGGTGTTGTTGCTCAAGCCGTTCGTGGCGTCGTCGCAGGATTGGCTGGTGGTGGCGATGGCTGCCACGCTGGCCGGCAACTTCACGATCCTGGGGTCGGTGGCCAATTTGATCGTGGTGCAGGCGGCCCGTGCCCGGGGCATCGAGATCGGCTTCTGGACCTATTTCAAGGTCGGCGCACCGCTGAGTGTGCTCTCGATTCTGGTCGGCCTGGCTCTGCTCTGAGGTTTCCAGGCCCCGTTTCTTACCGCGCGGTTTGGGCGCCGCGGATCATGGCGCCGCAATCGTTGTCTTCCCCCAGCCCGAGCTGAATGGTGGGAATCAAGGCGGCGAGCGGCGTCAGCAGCAGGCCGAGTCCGGCGGCGGCGCCCGCGCGGGCAGTGGTTTCCGCGCCCGGGCGGATGGTTGGGCTGCGCAGCCTGCCCCCGATATCGATCGGCCCCGGCAGCGAGCCGATGCTGAAATGCTTGGCTTCGGTCTTCAGTTCGAGGTTGAGGGTTTCGTTGCGCAGGTTGACGCGCCCCGTGCCGATGACGTTGGCCGCCTCGGTATCCAGCACCAGGGTACGCAGTTCGACCATGCCCTGCCGCAGCGGCAGGTCGGCGACCATGCAGCGGATCCGGGTGCGGTCCGGCAGGCCAAGCGCGGAAAGCAGGGAGGTGCCGAATTCCAGGCCCGACAGGTTGACAAGCAGGGCGCTGAGGTCGCCGCCGGTCATGAACAGTTTCAGACTGCCATCCGCCGCCCCCAGGATGGTGGCAAGCGAGGTGCCGCTGCCTTCGACCACGGCCTGACCGCCGATGGTGCCGCCGCCGCCGAAGCTCTGGGTGGCTGCCATGATGCGCGCGAGATCGAGCTGGCGAAACGCCACGTCGGCGCGGATGCGCACCGATTTTTCCAGTGGCGTGAGCGCCACGTTCGCCTCGATGCGGCCGCGTCCGACTCCGAACGTGGCCGGATGCACCCGCAACGCCCCGTCCTTGAGCGTGAGCTCGGCGGCGAGGTCGTCGAGGGGCATGGATTTTCCCTCGATACGCTTGCCACGGTATGTCAGGTCGACATCGGCAAAGCGCAGCGCGGGCAGGCTGATGGGGGTATCGGGCAGCAGCTTCGCAGTCGGCGGTGGCGTGGGGGCGTTCGGATTGGCTCCGATCAGGCCGCCGAGATCGGCAAGGTCGATCCGCTCGGAGGCGAGGTTCGCCGCCACCTGCGGCCGTTCGGTGCCGGGATCGACCGAGATCGTCCCGCCGATGTCGGAGCGGCCGACCTTGCCGCTGATGTCGGTGAAGCGGAATCGTCCTTGTGCGTAGTCGATGCGGCCGGTCAGCCGGAACGGCCTGGTGTCGGGCAGCGGGATGCCAGAGAGCGGCGTGAGCCGGGCGATGTTGGGACCGCGCAGGTCGAGCCGCAGGTCGGCGCCGCCGAAGGCGGTGGGATCGAGCAGCGTCCCCTTGAGGTCGACCTGGGTCGGGCCGTTCTCCAGGTGCAGGTCAACGGGGTAGGGGTTGTCCTTGTCGCGGATGGCCAGCAGGGCGCCGCCCTCGAAGCGGCCGGTGATGGGGGCACCGGCGTATGTTCCCTTGGCTGTCACCACGATCCGGCTCTGCTTCTGCCGGTCTTCGGGGGACGTGTCACCCGGTGGGGCGCGGGTCGCGATATCGAGACTGAAATCCGCCCGCAACCTGGGGACCAGGGCATGCAGGTGTCCGTCCTCGATATGCACCGCCCCGAGCGTCGGGCGGGAACCGCCGGCCGTGTCCCGCGCCTGCTGCTGTGCCTGGGCGGGGTCGGTTTTCTCCGTGAAGGTCCAGTTGTTGCGACCGTCGGACAGGGCACGGGCCTCGACGACCGGCCGGATGACCGTGATTTCGGTCAGGCCGACGCTGCGGTCGCGCAGCCAGGCCATGGCGTCGACGGTGACGCCGATGCGTTCGATGCGCGCCAGTGGTGGCGCGTCGTCCGGGAAATCGGGGGGATTTTCCACCTCCAGCCCCTCGACCGTCACCACAGGATTGCGGGCCAGGGTGAGGTGAAGATGCTGAATGTTGACAGGACGGCCAAGTGACGCGCTTGCCTGTCGCTCGGCCAGTGGGACGAACCAGTCCCAGTTCCAGACGGCGATGAGGAGGGCGATGGCACCGGCCAACGCAACAATTACACCAGTCGCAATTTTTAGGGAACGGCTCATTTTGTTGATCTTGCGCGTCCCCTGGCGGATATGCATTGAGGAGCGAATGCATTTATCCTGTCAGCAACGCCCGTCTGACGCGATTGGTTCCGCCATGCGGTGGGGTTGTGCCGATGCCAGAGCCGGGGCCTTGGGTGAACGCAAAAGAGGCGTTAAAAATCCATTAAAACCACCAACGATTGATCACCGGAGTGCCAGGCAGCCCGTTATGCTTCTCTGTATGCCTGTGCGGGTCACCATTGCCCCGACGAATTGCTGACACGGAATGAACGCCCTGCCCGACCTGCCTCAACCTGTTCCTCGCATCCTCGTCGTCGACGACGAGGTTGAGGTGAGGGAAATCCTCGCCGAAACCCTCGAGGATTTCGGCTATTCCGTCATGACCGCCGGCAACGGCGAGGAAGCGCTGTCGGTGGTGCTGCGCGAGCACGGCGTGGGCCTTGTCATCACCGATGTACGGATGCCCGGGATGACCGGGCTGGAACTGGCCGATCAGATCCGCCACCGCCGCCCGGACGTGAAGGTGGTACTGATCTCCGGGTATTTCCTGCCCCAGGCGGTGCCTCAGCGCTTTCTCAAGAAGCCTTTCCATATGAAGGATCTTGCGGCCATCGTCCGGGCCGAGCTGGGATAGCTTGACGTAATCCCCGGACAGCCGGACCAGTAATACAAACGTACGCAGCCGGCCGACGATCCGCCGGCCAGCCCGTTACCGGCCTGACTCACATCCTCTGCGCCGGGTCAGCGGCCCGGGGCATGCCGCTCAGCCGGGATCTGTGGTTAATGGTTGGACGGGCCGTGAATGCAGAGCACCGTCTCTCCAGTGGCCACGCTGGGCGTGCCGCTGACGAATTCGGCGAGATTGGCCTTGACGAATTCCGACGCACGCGCCTGAGAGGCCAGTGCCGCCTCGTAAGTGTCGAATAAAGATATCGTCGTCAACCGACCTTCCTTCGAATCCACCATGTAATAAGCCTGGAATCCTGGAGTCGTGTTCAGGTACGGCACAAAGCTGCGTTGGACGCGCCGGGCGAATTCAGCAACACAGCCTTCCTGCACTTCGTACGAGCGAATGCTGACGTACATCACGGCCTCCCCTGAATGATCGACCCCGCCGAAAGATCATGCTCCCGATAAGTTTCCGGTTCAATGAACAAGCCAGCATTCCTGTGAACAACACCGGAAAGCGATTGCGGAAGACAGCGGCCGTCTTTTGACCCATGCCGTTCCGCGTCATGGAATTATTGCAATTGTGTGACGCGGCGAAGCGCAGCACGCCCTGATTTACAATCGCCGGCCATTATCGCCATGGCGATTTTCCCATCATGACAATTCGACATAAGGTTGCTCTCCCTTGCGCGGCCATGCCGTGCCGCGCGGTCAACGGAGAATTCAGGGCATGAAACCAATTGCCGCCCTGCTGGCAGTGCTGCTGGCGATGCCGGCCGTGGCACAGGCCGAGGCCGTGCTGGACGCCATCAAGACACGCGGCACCCTGCGCGTGGGCACCACCGGCGACTACAAGCCCTTCACCTTCCGCAACGCCGATGGCACCTATGCCGGCGCCGATATCGAAATGGCGCAACGGTTGGCCGGCACGATCGGGGTGCGGCTCGAAATCGTGCCGACGACCTGGGCGAAGCTCAACGCCGACTATGCCGCCGGCCGCTTCGACATCGCCATGGGCGGCGTGACCAACCTGCCGGCCCGTGCCGCCATGGGCCCCTTCAGCCGCACCGTGTTCGTCGACGGCAAGCGCCCGATCGCCCGTTGCGCTGATCGCGACCGCTTCACCTCCATCGCCGCGATCAACCTCCCCACCGTCCGCGTGGTGGTCAATCCCGGCGCGGCCAACGAACAATTCGCGCGCGCCAACTTCCCCGCCGCCACCCTGACCGTGCACGCCGACAACGCCACCGTGTTCGATGAGATCGCCGCCGGCCGGGCCGACGTGATGGTGACCGACGGCATCGAAGTGGACCACCAGGCTCACCTGAAACCGTCCTTGTGCCCCACCGCCGTGCCCGCGCCCTTTACCCATCTGGAAAAGGCGTACTGGCTGCAGAAGGACAGCGATTTCGAACACCTCGTCGCCACCTGGCTCGACACCGAGATCGGCTCGGGACAGTGGCAGAAGACACTGACGGCGGCCCAGCAGGCGCCCTGACAGCACCACGGGAATTTCCGCTCAGGGAGGGGGTTGCGGCGCCATGGCGCCGCCCTATCTGAGGAGTCCCTGTCAACAACTGAAAGGAGGTGATCCAGTGTCTCATTGTCTGAAGCCGGCTGCCGCCGTGACCTGGATGACCACCGTCGGACGCCCTCTGACGCACTGAACGGTCCTCCGGCCGTTGGCTCAAACAATGCGAAGGCCCCGGTAACAATCGGGGCCTTCTTCATTTGCAACGTAAGGAAGTCGGGCTCCGCCCGAACCCGCCGGGGCCATTCGGCCCCGGACCCCGGTCGCGCTGCGCGGCTTAGCCTCGGCCGATGAACGGCATCTTCGTGGCCATCACCGTGATGAACTGGACGTTCGCGTCCGGGGGAAGAGAAGCCATATACACCAGGGTCCGGCCGACCGCCTCGACATCCATCGTCGGCTCTACCCGCACCGAACCATCGGCCTGCGGCACACCCCGCGCCATGCGCGCCGTCATCGGCGTCGCCGCATTGCCGATGTCGATCTGGCCACAGGCGATGTCGAAGTCACGGCCATCCAGCGAAATCGACCGGGTCAGCCCGGTGATGGCATGCTTGGTCGCCGTGTAGGCGGCGGAGCCCGGCCGCGGCACATGCGCCGAAATCGAACCGTTGTTGATGATGCGCCCACCCCGCGGTGATTGCGCGCGCATCAGCCGGAACGCGGCATTGGCGACCAGGAAACACCCATTCAGGTTGACCGCCACCACACCCGACCACTGCTCCCAGGTCATGTCGCCGAAATTCGTCGCCGGCACATTGCCGCCGGCATTGTTGAACAACAGATCAAGCCGGCCGAACCGCGCCTGCGTGGCATCGAACAAGGCTTCGACCTCGGCGGGCCGGGTCACGTCGGTGGCGACGGACAAGGTGCGGTCGGCGGCCCCGGACAGCGCCGCTGTTTCTTCCAGCGCCTCGTGGCGCCGTCCGGCGAGCACCACCGACCAGCCGTCCCGCAGCAGCGCCAGCGCCGCCGCACGGCCCACGCCACTGCCCGCCCCCGTGACCATGGCGATCCTGCTCATGCGGCTGTCTCCCCCGACCCGGCCTGAACCTGCATGGAAAACACTGCGGTCATGGCGCGATCATGTCCAGGTGCCGGGCCGGCTCATCCGCCACCGGCGGCGCACCGAAAATCCGGGCATGGCGCGCGGCATAGCGCGGCCAGGCCTCGGGATTGAGCAGGCGCGGCGGACGGCTGCCATCAAGGATGTCGAGCAACTGCTCGGCGGCGATGCGGGCGATGTGCTCGTAGGATTCCCGGGTCACGCCGGCGATATGCGGGCTGGCGATCACGTTCTCGAAGCGCAGCAGCGGATGATCGGGCGATGGCGGCTCGTGCGCCCAGACATCCAGCCCGGCCCCGCCCAGCGCCCCGCTGGCCAGCGCGGCCGCGAGCGCGCCCTCGTCGTGGATGCCGCCACGGGCACTGGTGATGAAAATGGCGCCGGGCCGCATCAGCGCGAATTCGCGCGCGCCGATCATGTTCAGCGTCTCCGCCGTGCGCGGGCAGTTGACCGAAACGAAGTCGGCCTGCCGCAGCAGGTCCTCCAGCCCGACCTTCGCGGCGCCACGGGCGGCGATCCATTCCGCCGTCAGGTAGGGGTCGCAGGCCAGCACGCGCATGCCGAAGGCGCCCCGGCAGATCTCGGCCACACGGGCGCCGGTGTTGCCGAGGCCGATGATGCCGATGGTCTTTCCGAAGATGTTGTGGCCGATATAGTCCTTGCGGCGGATGCCGGGCTCGCGGCGCATGTGCCGGTCCGCCTGGATGATACGTTTGGACAGCACCAGCATCATGCCCAGCACGTGTTCGGCCACCGCTTCCCGGTTGCCGCCGGCCTGGTGCACCGCCAGCACGCCGGCCTCGGTGCAGGCGGTGACGTCGATCGTGTCGTAGCCCGCGCCACTGGAGGAGACCACCAGCAGGTTGGGCGCCCGCGCCAGCAGCCCGGCGGTCGCATGGAACCGCAGCGGCAGCTCGGAGCGGGTGGCGCCGATCTGGTAGGCGTGGGCGGCGCCGATCACCGCCTCGACCTCGCTGTCCGGGCTGTCGTTGTCCAGCCGGTCCAGGCGGATGTCGGGCCGGGCCAGCAGCAGGTCGGCGAAGACCTGATGACTCAGGCGGTTGAAGTAGAAGACGCGCTTGGTCTCGACGGTGGCCATGCAACGGACCTCGACAGACGGGCGCGGCAACCTAATGGCGGATCCCCAAGGCCACAATCGCGCCCGGGGCGTCCGAGGCGCGCCCCCATTGCATGCCACGCGGCTGAGCAGGAACGGTTTCCGGCCCGGCTTTCTTTGGGTCTTCGCCTTTGCCGCCCCGACCCGCTACCCTTTCGCCAGCCAGACGGAGGACCGATCCTTGGGATTCAGGAGCACGCAGCGTTACATCGCCTCGCGCGATCTGGAAGTGGCCGTGAACGCGGCGGTGACGCTGCAACGGCCGCTGCTGGTGAAGGGGGAACCCGGCACCGGCAAGACCGTGCTGGCCCAGGAAGTCGCCACCGCGCTGGGGCTGCGCCTGATCGAATGGCACATCAAGTCAACCACCAAGGCGCAGCAGGGGCTTTACGAGTACGATGCGGTATCCCGCCTGCGCGATGGCCAGCTCGGCGATCCGCGGGTGCATGACATCTCCAACTACATCCTGCGCGGCAAGCTCTGGGAAGCGTTCGAGAGTCCCGATCCGGTGGTGGTGCTGATCGACGAGATCGACAAGGCCGACATCGAGTTTCCCAACGATCTGCTGCTGGAACTCGACCGCATGGAGTTCCATGTCTACGAAACGCGGCAGACCATCGCCGCCCGGCACCGCCCGATCGTGCTGATCACCAGCAACAACGAGAAGGAACTGCCCGACGCCTTCCTGCGGCGCTGCTTCTTCCACTACATCCGCTTTCCCGACCGCGAGACGATGGAGCGGATCGTGCAGGCGCATTACCCGGACATCCGCCAGGACCTCGCGCGCGAGGCGCTGGAGCTGTTCTTCCGCATCCGCGACGTGCCCGGCCTGAAGAAGAAGCCGGCGACTTCCGAGCTGCTGGACTGGCTGAAGCTGCTGATGACCGAGGACCTGCCGGCCGAGGCGCTGCGCGCGCGCGAGCCGCAACTGGTGATCCCGCCGCTGCACGGGGCGCTGCTGAAGAACGAGCAGGACGTGCAACTGTTCGAGCGGCTGGCCTTCCTTTCGCGCCGCGGCGGTTAGCGCCATGTTCGTCCCCTTCATCCTGGCGCTGCGGCAGGCCGGCATCCCGGCCTCGCTGACCGAGTACCTGGCCCTGCTGGGCGCGATGAAGGCGGGGGTGGCCGCCTACAGCATTGAGGATTTCTACTATCTCAGCCGGGCGGCGCTGGTGAAGGACGAGCGCCTGCTCGATCGTTTCGACCGCGTCTTCGCCGAATGCTTCAAGGGGGTGGAGACGCCGCCGGGCGAGGCTCCGCGCGAACTGCCCGAGGAATGGCTGCGCAAGCTGGCCGAGAAGCTGCTCACGCCCGAGGAGATGGCGCAGATCGAGGCGCTCGGCGGCTTCGAGAAACTGATGGAGACGTTGCGCCAGCGCCTCGCCGAACAGAAGGGACGGCACCAGGGCGGGTCCAAATGGATCGGCACCGCCGGGACCTCGCCCTTCGGCGCCTATGGCTACAACCCCGAGGGCGTGCGCATCGGCCAGGAGGAAAGCCAGCACCGGCGCGCGGTGAAGGTGTGGGACCGGCGCGAGTTCCGCGATCTCGACGGCGATGTCGCGCTCGGCACCCGCAACCTGAAGCTGGCGTTGCGCCGGTTGCGCCGCTTCGCCCGGCAGGGGGCGGCGACCGAGCTCGACCTGCCCGACACCGTGCGCGCCACCGCGAGCAATGCCGGGCAACTTGACCTGAAGCTGGTGCCGGAGCGGCACAACGCGGTGAAGCTGCTGCTCTGCTTTGACATCGGCGGCTCGATGGACGAGCACGTGCGGCTGTGCGAGCAGTTGTTCTCGGCGGCCCGCACCGAGTTCAAGCACCTCGAGTATTTCTATTTCCACAACTGCCCTTACGAGCAGCTCTGGCGCGACAACCGCCGCCGCGGCGAGAGCGCCATGCCCACGCTGCAATTGCTGCGCACCTACGGCGCCGATTACCGCCTGATCTTCGTCGGCGACGCCTCCATGAGCCCGTACGAGATCACCCATGCCGGCGGCAGCGTCGAGCACTGGAACGAGGAAGCCGGCATGGTCTGGCTGCAGCGGCTGACCGGGCAGTACCGCCGCGCCGCCTGGCTCAATCCGCTGGAGCCGCAGCGCTGGGCCTATACCCGCTCGGTCGGGATGGTGCGGCAGTTGATGGAAGGGCGGATGTACCCGCTGACGGTCTCGGGCATCGAGGACATGACCCGCGACCTCGCGCGGTAGCGCAGGCTCACGTGCGGACGGCGATCAGATCGAGAAGCGCTTCACCGCGTCCGGATCGAGCGCGATGCCGAGCCCCGGGCCGGTCGGCACCTCGAGCATGCCTTCGCGCAGGCGGGGCGGTTCGGTCAGCACGTCGTCGCGCAACGGATTGCGGCCCACGTCGTACTCGATGAAAACCGGGGAGGGGTCCTCCTGACCGAGCGGCAGCGAGGCCACCCAGTGCAGCGCCGCCACGAGGCCGACCCCGGTGCCCCGGCAGTGCGCCGACAGGCGCAGATGCCCCGCGCGCGCCAGGACTTCCACCGCCCGCGCGCCTTCGAATCCGCCGCACAGCGTCAGGTCGGGCTGCAGCACGGAGGCGATCCGCCCGTCTACGGCACGATGAAACTCGAACAGCGTGGACAGGGCCGCGCCGGCCGCGACCGGCATCGGCGCCTGTTGCGCCAGCGCGGCATAGCCATGCCAGTCCTGCGGCGCGAGCGGTTCCTCGTACCAGTGCACCCCGAAGGGCGTGATGCGGCGCATGCTCTCCAGCGCGATTCCCGTCGTGTAGCCGCCGCCGGCCTCCACCAGCAGCAACGGGCGCTCGCCCAGCAGCCGGCGCGCCATGCGCACGCGCATCAGGTCGTCGGCGGGGGAGCGGCCGATGCGGATCTTGGCCGCGGTGACCCCGCTCGCGTGCAACGCATCGAGCTGTGCCTCCAGCGCCATGTCCTGGTCGGCATCGGCGGTGAAATACCCGCCGGAGGCATAGACCGGCACGCGGTCGCGCTGCCGCCCGCCGATCAACTCGCTGACCGGCACGCCGAGCAGCTTGCCCATCGCGTCATGCGCGGCGATGTCGATGCCGCCGAGCAGCGCCGCCAACCCGCCCCGCAGCCCCGGATGCGGATGCCGCGCCAGCAGCGTCCGCGCGACACCGCGCTGGGCGAACACGCTGGTGCCGAGGAACGCCTCCCGGACCCGCTCCAGCCAGGCGCGGGCCACGCCACCCGGCCCCGCGACCTCGCCGATGCCACTCACGCCATCCTCGGTGTCGAGGATCACCAGCCCGGCCTCGCGCGTCGCTTCCAGCCCGCGCGCCGTGCCGTAGGCATCGCCGGGATCCATCCTGTAGGTAACCGGCACGATGGAAATGTCGCGGATGCGCGACATGTCTGCCTCCGCTCAAGCGTCCGGGAGATAAGGATAGGAAGCCGCATCAGGCCGCACAATCACCCTGCGCCACCGGTTGCGCGCCGGACCGGCGGGTACACATCGCGACATAATGCAGAAACAGGGAGGCCAGGATGACGCGTGCGTCACGGGAATGGCGAATCAGCCTGTCGGAAGGGGAGTTGGAGGCCGCCTGGTGGGGCGCGCCACCCGAGGCCGCCCCCAGCTTCGTGCTGCTGCACGAAGGGCTTGGCTGCATATCCCTCTGGCGCGACCTGCCGGCATGGCTTGCCGGGCGAACCGGCTTCGGCGTGTTCGCCTATTCGCGCCTGGGCTATGGCAAATCCGGCCGCAATCCGGCGCCCTGGCCGCTCGACTACCTGCGCCGGGAAGCCGGCTGGGTGCTGCCACGGGTGCTGGACGCGGCGGAGATCCGCCAGGCCGTGCTGATCGGGCATTCCGACGGCGGCTCGATCGCGGCGATTCACGCGGCCACGCAGGATGACCCGCGCATCGCCGGGCTGGTGCTGATCGCCCCGCATTTCCTCATGGAGCCGCAGGTGCTGGCCGGGATCACCGCCGCCCGCGAAGCCTATCTCGAAAGCGATTTCCGCGTCCGGCTCGGGCGGTACCACGCCCATGTGGACGACGCCTTCTGGGGCTGGAACCGGGCCTGGCTCGATCCGGCCTTTGCCCGCGACTTCGACCTCTCGGGCGATCTGCGGAACGTGAGCAAGCCGATGCTGGTGATCCAGGGAGAAGACGACCCGTACGGGACGGCAGCACAACCGGAGGCGGCGGCGCGGCTGGCGCGCGCGGAGGTGGAAGTGGCCATGATTCCCGGCGCCAGGCACGCCCCGCATCTGGAAGCGCCGGACCGGACACGCCCGCTGATCGCTGCTTTTTCCGAACGGATGCTCAAGCGAATATGAATTATATTTCGCTTTGCCGCCGTGCGATTCGGGCATTATAGTGCCTGCAACCCAAGGCGGAGGATGGTTCGACGGCGTTGTGCTCCGGTTGCGAGACCGGTACACGGCAGCGGTTTGACCTCCGAAGGCCGACCCAGGCAGCCAAGTCGGCGCTGATGACCGATGTGCCAGGCAGCTTTCGTCCAGGAGAGCAATGCCAAACACTGCGGCAGCAGGACGGAGGGGGTTAACCTCTCCGTCCTTGTGCTGTTGCGGCGGCTCCGGTGGCGCCCCACCACAGCTTCCATTGAAAACAAAAGCATGACGCGCCCCGACCGGGCGTTGTCAGTGCAGGAGCGGTCCGGCCGTCATGGCCCCCACGAGAGTCGGTTGCATCCGCAACATCATGCAAAATACCCCGCCTGCCGGTCCGGCGGCCACGGATGCTGCGGCGCCGGCATCAGGGCTCCAGCAGGTCCAGCAGGTCCCTGAAACTGCGGTCCTCGTCCTGGCCCGAGGTATCCAGCACCAGGTCGGCGCGGGCATAGAGGCTTTCGCGGCTGGCCAGGATCGACTTCAGGTCGCGCATCGCCTGCCGTGAGTCACGGATCGGCCGCAAATCGCCCTGCTCGACCACCCGGCGCATGTGCTCGTCGGGCGAGGTGCGGATCCAGACCACGCGGCAATGCGCGAGCAGCGTCTCGTAGGTGTCGGGCTCGGTGACGAGGCTGCCGCCGGTCGCGATCACCATGCCGCCGGGACCGGCGAGCAGCCGGTCCAGCGCCGCCCGCTCCAGCCGCCGGAACGCCGCCTGGCCCTGCATCTCGAAGATCTCGCGCAGTTCCACCGCGGCCTCGCGCTCGATCTCGCGATCGAGTTCGTGGAAGGGCACGCCACGCCGCCCGGCGAGGCGGCGCCCGAGCGTGCTCTTGCCGGCGCCGCGCAGGCCGACCAGGGCGATGCGCTGGCGCCGCAAGTCCGGCCGCACCGCCAGGAAGCGCTCGGCGAGCAGGTGCCGCGCCTCGGCCAGTTGCGCCGGCGAGAGGCGTTCGAGCAGGCGTTGCACCGGCAGCAGTTCCGGTGGTGGCTCGGCCACCTCCTGCAGCAGCACCCCGACCGGCACCCCGAGTGCCGCGGCGATGCGGTGCAGCAGCACCAGCGAGGCATTGCCCGTGCCCGCCTCGAGCTGGGCGATGTAGCGCTCCGACACGCGCGATTGCCGGGCCAGGGCACGGCGGGTCATGGCCCGGCGCGCCCGCAGCAGGCGCAGCCGGGAGGCGAGGGCCTGCAGCACCGGATCGCCGGAGTCCGTGTCCGCGGCTTCAGGCATGGCAGCTTGCCGGCGGGTCATCTTCGCCCGATAGTCCGGGCTACGTGCGCAGCGATAAGGCCCCATGGTGGCCGCGGGGGAAGCAACTTGGCAGCACGCGTGAACATGTCAGCCGACATAGCGCCGGATGCGACGGCGCGCCGGCCGCAGAGAGAGGCGACGGCGCGGCTGTGGTCCGGCCTGTTGCTGGCCGTGCCCGTCCTGCTGTTGCTGGTGCCGTTGGCGCTGCTGCTGCTCGATGCCCTGATCGACACGGATTCGCGTGCCGGGGACACGGCGTTTCCGGAGCTGTCCGTCCGGCATTTTGCGGACGTGCTGGCGGACCCGGCCTTGCGCGCGGCCATCCTGAACGGGGTGGCGGCCTGTGGTGGCGGAACGGTGGTCGCGGTGATCATCGGATTTGCCTTCGCCTGGATCGTGGTACGGACCGACGCCCCTGGGAAGCGCTTCATCGCGGCAGCCGGCCTGCTGCCGCTGCTCATGCCGCCTCTGGTCGCGGGCATCGCCTGGTCGATGCCGGCCTGGCCCGGCCTGGAGGCGTGGGTGGATCTCCGGTCCCTGTCGGGCATCATCATCCTGTTCGGCTTCTATCATGCCCCCTATGTCGCCCTGTTCACCGCGGCGGCGCTGTGGCGCATGGATCCCACGCTCGAAGACGCCGCGGAGCTCGCGGGGGCGGGCGCGCTGCGCCGCGTGGCCACGGTGACCTTGCCATCGATCCTTCCGATGCTTCTCTCCACGGCGCTGCTGGCCTTCGCGGTCATGCTCGGCAATTACGGCATTCCGGCGGCATTGGGCACGCCCGGCCATCGCTCCCTGCCCAGCACCGCCATCTTCGCGCTGGCCGCATCGCCTGGTCATGGGCACGCGGCTGCCGCGCTGGCGGTGATGCTGGCAGGCGTCACCGCGCTGCTGGTGCTGCCGCAACACCGGATCCTCGTCGCGCCGGAAATTCGCCCACGTGCCGGCGGGGCGTTCCGGCCGCGACAGGTGAAACCACGCGCGTGGCAATGGCTGATGCCCGGGCTGGCAGCGCTGTATCTGCTGCTGGTGCTCGGCCTGCCCCTGCTGGGGTTGCTGCTCGCGGCGCAGCATGACGGCTGGCTGCAGGTCCGGCGCCTGTTCCAGGATCCGCAGGCCATGTCGTCGATCGGCACCACGCTCCGCCTCGCGCTGGTCACTGCCTTTGCCGGCACCGGGCTCGCCCTGGCGATCGCCTACACCCTGGCGCGCACGCGCGTGCCCGGACGCTGGGTGATCGGCCTGCTGGCCACGCTGCCGCTTGCCGTTCCTGGCCTGGTGATCGGCTTTGCCCATGACCGGACCTGGATCGACCTGTCTCCCGGTTCGTACGGCACGGTGTCGATCCTGGCGCTGGCTTTCGTGATCCGCTTCCTCCCCATCGGCATCCGGGCGGCCTCGGCCGCGCTGGCGGTGGTGCACAAGGATCTGGAAGAGGCAGCCTGGATCTGCGGACATCCGGTGCCCTCCGCCATCCGCACCATCGTGCTGCCGCTGGCCCGGCCGGGCCTGGCCGCCGCCCTGGTACTGTCGTGCATCCTGACGATCCGTGAACTTGGCACCGCGCTGTTGCTCTGTTCCGATGGCGACCGGGTGATGACCGTGCAGGTGCTGGCCATGTACGAACGCGGCGATGCCGGCCTCGCCGCGGTATTGAGCCTGGTGCTGATGCTCCTGCTCGGCACGCTGCTCGGCGGCGCGGCCTGGCTCTTGCGCGTCGGCGCCCGCCCGCGGCGCCGGTGATGTCGACCGATCTCTCCGTCCTGCGGTTGTCCCGGTGGTTCGATCCGCTGCCGCCGACAGTCGATGATGTCAGCTTCGACGTGGCGGCCGGCGAGATCGCCGTTCTGCTCGGGCCATCCGGTTGCGGCAAGACCACGACGCTGCGCTGCGTCGCCGGTCTCGAGCATCCGACATCGGGACGCATCCGCATCGGCGAAACGATCTGCTGCGATCCCGCCCAGGGCATCCTGGTGCCGGCGCGGCGTCGCGGCGTCGGCATGCTGTTCCGCTCCGGCGCGCTGTGGCCGCACATGACCCTGCGGCAGAACGTGGCCTATCCGCTGCGCCATCGCGGGCTGCCCCGCGCGGAGATCGACCGTGCCGTCACCGAGGCCCTGGCGCTGGTCGGCCTGCGCGCGCAGGCCGACCGCGCGGTGGGCCCGCTGTCGGGCGAGCAGATGCAGCGCGTCGCGCTGGCGCGCAGCCTGGTCTACCGGCCACGGCTGCTGCTGCTGGACGAGCCGCTCGCCGGGATTGATGCGCGGCTGCGACCGGGTTTGTGCGACGAGCTGCGACGGATCATCCGTCAGGTCGGCGTGACGGCGCTGTACGTCACCCGCGACCAGGCCGATGCGGTGGCGCTGGCCGACCGCATCGGCATCATGCAGGCGGGCCGGCTGCTGCAGTACGACACGCCGGACGCCATCTTTCACTGCCCCGCCGACCTGTTCGTGGCCGGCTTCACCGGCGCCTCCAATCTGATCGACGGACGTCTGCTCGAGCGCACCAGCAGCTTCGGCACGGTTCAGATCAGTCCAGGCCGGCTGCTGCTGGCACGCATGCCCGGCAGCCTCTCCGAGGGCCAGAAAGTCCGGGTGGCCCTGCGGCCGGATACCGTGCAGTTGCTGCCCCCGGCCGGCGGCCCCAACCACTTCAGCGTGCCGGTCATTGCCCGGCATTACCAGGGAACGCGGACCCTGTACGTCCTCGACCTGTTCGGCACGCCTATCGACGCCATCGATCCGGGATCACGCCCAAGATTCCCGGTGGGCTCCTCGCTGCCGATCGCGCTGCCGCCGGATGCATGCTGGGTCTACGCGACGTAGCCGCCGCTCCCGCACCCGGCATTGCCGCGCCCTGCCTCGCACAGTGTTGCCCGCGAGCCCATGCAACAGAAAAAGCATTGGAATAATCATCGGCTTTCCGATGGCAAACGACAGTCCCGGCGGAACTGCCGGCGCCGACAGGCTTTGCCTGCACATCGGACCGGTGTGATCGGGCGAGGCTTCGCCTGTGCCCGGCCATGGGCCTGTAAACATAAAAGGGAACGCACCGTGGAACGCACATTGCTGACCGCCTCGGAGCAGGCGCAGAGCATCTACACCGCCGGCCTGCGCAACCAGCATGCGGTCGAGAACCAGGCGATTGAAATACTCGAACGCCAGATCGGCCGCCTGGAGAACTACCCGGAGATGCGGGCGCGCCTGCAGCAGCATCTGGAGGAATCGCGCCAGCAGGCACAGCGGCTGGATCAGCTCCTGGCCTCGCTCGACAGCTCGCCTTCGGTCCTGAAGGATACGGCCATGTCCTTCATGGGCAACGTGATGGCGCTGGCCCATGTCCCTGCCAGTGACGAGGTGATCAAGAACTCCTTCGCCAACTACGCGTTCGAACACTACGAGATCGCCAGCTACAAGAGCCTGATCACCATCGCCGAGGTGGTGAGCCATGCCGATGCGATCCGCCTGCTTGGCCAGTCCCTGACCGAAGAGCAGGCGATGGCGCAATGGATCGATGATCACCTCAAGGACACCACGCTTACCTTCCTGCGGCGCTCCGAGCAGGGCGAGAAGGCGGGGCTGTAAGGGAGAATCCGCATGGCCGACAAGCGACGGGAAGACCAGGCGGTGGACCGCATGAGCGAGGACAGCTTCCCCGCCAGCGATCCACCCAGCACCACGCCGCCGGGCGGCACGCGGGCCGCCCGGGAACTGCACGAGGCGCAGGCCGGCGCGCCGCATGCGGGCGCCGGTGAAGCGGAGCCGAAGGGGCATCCGACCAGCGAGCGTTACGCGCAGGAAACCACGGCAGCCCGCCAGAGCGGGGTTAACCCGCCAGAGGGCGACAAGACCGGCGCCAACCGTCGCTGAGGCAGGGTGGATGTCCGGCCCCCGGGCATCCACCGCCGCCGCCCACGCTCATTCCAGCGCGCCGAGCTGGCGCAACACCCGCCTGATGTCGCCCCCGTTCAGCGCGAACGGATAGCTCGCGATATCCCAGGGCGGGCCATCCCCGTACGGGCGTTCGCACACCGACAGATCCTCGCGCGTTGCCCCGGGGCAGCCGGAGGTGCGAAACGGTACCCCGCTGCGCACGATGCGCTCGAGTGTGATGCCATCCAGGCCGAACCGGACCAGGCCACCCTCGGCGTCGAAGGCCAGCGCACCGAAGCCATGGTCCTGATACTCCAGCAGATAACGCGCCAGTTGCAGCCGCCGCCAGCGCCGGCGGGACGGCACCATATGCTCGTGCAGCCGCACGCCGGGCGGGGGGGAAAAGCAGGAAAGGTGACTGTGCCCGCCGATCGCATGCAGGTCGCGGCAGAGTGCCAGGATGTCGCGGTCGGTCTCGCCCATCCCGACGGTCAGGTGCATGCCGATCCGCCCCGGCCCGAACACCATTCTCGCGCGGCCAAAGGTTTCCCAGTACTGCTCCCATCCGTGCCCACAGCCGCGATGGCGGGCGAACAACTCCGGCGTCGCTGCCTCCAGGGCCACCGCGAAGATTCCGGCACCGGCCTGCGCCAGCGTTTCCACGTCGCCCGGACGCATGATGGCCGGATTCGCCAGCACCGAGATCGGCATGGCGGGAACCGCCTCGGTCCAGCGGCGCAGCACGGTCAGCGTATCTTCCGCCGCGCGCGGATGCGGGCCCATGGCGATGCAGATGCGCTCGAAGGGCAGGGTGGGATCGGTTGCCACCCTCGTGATCAGCGCATCCAGCGACAACCAGGGCCACTCCGTTTCCGTGGCACCGCATCCGGCTGCGTCGCCGGACCATGCCAGGCCGCAGCCATGGCACTCCACGCCCGGTTCCTCCGGATAGGCCAGCAACAGGTTGAGGCAGCGGGTGAAGCCGCAGCGTTGCATCTGCTGGCGCAGCACCCCGAGCGTGATCGCAGCCGCGGTGGAAACGCGCACCAGCCCGGGTGACCCCGCGCCCGGCGCCAGGGCGCGCAGGCGGCCCGGCGCGACATCAGGAAAACAGCTGCTCATTCCACGCCGCCACCGCAGCGGGCGATGCGGACAGGGACGGAGGGAGCGGGCGGCCCCTGGGCGCACCACGCTGCCCCACGCGCGCGAACGCCGCGAGACAGTGTCTCGAACACGGACTTTTCCTCCTTGCCGGCCCCGGCGTTATACGTGCCGGTCGTTTCCGTCAGGGCGGTGATGATCCGGTTTCCGGCCCGCGTCTGTCAAGAAATGGTAATGACCCGTTGCAACCTTGCCGGTCTGTCGGCGCCGGTCCGCCGGTGCCGGCGCCATCACTCTGCTGTTGCCCGGCTTTGATGCGTCGTTGCCTTGCCCTATTTCTGTCCTCCGCAATCGGGACACGGGATGCCATGACTCTGCTGAGCCTGCTGCTGAACCTGCTGTGGATCGTCACCGGCGGCCTGTGGATGGCGGCCGGCTGGGCGATCGCCGGGATCGTACTGGCAATCACTATCATCGGCCTGCCCTGGGCGCGCGCGGCCTTTTCCATCGCCATCTACACCCTGCTGCCCTTCGGCTATCGCGTGGTGCCGCGCGAGCAGGTGACCGGGCGGCACGACATCGGCACCGGCCCGCTCGGCGTGATCGGCAACCTGCTGTGGCTGCTCGTCGCCGGATGGTGGCTGGCGCTCGGGCATGTGCTGACCGCGCTGGCCCTGGCCATCACCATCATCGGCATTCCCTTCGCCTGGGCACATCTGAAACTGGCCGGGCTGGCGCTGTGGCCGATCGGCCGTGCCGTGGTGCCGGCCGAGGACGCCGACGCCGCCCGCCGCTGGCCGCCGGTGGCCTATCGCTAGGGCAGGCTGCTGCACCGCGGCATCGCTGTCCGCCGATGTCGCGGCGCGGGCCTGACCTGCCCATCCCGGGGTCTTGACGCCGGGATGGAGCATCACCCCATCTCCGTATCATGGACACGATGGCAGTGCCCGTGGCGCAGGCCGCGGCCCCGACACTTGATATTTCCGTCACCGGCATGACCTGCGCCTCCTGCGCCGGCCGGGTCGAACGGGCCCTGCGGCGCGTGCCCGGCGTGACCGAGGCCACGGTGAACCTGGCCACCGAGCGCGCCCGCATCACCGGGACGCCCGATCCGCGTGCGGTAACCGACGCGGTGGAAAAGGCCGGCTTCGGCGTTGGCCGCAGCGTCACCGATCTCGCCATCACCGGCATGACCTGTGCGTCCTGTGTCGCCCGCGTCGAACGGGCGCTGTCGCGCGTGCCGGGCGTGCTCTCGGCCGAGGTCAACCTCGCGACCGAGCGGGCCCGCGTGGTGGCGGTACAGGGGACGGCCGATGTCGCCACCCTGGGCGCGGCCGTGCGCAAGACCGGCTTCGGCGCGCAGCCTTTGGCCGAGGCGGCGCCGGCGGCGCAGCAGGACCGGGCCGCGCGGGAACGCCTGCATCTGCTGATCGCCGCGACGCTCTCCGCACCCTTGCTGCTGGGCATGGGCGGCCATCTGTTCGGCCTGCCCTGGATGCTGCCGGGCTGGCTGCAATTCGCCCTGGCGACGCCGGTGCAGTTCTGGCTCGGCGCGCGCTTCTACGTGGCCGGATGGAAGGCGGCGCGGGCGGGGGCCGGCAACATGGACCTGCTGGTGGCGCTCGGCACCAGCGCGGCCTGGGCGCTCAGCACCTTCGAATGGCTGGCCGCGCCCGCCGGCCATCACGCCCCGGCGCTCTACTTCGAATCCTCCGCCGTGCTGATCACCTTCATCCTGCTCGGCAAATGGCTGGAGGCGCGGGCCAAGGGGCAGACCGCCGCCGCCATCCGCGCGCTGGCCGGGCTGCGCCCCGACACCGCCCGGCTACGCCGCGGCGGCACCGAGCAGGTCATCCCGATCGCCCAGGTGGTGGTGGACGACGTCGTGGTGGTGCGGCCGGGCGAGCGCATCCCGGTCGACGGCCGCCTGATCGAGGGCGGCGGCAGCGTCGATGAATCCATGCTCACCGGCGAGAGCCTGCCGGTGGAGAAAGCCCCCGGCGACGCCGTGACCGGCGGGTCGATCGCGCGCGACGGCGTGCTGGTGGTGCGAACCACGGCGGTCGGCGGCGAAACCGTGCTGGCCCGCATCGTGCGGCTGGTCGAGGGCGCGCAGGCCTCCAAGGCCCCGATCCAGCGCCTGGTCGACCGCGTCAGCGCGGTGTTCGTGCCGGTGGTACTGGCGATCGCCGCGCTGACCTTCGCGGGCTGGTGGATCGCCACCGGCGCGGCGGTGCCCGCGATCCTCAACGCCGTTGCCGTGCTGGTGATCGCCTGTCCCTGCGCGCTTGGGCTGGCGACGCCGACCGCGATCATGGCCGGCACCGGCGTGGCCGCCCGCCACGGTATCCTGATCAAGGACGCCGAGGCGCTGGAACGCGCCCACGCCGTCACCGTGGTCGCCTTCGACAAGACCGGCACGCTGACCGAAGGCCGCCCGGAGGTCACCGACCTGCGCGCCGCGGACGGCGTGACGGAGGCCGATCTGCTGCGCCTCGCCGCCGCACTGCAGGCCGGCAGCGAGCATCCCCTGGCCGAAGCGGTGCGCCGTCGCGCCGGCGCCGACATCCCCCGCGCCGAAGGCTTCCGCGCCCTGGCCGGGCGTGGCGTGGCGGGGGGGGTGGAAGGCCGCGACCTGCTGCTCGGCAGCCGCCGCCTGATCGCCGAGGCCGGGATCGACGCCGCGGCGCTGGCCGGGGCGGCGACGGCGCTGGAAGGGCAGGGACGCACCGTTTCCTTCCTCGCCGAGACCGCGCCGTCCCCCCGCCTGCTCGGGCTGATCGCCTTCGGCGACACGCCCCGGCCAACCGCCCGCCAGGCCGTCGCCACGCTGCGCGCCGGTGGCATCATCCCGGTCATGCTGACCGGCGACAGCCGCGGTGCCGCCGCGGCGGTGGCCGCCTCGCTCGGCATCGACCGCGTTGCCGCGGAAATCCTGCCGGACGGCAAGGCCGAACAGGTCGCGCTGCTGCGCCGCGAGGGCGCGGTGGTCGCCATGGTCGGCGACGGCATCAACGACGCCCCGGCCCTGGCCGCGGCCGATGTCGGCATCGCCATGGGCACCGGCACGGACGTGGCCATGCACACCGCGGGCATCACGCTGATGCGTGGCGATCCGACCCTGGTGCCGCAGGCGCTCGACATTTCCCGCCGCACCTATCGCAAGATCCGCCAGGGGCTGTTCTGGGCTTTCGCCTACAACGTGGTGGGCATCCCGCTCGCCGCCGCCGGGCTGCTCAACCCGGTGATCGCCGGCGCCGCGATGGCGGCCTCCAGCGTGAGCGTCGTCACCAACGCCCTGCTGCTGCGCCGCTGGCATCCCTGACGGAAGGCCAGGGCTTTGACCCGGTGTCGTGCGCCCTGGATCCGGTCAGCGGACATTCCGTCGCGCGATCATGCATTCACGCCATTTCGATGACGATCTTGCCGAACGCACCCCGGTCGAGATGATCGAGTGCCGCAGCCAGGTCGCCGAGTGGATAGCGCGCGTCGATCACAGGCTTCAGTCCCATCCGGTCAACGGCGCGGACGAGATCCTCCAGGGCGCGGCGATGGCCCGTGCCGATCCCCTGGATCGTCACATCCTTGAGCATCAACGGCATGGCCGGAGCCGCCAGGTCGAACCCCGCCAGCGCGCCGATCTGATGGATACGGCCACCGACGGCGGCGACCTGGATGGCCTTGCCGAGATGCGGCCCGCCGACCAGTTCGAGGATGTGATCGGCGCCACGATCGGCGGTGATCCCGAGCACGGCGTCGACCCAGTCCTCCCGTCGACGATCGATGCCGTGGTCGGCTCCCAATGCCCTGGCGCGGGCGAGCTTCTCGACAGTGCCGGAGACGATCACCTCGGCTCCATGCGCCTTGGCGATCTGGAGAGCAAACAGTGCAACGCCGCCCGTACCCTCGACCAGCACCGTTTCACCCGCGTGCAACCGGCCGCGCTCGACGAGCGCGAACCAGGCGGTAAGCCCCGCGCAGGGCAAGGTGCTGGCTTCGGCATGGTCCAGCGTCGCCGGCGCTCGCACGAACCAGTCTTCGGGAAACGCCACATGGTCCGCCAGGACACCGGGATAATACCCCCCCAGCGTCCGGTAGGAGGGCGTGCGAGCGTTCCCGCGCCGGACGCCGTCGATCCAGTCAGGCGTGAAGGTTGAGATCACCTCGTCGCCGATGCTGAAGCGGGTGACACCCTCGCCGAGCGCGACCACCGTTCCCGCAAGATCGGATCCGGGTGTGAAGGGGAACGTGATCGGCAAACCGCGGCCACTCTCGATCACCATCTTGTCGCGATGATTGAGTGATACGGCCGCCACCTTCACCAATACTTCCCGCTGCCCCGGTGACGGGATCGGCACCTCCCTCAGCCGGAGCCGGTCCCGGCCGATGGCATCCATTTCCCAACGCCGCATTGTCTTCGCCATCGCACACCCCTTCGCACTGTTGGGAGACGTCCTTTCGCCCGGACAGGTGATGCCGGAACGGGACGTTGAATCGCCGGCCCATAACGTCGCACGCTCGATTGTGTCGGATAATGACCTATAATCGGCACAGGCAGTTGCGTGTGGGGCATCAATATGAAGGGCACGGAGTTCGCCGAACTGGTGGCCTTCATGGCCGTTTCGCAGGAAAGGAGCTTCAGGCGTGCGGCACGGCGACTTGGGATGTCGCCTTCCGCCCTGAGCCATACCATCCGCTCGCTCGAGGAGCGCCTGGGTGCCAGGCTGCTCAACCGGACGACCCGAAGTGTCGCCCCGACCGAAGCTGGCCAGGTATTGTTCGATCGCCTGCGTCCCGCGATCGCCGATATGGAAGGTGCCGTTCGCGACGTCGGCGCCTGTCAGATGCAGCCCAGGGGCGTCGTTCGCGTGAACCTGCCGCGCATCGCCGCCTGCCTGGTCGTCACCCCCATCCTTGCGGACTTCCTTCGCGGATATCCCGAGGTTCGGCTCGACCTGGTGATTGATGACGCTGTCACCGACGTCGTGGCCAAGGGTTTCGATGCCGGAATTCGGTCAGGCGAACGCGTGGCGCAGGACATGGTCGCGGTCAGGTTGACGCCCGACCTGAGGATGGCCGTCGTTGGCTCACCCGCGTATTTCAGGCATCGATCATTGCCCCAGGTGCCACGGGATATTCGCGATCATGCCTGCATCACCTATCGGTGGCACGAGACAGGGGCGCTGTACCGCTGGACCTTCGACAGCCCCGGCGGATCGATCGATGTCGACGTCGACAGCGTCATAACCGCCAACGACACGGATCTGCTTCTTGCGGCGGCGCTGCAGGGCGCAGGGCTCGCTTTCCTCCCCGAAAGCTTCGTGGCGGCCCACATCGCCAGAGGCGAGCTCATCCGCGTGCTGGATGCCTGTTGCAAGCCCTTTTCGGGATTTTATCTCTACTACCCCAACAGGACCCACCTGCCTGCCGCGCTGAGGGCCTTCATCGACTTCATAAAGCTGCCGGGTTCATCCCTCGCTGCCCGCCCATGACCGTTGCGTGTCAGGAACTTCTCCGTTCCGCGTCATCCGGTTCGGTCTCATCCCTTCCGTGCGCGGAGGAAGCGTGAGAAGGCGGCGAGCGTCGCGTCCGAGACGTGGTGTTCCAGTCCTTCCGCATCCTGCTCCGCCGCCTCCGGCGGCACGCCGACCGCCAGCAACAGGTCGACCACGGTCCGGTGCCGGGCGCGCACCCGCGCGGCCAGGGCCTCGCCCGCCTCGGTCAGGAACACGCCGCGATAGGGCCGTGCCGTCGCCAGCCCTTCGCGCTTGAGCCGCGCGATCGTCTTGATGGCGGTGGCGTGGGACACCCCGAGCCGGCGCGCGATGTCGGTCGGCCGCGCCTCGCCGTTGGCGGCCAGCAGGTCGGCGATCAGTTCGGCATAGTCTTCCAGCACCGCGGTCGAGAGGGCGGTCCGGGTCTTGCCGAAGCGGCGGGCCTGGGTCGGTTCCTCGGGCAGGTGGATAGGGGCATCGGCGTGCAGGACGATGTCGGGACGTCGGGCCACGGGAAACTCTCCTCGGTGCGGCGACGCGGCGACCATGGCGGCGGGCGGCGACGATTTCAACGCCCTGTCATTTTATGCCGCGCCCGTGGTGATTGACAGGACAGCAGGGCGTACCGATATCCGAGGCCACGAAATGTAGCCGAGGCTACATTTTACGCTGACCGTTGCAACGCGGCAGCCGCCGGATCGCATGCCAGAACAGCAAATGGGGGATTCATGAGCGGGGCGACGGTACAGATGTCCATGTCGGAGCGCACGGTGGCCGCCGGGCGCGAGGTCCTGGCGGGCCGGCGGCGTGGCTGGCGGGCGGTGACGCCGTTCGTCGGACCGGCGGTGATCGCCTCGGTCGCCTACATGGATCCCGGCAATTTCGCCACCAACATCCAGGCCGGCGCCAAATACGGCTACGCCCTGCTGTGGGTGGTGGTGATGGCCAATGTCGTCGCCATGCTGTTCCAGGCGCTCTCGGCCAAGCTCGGCATCGTCACCGACCGCAGCCTCGCCGAGGCATCCCGCGACCATTTCCCCGCGCCGGTGGTGTGGGGGATGTGGGTGGTGAGCGAACTCGCGGCGATGGCGACCGACCTCGCGGAGTTCCTCGGCGGCGCGATCGGCCTGATGCTGCTGACCGGCCTGCCGCTGATGGCCTGCCTGGTGGTCACGGGCATCGTCACCTATGTGCTGCTGCTGCTCGGCAATCGCGGCTTCCGCCCGGCCGAACTGGTGATCGGCGGCTTCGTGATGATGATCGGCTTCGCCTACATCCTCGAACTGTTCATCGCCCCCCCCGAGCCCGGTGCCTTCCTGCGCGGCGCCATCACCCCCTCGCTGCCCGATGCCGGCGCGGTGACGCTGGCGGTCGGCATCATCGGCGCCACGGTGATGCCGCACGCGCTCTACCTGCACTCCAGCCTGACCCAGAACCGCATGCCCACGCCGACGCGCACGGAGCGGCGCAAGGTGCTGCGCTTCTCCAACATCGAGGTGGTGGTGGCGCTCGGCGGGGCCGGGTTAGTGAACATGGCGATGGTGGCGATGGCCGCGGCGGCGTTCCATCTCGGCCATTCGGAGGTCGCCGAGCTGGAGCAGGCCTATCAAACCCTGGTGCCACTGCTCGGCGGTGGGGCCGCGGTGATCTTCGCGCTGTCGCTGCTGGCCTCGGGCTTCTCCAGCTCCATGGTGGGCACCATGGCCGGCCAGGTGATCATGCAGGATTTCGTGCGCTTCCGCATTCCGCTGTGGCTGCGCCGCAGCCTCACCATGTCGCCTGCCTTCGTGGTGGTGGCGCTCGGCGCCAATCCGACCGAGGCCCTGATCTGGAGCCAGGTGGTACTCAGCCTCGCCTTGCCGGTGCCGATGATCGCGCTGGTGTTGCTGACCGGCAACCGCCGGCTGATGGGCGAGTTCGTGAACCGGCCGCTGACCCAGGTTTTCGCGGTGCTCGCGGCGATGGTGGTGATCGCGCTGAACCTGGTGCTGCTCGCCCAGGTCGCGGGGCTGGAGCTGCCCTTACCGGGCTGAACCGGCGTCCCTTTTCGCGTGCCCGCCTTGCAGCCATTCTCTCCTGTCAACGTTATCGCCCGGCACTCGCAAAGTGCCGGGGGTTCCGGCGCGGTCGCACAACCGTTACTCCTGTGTCACTGGCGTTGAAGAGAGAAGGCTCACATGACACGACCGACGCGGATCGCCATGGCAGCGGCAGCAGCGATCGGGGTTGGCGCGCTGACGGCGCCTCCCACCACCGCGCAACAGCCGGGCCCGGATACGGCTGCCATCTGGACGATCCAGGGCGAGAACGCGTCGATCACCACGGCGACGCTGTCGGACCGCTACTACACCAACGGCCTGCGCCTCGGCTGGACCTCGGGCGAGGGCGGGGCGCCGGACTTTCTTGAGCGCATGGGCCGCACCCTGTGGGGTGACGGACGCATGCGCATCGGCTTCGACATCAGCCAGCAGATCTTCACCGCGAAGGACAACACCTCCGGCTATCCGCCGCCCGGTGACCGGCCTTTTGCGGGCGTGTTGCTGGGCACGCTGTCCCTGCAGCACGACGATGGCGAGGCCCGCAGTGCCTTCGCCGTCAGTGCCGGCGTGGTCGGCCCCTCCGCGCTCGGCGAGCAGGTCCAGAACGGCTGGCATGACCTGATCGGACAGAACCGGGTGCAGGGCTGGGACACCCAGTTGCACGACGAGCCGGTGTTCCAGATCCTCAGCGAGCGCACCTGGCGGCTGCCGGTCACCAGCCTGGGGGCCGTCGATGTCGATGCCCTGCCGTCGCTGATCGCCGGGGCCGGCACGCTGCGCGTCTACGGCCAGGGCGGCGTTACCTTCCGGCTCGGCCAGGGCCTGGATTCGGATTACGGGGTGTCGCGGCTGCGCCCCGGCCTGTCCGGCAGCGACGTGTTCCGACCGACCCGGCCGCTCGCCTGGTACGTGTTCCTCGGGGCCGACGGCCAGGTCGTCGCCCATGACATCACCCTGAACGGCAATCTCTGGCAGGACAGCCGCAGCGTCACGTTGAAGCCCCTGGTGGGCGAGTTCCAGGTCGGGCTCGCGGTGATGGTTTCGGGCGTCCGCCTGACCTACACCCAGGTGTTCCAGACCCAGGAATTCAAGCACCAGAAGGGCGGTCTGCACCAGTTCGGCTCGCTGGCGCTGAACGTGCGGTTCTGAACGGCCGGCACCCAACCGGGGAGGGGAAAGCATGCGCATTGCCGTGATCGCGCCGGGGGCCATGGGGGCGGCGGTGGCGCGACGCCTTGCCGGCCGGGGCGCGGAGGTGGCGGTGACCCTGCAGGGCCGCGGCCCCGCCTCGGCGACCCGCGCCCAGGGCCTTCCCACGCAGGAAAGCGAGGCGGCACTGGCCGGCTGGGCCGACCTGGTGCTGTCGATCCTGCCGCCCGGCGAGGCCCTGGCGCTGGCCCGGCGGCTGGCGCCGGTGCTGTGCCCGCGCGGTGCGGCGGTGGTGTTCGCCGACTGCAACGCGGTCAGCCCGGAAACCGTGCAGGCGGTCGCCGCCGCCCTGCCGGGGCTGCGCTTCGCCGATATCGGCATCATCGGCGGCCCGCCCAAGGGCGACGATGCCGGCCCGCGTTTCTACGTTTCCGGCGAACCGGCCGGAGCGTTGCTGGCGCTGCGCGCGCACGGGCTGGATGTGCGGGCGGTCGAAGGCGGGATCGGCGCCGCCTCGGCGCTGAAGCTGAGCTATGCCGGCATCACCAAGGGGCTGACCGCGCTGGGCAGCGCCATGGCGCTCGGCGCCGCGCGGGCCGGCGTGGCCGGGCCGCTGATCGCCGAACTGGCCGAGAGCCAGCCCGCCTTGCTCGCTTACCTGCGGCGCGGCGTGCCCGACATGTTCGGCAAGGCCTATCGCTGGGTCGCCGAGATGGAGGAGATCGCCGCCTTCCTCGACGGCATGCCCTTCGGCCCGGCCTACCTGGCCGCCGCGCGCCACTACGAGGCGATCGCCCGCGACGCGGCCGCGCCTGCGGAAGATGGCGAAACGGCGCGGCTCGCCGCCAGCTTTGCCGCACCGGCCCCGGGCGGCACCTAGCCCGGCATCGACGGGGTCAGCCGGCCGTCGCCGGCCGCGGTTCCGATCCGGCCGCGCGCGTCGGCGGCCTTGGACGCGCCGGCGGCGGGGCCGCGACGCGCGCCCGTTGCCGTTCCACCGCGGCCGGGGGCGGGCAGGCCTGGGCCTTCGACGGCGGACCGCCGAGCGCCTGGCAGATCGCCGGCAGGTCCGGCACCAGCCGGCACAATCCGGTGGCGCGCACCGTCGCCTGCACGCGGTCGAGGCCAACCGTGGCGACGATCGCGCAGCACAGTGCCACCATCACCACGAGCGGCTCGGAGGCCGAGCCGGTGCGGCAGATCGGCAAGGCCCAGGTGCCTTTCAGCGGCCAGGCCAGGCGCAGGCCCCGCGGGGTCAGCAGGTCGCCGCCGAGATGCGAGAGATAGCCCACCACCAGCGGTGCCACGGTGGCTTCGGAGAAGCCGTGCTCCACCAGCAACCAGGTGCAGACCGCCACCGCGAACAGGGAATGGGTGATGCCGCGATGCCCGAGCAGCATGGCGCAGACGGTTGAAAGCGGCCGCGCGCGCTGGCCCACCCAGGATTTCGGATGATCGATGTCGGGCAGCAGCGCCCCGATGACCGCCAGGCCAAGCGGCACCAGCCCGACCGCGGGCTGGCCGAGATGCGGGGCGACGACCAACCATGAGGCCGCCCCCAGCGCCACATGCGACCCCACCATCACGGCCGTTACGTCCTTGCGCGAGACGCTTGAACCTAAATCTGAGGACTCGCCCCCACAAGTAAGAAATGTCGATTGGAATCCATCAACAAAGACGGCGCGCCGGTACAGTCACTCACCGGCGAGGCGGGCGCGCAGCGGTGGCACGCCGAAGCGCAGCACCGCGGCGATGTCGCGGGCCGCGTCCATCGTCAGCACCGCATCGGCCAGCCGCGAGGCGCGCTCGGCTCCGAGCGGCTCGCCGGCCAGCATGAGGAATTTGGCGCGCAGCTCGGCCGCCGAGGGGAAGGCTTCCGGCTCGCCCCGGGGCACGGCGACGGTATGTTCGAAAGTTGTGCCGCGTGCGGCGATGGTCAACCTTCCGGCCATCGGGCCGAGCGCTTCCACCTCCGGATCGGCTTCGCTGTGGATCTTCGGCATCAGGGTGCGGATGGTGGGATCGCGCAGCAGCCGGTAGCTGTCCCAGCCCAGCGTGCCGGTGGCCAGGGCACAGGCGATGGCGAAAGGCGCGCTGAACTGGGCATCGACCACGCTCTGCGGGTTGGCCTTGCGCGCTTCCGGCTCGCCCAGTTGCAACATACCGGCATGGGAAATCGCGTAGGTGGCGCTCTCGATCTCCTGCGGCAGCAGGTCGTGCGCCGCGCGCAGGGCGAGCGCCGCGTCGATGCCGGCATGGCCGTAGCGGCAGGACGGGTAGGGCTTCACCGCCGTGCGCATCAGCTCGAATTCCGCCCCGAGACCTTCCAGCGCACGCGCTGGCGTGGCGTCGGGCGCATAGGCGTTGAAGAACCCGTAGCGTCCTTCCAGCGCGGCGGCGGCGCCGCGGAAACCCTCGGTGGCCAGGGTCGCGGCGGAAAGCCCGCCCATCGCCGCCCAGCCGACATGGAAGCGCTTGGTCCAGGCGCCGTTGGCGAGGAACTGCAGGCTGCCGGCGGACTGGCTGAGCGCAATGCCGAAGGCATCGGCGATGCCGTCGCCGTCCAGCCCGAAGCAGCGCCCGGCCGCGGCGGCGGCGCCGAACACGCCGCAGGTGGCAGTGGGATGGAAGCCGCGGTCGTAATGGGCGCGCACGGGCAGGGCGAGCGCCAGCCGGCAGGTCACCTCGTAGCCCGCGACGATGGCCGCCAGCACGTCGGCCCCGGTGGCGCCGGTCATCTCGCCGGCGGCAAGCGCCGCCGGGATCACCGCCGCCCCCGGATGCAGCGACGCCCTCGCATGGGTGTCGTCGAAATCCAGCGAATGCCCCAGCGCGCCGTTCAGCAGCGCCGCCCCCGCCGGCGTCCAGCGGGAAGAATCACCGAAGACGCAGGCATGGCCCGCCCCCAGCCCGAGCGCGCGCGCGGCGGCGAACAAGGGCGGGGTGCTGTCGGCGTCATGACGGGCGCGCACGATGCTGCCGACCAGGTCGAGCACGAGCAACCTTGCACGCGCCACCACCTCGGGCGGCAGGGACGAGAGGGAAATGACAGCACTGAAACGCGACAATTCGCGGGTTATTTCCATTTTCTTGGTCCTCCCAGCCGGGTGTTAGTGTACCGTGCCATCTGGGGCGGTGCCACTGCCGCATGAACAAGGGTTCACGAGCCCGAACGTTTGCCCCGCGACCCGACCGGTCCTGTTCCCGGCGCCGCTTCGCAATGGTTGCGCTGTCGTCAATGCAACCATGACTGTAACAATGCGGAGGCGGACGATCGTTGCCGGCGACTCCGCCTCTGTGGCAGATGCCTTTCCCATGCTCACCCGCCGTATCCTGCTGGCCGTCCCGCCGGCCCTGCTCGCTGCCTCCGCCCTGGCGCAGCAGCCTGCCAAACCCGCCCGTGTCTCCACCCCCGAAGAGACCGCGAGCTTCCGTCGCTATCTCGACGATGTGGCGGCCGAGGCCCGCAGGAAGGGCATCTCGCCGGCCGTGATCGATCGCGCGCTCGGGCCGATCCGCATCAACTGGCGGGTCATCGAGCTCGACCGCAACCAGCCCGAAGTCAAGTTCACCTGGGAACAGTATCGTACCCGCATCGTCAATGACGGCCGCGTCGCCCGCGGCCGCGAGCAACTGGCGAAGCATCGCGCCATCCTCGACCAGGTCTCCGCACGCTACGGCGTTCCGGCCGGGATCATCGTCGGGCTCTGGGGGCTCGAATCCGACTATGGCCGCGCCATGGGCGGCTTCAACGTGGTCGAGGCCGTGGCCACGCTCGCCTGGGAAGGGCGGCGCGGCGCCTATTTCCGTGGACAGTTGATGGACTGCCTGAAGATCCTGCAGGCTGGCGACATCCCGCCCGAGAAGATGGTCGGAAGCTGGGCCGGGGCGATGGGCCAGACCCAGTTCATGCCCGACAGCTTCCTGAAATACGCCGTCGATTTCGACGGCGACGGGCGACGCGACCTGTGGACCAGCTTCCCCGACGTGTTCGCCTCCACCGCCAACAACCTGGCCATGGACGGCTGGAAGGCGGGCCAGCCCTGGGGCACCCAGGTGCGGCTGCCGGGTGGGTTCGACCCGGCCTGGGGCGGCCGGGCCAACCGGCGCCCGACCAGCGAATGGGCCCGCATGGGGGTGGTGTCGTTCGACGGGGGCAGCCTGCGGCCGGGCGACGCCCCGGCCTCGATCATCCTGCCCGGCGGGCCGGGCGGCGAGGCGTTCCTGGTCAATGCCAGCAACTTCCGCGCCCTGCGCGCCTACAACCCGTCGGATTACTACGCGCTGTGCATCTGCCTGCTCGCCGATCGTATTACCACGTGACGCAAGCCGCCCGCCTCCTGCCGGTGCTGCTGCTCGCCGCGTGTGTCGGCGGCTGTCATACGGGGCCGCGACAGGCGGCCCCGCAACCGGGCCGCTACGTGGTCGGGGAGCCGTACCAGACCGGGGGACTGTGGCGCTATCCGCGCGAGCAGTTCGAGTACGCCGATACCGGACTCGCCGCGGTGGCCGGCGCCCACGCGCCGCAGACCGCCAATGGCGAGACCTACGACCCCACCGCGCTCGCCGCCGGGCATCGCACGCTGCAACTGCCCGCGCTGGCGCGCGTGACCAGTCTGGAGACCGGCCGGGCGGTGCTGGTGCGCATCAATGATCGCGGCCCGGCCGACCCGGGCCGGCTGATCGAGCTGACCCCGCGCGCCGCCGAATTGCTCGGCGGCGGCAAGGGACCGCTGCGGGTGCGCGTGCAACTGCTCGAGGCCGAGAGCCGGGCGATGGCGGGCGCGCTTGCGGAAGTGCCGCTGCTCAGCGTCGCCACCGCCCCGCGCGGCGGCGTGCAGGCCGAGAGCCTGGCTCCGCCGCCCGGTGCCCGCCAGGCCGTGCGGGTCCGCGGCGCGGCTGCCGGCCCGGTGGCTCAGGCCACCGGCAATGCTGCCGTGCCGACCGTGCCCTTGCGCCTGCCCGAGCAGGTCTGGCAGCAGCCGGCGGACCCCGGATTGCTGTATATCGAATGCGGCAGTTTTGCCCGCCTGGAATATGCCCGGGTCATGCAGCACACGCTCGCCGGCCTGGGGCCCCAGGTATCGACCGACTACAACGCCCCACGCGAGCGAGCATTTCGTGTTCGCATCGGTCCGTTTGCCGATACCACGCAGGCCGATGCGATGCTGGACCGTACCTTGCGGGCCGGCGTATCTGATGCCCGCATCGTCGTGGATTCCCGGTAGAGTCCACGCAAGGAGCCGCCTCATGCTCAGCCGTCGATTCCTGCTGGCCGGCGCCGCCGTCGGCCTGCCCAGCCTTGCCGCTGCCCAGACGCGGCCCCAGCACCCGGCGCCGCGCCCGCCCGCGCCGCATCCCGCCGGGGCCGCGCCTGGCCGGGGCCGCCGCCCCGCCGAGCCCGTGCCCACCGGCACGCCGGCCAATACGCCGATCGGGCCGCTGGACACCGCCGCCCGGTGGGCGGTGGTCCTGGATTTCGCCACCGGGGCGACGCTGCTCGACAAGGACGCGGATGCGAGCATGCCGCCCTCGTCGATGACCAAGCTGATGACGATCTACATCGTCTACAGCCTGCTGAAATCGGGGCGGCTGCAACTGACCCAGGAACTGCCGGTCTCCGAGCGCGCCTGGCGCATGGGCGGATCGAAGATGTTCGTCGGCATCGGCACGCAGGTGAAGGTCGAGGACCTGATCCGCGGCGTGATCGTGCAGTCCGGCAACGATGCCTGCATCGTGCTGGCCGAGGCGATCGCCGGCTCGGAGGAACAGTTCGCCGAGCTGATGAACCAGAAGGGCAAGGAAATCGGGCTGCAGAACAGCAATTTCCGTAACGCCACCGGCTGGCCCGACCCCGAGCACCGCATGAGCGTGCGCGACATCGCCGTCCTCGCGCGCCGGCTGATCCAGGATTTTCCGGAATACTACCATTACGATTCCGAAAAAGCTTTCAAATACAACAATATCGAGCAACAGAACCGCAATCCGCTGGTGCAGAAGAACCTCGCCGACGGGCTCAAGACCGGCCACACCGACGATGGTGGCTACGGCCTGGTGGCAAGCGCCGAGCGCAGCGGGCGGCGCATCGTGCTGGTGGTCAACGGCCTGAACTCGATGCGCCAGCGCGCCGAGGAAGGCGAGCGACTGCTGGAATGGGCGTTCCGGGAATTCGAGAACGTGACCCTGTTCACTGCCGACCAGCCGGTGGAACAGGTGCCGGTCTGGCTCGGCACCCAGCCGACGGTGCCGCTGGTCGGCGGGCGCGACCTGGTGGTCACCATGCCGCGGGGCTGGCGCAACCGGGCAAAGATCACCCTGGAATATGACACGCCGGTGCAGGCGCCGGTGGCGCGGGGCGCCCAACTGGGTCGGTTGACGGTGATCGGGCAGGGCGTGCCGGAAATGCAGGTGCCGCTGCTGGCAGGGGCCGATGTGCCGCGGCTCGGGCTGCCGGGGCGGGCCTGGGCGGTGCTGACCCACTATGTGACGGGTAGCTAAGACAAGGAAGGCAAGGGCTCCGCCCTTGACCCCATTCGCGCTGCGCGGCACAGGAAATAACGGGTTCCAAGGGCGAAGCCCTTGGCGGAGGTCCAGGAGGCGGAGCCTCCTGGTCGGGTGCGGGGCAACGCCCCGCCAAACATAGGTATCAGGGATGCCGCAATCAGGCCGCTTCATCACCTTGGAAGGCGGCGAGGGGGCGGGCAAGTCCACCCAGGCGGCATTGCTGGCCCAGGCCCTGAACGCGGCCGGCGTGCCGGTGCTGCGCACGCGCGAGCCCGGCGGCGCCCCCGGCGCCGAGGCGCTGCGGCAGTTGCTGCTGGAAGGACCGGTTGCCTGGGATCCGCTGGCGGAATGCCTGCTGCATTTCGCCGCGCGAGCCGAGCACGTGGCCAAGACGATCCGCCCGGCGCTGGAGGCGGGCACCTGGGTGGTGTGCGACCGGTTCTTCGATTCGACCCTGGTCTACCAGGGCTGGGGGCAGGGTGCCGACCGGGCGGTCATTGCTCAACTGGTTGACATGCTCGGCCTGCGGCCCGACCTGACACTGGTGCTGGATGTTCCGGTGGAGGTGTCGATGGCCCGGCTGGCCGGGCGAGGCACGGCGGCCGACCGTTACGAACGGTTGGGGGCCCCGTTCTTCGCCCGCATCCGCGAAGGCTTCCTGGCGGTGGCGGCGGCTGAACCGGGGCGCTGCGCGGTGGTGAACGCCGCCGATGCGATGGACGCGGTGGCGGCCCAGGTCACGGACGCGGTGCGCGTGAGGCTGGGGCGACCGTGACCCTGCCCGAGCCCCGCGCCAACCCGCTCCTGATCGGCCATGCAGCCGCGGAAGCGGCGATGCTGGAGGCGCTGCGGGGCGGCCGGCTGCACCATGCCTGGCTGATCACCGGCCCACCCGGCATCGGCAAGGCCACCCTGGCCTTCCGCTTCGCCCGCCGGCTGCTCGCCGGCGGCGAGGAGGCACTGGCGCTGCCGGAGACCCACCCGACCTTCCGCCGGGTCGCCGCCGGCACCCATGCCGACCTGCTGACCATCGAGCGCGCCTGGGACCCCAAGCGCAAGAAGCTGCGCGGCGAGATCGTCGCCGACGACGTGCGCGCGGTGAGCGAGTTCCTGCGCCTCACTCCGGCCGAGGGCGGCTGGCGGGTGGTGGTGCTGGACGGGGCGGAAGAGATGAACCGCCACGCCGCCAACGCCCTGCTCAAGGTGCTGGAGGAGCCGCCGGCACGGGCGGTGTTGCTGCTGGTCTCCGCCGCCGCCGGCCGGTTGCTGCCGACCATCCGCAGCCGCTGCCGCCGCCTGCGCCTCTCCCCGCTGGCCGAGGAAGAGGTGCGGGACCTGCTCGACCGGGCGCTGCCCGGCACCGACGCCGAGGAACGGGCGCGGCTGGCATCGATGGCCGAGGGCTCGCCCGGCCGCGCCTTGGCCCTGGCCGAGGGCGGCGGGGTGGCGCTGGCCGATCTTGTGTCCCAGGTGATCGAACGGCTGCCGGGCCTCGGCGCCGGCCAGGCGCACGAGGTCGCCGACACGGTGGCGCGGGACGAGGACAGTTTCGCCACCTTCATGGACCTGCTGCGCGGCACCGTGGCGAGCGCGGTGCGCGATGCTGCCAGGGGACGCGCCGATCCCGACCAGGCAAGGCTGCTCGGCGCCCGGCCCCTTGATGCCTGGGTGGAGGTGTGGCACGCGCTGACCCGCCTTCAGGATGAGACTCAGGCGTTTTATCTCGACCGGCGCCAAGCCATCGTCTCCGGCCTTGGCCTGCTGGCCGGCACTGCCCCGAGAATGTCATGAAATCAAAATACTACATCACGACCCCGATCTATTACGTGAATGACGTGCCACATATCGGGCACGCCTACACCACGCTGGCCTGCGACGTGCTCGCGCGCTGGAAGCGGCTGGACGGGTATGATGTGTTTTTCCTCACCGGCACCGACGAGCACGGCCAGAAGGTGGAGAAGGCGGCCGCCGCCGCGGGGGTGGCGCCGCAGGCCTTCACCGACCGGGTCAGCCCGGCCTTCCACGAGATGGCGCAGGTGATGGGCGTCAGCAACGACGACTTCATCCGCACCACCGAGCCGCGCCACAAGCGGGCGACGGCGGAGCTGTGGCGGCGGCTGCAGACCAACGGGCAGATCTATCTCGGCGGCTATGAAGGCTGGTACGCCGTGCGCGACGAGGCCTTCTACGACGAGAGCGAGCTGGTCACCCGGCCGGACGGCACCAAGGTGGCGCCCACCGGCGCGCCGGTCGAGTGGGTGGTCGAGCCCTCGTATTTCTTCAAATTGTCCGCCTGGCAGGACAAGCTGCTGGAATTCTACGAAACCCATCCCGACTTCATCGCCCCGACCAGCCGCCGCAACGAAGTGCTGAGCTTCGTGCGCGGTGGGCTCAAGGACCTCTCGATCAGTCGCACCAGCTTCACCTGGGGCATTCCGGTGCCGGGCGATCCGGCGCATGTGATGTATGTCTGGCTGGACGCGCTGAACAATTACGTGACCGCGACGGGCTGGCCCGACCTGCAGGCGCCGCGCGCGGGGTTCTGGCCGGCCGACCTGCACATGGTCGGCAAGGACATCCTGCGCTTCCACACCGTCTACTGGCCGGCCTTCCTGATGGCGGCCGGGCTGGAACCGCCGAAGCGCGTCTTCGCCCATGGCTGGTGGACCATCGAGGGCGAGAAGATGAGCAAGTCGCTGGGCAACGTGATCGCCCCCGCCGAGCTGGTGGCCAGCTACGGGCTCGACCCGGTCCGTTTCTTCCTGCTGCGCGAGGTGCCGTTCGGCAATGACGGCGATTTCAGCCACCGTGCCCTGATCCAGCGCAAGAACGGTGAACTCGCCAACGACCTGGGCAATCTCTCTCAGCGCTCGCTCAGCCTGATCGCGCGCAACTGCGAGGGCAGGCTGCCGGTGCGCGGGCCGCTGAGCGAGGACGACACCGCCCTGCTCGCCGCCGCCGAGGCGCTGCCCGGCGCGGTGCGGGAGCGCTTCGACCGCCAGGCCTTCCACGACGCGCTGGAGGAGATCTGGAAGGTGATCCGGGCCTCCAACAGCTATATCGACCGCCAGGCGCCCTGGGCGTTGCGCAAGACCGATCCGGCGCGCATGGCGACGGTGCTGCGGGTGCTGGCCGACGTGCTGCGCGCGGTCGCGACCGTGCTGCAGCCGGTCATGCCGGGCAGCATGGCGAAGATGCTCGACCAGCTCGGCGTCCCGGAGGAGGCACGGACGATCGCGGCGCTGGGCGCTCCGCTGCCGGATGGCACCATCCTGCCGCCGCCGCAGGGGGTGTTCCCCCGTCATGTCGAAGATGCCGCCTGACCCGGCCATGCTGATCGATTCGCATTGCCATCTCGACTACTACCGCCCCGACGAGATCGAGGCCGTGCTGGCCCGCGCCGCCGCGGCGGGGGTGGGCGAGATGGTCACCATCGGCACCCGGCTGAGCCAGTCGGAGGTGATGCGGCGCCTTGCCGAGACCCATCCCAATGTCTGGTTCACGGTGGGCACGCATCCGCACCATGCCGCCGAGCAGGAGGTGCCGTCTCCCGAGGCGATCGCCGCCCTGGCGGAGCATCCGCGCTGCATCGGCATCGGCGAGGCCGGGCTCGATTATTTCTACGACAAGGCCCCGCGGGATGTGCAGCAGGCGGTGTTCCGCGCACATATCCGCGCCGCCCGGCTGGCCGGGGTGCCACTGGCCATCCATGCCCGCGACGCCGATGCCGACGTCGCGGCGATCCTGCAGGAAGAATGGGATGGCGGCGGTCCTTTCGCCTTCCTGTTGCATTGCTTCAGTTCCGGGCGAGGACTCGCGGAAGCGGCGCTGAAGCTGGATGGCCACCTGAGCTTCTCGGGCATCCTGACCTTCCCGAAATCCCAGGAAATCAGGGACATCGCGCGCGACGTTCCGATGGAACGTCTGCTTGTTGAAACCGATTCCCCGTATCTGGCGCCGGTGCCGTTCCGCGGCAAGCGCAACGAACCGGGCTGGGTGGCGCATACCGCGCGCGTGCTGGCCGAGGTGAAGGGGGTCAGCCCGGAGGCGATGGCCGCGACGACCACCGCGAATTTCCGGCGGTTGTTCAGGAAGGCGGCAGAGGCGTGAATACCATGATCCGGGCGGTGTTGATGGGGACGGGGGGCTCGGCCGGCGTCCCGCATATCGGCGGCGCCGACGGGCACGGCGACTGGGGCGCCTGCGACCCGCAGGAACCGCGCAACCGCCGCACCCGCAGTTCGCTGCTGGTCAGCCAGGGCAGTGCGACCCTGCTGGTCGACACCCCCCCCGACCTGCGCGCCCAGTTGCTGGCCAGCGGGACCGCGCGGGTGGACGCGATCCTGTTCACCCATGCCCATGCCGACCACATCCTCGGGCTGGACGACGTGCGCATGCTCAACCGCAACATCGGCCGGCCGATCGAGGCCTTCGCCACCGAGGCCACGCTGTCCGAGCTGAAGCGCCGCTTTGATTACGCCTTCCGCCCCTGGGAGCCGCCCGGCTTCTACCGGCCGGTGCTGATCGAGCACGTGGTCACCCCCGGCCAGACCGTGCATGCCAGCGGCATGCGGGTGCAGGTGTTCGACCAGGACCACGGCTATTCCCGCTCGCTTGGCATGCGCATCGGCGGGTTCGCCTATTCGACCGACGTGGTCGGGCTGGACGAGGCCGCCTTCGCCACGCTGGAAGGGGTGGACACCTGGGTGGTGGCCTGTTTCCAGCGGCAGCGCCATCGCTGCCATGCCTGGATCGACCAGGTGCTGAGCTGGGTCGAGCGGGTGCAGCCGCGCCGGACGGTGCTGACGCATATGGGCCAGGACATGGACTGGGCCTGGCTGGTCGAGCACCTGCCGGCCGGCATCGAGCCCGGCTATGACGGCATGGTAATCGACGCGCCGGCCTGATCCGGTGGCGGCTCGGTGGCGGCGAGCAGGCTCATGACCCGGTCGGCGAAGCGATCGGGATCGACCGGCTTGTGCAGCAACGCGAACGGCCCGGGGCCGAGCTCGCCGATCGCTTCCACCGCACCGCCGCCGATATAGCCGGTCATCAGGATGGCCGGCAGGCCGGGGAACCGCCGGCGCGCCTCGCGGATCAGGTCGGCGCCGTTGCGTCCGGGCATGGACAGGTCGGTCACCAGCACGTCGGGCGGCATCGGCAGCGCGGCCAGCAGCGTCAGAGCCGCCGCGGCATCGGCCGCTTCCTCCACCTCCTGGCCATAGCCGCGCAGCGACGCCGCCAACATGCCGCGCACCAGAGCGTCATCGTCGACCAGCACCACATGCACGCGGGTGGCGGCGGGCAGGGCAGGCGCCGGCGCCGGCACGGGGGCCTCGGCGGCAGCCAGCAGCGCCACCGGCAGCCACAGCGTGACCCGCGTGCCGACGCCGGGCGTGCTGTCGATGGCCAGCGCCCCGCCGGATTGCTCGGCGAATCCCTTGGCCATCGGCAAGCCGAGGCCGGTGCCCTCGCCATGCGGCTTGGTGGTGAAGAAGGGCTCGGTGACACGGCCAAGGATGTCGGGCGGGATGCCGGCACCGTTGTCGATGATGATGATGCGCAGGTACTGGCCCGGCGCGAGCCCCGGCCCCGCGGTGTCGCCCACCGCCTCCAGGCAAAGCCGCGGATGCTCGATCCCGGTGAGGGCATCGCGGGCATTGATGGCGAGATTGACCAGCACGGTGCCAAGCTGGGCACGGTCCACCAGGATCAGGGGCAGGTCGGCGGCGGCCCGCACCTCCACCCCGATCCGCCCGCCCAGCGTCGGCGCCAGCATCTCGGCCAGCTCTCCGAGCAGCAGGGCCGGATCGACCGGCTCGGCCCGCAGCGCGTCGCGCCGGGCGAAGGCCAGCAGGCGCCGCACCACCGAGGCGCCGCGCTCGGTGGCCTCCACGATGAGATGCGCCAGCCGCTCGACCGCGGCGGCATCGCCGGCACGGCGGGTGATCAGGCGGGCGCCGCCGAGCACCGCCTGCAGCGTGTTGTTGATGTCATGTGCGATGCCACCGGCGAGCTGGCCCAGCGCCTCCAGCTTCTGCGCCTGGCGCAGCGCCGCCTCGGCCCGCTCGCGTTCGACCACCTCGCGGCGCAGACGTTCGTAGGCCTCGGTGAGGGCGCGAGTGCGGGCGGCGACCTTGGCTTCCAGCATCTCGTTGGCTTCGCGCAGTGCCGCCTCGGCGCGGCGGCGGTCGCGGATGTCGCGCAGGATGGCGGAAACGCCGAGGACCCGCCCGTCGGGGGCGAGCATGCGGGCGGCGGCGATCGCCACGTCGATGCGCTCGCCGTCCTTGGCGCGGCGGATGGTCTCGAGATTGACAGGCGCACCGGCCATGGCGCGGCGGAACACCTCGCCATGGCCCTCCGGCCCCTCGGGGGGGACCAGCAAGCCGACCGGGCCGCCGAGCGCCTCGGTGGTGGTGTAGCCGAACAGGCGCTCGGCGGCCCGGTTCCAGCTGAGGATGCGACCGTCCTCGGCGGCGAAGCTGACCACCGCATCGGAGGTGGAGGAAATGATGGCGGCAAGCAGCGCGCTCTCCAGTTCGGCGCGCTTGAGCGCATCGACCTCCAGCGCGCTGCCGACCCATTGCAGGACGTGACCGGCCTCGTTGCGCACCGGGTTGCCGCGGGCGGTGAACCAGGACCACGCCCCGGCGGCATTGCGCAGCTGCATCTCCACCGCATAGGCGTGGCCCTCGGCGATGGCGCGGCCGTGCAGCTCGCGGACCTGGGCGCGCTGGTCGGGATGCACCGCCTCCAGCCAGCCGCCGTCCCGGGTCTGGGCTTCGGTGAAGCCGGAGAACTCGTACCAGTAGGGATTCCAGTAGGTGATCTCGCCCGTGGCGGTGCCGATCCAGACCACCTGGGGGGTGGCTTCCACCAGGGTGCGGAAGCGCAGCTCGCTTTCGCGCACCGCCTGCTCGGCGGCACGGATGCGCAGCAGCGCGCCCACGGCGGCCACCAGTTCCTCCGGTTCGACCGGTTCGTTGAGGAAGGAATCGGCGCCGCTCTGCAGGCTGCGCACGCGCGCGGAGCTGGCCTTCACGGTGGCGGAGATCTGCAGCACCATCATCGCCTGGGAATCGCGCTTCAGGCGCCGGCACACCTCGATGCCGTCGATGTCGGGCAGGCGGACGTCCAGCAGCACCAGCGCCGGACGCCGCTCCGCGGCCAGCCGCAGCGCCTCGGTCCCGGTGGCGGCGTCGATGACCCGGTAGCCGGCCTGCTCCAGGATGCGGCGCTTGGCGTAGCGAATGGGTTCCTGGTCGTCGACGTTGAGGATCAGTCTGTGGTCGGGCATGCGCCGGCCTCCATCGCCGCGGCGAGGTGCAGCGCTTCGCACAGGCTCGCCCGGTCGAGCACGCTCTTGGACAGGACGGGAACGCCCCGCGGCAGGCGCGCGCGCAGGGCGCCGTCGACGGGCAGGGAGGTGCAGACCACCACCGGCACCGCTCGCGTGGCCGGATCGGCGGTGAGCGCGCGCAGCAGGGAAAAGCCGTCCAGCCCGGGCATGTTGAGGTCGAGCAGGATGGCGTCGGGCTGCAGCTCCCGCGCCTGCTGCAGGCCGCTCAACCCGTCGGCCGCCTCGATCGCCTCCCAGCCCGGCTCGGCGCCGATCAGGCGCCGCAGCACGTAGCGGGCGGCATCCTCGTCGTCGATCACCAGCACCCGCCGCCAGCCGGCGCGCGGCCCCGGCGCGGGCAGCGCCGCGGCGTGGCGCAGCGGGATGACGAGGCGGAAGCTGGCGCCGGCACCGGGGGTGGAACTGACCGTCAGCGTGCCGCCGAGCAACTCGGCGAGCCGCCGCGACAGCGGCAGGCCGAGGCCGGTGCCCTTGTTGCGCGCCTGCAGGCTGCTTTCCACCTGCTCGAACGGCTCGAAGATGCGCCCCTGGTCGACGGGCGCGATGCCGATCCCGGTATCGCTGACGGTAAAGGCCACCCGGTCCTCCTCCAACGCCGCCACGCTCACGCGGACCTCGCCCGTTTCGGTGAATTTCAGCGCGTTGCCGATCAGGTTGCGCAGGATCTGGGTGAGCTTGGTCTCGTCGGTGACGAGGTCCGGCGGATCGGCCGGCGGCTCGAACACCAGCTCCACGCTGCGATTGGCCTGCAGCGGCTTGAACATGCCGCGCAGCCCGGCGAACAGGTCGCCGACGCGCAGCGACGCCGGGCGGATCTCCACCTTGCCGGCCTCGATCTTGGCGAGATCGAGCAGGTCGTTCACCAGATCCAGCAGGCTGCCGGCGGACTGGCGGATGAACAGGACCTGCTTTTCCTGTTCGGCGGACAGCTCGCCGTCGGTGCGGTCGAGCAGCAGGCGCGAGAGCGCCAGGATGGAGTTCAGCGGCGTGCGGAACTCGTGGCTCATGTTGGAGATGAAACGGGATTTCAGCTCGCTGGCCTCGCCGAGCTCGCGCGCCTTCTCGTCGAGCTCGGCATAGAGCGCGACCACGCCGCGATTGGTGTCTTCCAGCTCGCGGTTGAGGCGATCGAGGTCTTCCTGGCGCGCCTGTAGCGCCGACAGCGTGCGCAGCAACTCGCCGTTCGCCTCGCGCAGGGCGAGGGCGGGATCCTCGCGGCTGGCGGGGGGGGCGGCCAGGGCGCCGGCGGATGGCAAGGCTGTTCCCGGCGGCAGCGCCTTGCCGAGCAGGACGACGGTGCCGCCGGGGCGGCTTTCGATGATGAAACGGTCGGTCAGGCGGCGCGCGCCGAGCAATCCCATGCCGGCCCGCCAGCGATCGGCGCCGTACAGCGCGGCATCGAGATCGGCGATGCCCGGCCCCTGGTCGGCGATGCGGACGGCCAGCATCGGCTGCGGATCCTGCAGCAACAGGATCTCGGCACGGCCGCCGCCGCCATGCACGATGGCGTTGCGGGCGATCTCCGACACGGCGGTGGCGAGGCGGGTCTGGTCCTGCGGATCCATTCCCAGCCGCGCGGCGACATGGCGGACGCGCTGCCGCACGGCGACAACATCGGGTTCCTGGGCCAAGGCGAGAGTGACGAGCGGCCTGTCCATCTCAATCATCGGGGATGGACGCGGGCGTCGCGGCGACCAGCACGCAGCAATCGTCGCGACCGCGCGCATGATCGCGGTAGAGCAGGGCGGCGGCCAGGGTCGGGTGCAGGGCGAGCAGGCCGGCCTGGCGCGGCGGCCACCAGGACGAGGCGAGCCCGTCGCTGTGCATGACCAGGACGGCGCCGTCCGGCCAGGGATACTCGAACTCCTGGATGCGGCGCAGCTGGTGGCCGGCGGTGCCGTTATGGGAGAGCATCCGCCGGATCTCCGTGCCCGCGACCACCGCGGCGCCGATATTGCCGATGCCGGCGAAGGTCACGGCGCCACGCGCCGCATCGACGCGAGCGATGGCGACGGCGGCGCCGCGCGTGGGGCGCAACGCCTGGTGGATTGCCTCGAGAATGGCGCCGGGCGGGCGCAGCGGCGCCTGGCGAAACCGCCGCACCGCTTCCGCGGCGGCATGCGCCGCGTCGGGCCCGTGGCCAAGGCCGTCGGCCATCAGGAACACGCGCAGCGCGCCCTCGCTGATGGCGGTCCAGGCATCGCCACAGGCACGCTCGCCCCGATGCGGAACAGTGACGGCTCCCCAGGCAGGCGAGAGATCCATGGGCGAATGATCCTGTATGGCAAGGCCGTCCGGCGTGGGACGGGACGCCGCGATGGCGAGCCGCGCCAGCACCGCGCTGCCGCTGCCCGGGGCGGATTGCAGCCGGAACAGCCGGGCGTTGCGCCGCACCGCGCCGAGGCCCGTGCCGGACGTTCCCGCGGTAGAATAACCATCCCGCAGGCAAAGCCCGGGATCGCGCATGCCGGGCCCGCGATCGAGGGCCAGCAGGTCCAGCCCGGCATGGGAGGGATCGGAATGCGCGGGATCGGACCAGGGACCGCAGAGCAATTCGCCGCCGCCGCCATGCTTGAGGAGATTGGTGGCGAGCTCGGTCGCCACCAGCGCGACCCGGCCGACGCCGGCCGTGTCGAAACCCGCCTCCTGTGCCACCTCCACGCAGAGGCGGCGGGCTTCGCCAACCTGGCTCGTTTCGGTTATTGCAACCGCTAGCACCTGATCATTTCCAGCGCGCGAGCGTCACCCGGGTTCCTTCACCGGACCGGGAGACGATGTGAAATTCGTTGCAGAGCCGCCTGGCGCCGCCGAGCCCCAGGCCGAGGCCGCCGCCGGTGGTGAAGCCGTCGGTCAGGGCCTGCTCGATGTCGGGGATGCCGGGGCCCTGGTCCTCGAAGGTCAGGCGCACGCCGCGGCGCGGGCCATCGCTCAGGGTCTCGATCAGCACGGAGCCGCCGCCGCCATAGTCGAGCGTGTTGCGTGCGATCTCGCTGGCGGCGGTGATGATCTTGGTCTGGTCGACCAGGCCCAGCCCGGCCTGGACCGCATGCAGCCGCACGGCCTGGCGGATGCGCACGACGTCGTCGCTGCTGCGGATGGGCAGGCTTTCACGCCCGGGCACGGCGGATCAGCGCCATGCCGCGCTCGACATTGAGCGCGGTCCGCACGCCGGGCAGCGAGAGGCCGAGTTCGACCAGGGTGATCGCCACCGCGGGCCGCATCCCCACCACCACCGTCTCGGCGTCGAGCACGCGGGAGACGGCGGCGATGTTGCCGAGCATGCGACCGATGAAGCTGTCGACGATCTCGAGGGAGGAGATGTCGATCATCACCCCGCGCGCCCCGGTGGCGGCGATGCGGTTGGTCAGGTCCTCCTCAAGCGCCAGGACCAACTGGTCGTGCATGTCGACCTGGATGGAGACCAGCAGCGCGTCGCCCATCCTGAGGATCGGAATGCGGTCCATCCTGCTTGCGTCACGCGCGTGGGGCGGAGGCGATGACCTCGCGGCCGATACGACGCAGCGCCAACGCCAGGGCGTCGGCAAGCGTTGCCTTGGACACGACGTTCAGCTCGACGCCGAGATGGACCATGGTCTGGGCGATCTGCGGGCGGATGCCGCTGACGATGCAGTCCGCCCCCATCAGCCGAGCCGCGGCGACGGTCTTCAGCAGATGCTGGGCGACCAGCGTGTCGACGGTCGGCACGCCGGTGATATCGATGATCGCGATCTCGGCGCTGTGATCGACGATGCTCTGCAGCAGGTTCTCCATCACCACCTGGGTGCGCTGCGAATCCAGCGTGCCGATCAGCGGCAGCGCCAGCACGCCGTCCCACAGCTTGACCACCGGCGTCGACAGCTCGGCGATCTCCTGCTGCTGGCGGACGATGATCTCCTCGCGGTTGCGCTGGTAGATCTCGAAGGCATGCAGCCCGAGGGTGTCGATCACCTGGGTGATGTCCCAGACCATGCGCGCATCGCCACGGTTGCGCTCGATCGTGGCGAAGACCGGCTGCTTGAGCGAGAACACGAAGATGGCGGTCTCGGCGCCGGAGAAGCCCTGCAGCGCGCGGCTGCGCGAAATCTCGGTGAGGCTGTCGCGCAGCGGGGCATAGTCGGGTGCGGCGGCATCGGTGCCGGCGGCGGCGAGGGCGGTGGCGAGGCGGTGCAGCACGGTGCGGCACTGCGCCTGCAGTTCACCCTCGCGCAGCCGGCCGGACTGCAACGCCCCCTGCTGGCGCAGCAGGTCGAGCCAGTGCGCCAGGATGTCCGGCTCGTGCGCGGCGATGAGGGTGGCGAGATCGGACGGGGAAGCCTGGGACATACCGGCGCAACGCTCCTGGTCAGGAATGGGGGCGGAATGGCTGGTGAAGGATTTGGGTGAGTGTAGGAGGGGCCTCGGCAGCGGGAAACGCACCGGGCTCCTGCCCGGGGGGCCATGGCGGCGCAAACGCGGTCACATGACCTTGAGAAGCGGTCCGGTCCCCCACGCCCTGCACGGCACGCATCCGCGGAAATGCAGGCGTGCGGAGGGCAACCGGAGGGCGAGCCCACCCGAGGTTGCGGGGCGCGAGACGACTGGCCTAGAAGGGGCGCCGTTGGCGGCGCCCGTCATCATGCGCTGACCCAGGCGGCCCGGCCGCTTCTCCTTTTCCAACATCGTTGCGTCAAATGAACGATCTTCCCGCTGCACGCCTCGAGCCTGCACATCTTGATCCTGGGCGCCCCGAGCCAGGGGAAGGTGCGGCGCTGCCGGACCGGGCCACCGCGGCGTCGGCGCTGCGGCTGGTGCGCCGGCTGACATTGGGCCTCGCCCTGGCGGCTGCCCTGCTGGCGGCGCCGCCGGCCCTGGCCGGGGTGTTTCCCTCTGTCACGATGCTGCGGGAACTGGGCCGTGCCCCGTTCATGACCTTGCCCCTGGCGGCCCTGCTGGTGGCCCTGGCCGGGTTCGCCGGCAGTTGGGCGATGGCCTGGGCGAGGGGGCGCGGCGACCCCGATCTGGTGCGGCGCGCGGCGCGCTGGCCGCAGGCGCTGCTGGTGGTGCCGCTGGCCGGGGCGGTGGCCGCGGCCGTGCTGCTGCCACGGGCAGCGATCCCGCCGGCCGCCCCGGAGACGGCCTGGCTGTGGGGCGGGACCATGGTCGTCCTGGCCTTCCCGCTGCTGCTGGCCGAGCGGGTGCTGGCGACCCTGCCGCCGGCGCGGCTGCCGGAGGCGCCGGCGCTGCGCGGCCTGATCTTCCTGCCCACGATCCTCCTGCCGGCTGCCGGCCTGCTGGAAATCGCCGCCGGGCTGGGGGCGCCGTCCCTGGCCGGGCGGCTGGCGACGGCGTTGTCGCTGCTGCCCTGCGCCATCGCCGCCGAGCTGGCCCTGCGCGCGGCCGGGCGCTGCTTCCTGCCGCCGCCGCCGGCCGCCGAGGCTCGCGCGGCGGTGCGCTCGGTGCTGGCCCGCCTGCTGGCCGAGGGGCCGAGGGCAGGGGGGCTGGCCGCGCCGGTGCGGCAGCACCTGGGCATCGATTTCACCCGGAGCTGGGCGCTGGCCTATGTCCGCGCCGCCTTCGCGCCGCTGGTGCTGGCGCTGCTGCTGCTGTCCTGGGGCCTGAGCGGCGTCGCCATCGTCGGGGTCGACCGGCGCGCCGTCTATGAACGCTTCGGGGCGCCGGTGCGGGTGCTGCAGCCGGGGCTGCATCTGGTGTTGCCCTGGCCGCTCGGCCGGTTGCGAGCGGTCGAATTCGGCACCGTCCACGAAGTCGGTCTGAAGCGCGGTGATGCCGTCCCGGACCGCTTCGGCGCCGAGGATATTCCGCCGCCCGGTGCCGACCGCCTGTGGGAGCGCAGCCACGCCAACGAGACCTGGTTCCTGATCGCCGCCGCGCGTAACGGCCAGCAGAGCTTCCACATGGTCAACGCCGATATCCGGCTGTTCTACCGGATCGGGCTCGGCGACGCGGACGCGCTGCGCGCCACCTATGGCGTGGTCGACCTGCCGTTGCTGCTGCGCCGGATGGCGGGGCGGGTGATGGCGGGCTTCTTCGCCGGGCGCACGCTGGAAGCGGCGCTGGGCGAGAACCGCGAGGCCATGGCCGAGCGGCTGCGCGCCGTGCTGCAGCGCGACCTGGATGCGGCGGGCACCGGGCTCGACCTCACCGCGGTCATGATCGATGCGATCCATCCGCCCGGCGGCGCCGCCGATGCCTACCATGCCGTGCAGGCGGCGCAGATCAGCGCCGAGGCAAGCATTTCTGCCGAGCGCGGCCGGGCCCATGCCACCCAGGCGGAAGCCTGGCAGGGCGTGGCGGCGCTGGCCACCGATGCCCGGGCGACCTCGGCGGAGCTGGTCAACACGGCGACCGCCGACGCCACCCGTTTCGCCGCCGACCGCGACGCCGCTGCGGCCGCCGGCCGCGCCTTCCTGTTCGAACGCCGCCTTTCCAGCCTCGCCACCGCCCTGACCTCGATGGACCTGCTGGTGGTCGATCATCGCCTCGGCGGTGCGGAGGCGCCGCTGATCGACCTGCGCCCGCCCACCAGCAGCCTCGGCAAGGAGCCCACGAATTGATCCCGATGCCACGCCTGCTGCAGGCCACGCTGCGCTTCACCCTGGCCGGCATCGTGCTGGCGGGGGCCGGGCTGGCCGGAACCGCCGTCATGGTCAGCTCCGGCGAGGCGGTGGTGGTGACCCAGTTCGGCGCCCCGGTGCGGGTGCTCACCGAGCCGGGGCTCGCCTGGAAGCTGCCGGCGCCGCTGCAGGCCACCATCCCCGTCGATTTGCGCCTGCGCACCAGCTCGACCGGGCTGCAGGACGTAGGCACTCGCGACGGGCTGCGCATCCTGGTGCAGACCTACGTCGCGTGGCAGGTGCCGCCCGAGCCCGAGCGCGTCCGCCAGTTTCTGCGCGCGGTCCGCAACGATCCGGACGAGGCGGCGCGCCAGTTGCGCAGCTTCGTCGGCTCAGCGCTGCAGGTCACCGCCAGCAGCTTCGATCTGGCCGACCTGGTCAACACCGATCCCGCCCGGCTGCGCCTCGGCGCCTTCGAGCAGCGGCTGAAGGCGCAGGTGGAAGGGCAGGTGCTGCAGACCTACGGCATCCAGGTGCAGCAGGTCGGCATCGAGACGCTCAGCCTGCCCGACGCCAGCCTCGTCGCCACGGTGGCTCGCATGCGCTCCGAGCGCGAGACGGTGGCCGCCGAGCGCACCGCGGAAGGGCTGCGCGCCGCCGCCGAGGTCCGCTTCAACGCCGAGCGCGACGCCCGCATCACCATCGCCCGCGCCCGCACCGAGGCGGCGGAGATCGAGGCCACGGCACGGCGCGAGGCGGCGGAGATCCAGGGCCGCGCCTATGCGGCCGACCCGCAGCTTTACATGATGCTGCGCGGTCTCGACACGCTGGGACAGGTGGTCGGCAGCAACACCCGGCTGGTGCTGCGCACCGATGCCGCGCCGTTCTCGCTGCTGGTGCAGGAACCCCTCGCGGCGGAGCCGCGGAAATGACCGCCGGCCCTCTCGCGGGGGACGGGACGCCGGACGGGCCGGTCGTCCAGTCGCTGCGGATCAGCTTCCGCGTGCTGTCGCTGGCCACGCTGCTGCTCGGGCTGGGTTGGGCCGTTTCCAATTGCCGCCAGGTGCCGCCGGAGTCGCAGATCGTCGTCACCCGGTTCGGCGACGTCGTGCGGGTGCAGCAGGCCGGGTTGCTGCTGGCCTGGCCACGGCCGATCGAGCAGGTCGAACTGCTGCCGGCGCCGGCGCGCCAGAACGAGATGAAGGTGACCGCGCGCAATCCCGCTTTGCCGGACGGCGCCGGCACCTACCTGACCGGCGACGCCGGCGCGGTGCTGCTGGGCGGGACGCTGACCTGGCGCATCGTCGATCCGGTCGCCTATTTCCAGAGTCGCACCCATGTTGCCCCGGCGCTGAACCGGCTGTTCGCCGCCAGCGCGGTCAGCATCGCGGCGGGACGCTCGATCGACCGCTTCCTGGTGGTGCGGACCGAGCGCGACGGTGCCGACCCGCAGGTCCAGGCCCAGCGCCAGGCGCTGCGCGGCGAACTGGTGGAAGAGATCAACCGCCGGCTCCGTGCGCTGGAGACGGCGGGCGCGCCGCTCGGCGTCGAGGTGACCCGGGCCGATCTGGAAGCGTCGTTGCCCGCGCAGGCCCGGCCGGGCTTCGATGCGGTGCTGGCGGCCACCCAGCGCGCCGAGCAACGCCTCGCCGATGCCCGCACCGAGGCCACCCGCACCCTGCAGACCGCCGACCGCGAATCCGACCGCATCGTGACCCAGGCGCGCGGCGAGGCGGAGGAGCGGGTCGGGAAGGTCCGTACCGAGGTCGCCGCCGTGGCCGCGCTGGCGGCGCGCGACGCGCCCGCCGGCCGTCCCGCCTTGCTGGACCAGTTCTACCGCGAGCGCATCGCCGCGGTGCTGGGCCAGGCCGGCCGGGTGATCACCGTGGACCCGCAGGGCAGCAACCGCCTGATCCTGCCCGGAATACAGCCATGAGCATGAGTGCCACCGTCACCGAGTTGCCGACCGGGATGCTGGCGCGCAGCGAGCGGCTGCTGCTCGGGGCGCGGCTGACCCTGGCCATGCTCGCCGCCGGCTTGCTGGTGGTAGCGCTGGCCTGGGAGTTCGCCGTGCCCGAAGGGACGGCAGTGGCGACCCTGGTGGCGAGCACCGCCGCGGCGCTGGTCGCCGTGCCGGTGCTGATGGCCGCCTGGCAGAGCCTGCGCGCGCCGAGCCTGCACGGCATCGCCGACCGGCTGATCGCGCTGGCGCTGATCGCCGCCTGGGCGAATGGCGACATGATGACGGCGGCGGTGCTGCCGATCGTCATGATCATCGGCCATGTGCTGGAGGAACGCAGCCTGCTCGGCTCGCGCGAGGCGATCCGGGCACTCGGCCGCCTGACCGAGACGCAGGCGCGGCGGCTGCGCGGCGGCGTGGTGGAGATCGTGCCTGCCGCCTCGCTGCGTCCGGGCGATCTTGTGGAACTGCGGGCCGGCGACCGCGTGCCGGCGGACGGCATCGTGCGGGCAGGGACCGCCAGCCTCGACATGGCCTCGCTGACCGGGGAATCGGTGCCGGTGGACGTCACGGTCGGCGAGACGGCGCTGCTCGGCGCCATCGCCACCAACGGCCGGCTGGAGGTCGAAGTCACGCTGACCGGCGCCGACACCACGCTCGGCCGGATCATTGCGCTGATGCGGGCGGCGGAAGACGCCAAGCCGCCGGTCACGCGGCTGCTGGAGCGCTATGCCGGGCAGTATCTGTCGCTGGTGCTGGTGATCGCCGGCGGCACCTGGTTCGCCTCGGGCAACATGGCGGCGACCCTGGCGGTGCTGGTCGCCGCCTGTCCCTGTGCCCTGGTGCTGGCGGCGCCGGCCACCGCGATCGCCGCCATCGCGGTGGCGGCGCGGCACGGCATCCTGATCAAGGGCGCCGCCTTCCTTGAAAGCCTCGCCGATGTCAGGTCGGTGGTGTTCGACAAGACCGGCACCCTGACCACCGGCGAGCTGTCGCTGGCCCGTGCCATGCCGTGCGCGGGGACGACGGAGCGGGACTTGCTGCTGGTCGCGGCGAGCCTCGGGGTTGCCAGCAGCCATCCGGTGAGCCGGGCCGCCGTCCGCGCCGCGATGCGGGCCGCGCCGGACGCGGCGTCGCCCGCCGTGACCGGGCTGCGGGAGGAAGGCGGTTTCGGCATGACCGGCAGTTGCGCCGGCGTGCCGGTCGCCTTCGGGCGGCCGGAGCTGTTCGGGCGGCTCGGGGTCGCGGTGCCGCCGGTCCCGGCGCATGACGGCCCGATCGCCGGGGTCGGCCGCGACGGCGTGTTCCTGGGATGGCTGCTGTTCGCCGACGCGCCGCGCCCGGAAGCCGCCTCGGTGCTGGCCGAGTTGCGGGGGCTGGGGCTGGAGCGGCAGTTGCTGCTGACCGGCGACCGGGCCGCCGTGGCACGACGCATCGGCGGCGAGCTCGGCATTCCCGAAATCTGCGCCGAGACCTTGCCCGAGCAGAAGATGCAGCGGGTGCAGCAGGAGACCCGCAACGGGTTTCCGCCCTTGGTGGTCGGGGACGGTATCAACGACTCGCTGGCCTTGCGGGCCGGCGCGGTCGGTGTCGCCATGGGGGCGCAGGGCACTGACGTGGCATTGGCCTCGGCCGACGTGGTGCTGATCACCAGCGACCTGCGGCGGATCGCCACCGCGATCCGGCTCAGCCGGCGCTGCCGCCGCACCATCCAGGTCAATGTCGCGATCGGCCTGGGCTGGACGATGGTGCTGGTGGCGCTGGCGGCCGCCGGCCTGCTGGGCGCCCAGGGCGCGGTGATCGCCGCCTTGCTGCATAACCTGTCCACCTTCATCGGCCTGGCCAATGCCGGGCGGCTGCTGCTGTTCGACGAGACCGGACGCGCGGTGCCGCCAACGCCATGACCGTGGCCCGGCGGCCCGGGTTCCGGCATGCTGACTTTCCATAATATATCTTATACGACTATCCTGTCAGGCTGAAGACGCCCGCCTCATTCTACCATGAGATGCAGGACGGCTTCCGCACCGGGTCAGTTGGCCAGCCAGCGCGCAATGTCCTCGGCCCTGGGCACCCCGCCCGCATGCACCACCTTGCCGTCGACCACGATGCCTGGGGTGGACGCAATGCCATAGCCTGCGATCGCGGCGTAATCGGTCACCTTTTCGATGTGGACGGCCACGCCGAGCCGGGTGGCCTCGGCCTGCACCATCTCGGCGGTGGTCGTGCAGCGCCTGCACCCCGGGCCGAGAACCTTCACGTCCTTCATGGGATGTCTCCCGCTTTCGTCAGAACAAGGCGTTGAACAGGAAGCCGACGGCCAGGATGCCGCAACCGACCACGGTGACGAACACGACGATCAGTCGCAGACTCATGACCTTGCGCAGGATGATCATTTCGGGAAACGACAGCGCCGTCACCGCCATCATGAAGGCCAGTACGGTGCCGAGCGCGGCGCCTTTGCCAAGCAGGGCCTCGACCACGGGAATCATTCCCGCGGCGTTCGAATACATCGGGATCCCGAGCAGGACGGCAGCCGGCACCGACCACCAACTGCCGCTGCCCATGATGGAGCCCAGGATTTCGGCAGGAACGTAACCGTGGATGGCGGCCCCGGCCGCGATCCCGAGCACGACCCAGACCCAGACCTTGCCGACGATGTCGCGAACCGCCTCCAGCCCCGCGGCGATGCGGCCGGCGACGGTCAGGTCGGTCGCCGGCAGTTCAACGGCGCCCGCACGGATCGTGCGGACCCACGCCTCGAGCCAGCCTTCCAGCCGGAGGCGCCCGATGACCAGTCCGGAAACGATCGCGATCCCCAGCCCAAGCACCAGGTAGGCCAACGCCACCCGCCACCCGACCAGCGCGAACAGCAGCCCGAGCGCCACTTCGTTGATCATCGGCGCGGCGACCAGGAAGGAGAACGTGACGCCGAGCGGCACCCCCGCCGAGACGAAGCCGATGAACAGCGGCACCGCCGAGCAGGAACAGAACGGGGTGACGATGCCCAGCGCCGCGGCCGCCACGTTGCCTGTTCCCACGCGCTTCCCCGCCAGCAGCGTCCGCGTGCGTTCCGCCGAGAAGTAGCTCCGCACCACGCCCATGCCGAACACGACGAGGATGAGCAGCAGCAGCACCTTGGGCACGTCATAGGCGAAGAACGCGACAGCTTCGCCCAGGCGGCTCGCCCGCTGGATGGGCAGCAGCGATGTCACGGCCTCGGCGAAGGGACCGAGCAGCAGCCAGGCGCCGCTCCAGAGCCCGAGCGCGGCGGCCGTTCCCCCGAGCCAGAGCACGGGAGAGCCGGATCGTGCCGGGGCCGGCGGCGCCAGGGTGTTCATGCGGCGTCCCTCTCCTGCCCGGGCAGCGCGGCCAGCACGGCGTCCACGACGGTCGCGATCGCCGCCGGCAGATGCGGATTGCGCCGGTAGCGGACCCATTGCGCGTCACGGCGGTCGATCACGAGGCCCGCCGCCTTGAGCACGCCCATGTGGCGCGACATGCGGGACTGGGTGGCGCCCAGCCGGCGCATCAGTTCGCAGACGCAGTGCTCGTCGCCGTCCCACAGGATCCGGATGGCCCCAAGCCGGGTCGGCTCGGACAAGGCCCCCATCAGTCCGCAAACGTCCATGCCTATATCCGCTTATGCGCTTATCCGCATATAATAGCCCCCTTCCTTGTTGCGCAAGGGAAGATCTAATTCCCTTTCCGAATGTAAGATCAGATCTTCCGATGGGCCTCGATTTATTTGGAAAATATAGGTATAGCCTATTGATAAGGAACGCTGTTTGAAATAATTCACAGCGGAAACAGATTGGGAATTCGGTACAGGTTCAGATCCATGACTGTCTTGGCTGAAATGAAGATCGGCAGAAAAATTCTCCTGGCCCTTGGGAGCCTGCTGTTCATGCTCCTTCTGGTCGGCGGCATTTCGCTGCACCAGTCGACCCACGCAAGCCACATCACCGCCGATCTGGCCCGTAACCGGTTGCCAAGCATCCTGATCGTCGGCCGTCTGGCCGAAGCAGTCACTCGCGTCCGTCTGGCGCAGGGCACAGCCCTGGCCGCCGCGGACGCCAAGGACAAGAGCCTCGTCGACGAGCGTCGGATGAAGGCGTTCGCCGACGTCGAGAGAGCGCGGCAGGAGTACCTTCCCCTCGTCGATGCCGGCGAAGAAGCGCAGACCATCATTCCCGCCATCGATGCGGCCTGGCGGGATTACAAGGAGCAGAGCGCGAAGCTGGACGCGCTCAAAGGCAATGACGCCGCCGCGGCGCACTTCTTCATCAACGATCTCCATCCGTATTTCGCCAGATTGCGGGACGCGGTGCATGCCGACATCGCCTACAACGAGCGCATGGGGAAGATCGGCGCGAGTGACGCCGAGACGGAAGCCGCGCAGACATTCTGGATCATCGGCGGGATAACGGTCCTGTCCGCCCTGCTGGCATTGGTCGCGACCGCATGGCTGAACAGCGATGTCACCGCCCGGGTGGTCAGGCTGGCCGGAACCATGCGCCAGCTCGCCCACCGGGACTATGCCTTCGACCTGCCATGCACCAGGCGGCATGACGAAATCGGGGAGATGGCCAGGGCCATCGAGGAATGCCGCAACGGCCTCAAGGAAGCCGATGCCATGGCGGAGGCCCAGCGGCGGCGCCATGCCGAGGACGTCGAGCGCGCCGGCAGGCTGCAGACCCTGGCCAGGGCCTTCGAGGCAAAGATCGAGGAAATGACAGGCGTTCTCTCGTCATCGGCCACGGAGCTGCACGCCACGGCGCAATCCATGTCGGACACGGCGGACGGCACCGCGCGGCAGGCCGAGGCGGTTGCCAGCGCCGCCGGGCAGGCCAACGGGAGCGTCCAGACGGTGGCGGCCGCGACCGAGGAACTCGTCAGTTCGATCACCGAGATCAACAACCAGATCACGCAGTCCGCCTCGGAGGCCGGCAAGGCCGCCACCAACGCGCGGGAAACCGAGGCGATCGTGCAGTCGCTGGCCGACAGCGCCGAGCGCATCGGCCAGGTGGTCAGCCTCATCAGCGGCATCGCCGGCCAGACCAACCTGCTGGCCCTGAACGCCACCATCGAGGCTGCCCGCGCGGGAGAAGCGGGCCGTGGCTTCGCCGTGGTGGCCTCCGAGGTCAAGACGCTGGCAAGCCAGACGGCCAAGGCCACCGAGGAAATCGCCACGCAGATCGGACAGGTGCAGACGGCCACCCGCGCCGCGGTGGCAGCCATCCAGGCGATCGCCGTGACGATCGATCAGGTCAGCCAGAGGACGACGGCGATCGCGACGGCGGTCGAGGAGCAAGGGACCGCCACCCAGGAGATCGCGCGCAACGTCCATCAGGCCGCGTCCGGGACGCGCGACGTGACCGCGAACATCGGCGAGGTCGACAGGGCCGCGAAGAAGACCGGCAATGGCGCCCTCAATGTCGTTTCGGCCGCCGACAGCCTGTCCCGCCAGGCGGAGAACCTGAACCGGGAGGTCGGCGCGTTCCTGGCCGGCGTGAAGGCCGCCTGACCGGCCGCGGCAGGCGCGTGCGGTTACGGCCGCGCCTGCCGCGATCCGTACCAGTCCTGCGTGCGGTTCACCACCCTCACGACGGCCAGCATGGCGGGCACCTCGACCAGCACGCCCACCACCGTGGCCAGCGCCGCGCCGCTCTCGAAGCCGTAGACCGTGATGGCGACCGCGACGGCGAGTTCGAAGAAGTTGCTCGCGCCGATCAGGCAGCTTGGCCCCGCCACGCATTGCGCCTCGCCGAGCGAGCGGTTCAACCAATAAGCCAGCGTCGCGGTGAAGAAGACCTGGATGATGATGGGGATCGCGAGCAGCAGGATGACCAGCGGCTGCGCCACGATCTGCTGGCCCTGCAGCGCGAACAGGATCACCAGCGTGGCCAGCAGCGCGCCGAGTGAGGGGGTCCGCAGATGCCCGAGCGTGCGCGCAAGGGCCACCTCCCCCCCGGCGGCAAGCAGCGACCGCCGCCAGAGCTGGGCTGCCAGCAGCGGCACCACGATGAAGATGACGACCGATGCGAACAGCGTGTCCCAGGGCACCGTGATCGACGACAGCCCGAGCAGCAGGCCGACGATGGGTGCGAACAGGACCAGCATGAGGGTGTCGTTCAACGCCACCTGGGAGAGCGTGAAATTGGCATCCCCGTTCACCAGGCTCGACCAGGTGAACACCATCGCGGTGCAGGGCGCGGCGGCGAGCAGGATCAGGCCGGCGATGTAGCTGTCGATCTGCCCGGCCGGCAGCAGCGGGCGGAACAGGACGCCGACGAACAGCCAGCCCAGCAGGGCCATGGAGAACGGCTTCACCGCCCAGTTCACCCCGACGGTGACGGCGATGCCGCGCCAGTGCCGCGTCACCTGGGCCAGCGAGGCGAAGTCCACCCGCAGCAGCATCGGCACGATCATCGCCCAGATCAGCGCCGCCACGGGCAGGTTGACCTGAGCCACTTCGAGGCGGCCGATCATGCGGAACACGCCCGGGAAGGCGCTGCCGAGCAGGATGCCGGCGAGGATGCAGGCGCCGACCCAGAGGGTCAGGTAGCGTTCGAAGATGCCGAGCGACGCCTTACGGGGGGCGTGGGCCTCGGTTGGCGCGGATGCGCTCATGCCGGATTCTCCGGAATGACGCGCCGTCCCCGGGCATCGACCACCTGCTCTCCCCCTTCCTTGCTGAAGGCGCCCTGCTGCGGCGTTGGCAGGATGTCCAGCACCGTCTCGGAGGGGCGGCACAGCTTCACGCCCAGGGGCGTGACCACGATCGGCCGGTTGATGAGGATGGGATGGCGCATCATGGCGTCGATGAGTTCGTCCTCGGTCCGCCCGGGATCGCCGAGGCCGAGTTCCGCATAGGGCGTACCCTTCTCGCGCAACAGGCCGCGCGCGCCGATGCCCATGCGCCGGATCAGATCGACCAGTTCGTCACGCGTCGGCGGCGTCCGGAGGTACTCGACGACCCGTGGCTCCTCGCCGCTGTTGCGGATCAGCGCCAGCACGTTGCGCGACGTGCCGCAGGCGGGGTTGTGGTAGATGGTGATGCTCATGCGGCCTCCGCGGGCTTGCGCGCCTCGATCATGGCGGACACGACGCAGTCCTCGATGCCCCGGCCCGGCGCCCAGGATGCGATCATCTCCCGGCTCTCCGGCTTCACCGCGACGCGCACCCCGGCGAACCCGGCCTCGCGGAGCCACCCCTCGATCCGCTCCACCGGAGCGGCGCCGCTGACGCAGCCACACAGCAAGGCCGGGTCGGCCTGCAGATCCGCCGACAGCGGCGCCACGTTGACCACGTCCGAGATGGCCACGCGCCCGCCGGGCTTCAGCACACGAAACGCCTCGCGGAACACCTGCGCCTTGTCGGGCACCAGGTTCACGACGCAGTTCGAGATCACCACGTCGGCGGTGCCGTCGGCGATGGGCAAATGTTCGATCTCGCCGAGGCGAAACGTGACATTCGTGACGCCCAGCTTGCCGGCGTTGGCGCGTGCCTTCGCCAGCATCTCGTGGGTCATGTCCACGCCGATGACCCGGCCTGCGGGCCCGACCTGCCTGGCTGCCAGGAAGCAGTCGATGCCCGCCCCGCTGCCCAGGTCGACGACGACCTCCCCCGTCTTCAGGTTGGCGATCGCCTGCGGGTTGCCGCAGCCAAGGCCGAGATTGGCGCCGTCCGGCACCGCGGCCAGCTCGGCTTCGGAATAGCCCATCGCCCGCGATCTCGTCTCCGGGGTCGGCTTGCCGCCGCAGCAGCCCGTGGCCGCCGGGGCGCAGCAACCGGACGCATCCGCGCCGGCGGCGACGCTGCCGTAGCGCGCGCGGACCAGATCCTTGATCTCAGCCGTGTCCATCTTTCAGCTCCTGGGGCGATTGGGGACAGGTCGGGTTGCAGGCGGCGCCGGCTTGCGGGCCGCGGCCGCAGCAGTTCTCGGTGAGAAAGGCGATCAGGCCGTTCATGGCCTCGTACCGGGCGGCATAGATCAACTGGCGGCCGACCCGTCGCTGCGAGATCAGCCCGGCCTGCAGCAACTGCGAGAGATGGAAGGACAGCGTCGTCGCGGGCACGCCGAGGCGCTCCGCCAGCAGGCCGGCCGGGCATCCGCCGGGGCCGTCCTGCACCAGTTCCCGGAACGCCTGCAGGCGCGTCTCCTGCGCCAGGGCGCCCAGGGCCTTCACGATCTGCTGGCTGTCCATGCCGCGATCCTTCCGTTCGCGGTGCCATCAGTGCGCCCGGTGAAACCCCGAGTCAACGACATTTTTAGAAATATCGAACTATCACTCCAGCATGAGTTACAATCATGATAAGAGGCGACATTAGTCGCTCTGCCATGGCCCTTTCATGCCCCATCATGATTCCCACGCGGAATCAGAGGTGAGGATCATGTCTCAGGCAGCGACGGTCGGCGCCAAGGCTCCCTGGTCGCGGGGACTGCCACTGCCGGTGGCCATGCTGCTGGCGGCGCTCGCGCTGGGCATCGCCGGAGGGATGGATACCGCGCATCTCCTTGCCGCCCTCGATGCCGGGTTCGGCGGCTCGCTGGGCAGCTATGCCCTCATCCTGATCCCTTCGTTCACGCTGGCGGCGGCGCTGGCGGGGGAAGGTGACGCCGTCGGCTCCGGCCGGGCGGCCGCCTTCATGGCCCCGTTTGCCGGTGCCGCGATGATCTGCCCGGACACGGCCTATGCGGCGCTCGGCCCCATGGCCGGGCGGCGGCGCCTGTCGGTGCTGTTCGGGGCCTATGCAGGCTTCAAGCTGCTGGTTCCCGCCGGGCCGGCCATCATCGGCACCGCGCTCGGGGGGCTGTCGGCCGACCTGATCGCACTGAGCCTCCCTGTGTTCCTGGTGGCCTGGGGAGTCGGCTGGGCCTATGCACGCCGCTTCGAGCCGGGCGAGCGGGCGCGCCGGCGCGAAGCTGGCGGCCCCCTGCCCCGCCGCGTGCTGGCGCCGCTGGCGACCCTCGCCGGCCTGCTCGCGCTCGGTTTCGTCCTGCGCGGTCGCTGGACGCCGCCCGCCTTGCTGGATTTCCTGCTCGACCCCAAGGGCGCGCTTCTGGCCGCGGGCGTGGTGGCCCTGGTGCCGCTGGCCGGTCCCGGGCGCGCCGCGGCGATCGAAAGCGGCATGCGCCGCACCGGTCCGCTGTTGCTGACCATCGGCTCGGCCAGTGCCTTCGGGGCCATGCTGGTCGCCGTGCTGCCGGTCGAGCGATGGGCGCAGGCCCTGGTCGGCACCGGCCTCGTTCTCCCCGCCTTGTTCATCTTCACCGCCAGCTTCAAGCTGGCCAAGGGCTCATCCATGGCGACCTTCGCCGGGACGAGCGGCATCGTGGCGGCGCTGCTGCCCGGCCTCGGCGTGTCGCCCGCCCTGGCCACCCTGGCCATGTGCGCCGGGGCCTTCGTCACCATCGCGCCGAACGACAGCCTCTACTGGCTCGCGCGCCAGGATGCGCTGCCCGGCCGGGACGGGGCCGCCATCACACGGATCCTGGCGGGTGGCGCGACCTTGCAGGGCCTCGCCGCGCTGGCCGTCGTGCTGGCGTTCCAGGCGGCGGGGTGGTGAGCGGCCAATCCGGTCAGGCGCGCCCCAGGATCTCCGACAGCGCGGACAGCAGCCGGTCCATCTGGGCCCGCGTGCCGATGGAAATGCGCAGATAGTCCGCGATCCGCGGCGATGCGAAGTGACGCACCAGCACGGCGCGTTCGCGCAGGGCTGCCGCCAGCCGGGCCCCTTCCTCCATCGGATGGCGGGCGAAGACGAAGTTGGCGCAGGAGGGCAGCACCGCGAAGCCAAGCCGCTCCAGCCCCTGGCGCAGATACGCGCGATTTTCCATCACCAGCGACCGGGTCTGGCGGAACCACGCCTCGTCTGACAGCGCCGCGATGGCCCCTTGCTGGGCCAGCCGGTCGAGCGGGTAGGAATTGAAGCTGTCCTTGACCCGGGTCAGCGCCTCGATCAGGGCGGCATCGCCGATGGCATAGGCCACGCGCAGTCCGGCCAGGGCCCGCGACTTCGACAGCGTGTGCACCACCAGCAGATTGGGATGGGACGCGACCAGCGGGATGGCCGTCTCGGCGCCGAAATCGACATAGGCTTCGTCGATGACGACGGGCTGGTCGGGATGGGCATCCAGCAGGGCGGCGATCTCCGCGCGGGACAGCGCGATGCCGGTGGGGGCATTGGGGTTGGCCAGGATGATCGCCCCGGCCGGGCGGGCATAGGCTTCGATGCGGATGCGCATGTCGGCGTCCAGCGGAACCGTCTCGAAGCCGATCCCGTGCAGGCGACACCAGACAGGATAAAAACTGTAGGTGATATCAGGAAAAAGCAGCGGCGCCTCGTGCCGGAACAGCGCCACGAACACATGCGCCAGCACTTCATCCGACCCGTTGCCGACGAAGACCTGCTCGGGCCGCACCTGATGACAGGCCGCGATCGCCTGGCGCAGCGCCGTGGCGGTGGGATCGGGATAGAGCCGCAGGGCGTCGGTGGTGGCGTCGCGGATCGCCTGCAGCACCAGCGGCGAAGGGCCGACCGGGCATTCGTTGGTGTTGAGCTTGACCAGATCCGCGAGCCGGGGCTGCTCGCCCGGCACATAGGGCGTCAGGTCGTGCACGATCTGGCTCCAGAAACGGCTCATTCACCCCTCACCGAAGACATCGCTTCATCCGGACCGGCCCATCCCGGACCGCTGGTGTTCCGTACCACCGGCATGCGCAGCCGTGCACCCTGGCGCGGTGGCGCCACGCTCATGGCGGGTGTTCCGCGAGCACGCGGCTTCGCAGCCAGGCCATCATGGCCTGGGTGGCACGGTTGGCCGTCACGCCCTCCGGCTGCACGAGCCAGTAGGCGTAGCTCGCGCGCACCCGGACCGGGACCGGCGCGACCAGCCGCCCCGCGGCGAGGTCGCGTTCAACCAGCAGCGACCGGCCAAGCGCCACTCCCATTCCGGCCACCGCCGCCTGGTAGAGGCTGGTGCTTTCGTCGAAGCGCGGCCCCAGGCGCACGGGAAGGGCGCCGAGGCCGGCGGCGCGCAGCCAGCTCTCCCATCCATCCGGGATGTCATCGCCGAGCAGCGGCACTGAGGCCAGCGCCTCCGCCGAGCGGAACAGGCCGTGGCGCTCCGCGAGGGCCGGCGCACAGACCGGGGTCAGCGTCTCCTCGGCGAAGAGGGCGGCGGCCACGCCGGGCCAGCTTCCCCGCCCATAGCGGATCGCCAGGTCGATGCCATCCCGCCGGAGGTCGGCGATGGCGCGGCTGGCATGGATGCGCAGGTCGATGCCGGGATGCCGTGCGGTGAACTCGGGCAGGACCGGAGCCAGCCACAATGCCGCCAGCGACGGCAGCAGCGACAGCGTCACCCGTTCCTGCCGCCGCCCGCGCGCGGCCAGGGCGGCATTGGCGTCGCGGATGCGGGCGAGGCCATCGGCCACCGCGCCGAAATAGGCCCGGCCCGCCTCCGTCAGGGCGATGTGGCGGCCATGCCGTGCGAACAGCGGGGTGGTGAAATGCCCCTCCAGGGTGCGGACATGGCGGCTGATGGCGCTCTGGGTCAGGCCCAGCTCGGCGGCCGCCCGGGTGAAGCTTCCCAGCCGTGCCGCCGCTTCGAAGGCGCGCACCGCGAGCAGGGATGGCTGGCCTGCGGCTGCATGATCGGAACTCATGATGAAGGCGGATATTAGGCCATCTGTCGCACGGCGCCGAGGGCCGGCGCGCGGTCTCAGCCCGTTGCCCTGTCTCCGGCGGCGAGCAGGGTCTCGATGCAATCCACCAGCTGGCTGACGCCGACCGGCTTGCGCAGCAGGGAACAGGCGCCGTGCGGCAGGCCATCGGCCAGATGCAGGGCCTCATCTCCCGCGTGGCCGGTCAACAGCACCGCGGGCAGGCCGGGACGGCGTTGCAGCGCCGCGCGGATCAGCGCGAGCCCGCCCATGCCCGGCATCGACAGGTCGGACACCAGGGCGTCCACAGCCTCGCCCGCGTCCAGCATCGCGAGCGCCGCGGCCCCGCCGCCGGCGGCCAGGACGGCGAATCCGGCGTCCTCGAGCGTAGCGGCGAGGGTCTCGCGCACCATCGCCTCGTCGTCCACGACCAGGATGCGCCGGCCGGGGCTGGCCGCGGCGAGGCCGGCCGACCGTGCCGGCGTGGCCTCGGCCGCCGCCTCGGCCGCCGGCAGCCAGAGCGTGACGGCGGTGCCCTGCCCGGGTGCGCTCTCGATGGCCAGGGCGCCGCCGCTCTGTTCGGCAAAGCCCTTGGCCATGGGCAGGCCGAGGCCGGTGCCCTTGTCCTGCGGCTTGGTGGTGAAGAACGGCTCCGGCGCGCGCTGCAGCGTCGCCAGGTCCATGCCGGTGCCGGTGTCGGCCACCCGCAGGCGCACATATCGGCCGGGCGCCAGGCCCGAGGCATGCGGCGGGTCAGCCGCGATCGCCTCGGCTGCGACCTCCAGGGTGAGCCTGCCGCCCTCGGCCATGGCGTCACGGCCATTGGTCGCCAGGTTGACCAGCACGGTTTCCAACTGGCTCCGGTCGGCCAGGGCCAGGAACGGCCCCTGCCCGACCTCGACGCACACGGCGATATGGCTGCCCAGCGTCTGGGCCAGCACCTCCCGCAGGCCCTCCAGCAGCCGGGCCATGTCGATGCGCTCGGCCCGCAGGTCGCCGTGCCGGGCGAAGGCGAGCAGGCGACGGGTGATGGCGCCGCCACGCTCGGCCGCGCCCAGGACCGTGCGGGCGAATTTCCGCACCGTCGCCGGATTCTCGGCGCGGTGCGCGATCAGGGTCACGCCGCTTTGCACCGCCTGGAGGATGTTGTTGAAATCATGGGCGATGCCGCCGGCCAGTTGTCCCAGCGCCTGCATGCGCTGCGCCTGGGCCGCCCGCGCCTGCGCGTCCTCCCGCGCCGCCACCTCCTCGGCGACCCGTCTTTCCAGATCCCGGTTCATCCCGGCCAGGGCCGCCTCGGCCTGCCGGCGGGCGGTGACCACTTCCGAGAACAACAAGGCGCCCCCGATCGAGCCGTCGGCCCGATGCCAGGGGGTCATTTCCCAACGCACCCAGTCGGTACGGCCGTCCGCGTGCGGGAATGCCTCGTCCTCGGCCGCCAGGGTCTCGCCGGCCAGCACGCGCCGGTGCACCTCGCGCCAGTGGTCCGACATGTGCGGGAACACGTCGTCATAGCGGCGGCCGACCAGCGCCTCCGGCCCGGTTTCCTCCCGCAGCCGATAGTCCTGCAGGAAGCGCCGGCTCACGGCGAGGTAGCGCATCTCGGCGTCGAACATGGCAATGGCGGCGGGTGCGCGATCGACGAACAGCCGCAGCCGCGCCTCGCCCGCGGCCAGCGCCGCGTTCGCGGCCTGCAGCGCGGCGGTGCGCGCGGCCACCGTCGCCTCCAGCCCGGCATTCGCCGTGGCCAGAACGGACAGGGCGGCTCTCCGCTCGGTGGTGGCGGCGGCCAGCAACTGCGCCGTCGCCGCCGCCACGAACAGCATCAATTGCACGAAGACGACCCGCTCCGCCGGGGTCATGCCGGACCGCAGATAGGGCGTGGCATCGATGGCGAGGCTGGCGGCCATCATCAGGGCAAGGACCGCCACGGCAACGGTGGCGCCGAGCTGGCCATGGCGCAGGGAGGCCCAGATCAAAGGCGGCAGGGTCAGGGTCAAGGGCCGGATCGACGGTCCGGGCGCCCACAGCACTGCCGCCGTCCACAGCGTGACGATGACGGCGACAAGGCCGCAGGCGGCCAAGTGACGTCCGGGCAGGCCGGGCGTCGCGTGGCACCTCGACCATCCCTGCGCTGCGGCCAGGGCTGCTGGCGTTCCCACCGCCACGCCCACGGAATCGGCCGCCCAGCAGATGCGCCAGACCTCGGCGAAGTCGGTACCGCTCTGGCCCGAGGCCGCCCAGGCGACGAGGGTGGCTCCGGCGACGGGGGCGACCAGCGCCGCCGCGCCCACGGCCAGGGTATCGCGCAGGCGCTGGCCGGGCGATACCTGCTCCCGGCCTTCCCGTAGGATCAGACGGACCACCGCCGCCCCCGCCAGGGCTTCGGTACCGTTGCCGGCGATGCCCCCCCCGACCAGGGGAATTGGCAGGCCCAGCACCAGGCCATCCGTGACGAGAGTGACTGCCGCCGCGGTGGCAAGCACCCAGGCCCAGCGCCGGGGAGGCGTCGCCAGGAGCGCCGCGAGAAGCACCCCCGATCCAGGCCAGAAGGTCGCGACGGCGATGGTGCGAAGGGACAGCGCGTGCCCAAGCATGACGGTGGCCAGGTAGGCAAGGGCGAAAAGCGCCATGGCGCCCGGCCAGGATGGGGCGCCTCCTGGGGTGGGCCGAAAAAGCAGAGGACCGAACAAGTCGCGCATCGCCGTGCGCCTCAGCCGGGCACAAAGGCTGGGCATGGAACGGCAACTTCAGTCGACACGTTGACAGAGATGAATCATTGTTGATGGGTAAAAAATCATTTGATGGAAGTTGACATGCGCTATGAAACGCACTGTGAAGCGATCACCCCCTACCCCGATAAGTACAAATAAATCTTGAGTCAAATTTTAAATGGCAAATTTTAATATTTAAAAATGCCAACAGTTTTATGTTGAATGATCGTGGCAATGCAACGCAGTAAGGGGCGCGCCGATGCCCGTGCATATTGGGATCGCGGGCTGGAGTATTCCGCCGCAATATGCGGCCGCCTTTCCCGCCGGCGAAACTCACCTGGCACGCTATGCCCGGCGCTTCGGTGCGGTTGAGATCAACTCCTCATTCTATCGTCCGCACCGGCTGGCGACGTACGAGCGCTGGGCGCGCAGCGTGCCCGAGGCATTCCGTTTCGCGGTGAAACTGCCGAAGGAGATCACGCATGTCCGCGGGCTGGAGGACAGCACCGGGCCACTGCTGCGGTTCCTCGCTGCCGTCAGCGGGCTGGGGGACAGGCTTGGCCCGCTGCTTGTGCAACTCCCCCCTGCCCTGCGCTTTGCCGCGGCCTCCGTGGAGCCGTTCCTTGACGGGCTGCGGCAACATTGCGCCGGTGAAGTGGTCTGCGAACCACGGCATGCGTCATGGTTCACCGACCCGGCCGAGGCCATGCTGCGCCGCTTCGCCGTGGCCCGCGTGGCGGCGGACCCGGCAATCGTCGCCGCCGCGGCCGGACCGGGCGGAGACGATCAGTTGGTCTACCATCGCCTGCATGGCTCTCCACAAATGTACTACTCGGCCTATCCGACAGATGTCATCGAGGACCTTGCGACACGGATCCTCCGACAAGCGACCTCGGCCCGGGTGGTCTGGTGCATCTTCGACAACACGGCTCGCGGAGAAGCCACCAACGATGCGTTGCGCCTCTGCCGGTGCCTGGCGGACAGATGTCGCCGGCCAATGGAAGGCGCTCACCGTGTGGGGCGGTGCGATGGCGGATGACGCTGGGCACGACATGTAAATGCGTGCATGTGCATGACGCCGGGAGCGGAGCGCGGCCCCATCAGCATCAGGAAAGGCCAGGGCGCTGTCGCGTGACGGCCAAAAGACCCTTGCAACCCATTCGTGCTGATCCGCCTACATGACTATTGGCCGGCATTGCCACAATGCAGTTCGATACTGTCGCCAACGCGGATGATGGTCACGCTGAGTGCGGGCTCGCCGAGTTTCTGCGGCACGGAGAGTATGGCTTCCTGTCCCGGTGCCAGGGTCGCCACCATCCGTATCGGCTCCCCGCGCTCGTCGTCGATCCGTTGGGCGGTCGTGACCACGCGCAGATCCGACCCGGCCCTGGTAAAGTAAGAAACAAGAGAATAAGACCCGATCTGCGTTTCAACGCCTTGGCCGGGCTTGATGGTAGCGGCGCATGCCTGCCCAGCCATGCCGAAGGCAATCAGGGCGCCAAGCGCTGCAACAAAGAATTTCATGATGACGATTACCTCAATACGAGCCGCGAATGAGTGCAGCTCATTTTTGTCCTATAACATGACTCCCTTCGCGACTGCAGCAATTAGGCTCATCCGTGCTGCCGGCACGCTTCACCGACGGAGGCCAGCCGTTTCGGGCCTGCACGGTTCAGGTTCCTGTTCTGGCGGAAAGGTTTATCGGTGGAGCGGCCAAAGGCCCGCCTGCCGGCCCCATGAGGCCGGAGCGTCACGTATCAGCCGTATCGTATCCCAGGCAGGAAGGCTTGCCAGCGGCGCCTGATTTGACTTGCAGCTACTTCGGCACAGGGCCGCTCAGCCCCCCAGCGGATGATCGCACGTGACGGCGATCACCGCAGGCAGGGGCCAGGGGCGGGCGACCAACCTTCGGTCGGCCGCCTGGTCCCATGCCGGGATTTACTTCGGACGCTTGCGCGAAGATCCCTTCTTCGTCGGGGTCTTGGCCTCCACACGCGGCGCCGGAGTCACGGCGGCGGGACGCGCCGGGACCGCAGGGGATGCGGCTGCCGGCGCCGGAGCAGGCGCCGGGCGTGGCGCAGCGGCGGCAGGGGCCGGGCTCGGCGCGGGCGCCGGCGCCGGAGCAGGCGCCGGGCGTGGTGCGGCGGCGACAGGGGCCGGGCTCGGTGCGGGCGCCAGAGCAGGCGCGGGCGCCGGGCGTGGCGCGGCGGCGGCAGGGGCCGGGCTCGGCGCGGGTGCCGGAGCAGGCGCGGGCGCCGGGCGTGGCGCGGCGGCGGCAGGGGCCGGGCTCGGCGCGGGTGCCGGAGCAGGCGCGGGCGCCGGGCGTGGCGCGGCGGCGGCAGGGGCCGGGCTCGGCGCGGGTGCCGGAGCAGACGCGGGCGCCGGGCGTGGCGCGGCGGCGGCAGGGCTCGGTGCGGGCGTCGGCGCAGGCGCGGGCGCCGGGCGTGGCGCGGCGGCGACGACAGGGCTCGGTGCGGGCGTCGGCGCAGGCGCGGGCGCCGGGCGTGGCGCGGCGGCGACAGGGGCCGGCGCAGGCTTGGCCGCCGCCACGGCGACGGCCGCGGCGGCGGCCGGGCTCGGCGATGTTGCAACCACCCGGTCCGGCTTGGCAGCAGCAACGGCTTTGGGCGCGGCAGTGGCTGTTTCGGCCTTGTCGTTGCCTGTCATCAACGCCCAATGCGCGTCACGCACCGCGAACAGCGGCCAGGCGATCAGCACGAGAGGAAGGTAGTCGTGGGAAATCTTGTCCCGGCCCGGCCAGTCAGGACGGGCCCTGGCAACGATCGTCATAACACCGATCAGCGCATACAGCGCCGCGCCTGCAGCGCCGTGACCAGCGACCCACAGGAGCACCACAACGACGAAAGCCAGGAAGACCAGGAAATGGTAAGGGCGCTTGACGAATTCTTCGGCGGTCATGTCGTCCTCCAACGGCGCGATGGATAAACAGAAGGCAGGTCATGCCCGGTCGCGGCTGATGCCGAAGGGGCGCAACGCGCCACCTTGCATCGGCGCGGGCCGAGCATATGTGCCTCCTTGCACGTGAACTGGGTTGGCGCGACGGCGACCGTACCAGTGCACGTACAAAGAACGCCCGCGCAAGGGTCGGCCGCGGGCGGGCTGCACAGATATCCGGTCGTCTCGACGTCGGCGGGTCATGCGTCTCTGAGGCGAAGGGGCCTCTTCCATATGAATGAGGGGCCCCCAGGCGGCTAATCCGCCACCGGCATTCGTCGGACGCTAGCCTCTGCCCCGCGGCAAGCCAAGCGGAATGTTTCGTGCGACATGATAATTTGTGGAATTTCAGCAACCTCCGGCCCCCGAGGGGAACGAGAAGGGCTTTAATTCCCCTGCCCTATCCTCGCAGCGCCGTCGCGACTCGGGTCACGCGGCACCCCTGCCATCGCGCCGCGGCGCGTTCATCCTCGGTGATCGGCCGGGGGCTCTGCCCGACGGCGGCGGTCGCGCCATAGGGCGTGCCGGCCTTCGTCATCGCCGGGTCGGCATAGCCCGTGGGCACGATGATGAAGCCCAGATGCGCGAGCGGCGGCCAGAGCGACAGGATGGTGGCCTCGTTGCCGCCATGCAGCGAAGCGGTGGAGGACAGCACCGATCCCACCTTCCCGACCAGCTTGCCGGCAGCCCACAGGCCACCGAGCGAATCGATCCAGGACTTCAGCTCCGAGCTGACGCATCCGAACCGGGTCGGCGTCCCCAGGATCACGGCGTCGGCCCATACCGCATCCTCGGCGGAGGGCGCCTCGTAGGCGGCATTCATGCGCTGCGCCGTCTCGTGCCAGCCTGGCACCCGGGTCATCACCTCGTCGGAGACAAGTTCACGCACGCGGCGCAGCCGTACCTCCGCCCCCTCGCTGCGGGCGCCCTCGGCTGCGGCGGCGGCCAGGCTCTCGATGGTACCGGAACGGGAATAGAAGGCGATCAGCACATTGGTCATGGTCTTTCCCCCGGCCTGCCGGCACGGCGGTGCCGGTCAGGGCTTGCGCAAGCTGACATGGCCTGGACCGCTGCCCTGGCCACCGGGCCAGCCACACAATCCCGCGCGAGGGGATGCGACGGATCAGGTCACCGCCGGCACCCTGACGATGGAGTCCTGCGCCGCCGACTGGAGCGTGGGCACGATGCGGGCCGGGTCGTAGCCCTGCGCCGCCGCGATGGAGAGCGCCCGGGCATAGTCGTCGGGCGGCAGGGCCGGCGTACGGGACAGCAGCCATAGCCGGCGGCGGCTGGGGGTTCCCACGACGGCCCAGCGATACGCCTCGTCCAGGCCGAGCACCCAGTAATCGCCGCCGAACAGCCCAAAGAACACGACCCGCAACCGCGCCCCGCTGTCGTCCACCGCGCGCGCCCGCGCCCGCACCGAGCGCCGGCGCAGCCCCGCCGCGGCATCGCGGGCGGTGTTGTGCACCGTGACCGTGCCGTCCGGGCGGGCCGTATAGGTGGCCACCACGTCGACACAGCGTCGTCCGTTGCCATCCTGCTCCGGATTGGGCAACCGCCCGACCTCGTACCAGCGGCCGAGATAGCGCGTCAGATCGACCGAGGGCACCGTCATCAGGGGCGGCCCGGGCGGAGAGCGGCGACGCAGCGCATTGACGGCGGCGACGAGGATATCAGCAACCATGCGCTCAAGGTGGCGATGGGCGCAGGCACCGCAAGATGCGCGATGCCGGGTTCTCGCCAAACCACAAGATGTTGCTCTAGCGTCACCGCATGTTCGGCCCCCATGCTTCCCGCCCGCGCCTGCTGGTCGTTTCGGCGATCGGGGTGGCCCAGATCCTGGCCTTCGGTGCTTCCTACTACCTGCCGGCCATCATCGCCGCGCCGGTCGCCGCCGATACCGGCTGGCCGTTGCCGTGGGTCGTCGGCGCCCTCTCGCTCGGGTTGCTGGTCTCTGGGCTGGTCTCGCCCGCGATCGGACGGCTGATCGAGCGGTCCGGCGGACGGCGGGTACTGGCGGGCAGTGCCGTGCTGATGGCGGCCGGATTGGCGCTGCTGGCCGGCGCCCCCTCGCTGCCGATGTTCCTGGCTGCGTGGCTGGTGATGGGACTGGCGATGGGGGCCGGCCTTTATGACCCGGCCTTCGCCGCACTCGGACGCCTGTACGGGGACCAGGCCCGCGGCGCGATCACCCAGGTGACGCTCTACGGCGGCTTCGCCAGCACGGTCTGCTGGCCACTCTCGGCCTTTCTGGTGGCACAGGTGGGCTGGCGGGGAACCTGCCTGGCCTATGCGCTGATCGCGCTGACCGTGATGCTGCCGCTGTATCTGATCGGACTGCCGCAGGAAGCGCCCCGTCCGCCCGCGCTGCCGGCAGCCGAGGCCGCCGCCCCGGCGCCGTCCCCGTGCGGGCGGCGCTCCGCGCTGATCGTCTTCGCCATGATCATGACCCTGTCCTCAGTGGTCACCACGGTGGTGTCGGTGCACCTGATCACCCTGGTACAGGCGCGGGGCCTGGACCTGGCCGCCGCGGTGGGGCTGGGCATGCTGATCGGGCCGGCCCAGGTCGGTGCCCGCGTGATCGAGGCCACGTTCGGCCGGCACCACCACCCGCTCTGGAGCCTGCTGGTCTCCATGGTGGCGGTGTCGGCGGGTCTGGCCATGCTGATGGGCGGCGCCGGCGTGATGGCCGCCGGGCTGGTACTGTACGGCGGCGGCAACGGCGTCCGCTCGATCGCCCGCGGCACGGTGCCGCTCGCGCTGTTCGGCCGGGAGGGCTACGCGGCGCTGATGGGGCAACTGGCGGCGCCTGCCCTGCTGGCGCAGGCGGCCTCGCCGGCGATCGGGACGGTGCTGATCGCGCAGGTCGGCCCCGTCGCGACGACCCTGCTGCTGTGCGCGGCGGCGGGGATCAACATCGCCTTGTGCCTGGTGCTGCTGGCCATCGCCCCGGTCAAACGGATCGGGGCCGCACCGCCGCGCCCCTGAAGGTGCGAGCGGGACGGCACCCTGTCGAAATGCTATTGCGAGTCAGTCGCAATAGCAGTAAAGACTTCGGCGTCGGCCACGATGACGGCCCGATCTTGCAGGAGCGCCGCGGCCCGGGTCCGCCCGACCGGGTCGCGGCATTCCTGGCGACAACCGGCGGTTCCCCTCTCTCTCGCGCCCGCCGGAGTGTCCGCGCACTGCCACCGCCGGCGCATCCGACCGGTTCCGGCCCGGATCGGCGCCCCGGCGGTGGCAGGTCATGTTGAACCGCGAAAGACCTCAGGACCGCTTTACCGCGCGGGCGCTCGGCAACATCAGCTTGCCCTCGATATGGGCGGCCAGGCGCTCGGCCGCCTGCGCCGCGCTGCCCGCCGTGGTATCGACGACGAGATCGGGCGCCTCCGGGATCTCGTAGGGCGCATCGATGCCGGTGAAGCCGGCGAGCTTGCCCGCCCGCGCCGCCGCATACAGCCCCTTGGGATCGCGCCGTTCGCAGGTGTCGCGGTCGGCGTGGATATGGATCTCGTGGAACCCTTCGCCCACCGTCGTGCGGGCCAGTGTCCGGTCGACCGCGCGCGGCGAGATCAGCGCCACCAGCACCACCATCCCGGCATCAGCCATCATGCGCGCCACCACGGCGGCGCGGCGCACGTTCTCGTGCCGGTCGGCCGGCGAGAAGCCGAGATCGCGCGACAGCCGCGCCCGCAACGTATCGCCGTCCAGCACCGCCACGTCGAGGCCGTGCCGGAACAGCAATGCCTCGGTGGCGCGCGCGATCGTGCTCTTGCCCGCGCCGGGCAGGCCGGTCATCCAGAACACGCCACTGCGGTGACCCTTCGCCTGCGCCCGTTCCCAGGTGCTGACCGCGCTGTCGACCGGGAACACCGAGGGCGCGGCGACGGCGAGCGGCGCCGGGCCGAGCAGCGGGGCGCCGCCGACGATCTGCTGGTGACGGTCCACCAGCACGCCGCGCCCGCCGGCGCCGGCGGCAGCGAAGGGATCGAACAGGACGCCTTCCGGGGCCGCCAGCGTGATCTCGGCGAAGCCCTCGGGCGGCACGTGGTCGGCGGGGTGTTCGGTCAGGTCCTCGATCTGCAGCACGGACTCGATCGCCGCCACCGTCACCGTGTGCTCGGCGGTGGCCAGCCGCAGGCGGAAGGATTCACCCACCCGCAACGGCTCCTGCCGCAACCAGAACAGCCGGGCGCGCAGCCGCGCCGCCCGCAGCGGCGGCTGGCCGGGCGGATGCAGCAGGTCGCCGCGATCCACTACCACGTCGGGTTCCAGCACCAGCGCCACCGACTGGCCGGCGACGGCGGCGATCTGGGGATTGGTGTGCCAGCCTTCGATCGCGGCGATGCGCGCCAGCGTGCCGTGCGGGCCGACCACCACGGCATCGCCGACCTTCAGCCGGCCGCTCTCGATCCGCCCGACCACCAGCCGCCGGTCATCGAACCGATAGACGTCCTGCACCGGCAGGCGCAGCGGCCCCTCCGCCTGCGAGGGCAGCGGCGGCACCTGCGCCAGGGCCTCGGTCAGCGTCGGTCCTTCGTACCAGGGCGTGTGCTCCGATCGCGCGGCCACGTTGTCGCCATGCCGCGCCGAGGCCGGGATCAGCACCACCGGGCGGATTTCCAGCCGCTCGAGCAGGGCCAGGACGGCGCTGCTGGCGGAAGCGATGCGGTCCTGGTCGAAGTCGAGCAGGTCGGCCTTGTTGAGCACCACGATGACGTGCCGCACACCGATCAGGCGCAGCAGCACGGCATGGCGGCGGGTCTGCTCCTGCGCGCCCTCGGCGATGTCCACCACCAGCACCGCGGCACCGGCCCCGGCGGCGCCGGTGACCATGTTGCGCAGGAACTGCCGGTGGCCGGGCGCATCGACGATGACGAAGGGCCGGCCATCCAGCACGAACGGCAGGCGGGTGCTGTCGATCGTCACCCCCTGGTCGCGCTCGGCCTGCAGGCTGTCGAGCAGGAACGACCATTCCACCTTCAACCCGCGCCGCTCGCTGGAGGCGATGACGGCATCGACCCGGCCTTCCGCCAGGTTGCCGGTGTCGTACAGCAACCGACCGATCAGCGTCGATTTGCCGTGGTCGACATGGCCGACGATGACGATCGGTGTCGTCGCGGTCGGCGGCGGGACCGTGACGGCCTCGACCGCGGGAGCCTCGGACATCTGCCTGTTCTCCCGCTCAGAGATAGCCGGCGATCCGCAGGCGCTCGAAGGCGTCCTCGGATTCATGGTCCATGGCGCGGCCGGCGCGCTCGGCCTCGCGCGTAGCCTGCAGCTCGGCGATGATCTCAGCGATGGTGGTGGCCTCGCTCACCACCGGCTGGGTGATGTCCTGGTCGCCGAGCGAGCGGTAGCGGCGGCCGTCGCGGGCGAAATAAAGGTCCACCACCGGGATGCCCTCGCGCTCGATGTAGCGCCAGACATCGATCTCGCGCCAGGCGAGCAGCGGATGCACCCGCACATGCGCCCCCGGCTCGACCGGGGCGACGAACTGGTCCCAGAACTCCGGCGGCTGGTTGCGCACGTCCCAGCGATGCCCGGCCCCGCGCGGGCTGAACACCCGCTCCTTGGCCCGCGTCGCCTGCTCGTCGCGGCGGATGCCGGCAATCACCCCGGCGAAGCGTTCCCGCTCGATCAGGTTGGCAAGGCCCACGGTCTTGCGCGCCGCCGAGCGCGCCGCGGGCGGCAGCGTGGGATCGATCTCATCGACCGGTGGGCAGCCACCGATGCGGAGGTCGAGACTCCATTCGACGGCATAGCGGTCGCGGAAGGCGTACATCTCCGGGAATTTCCGGCCGGTATCGACATGCAGCACCGGAAACGGCACCCGCCCCAGGAACGCCTTGCGCGCGAGCCAGACCAGCACGTTGGAATCCTTGCCGAGCGACCACAACAGCCCGAGCGGGCGCAGGCGCCGGTACGCCTCGCGCAGGATGAAAATGCTCTGGCTTTCGAGGTGATCGAGATCGGTCATGGCTCATTTCCGGTGGCTGGGGTCGCGGAAGGAGAAGCGGGGATTGGCTGGGGGAAAACCGGCTGTGGGTCGGGGCGCCGCGAGGCCGGGGAGCGATGGATGCCGCATTCGGTCTTGCCCGACCCGGCCCAGCGGCCGGCGCGGACATCCTCGCCCGGGCCCACGGCGCGGGTACAGGGGGCGCAGCCGATCGAGGGAAAGCCGCGCGCCACCAGCGGATGCGCCGGCAGGTCGCGCCGGCGGATCTCGGCGGCGATCTCGGCCGCGCTCCATTCGGCCAGGGGATTGAGCTTGACCCGGCCATCCACCTCTTCGCGCAGCGGCAGCACGGCCCGGCCGGCTGACTGGTAGCGCTTGCGCCCGCTGATCCAGGCATCGAACGGCGCCAGCGCGTGTTCGAGCGGCGCGACCTTGCGCAGCGCACAGCAATCATCGGGGATGAAGCGATGCAGCGTGCCGTCCGGATCGATCCGGGCCAGGGCGGCGGCGTCCGGCTGCACCACCCGCAGGTCGGTCAGGCCGAGTCGCGCAACGAGCTGCGTGCGATAGGCGAGGGTTTCAGGAAAATGCTTGCCGGTGTCGAGGAACAGCACCGGCAAGCCGGGATCGATCCCGGCGACCAGGGCCAGCAGCAGCGCGGATTCGGCCCCGAAGGATGAAACCACGGCGATGTGGCCATGGTGGGTGCGCACGATGGCCTCGCGCAGGAGGTCGATGGCAGCCCCGGCCTTCGGGAAAAGCGGATCGACCGGCTGTAGCGCGCGGGCATGGAATGTCGTCACGATGCCCCCCGACCTTCGGCGCGGTGAACCTGACCGCAAAATGTACGTTGTAATTTTGTCATTCAAGCATGTTTTACGTTATCTTATTGCAATTCATGACGGCCATGCATCGCTCGCGCGTGATGGCGAGGCGCGCCGATTTCCCGGCCCAATGACAAGGACACAGGCTGACCTCCCGCTGACCGTCCGGCCAGTTGGTTGCACACGTGATAAAGCCATTCGGCCGCGTGCCCCGACAAAGGGCACGCGGCGGATCAACCGTGGGGCCGGCGATTCATCTCACGCCATATTGGCGTGCTTGATACTTATACCAGTGCCGCCGGAGGTCGCGATTAAGATCGTGTTTAGATCGTGTAATTGAACGCTTCGTACGACAGATCCCGCAGAATCTGGTCCATGGTCTGGGAAGGCCGATCCGGCGTTTCCGTCCGGATCACCCGCGCCGGCACCCCCGCGACGGTCGCATGGGCGGGCACCGGCCGCAGCACCACCGAGCCGGCGGCGATGCGGGCGTTCTCGCCGACCACGATGTTGCCGAGCACCTTCGCCCCCGCCCCGATCATGACGCCGCGGCGGACCTTGGGGTGGCGGTCGCCCGCCTCCTTGCCGGTGCCCCCGAGGGTGACGTTCTGCAGCATCGAGACATCGTCTTCCAGCTCGGCGGTCTCGCCCACCACCAGGCCGGTGGCATGGTCAAGGAAGATGCCCTGCCCGAACCGGGCGGCCGGATGGATGTCGGTCTGGAACACCTCGGAGGAGCGGCTCTGCAGATACAGCGCGAAATCACGCTCGCCGTTGCCCCAGAGCCAGTGCGTCAGGCGATGCGCCTGGATGGCGTGGAACCCCTTGAAATACAGGAACGGCTCGATGAACCGTTCGCAGGCCGGATCGCGCTCGTAGACCGCGGTGATATCCGCGCGCACCGCCGTGCCGATCGCCGGATCCGCCGCCAGCGCGCGATGGAAGGCCTGCACGATCAACGGCAGGGAGATCACGTCGTTCTTCAGGCGTGAGGCGACGCGATGCACCACCGCGCCTTCGAAACTGGGCTGGTTGATGATGGAATCGAGAAACAGCGGCGCGAGCTGGGGGGCGCAATGATAGGCCTCCTCCGCTTCCTGCCGCAGGCGCGACCACAGGGAATCTGTGAATTCCTGCAGATCCTGCGGGTTTCGGGAGACCAGGGTCAGGTGGCCGAGGGTCGGACGCGGCATTGGCGAGGTCTCCTGCCTGAGGGGCTGTGCAGGGCGGGTGAGCGAGGTGGCGATGGCGCAGCTATGTCGGTGCGGTCACCGGAAGGCGCAAGCGAGGCCGGGTAAAGATTCACTTCCGGGCCGGCCGCGATGTTTCGCTTATGTCCATACCACGCCACCGACAAGCGAATTGCCCGAATGCGAGAGATGCCGCCGGGCGCATGCTCTCATCGCGGTGGGATAACGATCCGGGCCGCGCGCCTCGCCATCAGGTTGCCAGCAGGTCGCTGGTCACGAAGGGAACGCCGAAGGTGCGCTGCAGCCGCTCGCGGGCGATGTCGATGCTGCTGTGGCCGGATGCCGCGGGCAGGCCGATCCCGCGGCAGGCATCCTCGATCACCACCACCGAGAATCCCAGCGCCACCGCGTCCTCGGCCGACCAGGCCACGCAGAAATCCGTAGCAAGCCCGGTCAGGAACAGCCGCCGGAACCCGCGCGCGCGCAACCAGGCATCCAGGCAGGTCGAGGTGGTGCGGTCGTTCTCGCGGAAAGCCGAGTAGCTGTCCACCGAAGGATGCCAGCCCTTGCGCAGGATCAATTCGATGCGCGCCTGGTCGAGCCCGTTATGCAGGGCCGCCCCCGGGCTGCCTTGCACGCAATGATCGGGCCACAGCGTCTGCGGCCCGTACGGCGCGCCGACCGTCTCGAACGGCGCCCGCCCCGGGTGGGCACTGGCAAAGGAGGCGTGCCCCGGCGGGTGCCAGTCCTGGGTGGCGACCGCATGCCGGAACGGCCCGGCAAGCAGGCGGTTGATCACCGGCAGCACGGCATCGCCGTCCGGGACCGCCAGCGCGCCACCGGGCATGAAGTCCGGTTGGACATCGACCAACAGCAACGCGTCCGTGACCGGATCGATGCGGATGCGCTCGGCCATCATCCCTCTCCCCTTATTCCATGAACAGCGCGGCCGGCTGTTCCAGCCGCGCCTTCACCTCCTGCACGAAGGTCGCCGCGTCCCAGCCATCGATCACGCGATGATCGAAGGAGCACGACAGGTTCATCATCCGTCGCGCCACGATTCCTCCCCCCTGCACCACCGGCTGCTCGACGATGCGGTTGACCCCGACAATCGCCACTTCCGGCGGATTGATCAACGGCGTGCTGACGATGCCGCCGAGCGGGCCGAGGCTGGTGATGGTCAGCGTCGAACCGCTCAGCTCCTCGCGCCCGGCGTGGCCCTCGCGCGCCGCCGCCGCGAGCCGGGCGATGCCGGCGGCAGCCTGCCAGAGGTCCAGCGCCTCGGCATGGCGCAGCACCGGCACCATCAGCCCGCCCGGCGTCTGCACGGCGATGCCGGCATGCAGGGCGGCATGGCGGCGCAGGATCCCGGCCGCGTCGTCGTACTGCGCATTCACCTGCGGCACGCGCCGGATCGCGCCGACCAGGGCCCGCAGCAGGAAGGGCAGCAGCGTCAGATGCGGCCGGCCGGGATGGCGCGCATTCAGGTCCGCGCGCAGGTCCTCGAGCGCGCCGACATCGATGGTCTCGACATAGGAAAAATGCGGGATGCGGCGCCAGGACTCCTCCAGCCGCTCGGCGATGCGCCGGCGCAACCCGGTCAGGCGCAGGTCCTCGACCTCCGTGCGGAGTGGCGTGGGGAGGGCTGCGCCGTCGCGCAGATGTGCGTCGAGATCGGCATGAGTGACCCGCCCTTCCGGTCCGCTGCCGGCAATGCCGTGCAGATCGATGCCGAGGGCGCGGGCGCGTTGCCGCACCGCCGGCGCTGCCAGCACGCGCGCCGCCGACGCGGGCAGCGTCGCCACCGGAGCCCTGGCCTCATGCCCATCGACGCCCACATTCCTGGCCGGGGACGCCTCCCCCATCGCTGCCGCCGGCCTGGATTGCGCCAGCGCCGGCTGCGGCTTTTCCTCCACCTCCAGCACGATCAGCTCCGAGCCCACGGGAATCCGCTCGCCCGGCGCGCCCTTCATCGAAACCACGGTCCCGGCGCGCGGACTGGGAATTTCCACCGTCGCCTTGTCGGTCATCAGCTCGACCATCGGCGCGTCCTCGGCGATCGCATCGCCCGGCCGGACATGCCAGGCGATCAGCTCGGCCTCGGCGATGCCCTCGCCGATATCGGGCAGGCGGAAGACGAAGCGCCCCATGGCTCAGCCCTCCAGCGCCCGCCGCATGCCGGCGGCAACACGGTGCGGCCCCGGGAAATAGGCCCATTCCAGCGCGTGCGGATACGGCGTGTCCCAGCCGGTCACCCGCTCGATCGGCGCTTCGAGGTGGTGGAAGCAATGCTCCTGCACCAGCGCCGAGAGTTCCGCGCCGAAGCCACCGGTGCGCGTCGCCTCGTGCACGACCACGCAACGACCGGTGCGTCGCACCGAGGCGGTGATGGTCTCGATGTCCAGCGGGATCAGCGTGCGCAAATCGATTACCTCGGCGTCGATGCCGCTTTCCGCCACCGCCGCCAGGGCCACGTGCACCATGGTGCCATAGGCGAGCACCGTCAGGTCCTCGCCCTCCCGTACCACCGCCGCCTGGCCGAGCGGCACCGCGTAATAGCCCTCCGGCACCTCGGCCCTGGGATGCCCCGCCCAGGGCACGGCCGGCCGCTCGGGATGGCCGTCGAAGGGACCGCCATAAAGGCGCTTGGGCTCGAAGAAGATGACCGGGTCGTCGTCCTCGATGGCGCTGATCAGCAGGCCCTTGGCGTCGTAGGGATTGGACGGGATCACCGTCTTCAGCCCGCAGACATGGGTGAAGATCGCCTCCGGGCTCTGGCTGTGCGTCTGCCCGCCGAAAATGCCGCCGCCGCAGGGCGCGCGCACGGTGATCGGGGCCGTGAAATCCCCGGCCGAGCGGTAGCGCAGCCGCGCCGCCTCGGAAACCAGTTGGTCGGTCGCCGGATAGATGTAGTCGGCGAACTGGATCTCGATCACCGGCCGCAGCCCGTACGCCCCCATGCCGACGGCGACGCCGATGATGCCGGCCTCGGCGATCGGGGTGTCGAAGCAGCGCGCCGGGCCGTGCTTCCTCTGCAGCCCCTCGGTGCAGCGGAACACGCCGCCGAAATAGCCGACATCCTCGCCGAAGATCACCACGTCCGGATCGCGCGCGAGCATCACGTCCATGGCCGAATTGAGCGCCTGCACCATCGTCATCGCCGGCATCGCTCAGCCCTCCATCGCATCGCGCTGCTCGCGCAGGTGCCAGGGCATCTCCTTGAACACGTCGTCGAACAGCGTGGCGGGATCGTGCTCCGTCTCGCCCAGCGTGCCGTTCGCCTCCGCCGCGCGATAGGCCACGCGCACCTCTTCGGCCGCTTCCGCCTCGGCCTGGGTGTGGCGTTCCTCCGACCATGCGTCGCGCGCGATCAGGTGCGCCTTCAGCCGCGCCACCGGGTCGCCGAGCGGCCAGGACGCGGCCTCGGCGGCGGGGCGGTAGCGTGCGGGATCGTCGCTGCTGGAATGCGGGCCGGCGCGATAGGTGAAATGCTCGATCAGGGTGGGGCCGAAATTGCCCCGCGCCCGCGCCGCCGCCCAACGGGAAGCCGCGTAGACCGCCAGGAAATCATTACCGTCCACCCGCAGCGCGGCGATGCCGTAGCCGGCGGCGCGCGAGGCGAAGGTGGCGCCCTCGCCGCCCGCCACCCCCTGGAAGGTCGAGATGGCGTACTGGTTGTTCACCACGTTCAGGATCACCGGCGCCCGGTAGACGCCCGCGAAGGTCATCGCGTTGTGGAAATCGCCCTCGGCGGTGGCGCCCTCGCCGATCCAGCCCGCGGCGATGCGGTCGTCGCCCTTCAGCGCCGCCGCCATCGCCCAGCCCACCGCCTGCGGAAACTGCGTGCCCAGGTTGCCGGAGATCGAGAAGAACCCGGCCTCCTTGCTGGAATAGAGGATCGGCAGTTGCCGGCCCTTCAGCCGATCGCCGCGGTTGGAGAAGATCTGGTTGATCATCTCCACCAGCGGCCAGCCGCGCGCGATCAGGATGCCCTGCTGGCGGTAGGTGGGGAAGGTCATGTCGCGCGGATCGAGCGCCATCGCCTGCGCCACCGCGACCGCTTCCTCGCCGGTGCAGCGCATGTAGAACGAGGTCTTGCCCTGGCGCTGCGCCCGGGCCATCCGCTCGTCGAAGGCGCGGGTCCGCAACATGGTCCGCAGGCCACGGCGCAGCGTCTCGGCATCCAGGCCGGGATCCCAGGGGCCGACCGCCTCCCCGGCCTCGTCAAGCACGCGAATCAACAGGTTGGCGAGGTCCTGCGTCTCACGCGGATGCACGTCGATGTCAGGGCGTGGCACGGCGCCGGCGGGCGGCACCTGCACCCAGGAGAAATCGGGCGGCTGGCCCGGCCGGGCCGGCGGCTCCGGGAAGTGCAGGCGCGGCGTTGCCCCGCCCTCGGGCGTCGCGTTCCGGTCCGGCCCGTCCATGCGCTCCTCCCTCGATCAGCCGTTGCCGCATCGGGAGAGGTGCGCATCACGCGGGAAACCTCCCGCTCAATTCGCGTTTTTCACGCAGGCTTGATCTTGGGGCGTTGCCCCAAACCCCACCAGGAGGCTTCGCCTCCTGGACCTCCACCAAGGGCTTCGCCCTTGGAACCCATGACTCTGTGCCGCGCAGCGCGAACGGGATCCAAGGGCCTTGTGGCCCTTGGCAGGTCCAGGGCGGAGCCCTGGCCTTTACTTCAGGACGATCTCAACCCGCCGGTTCTGCGGCTCACGCACGCCCTCGGCGGTCGGCACCAGGGGGCGGGTCTCGCCGAAGCCCTGCACGGTGATCGCCTGCCGCGGCACGCCGTTGCGCACCAGCTCCGCTGCGACCACCTCGGCCCGCTGCAGTGACAGGCGCTGGTTGTAGGCCGCGGTGCCGGTCTTGTCGGCATGGCCGGCGACCTCGATGCGCGTCACCTGCACGCGCGTGGTCGCCTGTGCCGCCTCGGCCACGATCTGGCGCGCCCGATCGGTCAGCGCCGCGCTGTTCCAGTCGAAGAAGACCAGGTAGCTGCGCGTCGGCGCGGGGGCCGGCGCCGTGACCGGCGCGGGCACCGGGGCCACCGCGCCGGCCGGCGGCGTGACATTGAAGGCATACCGCAACCCGACCAGCGCGGAGTGGTTGTGCTGGTCGCTGGTGATGACGTGCAACCCGCCCGGGCCGGAATAGCCCTGCTTCCCGTTCACGCCGAGGAACCGGTATTCCAGCGTCGCCGAGAGCCCGACCACCCAGGGTACCGGAAACGCCGTGCCGGCGATCGCCTGATAGGCGAAACCACCCTGGGTGCCCGACCAGGATTGCTGCGTGCCGCCGGCGACCTGCCAGCTTCGCTGCTCGAGCCACTGATAGCCGGCGCCGGCGCCCAGGTAGGGGAACACGTAGGGCGAGCCGATATCCATGTCGAACAACACGTTCGCCATGGCGCCATAGGTCTTCTGGTCGCCGCCGAGCGCCGTGACGCCGGTTGGCACGCTGCCCTTGTTGGCCCCGTTGCGCCGGTAGCTGCCTTCCAGTTCCAGCCGCACGCCATTGCCGAAGCCCCAGCCGACGCTGCCGACCGCGGCGAAGCCGGGGTCGAAGTTCAGGCGCTGGTCACCCGGCAGTCGTACCGACACGCCGCCCACGGTGGAACTACGGATGCGCTCCTGCTCGAGCCAGTTCGCGCCGGCGCCGCCACCGACATAAAGCCCCTCGATGGGTTGCGCCCGGGCGGCGAGCGGGAGGGCGATCAGGGTGGTGGCAAGCAAAGCGCGCTTCATGCTGTCCAATCCGGTCGAGGGCATCGTGCCATATGGAGCCAAACTGCGAGTCGGCCCGCTCCCGGACACTGTACGCCTCCGCGAGCGGCCCTGCGGTAGCGAAGCTGTGGCCAGGACGCAACAGTGACCGATACGGGAAGCGGAACGTCGCTTCAACCCGAAGGTTTCGCCACCCGATCGGACCAAAAGGTGAAAATGCCCGCCTTTCTCCCCGTCAGACGATCTTGCAGTCGAAAGGCGGCAGCAGATCGGGGCTTTCGAACTCCAGGACCCAGAGATCGGGGTCGCGCCGGACCTGGCGCTCGATGTAGGCGTCGGCCACTGCCTGCTCCACCGCGACGGGGCCGGTCGCCCGGATCCAGGCGGCCTCGCCCTCGGCGGTGCGGATCTGCGACAGCACGGACAGCCCCTGGCGTCCGCGCAGCACCACCAGCACGCCGCCGGCATCCTCGTCGCCCCGGCGCAGCACCGCGCCGTAGCGGCCATCGGCGTGGCCCAGCCGCAGCGCCATCTGCACCCAAAGTCCTACCTTCACCCGCGGCATGCTCATGACGGACGCACCGAGTCGCTCATGCCGCGCAGATGAGCCTCTTCCCCTTCGGGTTGGCAATCCCCGGACGCGGCGGCAGGATCGGACTGGCATTCCGGCCGATCGGCGCAACATCCTGGGCGCGCAACGGGCAACGGAGGGATCGGAATGAGGGCATACCTGGCCGCACTGCTGATCGGGCTGGCGTGCGCGGCCGCACCGGCCCGCGCCGATGACCGCATCGCCTTCGGCACCGACTGGCTCGCCGAGGCCGAGTACGGCGGCTACTATCAGGCGCTGGCGAACGGCATCTATCGCCGGCACGGCCTGGACGTGACCATCCGCCAGGGTGGCCCGGGCGTGAACCAGACACAGTTGCTGCTCGCCGGGCGGCTGGATGTCGCCATCGCCTCCAACAGCTTCATCGCCCTCAACTTCGTGAAGGAAGCCATCCCCTTCCGGGTGGTCGCGGCGATGTTCCAGAAGGACCCCTCGGTGCTGATCGCCCATCCCGGGCAGGGCCATGACAGTTTCCCGGCCCTGCGCGGCAGGCCGATCATGATCAGCGCCGATACCCGGTCCGGATGGTGGAACTTCCTGCGCGCCAGGTTCGGCTACAGCGACGCCCAGATCCGCCCCTATACCTTCAACCTGCAGCCCTTCCTGGCCGACAAGGGAGCGATCCAGCAGGGTTTCCTCGGGTCCGAGCCGTTCTCCATCCGCGCGCAGGCCGGGTTCGATCCGGTGGTGCTGCTGATCGCCGATGCCGGATTCTCCGGCTATGCGCAGCTCTTCGCCACCTCGGATCGGCTGATCGCCACAAAGCCCGATCTGGTGCAACGCTTCGTCGATGCCTCGATCGAAGGCTGGCGGTCCTATCTCGGGGATGATCCGGCACCGGGAAATGCCCTGATCCGCAAGGACAACCCGGAAATGACCGAGGCCTTGCTCGCCTACGGCCGGGCGGCGCTGAAGCGGCACGGGATTCTCGAGTCCGGCGATGCCGCCGGCCGTGGCATCGGCGTGATGACCGATGCGCGCTGGGCCGATTTCTTCACCACGATGTCCGCCCAGGGGCTCTATCCCGCCGACCTCGACTGGAAGCGCGCCTATACACTGCGCTTCATCGACCACGCGGCCGGGACGGAGACCCGGCGTCCGTGATGCGACGCGACACATTTCGCTCTGCCGGGCGCGCGTGCTGACGCTGGAGCGGCTCGGGCGCCGCTTCCCCAACGGCACCGAAGCGCTGCGCGATGCGTCGCTGCGGCTGCAACAGGGCGATTTCGTGGCCCTGCTTGGCCCTTCGGGCTGCGGCAAGTCGACGCTGCTGCGCCTGATCGCCGGGCTGGACGCGCCGGATGCCGGCCGCATCCACTGGGACGGCGGCCAGGCCCCAGCCCCTGGCGAAATCGGCTTTGTCTTCCAGGACGCGACCCTGCTGCCATGGGCCAGCGCCGCGGAGAACGTGTTCCTGCCACTACGCCTGCGCGGGGTAGCGCGGGGGACGGCAGGCCCGGCGGTGCAGGCGGCCCTGGCGCGCGTGGGCCTCGACGGCTTCGCCGCGGCGCTGCCACGCGAATTGTCGGGCGGGATGCGCATGCGCGTCTCGATCGCCCGCGCCCTGGTCAGCCGCCCGCGCCTGCTGCTGATGGACGAGCCTTTCGCCGCCCTCGACGAATTCACCCGCCACGGCCTGCAGGAAGACCTGCTGGCATTGTGGCGCGAACTGTCCTGCTCGGTGGTGTTCGTCACCCATTCGATCTACGAGGCCTGCTTCCTCGCCCGGCGCATCGTGCTGATGACACCACGGCCCGGGCGCATCGTCACCGAGATCGAATCGCGGCTCACCGCTTCGCCGGAAGCCCGGCTCGACCCCGCCTATGCGGCCCTGGTCGCCGACGTGACACACGCCCTGCAGCAAATTCCCACCGCCGAAGGTCCCCTCGCCCCGTCCCATGCCGCGGCGCCGGCCTGGGCGGGTCAAGGCTGGCGGCAGGACCGCCCGTGACCCGCGCCGCGCCATGGCTGTTCGCCCTGCTGTTCCTGTCGCTGTGGGAAATTGCCGTTCGTGCCAGCGGCGTTCCGGTCTATCTCGTTCCCGGTCCGGTTGCGGTCCTGGGCGCCTTCCTCGACGCGCCGTCGCTGTTGCTGGCCTCGCTGGCGTCCACTCTCGGCGTGACCCTGGTGGCGCTGGCGGTTTCGGCCGGGCTTGGCGTCGCCCTGGCCCTGCTGATGCAGGCCAGCCCGCTGGCCCGCGCCGCCTTCCAGCCCTGGACGGTGGTATTGCAGGTGACGCCGATCGTTGCGATCGCACCGCTGGTGATTGTTTGGGTGGGCGATCCGTTCGCCTCGGTGGTGATCTGCGCCACCATCATCGCCTTCTTCCCGGTGTTCTCCAACACCGCCGCGGGGCTTGCCGCGGCGCCGGCGGAATTGCTCGACCTGTTCCGGCTGAACGGGGCAACGCGCTGGCAGACCCTGCGCCTGCTGCGCCTGCCGGCGGCGCTGCCCTATTTCCTCGCCGGGTTGCGCATCTCCGGCGGGCTCGCCCTGGTCGGGACGGTCAGTGCCGAGATCGTTGCCGGGGCGGGCGGCGTCGCCTCGGGCCTCGCCTATCGCATCCTCGAGGCCGGATATCGGCTGCAGGTGCCGCGGATGTTCGCCGCCCTGGTGCTGCTCTCGGCCAGCGGCATCACCATCAACCTGGCGCTCGGCGCGCTGGCCGGCCTGTTGCTGCGCCGGCGCGGAGAGGCTTGATGCCGCCGGGCCGGAATGCCAGAACGCGCGCCGGAGGTTCCCCCATGACCAAGCAAATGAGCGAAGGCCAGCGCGCCTATGAGGAAAAGCGGGCCGCCAAGGCCGGGATGAGCCTCGATAAGTGGCTCTCCGTGAAGGACCGCGAGAAGCAGGACGAGGCACGCAGCCGTGCCCAGTCCGCCAAGGCGGCCGACGCGGAGAAGAAGCCTGGCTTCTTCAGCCGCCTGATCGAGCGCGCCCACAAGCCGCTGTAACTTTTCGTCGCGGGATCCAAGGGCCTCCGGCCCTTGGCAGCGTCCCGGCTGTCGTGAATCTGTCGCCGCGTCATCCGGTCATGCGTCGCAGCAGCCCGTCGCGGCGCATGTAAGTGTGATAGACGACGCCCATCAGGTGCAGGCCGATCAGGCAGATCAGCAGGTAGCCGCTGGCCACATGCATCCGCGTCAGCGCCGCGGCGACGTCCTGGTTCTTCCCGATCAGCGCCGGCAGATGGACGAGGCCGAACACCGAAAGTTGCTGCCCCGACGCGCTCGCGGCGAGCCAGCCAACGATCGGCATGGCCAGCAGCAACACGTAGAACGTCAGATGATTCAGGCGCGCAAGGGTGGACACGTCCTCGGGTGTGCCCTCTGGCGGCGGCGGCACGCCGAGGCGGCGGCGCAGGCTGAGCCGCCATGCCATCAGCACGAACAGCAAGGTCCCGGTACCGCCATGCAAGCCCAGCATTCGGCTGAGTTCGTCGGCATTTTCCGGCGACGACTGCAGCAGTTTCGCCAGGCTGATTCCGATCAGGATCTGGGCCACCACCAGTCCTGCGACAGTCCAATGAATAAGGCGCTGTTCGCGCGAATAGCCTTCCAGCATCAACGGTCTCTCCCCTGGTCATCCCGGACAGGCTGGGACTTGACATGACTACGAGCGACGCCGGCATTCGCTGCGCCGTTCACGCGGATTGGAGTACGGACCCGCGGAAAAGATGGATGACGCTGGCCCGCCGCACGCCGGCGGGCTGGCGGGTCGCCGCGCCGGAACCGGTGGGAGAGGTCTCCACGCTGCTGGCGCGCCTGCATGACCCTGCTGCCGCCGTGCTGCTGGGCGCCGACCTGCCGCTCGGCCTGCCACGCGGCTATGCCGCGCGGCTGCGGGCGGCGGATTTTCCCGCCTTCCTGCGCGGCCTCGCGGCAAGCGCGGATTTTTTCCGTGTCTGCGCGACGCTGGCCGAGGTCGGCCCGGACCGCCCCTTCTATCCCGCCCGCGGGGTGGCCGGCATGACCCGCGCCGCCCATGCCGCCGCGCTGGGCCTGCCGGATGCCGCCGCGCTGTGCCGTGCCGTGGACCACGCCACCGCCGAGCGCCCGGCCGGGGCGCCGCCGTTCTGGACGCTCGGGGCCAACCAGTCCGGCAAGGCCGCCATCTCCGCCTGGCGCGATCTGGTGATGCCGGCACTGTCGGGCGATGCGCTGCGGCTCTGGCCGTTCGAGGGCGACCTGCCGGCGCTGCTCGCGCCCGGACGCATCGTCATGGCCGAAACCTATCCGGCGGAAGCGCTGCGTCATCTCGGCCTGCGGCTTATCGGCAGCAAGCGGCGGCGCGCGGACCGGGCCGCCCTCGCCCCCGCGTTGCTGGCGGTGCTGCCACGGCTGGGCGCCCGGCCGGAACCGGCTCTGGTGGCGGCGGCGACCGATGGTTTCGGCGCCGACGCGGCCGGCGAGGACCGTTTCGATTGCGTGCTGGGCGTGCTGTGCGTGCTGAACGTGCTGGCCGGGCACCGGCCCGCCTTCGTGCCGGATGATCCCTGGATCCGGCACTGGGAAGGCTGGGTGCTCGGCCAGACCGCCTTGCCGCGCGATCAGTCGGCGTAGAGCCCGGCCGCGCGGGCACGCTGACGCAGCAGCGCCACCAGCAGATCGAGCGTGGGTGTTGCCACGCCGGCCAGCCGCGCCAGCTCCAGCGGCACTGTGTAGAGCGCATCCACCTCCATCTGCCGGCCGAGCTGCAGGTCCTGCAGGATGCTCGGACGATGACGGCTGCGGCGGGCCCAGGCCATCTGCCAGTCGGGATCGATGGAGGCGTCGCAGCCGAGCGTGGCGGCGATCGCCGCGCCCTCGGCGATCGCCATGCGCATCGCCGAGGCGATGGCAGGTTCGGCGGTGCTGTCCTGCGGCACGCTGGCGCTGAGCACGGCAATGGGGCCGGTGCTCAGGTTGTTCATCAGCTTGGCCCAGACCGCGTCGCGGATACGCGGCGTCACCTCGGCGCCGGTGCCGCCTGCGCGCAGCACTTCGGCGAGCGCCTCGACGCGCGGACCCGGCCGGCCGTCGATCTCGCCCAGGATCAGCCGGTGTTGCGTCGAGCCCTCGACCCGCACCACGCCAGGGGCGATCACTTCGCAGGGCGCGTAGACCACACCCCCGATCGTGCGCTGCAGTCCGACCGCACGCAGGATCGTATCGTCCGGATCGAGCCGGGGCAGGCGCCGCCCGTCGAGCGGGCCGCCATGGTGCTGGAAATACCACCAGGGAATGCCGTTCACGACGAACACCACCGGGGTGTCCGGCCCGAGCAGCGGCGCCAGCATCGCCGCCGCCGCGGGCAGCGCATGCGCCTTGACGGTGGTCAGCACGATATCCTGGCGACCGAGTTCGGCAGGATCGTCGCTCGCCGCCGGGCGCACATGGATTTCCTCGTCGCGGTCCTGCACACGCAGGCCGTCCGCGCGGATGGCGGCGAGATGCGCGCCCCGCGCCACCATCGAAACTTCCGCGCCCCCCCGTGCGAGCCGGGCGAGAAGATGTCCGCCGATGGCGCCGGCGCCGAAAACACAGACGCGCATCACGACAGCAGCTCCAGCGTCGCCCGCGTGATCGCCTGCACGCCGATGCCAATGCAGGCTTCGTCAGGGGCATAACCGGAATTGTGCAAACGGTCCGCCCGCCCCGGCGCGCCCGAGCCGATGCGCAACTGGAACCCCGGCACCCGCTCCAGCAGCACGGCGAGATCCTCGGCGCCCATGATCGGCCCCCGCTCCTCCACCACCTCGCCGAGCTGGCGGCGGATCGCGGCGATGGTGGGGTCGATCACCCGGTCGTCGTTGACCAGCGCCGGCACCTCGCGCCGGTAGGCGATCTCGCAGCGCACGCGCAGCGATGCCTCCGCCCCCTGGCAGAGCCGGCGGATGGCGGCCTCGGCGATGTTGCGTGCCGGGGCGTGCAGCGTGCGCACGGTGCCGCGGAAGGTGACGCTGTCGGGAATGATGTTGGCGGCCTCGCCGCCATGGATGGCGCCGACGGTCACCACCGCCGGATGCATCGGATCGACTTCGCGGGAGACCACGGTCTGCAGTTGCGTGACCAGCAACGCCGCCGCCACCACCGGATCGATCGCGGAATGGGGATGCGCGGCATGGCCGGAGACGCCATGCACAGTGATGGCGAAGGTGTCGGCAGCGGCGAGGCCGGGACCACGGGTATAGCTGAATCGCCCCACCGGCAGGTTCGGTGCGTTATGAAAACCAAGCGCGAGGTCGATGCGGGGATTGTCCAGCAATCCATCGTCGAGCATGGCCTGCATGCCGCCCACTGCCTCCTCGGCAGGCTGGAACACCAGCTTCACCGTGCCGGCCAGTTGCGGCGCGAGCTGGCGCAGCAGGGCGGCGACACCGATCAGCGTGGTGGTGTGCAGGTCGTGGCCGCAGGCATGCATCTTCCCCTCGATGCGACTCGCCCAGGGCAGGCCGGTCTGTTCCTGGATCGGCAGCGCGTCCATGTCGGCGCGCAGCGCCAGCACCGGGCCGGGCCGGCCGCCCTCGATCAGGCCGACGACGCCGGTGCGGCCGATGCCGGTCTGGTGAGGGATGCCGAGTCGGGTGAGCTCGCGCGCCACCACCGCGGCGGTGCGCACTTCCTCGAAGGCGAGCTCGGGATGAGCGTGGATGTCGCGGCGGATCGCGATCAGCTCGGGCTCGATGGCGGCGATGAGCTCGCGGATCCGGTCCGTGGGGTCATTCGACAAGGACATGCGGAGCAGCTTTCAGTTGAGGCATCGCATGCTTGCCGGTCACATTGGGGTGCTGCAAGGTTACATCACGCTGCCGGGGCGTGGACACCATCCCTGTCACGCTGCCATAGCTGACACGATCACTCCCCAGAACAAGGACATCAGGACCGGCCATGACCGTTCTGCCGCCCCCTGCTCCCGGCACCACGCCCGCCCTCTCCGCGCCCGGCCGCGCCACCGGCCTGGTCGTCCCGGTGGTGTTGTCCGGCGGCTCCGGCACGCGGCTGTGGCCGGTGTCGCGGGAAAGCTTCCCCAAGCAATTCTGGCCGCTGGCCTCCGACCGGCCGATGATCGCCGAGACCGCGCTGCGCGCCACCGGCGACGGCTTCGCGCCTCCCATTGTCGTGTGCAACCAGGAGCATCGTTTCGTCGTTGCCGAGCAGCTTCATCGGGTGGGCATCACCACGCCGACGATCCTGCTCGAGCCGGTCGGCCGCAACTCCGCCCCGGCGATCGCCGCCGCCGCCCTGATCGTGGCCGAGCAGGATCCCGACGCGGTGCTGTGGATGATGGCGGCCGATGCCGCCATGGGCGATCTGCCGGCGTTGCATCGCGCCGTGGACGCCGCCGTCGCCGCGGCGCGGGCCGGGCGCATCGTCACTTTTGGCATGCGGCCGACCGCGCCCGAAACCGGCTATGGTTATATCGAAGTGGGAACGCAGTTGCCCGGCCTGCCGGGCGTGCACGACCTTGCCCGCTTCGTCGAGAAGCCGGATGCGGCGCAGGCGGAAACGCTGGTCGCCTCCGGGCGGCATCTGTGGAATTCCGGCATGTTCGTGTTTACCGCACGCACCTTGCTGGAAGAGATGGAGCGGCACGCCCCCGACGTGCTGGCAGCGCTGCGCCCGGCGGTGACGGGGCGCACGCAGGACCTGGATTTCTGCCGGCTCGATCCGGTGGCCTTCGCCGCGGTGCCGAATATCAGCCTGGACTATGCGGTGGCGGAGAAGACCGACCGTGCCGCGGTGGTGCCGGCCGATCTCGGCTGGTCGGACGTGGGCAGTTGGGGCGCGCTGTGGGAACTCGGCAACAAGGACACGGCCGGCAACGTGGCGGTGGGCGATGACGTGCTGCTCGAAGGGGCCACGGATTGCTACGTGCGCAGCGACGGCATCCTGACCGCGGTGCTGGGGCTGAAGGACGCGGTGGTGGTGGTGACCGAGGACGCGGTGCTGGCGATGGACCGCTCCCAGGCGCAGAACGTCAAGCGCGTGGTCGACCGGCTGAAGGCGGGCGGCAAGCGGCAGGCGGTGTCGCACAACCGGGTGTACCGCCCCTGGGGCTTCTACGAGAGCCTGATCCAGGGCCAGCGGTTCCAGGTGAAGCGCATCCTGGTCAATCCGGGCCACCAGCTCAGCCTGCAGAAACACTTCCATCGCGCCGAGCACTGGGTGGTGGTGAGCGGCACGGCCGAAGTGACCTGCGACGACACGCAGAAGATGGTGCGCGAGAACGAGAGCATCTACCTGCCGCTCGGCAGCGTGCACCGGCTGCAGAATCCCGGCCGGATTCCGCTGACGCTGATCGAGGTGCAGGTGGGCAGCTACCTGGGCGAGGACGACATCGTCCGTTTCGAGGACACTTACGGGCGGCGGTAAAGGCAGGCGGCGGACATCACGCATCATAAAGGGGAGGCACCTGGCCTCCCCTTTACTTTTGGCACCGGGACGTCAGTGCCATTGCACTAATGATGCAGTATTACAGGCGCACCAACACTGCGACAGCAAAAGTCGTCCGACAGATCCCGGCCTGACAGAAATACAGATCGCTCTCAGCGGCGCGATGCCGAGCGATCACGCCACGCAATAAAGATCCCGGACGCCAGAGTCCCGATCATCAGAAAGAACAGAGGGTCCATTTTGTGTGCCTTTCCCCGTTTGTTTTTTGGCATGGCTGACATGTGGCGGGGGCGGGATCCGTCAAGGAGCGCCCGGCGCCGCGAACCGCCCCGACCAGACAAACTTTTGATCACAGATCGGTGATCAGGGCCGCGCCAGCGAAGCCTGCAGGGTGGCTGCCTGCACCAGCGCCGACTCGCCGCAGCGGCGGATCTCCGCGGCGGTGGCGGCGAGTTCGCCGGGCTGCAGATCGGCACGGGTCATCGCCTGACGGCAGGCGCGCTCGAATGCCTGCGCCCCCACCGCCCCGGCGGCGCCAGCGAGCGCATGGCTGGTGCGGCGGAAATTCGTGACGTCGCCCATCGCGGCCGCGGCCTCCAGCACGCCGGTCAGGCGCAGGACGTCGTTGCGGAAGACGTCCAGCACGAGACACACATCTTTTGCATCGAGGTCGCGAACCAGCCGGGCCGCAAACTCCGCCTCGCTCATTGGACCGGGCCGCGCCGACAGCCACGCGATCGCCGGGCGGGCGAAGGCGGCCGCGACCGGGGGAGATCGAAACTGGTCGGCTGGAACATGGCCATTGCTGCCTTGGAGACTTTGCTCGGGACCGAGCCGGGGCACAACCATATCGGGATTCAGCATGCCCGTCGCGGTTGTTCTACTCCGGATTGCAAAGCGATGTACAGCCGATTCTCTTCGGCACCGGCAGCCCACGCAAGGCTCAGGCGCGCGGGGTGGGATGCCCCGCGCGCCTGATGCCGTTGCGATGGCCCGGGCCGGTTTATCCGACGCGGAGCCCCGTGCGATCGGATGATCGGATCGTCTAGGAGCGGTACGACCCGTTGATGTCGATGTAGCCGTGGGTGAGGTCGCAGGTCCATGCGGTGGCACGCCCCCGGCCAAGGCCGAGATCCACCTCGATGGCGACCTCGCGCCCCTTCATGTGGGCCACCACCGGCGCCTCGTCATAGCCTTCGACCACGCCGCCCTGGCGGGCCATCCAGACGCCGCCGACCGCCACCGAGATCAGGTCCCGGTCGGCGGGCTCGCCAGCCTTGCCGACCGCCATGACGATGCGGCCCCAGTTGGCGTCCTCGCCGGCGATCGCGGTCTTGACCAGCGGGGAATTGGCGATCGCCATCGCCACCCGCTTCGCCGAACCGGAGGAAACCGCCCCGGTCACGTCGATGCGCACCAGCTTCTGCGCCCCCTCGCCGTCACGCACCACCTGCAGCGCGAGATCGAGCAGCAGGTCATCGAGTGCCGCCTTGAACTCGCGCAGCATCCGGCCGCCCTCGGGCGGCACGCGGGGATGCTTCGCCTGGCCGGTGGCAAACAGCAGCACGGTGTCGGAAGTGGAGGTGTCGGAATCGACGGTGGTGCAGTTGAAGCTGCCCGCCACGCCCTTCTGCAGCAGCGATTGCAGCACCGCCGCCGGCAGTTTCGCGTCGGTGAAGACGAAGCACAGCATGGTCGCCATGTCCGGCGCGATCATGCCGCTGCCCTTGGCGAAGCCCTGGATGGTCACTTCGGTATCACCGATCCGGACGCGGCGCACCGCCCCCTTGGGGAAGGTGTCGGTGGTCATGATGCCGCGCGCGGCCGCTTCCCAGGCATCGTCATGCAGGGAGGCATGCAGCGCCGGCAGGGCGGCGGTGAGGCGCTCATGCGGCAGCACCTCGCCGATCACGCCGGTGCTGGCCAGCATCACCTCGCGCGGCCGGCAGCCGATCAGCGCCGCCGCGGCCTCGGCCGAGGCCTTGGCCGCCTCGGCCCCGGCCCGGCCGGTGAAGACATTGGCGTTGCCGGCGTTGATGACGACGCCGCGTGCCTTGCCCCCCTTCAGCGCCGCCCGGCACCAGTCGACCGGCGCGCCGGGGCAGCGGTTGCGGGTGAACACGCCCGCCGCGGTGGTGCCTGGCGTGAGCTCCACCATCACCAGGTCCGTCCGCCCGCGGTAGCGGATGCCGGCGGCGGCGGCGCCAAGGCGCACACCCGCGAGCGGCGCGAGCGACGGCAGCGGAACGGCAAGCGGCGAAACGGCGGGTGGCATGGTCGGCAGTCCTTAGGTGGTAAGTGGATCTGAAAGCTACTTGGCGGGGGCCGGCGGCGGCTCGGCGCCGTCGGTCGCGCGCGGCATCATGCCGTCCAGGTTGAACTTTTCCACCTTCACCCCGGCGCGGGCGGTGGTCAGCAGCTTCTGGGCGGCTTCCTGCACCATGGTGTTGCGCAGGTCGTCGCGGGCCTGCTCGAAGGTCGGAGTCGGGGCGGTGCGCCGTTCCTCGACCTTGATGACATGCCAGCCATAGCGGGTCTGCACCGGCTTGTCGGAGACCTGGCCGGGCTTGAGCGCGAAGGCGGCTTCCGAGAACTCGGGCAGCATGTCGCCCTGCTTGAACCAGCCGAGATCGCCGCCCTGGGCGGCGCCCGGGTCGGTGCTGCGGGCCTTGGCGATGGCCGCGAAGTCGCCGCCCTTCTTCAGCTCGGCGATGATGGCCTTGGCATCGGCCTCGCTCGCCACCAGGATGTGACGGGCATGCACCTCCGGCGCGCCGGTCTTGCCGGCGATGTCGTGGTCATAGCGGGCGCGCACCGCCGCATCGCTGACCTGCGGGCCGATTTCGCGGTGGAACAGGGCGGATTGCAGCGCTTCCTCGGCGGCGCGGGCCATCTGCCGCTGCACCTGCGGATCCTTGTCGAGCCCCTGCCTGGTGGCGAGCAGGGCCACCGCCTTGCGGTCCACCAGCTGGTCGACCAGGGCGGGATAGAGCATCTGCGGCGGCATCGCCCGGTACTCGGGCGGCAGGGACTGGATGGCCCCCTGGACGTCGGAGAGTCGGATATCGGTGCTGTCCACCCGCGCGACCACGGGGTCGGCGGCGGCCGGCGGGGCGGAAGGGGCCGGCGCCTGGGCGCGGCCGGACACGGGAGCGGCGACCGCACAAAAGGCCGTCAAGGCCAGGATCGGTGCGGTCCTGGAGAGATGCCGCATGCTATGTTCCTTCTGAAAGCGGCCGGAGTTATGGCCGAAGCGTTCCCCCCTCACAACCTGCCGGGGGCCGTTTGCGGCGCGGAGCTGACGCCTGCTCGTTGACCGCGCACCGGTTGGGTCCTATCTGACTGGCCTGCCCAACACGAAGAATGGGGGGTGGGCGGCTGTGCGGCGCGCGGACGGGTCGTTCGCCGGGCCGCAATTGCCGTGCCGGCCCCAGGAAGGCTTTCCATGTTCGCCCGCTTCGCCCGAGCCATCTTCGGCACCTCGAACGACCGTGCGCTCAAGGCCTATCAGCGCCGGGTGCCGGAGATCAATGCCTTCGAGCCTGCACTGGCCGCGCTGTCGGACGAGGCGCTGCGCAACAAGACCATCGAATTCCGCGAGCGCCTCGCCAACGGGGCGACGCTCGACGAGTTGTTGCCCGAGGCCTTCGCGGTGGTGCGCGAGGCTTCCAAGCGCACGCTCGGCATGCGCCATTTCGACGTCCAGATGATCGGCGGCATGGTCCTGCACGAGGGCCAGATCGCCGAGATGAAGACCGGCGAGGGCAAGACCCTGGTCGCCACCCTGCCCGTCTACCTGAACGCGCTGGCCGGCAAGGGCGTGCACATCGTCACGGTCAACGACTACCTCGCCAGGCGCGACGCCGAATGGATGGGGCAGATCTATACCTTCCTCGGCATGTCCGTAGGCGTCATCGTGCACGGCCTGGAAGATACCGAGCGCCGCGCGCAATACGCCGCCGATATCACCTACGGCACGAACAACGAGTTCGGCTTCGACTACCTGCGCGACAACATGAAATATCGCCTGGAAGATATGGTCCAGCGCGATTTCTATTACGCGATCGTCGACGAGGTCGACTCGATCCTGATCGACGAGGCGCGCACGCCGCTGATCATTTCGGGTCCGGCCGAGGATTCCTCCGATCTCTACCGCACCGTCAACGCGGTGGTGCGCGAACTGGTGAAGGACGAATCGACCTACGAAAAGGACGAGAAGTTCCGCACGGTCACGCTGACCGAGGAAGGCACGCCCCGCGTCGAGGAAATGCTGCGCGAGGCCGGCATCCTCACCGAGGGCGGGCTTTATGACATCGCCAACGTGTCGGTCGTGCACCACGTGCAGCAATCGCTGCGCGCCCACACCCTGTTCGCCCGCGACGTGGACTATATCGTGCGCGACGACAAGGTAGTGCTGATCGACGAGTTCACCGGCCGCATGATGGAAGGCCGCCGCTTCTCCGAGGGGCTGCACCAGGCGCTGGAGGCCAAGGAAGCCGTCACCGTCCAGCCGGAGAACCAGACCCTCGCCTCGATCACCTTCCAGAACTATTTCCGCCTCTTCCCCAAACTGGCCGGCATGACCGGCACGGCGATGACCGAGGCCGACGAGTTCGCCGAGATCTACCGTCTGGGGGTGGTGGAGATCCCCACCAACGTGCCCTGCATCCGTCGCGACGAGGATGACGAGGTGTATCGCACCGCCGCGGAAAAATACGAGGCGGTGGCGAAACTGATCGAGGAGGCGCTCACGCGCCGCCAGCCGGTGCTGGTAGGCACGGTCAGCATCGAGAAGAGCGAGATCCTCTCCGAGATCCTCAAGAAGAAGAAGGTCCCGCACCAGGTGCTGAACGCGCGCTACCACGAGCAGGAAGCGCAGATCGTCGCCCAGGCCGGCGCCCCCGGCGCGATCACCATCGCCACCAACATGGCCGGCCGCGGCACCGACATCAAACTCGGCGGCAATTTCGAGATGCGGGTGAAGAACGAGGCGGCCGGCCTCGCCGATCCCGCCGAGCGCGCCGCCCGCGAAGCCACCATCCGCGCCGAGATCGAAAGCGGCTACGAGACAGTGAAGCAGGCCGGCGGCCTGTATGTGATCGGCACCGAGCGGCATGAAAGCCGGCGCATCGACAACCAGTTGCGCGGCCGCTCCGGCCGCCAGGGTGACCCGGGCGCGTCACGCTTCTTCCTCAGCCTCGAAGACGACCTGATGCGCATCTTCGGGTCGGACCGCATGGGCGGCATGCTGACCCGACTCGGGCTGAAGGACGGCGAGGCCATCGTCCATCCCTGGATCAACAAGGCGCTCGAGAAGGCCCAGAAGAAGGTCGAGGCCCGCAACTTCGACACGCGCAAGAACGTGCTGAAATATGACGACGTCATGAACGACCAGCGCCGCGAGGTGTATTCGCAGCGCCGCGAGTTCATGAAAGCGTCCGACGTGTCCGACACCCTCGCCGACATGCGCGCCGAGGTGATCGCCATCATGGTCGCCCGCCGCATTCCCGAGAAAGCCTACGCTGAGCAGTGGGAATCGGCCGAGCTTGCCGAGGACGTGCGGCGCCTGCTCAACCTCGACCTGCCGATCGTCGAGTGGGCGCGCGAGGAAGGCATCGACGAGAACGGCATCCGCGAACGCATCGAACAGGCGGCGGACGCGGCGATGGCGGCGAAGGCGGCCAATTTCGGGCCGGACCTGATGCGCTTCGTCGAAAAAAGCCTGCTGCTGCAGACGCTGGACGCGGTGTGGAAGGAACACCTGCTCGCCCTCGACCACCTGCGCCAGGGCATCGGCCTGCGCGCCTACGGCCAGCGCGATCCGCTGAACGAATACAAGACCGAGGCCTTCGCCCTGTTCAACGGCATGCTGGACGAGCTGCGTGAACGGGTGACCTCGCTGGTGGCGCGCGTCGAACTGGCTGGCGACGCCCCTGCCCCGACCGAACTGCCGCCGCTGCCCCGCGACATGGTGGCGAGCCACCCGGAACCGGCCATGGCCCTGGCCGGCGGCGACGTCGGCGATTACGACGCCGCCACCAGCCGCGTGACGGCCATGCCGATGCGGACCGACACGGTGGACCCGAAGGACCCGGCCACCTGGGCCAACTCCCCGCGCAACGCCCCCTGCCCCTGCGGCAGCGGCAAGAAGTTCAAGCACTGCCACGGGCGGACGATGTAACTGCCCATAAGCGTTAGGAAAGGCCAGGGCTCCGCCCTGGACCTGCCAAGGGCCACAAGGCCCTTGGATCCCATTCTCGCTGCGCGGCAAAGCAAGTGTAGGGCGGATAAGCGCAGCGCCATCCGCCATCGCAAGATGGCCACCTCGTGGAGCGTTGCGTTGGCGGATGGCGCTGCGCTTATCCGCCCTACATGACTGGACCGGCCAGGAGCCTTTTGGACCTTGGTCGGTCCAAGGCGGGACCTTGCCCTTCTAAACCAGCCGCCCGTCGACGATCCGGATGCGACGATCGGCGGTCGCCGCGAGTCCTTCGTCGTGGGTCACCGCGATGACGGTGCGTCCCTCCCGCGCGAGATCGCGCAGGATCGTGAACACGGCGGCAGCGTTGCGGGTATCGAGCGCCCCGGTCGGCTCGTCGGCGAGCAGGAATTCCGGATCGTTGGCCAGGGCGCGCGCCACCGCGGTGCGTTGGCGTTGCCCTCCCGAGAGGGCGTCCGGCCGCTTATGCGCGACCGGCAGCATGTCGAGCGCCCCCAGCAGCGACTCGGCGCGGGCGTGCATGTCGCCGGTGTGGAATCGCCCGAGCTGGCGCATCGGCAGCATGACGTTTTCCAGCACGGTGAATTCCGGCAGCAGGAAATGGAACTGGAAGACGAAGCCGAAGCGTTCCAGCCGCACCCGTGCGCGTTGCTCGCCGTCGAGTTCCGCGGTGGACGCGCCCTCGACCAGCACATCGCCGCCGGTCGGCGGATCGAGCAGGCCGAGCAGGTACAGCAGCGAGGATTTGCCCGAGCCGGACGGGCCGGTGATGACGGCGAAGTCGCCGGGGGTGAAGTCGAGGTCGATGCCTTCCACCAGGGTGGTGGGCACCGGGCCGGGCAGGATCCGGGTCAGGCCCCTTGCCTGCAGCGAGGGCTGCATCACATCGCCCCGCGGATGATGGTCAGCGGATCGCTGCGGGCGGCGCGGCGGGCGGGCAGCCAGGAGGCGGCCAGGGCCGAGACGAAGGCGATGGTGGCGGCCACGCCGTAGATCCAGGGCGCCCGGGCGATGCGCAGCGTCTCCGAGGGATCGGTGGCGCCCGGCGCCGGCACCATCGCCAGGCCCGCCGAGAGCAGCCAGCCCAGCAGGGCGCCCGCGGAGATCCCGAGCAGGCCGACGATCACGCCTTCGATGACGAAGATCGCCACCACGTCGCCGCTGGCGAAGCCGATCGAGCGCAGGATGGCGATGTCGCGCGCCTTCTCCATCACCACGGTGGAGATGATGTTGAAGATGCCGAAGGCGGCCACCACCAGCACCGCACCGGTGGCGAAGAACATGATGGCGTTCTGCAACACGAATACGTCCAGGATACGCGCGTAGGTCTCTTCCCAGGGGGCCGCCTTGTAGCCCCAGCGGCCTTCGAGCGCGGCGGCGACCGGGATCGAGCGGCTGATGTCGGCGAGCCGGATATGGATCTCGTTCACCACGCGCGGGCGGGCCTGCATGGATTGCTGCTTGGTCAGGTTGACCAGCACCTGGCTGGTGTCCTGCTGTTCGAGGCCGGTTCGGAAGATGCCCACGACCCGCAGCGTGGTGGCGATATTGGCCGGGGTGGCGACGGCGATGGTGTCGCCGAGGGCCACTCCCATCCGGTTGGCCAGGGTGATGCCCAGCACGATGCCGTCCTCGCGGCCCCCGAGTGCCTCGATGCTGCCCTGGACCATGTCGGTCTGCAGGGTGGTGACGCGCAGCTCCCGCACCGGGTCGATGCCGAGCGCGGTGACGGCGAAGTCGCGCCCGGCCCGGCGCAGCAGCAACTGGCCGCGCAGCGTGGGCGCGGCATCGAGGCCGGGCATGGCGGCGAGCGCATCGAGGATGCCGCCAGCGGCGGAGATGCCGCGCACCGGGTCGCGCGGCACGATGCGCGCGACCTGCACCGCCGCGGCGGGATGCAGCATCTGCAGGGGTTGCGGCGCCGGCCGGCGGGTCTCGTCGGTGATGGTGACGTGCGGGTTGGTCTCGATGATCTGGTTGCGGAAATAGCTCTGGAAACCCTGCATCAGCCCGGTCATCGAGATGAACACGCCGACGCCAAGGGTGACGCCGAGCACGGAAACCAGGGTCTGGCGCCGCCGCATGCGCAGATGGGCGAGCGCGATGGCCAGCGGCAGCGGGATCATGAGGCCTTGGGATCGGGCCGGCCCCGCACGGCCTGCCCGTCCTTCAGCCGATCCGGGGTAGTGGCCACGATCACGTCGGAGCTGGCCAGGCCCTGGCGGATCTCGACCGCCTCGGCCCCGGCGGCGCCGGTCTGCACCTCGGTGCGGCGAGCCTGGCCATCGACCACGCGGAACACCCAGGCCCGCCCCGGCCGCCCGCCGAGCGGCGGGTCGTGATGCACCGCGGTGGCGGGCACCAGCAGGGCATCGCGGCGCTCGGCCACCACCACGTTCACGTCCACCGTCATGCCGATCATCAGCTTCGTGTCCGCCGGCAGGTTGGCCTCGACGCGGAAGGTGCGGGTGGCGGTCTCGCCACGGCGGCGGATATTGGTGACCTGGGCGGGGAAGGCCTCGTCGGGGAAGGCGTCGGCGCGGATCGCCACCTTCGCGCCCATGCGCACCTGGGGGATGTCGCGCTCGTCCACGTCGGCGGCGACCCGCAGCCGGGCGGTGGAGGCGATCTCGAACAGGGTGGCGTTGGCGGCGACGGTCTCGCCGGGCTCGACCGGGCGCTTCATCACCAGCGCGTCGAGTGGCGCGGTGATGCTGTATTCCTCGAGCTGGCGGGCCATGAGCTGCAGGCCCGCGACCGCCTGGTCGCGTTCCTGCACGGCGCGTTCGAGCTGGGCGGCGGACCGCACGCCACGGTCGATCAGGTCGCGGGTGCGCACGAGTTCCTGCTCGGCGACGACGAGCCGGGCGCGGGCGTCCTCGACGCGCTGGCGGGGCTGACGGTCATCGAGTCGGGCGAGCACCTGGCCGCCGCGAACCCGGTCACCTTCCTCGGCGCCGAGGGAGAGGATGCGGCCGGCCACCATGGTGCCGACGCGGGCGGTGTCGATCGCCTCCACCACCCCGGTGGCATAGACCGCTTCCAGGGCCGGGCCGCGGGTCGGGTGGATCACCTCGACCGGGATCGCCTGAAACCAGCGCGACCACACCACGAAGGCAATGGCGATGGCGACCAGCACGAGCACCAGGGCCAGCCGCAACGGCCGCCGGCGTGGGGGGGCTCCCAGCGGGGCGAGCGGACGCGGCCCGGGGGCGAGTGGTGGCAAGCCGCGCGACGGTGCCGGCAGGCCGGCATCCCGCCGCGCCGAGGAAGATCGCATTTCCTGGTTGGCGAGATCATGCATTGGCGCGCTCTGTACCTGCCTCGTGACGCATGCGCCATGAGGCAGGTCAAGATCCTGGAGTTCCGCTGGCGCCGCTCACCTGTCCGTGGTCAGGACAGGGTCAATTTTTGGACAGTTACCGTTCAGTGCGGTGCCGGTCAGTTCAGGCCGGTCGCCAGTCCTTCCAGCGCGGCGAAATCCCGGATGGCGATCTCCGAGGCGCTGGGGATGTCGATCAGCCGCTCGCTCTTGAAGCGCGTCAGGGTGCGGCTGACGGTCTCGATGGTCAGGCCGAGATAGTCGGCGATGTCGCTGCGGGTCATCGGCAGCGTGACCTTGTCGGCCGGACGGGAACTGCAGGGCAGGACTCCGCTCGCCATGTTGACCGCCCGCACCACCAGGAACGAGGCCAGACGCTCCCGCGCGGTCTTGCGCCCGAGCAGCAGCATCTGCTCCTGTGCCGCGACAAGTTCATTGGAGGCGACCTCCAGCAGGCGTTTTTCCATTGCCGGGAAGTCGTCGAGCAGGGCCTTGAGCTTGGCGCGGGAGAAGCGGCAGACGCGCATCGGCTCCACCGCCTCGGCGCCGAAGGCGTAGGTCGAGGAGACAGCGAGGCCCAGGAAGGTGCCGACGCAGGCGAAGCCGGTGATCTGGCGGCGGCCATCCGGCAGCAGTTTGAACAGCTTGGCGGTGCCGGCGGTGACATTGAAGAAGTGTTCAGCCGTGTCACCTTCCTCGATGAAGGTGCGGCCGGCATCGATGGCAAGAGGAACGGCCAGGGCCGCAAGCCGTTCGAGATCCTTGGCTTCGATCGCGTTACAGACGCTGAAGGAGCGCGCCTCGCAGTTGGTACATGGATCGGTCGGTCGGATCGGCTCTACGACGAGTGGGCGGGCGCGGACAGGCGTCATCATCGACCCATACGGAAAACGACCACCAAATGGTAGCGTTCGTGTGAATTTAGCGCACAGCTTGCCCAGCGTGAACCATTTTTGCGCCGGGCTTACAGGTCAGTGCCTTGATCTGCATCAAGGCGGGAAAAATCGGCACTGAGCACACTTTCAACGTGAGCAGAACCATGTGTGCGATGTCGGGCTTCGCCTGTCAGAATCTGCGGCCAGACGAGGTACATACCGTGTACCCTCTGGTGCGGGAAGTGGTGCCGACACTCGACCTCAAGACGTGGACGCGCATCGCCAGACGCATTGCCAACCCGAAGCGGGCCGACCAGGCCGGCATCCGGGCGGTGCTGCGCCAACCGCGGCAATTACCGTGCGGCCTGTTCCTCTACCGCCGCGAACATGATCTTGCACATGGCCCGATCCTGATCGCCGAACACATGGTGGCGATGGACGTGCTCGATCCGGAAGCTGTGATGTCGACGCTGGTCGCCGAGCTGGAAGCGCTGGCCGAACGGCTGGGCTGCGCGGCCATCCGGACGATGGTGCTGGGCAAGACCTCGCTGGCGGCGTCGGGCCTGTATGCGGCCGGGCACCGGCCGGAAGGCGCGACACTGTGGAAGTCGCTCGACCACGGTGGCGAAGGCCGGCCTAACCAGGCCGACGCCGTGCGATAACGGGCCAGCGCCCGCCCCAGCAATTGCCTCTGTCATGCCAATGGCCGCTGCCCCGTGGATCCGGGCCGGCGGCCATTGGCATTCAGGCTGTCCGCGGCGGATGACCGCCGGGCGGGATGGATGCGCCATCCCGCCCGGTGAGCCGGTTCACACGACGCGCGAGTGCTTCGCCCCGTCGGGGCGGAGATAGGTATCGAATACGGACGCGACGGTCCGCACGAAGGGCCTTGCATGCGGCCGGATCGCCAGCGTCGTGCCGTCCCAGTCGATCAGGCCGTCGGCGGCCATGTCGGCCAGCCGCGGCGCGGCGGCGCGCAGGCCCTCGGGATCGGCACCGTGCGCGGCGGCGACCTGGGCGAGATCGACGCGACCCTGGCACATCAGCGTCTCAATGACGTCGCGCCGCAGCCGGTCATCCTCGCTGAGGACGATGCCGCGCTTGGTGGGCAACTGGCCGGCGCGCACCTGATCGCGCCATTCCGGCAGCGCCGGGATGTTCTGGACGTAGCCCTGCGGCAGCGACCCGATCGAGGAAGCACCGAAGCCGACCATGACTTCCGCGGTGTCGGTGGTATAGCCCTGGAAGTTGCGGTGCAGCACCTGCCCGTCCATCGCGGTGGCCAGCTCGTCATCGGGCCGGGCAAAATGGTCGAGGCCGATGACGCGGTAGCCGCGCGAGGCGATGACCCGCTCGGCGACGTGCAACTGCGCCCAGCGCTCCTCCGCCCCCGGCATCGCGTCCTCGGGCAGCAGGCGCTGGTGCTTGGCGACCCAGGGCACATGCGCGTAGCCGAACACGGCGATGCGGTCGGGGCCGAGGTCGAGCGCCTTGGCGACCGTGTCCTCCATGCTGGCCTCGGTCGAGTACGGCAGGCCATACATCAGGTCGACATTGATCGAGGTGATGCCGCGCGCGCGCAGCCCGTCGGCGCAGGCGCGCGTGGTCTCCCAGGACTGAATGCGGTTGACCGTTTCCTGCACCTTGGGATCGAAATCCTGCACGCCCAGGCTGACCCGGTTGCAGCCCATGGCGATCAGGCCGTCCAGCACTTCGTCATTGGCGGTGCGCGGGTCGATCTCGACGGCGACCTCGGCCTTCGGATCGAAGGCGAAGCGCTCGCGCAGCCGGTCCATGATCTGCTGCAGCCGCGCCGGCGGCATGATGGTCGGGCTGCCACCGCCCCAGTGCACGTGGCGCACCGTCAGGCGGCGCCCCACGGCTTCGGTGACCAGGTCGATTTCCTGGAGGATGGTATCGGCGTAGCTCTCGAGCGGCTCGACCCGATTCACGACCGAGGTGTGGCACCCGCAGTAATAGCAGAGATGGGCGCAGAACGGCACGTGCAGGTAGAGGGACAGAGAGGCGTCATCCGGCAGCGCGGCCAGCCAGGTCCGGTAGACCGCGGCGTCAACCGCTGCCGAGAAATGCGGGGCGGTCGGATAGCTCGTGTAACGCGGCACCCGCGCGTCGTACTTGGCGATCAGCGTCTGTGTGTCCATGGCAAACAGATGCTCATTCGGGCGATCGCTTGCCTTGATCTGTGTCAAGCAGGAGTTCGCACGGATTGATGCGCGCCGGGGCGATGCCATGGGCCGCTCCCCGACACCCATTCGAAATCATTTCACAAGAAAAAATGTATATTCTGTACGAATGCCACACCTTGCTCCGTGTCAACCAGGAATTCGCACGAATTGATGTGCATCAAGGCGGTGCTATCGGACAGACCGCTTAGCTCCCGATCGCTACGATTTCACAATGGGGAACGACCGGACAGATATGAACGGTCGCTGGAGAGCCGAATGAAAGCAAGGACGTTCCTGACGTACCTCGCGGGTGCCCTCTCGCTGGCGGGAACGGCGGTCGCACAGACGCCGGATACAGGAAAGACCACGGGCAGCTTCATGGTGCGGGCCCGCCTGATCAACGTGGTGCCGCTGAACAGCAGTTCTTCGACTTCCGTCGGTGGCAAGGTGAACGCCACCAACGCCATAGCTCCGGAAGTCGATTTTTCCTATTTCTTTACCGATAACATCGCTCTTGAACTGATCGCGGGGACCACGCAGCACACGATCAGTGCCTCCAACACCGCGATCGGCAACCTGACCGTCGGCAAGACCTGGGTACTGCCGCCTGCGCTGACGGTACAATATCATTTCTTCCACGATAACCGGGTCAGCCCCTATCTCGGCGCCGGTATCAACTACACCGTGTTCTATAATACCGAAGCTCCCGGCTCTGGGTCTCCGGTCACCAAGCTGGCGCTGGAAAGCAACTGGGGCTGGGTGCTGCAGGCCGGCGTCGACATCAATCTGACCGGACGGTGGTACGCCAACGTCGACGTCAAGCAGATCTTCGTCAGCACCAAGGCCAAGCTGAACACCGCCCTCGGCCCGGTCACCGCCAAGACCGACCTCAACCCGCTGGTGGTTGGCGCGGGTCTCGGCTACCGGTTCTGATCGTTTCTACCTGACCCATGCGACCGGCCGCGCGACCATTGCGGCCGGTCGTCAGGCGTCCTTGCCAGCCAGCAGCGGAGCGGCAAAAGCCGCCAGATCGCCGCCCGGAAACAGGGCCGCCGGCATCCCGGCAGCTTCCGCCGCCTGCAGGTCGGTCGGCTGGTCGCCGATCAGCACACAGCGCGCGGGATCCAGCTCCCAGGCCTGGATCAGGTCGAGCAACATGCCGGGCGCGGGCTTGCGGCAGCCACAGACACCCGCATAGGCGGGCAGCACCGCCTCGGGATGGTGCGGGCAATAGCGCCAGTCATCGAGCAGGCCACCGGCGGCGTGCAACCGGTCCTGCACCCAGGCCATCAGCCACCGCACCGCCGCCTCGTCGTACAGGCCACGCGCCACGCCCGACTGGTTGGTAACCACGAAGACATGCCAGCCGCTTGCGGTGGCCAGGCGTACGGTTTCGATCGCCCCCGGCATCCACTCGAAGCGCTCGCGGGTGCCGACATAGCCGTGATCGCGGTTCAGCACGCCGTCGCGATCAAGGAACAAAGCCGGACGACGCAGGCGCGGCGGCAATTCGGCCTGGGCGCGCCGCAGCGTGGCAGGCTGGTCGAGCGCGAAGCAGTCGCCCTGGATGTCGGTGCCGCCCACCAGGCCAGCGGCAACGAGCCCGGACAGCGTGTCGCGCGTGAAGCAGCCGGACGCGGGCAGGTGGTCCAGCACGGCCCGGCCGAACACGCCGATACCGGCGACGTCCCTCCCCGTCCCGGCGCGGCACAGCGCGACCCGGCCGAGGCTGTCGGCCGGGTCGCGCTGTGCCGCGCCGGCCAGCAGCGGCGCGAGATTGCCGTCCCACGCCACGCTGGATCCGCAGAGCAGGAAGCGCGCATCGAGTCGGTCACGCGCGCGAAGCAGGGCGTCCGGCCCGGAAACAAGGATCGGTACCGGGCGTGGCAGGGTGGTGGCGATCGCGTCCAGGCGCTCGCGCAGGAGGTCGGGCAGCGTGTCGGTCAGCAGCAGGATTTCGCTGATGCCGAGGCGCAGCAGTTCCCGCAACTGCCAGGCCAGGAAGGGCCGGTCGCCGCAGGGCTCCAGCGCGGCGGGTCCTTCGAGCAGCACGACGCCCTGGCGCGGCGTGGCCGGGAACGGCTCAGGCACCAGGGCGCGGGCAGAGCGCCCGTTCGGCCAGCGAGCAGATGACATGGATGGCGATGATGTGGATCTGCTGGATCAGCGCCGTCACCGCCGAGGGCGCGCGCAGCAGCACGTCGCACTGCTCCGCCATGGCGCCGCCGGCCGCGCCGGTGAAGCCCAGCGTGATCAGGCCGCTCTGCCGCGCCGCGTCCAGCGCCCGCAGGATCGTGGGCGAGCGGCCGGACGTGGAAATGCCCAGGAACACGTCGCCGCGGCGGCCGAGCGCCTGGACCTGACGCGCGAACACATGATCGTAGCCATAGTCGTTGCCGGCAGCGGTGAGGACCGAACTGTCGGTGGTCAGCGCCAGCGCCGCGAGCGGGGCTCGGTCATAGTTCATGCGCACAACGAATTCGGCCGCCATGTGCTGCGCGTCGGCGGCGCTGCCGCCATTGCCGGCGATCAGCAGCTTGCCGCCCGCGCGCAGCGATGCGGTGATGGCATCCGACATCGCCGACAGCACCCCGATGGCCTGCGGATCGGCGGCGAAGGCGGCGGTCACGGCGGCGGATTCGGACAGCCAGCCGGCGGCGAAATGTCTGTCGGACTCGTGCATGGGACCTCTCTTGCCGCCATCGAACCGGTACGGCGAGGAGCTGCCGCCAGCCTGCAACCCCCTTATCATCGTAGGCCCGCCGCCTTCAACTCAGCTCAGGAAGTCACGGGTTTCGGCGACCACCTGGGCCAGCCCGAGGCGCCGCACCGCCACGCCCTGCGGAAACGCCGAGAGCAACCGGGTCGGGGTCTGGCGATCCAGCAGCACGAAGACGCCGCGATCGGTGGTGCTGCGGATCAGCCGGCCGAAGGCCTGGCGCAGCCGAAAGCGCACGATGCGGTCGTCATAGCCGGTGGGATCGCCGGCGCCGAGATGCACGCGCCGCTCGCGGTGCAGGATGTCCGGGCGCGGCCAGGGCACGCGCTCGAACACCACCAGGCGCAGCGCCCGGCCGGGCACGTCCACCCCGTCGCGCATCGCGTCGGTGCCGAGCAGGCAGCTTTCCTCCTCGGTGCGGAAGATGTCGATCAGCGTGGCGTTGTCCATGGGATCGACATGCTGGGCGAGCAGCGGGATGCCGGCCGCCTCCAGCTCCGGGGCGATGCGGGCGTGTACGGCGCGCAGGCGGCTGATCGCGGTGAACAGCCCGAGCCCGCCGCCGCCGGACGCCTGGAACAGGGCGCGATAGGCGGCGGCGAGCGCGGCGATGTCGCGGGCATTGACGTCGGTGACCACGAAGGCGCGGGTCTGGGCGGCGTAGTCGAAGGGACTGGCCACCGCCACCCGGATCGCCGGGGATGGCAGATGCACCGCCCCTGCCCTCGCCTCCGCCACCGCCCAGGCCGACTCGGGATCGCCCGCCCCGGCATCACGCAGCGTGGCCGAGGTGACCAGCAGCCCCTGCGCCGGCTGGGCGAGGCTCAGGGCGAAGGGAATGGTCGGGTCGAGCCAGTGCCGGTGCAGCCCGACATCGGCATCGCGGCCGTCCCAGCGATCGAGCCGCAGGAACATCACCTGGGTCGGGCGGATGCCGGGTGCGGGCGGGTCGGCGGCGAGGCTGCGCAGCATCTCCTGCCAGGCGGCCAGCCGGTCGAGGGCCCGGCGGCGGATCGAGCGGCAGGACGCCTCGATGCGGTTGCGCGTGGCGGCGTCGAGCTCCTCAGCCTCGTCTTCGAGCCGGGCGGCGAGTCGCTCCACGATTCGTTCCAGCGGAGCGGCAAGCCGGCCGAGCGCCCGATCCAGGTCGGCGGCCGTCTCGGCCAGGCCGGGCGCGGGCGGGAACAGGTCGCATTCCACGCTGCCGCGGCCGGGCTCGCCCTCGCCCGGCGCGCGCGCCAGCACCTGCTGGCGGGCGGCGCGCAGGAAGGCCTCGCAGGGATTCTGCCGGCCCGGCTCCACGCCGGCCAGATCGGGGGCCGGGTCCAGGGCGGGATCCTGCAGCCGGCTGGACCAGCCCGGCCCCGGCAGCGCACGGGCGGCCTGCAGCGCGGCATCCAGCGGCGCCAGCAATTCCGGGCGCTCGGCCACCAGTTCCTCGATGCGGCGGCGCAGACCACGGGCACGGGAGCGGCTGCCCTCGGCGCCGAGCAGCCAGCGGCGCAGCTCGCCCGCCTCGACGCCGGAAAGCGTGGCGGCGAAGGCGCCATCGGCGGCATCGAACAGGTGATGCCCCTCGTCGAACACGTAGCGGAGCGGCACCGTGGTGTCGTCGATGCCGCCCCAGGCGGCCTGCGCCATCACCAGTGCGTGATTCGCCACCACCAGCTCGGCGCCGCGGGCGCGGCGGATGGTGTGCTCGACGAAGCAACGGCGCCAGTGCGGGCAGGCGGCATGGATGCACTCCCCGCGACGGTCGGCCAGGGCCGGGATGAGCCCGCCGGCGAACAGCTCGGCGAACCAGCCGGGCAGGTCGCCACCCTGGATGTCGCCGTCGGTACCGGTCAGCGCCCAGCGGGCGATCAGGCCGAGCGGAATCACCGGCACCGCCGCGTTGCCGGCCAGCGCCGCGTTCACCGCGTCCTCGAAATTGAGCAGGCAGAGATAGTTCTCCCGCCCCTTGCGGATCACCACCCGGCGGCGGCGCTCGGCGGGGTCGGGATGCAGCCGGACCAGTTCCGCCTCCACCTGCCGCTGCAGGTGGCGGGTGAAGGTGGAGATCCAGACCGGCCCCTGGTTCCGCTCGGCCCAGAGGCTGGCCGGGGCGATGTAGCCGAGCGTCTTGCCGGTGCCGGTGCCGGCCTCGGCCAGCACCAGATGCGGGTCGCCGCGCTGCTCGCGCGGGGCGAAGGCGGCAGCGGCGGCGGCGGCGTAGTCGGACTGGCCGGGGCGCTCCTCGGCCCCCTCGCCCAGCATCGCCCCGAGCCGGGCGCGGGCATCGGCGGGCGAGACCGGATGCGAGGCGGGCGGTGGCGGCGGCGCCACCTCCTCCCATTCCGGCAGGCGGCGCCAGACCCGCAGCGGGTCGGCGCCGGCAACGGCCGGCCCACCCGCGGCGGCGATGACGAAGTCCGCCCAGTCCCAGCCCGCCTGCCCCATCCGCGCCGCCAGCGCGGCGGCGTCGCGGTTGAGCGGCAGCGAGGCGCCGGCCGCCAGCCGCGCCAGCAGCGCCTGCGTCAGGTCGGGCAGCAGCGAGACGGCGGACTCGAGCCCCGGCCCGGGCGGCTTCAGGTCGAGCGCCAAGGCAAGGCCGCGCGGCGTCGGTGCCGCCGGATGGCCTGGGAGTACGAAGGCAAACAGTTCCAGCAGGTCGAGCGCGGGCAGCGTGCGCAGGCCGAGCCGGCGCAGCGTGGCCGGGGCATGCACCAGCAGCGGCGGCGCCATCTTGCGCAGCCGGGCGGCGGCTTCCTCGGCCGGCAGGTCGAGCACCTCGCCGTCTTCGGTGAGGATGGCGGCCCGGCCGGTTCCGGCCACGACCGCGGGCGCGGCGGGAAGGCGGAGGCGCGGGCGCGCCGCGGCATGGATGGCGCGTTCGGTCATGGAAGCACTATATGGGCGCCGTGCGATTGACCAAGGCACCCCCCGTCCATAGCTTGCCGCGAAATGCCAGACACACAATCCTCTCTCCCGGCCGTTCCGAAGGCGTGGCCCTTCGAGGAAGCCCGCAAGGTCGCCGAACGGCTCGCCCGGACCGGCAAGTCCTCGGCGCTGTTCGAGACCGGCTACGGTCCCTCGGGCCTGCCGCATATCGGCACCTTCGGCGAGGTCGCCCGCACCTCCTGGGTGCGGCATGCCTTCACCGAGCTGACCGGCCTCCCTTCGAAGCTGCTCGCCTTCAGCGACGACATGGACGGGCTGCGCAAAGTGCCGGACAACGTCCCGAACCGGGAGATGCTGGCCCAGCACCTGGGCAAGCCGCTGACCCGCATCCCCGACCCGTTCGGCACCCATCCGAGCTTCGGCGCGCACAACAACGCCCGCCTGCGTTCCTTCCTCGATTCCTTCGGCTTCGCCTACGAATTCGCGTCTTCCTCGGAATATTACGCCTCGGGCCGCTTCGACGCGGCGCTGCTGCGGGTGCTGGAGCGGCACGACGAGATCCTCGCGGTGATCCTGCCCACGCTGGGGGCGGAACGACGTGCCAGCTACTCCCCGTTCCTGCCGATCCATCCGAAGACCGGCATCGTCATGCAGGTGAAGGTGGAGAAGCTCGATCCGGCGGCCGGCACCATCGCCTGGCGCGACCCGGACACCGAGGAGTGGTTCGAGACCCTGGTCACCGGCGGCGCGGCCAAGCTGCAGTGGAAGGCGGACTGGGCAATGCGCTGGCATGCGCTCGGCGTCGATTACGAGATGTCGGGCAAGGACCTGATCGACAGCGTGAAGCTGTCCGGCCGGATCTGCCGCATCCTGGGCAGCGAGCCGCCGACGGGCTTCACCTACGAGCTGTTCCTCGACGAACAGGCGCAGAAGATCAGCAAGAGCAAGGGCAACGGCCTGTCGGTGGAGGAATGGCTGCGCTACGCCCCCCCCGAGAGCCTGGGCCAGTTCATGTTCAACCAGCCGCAGCGCGCCAAGCGGCTGTATTTCGACGTGATCCCCCGCGCGGTCGACGAGTACCTGGCCAATGCCGCGCGCGCGCACGAGCAGGAGGGCGTGGAGCGCGCCGCCAACCCGGCCTGGCACATCCATGCCGGCCAGGTGCCGCAGGAAGCGCATTCGCCGCTGTCCTTCGCCATGCTGCTGAACCTCGCGAGCGTGGTGAACGCGGAGACGCCGGACATCCTGTGGGGCTTCATCCGCCGCTACAACCCGCAGGCGACCCCGGAGGACATGCCGTTCCTGGCACGGCTGGTGGAATACGCGCTGGCGTACTACCGTGACTTCGTCCGCCCGGCCAAGCAGTTCCGCGAGCCGGATGCCACCGAGCGGGCGGCGCTGCAGGATCTCGCCGAAGGGCTGCGCGCCCTGCCCGCGGATGCCCCGGCCGAGGACATCCAGACGCTGCTCTACGATGTCGGCAAGCGCCATCCCTTCCCGGAACTGCGCGCCTGGTTCGGCTGTCTCTATCAGGTGCTGCTGGGCCAGCAGGAAGGGCCGCGCTTCGGCCAGTTCATCGCGCTCTATGGCATCCCCGAAACCATAACCCTGATCGAGACCGCGCTCGCTCGGACGCCGGCCTGAGCGGGCGGGGCCGGGCGAGATGCTGAAACGCTGGCTGCGCCATCTTCCGGCGATCCTCGGGGTCGTCCTGCTGATCGGCGCCATCTATGTGGTGCAGAAGGAATTCCGCAGCCTCAAGATCGAGGACATCGCCCGCGCGCTGGAGGGAATCCCGCGCGAGGCCCTGGCGATTTCCTTCGGCTGGACGCTGCTGTCCTACGGCATCCTGACCTTCTACGACCGCCTGGGCACCTACTATGCCGGACGGCCGGTCAGCTACGGCAAGGTCGCCTTCGCCTCGTTCTGCGCCTATTCGCTGGCGCATAACCTGGGCTTCGCCGCCGTCTCCGGGGCGGCGGTGCGCTATCGCCTGTACGCCCATTGGGGGCTGACCCCGCTGCAGATCGCCAAGGTGGTGGCGTTCTGCAGCCTCACCTTCGGCCTCGGCGGCATGGTGCTGGGCGGCATCGTGCTGTTTGTCGAGCCCGAGGCGGTGCCGTTCTTCGGCCAGCATCTGCCGACCTGGGTGATGTACGCGATCGGCCTGCTGCTGTGGGCGATCGTCGCCGCCTACATCACCCTCTCGCGGATGACGCCGCATCTGCGCCTGTTCGGGCATGAGATCGAGCTGCCGGGCTGGCGGATGGCGATCGTCCAGGTGATGCTGGCGACGGTGGACGTCGCGGTCACCGCGGCGATCGTGCATGCGCTGCTGCCGGAAGCGCAGGGGATGAACTACATCCGCTTCCTCGGCGTCTACGTCGCCTCCTACACCGCCGGCCTCGCCGCCAATATCCCCGGCGGCATCGGCGTGTTCGACACGGCCATGCTGCTCGGCCTGTCGCCGTACATGGATCCGCCGCAGATCGTCGGCGCGATCGTGGTGTTCCGCCTGTATTACTACATCATTCCGCTGTTCCTCGCCGGCGGGCTGTTCGCGGGCAACGAGATCCTGCTGCGTGGCCGATCCCTGCTGAAAGCGCCGCCGGGACGGCGTGGCGTGGCGGTGGCCCGCTGGAGCGAGCCGGATTTCGTGGTCGCCGCCGTCACCGGCGCCGTCGGTATCTGCGGCGCGCTGCTGCTCGGCCTGGGCGTGCTGCAGCACCGGCCGGATTTCTCCTGGATCGATCCCGATTTCGGCGAAGTCGCCTCGCAGGCCGGCGAATTCGCCCCCAGCCTGATCGGCGCCGCGCTGATGGTCTGCGCCATCGCGCTGTCGCAGCGCGTGACCCTGGCCTGGGGGCTGACCATCGGCCTGCTGCTGCTGGCTGCGGCCTTCACCGTGGTGCAAGGACAGCCGGTGTGGATCCCCGGCCTGCTGGTCCTGGCCGCCCTGCTGATCGCGCCGTTCCGCAGCGCATTCTACCGCCATGCAAGGCTGCTGACCGGCAAGCTCGACGCATCGGTGGTGGTGCCGCTGCTGACGCTGATCGGCTGCGTGCTGGCACTGGTGGCCAACGAGAAGCACGTACGCTGGCTCGCCGACAATTCCTGGTGGGAGGTGGTGCTCTCGCCCGAGTTGTCGAACTCGCTGCGGGCGACGGTGGCACTGGCGGTGTTGCTGGCGCTGCTGGCGCTGTGGCGGCTGCTGCGTCCCGGACGGGTGGGCTATCTGCGCTGGGGCGCCGAGGCGCGGCTGCGCTATGCCTCGCTTGGAACGGATCCGCCAGCCCGCGCCGATGGCATCATCTGGGGCGAGGCGGAGCGCGCCGGCATTCCCTTCCGCCGCGTCGGCCGGGTGATGCTGGGGCTCGGCGATCCGGCCGGGGCCGACAGCGACCGGGTGTCTGCGATCTGGCGCCTGCGCGACCTCGCGCGGCAGGAAGGGCTCACGCCGGCGATCTGGCGGGCGGAACGCGGTCTGCTGAAGGTCTATGCCGACCTGGGCCTGGCCGCGCTGCCGCTCGGGCCTGACGGCATGCCGCTTGGCGACGCCGAGGACGAGGAAGGGCCGCACGCGACCCACTATTTGGTGTGCCGCGCCGAACGCGACCTCAGCACCCTGCTGCCGCTGCTGCCCCAGCTCGACCATCCGGAGCAGGCCGCGGCAGAATAAGGCCAGGGCTCCGCCCTGGACCTGCCGTCGTGCGCACGCACGCGGTCGCGTGACGGCCACAAGGCCCTTGGATCCCATTCGCGCTGCGCGGCACAGAGTATCGGGTTCCAAGGGCGAAGCCCTTGGTGGAGGTCCAGGAGGCAAAGCCTCCTGGCGGGTGCGGGGCAGCGCCCCGCCACTTATTTGGCCCGCGCCTCGCGCATGCGCACCCGCTCGCGGTGCACCGTATAGAGTCCGCTGCCGATGATGATCACCGCCCCCAGCAGGGTCCAGCCATCGGGGAAGGCGGCGAACACCAGCCAGCCCAGGGCGGTGGACCAGATCAGTTGCAGGTAGCTGAACGGCGCCAGCAGCGAGGCGGCCGCATGGCGGTAGGCCAGCAGCATCAGGTATTGCCCGATCGCCGCCACCGTGCCCAGGAACAGGGCGATCCCCAGTTCCGTCAGGGTGGGCAGTTTCACCCCGGTGGGCAGCAGCGCCGTCAGCACGACCAGCCCGGTCAGGGCCGACCACAGCAGCGTGGTGGTGGCGCGCTCGCCCTGGGACATCCGCCGCGTCAGCACCGAGCCGGTCGCCCAGCAGGCCGAGGAGGCCAGCACGATCAGCGCCGCCGGATCGAAGGCGGTGGTGCCGGGCCGCACCACCACCAGCACGCCGAACAGCCCCACCGCGACCGCCGCCCAGCGACGTATCCCCACCTGCTCGCCCAGGATCGGGATCGACAGCAGCGTGATCAGCATCGGCGAGACGAAGCTGACGGCGGCGGCATCGGCCAGCGGCATGCGGCTTGCGCCCAGGATGAAGAAGATCGCCGAGCCGACCAGGCCCAGCCCCCGCAACACCTGCAGCACCGAGCTGCGCGGCCGCTGCAGGCGGCCATCGCTGCGGGCGACCAGGATGACCGCCATCGCCACGAAGCAGACATAGCGGATCCAGGCGATTTCAACCACCGGCAGCGACCGGCTCAGGAATTTCGCCGAAGCATCGGAGAGGCTGAACATCAGCGACGCACCGATGATCAGCGCGACGCCGCGCAGCGGGTTATCGGTTGCCCGCGTTTCGGCGGCGTCCATTTTACGAAATTCCCCGGTGAGTTGCGAAACTCTGTCCGCGGCTCACCGGGGGGTCAAGGCACCCCTGTGCAGGGCAGCATCTCGGCCAGGGCGGTGGTTCAGAGCAGCCGCTTCCAGCGCATCAGCAGCAGCGTGCCGAGCATGGCGACGAGGCAGACCGCGGCGGCGAAGGCGGTGCCCCAGTTATGGTTGGCCCAGAGCAGCCCGCCCGTGTTCATGCCGAAGAAGCCCACCACCAGGGTCGCCGGCATCACCACCGTGGTGACCACGGAGACGATGTAGAGCCGGCGGTTCGTTTCCTCGGCCAGCCGCGTGGTCAGTTCGTCCTGCAGCGCCCGCGCGCGGTCGTGCAGCGCCGCGATTTCCTCGAGCGCGCCGACCAGCACCGTGCGGGCCGCGTCGTGTGGGATCTGCTTCGCCCAGGCCGGCAGTTCCTCGGCGTCCTCGTCCAGCAGCCGCACCAGCGGCGTCAGGGCACGCTTGATGTCGGTCAGGTCGCGCCGCACCAGACCGAAGCGCGGCCCGACGCCGGAAAGATCGGCAGGGAGGCTGCGGTCGAGCAGCGTGTCCTCGGCCGAATCCAGCGAATCTTCCAGTGCCGCCACGCGCCGGCGCGCATCCCGGGCGAAATCGGTGATCGCCCCGTCGAGCAACTCCATCGGCCCGCCCGGCACCGGCCCGGTCCTGAGCGCCGACCACACATCGGCCAGCGAACGCATCGGCCGGCGGCGCGCCGTGATCAGCCGTCCGGGCAGCATGGCAAAGCGCCACCACACAATCTCCTGTTGGTCGGGCCCGGAGGTGCGCGCGAAGCTCGGCAGCACGCCGGCCACCGCCTCGCCATCGGAGACGATGCGCGGAGTCTCGTCCGTCCCGGTCAGCAGCCGCAGCGCGAAGGGCGGGAACACCGGCTCCGCCTCGATGGCGGCGCGGGCCCGGCTATGGACCAAGTCGTAATGCAGCCAGTCCCAGCCCCCCTGCCCCGGCGGACGTGGCTCACCGGCAACCGGCCGCACGTCCGGCGGGAAGGCGACTGCCCAGGCGAGGCCATCGGGCCGACCCGACGTTTCCGGCAGATCCATGCAACGCTCCCGGTGTGGAAAGGGCGCCCCGCCACCGTCATGATCCTGCTGCGGCACATAGCTGCCGCCCGCCGGGTCATGCAAGCGCCGTGGCAGCGCCGGGGGTCAGCCGCTTGCCGCCTCCGCTGCCTCGCGTTCCAGCGCCGCCCGCGCGAACACCGCGGAGATCCAGGCGAACAGCACGCTCGCGGTGCTGGCGATCAGCGTGTTGTCGGTGACCGAATGCACCGCGAACATCAGGAACACCAGGCGCATGATCACCTTGTCGATGCGCGGCATCACCCGCGTCCAGTGCCAGCACCACAGCGCCATCACCACGATCAGCAGCACGAGCCCGAACCAGCCGCCGTCCACGCCGATGCGCAGGTACTCGTTATGGGCGGCAGTGGTACCGAGCAGCTTCGCCGTCAGGCTGTCGGGATCGACCACCACCTTGCCCGCGCCCACGCCCCAGCCGAACCAGGGCGACGCGTCCCAGGCCGCCTGGAAGAACGGCCAGATGATGTCGCGCCCGCTGAGCGAACGCGCCTCGCCCGACAACACGCTCAGCAGCCGCAGCGAAGATCGGCCGCTGGCCAGCGCCACCGCGATCGGCACGACCATCGCCCCGGCGAGCAGCGGCAGGACCCGCCGCATCGGGCCGAACGCCTCGGAGCGGAGGAAGAAGAAGCTGAAGCCGATGACCACGGCGGCGCAGAACAGCGGCGCCCGCGCGCCCGAGGCGACCAGGATCACCCCGTTCAGCGCGATCAGCCACAGGTTCACGATCCGTCCGCCGCGCCACAGCTCCAGCAGGGCGGCGTACATGCCGGTCATCGCGAAGGCGCCGAGAAAGGCAGGATGCGTGGAGCCGGCCAGGCGCAGCGAGCCCTCGGTGACCATGAGCACGTCGCGCAGCCCCGCGCCTGCCAGCGCCGCGCCGAACAGCACCGCGAACGGTGCTGCCCAGATCGTGGTCGCGATCACCGCGGCGCACCAGCCCCGGGTCAGGCGCGCGAAGGAAAACGCATAGGGACCGGCCGATCCGAGCAGCGTGCGCAGGCTGTCGCCCAGCGTCAGCCCCGGCAACAGCCCATGGCCCACGCCGGTCACGAACATCACCGCGAAGGCGAAGCCGGGATTGAACAGATCGAGGCGCAGCCCGGTGCGCAGGACGCACAGCCCCGCCAGCGCCAACCCCCCCAGTTTCACCATCCCGGCCATGGTGGTGCCGAGCGCCGGGCTGGTGATGTCGGCGACCCACATCTCCGGGCTGGAAGCGGCCACCAGCATCCAGGCCACCGTCAGCGCGGTGGTGAACGGGACGGCGAATGCCCCGAGGCAGAGCAGCACCCCTGCGCCCAGCAGATAGGGCACCAGTTGCGGATTCCACAGCGACAACCCGGCGAAGGCCAGGATGGTCAGCACGGCGGCCGTGACGATCACGGTCTGCGCCACGTGATGGTCGATGAAGACGGGGGTGGCCGGCCGCATGAGGGGCCGGGTCATGGTGCCTTGCTGAAAGCGGATGGTGGCATTCCTAGTCCCGGTAGTAGCCGCCATAGCGCGGATGGTACACCTCGGAATCGGTGTGCCCGCCGCGCACATGCGCGCGCGGATCGACCCGCGTCATCACCACCCCGATCACCCGTGCATCCGCCTCGTCGAGCAGGTCGAGCGAGCGCGACACCACGCTGCGTGGCGTCTCGCGCCAGCGCACGCACAGCAGCGTCGCATCGGCGCAGCGCGAGATGATGCGCGCATCGGTCATGGCGAAGACCGGCGGCGCATCCAGCAGCACCAGGTCGTAGCGACCGCGCACGTATTCCATCGCGCGGCTCATCGCATCCGACATGAACAGGCCGAGCGAATTTACGCGGTTGCTGCCAGCCGGGATGAAATCCATGTCGGTCAGCCGGTCGCGCCGGATCACCTCCTCGAGCGTCGCCTGCCCGAGCAGCAGGTCGGCGATGCCGAGCCCGTGCTCGGCGCGCATGATCCGCCCGAAGCTCGGTTGGCGGATGTCGCAGTCGAGCACCAGCACGCGTTCGTTGTTCAGCGCCGCCGACCGGCCGAGGGCGATCGCCGTGGTGGTCTTCGCCTCGCCCGGCCGCGCCGCGGTGATGGCGATGATCCGGGGATTGCCGTTGTCGAGCCACAGCCCGGCCCGCAGCGCGCGGATCTGCTCAGCGAAGGAGGAATGCGGCTTGCGCACGACGTAGTCCTCCAGCCGCGCCCGCCCGAGCAGCCGCGCGCGCACCTGCGGGATCAGCGCGAAGCAGGGCAGCCCCAGCACGGCGCGCACGTCATCGCCGCTGCGCAGCGTGCTGTCGGAAACGTCGAGCAGGTAGACCACCAGCAGGCCGAACAGGATGCCGAACACGGCGGCCGCCGGCATCAGGATCTTCATCCTGGGAAAGCTCGGCTCGGCCGGCACCAGCGCCGAGGAGATCACCCGCGCGTCGGGCTTCTCGATGGCGTTCTGCTGCTGGGTCTGCTGGATGCGCGCCAGCACGGTCTGCAGCAGCGTGCGCGAGGCCTGCAGGTCGCGATCCATGGCATTCAGCGGAAGCTGCGACTGCGCTTTCCGATCGTATTCGGCCTGCGCCAGTTTCAGGTTCTGCTCCAGCGAGGCCACGCGGGCCCGGGCCGCGCGCACTTCGGCGTCGCTTGCCGCCACCACGCGCGTGGTTTCGTTGCCGACGCTCTGGCGCAGGTCGGCGATCTGGTTGCGCAGGCTGAGCACGTCGGGGTGACGCGAGCCGAGCCGCGAGGTCAGCGACTGCAACTGGGCGTTCAGCGTGTCCATCTGCGTGCGCATCTGCACCACGCTCGGCGCCACCGCCGCCTGTGCCTGCGCGCCGCGGCCGCCGCGCGCGGCATCCAGCTTTCCTTCTGCCTGCGCAAGTTCGTTGCGGGCCTGCAGCAGATCCGCCGACACGCGGCTGACCTGCTCGGTGTCGAGCGCGGCCTGCACGCCCTGCACCAGCCCGGTCCGGGTGCGATAGGCGGTGACCTTGTCCTCGCTGAGTTGCACTTCCCGGCGCAGTTCATCGGCGCGGGCCTGCAGCCAGGTGGTGGCGTTGCGCACCGCATCGAACTTCAGGGCGAGCTGGTCGGCGATGTAGTATTCCAGCATGGCGTTCACCGCGTCGGCGGCAAGCTGGCGGTCCTCGGTGGTGAAGCTGACGTTCAGCACGTGCGATTGCCGCACCACGGTGACTTCCATGGCGTTCTGCACCGCCCGCACCACCGACTGGCGCACCTCCACCGGGTTGGGCGGGGGCCTGGGCGCGGGCAGCAGCAGGTCGGCGAGCGCGGGCAGCACCGGCCGCAACACCGTATCCAGCCCGTCGCGCAGCATCTGCACGGCGGATGCGAAGATCGAAGGCGGCCGCAGGGTCCAGTTGAATTCCTGGCTGTTCATCAGGCCGAAACGGTCGATCAGGCGCTCGGTCGCCTGCTGGCTGCGCACGATCTCGGCCTGGCTTGCCATCACCGCGTCGGTCATCGGATCGACCCGCAGGATGCTCTGCAGTTCCTGCGCGGCATAGCTTTCCGGCTCGTAGACCGCGGTACCGGTCGCGGTGTAGCGCGGCGCCATCTGCTCCAGCACCACGAAGGCGATGACCGGGATCGCCACAGCGCAGAGCACGAAAGCCCAGATCCGCCGGCGCAGCATCGACAGCACCACCGAGACGGCATGGGCGGCGAGATGCGGCGGATCGCCGCCCCCCGCCACGCGCGTGCGCCGCTCGGGGGCGGGACCGGACGCTGCCCCGCCCGGGACATGGAGCATCTGCGTCTCTTCGCTCACGGGGGGGTCAGTAGGCATTCTTCATGCGCAGCACGATCACCGCCGTGCGGGCGAGGATCTTGAGGTCGAGCCACAGCGACCAGGAGTCGATGTATTCAAGGTCGCTCTCGACGCGGCGGATGATGCGGTCCTCGGTGCGGGTCTCGCCGCGTAGCCCGCGCACCTGCGCAAGCCCGGTCAGGCCCGGCCGCACGCGGTGGCGAGCGGCGTAGCGTTCCACCACCTCGTCGAAGGTCCGTCCTGCCGCGCGCGTGCCCGGAGCGTGCGGCCGCGGCCCCACGATCGACATTTCCCCGCGCAGCACGTTGAAGATCTGCGGCAGCTCGTCAAGCGAGGTGCGGCGAAGAATGGCGCCCACCCGTGTCACCCGCGGGTCGTTGCGCGTCGTCTGCTGGCGCGCCTCGTGATCCGTCATGTGGTGATACATCGTGCGGAACTTGAACATCCGGAAATCGCGATTGCCGAAGCCGGTGCGCCATTGCCGGAACAGCACCGGGCCGGGGCTGTCGAGCTGGATCGCCAGCGCGATCGCCAGCATGGGAATCGCGCACAGCACCAGCGCCACCGAGGCGATCACCAGGTCCTCCACCCGCTTCACCACTCCCCTCGCGCCGCTGAGCGGCGGATGCGCGATCGGCAGCAACGGGATCGCATCGCCGCGGGCGGGCAGGCCGATGCCCGGCCCAATGGGCGGGATGTCGGGAACGAAGCAGATCTCCACAGGATAGTCAGCCAATCGCATGATGAGATCACCGATCCGCCATTCTTCGGTGCAGGGCTGGGCCAGGACCACGCGATCCACCAGGCCCCGTCGCATCAGCATAAACACGTGCTCGACCGGTCCCAGATGCGGCGGCATCACCTGCTCGTCATCGTCGTCGGGACCGACGGGGATCTCATCGCCGAGCAATCCGACGACGCGCAGTCCGCCCGGGCGCGTCACGCCGAGATGGCGGGCCCGCCTCGCCCCCGCCGGCCCGAGGCCGACGATGACAGTGCGCGGGCCGAAGCGCTGGCCGGCATCGCGCAGCACCGCCGCGGCCAGCAGGCCCCGTTCCACGGCCAGCAGCGGCAACATCACCGCGGCGCCCGTGACCGTCCAGGCGGTCATCACCTCTCCCGCTCCCAACAGCACGGCGGTAGCCAGCCACACGATCGCGAGTGCCGCGGCGGCGGCGGCGAGGGCCGATGTCACCTGCGCGGCGGTGTCACACAGGATCGTCATCCGGTAACCGCCGCTGCCGGCAATGGCGGCGATGCACAGGGGTGGCAGCAGCAGCCCGGCATGCGTGGCCAATGGTTGCATTTGCCCCGGCGCCAGCCAGCCCGTCACGCCCGCCGCCAGCACGCAGACGAGCAGGTCGAGCAGCAGCACCAGCGCGGCAAGCAGCGCGGGAGCCACAGGGGATCGGCCGAAATCGGCCGGACGCAGGGAAAAGGCCACCACCCCGGGCGCAAGCGCAACGGAGTGCACGGATCCGCCGAGACGGCTCATGGTGTTGTCCATCACTCTTGATCGGGACGGCACGGAACGGGGCCCAGGACTGCCGCTGAGAATCCGCTCAGGGGGGCAACGCGGATTAAAATCAGAAAGTTCTTTTGCGACGCAACATCGCTGAATCCACGTAGAAAATGCATCCAGCCGTACCTTTGAAGTCACACACAGAGTTGCACCGGCGAAATTGACATGCATTCAGCGCGTTAACAGATTTAAACCCATTGTTTGTTCACATTTTTTTGTTCATACAGGACGATCTCGGAAGCCGAAACTTCCAAGCGCGGCAGCGATACTGGGACGCAGTAGCAATAATGCACCGGGAATATACACGCTCATGCCGACGCCGAGTCGGCAAGCCATAACCGCGAGGGGTGCCGTGGGCTCGCCCAGCGCCCGCGGCACCAGCAACGCCGCGGTGGTGGCGGCGGCAGCCAGCAGCAGGGCCGGCAGCCCCGGCCGCAGCAATGCCAGCACACTGCCCTGCAGGATCCGCCCGTTCACCACCAGCATCGGTGGGATGACAACTGCCTGGGCGCCAACCCAGACCAGGGCGGCCATCGCCGGCGTCTCCGGCCGCAACAACAGCACTCCCGCCGTCATGATCGCCAGCGTTGCCACGCTGCTGGCCAGGGCCGGCAACGTGGCGCCCCGCGCCAGCAGCGCAACCGAGGTGGGAAAAGCGAGGAAGGTGTAGCAGGCCAGCAGGATCAGTGGCCCCGCCGCCGTGGCCGCCGGCGCCCAGCCGGGGCCGAGCAGCAGATGCACCAGGGGGTCGATGATCACCAGCAGCGCCCCCATTGCCGGGAACAGCACCACGCCGGAGAGCTCGACCAGACGTGAAACGGCGCGCCGCAACGCCGGCAGGTCACCCTGTCGCTCCGAGAGGCTGGGCAGGCTCAGCCGCCACATCGCCGTGCAGGCCAGCTCGCGCACGGTGTCGACCAGCCGGAACGCCATGTGGACCTGTCCCAGCGCCGCCGGGCCCGCGGTGCCGCCGATCAGCACCGCGAACAGGCGGTAGCGCCCGTTCACCACCAGCGTGCTCGCCACCAGCGGCGCGCCGAAGCGCAGCAGCGCCAGGACCGGGGCGAGTCGCAGCACCGGCCGCGGCCGCCAGCCACCGCCCAGCAACAGGGCCAGCGCGCCCCCCAGCGAGGTGGTCAGTTGCTGCAGCACCAGCGCCCAGGCGCCGGCCCCGCCCCAAGCCAGGGCCATGCCGACCAGCGTGCCAAGGCCCTGGCCGAGCAGGGTCCGTCCGGCCAGCACGCGGTACTGGCGCTGGCGCGTCAGCAGGCCCTGCATCGCCCCGCCCGCCCCCACCAGCGGCAAGGTTGCCGCCAGCACCAGCGTCATCGCCAGGAGGCGCGGATCACCGATCGCCGCCATCACCGCCCAGCCGGCCGCCACCTGCAGCCCGACGCCGATCACGCCGCCCAGCACCGAAGCCCAGAAGGCGCTGGACGCCTCCTCGTCGGTCAACCCGGCGCGCTGCACCAGCGGGTCGGCGAACAACCCGTTCACCGCCACCCAGACCAGGATGTGGACCGCCACCGCGGCCGCGCCGACACCCAGTTCCGCCGGCCCGACGATGCGGGCGATCACGAAAGCGGAGACGAAAGACAGGGCCGCGGCCACCGCCGCCTCGAGGCCCGACCAAAAGACATTGCTTTTCAATATCCGCATCAACCGCATCCGGGTCCTGTCCATGACACCGGCACGGCCGTCACGTCCGCGCCAGGGGCGGCAACGCATGGCGACCTGTTGCGCTTCCTGGCATGCTGAGCATGTCGGACCGCACCTCTTCTCCCCCCTCTATCGCCGCCCTGATCCGCGCCGTCCAGCTTCCACGCGGATTGAGGGCCAAGGGAACGCCTCGCGTGCGCCTGCATGAACTCGATCGCGCCAAAGGCATGGCGATCCTGCTTGTGGTGCTCGGCCACCTGGTGGCGCGGGACAATCCCGTGGGCGTGACCTGGTACGAGCCGCTGCGAATCGCGATCTACCTGTTCCACATGCCGCTGTTCATGTTCCTCAGCGGCTATCTCGCCTTCCGGATGGGCACGGCGCGGGTGGATCTGGCGCTATGGCCACGCCTGGTGCGACGGCGGGCGGTGCGGCTGCTGGTGCCGTTCCTGGCCTTCGGCCTGGGCACCCTGCTGGTCAAGGTGGTGGCGGCGCAAGTGGCGCCGGTCGACAATCTTCCCACCGGATTCTGGGTAGGGCTGCGCGACCTGCTGTGGGATACCTCGCGCAGCCCGGCCACCGCGGTCTGGTTCGTGTTTGTCCTGTTCGTCTATTCGGTGATCACGCCGCTGGTATTGGCGTTGCCACGCGGGCGGCTGTGGCTGGTGCTGCTGGCCGGGGTGCTGTACGTGCTGCCCGTCGGGCCGCCCTTCTACCTCGACCGTATCTGCACCTTCTTCGTTTTCTTCGTCGCCGGCGGGCTGGCGGCGGAGGCGGGGCGCGGCTGGCTGCGGCGGATCGATGCGGCCTGGCCGTTCGCGCTGGCGGCCCTGGCGGCGGTGGCCGTGCCGGTGGCACTGGGCTGGATCCCCTTCGACTGGCGCGTGGCGCTCTGGCATTTCCCCTACAAATGGGCGCTCCTGCTCGCGGGGCTGCTGTCACTGCCGGCCATTCACGGGCTCGCGCGCGCGATGGGACGCAGCGCCGCGCTGGAATTCCTCGGCCGCGAGAGCTTCGTCATCTACCTGTTCAACACGCTGTTCATCGGGGCAACGAAGGCGGTGTTGCTGACGGTGCTGGCCTGGAACGCCACGGGCTTCCCGATCATGGCGGTCGCGCTGATGGCGGCGGGCACGTTCGGGCCGATTGCGCTGAAGGGACTGGTGCTGCGGCGGATCCCCGTGCTCGCGCGCATGACCGGATAGGGCATGCGTGAAGGTGCATAGCCTGACCGTGACGCGGCCGCATCGATCCCGTGAAAAGGTGGTACGATGTGGCAACATCAGTCACAACTGCCGGAGGAACGTTCGCGCAATATAGGCGATTGAGGAGGAAACGTTATACTCAACCCGGAACTGTCATCAGTCTGGGAGCCAGTCAACTGTGACTTCATTTCTGCGTTCACTGTTCACTGTGACGTTACTGATCGGGTTGCTGGCGGCCTCTGCATGCAGCTCACCCGGATCCCGCCTGCCTCCGGTTCCCGCCGTGACCTTCGAGGATTACAAGCTCGGCCCGGGGGACCAGATCCGCATCATCACCTTCTCCGACGAGCAATTGACCGGCGACTTCCGGGTGAACGACAGCGGCACCATTGCTCTGCCCTTGCTCGGACAGGTGCGGGCCGCCGGGCTGACCACCAACCAGCTCGCCGATGAGGTTGCCGCGACGCTGCGCAGCAAGAATCTCTATCGCGATCCGTCGGTCGCGGTGGAAATCATTGCCTACCGACCCGTCTTCGTGCTGGGCGAGGTCACCCGGCCGGGCCAGTACCCCTACCAGCCCGGCATGTCCGTCGTAACCGCGGTGGCCGTGGCCGGCGGCTTCACCTATCGCGCGGTCGAGGACTCCGCTTCCATCGTGCGGCTGCAGGACGGCAAGGCGACCGAGTACCGGGCCGGGCGTCAAAGCCTGGTGCAACCAGGAGATGTCATCACCATCTTCGAGCGCCGGTTCTGAAGGCGGCTCATCCTGTGCCGCCTGGCGCCGGGGGGATCTCTCCCCGGCGCGTCCGCGTCGTAACAGGATACGCAAGTGTAACATCCCTGTTGCGCCATCAGCCTGGATCATTGCAAATGACTGAAGAACGCTGTCGGGGTGGGTGACAGGTGCTCACGCAATCGCGATCATCGCGATGCGGCAAGGTCCCTGCGCATCCTTCCGCCGCGGTGTATTGAACTCGCCCCGTGAGTTGGCGGAGGAATCTGATGTCTCGTTCCAGGTTGAACCTGCTGTTCGCTGGGCTGCCTTGCGCCAGCGCGCTGATTGCCTCCACCGCGAGCGCGCAGCCGGTCGGGCAGTTCCTGCTCGACCGTTATTTTCCCGAAGGCACGCCCGGCTACTATGTCGAGCCCGGTGTCACCGTGCAGTCGCGCATGCGCCCGGAATACGATGCCCCCGGCATCCGGGCCGGCAGCTTCATCATCCGGCCACGGGCGATCGAAGGCATCGGCTACAACGACAACGTCCTCGGCAGCATCAACGACAAGAAGAGCAGCCTGGTGATCAATTCCCAGGCTTCGCTGACCGCCAATTCGGACTGGGGCCGCAACAGTCTCGGCGCCTCGATCAGCGTCGAGGACAGCCGCTACCCCTCGGTCAACAGCCAGAACACCACGGTGTGGAACGGCTCGCTCGGCGGCACCTACGACATCGGCCGTGACCAGGTGCAGCTCGGCTACACCCATCTGTCAGGATACGTCACGCCGACATCGGTCGATGCCCGCCGCTACATCACCCGGCCGGCCCCCTACGACCTCGACAATGCCCATATCGGCTACTATGCGAATTTCGGTCGTTTCGCGCTGTTGCCAAGCTTCGACTACACCCAGCTTCGTTTCTCGCCGGCCGACCTGGGCACCGGCGCACAGGTCAGCCAGTCCTATCAGAACCGGAATGTGTATCGCGGTGCGGTGCAGGGTCGTTACGAATTCGCCCCCCAGCGTAACGCCGTGCTGGAAGTGCGCACCACCGGCACCGATTATGTCAGCAGCACCGCCATGCAGGGTCACAACTCCCTCGGCTACGCAGTGCTGGTCGGCCTCGACTATGCCTCCAGCGCGGTCTGGCGCTTCCGCGGCCTGATCGGCTACGAGATTCGCGATTTCCAGAGCTCGGCGTTCAAGCAACGCACCTCCCCGGTCGGTGAGGCCAACGTGATCTGGACACCGACCGGGCTGACCACCGTCACCGGGCGCGTCGCCCGCACCATCGAGGATTCCAGCGACCCGGCCGTGGCCGGCTATGACTACACCAGCACCACCATCTCGATCGATCATGAGTATCTGCGCAACGTGATCCTGAGCGGCTATGTCGGCTACCAGCGCGCGGACTACATCGGCAGCCCCGCCAGCCAGACCTTTTACTCGCTGGGCGTCGGCGCGGCCTGGCTGATCGACCGGAATTTCCGGCTCGGCCTCAACTACAGCCTGATCAACCAGACAGGCGATACCGGTGGGAGCGTCACGTCTCCGGTGCGGGGCGGATCCTACCTGCAGAACATTACGCTGCTGAATCTGCGCTTCCAACTCTGACGCAGCCAAACGGCCAGCCAAACGGCCGCTCGATCCGAAATGGATCGAGCGGCCGTTTGCGCGTCTCGCGCCCCTGTCGGCTTTGCTGCGTGTCCAGGTGGGAGCGCAAAACCGTTACCACTGCATGCGGTCGCGCACCTAAATCGCGCTTGACAAGGCGCCGCTATCGGTCTCAGACTTTCCCCATCACTTGCAGGAGGAGGCCAAATAGATAGCTTAGATCCACCGGGCCGTTTCTAGTTGCCGACTTTCTTGGCATCGGCAACAGACTTCAGAAGTCCAAGTTGTGCTCGGGTTATACATCACCGAGCGCGAAGAAACTTTCTTCGCACCCAAACCCCCGCATGACGCTCATGGGCGCGCGGGGGTTGATGCTGTACCATCCCTGCCCGTCATGCCGGTCTGACGCCGTCGCCAGCCAGATCAGGCAGCAGTGGTCGGGCGAAACGACACAGCCCCATGGTCGAACGCCTGCCCAGGGCATCCCCCTGCTCGGCCAGGAAACGATCGACCGCCTCCGCGCCGAGGCCACGCATCCGTTGCAGGAAGGCCCAGGTCGGGTACAGCTTGCTGCGGGCGGCGACCTCGCGGAATTCCTCTTCCGCCCCGATCATGTGCAGCCGCGCCGCACGCAGCCGTGCCAGCGGCGGCGGCAGCGTGTGCATCCCGGACAGCAGCACCTGCGCCACCGCGAGTGACCGCAGCTCCTGCCGCAGCGCCGTGCCGAAGGCGATCTCGTGCGTCCGTTCCTGGATGCGCGCGGCACTCGCCGGAACTTCCGGCCGCTCGATCGGAGTGGTGCGGACGATCACGATGTCCGGTGGCGCTCCCGCCTCGATCAGGGGCCGTACTGGCGGGTTGCTTGAATAGCCTCCGTCCCAATAGATCTCGCCGTCGATCTCGACCGGAGGAAACAACTGCGGCAGGCAGGCCGAGGCCAGCAGCACCTCCGGGGTGACCTCGCCGTCACGGAACAGCCGCGCCTCGCCCGTCCGCACCCGTGTCGCCGAAACCACCAGGGTCGGGGCCCCGGGCCGCCCGAAGGCGGTCGGATCCAGTACCCCCTCGAGCACGCCGGCCAACGGATTGGCCCCGGCGGGCCCTGGCGCCCAGGAATTCGTCGCGCCGCGCAGGGCGCCGACCACCGGCGCCATGGCGCTGCTGAGCATGTGGAACCAGGCCTCCGTCGGGCCATCCAGCGATCCCGCGGCCACCGCCACCCGGCGCCAGAACAGCTCCAGCAGCCGCTTCGCCTCCGCCGCCCCGCCCGTCGCCAGCCCCTGCACCAGCAGGGCCGCGTTCATGGCCCCTGCGCTCGCGCCGCTGACCGCGCCGATGCGCAGCCCGGGCGCATCCAGCAGGCGCTCGATCGCCCCCCAGGCAAAGGCGCCCATGGCCCCGCCCCCTTCGAGCGCCAGCGTCACCGGCAGTACGTCTGGCCGGCGGCGTTCGTTCGCCCTGCGGATCCGGATCATGACAGGATATCCCGATGCTGCACCGCCAACGCATTTGGGGGTCTTATGTTGCAGTGCAACATGATCCATCCGATGCCGGTCCGCATCCGTACTATGCATCCTTAACGCTTGGTGGCGCGGCGCTCCGGCCGTTACGCCTGATCCGAACTGGGCGGGCAGGCGCATGGAGCCGGGCGAATACGGGCTGATGGACGCCGTGGAGACACGGATGTGGTGGTACCGCGCCCTGCATGCCCGGCTTGGCGATGCCCTGGAGGATGTGCGCGGACACGTCCTGGACGGCGGATGCGGCACGGGCGGATTGCTCGCGATGCTGCGCCGGCGGCGCCCCGATCTCGCCCTCACCGGCATCGAATGGGCCGCCGCGGCAGCCGCCCGGGCCCGGCAGAAATCCGGGGCCCCGGTGGTGCGCGGCAGCGTCGGCGCGCTGCCCTTCGCTACTGCGAGCTTCGATGCCGCGATCCTCGCCGACGTGCTGTGCCACGCCGCCGTCGATCCGCCGGTCGCGCTGGCCGAGCTGCACCGGGTGATCCGTCCCGGCGGATGCCTGGTGGTGAACATGCCGGCCTATGCCTGGCTGCATTCCGCCCACGACCGGCGCGTGCACAACGCCCGCCGCTGGACCGCCGGCGAGACCCGCGCCGCGCTCGCCGCCGCCGGCTTCACCCGGATCCGCGCCCGTTACTGGAACGGCCTGTTGCTGCCGCTGATGATCCTGCAGCGACGCCTGTTGGCCCGCGGCGCCGAGGCAAGGTCGGATGTCGCCGTGTTTTCGCCATGGCTCGACGCCACCTTGCATGCGATCACCGCCCTGGAACGGCGCCTGCCCGTGACGCTGCCCGCCGGCGGCTCGGTGCTGGCGACCGCGATCCGCCCTTGAGAGACCGCTTCCAAGAGACCCCCCGAGGATTGCCGCCCATGCCAGCCACCCCGCTCGCCGCCATGCCAGGCCAGACGCACCCCGGTCCGGGCGGCGCGCCCGTGCCGGCGCCCGCCCTGTCCATCGTGGTGCCGGTCTACCGGGGCGCCGGCACCATCGGGGTGCTGGTCGAGGCACTCAGCGCGCTGCGCGCCGAAGGCGGGCTGGAGATCGTGCTGGTCAATGACGGCAGCCCCGACAACTCCGGCGAGGTCTGTCGCGCCCTGTTGCGCCACGCCACCGTGCCGGTCATCTACATCGAGCACGCCCGCAACTTCGGCGAGCACAACGCCGTCATGACCGGCCTGCGCCATGCCCGCGGCGCCTATGTCATCACCATGGACGACGACCTGCAGAACCCCCCGGAGGAGGTGCTGCGGCTGTTCGACCATGCGCGGCACGGCGGCTGGGACGTGGTCTATACCCGCTACGCCCGCAAGCAGCACGCGGCCTGGCGCAACCTCGGCAGCCGCTTCGCCAACAAGGTGGCGGACTGGCTGCTGGACAAGCCGCCGGGGCTTTATCTTTCCTCGTTCCGCTGCATGTCCGCGCTGGTGGTGCGCGCCGTCACCCGCTACCGCGGCCCCTACCCCTACGTCGACGGGCTGCTGATGCAAGTCACGCAGCGCATCGACAGCATCGAGGTCCGCCATCTGCCGCGCGCCGAAGGGCGCTCGAACTACACGCTCAAGCGGCTGGTGCGGCTGTGGCTCAATCTGGCGACCAGCTTCTCGCTGGCGCCGCTGCGCCTGGCCGTCCTCGCCGGCGTGGCCATGGCCGCGCTCGGCATGGTGGGCGCGGTGGCGACCATCGTCGAGGCCCTGACCTCCCACAACACGCCGAGTGGCTGGGCCTCGACCATGACCGTCATCCTGCTGGTCTCCGGCGTGCAGTCGATGATGCTCGGGGTGATGGGCGAATATGTCGGCCGCACCTTCCTCTCGTCCAACGGCAAGCCACAGGGCACGGTACGGCTGATCGAACGCAGCGAGGCCACCTCCCTGCAGCGGGACGCGGCATGACCCCCTACTGGCTTGCCCTGGCCGTCGCCATCGCCACCAGCATGGGGGGCCAGACCCTGCTCAAGGCCGGGGCCGGCGCGCCCGATTTCATCGGGCAATTGTTCGACTGGCGCACCATCATCGGACTGTCGCTGTACGGTGGGGCCGCCTTGCTCTACATCGTCGCCCTGCGCCGCATCCCCATGTCGGTGGCCCTGCCCTGTACCGCCATCTCCTACGTCGCGGCCGCGCTGATCGGCTACTACGCCTTCGATGAAACGATCACCGTTACTCATATGGCAGCGATCGGCCTGATCGCGGCGGGTGTCATCACCCTGGCCCTGGCGTAGCGCGGGGCGCTGCCCCATCCGTGTTCGGACAGTTTCAGCGCAGGTGATGTAGGGCGGATCAGCGTAGCGCCATCCGCCATCGCAACGCTCCGCGAGGTGGCCAGCTTGGGATGGCGGATTGCGCTACGCTGATCCGCCCTACACTTCATGATGCTGATCCTAATGCAGATGGGGCACCGCCCCGCGTTTTACAGGCCCTGCCGTTTCCTCCAGGCCAGGAACTGCTGGAACAGCAACGCCCTCTGCGTCTCGTTCAGCCCCGCCGGCGTGCCGCCGGTGCTGACCAGGAAGGCATCGAACGAGGCGCGTTCATCCGGCCCGCCCGCCACGGTCTGGCGCTGCAGCCATTCCTGTGCCGCCGGGAAGCGGGTCCAGCCCGGCGCCTGGGCGGCAAGGTTCACGTCGCGCCATTTCGGGTGGCGCGGCTTCTGCTGGAAGGCCGGGAAATTGCCGAAGAACGCATCGACGAAGCGCGCGACCTTGCGATAGCGATCGCTGCCCGGCGACCAGGCGAAGGCCGCCATCACCGATCCGACCGCGATCGTATCGACCGCCTCCTGCTCGCCGAGCAGCCCGGGATAGTCCGCATGCGCGAAACGCGCCGGCAGATAGGTCTCGAGCAAGGTCGGCGTGAGCGGCACCGCCAGCAGGTGCAGCCCCTCGGCCCCATCGAGGCCCGAGAACAGCCGCGCGGGCTTGCCGGTGACATAGACCAGGGCGGCGATGTCGCCGCGCCGCAGCTTCTCCAGCGCGTCGGCCTGGCTGTCATTGGTGAATTTCGGCGCGATGCCCAGGCCCTCGAACAGCACCGAGGCGGTCATCGCCGTGCCGCTGCCGCGCACATCGACATTCACCGGCTTGCCCGCAAGATCCTCGATGCGGGCGATGTCGGGACCGGCGAGGATATGCACCTCCTCGTCATAGAGCTTGGCGATGTACTGCACTGCCTGCTCGACCCCGGGGAACAGGCGCTGCTTGCGGGCGAAGGCCAGCACGTCGGACTGCACGATGCCGATGTCGACGCCCTTCAGGTAGATGATGTCCGACAGATTCTGCACCGAGCCCTTGCCGATCAGGGCCAGCACCCGCAGCTTCTCGCCGTCGTCGAGCACGGCGGACAGATCGGCGGCGATGCGGATGTAGGTGCCATCGACCCCGCCCGCGATCACGCCGACGGTCCCCGCATTCGCCCGTGCCACGGCTTCGGCATTCGCCCGCGCGGCAGCGTCGCCATTGCCTTGTGCGCGCGCCGCGATGCCGGCCGTCGCCAGCAGCAGCAGCATTCCCATCAGCGCGGCGCGCAGCCCTGGCCGCGTGCCCATGCGCAAGACTTGCCTCATCGCGTTCCGCTTGCCTCCAGTCGCTTGAGCCGTTTCATGGCTTCGGGATCGCCAAGGGAAGCGGCACGGCGGTACCAGGTCATGGCCGCTTCGGGGTCCGGCCGGATGCCACGCGTGCCGAGCCCGGCGAGCACATCGGGATCATGGGTACGGCCGGCCGCGGTGGCGGCCGCGCCGCTGCCGCCCAGCGCAGCACGTTCGTACAGCAGGCGCGCCGCCGAGATATCGCCGATTGCCAGCATCTCGTCGCCGCGGCGCATCAGCGCCGCCATCACCTCCGGCGCGAGCGGCTGCAGCGCGGGCATGCCCGGCACGGACGTTCCCGGTTTTCCGGTCAGGGCCTGCCGCGTCTCCGGTTCAGGGGCCGGGCGGCTGGCCGGAGCCACGGTCGGCACCGCCATCGGCGCGGGCACGGGCGGCGATACCGTCGCGAGCTCCGCCGCGCGGGCGGGCGCCGCAATGCCGGGCCCGGAGGCATCGGTGGCCATGCCGGTGGAAGCCTCGGCCTGCGTCACGCCCGGGGAACGCGTCTCTTCCTGTGGGGGGGAACGGTCGGCCGGAGTCGCCGTCACCCGGGGTGCCAGCGGCGGCGGATTGCTGCCCGGCGAGAGCGCATCGGCGAAGATGGTGAAGCGCCGTGCCTCAACGCTGTGGCCGGTGGCGGTCTCGATGGCGGCGCGGTCACGCAGGCGTTGCGGCATCGCATTGACTTCCGCGATCGTCGCCTCGCCGGCCTGCGGCACCAGGTCCAGGATGCGCCGGACCGTCTCCAGGGCGTTGTCGCCCGGCGGCGACCAGACCCGGCCATCGGCGACCTGCAACTCCACCCGGTCGATGAGCTGGGTGATCTCGCGATCGGCCGGCTGTTCGTTGTCCTGGGAAGCCGTGTCCTGCACGCCCGTGCCGGCCGAGACGAGAGGCAGGGCTTGACCCCAGGCCGGCAGCACCACCCCGGCCAGGCCGATCATGATCACGCCGTACTTCAACCCGCGCATGCCATTGTCCCTTGAAACGGACCGTTCGCGCTTCCCGGCATCGCCGTGGGGCCGTGCGCCGGTCATTCCGGACCGAAGCAAAATTGACCGTGTCGACACGATGAACTTCGCCGGGGCGGCTGCCGCTGTCCACTGAACAGGTTCGCGTTTCCATCGATTGCGGATGAAAAGGACGTGACGCCGAATTTTGTGCAGTGGTGCAACGGGGACACCGGTACTCCGTTACTGCGGGCGTCCGCGCAAGCGCCAATGCCTCACGCCCGCGCGGGCGTTCCCGGGAGCAATCCGCAGATGCATCCGATGGATTGCGAGGACAGGTACTCCGACACGGCGGAGGTCATCGCCGATGCCTGTCCGCGATGACCTGACGCCGCCCGACGCCGATGCGCCGTAGCAGGATCGGTTCAACCGCCGAGGGGCATGGTGCGGGACCGGCGATCCTATGGCATCGGGGTGGCCACGGACCCGGCAGGGCGGACCACCTGCCGGCGGATGGCCTGGATGCTCCGCCGTGTCGCCGTGTTGACGTAGCATCCGCCGCCCTGGTCGAAGGCCACCAGCACGGCCTCGGGATCGCCGCGCACGGCCCGGAAGGCGACCGTGATCCGGTCGAGACAGGCCGCGAGATGCTCCAGCTCGCCGATCTGCGCATGGCGCATGATGTCGGGGATGGCGACCCGGTGCAGATGCGCCGGCAGATGCGGTGTATAGCCACTCTCGCGGCCAAGCTCGAAGAACACCTGCGCGGCGAGGAAATCCTCGCGGATCTGCGCGAGCACCGCGGCGGCTTCCTCGGGGGTCATGGCGGCGAGGGTCTCGTGCGCCTCCCGCGCGCCATGCAGCTCCGGATTGCCGTATTCGGCTTCCAGCAGCGCATGCAGCCAGGCGCGGACTTCCGGTGGCGCCAGTTTCACTTGCTCGGGGCTGAGGACAAGACCGACCATGGCACGCCTCCCTTGTCCGACCCAGGCTCGCGCGGGCGGCGGACAGGGACGTTGATCGGCATCAATCCCCCGATCACGGCTGCGCCAGCATCCGGTGGATCGACGCGGCCGGAATCGCGACGCCGCCGGCGGCATCGCCGCGCGCGGCTACCTGCAGCCCGGCGAGGAGTGGCGTGCCGTCGGGGGCCTGCACCAGCAACGGGCCACCGCTGGTGCCGCGGGTGCCGGCGCAGTCATGCAGCAGCAAGGGGCGCCCGCCGGGATCGGCGCGGCGGCCGGTGATGGCGCAATGCCGGTCGGCCACGATGACCTCGGCGCGGTCCTGGTTGTAGCCGCCGAGCAGGACGGGGGTGCCGGGCGGCGGATCCCCGGCCAGGGCAAGCGTATCCGGCATCGCCGCCGCCAGGGTGACCACCGCGAGATCGGCGCCGCGCGTGGCGGCGGTGTCGCGGGGATCGAAGCCGGGGGCGATCCGGTAGGACAGGGCGGTGGCATGGCGGAGGAAGCTGCCGGCCGCATAGCCCGCCAGCACGTGCACCGCGCCGGCCTGCACCCAGCCGCCCAGCCTGGGGGCGTACAGGCAATGTGCGGCAGTGACCGCCAGGCGCGGCGCCAGCAGCACGGCGGTGCACCGCGCCGTCCCCGGGATCTGCAGGCGGGCCACCGCCGGCCAGGGCGGGCTGCGTGGATCCACCGGCAACCGCCGCTGCCCTTCGCCAAGGCCCGGCAACGGGAGCGGTCCGGCCGCCATGGCGGCCCGAATCCCCGCCAGCACCGCGATTGCCATGAGCACGACGGCAAGACAGGCCCACCGCCGCGGATCGCCCCCCCGGCCCGTGGCGGATCGGTGCGGCGGGGCTGCGCTCAGATCAACACCTGGGTGTCGGCATCGACCGCCAGCGCCTGGCCGCTGATCGTCGCGCCGAAGGGGCTGCAGAGATAAAGCGCCATGTTGGCGATGTCCTGCTGGGTGACGAAGCAGCGCAGGCTGGTGGTGGCGACCGCGCGCTCGGTCATTTCGTTCTCGGAAATCCCGTCGGCCCGGGCCTTGTTGCGGATGACGCTGCGGATGCGCGGCCCGTCCACCAGCCCCGGCAGGATGGCGTTGACGCGGATGCCGTCGGGGCCGAGCTCGATCGCCAGCGTCTTGGTCAGTCCCACCACCCCCCATTTCGCTGCGGCATACGGGCTGCGCAGGCGGAAGCCGAACCGTCCCGCCGCCGAGGACAGGTTCACGATCGAACCACCGCCGGCCGCCCGCAGCGCCGGCACCGCGCGCCGGGCGCAATGGAACATGGCGGCGAGATCGACCTGCAGCACCGCATCCAGCTCCTCCGGCGTCACCTGCTCGACCGGCTTGGTGGGGCCGGCGATGCCGGCATTGTTGACCAGTACATCGAGCCCGCCGAGCCGGTCCAGCGCCGCGTCCACGAAGCCTTCCATGTCCTCCCGCCGTGCCGCGTCGGCCAGCCGGCCAGGATGGCCACAGGCAGCCAGCGCCGCCTCGTCGATGTCCGAAACGAACAGGCTGGCCCCACAGGCGGCGAAGCTGTCGGCCATCACCCGGCCGATGCCGCCCGCGCCCGCGGTGATCGCCACGCGCAGCCCGGTCAGGTCCACCGGCAGCGGGGTCGTTGCACCCTGGATCATTCTTGCGTCTCCTTCCCTGGCCGGCATGCTAGGATGCCCGCGAGCGGATCGTAAACGGGCGGGAATGCCGGGTTTGGTTCCCGCCACGCCTCGTGGAGACCGGCCTCGCATGGAAATCGGCTTTGGCCTTGTCTGGGGCCTGGTTCTCGTCCTCGTGGTCATCACGGTGTTCGCCGGCACCAAGACGGTGCCGCAGGGACAGGTCTGGACCGTCGAACGCTTCGGCGCCTTCACCCGCCTGCTCAATCCCGGCCTGAACTTCGTGGTTCCGTTCGTCGACCGTATCGGCCACAGGCTGAACGTGCAGGAGCAGGTGCTCGACATTCCCGAGCAGAGCGTCATCACCCGCGACAACGCCACCGTCGCGGTCGACGGCGTGATCTATTACCGCGTGCTGGAGGCGGAAAAGGCGGCCTACCAGGTGGCCAACCTGCCGCTCGCGCTGTCCACGCTGGCCATGACCAATATCCGCGCGGTGATCGGCGGGATGGACCTCGACCAGGCGCTGTCCTCGCGCGAGCGCATCAACACCTCGCTGCTGGTGATCCTCGACGGCGCCACCTCCCCCTGGGGGGTGAAGGTCAGCCGCGTTGAACTGCGCAAGATCGAGCCGCCGTCGAACCTGATCCAGGCGATGAACCTGCAGATGACTGCCGAACGCGAGCGCCGGGCCACGGTGATGAAGGCGGATGGCGAGCGGGAGGCCGCGATCATGCGGGCCGAAGGCGCCAAGCGGAGCCTGATCCTGGCCGCCGAGGGCCGGCAGGAAGCCGCGCAGCGGGATGCCACGGCGCGCGAGCGCCTGGCCGAAGCCGAGGCCTTCGCCACCCGCGCGGTGGCCGAGGCAGCGGCGCAGGGGGGCGAGCCGGCCCTGCGCTACTTCATCGCCGACCGCTACGTGCAGGCCTTCGGCGCGATCGCGACGGCGCCGAACGGACGGTTGCTGATCGTGCCGATGGAAGCCGCCGGGCTCGCCGCCGGGATCACCCAGGCGCTCGAATTGCTGCGAGGGGCGCCGCCGCGGCCGGCGGCACCCGGCTCGGTGCCCCAGGTCGGCCCCGTGCCGCCGGCCGCCACGCCATGACACGCGCGCCATGATCACGATCGAGCCCGCGCTGTTGTGGCTTGCGGCCGGGCTGACGCTGCTCGGCGCCGAGGTGTTCATCCCCGGCGCCTTTCTGATGTGGGTGGGGCTGGCCGCCCTGGGCACGGGCGGGCTGGTGCTGGCGGTCACGCCGGGCTTCGCGGTGCAGGTGTCCTGCTTCGCCGTGCTGAGCGCCGCCAGCATCGCCATCGCCCTGCGGCTGCGCCGCCGCCCGCGGGCGCGCCCGGGCGTGAACACGCCGGATTCGGGGCTGGTGGGCCGCACCGCGCAGGCCCTGTCCTTCCGCGGCCGGGAAGGGAGGGTCCGGCTGGGCGACAGCGACTGGCCGGCGCAACTTGCCGCCGGCGCCGCGGTGCCGGAGCCGGATGCGATCCTGCGCGTGGTCGGCGTGCGTGGTCTGGTGCTGGTGGTGGAACCCGCCAAACCCGCGGGGATGACCGAACCGTCACGTGCGTAGACACGCTTCGAGACTTGATCGTGCCCCCGATCCGGGCCACCTCGGGGGCAGGAGGACTGAGATGTCACGTACCCGCCCCGGCCCGCAGATCGAGATGACCCCCGATGGGCAGTTCATCGAACCGCCGCGCCCGCCGCTGGCCACGCGCGTGCTGGTCTATGCCGTGCTGGTGGCCTTCGTCGCCGGCGGCCTGGTGCTCGCCGGGCTGCTGGTTTCGGCGGCGATCGCCCTTGTTCCCATTGCCCTGGTTGCCGCCGGCATCGCCTATGCCGCCTGGCGCTGGCGGTTGTGGCAACTGGCCCGCGGCGCCGGCCGCCGTGGCCGGCAGATCTGGCGCCCCTGAACGGCAGCTCCCGGCCCCCAACCGGGAGCGCACCCCCCTTCCCCGCCCGTTGACATCCGCCGGTGGACGGCAGCATTGCCGTGGGCGGAAATTTTGCGGAAAAATCCATAAGTTATTTGACGTTATTTTTATGAATTCTATTAACACTGGCGCAAAATAACAAAATAACATGATATCGATATAAAACGAGATCAATATAAATCCGGTGACAATCGGCATTCATTCCAGATTTACCCAATCACAGGATAAAAATCTTCTTGAAAATTCACCTCTGGAGCGTGCAACTTTGCGCACGCATTCCCGAGCGTGACAATGATCAATATTTCCGTGCTTGTTGTTTGGCTGAAGACCGTGCTGCTTACGGAGTACGCTGCCGCGGCCGCAATGGCGTTCGTCATCAGCGGCGGCTTCTATTACGCAGCCTCCTTGAGCGGAGTTGGTGTTCCCACGGGCTCCGTCGCCGTCGAACACAAATTGCCGGACATGAAGATCGGCGTCTACCGTCCCTTCGCTCCCACCCGGCCTGTCGACTTCAGCGAAGAGAACAGCGCGCATTACTGCGTCACGCCGGATTTCGAGAAATGCGCGACAACCGGCCCGGAGGTTGGTTCGATCGTGCGCTGGTGCCTGACCGAGGACAACCTGTCGTGCCAGCGCAGCGGGGCGAACCGGCGATAGGGAGTCATCCCCGCCGCCACGGCGGCGGAGCCGGGCCTCAGAAGCTCACGCTCCCGAACAGGGCGTGCAGCACCACATAGACCGTCCCGCCCACCAGAAACCCGACGATCGTGCCGTTGATGCGCACGTATTGCAGGTCGCGTCCGACCCGCAATTCCAGCTTGTCGGTCACCGTCTCGGCATCCCAGCGCGCCACCACGTCACCGATGAAGGTGGCGAGCTGCACCTGCGCGGCCGGCAGCAAGGTGCCGGCGACGCTGCCCGCGGCGGCCTGCAGCCGGGCGCGCACGTCCGGGTCATGCTCGATCATGGTGCCGAGATTGGCCAGCGCCCCCTCGATGAAGGCGACGGTATGGCCGTCCTGCCGCGTCACGTCCGTCTCGATGATATCGCGCAGGCGGTGCCAGACATCGGCGAGCCAGACACGGATGGTCTCGTGCGCCACCACGCCGCGGATCGTCGCCCCGATCTCGGTGGCGCGGGCCGGGTCGGTCTCGATGCGGCTGATCTCGCGGCGCACCCATTCGTCGAAGGCAGCGCGCATCTCGGAGCTGTCGGGCTCCATGCGTGCCAGCTCGGCATTGATGGTGCCGATGACCTTGTGCGCCACCGCCGCGCCGATCGCCCAGCCGACCAGCTTTCCGCCCTGCTCGGCGACGCGATCCTCGATCGCCCGCTTCAGCGCGCCCTCGCGGCTGGTCAGCGTGGCCTTGAGGCTGCCGAGGATGAAGCTGAACACATCCTGGTGCTTGCCGCCTTCCACCAGCTTGCCCAGTGCCTGACTGACCAGGCGCCCGGCCCCGGGGCCGCCGAGCAGGCGTGGAGCAAGCCGCGCGAGCACATGCCGGGCCCGCCCGTCCTCGAGCGTGCGCAGGAAGCGCGGCAGCATGGCGGCCATCGCCTCGGCGGCGGGCCGGCGGGTGGCGGGATCGGCGAGGAAGCGCCGCACGATGCCCGGCAGGTCGATCTGCTGCAGGAAGCGGGCGACGTCCTCGCGGGTGAACACATGCCCCGCGACGAAGCGGCCGAGCGCCCGGCCGAGCCGCTCCTTCTGGTTGGGGATGATGGCGGTATGCGGGATCGGCAGGCCGAGCGGATGGCGGAACAGCGCGGTGACGGCGAACCAGTCGGCGACGCCGCCGACGAACCCGGCCTTGGCGGAGGCCTGCAGGATGTCGGTGAACAGGCCGGGCGGCATGCGGTAGGTGGCCAGCGTCAGCAACGCCATGGCCACCAGCAGCCCGGTCGCGAGATTGCGATGTTCCTGCAGCGCGCGGCGCGCCGCGGCATCGGGATCAGGGCCGGGAGGCGGTGGGAGAACAGTCATGTATCCCCGACGCTGCTGCTGGAAAACTCGTGCTGCGACTGTGACGGATAGTACCGTCTCCGCCACAGCACCAGCCTTGATTTGCTGTCGCGATCAAACGCGCCAAGGCAAAGGGACGGCAGGGTTTGTCGATGGAGGACGGAGATGTTATAATATAACCATGATCGATCCCCTGTCCTTGGCGTCCGGCCTCGCCCCGAGGCTGGCCCTGGCCCTGGCCTTGTGTGCCCTGCTGTGGCTGGGCGTCTGGTGGGTGCTCGCATGACGATCCCCTCCGCCATCGTGCTCGAGGACGTGACCTGCGTGCATGAACGCCGCCCTGCGGTGCATCACCTGTCCGGGCGGTTCGCGCCGGGCAGCCTGACCGCGGTGGCGGGCCCGAACGGGGCAGGCAAGACCACGCTGCTGCGCGCGCTCGCCGGGCTGCACCCGGTCGACCAGGGACGCATCGACCGGGGCGGGCTGGCGGCGGGCCAGATCGCCCTGTTGCCGCAGGCGGGCACGCTCGACCGCAGCTTCCCGGTGACCTGCCATGACGTGGTGGCGCTCGGCGCCTGGACGCGCATCGGCCCGTTCCGCCGGTTGCCCTCCGATATCGCCGACCGGGTCGCGACGGCGCTGCGCGAGGTCGGGCTGGCCGGCTTCGAGCGGCGGCTGGTCGGTTCGCTCTCGGCGGGGCAGTTCCAGCGCATGCTGTTTGCCCGACTCGCCCTGCAGGACGCCCCGGTGCTGCTGCTCGACGAGCCGCTGAACGCGGTGGATGCCCGCACCGCCGCGGACCTGATGGCCATGCTGCGGCGCTGGCATGGCGAGGGTCGCACCATCATCGCCGTGCTGCACGATCTTGACCTGGTGACGCGGGAATTTCCGGAAACGCTGCTGCTGGCGCGCGAGCAGGTGGCCTGGGGCCCGACCGCCCAGGTGCTGACCGCCGAGCATCGCCTGCGTGCCCGGCTCGCCGCCGAAGCCTGGGCCGGTTCGCCGGAACTCTGCCGCGACGCCGCCTGACGTGATCGGATCCTTCCTGCTCGAGCCGTTCGCGCTCGGCTTCATGCGCCGCGCCCTGATCGGCTGCGCGGCGCTCTCGCTGGCCGGGCCGCCGCTCGGCGTGTTCCTGGTGCTGCGACGGATGAGCCTCACCAGCGACGTGCTGCAGCACGGCATCCTGCCCGGGGTGGCGCTGGGGGCGGTGCTGGGCGGGCTGTCGCTGTGGGCGATGGGGCTGGGCGGGCTGGGCGCGGGGCTGGCCCTGGCGCTGCTCGCGGGCTGGCTGTCACGCGCCACCGGCGGACGGGAGGACAGCCAGCTTGCCGGGCTGTATCTGATCGCGCTGGCGCTCGGCGTCGCCATCGTGTCCTCGACGCGCGGCATCGACCTGATGCAATTGCTGTTCGGCAGCGTGATGGCGGTGGACGATCCGGCGCTGCTGCTGATGGCCTCGGTCGCCTCGGTGTCGCTGCTCGGGCTCGCGGTGATCTGGCGGCCGCTGGTGCTGGAAAGCCTCGATCCGGGGTTCCTGCGCGCCGTGGGCGGGCATGGCACCGCCTGGCACCTGGCGTTCATGGCCCTGGTGGTGCTGTGCGTGGTCGGTGGCTTTGCCGCCCTGGGCACGCTGATGTCGGTCGGGCTGATGATGCTGCCCGCGGTCGCCGCCCGGCATTTCGCCGCCGAACTGGCCGGGCAGGTGCGCGCCGCAGTGGCGCTCGCGCTGCTCGCCTCGGTCGCGGGGTTGCTGCTGTCCTACCACGCCGACCTGCCGGCCGGCCCCGCCATCATCCTGGCCGCCGGCGCGCTCTGGGCAGGCGGCATGCTCGCCGGCCCCCGCCACAGCCTGCGCGCCCGGCTGCACCGGCCGCATTACCGCGGCTGAAGCACGACGATCCGTCGCAAAAGCCGGGCGACGCAACCGTTTCCCAACGGGGACAGCCGGGGCGAGCCGATCATTACGGGCTCTTGGCATCCCGCCTTCCCCGATCGCATAACACGCCCTCCGTCGCGGACCTGCCCGGGTTCCGCCACGAAGCCGCGGCAGGCTGCCACGGCTGATCGAGGAGAACGAGATGCACTGGCGCGGTCGCAAGGTCCTGGTGACGGGCGGAGCGGGGTTCCTCGGTTCCAATCTCTGCCATGCGCTGGCAACGCAGGGCGCGCGGGTGGTGGCGCTCGACGGCTTCCTGTTCGGCGGCGGCGCCAATCCCGCCAATCTCGAGGGCGCCGAAGTCGAGCTGGTGCGGGCGGATATCCGCGATGTCGACCTGCGGCCGCTCTGCGAGGGGGCGGAAGTGATCTTCAATCTCGCCGCCCAGACCAGCCACATGGGCGGCCAACGCGACCCGCTGGCCGACATCGCGGTGAACGCGGTGGCGCAGGTGCGGCTGATCCAGGCGGCGCGCGAGGCGGCCCCGGACGCGGTGGTGGTGCACGCCTCTACCCGCCAGTTCTACGGACGCGCCCACCATTTGCCGGTCGACGAGGAGCATCCGGTCAACCCGCCGGATGCCAACGGCGTCTCGAAATTCGCCGGCGAGCAATACTGGATGATCGAGCACCGGGTGAACGGCCGGCCGGTGGTCAGCCTGCGCCTGACCAATTGCTACGGGCCGCGCCTGCGCATCCGCGACGCGCGCCAGACCTTCCTCGGCATCTGGATCCGCTCGGTGCTGGAGGACCGGCCGTTCGAGGTGTGGGGCGGCGAGCAACTGCGCGACATGACCTATGTCGACGACGTGACCAACGCCTTCCTGCTGGCCGGCGCGACCCCCGCCTGCCACGGCCGGATCTTCAACATCGGAGGCTCGCCGCCGGCGAGTCTGAAGGAAATTGCCGACATCACCGTCCGGGTGGCCGGGGCCGGCGCGCGCTACACCATCCGGGAATTCCCCGCCGACCGGGCCCGCATCGACATCGGCAGCTACCATGCCGATGACCGGGCGTTCCGGCAGGCCACCGGATGGACCCCCGAGGTCGGGCTGGAGGACGGCATCCGGCGCTCGCTCGACTGGTTCCGGCCGCGCCTGGCGGCGTATCTCTGAAGAGGGCGATACCATGACCTCCACGCCGCTCAGCGTGCCACAGGCCAATCCCGGGGCCGGATACCGGGCCCTGAAACCGGAGATCGACGCCGCGATCCAACGCGCGCTCGCGTCGGGATGGTATGTCCTGGGCGAGGAAGGGCGCGGCTTCGAACGGGAGTTCGCCGCCTGGCTCGGCATCCCCCACGCCGTGGGCTGCGGCAACGGCACGGATGCGCTGGCACTCGCCCTGCGGGCCTTGGGCATCGGGCCGGGCTGCGCCGTGGCCACCGTGTCGCACACCGCGGTCGCCACCGTGGCGGCGATCGAGATGGCCGGCGCCACCCCGGTGCTGATCGATATCGATCCACGCCACTACACGATCGATCCGGTCGAGCTGGACACCGTGCTGGCCCATCCGCCGGCCGGCCTGCCGCCGATCCGGGCGGTGATCCCGGTGCATCTCTACGGGCAGGCCGCGGATCTCGATGCGATCGCCGCCACCTGCGACCGCCACGGCGCCGCCATGATCGAGGATTGCAGCCAGGCGCATGGCGCGACGTTGCACGGGCGCACGGTCGGGACCTTCGGACAGGTCGCCTGTTTCTCGCTCTATCCCACGAAGAACCTGGGCGCGCTGGGCGATGGCGGGGTGATCGCGACCGCCGACACGGCCCTGGCCGAACGCCTCGCAGCCCTGCGCCAGTACGGCTGGCGCCGGCACTACATTTCGGAGGATATCGGCGTGAACAGCCGGCTCGACGAACTGCAGGCCGCGATCCTGCGCGCCAAGCTGCCGCATCTGCACGCGCAGAACGCCCGCCGCGCCGCCATCGCCGCCCGCTACGACGCAGCCCTGGCCGGCACGGCGATCACGCCGCCGGCACGCCGCCCCGAGGCCGGCCACGTCTTCCACCAATACGTCATCCGCGTGCCCGACCGCGCGGCCTTGCAGGCCCGGCTGCGCGAGCGCGGCATCGGTACGGGCGTGCACTACCCGGTGCCGGTGCACCTGCAGGCGGCCTATTGCGGCCGCGTCGCCCTGGGACCCGCCGCCTGCCGCGAGAGCGAACGCGCCGCGGCCGAAGTGCTGAGCCTGCCGATGTATCCGGAACTGACGGATGCCCAGGTGGACCAGGTCTGCACGGCCCTGACATAGCGCGGGGCGTTGCCCCGCACCCGACCAGGGCTTCGCCCTGGACCGACCAAGGGCTTCGCCCTTGGAACCCATAAATTTCTGTGCCGCGCAGCGAGACTGGGATCCAAGGGCCTTGTGGCCCTTGGCAGGTCCAGGGCGGAGCCCTGGCCTTTCAAACGCCAGGGGCGGAGGCGATCACTCGCCCCCGCCCCTGCTGTCGTCGTGTCCGCCTGAGAGCGCTTACGCGCTCTTCGCCATGATCTCGTCGGCGATGTTCCGCGGCACCGGCTCGTAGTGGTTGAACTGCATGGTGAAGGACGCGCGGCCCTTGGTCATGCTGCGCAGGTCGGAAATGTAGCCGAACATTTCCTTCAGCGGCACGTGCGCGCGCACCATGACGGTGGAGCCGGCGCTCTCCTGGTTCTGGATCATGCCGCGGCGGCGGTTGAGGTCGCCCACCACGTCGCCGACATGGTCCTGCGGCGTGGTCACTTCCACGTCCATGATCGGCTCGAGGATGATCGGCCCGGCCTTCTTCATGCCTTCGCGGAAGCAGGCCTTGGCGGCGATTTCGAAGGCCAGCGCCGAGGAGTCGACGTCGTGGTACTTGCCGTCCACCAGGGTGTACTTGAAGTCCACCGTGGGGAAGCCGGCCAGCACGCCGGTGTCGGCCTGCATCTTGATGCCCTTCTCGACCGCCGGGATGTATTCCCGCGGCACCGAGCCGCCGACCACCTTGTTCTCGAACACCACGCCGCCGTTGCGTTCCTGCGGCTCGAAGATGATCTTCACCTCGGCGAACTGGCCGGAGCCGCCGGTCTGCTTCTTATGGGTGTAGACCTCGGTGTGCGACTTGCTGATGGTCTCGCGATAGGCCACCTGCGGCGCGCCGATATTCGCCTCGACGCCGTATTCACGCCTCAGGCGGTCGATGATGATCTCGAGATGCAGCTCGCCCATGCCGGAGAGGATGGTCTGGCCGGTCTCCTGGTCGGTGCGCAGGCGCAGGCTCGGATCCTCGCCGGCCAGCTTCTGCAGGCCGATCGTCATCTTCTCGACCGAGTCCTTGGTGCGCGGCTCGACCGAGATGTCGATCACCGGCACCGGGAAGGCCATGCGCTCCAGCACCACCGGATCGTCCTGCGAGGCGAGCGTGTCGCCCGTGCCGGTGTCCTTCAGGCCGACGAAGGCGGCGATGTCGCCGGCCTCGACTTCCTTGATCTCGGCGCGCTTGTCGGCATGCATCTGGAACATGCGGCCGACGCGTTCCTTGTGGCCCTTGGTGGTGTTCAGCAGCGTGTCGCCGCTCTTCAGCGTGCCGGCATAGACGCGCACGAAGGTCAGCGTGCCGTATTTGTCGTTGATGATCTTGAAGGCCAGACCGGCGAAGGATGCCTTCGGGTCGGCCTTGATGCGGCGGCGCAGGCTCTCGTCCTGCTCCTCCTCGCCTTCCTCGCCGGCGACGGCGATGCCCGGGACGTCCAGGGGGCTCGGCAGGTAGTCGAGCACGGCGTCGAGCAGCGGCTGCACGCCCTTGTTCTTGAAGGCGGTGCCGCACAGCACGGGGCGGAAGGCGCCGCTGATGGCGCCGGCCTTGATGCAGCGCTTCAGCGTGGCGACGGCGACGTCACCATGCTCGAAATATTCCTCCATCGCCGCGTCGTCCACCGACAGTGCGGTGTCGAGCAGGGTCTGGCGGTATTCCTTGGCCTTCTCTTCCAGATCCGCGGGGATCGGCTCGTCATGGTACTTGGCGCCGAGTTCGCCGCCTTCCCAGACGATGGCCTTCATCTCGACGAGGTCGACGACGCCCACGAAGCGGTCCTCGATGCCGATCGGCAGCTGCAGCGGCAGCGCCACGATATCGAGCTTTTCCTTCAGCGTGTCGAAGGCGCGGTAGAAATCGGCGCCGGTACGGTCAAGCTTGTTGATGAAAATGATGCGCGGGACGTTGTAGCGGTCGGCGAGACGCCAGTTGGTCTCGGACTGCGGCTGCACGCCGGCCACGCCCTCGATGATGAACACCGCGCCATCCAGCACGCGCAGCGAGCGGTTCACCTCGATGTTGAAGTCGATATGGCCAGGCGTGTCGATGATGTTGATGCGGTGGTCCTTCCACTCGCACGTCACCGCGGCGGACGTGATCGTGATGCCACGCTCACGCTCCTGCTCCATGTAGTCGGTCGTGGTGTTGCCGTCATGCACCTCGCCGATCTTGTGTGACACGCCCGTGTAATAGAGAATGCGCTCGGTCGTGGTGGTCTTCCCCGCGTCGATATGCGCGGTGATCCCGATATTGCGAATCCTCTCAAGCGGCGTTCCGGACACGGCAAACCTCCATTAGCCCATCGGGCACAACCAACGACGGGCGCGGAGAGGCTTCCGCCCCTCGCGCCCGTCGGTGTCCGGCCCCACGAGCCGGTGCGATGTGGACCGTCAAATGCCCTCCTGCACGCCGATTTGCAAGGGCCGCGTGAGGGTTGCGCCGCATGGTTGTCGCATGGCTGCACGGCATCGTGCCGGCGTCCTGTGCCGCCGGCCGCATTGTCGTGCGAAACCGTTTCGTGGCGGGCCCGACCCGCCTTGCGCTGGAATATGGGCATGGACATGCGCGCTTTCCATGCCCCGGTTCGCGTTGGCCCGGGACGGCGGGGCGGCGAGCCTCTGTGGCGGGTTACTGCGGAGCCGGCCCGTCCGCCGGCGCCACGGCGCGGCCGCGCAGGCGGTAGGCCAGCAGTCCCAGCCACTCATGCGCGGCCGAATCCAGCAATTCCAGCCGGTCGGCCAGTTCCAGCGACAGCCGCCAGGCGAAATGCCGCCGCGTCCGATAGGCCGAGGGCCACGGCTCCACCTCCCAGCCGGCCGCGCGGAAGGTCGCGACCGCGCGCGGCATGTGCAGGGCCGAGGTCACCAGCAGCCAGGTCTCGCCCGGCCGGGGCCGCACCAGATCCCGGGTGAGCACCGCGTTTTCCCAGGTGTTGTCGGAGGCCGCCTCGTAGACGACCCGATCGGCCAGTCCGAAATCGGCGAAGAACAGCCGTGCCGCGTCCGCTTCCGTGGTGCCGCCCGGCGTCATCCACCCCATGCCGCCGGTGAACACCAGCCGCGCCTCGGGATGCTGCCGGGCCAACGCGACGAAGGTGGTCATGCGCTCGGCGGCGGAATTGAGGCCGGGGGTGCCACGGTCCCCGGCGATCCAGGGCCGTACCGCGCCGCCGAGCACCACGATTCCGTCCACCCTGGCCGGCGCCTCGTGCCGCTGTGGGTACCAGTCCTCGAGCGGCCGGGCGATCCACTGGTCGACCGGCAGCGCCAGCAGCAGCGCCTGGCAGCCGATGCCGCTCACCAGCAGCACGCGCGCCAGGATGGCCCGCCGGGCGAACAGACAGACCAGCCCGGCCAGGGCGATGAGCGTGAGGGCCACGCTCGGGCGGGCGAGCGCGTTGGCGAGGTAACCCAGGAAGGCTGACATGGCCGGGACATAGCACCACCCGCGCGCCGGGTGAATCTCCATCGGCAACGATGCCCCCGGCGCATGCAACCCGAGGCTCCGCCCGCCGTTGGCCCGGGCAATGCCGTCCTCAACATCAGGCGATCCGGCGTCACCGATCGCCACGCATGGCGGATCGGTCCTGCCCGCCGTCTGCGTCGATGCCTACAACGCCGAGCTGCGCAGCGACGAGGGCTTCCTCGGCGACCGCGCCAGCCGCGGCGCGTTCCGCGACACGCTGGAGTCCTGGCGGGAGCGGCTGCGGACCGCCGGCGAGGATCCCTTCGGCGACACCCCCACCGAAACCATCGGCAAGTCCACGCTCGATCGCGTGCTTGCGGACGGCGACCCCAATGCCGCCGGCGTCGTGCAGGCCGCCATCGAGGCGTTCGCGCAGGAATTCGCCGGCGTGATCCGCCACCTGCTGCGCACGCCCGACTGGCAGGGCACCCCGCGCATCGTGGTCGGCGGCGGGCTGCGCGGGGGACGAATCGGCGAGCTGGTGATCGGCCGGACCGCCGTGCTGCTGAAGGGCGAGCGCTGCGAGGTCGACCTGCTGCCGATCCGCCACGATCCCGACGAGGCCGGCTTGATCGGCTGCGCGCACCTCGCCCCGACCTGGCTGTTCGCCGGGCATGACAGCATCCTGGGCGTCGATATCGGCGGCACCAACATCCGCGCCGGGCTGGTGGAGCTGCGGCTGGACCGGGGCCCCGACCTCGCCCGCACCCGGGTGCGCGAGCCGCTGCTGTGGCGGCACCGCAAGGACCAGCCGGGCCGCGAGCAGGCAGTGGAACGGCTGGCGGAGATGCTGCGGACGCTGATCGAGCGCGCCCACAAGAAGAAGCAGATGCTCGCGCCGTTCATCGGCATTGGCTGCCCCGGCCTGATCCGGCCGGATGGCAGGATCGCCCGTGGCGGCCAGAACCTTCCCGGCGATTGGGAGGCGGAGGACTTCAACCTGCCGGCGCGGCTGCGCGAAGCAATCCCGGCGATCGGCAGCCACGAGACGGTGTGCCTGCTGCACAACGATGCCGTGGTGCAGGGGCTGTCGGAGGCGCCCTTCATGCGCGACGTGCCGCAGTGGGGGGTGCTGACCATCGGCACCGGGCTCGGCAATGCCCGCTTCACCAATCGCCCCCGTCCCCCCTGAAGGTGCTACGGCCGCGCTGTTGGCACGAAGCGCTGCACCCGCCGGCCGGCATCGACTTCGGTCGTGAACACGTCTCCCCGGCTGTCCACGGCGATGTTGTGCAGCCAGTGGAACTGCCCCGGCTGCCGCCCCGGCCGGCCGAAGGCGCCGAGCACCGTGCCGTCGGCGCGGCGGAGGATGTGCACCTGCCCGTTGCCGCCATCGGCATCCAGCAGGAAGCTTTGCGCCGCGTCCGGCCACACGCCCAGGTCCCACACGCTGCCCAGGCCGCGCGTCGCCGGTGCGATCCGCCATTCGGCCACGAAGGTGCCGTCGTGGCGGAACACCTGCACGCGGTCGTTCTGCCGGTCGCACACATAGACCAGCCCATCGCGGGCGAGCTTCACGCAATGCACGGGATTGCCGAAATTCGACGAGGGCGCCGCCGCCGGGTCGTAGCTGCGCCGCTGGTCGACGGGACGACGGCCATAGGCGCCCCAATGCCGCCGGTAGGCACCGGTTTCGGCGTCGAAGACGATGACACGGTGGTTGCCGTAGCCATCGGCGACATAGACCTCGTTGGCCTCGATATCGACCGCGACATCGGCGGGGCGCGCCAGCCGGGTGACGTCGTTGCTGTCGACCTTGCCGCCGGGATGGCCGATCTGCAGGACGAAGCGCCCGTCAGCGGTGAATTTCAGCACCTGCCCGTCCTGCGGGCCGTTGCCGCCGAGCCAGACGAAGCCCCGCGGATCGACATGGACGCCGTGCTCGTTGCCGAACCAGTCATAGCGCGGCCCCTGCCCGCGCCATGGCCCGCCCCAGGCCTGCAGCAGCCTGCCCTCGGGATCGAATTCGATCACCGGCGGCGCGGCCGGCTGGCCGGCCGGGACGCTATGGGGGCGGTGGATGATCCAGACATGGTCGCGCGCATCGGTCGCGACCCCCGACACCTCGCCCAGCACCCAGCCATGCGGCAGCGGCTTCGGCCAGGACGGGTCGACCTGCAGATGCGGGGCCTCCGCCGCCCGGGCGCCGGCACCGAGCAGCAGCACCATGAACAGGATCAGAAAATGTCGCATGGGCCTTCCCAAACGATGCCCTACACCCCGCCACGCAGCCGCGCCGTCGCCGCCGCATCGATCCGCCCCTCGGCATCGACCGCCACGCCGTAGGCATCGCGGGCGACGTCCGGGCTGATCACGCCGTCGCGCAGGTCGCGTTGCACCAATGCAGGGTCGCGCGCGCGCGGGTCGCCCATGCCGCCGCCGCCCGGCAGCAGCAGCAGCAGGCGGTCATTGTCCGGAATGACCTGGAAGCCCTTGGGCCGCAGCCGTGTGCCGGATTTCAGCATCACCACGCCCGGCGCGCCGTCGCCGCCGCCCTCGCGGCCCTTCGCCGGGTGGCCGACGCGATCGAAGACGGCATTCACCGCGAATTCCAGCTCGCCCTTGGTGCCGATCTCCATCACCTGCCCGCATCCGCCACGGGTCCGCCCGGGACCGGCGCTGTCGGAGCGCAATTCCTTCTTCCAGAAGATCACCGGCGCCACGTTCTCGGTCGCCTCCACCGGCATGGTCCGCACGCCCGAGGGGAAGGCGGTGCCGTCCAGCCCGTCCGCCGTGGGCCGCGCGCCAGTGCCGCCGGAATTGAAGGTGATGACCTCGAAATCGGCCACCACCCGACGGTTGGCGCGCGCCTGGCCGGAAACCTGCGCGCCGCCCCGCAGCGGCGGGTTCCACAGGCAGGAACTGCCCTCGGCGGCGACGCGATCCGGCACCACCTGGTGCAGGCAGCCCATCATCAGGTCGGGCAGCAACTGCCCGATCACGTGCCGCACCGCCACCGGCGAGGGCCGCGGTGCGTTCAGGATGCAGCCGTCCGGGATCTTCATGCGGAAGGGCGCCAGCGAGGCCCAGTTGTTCGGCACTTCGGGCGCCACCACCACCTTGATGCCGAAGCAGGCATAGGCCCGGCAATAGGCGGGGGGCACGTTGATGCCACGCTGCGACAGGCCGGAAGTGCCGGCGAAATCCACCTCGATCGCGTCGGGCAGGATGGTCATGGCGGCGCGCAGCGTCACCGGTTCCTCGTAGCCGTCGCTGCAGATCGCGGCGGCGAAGGTGCCGTGGCCCAGCCTGGCGATCTCGGCCAGCGTGGCCCGCCGGCTGCTGTCGAAGATGAATTCCGCCAGCGCGTCGAGATCCTCGAGCGCGAACTCGTCCATCATCCCCGCGAGCCGCCGCGCCCCGGCGTCGTTGCAGGCGCACAGCGAATAGATGTCGCCTTCCAGCTCCACCGGCAGCCGGGATCCCGCGCGGACGAAATCGAAGAAGGTCTCGTTCGGCCGGCCCTGGTCAAAGCATTTGACGATCGGGATGTACAGCCCTTCCTCGAAGACGCTGCGCCCGTCCGGCCCCATGCCGAGCCCGCCGACATCGATGACATGGGCGGTGTTGGCGAACAGCCCGACCATGCGGCCGCGATGGAAGGCCGGCGACACCACCGTCAGGTCGTGCAGGTGCCCGGTTCCGAGCCACGGATCGTTGGTGATGTAGTGATCGCCCGGACGCATGGTCGCGGCCGGGAACTTGGCCAGGAAATGCCCGACGCTCTCCATCATCGAGTTGACGTGGCCGGGCGTGCCGGTCACCGCCTGCGCCAGCATCCGTCCCTGCAGATCGAAGATGCCGGCGGAGAGATCCCCCGCCTCGCGCACGGTGGTGGAGAAGGCGGTGCGGATCATGGTCTGCGCCTGCTCCTCGACCACGGCGATCAGGCGGTTCCACATCACCTGCCGGCGGATGCCGGCCAGAGCGCCATCCAGCGGTGCCATCAGCCTTCTCCCCGCACCAGTTCGATATAGCCGAGACCGTTCACCCGTGCCGACCAGCCCGGCCCGACCAGCGTCGAGGTCTCGTCCTCCGCGATGATCGCCGGCCCTTGCAGCGTGGCGCCGGGCGCGAGCCGGGCCCGGTCGTGCACCGCCCATTGGCTGACCTCGCCGCTCGCGGTGTCGCGCACTGCCTGCCAGCCAACCGACGCCGCCGGGGCGGCTTCTTCCGGCGCGACGGGCGCGGCCGCCGGCGCGGGAATGGTCGCGACCAGCACGGCATAGCTCATGATCTCGACATCGGATCCGGGCACCGGCCGGTCGTAGAAGCGGGCATATTCGGCGTCGTAGGCGGCACGGATCGCCGGCACGTCCCCGGCCGTCAGGCTGCGCGCGGGCAAGGGCACCGGGATTTCGTGGCCCTGGCCGACATAGCGCATATAGGCCAGCCGGTGCTGGCGCGTCGGCGCGCCGAAGCTGCCCTCGGCCACCACCGCCTCGGCCTCGGCCGCTATGTCGTCGAACAGGGCGTTGACCGCGACGATGTCGAAGCTGGCCAGACGCTGGTACAGGCTGCGCACCACCTCGTAGCCGACCGGCGCCACCAGGAAGCCGATGGCGCTGCCCACGCCCGCGCCGGTGGGCACCAGCACGCGGTCGATGCCGACCCGCTCGGCCACGCGATAGCCATGCACCGGCCCGCCGCCGCCGAAGGCGATCAGCGTGCGCCCGTCATAGGTCTTGCCGGATTCGATCGCGTGGACCCGCGCGGCGTTGGCCATGTTCTCGTCGACCATCTCGATCACACCGAGCGCCGCCAGCGCCGGCGGCAAGCCGAGCTTTTCGCCGACCTCGGCGGTCAGGGCCGCTTCCGCCGCCGCCACATCCAGCGGCAGCCGCCCGCCGGCGAAGCGCGCCGGATCGTAGCGGCCGAGCACCAGGTTGGCATCGGTCACCGCCGGCCTGCTGCCGCCGCGCCCGTAGCTGGCCGGTCCCGGATCGGCGCCCGCGCTCTCCGGCCCGACCGCGATGCGGCCCATCGCGTCGACATGCGCCAGCGAACCGCCGCCCGCGCCGATCTCCACCATCTCGATCACCGGGATGCGCAGAGGCAGGCCGGAACCCCGCCGGAAACGTCCGACGCGCGCCACCTCGAAGGTCCGCGCCGTCTGCGGCTGGCCGTCATCGATCAGGCAGACCTTCGCCGTGGTGCCGCCCATGTCGAAGGACAGGACGTTATCCAGCCCGCATTGCCGCGCGACATGGGCAGCGAACAGCGCGCCGCCGGCCGGACCGCTCTCGACCAGCCGGATCGGGAAGCGGCAGGCGGTGGCGATGGTGGTCAGCCCGCCGCCCGAGAGCATCAGGAAGATCGGCGCCACCAGCCCCATCCCGCGCAGTTCCTGCTCCAGCCGGGTCAGGTAGCTGGCCATCAGCGGTTGCACATAGGCATTGGCGGCGGTGGTGGAGAAACGCTCCCATTCGCGCATCTCCGGGCTGACCTCGCAGGACAGCGAGACCGGCACGTCCGGCATCGCGTCCGCCAGGATCTCGCGCACGCGGCGCTCATGCGCAGGATTGACGAAGGCATGCAGGAAACCGACCGCGATGCTTTCCACGCCTTCCCGGCGCAGGACCGGCACCAGCGCGCGCACCGCGTCCTCGTCGAGCGGCAGCAGCACGTTGCCTTCGTTGTCCAGCCGCTCCGGCACCGGCAGGCGCAGGTGCCGCGGCACCAGCGGCTGCGGCAGCACGATGTTGAGGTCGTACTGGTCGTAACGACTCTCGTTGCCGAGCGCGAGCACGTCACGGAAGCCTTCGGTGGTCAGCAGCGCGGTGCGGGCGCCCTTGCGTTCGATGATGGCGTTGGTGGCCAGCGTGGTGCCGTGGACCAGCAGGGCGATGTCGGCGGCGGTGAGTCCGGCGGTCGCCAGCACCTGCCGCACCCCCGCCAGCACGCCCTGTTCAGGCGCAGCAGGGGTGGTCAGGACCTTTGCGGTGGTGCGGCGCCCGTCATGGTCCAGGGCGAGATCAGTGAAGGTGCCGCCGATATCGACGGCAAGCCGGGCTGAGGGCATGCGGGGCGGAATCCGTGACGGTGGGCGGTCAAAGTGAACCGCCCGCGCGCCGCCCTGGCAAGGCCCGTGTTCACCCGGCCGTGACTGCCGCTTCCACCACCTGGCTGATCATCGGCGCCAGGCCACGGTATTCCCCGGCCCGTGCCGCATGTGGCCGCCAGGCCAGGCCAAGCGTCCGCCAGCCGCCGGACCCCGCCAACGGCCGCAGTTCCACCGCGGTCCCGGTCGTCACCCCCGCCTCCACCGCGATGCGCGGCAGCAGCGTCACCCCGAGTCCCCCGGCCACCATCTGCACCAGCGTGTGCAGGCTGGTCGCCACGAAGCCGTCGGGATCGGTCGGGTCGCGCGCGGGGCCTTCGCCACGGGCATAGCCGCAGACCTGCAGCGCGTGCTCGCGCATGCAATGGCCATCTTCCAGCAGCAACAGGCGCTCGTTGTGCAGCGTCGCCACCGGCACGGTGTCGCGCGCGGCCAGCGGATGGCCCGGCGGCAGCGCCGCGAGGAACTCGTCGCGCACCACCGGCAGGGTCTCGCCCCCGTCCACCGCCACCGGCAGCGCCAGCAGCAGCAGGTCGAGCCGGCCGTCGCCCAGGCGGGCCACCAGCCGATCGGTAATGTCCTCGCGCAGGAACAGTTTCAGCCGCGGATAGGCGCTGCGCAGGGCCGGCATCAGCCGCGGCAGCAGGAACGGCCCGATGGTCGGGATCACGCCGAGCCGCAGCGTGCCGCTCATCGGCGCCTGCGCCGCCGCCGCCGCTTCCACCACCGCTTCCAGCGAGGTCAGCGCCACCCGGGCGCGGGCGGTGATCTCGCGCCCGAGCGTGGTGAACACCACCCGCTTGCCGCCGTCGCGGTCGAGCAGGCGCGCATCAAGCTGGCGTTCCAGGGCCAGGATGCCGGCCGAGAGGGTGGATTGCGTCACCGCGCAGGCTTCGGCGGCCCGGCCGAAATGCTGGTGTTCGGCAAGCGCCAGAAGGTAGCGGAGTTGCTGTGGGCTGGGCAGGGGCGTCATCGATACAGTCGATAGAAACAACAAGAATTATTCATTAGCACGTAGAATGCCGCTTTGCGATATCCCCGGCTGGCCGGGGGGACGCCCCACCCCGCCGGCCCATGCAACAGACAAGGATGGCAGGATGCTCACGGTCGGCGACAAGTTCCCCTCCTTCACCCTCACCGCCGTCAAGGGCGGCCCGGATGGGTTGGGCGGGCCCGGCAAGTCCTTCACCGAGATTTCCGATCAATCCGATGTCGGCAAGTGGAAGATCGTCTTCTTCTGGCCCAAGGATTTCACCTTCGTCTGCCCGACCGAAATCGCCGCCTTCGGCAAGCTGGCGGGCGAGTTCGCGGACCGCGACGCGGTGGTCTGGGGTGTTTCCACCGACAGTGAATTCGTGCACCTGAACTGGCGCGTGCACAACGACGACATCCGTGACCTGCCGATCCCGATGCTCGCCGATATCAAGCGCGAGCTCGCGGAAGCGCTTGGCATCCTCGACAAGACCGCCGGGGTGGCGCTGCGGGCCACCTTCATCGTCGATCCCGAGGGCACCATCCAGTGGGTGGCGGTGAACGGCCTGAATGTCGGCCGCAACCCGCAGGAAGTGCTGCGTGTGCTGGACGCGTTGCAGACCGACGAGCTGTGCCCCTGCAACTGGGAGAAAGGCAAGGAGACGCTGCAGCCGCAGAAGCTGTTCGAGAAGGTGGCCTGAGCCACGGCTTCGCGATCCGTCAGGAGCGTCCCTTCCGTCACCGGGAGGGTCCTGGGGAGGGGGCATGTCCCCCTCCCCGTCTTTCCATGCCCCCATCTTTTCATGCAAGGACGACCAGGATGTCTCTCGAAGCCCTGCGCAACCAGCTTCCCGAGTATGCGAAGGACCTGAAGCTCAATCTCGGGTCGCTCGCCACCGAGCCCGTCCTTTCGGCGCAGCAGCGGGCCGGCACCTTCATCGCCAGTGCCCTGGCCTCCCGCAACGCCGAGGTCACACGCGCGTTGGTGGCGGAATTCGGCCCGCAGATCAGCCCCGAGGCGTTGACCGCTGCCAAGGCGGCCGCTGCCATCATGGGCATGAACAACGTCTATTACCGGTTCACCCATCTGGTCGGCGGCGAGTATTCGCGGCTGCCGGCCCGGCTGCGCATGAACGTCATGGCCAAGCCGGGAGTGGAAAAGGCCGATTTCGAGCTGTGGTCGCTCGCGGTGTCGGCGATCAATGGCTGCGGCATGTGCATGGAGGCGCATGAGCGCGTGGTGATAGAGGCCGGGCTCAGCCGCGAGCAAGTACAGGCGGCCGTGCGCATCGCGGCAGTGGTGCATGCGGTGGCGGCCACGCTGGACGGCGAAGCGGCCCTGAGCACCTGAAACCGGGATCCAAGGGCCTTTGGCCCTTGGTGGAGGTCCCTACGGGAGTCGCGCAATTCCGGAACGATTTGCCAGTTTTCAACCGAGCAGGATCTGGTCGAGGCGGATGAGACCATGATGCATGGTCCTGGGTCCTGGGGGTTTGTATCCGCGGGAGGTGTATCCGGACCAGCCACCGAGGCGGGCGACGATCCAGGCGAACCAGGCGAGTTGGGTTCGTCGTATGGATTGCGCAGCTTGTCTGTGCGTCCTTGCAGGATGGCGGCGATCAACGCGGGGTCCGGGGCAACGCCCCATAGGCGTTAGGATAGCGCCTGTGGGGCATAATTGACCTGCCTTTGTCGGCGTCGTGGGGGATCGGCGAGTTTGCGATGGACGCTGGCGGCGTTGGCGAGGAGCTTGAGCAGCCCGATGGCACCGAGCACGGCCTGGAGCAACGTGCGCAGGACCATTTTGGAGCTGCGCCACAAGGATGGGGCGGCGTTGGCTTCACTGAGGTCCTGAGGGGAAAAAGGCCAGGAAATCCCGGTTCACCGTGTCGCAGAGCAGCGCCAGGATGAGATGGGCATGGAGCCAAACCTGTCCGCCGGTCTGGGTGTGGGTTGGAAGGCGGTCGATGTGCAGCAGCGATTTGAGCCGCTTGAAGGCGAGTTCGATTTGCCAGCGCAGCGGGTAGGTGGTTAGCACTTCCGTGGCCGGGATCTCGCTGGGGAGGGTGGTGCCCAGGATGAGGAACTCCGCTGCGATGAGACTGCGGGGGTCGGGCGTGGTCTGCTGGCGGCTGGCTTTCTGTAACAAGCGCTTGCGATTGGCCGCGGCCTTTTCTGCGGGCAGGCGCAGCGCCACCACCCGCAACGGCAGCAGGGGGCGATCGCGGCCCGTCACAGCGTTGACGAGAACGCTGCCTACCTCGCCCGGCTGGGAAATCTGCTGCAGCAAGCGGATCAGGTCGAAGGGATCCCCTGTGTCATCGCGCAGGGGCAAGGTGTTCCAGCGCATGCGGACGATGAAATCGGCGCCCCCCTCGCCAGCCTGCTGCAGGTAGCGCGCCAGTTCGGGACCATTGCAGAAGCCACGATCGCCCAGACGGAGTTCACCCGGCACCGGAGCGCCTCGGCTGAACCGTTCGCCTTCCTTGGCATCGGTCAGTTCCAGATGCGTAAACCCGCCCGCGGCAAGGTCGTAGACCGCGTGCACCCGCCAATCGGTCCCCTTGCTGCCAGGTTGGCTGAGGCTGGTGCTGTCGACAATGCGCAGGTGTCGCCCGGCCCACAGCGGTGAGTGCGCCGACCGGCCGTGTTCCAGCTGAGACCTCACGATCGCCCGCAGAAAATCGACGGACTGATGCAACCGATCGTGCAGCGATGGGCCGCTCAGCTGGGCCACCCCCACCAACTCAGCCCAGGCCGCCGTCTCCTGGATCGACAGCCCCCCCGGACCGCGCGCCAGCGCCAACCGCAGCAAGCTCTCCGCATCCCGCACACCGCGCAGCCGGAGAAGCGCCTTCGTCTCACGCGCCAATCGCGACAGATCCAGATCGCGCGGCAACCGCGACCGAACCAAGGCCCAGTCATCCGCATGGGGAGATGCAAATGTCTGCATCTCCCTCATAAAATAAGCCAAACCCCTCAGCGCAAGAATATCCTAACGCCTATGGGGCAACGCCCCGGCGGGCCGGGTGTCGTGAATGGAACCCGTCTGGCAACGGCGCGTCTGCATACGTTGATGCGCATCCATCATCTGAATTGCGGTTCGATGTGTCCCTATGGCGGGTGGCTGTTCGACGGCACTACCCCCGGGCTCGGACCGGCGCGGTTATGCTGTCATTGCCTGCTGATCGAGGCGCCCGGTGGTCTGGTGCTGGTCGACACCGGCTTCGGCACTGCGGATGTGACCCGTCCGGTGCCCCGGCTGAGCCGTTTTTTCCTGGCGCTCGACCGGATCACGCTGGACCGGCGCGACACCGCGCTGGAGCAGGTGGCCGAACTGGGATTCCATCCTGGCGACGTGCGGCACATCGTGCTGACGCACCTGGATTTCGATCATGCCGGCGGCATCGCCGATTTCCCGCACGCGACGGTTCACGTCATGGCGGAGGAAGCCGCGGCGGCGCGGTCCCGGCGGGGCCTGCTGCGGCGGCGGCGCTACCGTCCGGCGCAGTTCCGTGCGGCCCGGTCCTGGCGCGAATATGCCATGCCGGCGGGGGAAAGCTGGTTCGGCTTTGCCTCGGTGCGGGCGCTCACCGGGTTGCCGCCCGAGATCCTGATGGTGCCGCTGCCCGGCCACTCGCCCGGGCATGCGGGGGTGGCGGTGCGCACGCAGGGGCGCTGGCTGTTGCATGCCGGCGATGCCGTGTTCCACCAGGGGGAACTGGCCGACGGCCCGTCCCCGGCACCGCTGGCGCTGGCCTATCAGTGGCTGATGCGGACCGACCGCAGGGCGTGGCGGCAGAACCGGGAGCGGCTGCGGACGCTGGTCCATGCCCAGGGCGACGCGGTGTCGGTGGTGTGCAGCCATGATTTCCATGACCTGCTGCAACGCCAGCGCGAAGCGGAAACCCTGAAGGCGGGGGCCTGAGCCGCGTCAGCGTTCCTTGCGTCCCCTCTCGGGCCAATCCCCCGAGACCGGCATGAAATCACGCTGTCGTTCGAGGTCAGCCAGTTCCACCTCCGCGGCCTGCTGCTGGCGGAGCAACGCGGCGAGTTCCTGCTCCGCCTGGCTGACCTGATCACGCAGGGCGGCGAGAGTGACATTTGCCACTTCCACCTGGACGCGCAGATCCCCCGCCTGGTCTTCCAGCCGGGTTGCCATGGAGACGCCAGCCGGTGCGACAGGCGCGGAGGCATGAGGCACCGATGCCGCTTGGGACACTGGTGCGGACCGGTCACCGGCGATGATGAGCACGCCGAGAAATGCCGTGAAGGTGCAGCCGAGGAAGGCGGCACCATAGGTCGCGGCGCGCAGCAGCAGGCGCCGTCGATGCGCGGCGATGCGGGGGAATGGGGCTCGTCGGCTTGGCGCGCCCGAAAGGCTTGATTCACGCGCAATCAACATTCTGTCCATGCATGGTGATGCCGGATGGCATCAGGCGAAATCCATGCACGACAAATATCGCAATCGCAAAATAAGATCAAAACTGAAATTAAATCGAATAGATTGAAAATTAATCCAAATTGTTCACCTTATGCGTTTTGTACGGCAGCCAACAGGGTCAGTTCTGCCCGGATTTTGTCCTGAAGACCCCGAAAGGCGGAATGTTGGGTTGGGAAGTTCCCCCGGACTCATTGGTTCCACCCGGGGCGGCCACGCCGGCAGGTGGCTGTGGCGTCGACACCGGCACGCCGATTTCCGAAGCGAACGAATAGGGCGCAGCCCTGTCCAGGCCGCCCCGCGGGTCCATCGCGGGGCGATGCGCGGAAGAGATGCCAGAAGATGTATTGGTGCCGACACCGCCAAAAACCATGTCGACTTGCTCTTCATTCAATTTGAGAAGGTTGTTGATGAGAGATAGTTGAGCAAAGTTCAAGGTAGAATTCTTCATGTGATTCCTCCGTGCTTTGGTGAGCGTATCATTTTTTTTACTATTTGCCACTTACAATCAATGCACAACGGAGCAAAGCAAACATATTTTGTTGTAGTCGATCCGCACAATGCAGACATTCACACGAATTACCGCAGGCTACACTAGCTTATTGGGATCCATGACGCATGGGATAACCGTGCCGCACCTTGTTCTCACAGGCCCGGATCGTTCAACGACCCGGGCCCGCAGAGTAAGGCGTGCCGCCGGCGTCAGGCGGCGGATGAGGCCGGTGCGGCGGCACCGTGGCGGTCGAGGAAGCCGGTGATGGCGCCGATCATCGCTGCCGGCGCGTCGACCCGGACCGAGTGGCTGCTGTCCTCGAAGATATGCAGTTCCGATCCGGGAAGCAGCCGGTGGATTTCCTCGGAGAATTCCGGCGGGCAGATCCAGTCGTGCCGTCCGGCCAGGATCAGCGTCGGCGCGGTGATGCGGGCGAGTTCGGGTCGCAGGTCGTAGGTTTCCATCCAGCCCCCCGGCGCGAAGGCGCGGTTCAGGGCGGCGGGGGCGAGGATGCCGCGATTGCGGGTGCGGGATGCCGCCGCCGCATCGTATTTCAGCGAATAGAGCGGCCCCATGACATCATAGAAATCACGCAGCTTCGCCTCGGTATCGAGTTCGCCTTTCCACAGCATGTCCGCCATGCGCTGCTGCGCCGGCGTGCCGCGCGCGGCCACGATCTCGGCGGCGCGCGGGCGGAACCCCCCGTGGGCTGCGGTGACGATCAGCACCAGATGTGACACGGCCTCCGGGTAACGGGCCGCGTGGGCCATGGCGACCATGCCGCCGTAGCTGGTGCCGATCGAGACGATCGGGCCAAGCCCGAGATGCCGGCGCAGCGCCTCCATGTCCTCCACGTTCTCGTCGAGTGTGTAGCGGGCCGGGTCGCCGGTGGCGGAGCGCCCCTGGCCGCGATGGTCGAAATAGACCAGCTGCATGCGCGCGGCGAGCGGGGTGAAGGCGGGCTTGAAGCCGGAATGGTCGCTGCCGGGACCGCCATGGATCAGGAAGCCGACCGGGCGCTCGACCATGCGGTCGCCCTCGGGGACCAGCCCCATGCCTTCGATGTCAAAATAGAGTTCGGTGTCGCGGATACGGGCGCGCATGGAGATTCCTCGGGTCGTAGGGGGCGATGATGCGGCCGGGAGCACGGGCTGCAAAGCGCGCCGGTCGCGCCTCTGCCGCGAACCGCCCTCGGGTCGGGAAACCGCTGCGTCAGGCCACGCGACGGAAGGAATGCGGCAGGGCCGGGCGGGTCTTGCCGGGATTGCCGCGGGGGGACCAATCTGGCCGCAACGCAGACCCGCACGGGCAGGGAGGAGCAGGATGCGATCGGTGGGAACGACGCGGCGCGGGCGCATGGGCGGGGGCCCAAGGCCATGGATTTCGGGCTGACCCCGGAGCAGGTCGCCTTCCAGGAGACCGCGCGGGACTTCGCCCGCGAGCGGCTGCTGCCGCAGGCGGGCGACTGGGACGAGGCGCACCATTTCCCGGCCGAGGCCCTGCGTGAGGCGGCCTCGCTCGGCTTTGCCGGCATCTATGTGCCGGAAGCGGCCGGCGGCACCGGATTGTCGCGGCTGGATGCCGCGATCATCTTCGAGGAACTGGCCGCGGCCGATCCCTCCACCGCAGCGTTCCTGTCCATCCACAACATGGTGGCCTGGATGATCGCGCGCTTCGGCGACGCGGCGCAGCAGGAGCGCTTCCTGCCGGACCTGCTGAGCGGCGCGCAGTTTGCCAGCTACTGCCTGACCGAGCCCGGCTGCGGCAGCGACGCCGCCGCGCTGCGCACGCGCGCTGACCGGGAAGGCACCGCGCAGTACCGGCTGAACGGATCGAAGGCGTTCATCTCCGGGGGCGGCGTGTCCGGGCTGTACGCGACCATGGTGCGCACCGGCGGCGAAGGACCGCGCGGCATTTCCTGCGTGCTGGTGGAAAAGGGCCGGCCGGGGCTGTTGTTCGGCAAGCCGGAGAAGAAGCTGGGCTGGAACAGCCAGCCGACCACCATGGTGACCTTCGCCGATTGCCTGATCCCGGTGGAGAACCGGCTGGGCGCGGAAGGCGATGGGTTCCGGTTCGCGATGATGGGGCTGGATGGCGGGCGCATCAACATCGCCGCCTGCAGCCTGGGCGGGGCACGCGCCTGCCTGGAAGCGGCGACCGCCTATGTGCAGCAGCGCCGGGCCTTCGGCCAGGCGCTGGCCGAGTTCCAGGGGCTGCAGTTCCGGCTGGCGGACATGGCGACCGAGCTGGAGGCGGCGCGGCTGATGGTGCATCGCGCCGCGGCTGCGCTCGATGCCGGGGCGGCGGACGCGACGCTGCGCTGCGCCATGGCCAAGCGCTTCGCCACCGATGCCTGCTTCCGCATCTGCGACGAGGCGCTGCAACTGCATGGCGGCTACGGCTACATCCGCGAGACGCAGGTCGAGCGCTACCTGCGGGACCTGCGCGTGCACCGCATCCTGGAAGGCACCAACGAGATCATGCGCGTGATCATCGCGCGCAAGCTGCTGGAGGGATCATGAGGATCGCGTTCATCGGCCTGGGCAACATGGGCCAGCCCATGGCGGCGAATCTGGTCAGGGCCGGGCATGACGTGGCCGGCTGCGACATCGCCGCGGCCAATGTGGAAAAGCACGTGGCCCAGGGCGGCCGCGCCGCGGCGACCATCGAGGCGGCGGTGGACGGGGCCGAGGCGGTGATCACCATGCTGCCGGCCGGGCGCCACGTCGCCGAGGTGGTACCGCGCGTGCTGCGGGCGGCGGTGGGATCGCCGCTGCTGATCGACAGCAGCACCATCGACGTCGCCACCACGCGGGAGATGGCGCGACAGGCCCAGGCGCGGGGGATCGAGATACTCGATGCCCCGGTCTCGGGCGGGGTGCGCGGGGCGATCGCCGGCACGCTGACCTTCATGGTAGGTGGCGGCGAGGCGGCATTCGCCCGGGGCCGGACGCTGCTGCAGGCCATGGGCAAGACCGTCGTGCATACCGGCGGGCCGGGCGCGGGGCAGGCGGCGAAGATCTGCAACAACATGATCCTCGGCATCTCGATGATCGCGGTGTCGGAAGCCTTCGTGCTGGCCGACCGGCTGGGACTCGATCGGCAAAAACTGTTCGAGGTGGCATCGACCTCCTCGGGCCAGTGCTGGGCGCTCACGTCCTATTGCCCGGTTCCCGGGCCGGTGCCGTCCTCCCCGGCCAACAGTGGCTACCTGCCGGGCTTCGCCGTGCCGCTGATGCTCAAGGACCTGGCGCTGGCGCAGGAGGCGGCGGAGGCCGGCGGCGCGGCCACGCCGCTCGGGGCCCATGCGGCGCGGATCTACGCGGCCCTGATGGAGGCGGGATACGGCGACCGCGACTTCTCGGTCACCTACGAGTATCTCGCGGAGCTGATGCGCGCGGACGCGCCGTGAGGCCATGCGGCTGGATGGGATGCGGCGGTCATCCTATCTAGCGGACCTGGCCATCTGGCCGATCCGGCGCAGGGGCGCCCGGGCGGGGGACGATGAAGCACGCGGCAGTCACGCTGGACGACAAATGGCAGACCGGCGCGAGCCGCGTGTACCTCACGGCCACCCAGGCGCTGGTGCGGCTGCCGCTGCTACAGCGTCAGCGCGATCTTGCCGCGGGGCTGAACACCGCGGGCTACGTGTCCGGCTATCGCGGCTCGCCGCTCGGGCAGGTCGATATCCAGATGTGGGCGGCCCGTCCGCATACCGAGGCACATCACATCGTCTTCCGCCCCGGCGTGAACGAGGAACTGGCCGCCACCGCCATCTGGGGCAGCCAGCAGGTGCCGCTGCTGCGGGGCGCCCGCTATGACGGGGTGTTCGCTTATTGGTACGGCAAGGGCCCGGGGGTGGACCGCTCTGGCGACGTGTTCCGCCATGCCAATTACGCCGGCACGGCCCGCACCGGCGGGGTGCTGCTGATCGCCGGCGACGACCATGGCTGCAAATCCTCGACGGTGCCGCACCAGAGCGAGCCCGCCTTCGTCGCCGCCGGCTGCCCGGTGCTGGTGCCGGCCGACCTGCGCGACCTGCTGGAGCTGGGGTTGCACGGCTGGGCGATGTCGCGCTGGTCCGGGCGCTATGTCGGCTTCAAGACGGTGGCCGAGGTGATGGACAGCTCGGCCAGCGTCGCCTTCGACCTCGCCGGCTTCGCCGCGCGCGACCCGGACGGGCCGCATCCGAATGCCGGCATCCGCCTGCCCGACGCGCCGATCGAGCAGGAGGCGCGGGTGTTCGCGGTCGGGCTGCCGGCGGCGCAGGCCTATGCACGGGCGAACCGGCTGGACCGCATCGTGCTCGATCCGCCGGCGGCGCGGCTGGGCATCGTCACCGTCGGCAAATCCTATCACGACACCCGGCAGGCGCTGGCCGAGCTGGGCCTGGAAGACGGCGCGCGGGCGGGGATCCGGCTGCTGAAGCTCGCTTTGGCCTGGCCGGTTGATCCGGAGATCGTGCGGGACTTCGCCGCCGGGCTGCAGGAGATCGTGGTCGTCGAGGAAAAGGCGCCGCTGGTCGAACAGCAGGTGCGCGACATCCTCTACGGGCAGAGCCTGCGCCCGCGCGTGCTCGGCAAGACCGACGAGGCCGGCGCCCCGCTGCTGCGGCGGCATGCCGACCTGTCCGCGGCCGATATAGCACTGGCACTGGGGCCGCGCATCGCGCGCTTCGCCGACAGCGAGACGCTGCGCCGTCGTCTCGGCTTCCTTCGCGAGCAGGACGCGCAGCCCGGCCGCGCCGCGGCGGCGTCGCGCCGGCCGTTCTTCTGCTCGGGCTGTCCGCACAACACCTCGACGCGGGTGATCGAGGGCAGCCGGGCGCTGGGCGGCATCGGCTGCCACACCCTGGCGGTCTGGATGGACCGCAGCACCGACACCTTCAGCCAGATGGGCGGCGAGGGCATGGCCTGGCTCGGCCAGGCGCCGTTCACCGAGGAGCGGCACGTCTTCGCCAACATGGGCGACGGCACCTATTTCCATTCCGGGCTGATGGCGATCCGCGCCGCTGCGGCGGCGGGGGTGAACATCACCTACAAGCTGCTGTTCAACGACGCGGTGGCGATGACCGGCGGGCAGCCCGTCGAGGGTGGCCTGACCGTGCCGCAGCTCACCCGGCAACTGGCGGCCGAGGGCGTGGTGCGCATCGTCGTGGTCACCGACGAACCGGAAAAGCATGACCAGGCCGAGGATTTCGCCCCCGAGGTGGAAATCTATCACCGCCGCGACATGGAAGAGGTGGAACGCTCGCTGCGCGACACGCCAGGCTGCACGGTGCTGATCTACGACCAGACCTGCGCGTCCGAGAAACGCCGCCGGCGCAAGCGCGGCACCCTGGCCGATCCGCCGAAGCGCGCCCTCATCAACCCCGCCGTCTGCGAGGGCTGCGGCGATTGCTCGCGGGCCTCCAACTGCCTTGCGGTGGTGCCGGTGGAAACCCCGTTCGGCACCAAGCGGACGATCGACCAGGCCTCCTGCAACAAGGATTTCTCCTGCGTCGAGGGTTTCTGCCCGAGCTTCGTCACCGTGCACGGGGCGCAGCCGGTGCCGCGCGCGCGCGTGACCCCCGAGGCATCGGACCTGCCGCAGCCGACCCTGCCAGTGCTGGACCGCCCCTGGAACATCCTGGTCACCGGCATCGGCGGCACCGGCGTCGTCACCATCGGCGCCCTGCTCGGCATGGCAGCGCATGCGGAGGGGCGGCGCGTCACCGTGCTCGACCAGATGGGCATGGCGCAGAAGGGCGGCGCGGTGACCAGCCATATCCGCATTGCCCCCGCCGATGCTGCCCTGCACGGCCTGCGGCTGGGGCGCGGCACCGCCGACCTGTTGCTGGGCTGCGACCTGGTCGTCTCCGCCGCGCGCGAGGCGCTGGCGGTGCTGCGGCCCGGCGTGTCGCGGGTGGTGCTCAATACGTTCGAGATTCCCACGGCGGATTTCGTCAGGGATGCGGATGCGCGCCTGCCGGCGGCGGATCTGCGCCGCGCAGTGATCGCGGCGGCCGGGGAGGATGCCGTCATTCAGGTGAACGCCACCACCCTGGCCACCGCCCTGGTGGGCGATGCCATTGCCGCCAACACCTTCCTGCTGGGCTTCGCCTGGCAGAAGGGGCTGGTGCCGGTCGGGCAGGAGGCGTTGCTGCACGCCATCGCGCTCAATGGCGCGGCGGTCGCGGCCAACACGGCGGCGTTCATCTGGGGGCGGGCCGCGGCGGTCGACCTGAAGCGGGTGGCCTTGGCCGCCGGCATCACGCTGCCCCCCCCTGCCCCGCCCACGCTTGATGAGATCATCGCCACGCGCGAGGCGCTGCTGACCGATTACCAGTCCCACCGCTTGGCGCGGCGCTACCTGGCGCTGGTCGATCGCGTGCGCGAGGCCGAGGAGCAGCGTTTCTCCGGGGGCACCGTGCTGACCGAGGCAGTGGCCCGCGGCTATGCCCGGGTGCTGGCGGCCAAGGACGAATGGGAAGTGGCGCGGCTTTACGTCGATCCGGCCTTCGCCGCGACGCTGGCGGCGCAGTTCGGCGAGTACGAGCGGCTGGAATTCCATCTGGCGCCGCCTTTCCTCGGGGCGCGCGACCCGCATACGGGGCATCTGCTCAAGCAGAGCTATGGCGGCTGGATGATGGGGGTTTTCCGGGTGCTCGCGGCGCTGCGCTTCCTGCGCGGCACGCTGTTCGATCCGTTCGCCCGGTCCGCCGAGCGACGGGCGGAGCGGGCGCTGATCACCGAATACGAGGAGACGATCGAGGTCATCCTGCAGGAGCTGTCACCGGCGACGCTGCCGGTCGCGGTCGCGCTGGCCTCCTTGCCGGAACGCATCCGCGGCTTCGGTCACGTGAAGGAGCGCAGCATGCACGAGGCGGCGACGGAGCGGAGCCGTCTGCTCGAACGGCTGCGTCCTCCGGCGGCATCTGCGCTGGCCGCGGCGTAATCGCTCAGCCATCGGCGAGAACGTGCAGGGCCATGAGCAACGGCTCTCCCGACACGGTGAGAATCCCCTCGAAGGCCCCGACGGCCACGGCCAGCAGCACGATGACACCGGCCAGCACCGTCAGGCCCGGCATCAGCATCCCCCTCCGCCCGTCCTGGCGCAGCGCCACCCGCCCCAGGGCTGCGGCGACGAGTGTCAGCCAGCACGCGAGCCCCCCGGCCTGCCGGTGGGGGATGGCGCTGCCGACCGCCTGTTCGACCGCCAGCCGGGCTTCGGCAAGCCCATGCATCCGGCTCTGCGCCTCGTCGATGACCGGATTGCCCGGGCCGAGGCGCAGAAGGCTGGTACCGAGCACGCCGTGCAGGGTGGTGGCATCACGGGTCTCGCCCCGCAACGCGGCGTCGAGGGAGGGGAAGGTGTCGCGGATCAGCACGGCGGTGGTTCGGAACAGCAATTCGCGCGCCTCGGTGGCGGGCGGGCCGAGCCGGCGCAGCACGCGATCGAGGTCCTGGATCTCCACGGCCAGGTGGCGCACGTCACGATCCGCGGCGACGCAGCCGGTCCGCAGCGAGATGACGCTGATGCCAAGCCCCAGCACGGCCAGCACCAGGACGAGGCCCAGGCCCCGGCGCAGCGCCTCGCGCGGTCCGGGCCAGCCGGGGGTGGCCGGAACCCGCCCGTGCGGAACCACACCGCCGAGGAGAAAGGTGATGACAGCCCCAAGCGTGGGCAGCCCGCCGGATTGCCCGGAATGTCCCCGGACAGGTTTCAGGGCAGCATGGCGGAGGAACAACGGGAGCTGGGTCCTTGCAGAAAAGCCGCAACATTTCGAAATGTAACGGCATATGAAGGCGACCTAAACGCCATGACCATAAGGGTATGTACGTATCATTGCTGCCAAGGATGGGGTGCCGACAGGCGCCCTGTCGGAAGAGAATTCACAAAACCAGTGACCTGCACTTGCCTTCGCGCCGTTTTTCACGATGCGATCACGTGTCGGGGCAATTCGACAGCGCATCAACCGATGATATTCAGGATCGCAAGAAATTGATTACCGCCGGTTGTAAAAAGCAGATGTAGTTCCGCAGGTCCTGCCGAACCTGCGACCGTCCTCGCGGTTTGGCCTGGGGGAATGGGACAGCGATGCCGATCGAGCCGACCGAAGCCATGCATGCGCGGTCAGAGGCCCTGCTTGCTGTCATCTCGACACCCGGCGGCCCGGGCGGCGAGGTGCCCGATCCCGCCGTGCTGCTGCGCATCGTCGAGCAGGCCCCCGTCGGCGTCGCCGTCCTGCGTGGGCCGGCGCATCGTCACGTCTTCGCCAATGCCGCTTACCGCGCCATCCCGGGCCTGACCGAGCCGGTGACCGGATGCACCATCGCCGAGGTCTTCCCCGGCCTGACGGCGGAAGACCTGGCGCTGCTGGAGAAGGTGCACGTCACCCGGACCGCCGTGTGCCTGCTCGCCCACCAGGCTCCCACCGGCGGCATCGGTCCACCGACTTGGTGGAACATCCAGTACCATCCGCTCGCCGATGGCGTGCTGATCATCACACAGGACGTCACGCGCGAATTGCAGACCGCCAGGGAAACCGCCGCGTTGCGCGACAGCGAGAGACGGTTGCGGCTGGCACTGGACGCCTCGGGCACCGGCGAATGGAGCATCCGGCCAGCCTCCGGCCGCTTCACCGCCTCGGCGCTGACACGCCGCCTGCACGGCCTGCCCCTCGAAGGGGCGCTCGACCTCGCCACCCTCCTGCACGCGGTGCATCCCGACGACCGCACCACCGTCGCCGGGGCGCTGGCGGTGGCAGGGCAGGACGACCCCGATACGGACGGCCGGTTCTTCGAAATCGGCTACCGCGTCAACCTGCCCTCTGGCCCATGCCGCTGGATGACGGCACGCGGACGCTGGCTGCCCGATCCGATCGGCACGGACGGCACGCTGACCGGCGTGGTCTGGGACGCCACGGCGCGGCTTCAGGCGCAGCAGCAGGTGGCGCTGGCCGAAAAGGATGCACTGATCGCAAAAAACGATCTGCTGCTCCGCGAAGTCAATCATCGCGTGAAAAATTCACTGCAGATGGTGGCCAGCCTGTTGAAGCTGCAGATCAAGCGCCAGGACGAGGCACGGGTGCGCCATGCCTTCGAGGACGCGGTGGCCCGCATGGGCGCGATCGCCCAGGTCCACGAACAACTTCATAACGGCCAGGATCCGCGCCGCATCGAATTCGGCGCCTATCTGCGCGGATTGTGCGAACAGTTCACCCGCATCGCCGGCGGCACGCTCTGCGACATCCGCACGGATTGCATCGAGATCCCGACCGATATCGCGGTGCCGCTCGGGCTGCTCGCGACCGAGCTGGTGACCAACGCGCTGAAATACGCGCAGGCCGGCCGGGAACCGGAAGTGCGGCTGCGACGCCGGCGCAACGGGGACATGATGCTCAGCGTGCGCGATTTCGGGCCGGGACTGCCCAACGACGCCAAGGGCGGCGGAGGGTTGGGGATGCGATTGATCGAATCACTGTCCCGTCAGATCGGGGCGACCACGCGCGCTCATCGCGCCCGGCCGGGGACGTGCTGGAACATCTTGCTGCCCTTGCCCTGACCGCCGCTGCCGGGGCGTTGCCCCGGACCCCACCAGGAGGCTTTGCCTCCTGGACCTCCACCAAGGGCCTGTGGCCCTTGGATCCCATTCGGTTTTAGCCCAGGCGACCGCCGAACTCCTGGGCGGCGACACGGCGCAGCGTGTCGATGCTGCGGAACAGCCGCACCAGACGCTTGCGCTCCCGCTCGCCAAGGCCGGCCAAGGCCAGGTGATTGCCGATCACACGACCGGCTTCCAGGTCGGCGAGCTGCTGGCGCGCCCGCATCGCCGTGAGGATGGCGAAATCCTCGGCCAACATGACACCGAAGCCATCGCTGACCCGCCCGGCCGCGATCAGCGCGCGCAGGCGCTCCAGCGTGCCGGTGGCGTGGATGCCATTGCGCAGCGCCAGCGTGCGGATCAGGCCGACCAGCGGCAGCGTCGCCCGCAGCTTGAGGTCGATCTCGTGATGGTGCTCGGCCCCGGGCTCGCCGAGCAACTGGCCGAACAGGCCGAGCGGCACGTCATGGCGCACATGCTCCCAGGAAAGCTGCTTGAGGTAGTTGGGCTGCTCGGCACAGACCTCCAGCACCGCATGGCGCAGCGCCTCGCCCAGCTCCACCGCCCCACCGACCGCGCGGAAATCGAGGAAGATGTCGGCCCACATCACCGATTGCAGGCTGCGCCGGTGCGCCCAGCCCGCGACCTGGGCCCGCCATTGCGAGATCGACTTCCGCCACACCGGGTTGGTCGCCATCACATGGCCACGGCAGAGCGGGAAGCCGGCGGCGGCCAGGGCCCGGGTGAAGCGCTCGGAGAACTCGATGAACCAATGGTCGACCAGGCCGTGCAGCTCGTCGGGATAATCCTCCAGGATCAGGCCATTGTCCTGGTCGGGATGCAGGAAGCTCTCGTGCCGCCCGCCCGAGCCCATCATCAGCACGGTGAAGCGGACCGGCGGCTCGCCCCAGCCGGCCTCGCCCATGGCCCGGACGATGCCCTCGGACAGCCGCGCCACCAGCGCATCGATCATGCCGCCGATGCCCGCCTGCACCGCGACCGGGTCCTGGCCGTCGCGCAGCAGCGCCGCCCACAACCCGGCCCGGTCCGCCCAACCGGGCAGGCCGACCCGGTCCACGAAGGCCGCCACCGGCGCCAGCATCGGCGTGAGCGCCGCCTCGGCGGTCAACAGCCCGTCCGGGCGCCCGTCGGCATCGACCACGCCGAGCGCCCGCCGCCCCTCCCGCCGCAGCCGCGCCGCCGCCTGGTGCAGCGGCTCGCCGGCGCCGATCAGCGCGGCCGGCCCCTGCATGACCCGCTCGACCGGGGTCGCCGGATCGACGTGGAACATCGCCTCGCGCACCAGCGTGTCGGAACAGAGCAGGCCGATGGCACGGCCGTCGGCACCGGCGACCAGACAGGCCGGCGCGTCGGAGCGGCGCAGCACCGCGATCGCGCCCCGCAGCGGCGTGCCGGCCGGCACCACCGAGGGATCGGGCATGGCGGCCTCGCCGACGCTGCGGGTCAGCCAGGACAGCAGGGCGCTCGGCGCGAAGGCCGGAATGACCCCACCCGGCGCGGGCGCCAGGGTGGGGTCCGGTGCCGGGTGGTCGGCGGAGGGCGCCTCGGCCACGCGTCAGGCCGCGAAGGAGCCGGGGAACAGCGGATAGGGTTCTTCCGACAGCACGATCATGTGGTTGCGCACCGACTTCACCCCGGGCACGCCCTGGGCGACCAGTTCGAGCGCGCGCAGCTCTTCCGGGGTCGCCACCAGACCCCACAGATGCACGACGCCGTCAGTGACCACCACGGTGTTCTCGGCGCGGCGGCTCCAGGTTTCGCGGCCCAGTTCGGTGAGCAGGGCGGCGCGGATCGAGGCATCATCGGCATGCACCGGGGCGGACGCGTCGGTCTCCTGCGAGGCGAAGGCGCGCAGCAGGTTGGAGCGGCTGACGATGCCGACCAGCTTGCCATCCTGCAGCACCGGCACCCGCTTGATACGGCGCGCCTCCATCAGGTCGGCGATGTCGCTGATTTCGGTGTCGATGGTCACGGAGACAACGTCGCGCGTCATCACGTCGCGGGCGAAGACGCCGTGGGAGCGGACGTAATCCTCGGCCAGGGTGGCGGTGCCGGTGAAGAACTCGCGCCAGCCGCCGCGCCGCTTCTGGGTGCCGAGTTCCACCCGGCGCATCAGGTCGCCTTCGCTGACCACGCCAACCAGGGCGGCATCCTCGTCGACCACGGGCACGCCGGAGATGCCCCGCGCCAGCAGCAGCTTCACCACCTGCAGGACGGGAGTGTCCGGGCCGACGGTCACGACCTCACGGGTCATCACATCGCCTGCTTTCATGGCTGCCTCCTGTCAATATTTGGCACCATAGCACGATGGGCCACCGCGGCACGGCATTGATCTGGATCAGCCGCCGCGGCAGCTCGCCCCTGTTGTATCGCCAATCGGGCGAGGCTGTCGCGCCGGCCCGGCCCGGTTCCACCCGGCCATGATCCGGACGCAGGGCAAGGCGTGCGCCCGATCTTCGCGGCACGCGGGGGTGGTCTGCCCTGGCCGGAGGAAGCGGCATCCGGGCGCGACAGCCAGGGACTTTCGTGCTTGACTTGGCGCCAGCCCGGGCCGGCACGCCGCGCGGCGCTGCCGGCGAAGGAGAGGAAGATGTACAAGTACCTCCTGGTCCCCGCCACTGGCTCCGCCACCGACGAGACCGTGTTCGAGACGGCGCTGCTCGCCGCCCGCCCCTTCTCTGCCCATCTCGAGTTCCTGCACGTGCGGGTCGACGTCACCGAGGTGGTGATTTCGATGTCGACCGGAGGTTTCGGTGGCGGCGTGGCGATGCGGGGCATGGTCGACAAGCTCGACGCGGAAGCGCGGCAGGTCGAGGCGCGTGCACGCCAGGAGGTCGGTCGGTTCTGCGAACGGCATGGCATCCCCCGTGGCACCCCGCACCCGGGCGAGGGTCTGTCCGCCGAGTTCACGGTAGAGACCGGCAGCGACGCGCAGTGGATCTCCGAATACGGCCGCTTCGCCGACCTGGTGGTGGTGGGCCACGCCCAGCCCGGGCGCGAGGTAGCGATGGAGGTGCTGGAAGCAGCGCTGATGGATACCGGGCGGCCGCTGCTGATTGCCCCGCGGAAGGTGCCGCAAACATTGCCCGGCACCGTGGTCATCGCCTGGAAGGACACGCCCGAGGCCGCTCGCGCGGTGGCCGCCGCGCTGCCGCTGATCGAGCGGGCCGAGCGCGTGGTGATCGTGACGGTGGTCGAGGGCGACGAGTCGCGCGAGCACAGCTCCGACCGGCTGCTGCGCACGCTGCGCTGGCACAATGCCAATACCTGCGTCCGCCAACTCGGGCGCGAGGGACGCCGGCCGGTGGAGGTGCTGCTGGCCGAGGCCGGACAATTGCAGGCGAGCCTGATCGTGATGGGGGGCTACAGCCACAGCCGCCTGCGCGAAGTGGTGTTCGGCGGCTTCACCCGCCACATCCTCTCCGGCATCGACGTGCCGGTGCTGATGGCGCACTGAACTCCCCCCCACGGCGCCGGATCGGTCGCATGCAGAAGCTGCCTTTCGTCCAGATGCTGTGGATGGCGGCCATCGTGATGCTGTCGCTCGGCCTGGTCGGTCAGTTCGGGCTGGGGGCGGTCACCGAGCCGATTCCCTACAGCCGGTTCGAGCAACTGCTCGCAGACGGCAAGGTGGCGAAGGTCACGGTGGCCGGCGACACGATCCGCGGGGAGCTGCGCGAGAAGCTGCCCAACGGTGCCACCAGCTTCACCACCCAGCGGGTGCCGGTGGACATCGCCGCTGAGCTGTCGAAGCACGGCGTCGAGCAATACAACGGGGCGCCCGGCATGGGGCCGGTCGCGACGGCGCTGTCGTGGATCATGCCGCCGCTGCTGTTCGTGGGGGTCTGGCTCGCCGCCTCCCGGTTTCTCGCGGGCGGGCGCGGCGGCGGCGGCATGCTCGGCGGCGGGCTGCTCTCGGTCGGGCGCAGCCGCGCCAAGCTGATCGCCGAGACCGATGTGAAGACCTCCTTCGACGATGTCGCCGGCGTCGACGAGGCCAAGGAGGAACTGCGGGAGATCGTCGATTTCCTGCGCCGGCCGGAGGAATTCACCCGCCTCGGCGCGCACATGCCGCGCGGCGTGCTGCTGGTCGGGCCGCCGGGCACCGGCAAGACGCTGCTGGCGCGTGCGGTGGCCGGCGAAGCCGGGGTCGCCTTCTTCTCCACCAACGGCGCCGAATTCGTCGAGATGTTCGTGGGCGTCGGCGCCGCGCGCGTGCGTGACCTGTTCGAGCAGGCGCGCGAGAGTGCTCCCTGCATCATCTTCATCGACGAGCTGGATGCGCTCGGGCGGGCCCGGCATGCCTCGCCGATCACCGGGCAGGACGAGAAGGAGCAGACGCTCAATCAGTTGCTGGCGGAGATGGACGGGTTCGACCGGGCGGTGGCGATCGTCATCCTGGCGGCGACCAACCGCCCGGAGATCCTCGACCCCGCCTTGCTGCGCGCTGGCCGCTTCGACCGGCAGGTACTGGTGGACCGGCCGGAGAAGAAGGGGCGCATCGACATCCTGAAGGTCCACCTCAAGGGCCTGGCCCTGGCGCATGACGTCGACCTTACGGAGCTGGCGGCGTTGACCCCGGGCTTCACCGGGGCGGACCTGGCCAATCTCGCGAACGAGGCAGCGGTGCATGCCACGCGGCGCGGCGCCGATGCCATCGGCATGGGGGATTTCACCGCGGCGGTGGAGCGCATCATCGCCGGGCTGGAAAAGCGCTCGCGCGTGCTGATCCCGCGCGAGCGGCGCACCGTCGCCTTTCACGAGATGGGGCATGCCCTGGTGGCACTGGCCCTTCCCGGGGCGGATCCGGTGAGCAAGGTCTCGATCATCCCGCGCGGCATCGGCGCGCTCGGCTACACCCTGGCACGCCCCACCGAGGACCGTTTCCTGATGGGCCGCGCGGAACTGGAGGCGAAGCTTGCGGTGCTGATGGGGGGGCGGGCCGCGGAGATGCTGACCGGGCCGGACATCTCGACCGGCGCGGCCGACGACCTCGCCAAGGCGACCGACATCGCCCGTGGCATGGTGCTGCGCTTCGGCATGGACGCGAAGCTGGGCCCGGTTGCCTGGGACACCGAGGAGGGTCGTTTCCTCGACCAGCCCGGTGCCTTCTGGCGTCCCCGCCGGTTCTCCGAACAGACCGCAAGGGAGATCGACCAGGCGGTGCAGGCGACCTTGGAGCGCGCGCTCGATCGGGCGCTCGCGGTGTTGCGGCGCAACCGCACGAAGCTGGATGAAGGGGCGGAGAGCCTGCTCGCGCACGAGACGCTGGGCGCCGAGGAGCTGCCGCAACCGGTGCCCGAAGGTGGCGGCGAGGTCCGCCTCGCGGAAGGATAAGCCGCGCAGTGGTAGGGCGGACGCAGTCCGCCAACGCGGGTCGGCCAGCTCGCGGTGCCTTGCAATGGCGGATTGCGCTTCGCTGATCCGCCCTACTCCTGCTGTGCCGCGCAGCGCGAATGGGTTCCAGGGGCCTTGTGGCCGTCGCGCGCAAGCGTGCCTGCGCACGACGCCGGGTCCGGGGCAGCGCCCTGGCCTTGCTTTTCTTTCAGTTCAAAGCTGTCAATTCCGCCACCACGCTGGTCAGTTCGTGGGCGCGGCAGGGTTTGCGCAGCAGGCGGAAATGGCGTGTGGCAGTACCGCCGAGTTCGGCATCCGCGCCGTCCCCGGCGTAGCCGGTCAGCAGCACGCAGGGCAGTTCGGGGCGTGCTTCCCGGGCCGCGCGGATCAAGGCGAGTCCGTCCATCTCCGGCATGGCCAGGTCGGTCACCATGACCTCGACCGGCATGCGCGCGAGCAATTCCAGGGCGGCCTTGGCGCCGGGCGCGACCTGCACGGCGAAGCCGGCGTCTTCCAGCGCGTCGGTGACGGTCATGCGCACCAGTTCGTCGTCATCGACCACCAGCACCCGGCGTGGTGCCGCGTCGTCCGAGGCGGTGGCGGGGCCGGGCCGTGCGGTCGTGCCGGCATCGGTGGCAGCGAGGGCCTGTGGCAGCCACAGCGTGACGGAGGTGCCGCGCCCCGGGGTGCTGTCGATCGCCATGCGCCCGCCCGATTGTTCGGCGAAGCCGCGGGCCATGGCCAGGCCAAGTCCGGTGCCCTGCCCGCGCGGCTTGGTGCTGAAGAACGGTTCCTCGGCATGGGCGAGCGTCCTGGCGTCCATGCCGGTGCCGGTATCGGTGACGCAGAGGCGGATTTCCGGCGGCGAGGCGGCGCCGGGATCGGTGGCCGCGGCGAAACGGATGATGCCGCCGTCCGGCATGGCGTCGCGGGCATTGGCCACGAGGTTGACCAGCACGGTCTCAAGCTGCCCCGGATCGGCCAGCACCGGCGGCAGTCCCGGTTCCACCACGACGTCGATCCGGAAGCCCGGCCCGAGCCGGTGCACCAGCATCGCGCGCAGTTCCTCGAACAGGGCGGCGACATCCACCGGGGCGGCCTGCAGTTCGTCGCTGCGGGCGAAGGCGAGCAGGCGTCGGGCGATCGCCCCGGCACGGGTGGCGGAGCGTTGCACCAGTTCCACCTGCTGGCGCACCATGGCAGCGTCGCCGGGATGGCGGGCGATGGTGTCGGCGGCGCCGGCGATCGCCTGCAGCACGTTGTTGAAATCATGGGCAATGCCCCCGGCGAGCTGGCCGAGCGCCGACAGCCGTTCGGTGTGGGCGAGCCGGGCCTGCACGTTGCGCCATTCGGTGATGTCGCGGCCCTCGGCGATCAGGGTCAGGACCTGCCCCGTCTGCGGGTCGTGCAGCGGCTTGAGCGAGAAATCCACGTCGAGCATGCCGCCGTCACCGCCGCGCAGTTCCACCTCGTGGTGCACGAGCGTGCCGGAGGCCGCGGCGGCAATCGCCTCGCGCAACCAGGGCCGGGTGGAGTCGGGCCACCAGGGGGTTTCCCAGAACGGACGGCCGATCACATCCCCGATCCGCAATCCGCCCGCTTCCAGCGCTGCCCGGTTCGCTTCCAGCACGCGGCCGTCGGGGGAAAGCAGCAGGGTGAACTGGAACTGGGCGTCGAAGATGGCACGGAAACGGGCCTCGGTCTGGCCCAGGGCGACGGCGCTGGCGTGCACTTTCCGCGCCAGCGCCTCGCGCGCGGCGACCGCGTCGGTGACATCGGTGGCAATGCCGATCCAGCTTGTGACCACGCCGTCGGGGTCGCGATGCGGCACGCCGCGCACGCTGAACCAGCGCCAGCATCCGTCGGCACGGCGCAGGCGATATTCCAGCCGGTAGGGACGCTGGGCGCGGATCGCGGCGGCACGGGCGACGATGACGCGCGGATGATCGTCCGGGTGCATCGTCTGCAGCCAGGCCTCGCCCTGCAGCGCGGCAGGCACCAGGCCGGTCAGCTCGGCGAGGTAGCGGCTGGTGAAGACGGTGCGGCCGGTCGCGTCGCTGATGAAGACGATGCCCGGCACCGTGTCGGCCAGCGTGCGGAACTGCGCCTCGCTGGCGCGCAACGCCTGTTCGGCGTGTTTGCGATCGGTGATTTCCTCGGCGGTGACGCTGTAGCCGGCGACCGTGCCGGTGGCGTCGTGATGGGGAAACCAGTTCACCAGCCAGGTGCGGACGACGCCGGGCTGGGCCGGGGTTTCGCCGTTGATCTCCAGGCTGCGGGCCGGCTCCCCGGTGTCGGTGACGCGGGTGAGCAGGGCCTCGATGGCAGGGGCGAGGTCGGGAACGATCTCATCGATGTGCCGGCCAAGATGGGCGGATTCCGGCACGCCGTTGATCTCGGCCATGCGCGCGTTGATGCGCTGGTAGCGCAGGCCGACATCGAGCACGCACAGCCCGACCGGCGCGGCGGCGTAGGTCGCCTCCAGCTCCTCCAGCCGCTCGCGCGCCAGGTCCTCGGCACGGTGACGGGCGGTGACGTCGAAGCAGGCGGCGACGAGGCGGTGGCCCTTGCCGGGCGGCGGCGGCTCGGCCTCGCCGTGGATGGCCATCCAGAGGATGCCGCCATCGACCGCGAGCAGGCGGATCTCGGTATCGATCGATCCACCGCTGAGGGCCAGGCGGCCGAGCGTGGCCGCCAGGGGGGAGCGGTCGGCGGGATGCACGCGGCGCAGCAGGGTCGCCAGGTCGCGCCGGTCGCCGGAACGCAATCCCCACAGCTCGGCGAACTTGCCCGAAACCGCCGCCTCCGCCAGCGGATCGCCGAGATCGAGTTCGATGGCGGCGAGCCGGGCGGCGCGTTCCAGGCGGCGCAACCGCCTTTCGCTCTGGCGCAGGGCTTCCAGCTCTTCCTGCTCGGAGGTGACGTCGCGGCCGATCCCGACCATGCGGACCGGGCGCCCCGCCTCGTCGCGCACCACCACGCCGCGGCTCGCGGTCCAGCGCATCGTGCCGTCCGGGCGGCGCAGGCGGAACCGGATGTCGTAGGAGGCGCGGCCGGCGATCGCCTGGTCCATCGCCGCCTGCACCCGGTCGCGGTCATGCGGGTGAACCTGGGCGAGAAAGCCCTGGATGCTGTCGCGGAAACCGCCTTCCGGCAGGGCGAGCGCACTGGCGAGTGCATCGGACCAGATGATGCTGCCGCTGTCGATGTCCCAGTCCAACACGGACAGCTCGCCCCCCTCCAGGGCGAGGCGCATGCGTTCTTCCTTGGCAACGAGGATTGCGAGAGTAATATTGGCCTCGTCGCGCGTGGCGTTCGGCGGACAGACCCGGGACATCGGTTTCGCTCAATTCAATATTGCACGCTATTCGAGCGGACCAGCCAATGTTAGTCACGAGATCGTGCGAAAGACCTTAGTCCAGAACCAAAAACCACCACCTGGAACGGCGCGCGCGACTTTCTGTTGTATCTCTGATCTAGGCACTTCTTGCCGGTTGCAGCGCCGGGGAAGCGGCAATCCCCGGTCCATCCCTGCCGCCCGTGCCACGGGCGGGATGGGCATGGACCGGGGAAAAGCGGGCGATGTCGCTCTATTCGGCGAACACCACCGTGCGACGGCCGTTCAGCAGCACCCGGTCTTCCAGGTGATGCCGCAGGGCACGCGCGAGCACCCGCCGCTCGATGTCGCGGCCCTTGCGCACCAGGTCATCAGGCGTGTCGCGATGGCTGATGCGTTCGACGTCCTGCTCGATGATCGGCCCCTCGTCGAGGTCGGAGGTGACGTAATGCGCGGTCGCGCCGATCAGCTTCACGCCGCGCTCATGCGCCTGATGGTAGGCACGCGCGCCCTTGAAGCCCGGCAGAAACGAATGGTGGATGTTGATGCAGCGGCCCGAGAGCTTGGCGGACAGCCCGTCCGACAGGATCTGCATGTAGCGCGCCAGCACCACCAGATCGATCTTCTGCTCGCGGATCAGGCTCCAGAGCTGGGTTTCCTGCTCCATCTTGGTCATCCGCGTGACCGGCAGGTAATGGAACGGCACGCCATCGAAATCGAGATGCTCGTAGCTCTCGCGCGGATGGTTCGAAACGATGCCGGCCATTTCCATCGGCAGCTCGCCGATGCGCCAGCGATACAGCAGGTCGGCGAGGCAATGGTCGAACTTCGAGACCAGCACCATGACGCGCTTCCTGCGCGACACCGGCTGCAGCGCCCAGTTCATGTCGTACTCGCCGGCGATGCGGCCGAAACCTTCCAGCAGGTTGTCGAATACCGCCTTCTCGATGCCGTTGAAGCACACGCGCATGAAGAAGCGGCCGCCGACCGTATCGTCGAATTGCTGTGCGTCGAGGATGTTGCAGTGATGCTCGAAAAGGTAAGTTGAAACTCCGGCCACGATTCCAGGGCGGTTCGGGCAGGACAGTGTCAGGACGTACTGAGCGTCGGGCATGACGCGCCTTTCGGTGGACGGAGTGAAAAACGACGGGCCGGCGACAGCACCGGCCATGATCTTGCGCGGGCGACTTGTAACCTTGCGTCGCACAAACCGCCACCTGGGCCGCGCCGGCCCGGTCACGGGGCCGAATGTTGCTGCTTTCTCATTTGACATGAGTCAACGCCGCTGCGCCGGGACCGGGGCAGCTTGCGGCCATGGCAGCGAACTCCCTCCCGGGCCGGACGCGGCGCAGCCTGTTCCGCGGGGGGACCGCCGCGACGCAGGCCGCCGGTCCTGCCGCCCCTCGTCCGCCGGTGGCCACGGACGCGCCGCGCTGGGGCATGGTCATCGACCTTGCCCGCTGCATCGGCTGCCAGTCCTGCACCCTCGCCTGCGCCGAGGAGAACGGCCTGCCCGCGGGCGGCGCGCTGACCTCTGTCCCGGTCCGCGAGGTCGCGCGGCACGGCGCCCCCCGCCTGGAGATGCTGCCGCTGCTGTGCAACCACTGCGCCGAGGCCCCCTGCATCCCGGTCTGCCCGGTCGGCGCCAGCGTCCAGCGGCCCGACGGCATCGTGCTGGTGGATGCGGATGCCTGCATCGGCTGCGGCTATTGCGTGCAGGCCTGTCCGTATGACGCCCGCCGCCTGGACGCGGAGACCGGCACGGCGGATGCGTGCAGCTTCTGCGCCCACCGCCTCGATGCCGGGTTGCTGCCCGCCTGCGTGGAGAGCTGCACCGGCGGCGCGCGCATCTTCGGCGACCTCAACGATCCGGTCAGCGCGCCCAATCGTGCCCTGGCCGGGCGGGAGGCACGGGTGCTGCAACCGGCCCGGCGCACTGCGCCACAGGTCTTCTATTTCGGCCTCGCCACGGCGCAGGAGGACTGACCGATGCCGGCGTCTCCCCTGGTCTGGCAGGTCTGGACGGCACAGTTCCTGTTCCTGGCCGCGACGTCGTTCGGGGCGTTCCTGCTGGCCTTGCCCGGACGCGCCTTCGGGCATCCGCACTGGCAGCGTGTCTCGCGGCTGGGACTGCTGGTGGCGCTGGCCTGCGGCGTGGCCGCACCGGTAGCATTGCTGGCCGGTCTGGCCCAGCCCGCACGGGCCTTGACCATCTACGCGCGCGGCAACGGGTCGTCCGCGATGACCTCGGTCGCCTGGATGCTTCCCTGCTATCTTGGTGCGCTGGTGGTCTTCGCCTGGACCACGCTGCGCCGCGACCTCGCCGCGGCGGAAGGCCCCGGGCTGCGGGCGAAGCTGCACCGGATCGCCTCGCTCGGCGGCGGTGGCGCGCCGCGGCTGCGCCTGCTGGCCATGATCGCCGCCGCCGGCTGCGGCCTCGGCCTGCTGATCTGCGGCGCCAGGGTGCTGACCGCGGTGCCGGCACGGGAGCTGTGGAACACGCCGCTGCTGCCCTGGATCTTTGCCGTCGCCGGCCTCGCCGGCGCGCTCGGGCTGGCGCTGGTGCTGGACCGAAGCTGCGCCCCGGCCGGCAGCCGTACGCTCTGCGAGCCGCGGATGACGGCGCTGCTGGCGTGGGGCACGGTGGCGGCGCTGGCGATCTTGGCCGGGCTCGGCTGGGGGTGGATGGGGGGATCCCCGGTCGTGACCGCGCTGGCGGGGGCAGCGGGCCTCGCCTTGCTGCCGGCGTTGCTCCGCGCGGGCTGGTTGGTCGGCGGCATCGCCGCGGCAAGCGGCTGGGGGATGGACTGGGTCGTGCTGGCCGGTGGCCAAAGCCTTCCGGGGTCATCCGTCGCGGATCTGCTGCCTGATCTGCCGGCGTTGTCCGGCCTGCTCGGCGCGACCGGGCTGCTGCTGTTCCTGGTGATCGCATTGGCCGGATCCTTGCCGGTGCTGGGTCCGCATCGTCCCGGAAGGGCGTGAGCGCATGGCGTTTCGTCGCAGTTTGCTGAAGGCCGGCGCCGCCGGGGCCGGTCTCGCCGCCTTCGCCGCCGGCACCGCGGAGACCGGGCGCCGCCTGGTTTCCGGCCTCGCCGCCCCCCGCCCCGCCGGGCGGGCGCCGGCCCCCGAGGCCGTGGTCGATCCGCTGACAGGCGAGGTCACGCCAAACCCTGAGCAGTACGTGGCGCAGACGCTCTGCCAGGGCTGCGGCGCCGGCTGCGGCCTGCGGGTGCGGGTGGAGCGCGCCACCGGCCGCGTGCTGCGCGTCGGCGGGAACCCCTGGCATCCGCTTGTGGCCGATCCGCCGCTGCCCGACGCCACCACGCCGCGCGAGGCGCTGCGGCTGCTGTCGCGCCATCACGAGACCGGGCTGACCTATCGCGCAACGCTGTGTGGCCGCGGCGCCGCGCTGCCCGCCCAGGCCGCCGATCCCGGGCGCGTGCTGACCCCGCTCAAGCGGGTGGGGCCGCGCCATGCCGGGCGTTGGCAGGCGATCAGCCTCGAGCAGCTCATCCGCGAGGTGGTGGAGGGCGGCGACCTGTTCGGCGAAGGGCCGGTCGCGGGGCTGCGGGCCCTGCGCGACGATGCCCCGATCGACCCGGCGCGGCCACATCTGGGACCGCGGGCGAACCAGTTCGCCTGGCTGGGCACGGCCGAGCCCGGGCGTCTTGGGTTGGTGCGCCGTTTCGTGCGCCAGGGTTTCGGCAGCGTCAATCTCCTGGCCACGGACACGTCCCCCTCCTGGCCCGACATTGGGCAGGCTGCCTACGTGATCGTCTGCGGCGGCGGAACGGGCGATTCGTTTCGGCCGATGCTGCGTCGCCTCGCCGCGGGCCGTGCCACGGGGCGGCTCGATTATGTCGTCGCCGCACCGGTGCTCGGGACCTTCGACAATGCCGCCGCCGGCGCTCATGCCGGCTGGCTGCCGATCCGGCCCGGCACCGAACTGGCGCTGGCGCTCGGCATGATCGGTTGTATCATCGCGCAGGGGCGCTACGACGCAGAGTACCTGTCGCGCCCCCATGCGGCGGCCGGGACCGCGAGCTTTTCCAACGCGACGCATCTGGTGATCTGCGAGCCCGGCCATCCGCGCGAGGGCAGCTTCCTGCGCGCCTCCGATCGCGGCCACACCGCAGCCGACGAGGACGATCCCTGCGTGGTCGAGGACGCCGCCGACGGCACGCTGCGGCCGGCGACCGTGGTGCCGCGCGCCGCGCTGTTCGTCGATCGCCGCGTCGGTGGGCTGCGCATCCGTTCCAGCCTCGACCTGCTGCGCGAGAGCACGCAGGCGCAGCCGCTTGCGGCCTTCGCCGCCATCTGCGGCGTGCCGGCCGAGGCGCTTGCGGCGCTGGCCCGGGACTTCACCAGCCATGGCCGGCGCGCGGTGATGGTGCCGGGCATCTCCGGTACCGCCAATGGCAGCCTCGCGACCTTCGCGCTGATGACCCTGAACACGCTGATCGGCAACATTGGCTCTCCGGGTGGGATGCTGCCCGATGGCGACGCCTTCCCGGCCGAAGCCGCGGGACCGCGCTATGACCTCGCCACCTTTCCGGGCATGCGCGTGGCCTCTGGCGTGGTGTCATCCGCCGTCCCGGCGGAGTGGCTGGCGGCGTCGCTGCAGGGCACGCCCTATCCGCTGGGGGCGCTGGTCCTGTGGGGCGCGCCGCCGCTCGACGGCACGCCCGGATTGCGCGCGGCCCTGGCGAGAGATCTGGCCGACCCGAAAAAACTGCCCTTGATCGTGGCGATCGACCGTTTCGCCGACGGCAGCTCCGCCTTCGCCGACTACATCGTCCCGGACAGCATGGGACCTGAAAGCTGGGGCTGGGCCGCGCGCACACACACGGCCGGCTGGCCGGTGGTGTCGCCGCGCACCGCAACCAGCGCCGATGGCGCGCCGGTGACCCTGGAAAGCTTCCTGATCGGCTGCGCCAAGGCCCTGGGGCTGCCCGGGTTCGGGACGGCGGCGATCCGGGATGCGGCCGGCGCCGCGTATCCGCTGGTCCGCGCCGCCGATTGGTATCTGCGCGCCGGTGCCAATATCGCCTTCGCGGCCCCATCCGTGCCCGATGCCGGCGATGACGATCTGTGGCTGACCGGCCTTGATCGCCTGCGCCCGGAGCTGGAGGCCACGCTGAAACCCGGGGAATGGCGCAAGGTGGCGGGCGTGCTGGCACGCGGCGGGCGCTTCGCCGATCCGGGCACCGCGACGGCCGTGCCGCGCCAGGTAAACATCTGTCACGAAAACCTCACCTGCCCGGCCGGGGTGCCGCGCTGGGTGCCGCCCTCCTTCGCCGACGGCACGGCGCTGCAGGTGCCGTATCCGCCGGCGCAGTGGCCGTTCCTGCTGGTCAGCCAGCAGGACCCGGTGCCGGCAGCCGGCCGAACCGTATTGCTTCACCAGGACGATGCCGCGCGGCTCGGGCTGGGCAGCGGCGACACCGTGCTCGTCGAGACGCCGGACGGCCGCATGACCGGGACCGCAGTGCTGCGCGCCGGCATCATGCGCGGGGTGATCGCACTGGCCGGCGATGACCTCTCCCCCGGGCCGGGCCTGCGCGATCCGACCCGGACGGGCGAATCGCTCTGGGTCGACCCGGCCAGCGGGAGCGTCGTGCGACAGGGCTTGCCGGCACGGGTGATGCGCGCATAGGTGCAAGAACGTCACATTTGACGCGCCCCGTTTATTTCATTTAGAATGAAATGACTTGCCGTTCGCAGGGCACGGCCGGCCTCGTTGCCAACCGCCCCGGGCAGCCGGCCTGTCTCACCCTGCCATGGCATTGCAGGACGGGCTCCAACGAGCTGAACGGAAGGATCCGACATGGCAATCGGTGTGGTGATCGGCACGGCCGCGTATGCGCTGGCCTGGGTGGTATTCGGGGCGGTGGTCTGGTTCCTGACGCAGGACAAGGCCGAGGCGCTGCTGGCGCGGGCCTTCAAACGCAACCAGCGATTGGCGCGGAACGCGATCGGGGCGGTGCTGCTCGGGATCGTGCTGGTGGTCGGCGGGAAAACAGTTCCGGATCTGGAATGGCCGCGCCCCTGGCTGCTGCTGGTTCTGCAACAGGGGATCGGCATCGCCGGGCTGCTGGTGCTGCTGGCCGCGGCGCAGGCCCGCGATGTCTGGGCGCTGCTCGGCCTCCCCCTGGCCGGTGACGCCCAACCCGAACAGAATGCGCCATTCGTCGTGCGCGGCGTGCTCGCCTATGTGCGCCACCCCTTCAGCGCCGGCGCGATCCTGATCCTGGTGGCCCTGGTGCACGACCTGCGCTCGGCGGCCACGGCGATCTTCGCGATCATCGGCATCCTGGTCGCCTTGCGGCTGCAGGAGCGGGCATTGCTGCGCCGGTTCGCGGACTATGCCGCCTACCAGGCCCAGGTGCCGGCGTTGCTGCCCTGGCGTGGTCGCGCGTGGCGGCGCGCGGAAAGCTGAGTCCTGATCGTCCCCGCCGGGCGTTGCGCCTGAGCGACGGCATGGGTTAGCTGCCCGGACTGATACGGGTAAGGATGCAGCCTCCATGCCTCGTCGTCTCGTCGCCGTTCTCCTGGCGCTGGCGCTCGCCGGCGCAACCCTGGCCTCCGCCCGCGCCGCTGATCCCCTGGTCGCGGGGAGCTGGCTGGAAACGCGGCTGTCGGACGGGCCGGGAACGGGGAAAAGACTGGTCGTGCTGGATGTCCGCCCGGCCGCCGAGCACGCGGCCGGGCACGTGCCGGGGGCGGTCTCGGCCGAATACGGAACCGCGGGCTGGCTGGCCCGCCAACCCGGCGGCGCGGCCGGCGCCCTGCCCCCCATCGAGCAGATCGCCAGCACCATCGGGGCGCTGGGCGTCGGCAACGACGACCACGTGGTGATCGTGGCGGAGCACTTCCCGATGGCGGCTCGGGTCTACTGGACCTTCAAGGTGCTTGGCCATGCCGAGGTCTCGGTGCTCGATGGCGGCTGGAATGCCTGGCGCGGCCCACAGGAACGCGGCCCGGTGCAGCCGCAGCCGGCACAGTTCACGCCCCAGTACAACCCCTCACTGCGGGCGAGCCTGACCGAGGTGGCTCTGGCCGCATCCAGCGGCGCGGCGACGCTGGTGGACGCACGCCCGCTGGCGCAGTGGAACGGCACGGCACGCTCGCCCGTGGTGCGGACCGGCGGGCACCTGCCGGGCGCGGTCTGGGTGGACCAGCAGGCGACACTGGCGCCGGATGGCCGGCTGCAGCCGGCGGAACACCAGGCGAAACTGTTCAGTTCCCTCCCGGCCAAGCCGGTGATCACCTATTGCAACACCGGTACCCTGGCAGCCGGGGACTGGTTCGTGTTGTCCGAAGTACTGGGCCGGCCGAATACCAGGCTGTACGACGGGTCCATGTCGGAATGGACCGCCGATCCCTCCAGGCCGGTGATTCGGTAAGTCCAGAAAGGCAAGGGCTCCGCCCTTGACCCGGCAGGGGTCAGGGGACCCCTGCACCCCATTCGCGCTGCGCGGCATAAGGCACGGACACGCTATGACCGAACCCGACTGGTTGACCTGGGCACGGGAACTACAGGCGATCGCACAGACCGGCCTCGCCTTTACCCGCGATCCCTATGACCGGGAACGCTACGAAACCCTGCGGCTGCTGGCGGCACGGGCGATGGCGGCACACACGGATGGCAATGTGCAGCGCATCGTCGACCTCTTTGCCGGGGAACAGGGCTACGCCACGCCGAAAGTGGACGTGCGCGCCGCCGCCTTCCGCGACGGACGCATCCTGCTGGTGCGCGAACTGGTCGATGCCGGCCGCTGGACCCTGCCGGGCGGCTGGGCCGACGTGAACCTCACCGGCGCCGAGAACGTCGCCAAGGAAGTGATGGAGGAGGCCGGCTACACAACCCGTGCGGTCAAGCTCGCCGCCGCCTGGGACCGGACGCGGCAAGGACATCCGCCCTCACCGTTTTCCTGCCTCAAGCTGTTCTACCTGTGCGAGATCACCGGCGGCACCGCTTCGGACAGCCTGGAAACCCAGGGCGCGGCCTTCTTTGGCCCCGACGAGATCCCGGACGACCTCTCGCTCGGCCGCGTGCTGCCCGGGCAGATCCAGCGGATGTTCGAGCATTTCCGCCATCCGGAACTGCCGACCGACTTCGACTGACACCTCACCCCGGGGCGTGGCGCCGCAGCCGCAAGGGCAGCAGCACCAGCGCCGGGGCATGCAGCACCGCCAGCACCAGCATCGCACCCGACAGGCCCACCCGGTCAGTGAGCCATCCCGCGAGCGGGCCGATTCCGGCGAACAGCAGGTTCGCCATCATGGCGCCGGACGAGAGCAGCGTGGCGCGCAGGGCGGCCGGCAGGCGCGGCGTGACCCAGCCGCGCAGCACCGGGTCATAGAGCCCATGCATGGCGGAATAAAGCACAACACCGGCGAAGCCGGCGACGACCGACCACGCCCCCAGCCCGGCTCCGCCCACCCCCCAGGCCAGGAAGAACAACCCCGCCGCGGCGGCGAAGACAGCCGCCCCGCGACCGGGCCGGCTGGTCGGGAACAGCGTGGCCGCCAGCGCCGCGAACCCGATCGAAAGTCCCACCGCCCCGGCATAGACCATGCCGTTCCAGGCGATGCCGAAGCCCAGCCCGGCCAGCAGCGGCTGCAGGAAGAACAGCCCGACCCGCACCACCGAGTACACCGCCGCGAAGAACAGGAAGGCATCGGCGGCGAAACGGTCGGCGCGCATGAAGCCGGCCAGTTGCCGCAACAGCGCCACCGGCCCGCCATGGCCCGCCACCGGCCGTGTCCGGGGCTCCGGCAACCCGAGCGCGAGCAGCCCCGCCGCGGTGACGCAACCGGCGGTGCAGAACCAGGTGACACCGGGGCCAGCCGCCGCGGCAACCAGCCCGCCCCCGGCGCCGGCCAGCGCCGCCGCGCAATTGCGCAATGCCCAGCCAGCGCCCTCCACCCGCGCATACCAGCGCTCCCGCCCGGAGGCCGCCAGCGCTTCGTAGACCGCGGCGCTGTCGGCGCCCGAGGCCAGGCTGAAGGCGACGCCGAGCAGGATTTCGGCCACCAGGAACACGCCGAAGGAACTGCCCAGCCCCATGGTCAGGTAGCCGAACCCGGCGAGGAAGCCGCTGAGCGCAAGGCACAGCCGCCGCCCCGCGAGGTCGGCCAGCAGCCCGGTCGGCACGTCGCTGAGCACCTTCGCCACGTAGTACGCGCTTTCCAGCGTCAGGATGCGCGTCATGTCGAGGCCGCACCCCATGTAGAACGGCACGGTCACCGCCATGTGGAAATACAGGTTGCGCAGCAGGCGGAAGCCGAGGAACAGGGCGACGCTGGAGAGAGGATGCATGACGGCACGAGGATGTTGCGGTCGCGATGCTGGCAGCGCCGACCGGGGGGCGGAACCCCGGCGCGGGCGGCGGCAGGGTTGACATGGAGTGGGACGCGCCGGCGATCGTGCTGGATGCTCGCCCCTTCGGCGAAGGCGATGCGATCGCAACCGTCATGACCGAGGCGCAGGGCGCGCATCGCGGCCTTGCCCGCGGCGGCACGGGACGGCGCGGCGCCGGCACCTGGCAGCCGGGCAACCTGGTGCAGGTGCGCTGGGTCGGCCGCACCGCCGACCAGCTCGGCAGCTTCAGCGCCGAGCTGGTGCATCCCGCTGCCGCCCTCGCCATGGATGACCCGCTGCAACTGGCGATGCTGAGCGCGGCCTGCGCGGTGGCCGAGGGGGCGCTGCCCGAACGCGAATCGCATCCCCGCGTGTTCGCCGGCCTGCTGGCCCTGATTGCCCGCCTTTCCACCGGCGCGCCCCTGCTCGCCGGGCTGATTCGCTGGGAAGCGGAGCTGCTGGCGGAACTCGGCTATGGGCTCGATCTGTCCTCCTGCCCGGTGACCGGCGCGAGCACCGGGCTTGCCTGGGTTTCGCCACGCACCGGCCGGGCGATCTCCGACGAAGCCGCGGGCCCCTGGCGGTCGCGCCTGTTGCCGCTGCCGTCGCTGCTGACCCGGGAGAGCAACAGTGACGGCGATGCCGCACAATGGCGCGACGGGCTGCGGCTGACCGGCCATTTCCTGGCCCGCGACGTGTTCGGCCTGCGCCACCGCCCGTTGCCCCAGGCCCGTCAGGCGCTGTACGAGCGCGTCACCCAGATGGGGGAGACCGATTCGGATGCCTGACGACCTGAGTGGCAAGATCGAGGACACCAAGCTCGCGGACGCGCTGAGCGAGCGCTACCTCGCCTATGCCCTCTCGACCATCATGTCCCGCTCGCTGCCGGATGTGCGCGACGGCCTCAAGCCGGTGCACCGGCGGCTGATCTACGCCATGCACCAGTTGCGACTGGATCCCACCGCCGGCTTCAAGAAATGCGCCCGCGTGGTCGGCGACGTGATCGGTAAATACCACCCCCACGGCGACGCCTCGGTCTATGACGCGCTGGTGCGGCTGGCGCAGGATTTCGCCGCGCGCTTCCCGCTGATCGAGGGCCAGGGGAATTTCGGCAATATCGACGGCGATAACGCCGCGGCCATGCGCTACACCGAATCGCGCCTGACCGAGGTGGCGAAGGCGCTGCTCGCCGGCATCGACGAGGACGCCGTCGATTTCCGCCCGACCTATGACGGCGAGGAAAGCGAGCCCGTGGTGCTGCCGGGCGGCTTCCCCAACCTGCTCGCCAACGGCGCCGCCGGCATCGCCGTCGGCATGGCGACCTCGATCCCGCCGCACAATGCCGGCGAGGTCTGCGCCGCCGCCATCGCGCTGATCCACAACCCCGAGGCCAGCACCGCCGAGCTGCTCAGGCACATGCCCGGCCCGGACTTCCCCACCGGCGGCATCATCGTCGAGGAACCGGCCTCCATGCTCGCCGCCTACGAGCAGGGGCGCGGGGGCTTCCGCATCCGCGCGAAATGGGAGGTGGAGCGCGGCAAGCACGGCAACTGGGTGGTGGTGGTCACCGAGATCCCCTACCAGGTCCAGAAGGCCAAGCTGATCGAGCAGATCGCGCAACTGCTGGAAGAGAAGAAGCTGCCGCTGCTCGGCGACGTGCGTGACGAAAGCACCGAGGTGGTGCGGCTGGTGCTGGAGCCCAAGACCCGCGCGGTCGAGCCGGAAGTGCTGATGGCGACGCTGTTCCGCGCCACCGCGCTGGAAAGCCGTTTCCCGCTGAATATGAACGTGCTGACCGCCGACCGCACGCCGCGGGTGCTGTCGCTGCGCGAGGTGCTGCGATCCTGGCTGGACCACCGCCACGAGGTGCTGGTCCGCCGGGCGAAGCACCGGCTCGCCGCGATCGAGCGGCGGCTGGAAATCCTCGACGGCTTCATCAAGGTCTTCCTCAACCTCGACGAGGTGATCCGCATCATCCGCACCGAGGACGAGCCCCGGCCGGTGCTGATGAAGACCTTCGACCTGACCGAGGTGCAGGCGGAGGCCATCCTCAACATGCGCCTGCGCTCGCTGCGCAAGCTCGAGGAGATGGAGATCCGCCGCGAGCACAAGTCGCTGTCCAAGGAACGCAAGGACACCCAGGCGCTGCTGGCCAGCGAGAAGCTGCGCTGGGAGCGCATCGCCGGCGAACTGGAGAGCATGCGCGAGAAGTTCGGCGGCGGCGCGCTCGGCACCCGCCGCAGCGTGTTCGGCGACGTGACCGCGGTGGCCGAGGTGGCGCCCGAGGCCTTCATCGAGCGCGAGGCGATCACCGTCATCCTCTCCGACAAGGGCTGGATCCGTGCCGTGCGCGGCCAGGTCGCCGATCCTGCTGACCTGCGCTTCAAGGAAGGCGACCGGCTACGTCTGCTGGTGCCGTGCGAGACCATCGACCGGCTGTGCCTGTTCTCGACCAATGGCCGTGCCTACACGCTGCGTGCCGGCGACCTGCCGCGCGGGCGCGGCGATGGCCAGCCGGTCCGGCTGCTGGTGGAGATGACCAACGAGGACGACGTCACCGCGCTGTTCGTGCCGCGCGAGGGCCAGCGCTACCTGGTTGCTGCCAACAGCGGCCGTGGTTTCCTGGTCAAGGCCGAGGAGCTTTCGGCGGAGAAGCGCACCGGCAAGCAGATCCTGAACCTGCGCCCCGGCGAGGAAGCGGCGTTCTGCATCGCCGCCGAGGGCGACCACGTCGCCGTCATCGGCGACAACCGCAAGCTGCTGGTGTTCCCGCTGGAGCAGATACCGGAACTGGTCCGCGGTGCCGGCGTGATCCTGCAGAAATACAAGGAAGGTGGCCTGAAGGACGTGAAGGTGTTCCGGCTGGCCGATGGCCTGACCTGGAAGCTGGGCGAAAAGGTCCGCACCGAGACGGCCTTGAAGGACTGGCTGGGGGAACGGGCCCAGGTCGGCCGCCTGCCACCCAATGGCTTCCCCCGGAGCGGCCGCTTCAGCTGAAAGGCAGCGCTCCACAGCAATCGTAGGGCGGATAAGCGAAGCGCAATCCGCCATCGCAAGGCGCCGGTCTTGCGATGGCGGACAACATCCGCCCCACGTCAATCTGGTTCGTTGCCACGGCAGAGAAAATAACGGGGTCCAAGGCCAGCGCCCGTCAATGGAGTGCGATCACCTTGCGGAGCGTTGCGATGGCGGATTGCGCTGCGCTGATCCGCCCTACACTTGCTGAAAATGAGGTGCAGGGGCCTTGTGGCCCCGGATCTTCACCCGCGTTCGCGCATCAGCCGGGCCTTGTCGCGCTGCCAGTCCCTTGCGGCGATGGCGTGTCGCTTATCCCCTTTGGTGCGTCCCTGCCCCACCCCAAGCTGCACCTTGGCGATGCCCCGGTCGCTGAAGTGAATGTCGAGTGGCACCAAGGTAATGCCATCCCGCGCGACGGCGCCCAGCAGCCGGCGCATTTCCTTGCGCTTGAGCAGCAGCTTGCGGGGGGCGCGCGGCTCGAAGCGTGAGAGCACGCCGCCCTGGTATTCCGGGATGTAACAGTTGAACAACCACAGCTCGCCTTCGCGTTCGCCGGCCCAGGCTTCGCCGAGCGTGGCGCGGCCGTGGCGCAGCGACTTCACTTCCGGTCCCTTCAGCACGATCCCGGCTTCCACCTGTTCCTTGATGGTGTAGTCGAAGCGTGCCTTGCGGTTCTGGGCGGCGATGCCGTGGGAGATCAGGGAGGATTTTTTCTTCGCGGTGGCCATGGGGACAACCTAGCTCAGCCCCCTCCGCGTGTGGGAGGGGGCGATATGGCCGAAGGCGATGTGGCCGGCGGGGCCGGTCAGTTCAGCAGGCCGACCTCGGCCATGGCGGCGCGCACGCGGGCCCGGGTGGCCTCGCCGCAGGGGGCGAGCGGCAGGCGGCAGGTTTCCGCGGTGTGGCCGAGCAGGCTGGCCGCGTATTTCACCGGGCCGGGGCTGGTTTCCGTGAACAGGGCGTCATGCAGAGGCAGCAGCCGGTTCTGCAGCGCCATGGCCTCGGCGACCCGCCCGTCCTGCCAGGCGGCCTGCATCTGGCTACACAGGCGCGGGGCGACGTTGCCGGTCACGCTGATGCAGCCCGCCCCGCCGGCGGCAAGGAAGGCGATGGCGGTATGGTCCTCGCCGGACAACTGGCAGAATGCCTCGCCGCAGGCGCGGCGGGTGTGCAGCGGCCGGGCCAGGTTGGCGGTCGCGTCCTTCACGCCGACGATATTCGGGTGCTTCGCCAGCCGCGCCATGGTCTCGACGCTCATGTCGATCACGCTGCGCGGGGGGATGTTGTAGATGATGATCGGCAGGTCGACCGCGTCCGCGATCGCCGTGAAATGCAGATAGAGCCCTTCCTGGGTCGGCTTGTTGTAGTACGGCGTGACCACCAGGGCCGCGTCGGCACCGGCCTGCTTCGCATGGCGGGCCAGGTCGATCGCCTCGGCGGTGCTGTTGCTGCCCGCGCCCGCGATCACCGGCACCCGGCCCTTCGCCACCGCGACCGTGATCTCCACCACCCGCTTGTGCTCTTCATGCGACAGGGTCGGGCTTTCGCCGGTGGTGCCCACCGGCACCACGCCGTGCGTGCCTTCGCGGATCTGCCAGTCGACGAAGCGCTCGAGGGCTTTCTCGTCCACGGCACCGTCCGCGCTCATGGGGGTGATCAGGGCGACGAGCGACCCTTTGAACATGACGTTTGCTCCGGTGCGGTCGGGTAATGGGGCGGGCAGCGCAAGCTAGGCGCGCAACTGATGCGCCGCAAGGCCGGGCCTTGTAGAACCATCTGCATGTCTCCCCTTCGCCCCCGAGTCGTGTCGATGGTCGCGTTGCTCATCCTGCCGTTGCTTCTGGTCCTCGCCACCCCCGCCCGGGCGCAGGAGGTGATGGCGCTGGTCCGCACCGAGCGCTGGGCCGCGGCCGATGCCGCCGCCGCCCGCCTGCCCGACCCGGTGGCGCGCAAGCTGGTCACCTATTTCCGGCTGATGACGCCGGGGGCAGCCGCGATCGGCGAGATCGACGCCTTCATGGCGGAAAGCCCGGACTGGCCGCTGCAGGGCACGTTGTCGCGCCGGCGCGACGACGCGGTCGCGGTCGAGCCGGACGACAGCGTCGCCGCCACCGCCTGCGACGGCGGCCGGTTCCTCCCCGTCGCCGCCCCCGCCGCGCTGCTGCGCTGCGCCGAGGGCTACAACCGGCTCGGCCGCGCCGGCGACGCGGCCAACGCGGCCCGGCAGGCATGGCTCGGCGGCATCACCGACAGCGCCGGGGAAGCCCGGTTCCTGCAGCGCTGGGGCAGCGTGCTCACCCGCGCCGACCAGTCCGCCCGGTTCGAGCGCCTGATCTGGAGCGATCTCGCCGCAGCCCAGCGCCAGGCGGCCCGGCTGGATGCCACCGAGCGCTCCGCCGCCGAGGCCAGGCTGGCGCTGCGACGCGACGATCCGGGCGCGCTGTCCCTGGTCGCGGCCTTGCCGGATGCCGCCCGCCAGGATCCCGGGCTGGTGCTGGAGCAGGCGCGCTGGCTGCGCCGGGCCAACCAGGACAGCGAGGCGGCGGCGTTCTGGAAGACCACCGTGACCGCCGCGGAGCGCCGCGCCCCGCCGGAACGCCTTGCCGCCTTCTGGGAAGAGCGCAACGTCATCGCTCGCCGCCGCCTGCGCCAGGGGGCCGCCGACGAGGCCTACGCCCTGGCGGCCGGGCATGCGCAGACCCGCGGCGAGGGCCTGCTCGACGCCGAGTTCCTGGCCGGCTTCATCGCCCTGCGCAAGCTCGGCAATGCCGGCGCGGCGGTGCCGCATTTCCGCACCCTCGCCGATGCCTCGGCCTCGGCGATCACCCAGGCGCGGGCGCATTTCTGGCTGGGCCGCGCCTTGGCCGCGCAGGGCAACGAGGCCGGGGCACGCGCCGAATATGGCATCGCCGCCGGCTATCCCTCGACCTTCTACGGCCAGCTTGCCATGGTGGCGCTCGGCCAGGATCCGGTCGCCCGCATCCGCGCCACCCGCGACCCGGCGGCCGATCCGCAGCGCGCGCTCGATTTCGCCAGCCGGGAACTGGCCCGCGCCGCCGCCTATCTGGTCGGCTGGGGCGAGCCGCGGCGAGCGCAGCCCTTCCTGTTGCGACTGAACGACGTGCTGCCGGACGGCGCCGACCGGGCGCTCGCGGCCCGACTCGCCAACGGGTTCGGCCTGCCGGAAGTGGCCATCACCATCGCCCGCCGGGCCGGCCGCGACGGGCTGGCCCTGCTCGATGCGGGCTGGCCTGCCGCCGCCGAGATCCCCGCCGGAGCCGGCGTCGAGCCGGCGCTCGCGCTCGGCATCATCCGCCAGGAAAGCAGCTTCGACACCGGCACGATCAGCCCGGCCGGGGCACGCGGGTTGATGCAATTGATGCCGGCCACCGCGACCCAGGTGTCCCGGCGGCTCGGCCTGCCGGCCTCGATCCCGGCGCTGAACGGGGATCCGCGCTACAATGTCCAGCTCGGCACCGCCTATCTGCGCCAGTTGCTGGACCGGTTCGACAACAGCGTGCCGCTGGCGGTGGCCGCCTACAATGCCGGGCCGTCGCGGGTGGCCGAATGGCTCGACACCTATGGCGACCCGCGCGGCGGCAACGTCGAGATGCTCGACTGGATCGAGCAGATCCCCTTCAACGAGACCCGCAACTACGTGCAGCGGGTGACCGAGAACCTGGTGGTCTACCAGGCGCAGCGGGGCGGGACGGCGGTGCTGCCGATCGCGCAATGGCGGTGACCGGCGCTGCCCCCGGCTTGCCGCCCCCGGGGGCGCGTGAGAGAATCGTTCCGGTACTGCAAGGCCATCCCATGACCCTTCCGCGACTGGTGGCGACGTTTCTCGGCGCGGGGCTGTCGCCCGTGGCGCCCGGCACGGTGGGGTCGCTTGCCGCCCTGCTGCCCGGCGTGCTGCTGCTCTGGGCCTCGCCGGTCCTGCTGGCCGTAGCGGCGCTGCTGTCGATCCCGGCGGGATTCTGGGCGGTGCGGGCGGCGCGGGCCGAAAGCGATCCGGGATGGGTGGTGATCGACGAGGTCGCCGGGCAGTGGATCGCCCTGCTGGCGCTGGCGCGTCCGGCCCCGCTCGGCATCCTGGCCTGTTTCCTGGCCTTCCGCCTGTTCGACATCCTCAAGCCCGGCCCGATCGGCTGGGCGGAGCGCCTGCCCGGCCCGGCGGGCGTGATCATGGATGACGTGCTGGCGGGGCTTGCCGCCGGCCTGCTGGTCAGCGCCGTGCAGCTGGCCCTGCCGGGATGGCTCGACTGACCTACCTTCTGCCCTGAGTATAAAGGGTCGGACAGGGGCCGGAGGGGAATGATGATCGACGCGCGCGTGCTGGCGCAGGCCGAGGAGTTGCTGGCGGCGAGCCGGGCCGCCGGGGTGCGGATCGCCACCGCCGAAAGCTGCACCGGCGGGCTGATCGCGGCGACCCTGACCGCGATCGCCGGCAGTTCCGACGTCGTGGACCGCGGCTTCGTCACCTATTCCAACCAGGCCAAGACCGCGATGCTCGGCGTGCCGGCCGGGCTGATCGCCTCGGTTGGCGCGGTCAGCGAGGCGGTGGCGCGGCGCATGGCCGAAGGCGCCCTGACCCGTTCCTCCGCGCAGTTGGCCATCGCGGTGACCGGGATCGCCGGCCCGGGCGGCGGCAGCCCGGACAAGCCGGTTGGGCTGGTATGGTTCGGACTGGCGCGCACCGGGCGCTTCACCGCCTCGCTCCGCCATGTCTTCCCAGGCGACCGGCAGGCAGTGCGCGCCGCCACGGTGGCCGAAGCGCTGCTGCTGCTGCGCGCGGCCATCGGACCGGAGCCGGGTTGACGAATCCCCCGCCCCTTCCCAGATGGGGCGAGATCAAGCCCGGATCCGGGCCCCTCTGACGGCGAGGCGTCGCCGTGATGTCGGATCCTTTCACCTGCCTTTGCGCCGACGGGCGCGATCGCATCTGGAGGGACGACAGTGCTCCCCGACCTGCCACTCCCGCTTCCCGACCTGTCGGCGCCGCTGCTCGGCACGCCGGCCTGGACCTGGCTCGCCTTCGGCGGGCTGATCGTGACCCTGCTGGCGTTCGACCTCGGGGTGCTGCACCGGCGCAGCCGCGTCATCGGCGCCGTCGAGAGCCTGTGGATGAGCGCGGCCTACATCACCATCGCGCTCGGCTTCGGCGGCTGGGTCTGGTACCTGATGGGCCAGGAAGCCGCGCTGCTGTACACGACCGGCTTCCTGGTCGAGAAGACACTGGCGCTCGACAACGTTTTCGTCATCTCCCTGATCTTCGCGCAACTGGCGATTCCGCCGGCGTTGCAGCACCGGGTGCTGTTCTGGGGTGTGCTCGGCGCCATCGTCATGCGGGCGGTGCTGATCCTGCTCGGCGCGACGCTGGTGACCCATCTGTGGTGGGTGCTGCCGGTCTTCGGCCTGTTCCTGATCTGGACCGGCGCGAAGATGCTGCTCTCGGGCGGCCAGGGACCGGAGCCGACCGGAGACGGGCTGCAGCGCTGGCTGCGGCGGATCCTGCGGGTGACGCCCGAGCCGCATGACGCCCGCTTCCTGGTGCGCCTGCCCGATGCCGCCGGACGCCGCGTGCTGTACGCGACCCCGCTGCTGCTGGCGCTGATCATGGTCGAGGCGGCCGACCTGGTGTTCGCCGTGGATTCGGTGCCGGCGGTGCTGGCCATCACCACCGACCCGTTCCTGGTGATCACCTCCAATGTCTTCGCCATCCTGGGCCTGCGGGCGCTCTATTTCGCGCTGGCGGCGAGCATCCGGCGGTTCACTGCGCTGGGCTGGGCGCTGGCGCTGGTGTTGATCTTCATCGGCGGCAAGATCCTCTGGAGCCTCGGCATCGGCCATGTCGATCCGGCGTTGTCGCTCGGCGTCACCGTCGCCCTGCTCGCCGGTGGCGTTCTTGTGTCGCTGCTGCGCCGGTCTGACCGGCCGGCGGCCGGTTGAGGATTTCAGGATGACCGCTGCCATCACGACCCCCGTCTCCATCCGCCTGGCCACGCTGGGCGAGACGCTGGAGGGCCATGAGGACGCCACCGTCGGCGACATCGTCGATGCGCTCGGTGATGCCGGGCTCGGCCTGATGCTGCTGCTGCTGGCGCTGCCGGCGATGATCCCGATCCCCGGCCTGCCGGTGGGCCTGGTGTTCGGCCTCGCCATGGTGGCGCTGGGCGCGCAGATGGCCAGCGGCGCGCACCGGCCCTGGCTGCCCGGCCGGCTGCGTCGCCGCCGCCTGCGCGGGCGGATGGTGACCGAGGCGATCCGCCGCAGCCTGCCCTGGGTGAAGCGGATGGAAGCCTGGCTGCGGCCGGGCCGCCTGCGCGACCTGACCTCCGGGCGGGTGCAGGCGGCGCTCGGCCTGCCGGTGGCGGTGCTGGGCCTCGCTTTGGCCGTGCCGATCCCCTTCGGCAACAACGCGCCGGGGCTGGCCGCGGCGGTGCTCGCCTGCGGGCTGCTGGTGCGCGACGGCGGTGCCGTCCTCGCCGGGCTCGGCCTGACCGTGCTGTCGGTGCTGGTGGTCGGCGCGCTGGTCGTCTCCGGCGCCCATGTCTTCGACGCCGCGCTCGCCCTGTTCGTCTGATGCCCGCGAAGAATCCCATGACCCGTCACGCGAAAATCAACATCCTCTATTTCTTCGCCGCCGCCTTCGCGGTGCTGCTGGTGCACGAGCTGGCCATGTTCGGGGTGCAGACCCGCACCATCCCCTGGAGCGAGTTCGAGCAGCTGGTCAGCCAGAACAAGGTCGAGTCGGTGCAGGTCTCCGACCGGTTCGTGCAAGGCGCGCTGAAGGAGAAGCTGCCCAGCGGTGAGACCCGGTTCCAGACCACCCGGGTCGATCCGGACATCGCGGCGCTGCTGCAACCCCACGGCGTCAAAGTCACCGGGGTGATCGAGAGCACCTTCCTGCGCGACCTGCTCGGCTGGACCCTGCCGATCCTGCTGTTCATGGCGGTGTGGTGGTTCGTGATCCGCCGCATGGCCGAGCGGGGTGGCATGGGCGGCGGGCTGATGTCGATCGGCAAGAGCCGCGCCAAGGTCTACATGGAAGCCAATACCGGCGTCACCTTCGAGGACGTGGCCGGCGTTGACGAAGCCAAGGACGAGCTGCGCGAGGTGGTGGATTTCCTGCGCGACCCGCAGCGCCATTCCCGGCTCGGCGGGCGCATGCCCAAGGGCGTGCTGCTGGTCGGGCCGCCGGGCAGCGGCAAGACGCTGCTGGCCAAGGCGGTGGCCGGGGAAGCGCATGTGCCGTTCTTCTCGATCTCCGGCTCGGAATTCGTCGAGATGTTCGTGGGCGTCGGCGCCGCGCGCGTGCGCGACCTGTTCGAGCAGGCGCGCCAGAAGGCCCCGGCCATCATCTTCATCGACGAGCTGGATGCGCTCGGGCGCGCCCGCAATGCCGGCTTCGCCGGCGGGCACGACGAGAAGGAGCAGACGCTGAACCAGTTGCTGGTGGAACTGGACGGTTTCGACACCACGACCGGGGTGGTGCTGCTGGCCGCGACCAACCGGCCGGAAATCCTCGACCCCGCCCTGCTGCGCGCCGGCCGCTTCGACCGGCAGGTGCTGGTGGACCGGCCGGACAAGCCCGGACGGATCCAGATCCTGCAGGTGCATCTGCGGCGGGTGCGGCTCGCGCCGGAGGTGGATGCCGAGAAGATCGCGGCGCTGACGCCCGGCTTCACCGGCGCGGACCTGGCCAACCTGGTGAACGAGGCGGCGCTGCGCGCCACACGGCGCGGCGGCGAGGCGATCACCATGGCCGATTTCGACCATGCGGTGGAACGGCTGGTCGCCGGGCTGGAGAAGCGCAACCGGCTGCTCAACCCGCGCGAGCGCGAGATCGTGGCGTATCACGAAATGGGGCATGCGCTGGTGGCGCTGGCCCTGCCCGGCACGGACGTGGTGCACAAGGTCTCCATCATCCCACGCGGCATCGGCGCGCTCGGCTACACCATCCAGCGCCCGACCGAGGACCGCTTCCTGATGACGCAGGAGGAGCTGGAGAACCGCATGGCGGTGCTGATGGGCGGGCGCGCCGCCGAGTTCCTGGTGTTCGGCCATCTCTCCACCGGGGCCGCCGACGATTTGCGCCGCGTCACCGACATCGCCCGCGCCATGGTGGTGCGCTACGGCATGTCGGAGCGCCTGGGCAACGTCGCCTACGAGAAGGACCGGCAGGGCTTTCTCGGCCCCGGCGTGGCGATGCCGGCCGAGCGCGAATACGGGCCCGACACCGCCTCGGTGATCGACCACGAGGTGAAGGCGATCACCGACGCGGCCTTCGCGCGCAGCGTCGAGCTGCTGCGGGCCCGCCGCGAGGTGCTGGACCGCACCGCACGGCGGCTGCTGGAGCGGGAGACGCTGGACGAAGCGGAGCTGAAGGCGCTGGCCCAGCCCAGGCCGGCGGCGGCCTGAGCCGCCGCCGGAGCCTCACAGCAGCTTCAGCGCCAGGAACCCGCCGATGATGCCGGCGGCCGTGACGGTGGTGACCAGGGTCAGCCGGCGCTCGATGAAGTCGCGCACCGGCTCGCCGAACTGGCGCAGCAGCGCGGCCACCAGGAAGAACCGGGACGCGCGGGTCACGGTGCTGGCCAGCATGAAGACCAGGAAGTCGAACTTCGCGGCGCCCGAGGCAATGGTGACGATCTTGTAGGGGATCGGCGTCAACCCCTTGATCAGGATCACCCACAGGCCCCATTCGGCGTATTTCGCCTGGAAAGCCTGGAACGCAGCCTCGTAATGATACGTCGCCAGGATCGGCCGGGCGAGCTGGTCGAACAGCGCGTAGCCGATGAAGTAACCGAGGGCGCCACCGGCCACGCTCGCGGCGGTGCAGATGAAGGCCAGCCGCCAGGCACGCTCGGGCCGGGCGAGCACGGTCGGGATCAGCAGGGCGTCGGGTGGGATCGGGAAGAAGCTGCTCTCGGCGAAGCTGACCAACGCCAGCCAGAGCCCGGCGCGCCGGCTGCCGGCCAGCGCGAGAACCCGGTCGTAGAGTCTTCGAAGCATGAAACAAACCCCAGTTCGCGCGGGGGATGCCACGTCGAAACGGCCGCGGCAACCCGGGCCGGATCACCACTGCGCAAGCGGCTATTGCCGATGGTGGTCGCATCGGAGGAATGGCATCTAGGCTGCAAGCACTGAATTCCGGAGGATCTCCATGCGCCGCATCGTCGCCTGCCTCGCTCTCGTGCTGGCCGCTCCCCTGGGCGCGCAGGCACAATCGGGGCCGCCGCATGCCTGGCTGTTCGGGACCTGGACCGGCGGACTCTACCCGGCCCCCGCCCGGCCCACCGCGGCGCAGTGCCTTGCTCATCCCACCGTGATCTTCACCCAGGACGTGGTGCTGCGGGCGACGCTGATGGACGTCATCTATCTGCAACGGGAGATCGAGACGGCGTTGACAACCGCAGGATCGACGGAGATCCGCTTCGTCGCTGCCGCCCCCGTGGGCAACGGGCTGCTCGGCGTGGCGGCCGGCCCGGGGGCGCCCGGCTTCGGCTGCGAAAGCCCCGACGTGCTGCACGTGCAGCGCCATGGCGAGAACGAAATCATCTTTCCCGGTTGTGCCGATTTTCCCAACCCCCTGGTGCGCTGCCCCTCGCCCTGAGCCGCCGGAGGCATGACCATGGATCTCGCCGGCTTCCGCCAAAGCCTGGATGCCCCTGCCCCGCCGACCTTCGCCTCGCTCGCCCTGCAAGGGCTGTGGTGGGACGGCAAGGGCGACTGGGACCAGGCACATCGCTGCGCCCAGGACCAGGACGACGCGCCCGGCGCGGCAGTGCACGCCTATCTGCACCGCAAGGAAGGTGATCCGGCGAACGCACGCTACTGGTACGCCCGCGCCGGCCGCCGCCCTGTGGACGGCGCGTTGGAAGACGAATGGACCGCGCTGGTCTGCGAGTTGCTCGCGGCGGAGCCGCCGTAGCTGTAGGGCGGATGCAATCCGCCATCGCAAGGTTCCCCAGTGTGGCCGGCTTGCGCTGGCGGATTGCATCCGCCCTACAGCCAAGGACGACGTTCAGCGCAGGAAGCGCGCCTCCAATGTCCGCATCTCCTGGTCGCCTTGCAGGGCAAAGATCTCGTTGACGCTGGCGATCCGGTCTTCCACCCCCGCCAACCCGCCTTCGGCCAGGATGCGCGCGAAGGTGTCGCGCATGGCGGCCACGGCGGCGCGGATCGCGTGGTTGCCGCAGATGATCAGCCCGACCTTCCCCAGCGCCGCCACCTCGGCGAAGGAAAGCTGCGGATAGGCGGTCGGCACCAGCACCAGCGGCACCCGCCCGGACCAGGCGCGGCAGACCTCCAGGATCTCGTCAGGCGTCTTCTGCTTGCTGTGGAACAGCACCGCGTCGGCACCGGCCTCGGCATAAGCCTCGGCGCGACGCAGCGCCTCGTCGCGGCCGAGCCCGGCGATCAGCGCCTCGGTGCGCGCCACCACCAGGGGGCCGCCGGGCAGGCGCGCGGCCTCGATCTTGCCCTGGAACTCGGCCATGGGCACCAGCACCTGCCGCCCGCCGGGGCGCAGGCTGCTATCCTTGGGGAAGGTCTTGTCCTCCATCACCACCGCGGCCACGCCGGCGGCGGCGTAGCGCGGCACCGCATAGGCGACGCTCACCGCGTTGCCGAAGCCGGTATCGATGTCGGCCACCACCGGGGCGGGCTGGACCTCCACCATGGCGCGCATCATCGCCAGGTGCGTATCCATCGACAGGATGTTGGCGTCGGGCACGGCGTAGGAGGCCGAGAGTTCGAAGCCGCTGCCCCAGATGGCGTCGAAGCCGGCCTCGGCGGCAAGCTTCGCCGCCAGCGGGTTGTGCGCGGCCATGGCGATGGCCGGGCGGTCGGGGGTCAGCCGCGCCCGCAGCCGGGCGGCGGGGGTTGCGGGCGTCATGGGATTGCCAGCTCGATCACGAACGGCCCCCGGCGCGACAGCGTCTGTGCGAACAGGTCATTGAACTGCTCCATCGTTTCGGCGCGGGCGCCTGCCACCCCCATGCCGGCGGCGATCTTCACGAAATCGAGGTCCGGCCGGCTGAGATCCATCATGTCGAGCGCGGTGCGGCCGGGATTGGCGCCGACATTGGCCAGCTCGCCGAGCAGGATGGCGTATTTGCGGTTGGCGAGGATGATGGTGGTCACGTCCAGGTTCTCGCGCGCCTGCGTCCACAGCCCCTGGATGGTGTACATGGCCGAGCCGTCGGCCTGCAGCGTGACCACGCGCCGCCCCGGGCTGGCGACCGCGGCCCCGGTGGCCAGCGGGATGCCCTCGCCGATCGCGCCGCCGGCCAGGGCGAGCCAGTCATGCGGCGCGGCCTGCGCGGTGGCGCCGAAGATCGAGCGCCCGAAGGAGACGCTTTCGTCGATGATGATGGCCTGCTCCGGCAGCAGCGCGGTCAGCGAGCGGGCGAGCGCGTCGGCGGTGACCGGCCCACCGGCTGGCTCGACCTGGGCGCGGTGCGGGGCGGGCGGCGCCGCCGGGGCATCGAGCGCGTCGGCCAGCGCGGCCAGCGCGCCGGCGAGGTCCTGTTCGGGACGGGCCAGCACGTGCACGGTGGCATCGGAGGGGGTCACCACGCCGGGCTTGCCGGGATAGGCGAAGAAGCCGACCGGCGGGCTCAGCGCGCCGACCAGGATCACGTGGCGGATGCCGGCGAGCGCCTGGGTGGCCAGATCGATCGCATAGGGCACGCGATCGATCGGATGGCGCCCGGCGCCACGCTCGATGCGGCGGTTGGAGGTGGGGGCATAGAGCCTGGCCCCGGTGGCGGCGGCGATGCGGTGGGCGTCGGCCAGCGGGCCGGCGCGCAGGGCATCGGTGGTCAGCAACAGCATGCTCGGTTCGCCGCGGCGCAGCAGGCGGGCAGCCTCGGCAATGGCGTGCGGATCAGCCTGGGGTCGCGCCGGCACCGGCAACGGCGCGGCCGGCATCCCGCCCGGGTTCCAGCAGGTGTCGGAGGGCAGGATCAGCGTGGAGATGCCCCCCGGCGCGATGAAGGCGGCCTGCACCGCGGCGGCAGCGTCGCGGCCGACATCCTCGGCGCGGGCGCAACTGCGCACCCAGCCGGAGACGCCACGCGCCCAGCCTTCGGTGTCGGCGGTCAGCGGCGCGTCGAGCGGGCGGTGATGCGTGGCCTGATCCCCCACGCAATTGACCATCATCGTGCTGGCGCGGCGGCCGTTGTGCAGGTTGGCGAGGCCGTTCGCGAGGCCCGGCCCGCAATGCAGCAACGTCGCCGCCGGCTTTTCCGCCATGCGGGCATAGCCGTCGGCGGCGCCGGTAACCACGCCCTCGAACAGGCCGAGCACGCAGCGCATGCCGGGGACGCGATCGAGGGCCGCGACAAAATGCATCTCGCTGGTGCCAGGATTGGCGAAGCAGGTATCGATCCCACAGGCCAGGAGCGTGTGCACCAGGCTTTCGGCGCCGTTCATGGGCGTGATTACTCTCTCTCTGCGTTGGCCGGTCTGCGCCGGCAGTTGGTCTTTCTGGGCGAGACCCAACCGAAGCACAATACGGTGGAGGTACGATGACGACGGTCCTGTATCCCGAGGCGCTGTACTCGGATGACGCGCTGGAGCGTGACGTGTTCGGCCCCGGGGTGCGCGTGCTGATGCGCGACGTCGGCGTGATCGCGGAGCTGAATGAAGCGGATTGCGCCGCGGCGGAGGGGCTGATGATCATGCGCCAATGGGTCACCGCGCAGGATCTCGCCCGGTTCCCCCGGCTGCGGGCGGTGGTGCGCATGGGGGTCGGCTATGACCGCATCGACCGGGCGGCGGCGGCGGCGCGGGGGATCCTGGTCTGCAACGTGCCCGATTACGGCACGGCGGAGGTGGCCGATCACGCGCTTGCCCTGATGCTGGGGCTGCGCCGCGGCCTGTTCCTGCACCACGACGCCCAGCGCGCCGCCTCCCCCGCGTCCTGGAAGGTGATCGAGACGCCACTGGTGCGGCGGATCGAGACGCTCGGCCTCGGGATCGTCGGGCTCGGGCGCATCGGCACCGCGGTGGCGCTGCGGGCCAGGGCCTTCGGCTTCCGCGTGACCTTCTACGATCCCTACCGGCCGGACGGCACCGAACGCGCGCTCGGCATCGCCCGCGCGCGGACGCTGGAGGAATTGCTCCCTGGTGCCGACGTGCTGAGCCTGCACGCGCCGCTGACACCGGAGACGCGGGGGATGCTCGGCCTCGACGAACTGCGCCTGCTGCCGGAAGGGGCCGTGGTGATCAACACCGCCCGCGGGCCGCTGATGGACCTCGCTGCGCTGGAAGTGCTGCTGCGCGAGGGGCGCATCGCCGGCGCGGGGCTCGACGTGCTGCCGGAGGAACCACCGGGTGACCCCCTGCCCGACCTGCTGCGCGCCTACCGCGCCCGCGAGGCGTGGCTGGCCGGGCGGCTGGTGGTGACGCCGCATTCGGCCTTCCATTCCCCCGAAGCCTGGGAGGACATCCGCCGCAAATCGGCGGAGACCATGGCGGCAGCGCTGCTGACCGACCAGCCGAGGAACGTCATCCCGCCGGAAAGCTGGTAGCGGATCAGCCCTCCGCGTCGAGCCTCTGCCGGGTCGCCGCGAGGATGCGGTCGGACAGCGCCGGATCGTCCACCGCGCGGGCCAGCACCAGCGCGCCCACAAGGCTCGCCATGGTGGCCAGCGCGGCATCCTCGCGGGCGGCCTTGGACGGGCCGGGCTGCAGGGGCGCGAGCCGGGCCGCCATGCGGCGCACCCCGGCGGTGAAGGCTTCACGCACCGGCGCCCCCTGACGGGCGGCCTCGCCGCCGAGGGCGGCCAATGCGCAGCCGCTGCCCGGCGCGTCCCGGTGCCGCTGGGAAAGGTAGCGCTGCACGATCTTTTTCAGATCGGCGGGGTGTTCCTCCCCGCTGAACAACGAGGCCCATGCCTCCCCGCTCAGCGTGAACGCGCGGGCCACCGCCTCCGCCGCCAGTTGCTCCTTCGAGCCGAACTGGCTGTAGACGCTGCCATGCGTCAGGCCCGCCGCCTCGGTCAGCGCATCCACCCCGATCCCGCTGAATCCCCGTTCACGGAACAGCCGCGCCGCCGCGACCAGGATCCGTTCCCGATTCTCCGCCGCCTGTTCCCGGCTTACCCGCATCCCGTCCTCCCGCGTCCGTGCGTTGCCTGTTTCTTGACAGGTTTTGATGACGTACGCAATCTTAAGGCAATGATGGCGACCATCATCAAAACGCCATTCCCCGGAGGGAAAGACCGATGCAAGCCGTTCAAACGTTCTCGCGTGCCGGCGGCCTGCCGCTTTCCCGGCAATCGCTCCGGCGCGCGGCGACGGCGCTGCTGGCGCTCGGGCTGCTCGGCGGCGGGGGCGGCTATGGCTGGCACTGGTGGCAGGTCGGGCGCTTCATCCGCAGCACCGACGACGCCTATCTGCAGGCCGATGCCGCCATCATCAGCCCCCGGGTCGAGGGCTATGTCCGCCACGTCGCCATCACCGACAACCAGCAGGTCCGGGCCGGCGACGTGCTGTTCGTCCTCGATGACCGCGACTACCGGGCCCGGCGCGACCAGGCCCGCGCGGCCGCCGCCGCCGCCACCGCGGCGATCGGGCATCTGGATGCCGAGATGCGCCAGCAGCGCAGCATGATCGCCCAGGCCGAGGCCGCCATCGGCAGCGCCGTTGCCGAACGCGACCGCGCCCGGCTGGATCAGGCACGCTACCGCGCCCTCGCCCGCGATCAGGCAGCCAGCCGGCAGGCGGCCGAGCGCGCCGAGGCCGACCTGCTGAAGGCCGAGGCGGCCCTGATCCGCGCCCAGGCCGCCGCCGGCAGCGAGCGCGACCGGATGCCGGTGCTCGCCACCGCACGCGCCCAGGCCGAGGCACAACGCGAGGGCGCGGCCGCAGCGTTGCGGCTGGCCGAGATCAATCTCGAGGACACGGTGATCCGTGCCCCCAATGACGGCGTCGTCGGCAATCGTGCTGCCCAGCTCGGCCAGTTCGTGAAGCCGGGCAGCCAGTTGGTGACACTGGTGCCGCTGCAGTCGCTCTACGTCACCGCCAATTTCAAGGAAACCCAGCTCGAGCACATGCGGCCCGGCCAGCCGGCCCGCATCGCCGTCGATGCCTTCCCCGCGCACGACCTGCGCGGCAGCGTGGAAAGTTTCGCGCCGGGCACGGGGGCGCAGTTCAGCCTGCTGCCGCCGGAGAACGCCACCGGCAACTTCACCAAGATCGTGCAGCGCGTGCCGGTGCGCATCCGCCTGGACGGGGCGCCCGCCGATCTGGCGGGGCGCATTCGCCCGGGCCTCTCGGTCGTGGTCGCGGTCGATACCGGCACTGCAGCCATTGCCACCGCCGGCGCATTTCCGCAGGCTCGGGCTGGAGAGTTGCGATGACGCCACCTGCTCCGCCCATGTCGGAACGGGCGAAGTTCGTCGGCTTCCTGATCATGGCGCTGGGCATGTTCATGGCGCTGCTGGACGTGCAGATCGTCGCGTCCTCGCTCGGCGAGATCCAGGCGGGTCTGGCCGCGAGCCCGGACGAGATCTCGTGGATCCAGACCGCCTACCTGATCGCCGAGGTGGTGATGATCCCGCTCTCCGGCTGGCTGGCGCGGGTGTTCTCCACGCGGTGGGTGTTCACCGCCTCGGCGATCGGCTTCACCCTGACCAGCATCGGCTGCGGCTTCGCCTGGAGTATCGGCTCGATGGTGGCGTTCCGCGCCGTGCAGGGCTTCGTCGGCGGCGCCATGATCCCGCTGGCCTTCGCCACCGGCTACACGCTGTTCACCGGCCCCAAGGCTGTGCTGATTCCGGCCATCCTTGGCGGCTGCGCCAATCTTGCGCCGACGCTCGGCCCCAGCATCGGCGGCTGGATCACCCAGGCCTGGTCCTGGCACTGGCTGTTCTTCCTCAATGTGTTGCCCGGACTGGTGATCGCCATCGGCGTGCCCCTGCTGATCCGCTTCGACCGGCCGGATTTCGGCTTGCTGAAGGGCTTCGACGCGCTGTCGATCCCCTTCGTCGCCGCGGCGCTCGGCGGGCTGGAATATGTGCTGGAAGAAGGCGTGCGCGACGACTGGTTCGACGATGACCTGATCTGCCTGTTCGCCATCGTCTCCGCCCTGTCCTTCGTGGTGGTGATCTGGCGCAGCCTGACGCACCGCAATCCGGTGCTGGACCTGCGCGCGCTGCGCAACCGTAATTTCGCGCTCGGCTGCGTGCTGTCCTTCATCCTGGGCTTCGGCATCTTCGGCTCGGTCTACCTGCTGCCGTTGTTCCTGGCGCGGGTACGCGGCTATGACAGTTTGCAGATCGGCCAGGCGGTGTTCGTGACCGGGATCTTCCAGTTGCTCTCGACCGCCATCGTCGCGCCGTTGTCGCGCCGGGTCGATCCGCGCCGGCTGCTGGTGGTCGGCTTCGCGCTGTTCGGCATCGGGCTATGGATGACAGGGCAGATGACCAGCCAATGGAGCGGTGCGGAACTGCTGTGGCCGCAGGCGGTGCGAGGCTTCGCCTCGATGTTCGTGATCGTGCCGATCACCGTGCTGGCGCTGGGGAACCTGCCACCGGCACGGCTGAAGATGGCAAGCGGGCTCTACAATTTGATGCGCAACCTGGGCGGCGCGGTCGGCATCGCGGTGATCGGCATCCTGCTGCAGAACCGCGAGCGGCTGCACGCCGCCCGCCTCGCCGATCATGCCATCGCCGCCAATGCGGCGATGGGTGGCGTGCTGGACCGGCTGGCAAGCCGCTTCGATGCCGTCATGGGCGATGCCGACCGGGCGCAGCTTGCCGCGCTCGGCATGCTGCAACGGCTCGCACGACGGGAGGCGCTGACCCTGACTTTCAACGACATCCTGCTGGTGATGGCGGCGTTGTTCTTCCTGGCGCTGCTGCTGATTCCGCTGCTGCGGCGGCCCGGTGCGGCAGCCCCGGTGTCCGATCACTGAAGCGGTGCGCGCCCAGTTCCTTGCAGAAGATCGTGGTCTCGGCGAGGCTTCCATCGGGCTTGAAGGCGTGGTTGGGGACCCGGCCGATCTCGGTCCAGCCGCAACTGCGGTAAAGCCTGTCACCGGCACTGCCGGTTTCGGTATCCAGCAGCAGCAGCGTCCGCCCGGCCGCGCACGCCGCCTGCTCCGCCGCGGTGAGCAGGCGACGGCCCAGCCCCTGCCGACGTGCCGCGGAATGCACCAGCATCTTGCCGATCTCGGCGCGATGCGGCGCATTGGGCTGGTGCGCGAAGCTCAGCACGACGGTTCCCAGCAGCCGCGCGCCGGCCTCCGCGACCAGCAGGCATTTCGTGCCATCGGCCAGTCCGGGCAACTGGCCGCGCCAGAATTCCCGTGCCTGCGGCTGCGGGAAACCGGCCATGAAATTGACCGAGGCCCCATGCGCCACGGCATCGACCAGGATGTCGGCCAGTTCGTCGAGCCGCGTCTCGGCTTGGGCGGCATCGAGGGCGCGGATGATCGTGGCAACGGATGGCACGGTGATCGCGGTCATGGCCGCATGGCTCCATGGCTGATGACGACCGCGTAGCGAACGGGGCGCCCGGTCGGGTTGTGGAACAGGATCGGCCGGTCGAAGCGCGTCAGCAGGCAATCCCCCGTCTCCAGCCGGAACACCTCCTCGCCGAGCCGCAGTTCCAGCGTGCCGTCAAGCACCCAGACATGCTGGTCGGTGCCGGCGAGGCGCTGGGTGTCGAAAGCGACGCTGCCACCGGGCGGGAACTCGACCTCGACGATGTCGACCGGCGAGCCGGTGCCGGGGGGTGAGACCTGGCGGCGCAGGTACTGGCTGGCGGGATCGCGCCAGGTCGGCTGCTCACGCCGCCGCAGCAGCGGGCTGGCCGGCGTTTCGGTCGCGGCGAACAGGGTGGACAGCGTGATGCCGAGGCCACCGCAGATCTTGCCCAGAAGCTGCGCGGTGGGGCTCGATTCCCCCCGCTCGATGCGCGAGAGCATGGCCCGGCTGACATCGGCCAGATGCGCAAGGCCATCCAGAGTCAGGTTCTTCTCGGTCCGCAGGCCGCGGATGCGGGCCCCGATCCGGGCATCGATGTCGGTTTCGGGCAGGCTCATATGATCATCATATATTCCATTATATTGGAATCAAGGCCACGCTGGACCGTATCAGACGGTTATCCTACCCTGCTGAATCTCACCTTACGGGCGAGGACTCCAATGTTCCGCTCATGCCGCACACCTGCCGCTGATCCGGCCCGGACGCCCATGCGCGACGTGGCCGTCCTCATGGCCTGCCTGCTGCTGGGCGGTGGTGCCCAGGCAGCGGCGCTGGTCCCTGTCACCGATGAAATCCCGGTGGTGACGGTCCCTGGCGCCCGCCCCTCACCGCGCCCGTTGCCGGTCCGGCTGGTGCTCCCGCCGGGCCCCGGGCCGCATCCCGTGGTTATCCTGCTGCATGGCTGCAGCGGTGTCGGGACCAACCAGGCCTTCTGGACGAAGCGGCTGGTTTCGTGGGGCTACGGCGCACTCGTGCTGGACAGCCTGACGCCGCGCGGCATCCGCAGCGTGTGCGCGCATGCCGACCAGCCTTTGGTCACGCGCCAGGATCGCGCCGGCGATGTCATCGCGGCGGTGCGCTGGCTGCAGACGGCGCGTGGCGTGGACGGGGCCCGCATAGGCGTGCTGGGCAACTCGCACGGTGGTGCCACCGCCGCGACGGTGGCCAATCGCCATTTCCAGGCCGAGGCGAATGGCCTGATCAAGGCCGTCGTGGATTATTACGGCGCCTGCCGCGAGCCGGCCGGGCATGGCACGATTCCGCTGCTCGCCCTGGCCGGCGAGGACGATAGCTGGAGCCGTCCCGCTGCCGCCTGCCGGCGCTTCGCCCAGGAGGTGGGCAGCGCCGAGGACATCACCGTGCGGACCTATCCGGGGGTCGTGCATGGTTTCGACAATCCGCGCCTGGCCGAGCGTCGCTGGTCAGAGGGACATCCGATGCAATATGCCCCCGAAGCCGCGGAGGCGAGCTTCGCGGATGTCCACGCCTTCCTGAACCGCACCATCGGGCGACGCTAGGCTTCCGGCGGCGCCGGATCGTTTCGAATCATACAAGCGGACTCAACGGCTTTTCCGTCGTCACGTGCCAATTTCCCCCCGTTGACACGCGCTTGCGGCCACGCCCACCCTGCCCTGCCCCACGCCGGGATCATGAAACCCGGCGGGTCCTGCGGAGAGGAAACGAAGCATGGCCAATGAAAACAGCGGATCCCACCGCCTGCGCAGCCGGCGGTGGTTCGACAACCCGCAAGATCCCGGCATGACGGCGCTGTATGTCGAGCGCTACCTGAATTTCGGCCTGACGCGCGAGGAGATCCAGGGCGGCAAGCCGATCATCGGCATCGCCCAGACCGGATCGGACATCGCCCCCTGCAACCGCCACCATCTCGATCTCGCCACGCGCGTGCGCGAAGGGATCCGCGATGCCGGCGGCATCCCCCTGGAATTCCCGATCCATCCGATCCAGGAAACCGGCAAGCGGCCGACCGCGGCGCTGGATCGCAACCTTGCGTATCTGAGCCTTGTTGAAGTGTTGCACGGCTATCCGATCGATGGCGTGGTGCTGACGACGGGATGCGACAAGACCACGCCGGCCTGCCTGATGGGGGCGGCGACGGTGAACATCCCCGCGATCGTGCTGTCCGGCGGGCCGATGCTCGACGGGTGGTGGCACGGCCGGCTGTCCGGCTCCGGCACGATCGTCTGGGAAGCCCGCAAGCTGCATGCCGAAGGCAAGATCGACTACGAGCAGTTCATGGAGATGGTGGCGTCCTCGGCGCCGTCGGTCGGGCATTGCAACACCATGGGCACCGCGAGTTCGATGAACGCGCTGGCCGAGGCGCTGGGCATGTCCCTGCCCGGCTGCGCCGCGATCCCGGCGCCGTACCGCGAACGTGGGCAGATGGCCCATGCGACCGGGCGGCGCATCGTCGAGATGGTGCACGCCAATCTGCGTCCCTCCGACATCATGACCCGCGCCGCCTTCGAGAACGCCGTGGTCGCCGCCGCGGCGCTGGGGGCGAGTTCCAACTGCCCGATCCACATGATCGCGATCGCGCGTCACATGGGCGTGGCGCATGACCTGGATGACTGGCAGCGCCTGGGGCCGGAGATTCCGCTGCTGGTGGACATGCAGCCGGCCGGCCGTTTCCTCGGCGAAGCCTTCTTCCGCGCCGGCGGCGTGCCCGCAGTGCTGAAGGAATTGCTGCGCGCCGGCCGGCTGAATGGCGATGTCATGACCGTCACCGGCCGCACGCTCGCCGCCAACCTGGAAAGCGTGCCCGATGGCGACCGCGAGGTGATCCGCGCCTACGAGCAGCCGCTGAAGGAAAACGCCGGCTATGTCGTGCTGGGCGGCAACCTGTTCGACAACGCGGTGATCAAGACCAGCGTCATCGACCAGGAATTCCGCGACCGCTTCCTTTCCAACCCGGCGCACCCGAACGTGTTCGAAGGCAAGGCAATCGTGTTCGAAGGGCCGGAGGACTACCACGCACGCATCGAGGACCCGGATCTCGGCGTCGAGGACCAATCGGTGCTGGTGATCCGCAATTGCGGCCCGGTCGGCTATCCCGGCAGTGCCGAGGTGGTGAACATGCAGCCACCGGCTGCCATGCTCCGGCGCGGCATCAGCGCCCTGCCCACCCTGGGCGACGGGCGGCAGAGCGGCACTTCCGGCTCGCCCTCGATCCTGAACGTCTCCCCCGAAGCGGCGGTGGGCGGCGGGCTGGCTTTGCTGAAGACGGGTGACCGGATCCGCATCGACCTCAATACGCGCCGGGTGGACGTGCTGCTTCCCGAATCGGAACTGGCGGCACGGCGCCAGGCCTGGACGCCGCCAAAGCTGGATCACAAGACGCCGTGGGAGGAGATTTATCGCGGCATGGTCGGTCCGCTCGGCACCGGCGGCTGCCTGGAGCCGGCGACGCTCTATCTGAACGTGCTGGAGACACGCGGGGAAAGCCGCAACAACCACTGACATGTGGAAGGGGATCATGACCATGCCGGGACAACTGGTGGGCAAGCGGGCGTTCGTGACGGCGGCGGCGCAGGGGATCGGGCGGGCCACCGCCCTCGCCTTCGCCGAGGCGGGGGCCGAGGTGATCGCGACCGATATCAACGAGGCCCGGCTCGCCGGGATCGCCTCGGAGCGGGTGCGCACGGCGAAGCTGGACGTGCTGGACCGGGCTGCCGTGCTGGCGGCGGCAGAGGCGGCCGGGCCGGTCGATATCCTGTTCAATTGCGCCGGCTTCGTGCACCAGGGCAATATCCTGGAAGCGACCGAGGAAGAGTTCACCTTCGCCTTCGACCTCAATGTCCGTTCGATGATGCGCACGATCCAGGCCTTCCTGCCGTCCATGCTCGAACGTCGCGGCGGCGTGATCCTGAATGTTGCCTCGGTGGCGAGCAGCGTGAAGGGGCTGCCGAACCGGGCGATCTACGGCACCAGCAAGGCGGCAGTGATCGGGCTGACCAAGTCGGTGGCGACCGATTTCGTGCGCCAGGGCGTTCGTTGCAACGCGATCTGCCCGGGCACGGTTGAAAGCCCGAGCCTGCAGGACCGCATCGCCGCCAACGCGGAGGCCGCCGGCGGGCTGGAGGCCGCCCGTGCCGCCTTCGTCGCGCGGCAGGCGATGGGGCGACTCGGACGGCCGGAGGAGATTGCGGCCCTGGCCGTCTATCTCGCCAGTGACGCGGCGGAGTTCATTACCGGCCAGGCCGTCCTGATCGACGGCGGAATATCACTGTGAAGGAAGGAACAGCACCACCATGAAGCTGCTGCGCTGGGGCCCGCCGGGAGCCGAGAAGCCCGGGCTGATGGACGATGCCGGCCAGGTGCGTGACCTGTCGGATTTCGTCACCGATATCGACGGGCACGCCCTGTCGCTGGAGGGGCTGGCCAAGTTGTCGGCGATGGACATGCACACCCTGCCGATCCTGCACGGCCAGCACCGCATCGGCCCCTGCATCGCCCGCCCCCTGAACTTCATCTGCATCGGGCTGAACTACGCCGACCACGCCGCCGAGACCGGGGCGGCGATTCCCAAGGAGCCGATCGTCTTCCTCAAGTCGCTCGGCGCCTTCACCGGTCCGTACGACGAGGTGAAGATCCCGCGCGGCTCGAAGAAGACCGACTGGGAAGTGGAACTCGGCGTGGTGATCGGCACCAAAGCCAGCTACGTGCCCGAGCACGAGGCGATGAACCACGTCGCCGGCTATTGCATCGTCAACGACATCAGCGAGCGCGAATTCCAGGCCGAGCGCGGCGGCACCTGGGACAAGGGCAAGGGCTGCGATACCTTCGGGCCGGTTGGGCCGTGGATGGTGACCAAGGACGAGATCCCCGATCCGCAGAACCTGGACATGTGGCTGGAGGTGGACGGCCAGCGCATGCAGACCGGCAATACCCGGACCATGATCTTCAACGTCTCCCAGCTCGTTTCCTATGTCAGCCATTTCATCACGTTGCATCCGGGCGATATCATCTCGACCGGCACCCCGCCCGGGGTGGGCATGGGCATGAAGCCGGAGCCGGTGTTCCTGAAGCCGGGCCAGACGATGCGCCTGGGCATCCAGGGGCTGGGCGAGCAGAAGCAGACAACGGTACCGGCCTGAGCCACGCCGTCCGGGCACCACGCCCGGTGGCCCGGCGAGGACAAGTCACCCAGGGGGCAGGTCATGGCAGGGCCTGCCCCTTCGCCTGTACGTCCGCGCCGTGCCCGCGATTCAAGCCAGGTCCGGAGCATTCCAGCCTTGTGTGGGATCGGTCTCCTGCGGCATTGAGACATCGCCATATCGCATCGCAGCGACAACCACAGGACGAAACCATGCCCGGTTTGTTCGACCCTTTGCAGCTCGGCGACCTGTACTTGCCCAATCGCATCGTCATGGCGCCGCTGACCCGCTGTCGCGCCCCCGGGCGGGTGCCGAATGCGCTGATGCGTGACTACTACGTGCAGCGCTCCACTGCCGGGTTGATCCTGACCGAGGCGACCTCGGTGACGCCGCAAGGGGTCGGCTACCCGGACACCCCGGGCATCTGGTCCGATGAGCAGGTCAAGGCCTGGTCGGAGATCACCCGCGCGGTGCATGCCGCCACGGGACGCATCGTTCTGCAGTTGTGGCATGTCGGACGCATCTCGGATCCGTCCTATCTCGACGGCGCACTGCCGGTGGCGCCGAGCGCGATCGCGGCAAAGGGCCATGTCAGCCTGCTGCGGCCGCAGCGCCCCTTCGTGACGCCGCGCGCGCTGGAAACCGAGGAAATCGCCGAGGTGGTGGCGCAGTTCCAGCGCGGGGCAGCCAATGCCCTGGCCGCCGGCTTCGACGGAGTAGAGATCCACGCGGCGAACGGCTACCTGATCGACCAGTTCCTGCAGGACAGCACCAACCGGCGCACCGACGCCTATGGCGGCCCGATCGAGAACCGGGCCCGGCTGCTGCTGGAAATCGCCGATGCCTGCATCGAAGTCTGGGGCGCCGGGCGCGTCGGCGTGCACCTGGCACCGCGGGCGGACAGCCACGACATGGGCGATTCCGACCGCGCGGCGACCTTCGGTTATGTCGCCCGCGAGCTTGGAGAACGCGAGATCGCCTTCATCTGCGCGCGGGAGTCGCTCGGTGACAACCGACTCGGCCCGCAGCTCAAGGCGGCGTTCGGCGGCGCCTGGATCGCCAACGAGGGCTTCACGCGGGAAAGCGCCGAACAGGTGATCGACACCGGCGAAGCCGATGCCGTGGCCTTCGGCAAGGCCTTCATCGCCAATCCGGATCTGGTGCAGCGCCTCGCCAAGGGGACCGCGCTCAATGCCCCGGACCCCTCGACCTTCTACGGTGGCGACACGAAGGGCTACACCGATTATCCGGAACTGGCCGCCGCCTGAGCCTGATGGCGGGGCTTCGCCCCGCACCTGACCAGGAGGCTTTGCCTCCTGGACCTCCACCAAGGGCTTCGCCCTTGGATCCCATTCTTTGCCGCGCAGCGCTATGGGGGTGCAGGGGCCTTGTGGCCCCTGCCGGGTCGAGGGCAGAGCCCTCGCCTTCCTTTTCTTACACGAGGCCTTCCGCGTCCTTGCGCACCTGCGCCACCGCGGTTCGTGCCGCCAGCGCCATCAGCCCGCTGTCGTTAAGGATGGTGGTCAGCCTGAATCCCATCCGGATGGCACGGGCGGCGTAGGCGGCGCTGCCGCAATGGATGCCGCAGGCGATGCCGCGCCGGGATGCCTCGCGGAGGAGCTTCTCGTAGATCGCCAGGATGTCCGGCTCCTCGCGATCGAGCTTGGGCACCAGCCCAAACGAGAATCCGAGGTCGGACGGGCCGACATAGACCGCGGCGATGCCCGGCACATCGAGGATGGCTTCCATGTTCTCGACCGCCTCGCGGGTCTCGATCATGGGGATGCACAGCGTCTCGTCATTGGCGATCGCCTGGTAGTCGCTTGCCGTGCCGTAGCCGACCATGCGGATCGGCCCGTTGGAACGGGTGCCGCGCGGCGGATATTTGCAGGCCTGGACGAAGGCTTCGGCCTCGCGGGCGGTGTTGACCATCGGGCAGATCACGCCCCAGGCGCCGCCATCGAGCACCTTGCCGATGATGCCCGGCTCGTTCCAGGGCACGCGCACCATGGGGGTGACGGGAGCGGCGGACATCGCCTGGAAACACTGCACCATCGACAGGTAGTCCTGCACGCCGTGCTGCAGGTCGACGGTCACGGCATCGAAGCCGCATCCGGCCATGACCTCGGCGGAAAAACCGGATGGAATGGCGAGCCAGCCATTCACGGCGGCCTTGCCCGATGCCCAGATCTGCTTCAGTCGATTGGCCATGATCCGCGTTCCCCCTCGCGTCGGTTGCAGCGAGGCTAGGGCGCGGGAAAGGCCGGGTCAATTCGCTCCTCGGGCGCAACCGCGCGAGCCGTTCGGGGCAGGCTGACGCGGCGCAGTTTCGTGACGCACAGGAGCGTTATCCATCAAGACGTGCCTTCGATGGCATGCTTTTTCCCATTCACGCCCCAGGAATTCGCTGATGCCCGACGTGCTCACCCCGTCGTGCCGGATGTTGCAACTGGTGATGGGCCGCTTCGCCTCGCAGGCCGTGATCGTGGCGGCGCGACTGGGGGTCGCGGATGCGATTGGCGACGGCGTGCTGTCGGGCGCGGATCTGGCCTTTTCGCTGGGCACGCGCGAGGCACCGCTCGTGCGCCTGCTGGGGGCGCTGGCGGCACTGGGCGTGGTGCAGGATACCGGCGCAGGATGGGCGTTGACGCCGCTGGGCCACAGCTTGCGTCCCAATGCACCCCATTCGGTGCACGACGCGGTGCTGTTCCTTGGCAGCCCGGAGCATGACGCCGCCTGGAGCGGGCTCGAGCACAGCCTGCGCACGGGCAGAAGTGGTTTCACGCATGTGCACGGCGTCAGCTTCTGGGACCATATGGAGGCGCATCCGGGGCTGGCGCGTCGCTTCGACGGCATGATCGCTGGCAATGCCGCCATGTTCCGGGATGCGGTCCTGGCAACCTGTGACTTCTCCACGTTCGGTACGCTGGTCGATCTTGGCGGAAGCCAGGGAGTGGTGCTGTGCGGCATCCTGCAGCGCAACCCGGCCCTGCGTGGCATCCTGTTCGACCACCCCGACAGGGTCGCGGCGGCCCGGGCAGTGGTCGCCCGGGCCGGGCTGGCGGAACGCTGCGAGGTGATCGAGGGCGATTTCTTTGCCGGGGTGCCGGTCCGCGCCGACGCCTATCTGATGACCTCGGTCCTGCACGACTGGGACGACGACCGCGCCGTGGCCCTGCTGGGCAACATCCGCAGCGTGATGCCGGAAAACGCCCGCGTGCTGGCAGGGGAACTGGTGCTGCAGCCTCCGGGTGGGATGGATCCGGCGCGGCTGCTCGACCTGGAGATGCTGGTCATGACCGAAGGCGGCCGCGAACGCACGGAAGACGATTTCCGTGACCTGTTCGCCCGCGCCGGGTTGCGGCTCGAACGCATCCTCCCGACGTCGGCGTGGCAATCGCTGCTGGAAGCCGTTGCCGCCTGATCCATCAGGCCGGCGATCTCGCGTCAGTCGTCATGTGGATGGTGGCAAGCAACACCCGTGACGCCATCCTGGGTCCATTCGGGATAAGTCACGCGGCAGAGATCGCTCGCCCGCGGGCAACGCGGGTGGAAATGACATCCCGGCGGCGGCGCGGCGGCGGAAGGGATCTCGCCGACGACGCGCGGCAGGGTACCGCGGCGCCGCGGGTCGGGCACCGGCGAGGCATCGCGCAGCATGCGCGTGTAAGGATGACGCGGCCGCGCAAAGACCTGTGCCGCCGGCCCCTGCTCGACGATGCGGCCGAGATACATCACCGCCACCCGCGCGCAGAACCAGCGGATGACGCCCAGGTCGTGGCTGACGAACACGAAGGCGAGGTTGCGGCGTGCCTGCAGTTCCTTGAGCAGCAACAGCACCTGCGCCTGCACGGACACATCCAGGGCGGAGACCGGTTCGTCGGCGACGATCAGGTCCGGTCGCAGCGCCAGCGCGCGGGCGATGCCGATGCGCTGGCGCTGCCCCCCGGAGAATTCGTGCGGGAAGCGTGACAGCGCCGCCCCCGGCAGACCCACTTCTTCCAGCAGCGCAGCGGCCATGTCGTCGGCTTCGCGTCCCTGGGCCAGGCCGTGCACCTGCAACGGCTCGGTGAGGGTACGGCGGATGGTGCGGCGCGGATTCAGCGACGAATAGGGATCCTGGAAGACGATCTGCATGCGCCGGCGCAGGCGGCGCAGCGTCACCCCGGAGGCCGCGCGCAAATCGGTTCCGTCGAAATGGATGCTCCCGTCATCGGGTTCAATCAGGCGCAGCAGGGCGCGCGCGGCGGTGGACTTGCCGCAGCCGGATTCGCCGACCAGCCCGAACGCCTCCCCGGGCAGGACGGAGAAATCGACACCGTCGACGGCGCGCACGGTGGTCCGCACCGGGCGGGGGAAGCCCTTCACCACGGTGAAGTGCTTGCGCAGGCCCTGCACATCCAGGATCGGGGCAGTGCTCATGTGCCGCTCAGCTTCGGATCGGTGGCGTCGCGCAAGCCGTCGCCCACCATGTTCAGGCCCAGCACCAGCATCAGGATGGCGATACCGGGCCAGATCGACAGCCACGGCGCATCCAGGATGTTCTCGAAGCCGTCCCGCATCATGCCGCCCCAGGTGGCGGTCGGCGGCTTCACGCCAAGGCCGATGAAGGACAGCGATGCCTCGGTGCGCACCGCGGTCGCCATCCACAGGCTGCCCATCACCAGCACCTCGCTCAGGATGTTCGGCAGGATATGCACGAACAGCACGCGCGCATGCGAGAAGCCGAGCGCCCGTCCGGCCTCAACGAAGGCGCGTTCCTTCAGCGTCAGCACCGGGGCGCGGGCGATGCGGGCGAAGGGGGCGATGGCGGTCAGCGAGATGGCAATGACGAGGTTGATCAGTTCGGGGCCGAGCAGCGCCACCACGATCAGGCCGAGGATCAGGCTCGGGAAGGAGAGCATGATGTCCATCAACTGCATCATGAACAGGTCGAACCGCCCGCCCACGTAGCCGCTGACCATGCCGATGGCGCCACCGATCAGGATGGCCGAGCCGATCGAGGTGACGGCGATGACCAGCGAGATGCGCGCGCCCCACAGGATGCGCGAGAGCACGTCGCGGCCATAGGTGTCGGTGCCGAGCAGGAAATCGCCGCCCGGCGGCTGCAGCCGTTCGATGATGTTCTGGTCGACCGGATCATAAGGCGCGATCCAGGGCGCGAGCACGGCGCCGAGCACCACCAGCCCGCACAGCACAATGCCGATCGAGGTGGTGGGATTGCGCAGCATGGCGGCAAGGAAGCGTTTCATCGGGCCGCGCTCATGCCTGCTTCACCCGTGGATCGATCAGGCCATAGGTGAGATCGGTCAGCAGGTTCACCACCACGATCAGGAAGCAATAGATCACCATCAGTCCCTGCAGCATCGTATAGTCGCGCTGGTTGAGGGCGCCGACGATGATCTTGCCGAGCCCCGGACGATTGAACACGATCTCGGTCAGCACGGAATTGCCGATCAGGATGCCGACATAGAGCCCGACCACCGTCACCACCGGCAGGCCGGCATTGCGCAGGCCGTGGCGCCAGACCACGCGCCGCCAGGGCATGCCCTTGGCGCGGGCGGTGCGCATGTAGTCTTCCGACAGCACCTGCAGCATGGCGCTGCGGGTCACCCGGGTGATGTAGGCGGCCATGACCACGCCGAGCGTCAGGGCCGGCAGCACCAGCCGGTGCAACCGGTCGAGCGGGTCGGACAGGTCGGCATTGCCGATCACCGGGAACAGGCGCCAGTGCAGCGCGAAGGCCAGCAGCATGAAGATGCCGGAGACGAACACGGGAAAGGACAGGCCGACCAGCGACAGCAGCCGCGCCGCCACGTCGATGGCGCGGTTGCGGTAGAGCGCCGCCCAGACCCCGGCGGGCACGCCCAGCAGGGTCCCCACCAGCAGCGCCGCGAGCGTCAGGTCGATCGTGTAGGGCAGCACCGCGCCGACATCGCTCAGGATCGGCCGGTCCGTCACCATGGAGCGGCCGAACTCGCCCGACAGCGATTGCCCGATGAAATCGAGATATTGCCGCCAGATCGGCAGGTCGAGGCCAAGCTTGGCGCGCAGCGCCTCGACGGCGGCGGGGGTGGCACGGTCGCCCAGGATCGCGATCGCCGGATCGCCAGGGACGATCCGCACGATCACGAAGACCAGGGTCAACACTGCCAGCAGCGTCGGAATCGCCGCCAGCAGCCGGCGCAGGATGTAGAAGATCACTTGAAGTGGGTGGTCTCGGTGATGACCGGGCCGAGCGAGAGCGATCCTTTCAGCGTGTAGCCGTAATCAAGGCTGTCACGCCGCACCCAGGCCTGCAGCGTCTCGATCAGCGGCACGGCGCAGAGCTGCGTCACGATCTTGCGCTGCGCCGTCTGCCACAATGCGATCTGCTTCTTCTCGTCGGGTTCGGTGCGGGCGGCGTCGATCTCGGCGTCGGCCGCGGTACAGTGGCTGAAATTGGTCACCGCCGTTGGCGTCTTCACCGTGCTGCGCGAATGGTAGAACTGGGTCAGGTAGACATCCGCCACCGGGAAGCGCGCCGCGGTATAGGAAACGATCGAGGAAAGATCCTGGCGGATCATCTGGTGATAGGTGGCGTGCTCGACCACCTGCAGGTCGAGGTTGATGCCGGCACGCTTGAGCTGGGCCTGCACCACCTGCATCTGCGCCAGCATGTTGGGCAACTGGGTGTGGATCACCTTCAGCGTCAGGCCCTGCGGGTAGCCGGCCTCGGCGAGCAGTTGCTTGGCCTTGTTGAGGTTGAACTGCGGCAGGCCGTTCTCGGCGGTGTAGCCGAGATTGCCGATCGGGATCACGCTGCCGGGCTGGCGGGAAATCTCCGCGCCCTGCCAGCGCAGGATCTCCGGGCGGTTGATGGCGTAGGCGATGGCCTGGCGCACGCGGATGTCGTCGAGCGGCTTCTGCGCCATGTTCAGGTGCAGCAGTGCCTCCTCGCCGGGCTCGAACACGTCGACCACGGCATTCGGCATCTTCCTGGCGCGGTTCACCCAGGTCTGGTCCTGCATGCCGAATTCGAGGTCGAGCTCACCGTTCTGGAAGGCGAGGTCGCGCGAGGCCGTGGACGGCAGGAAGCGGTAGCTGATGCGCTCCAGCTTCGGGGCACCGCGGAAATAGGCTTTATGGGCCACCAGTTCCAGCGACTGATTCGGCGTGAGCGAGGCATAGGCAAAGGGGCCGGAGCCGATCGGCGCGCGGGCGAAGCCGTCGCCGAGAGCCTCCACCGCCTTGCGCGAAACGATGAAGCCGCCGGCATAATTGGTGACGATGCCGAGCAGGCTCGGCACCTGTTGCTTCAGCGTGATGCGCACCGTGTACGGATCGATCGCCTCGACCTTGTCGAAGGCGGCATAATCGGCGGAGAAGGCCGAGCGCTTCGGATCGGCCGCCTTCTGCAGGCTGAACACCACGTCGTCGGCGGTGACTTCGCCGTAATCGCCATGGAACTTGACGCCGTGACGCAGATGGAAGGTCCAGACCGTCTTGTCGGCGCTCGCTTCCCAGCGCTCGGCGAGGTCCGGTTCAATATCGGTGGGCGACATGCTGCCGGGGCGGAAGCGCACCAGCCCATTGAACATCCACGCCACCACCGTGCGATCGATGGTGGAGACAGCAAAGTGCGGGTCGAGGCGGCCCACGTCCTGAGCGGCCATGCCCACCACCAGCGTGGTCCTGGGCGCGGCCTGTGCGGAGGCCGGCAGCGTTGCCGCGAAGGGTACGGCAAAGGCGGCTGCCAGCAGGGCGGCACGGAACGTCATGATCCCTCTCCCGAACAATTTCCGGCGTATGATGGGGAATTGGACAGGACGCGGCGGCTCGCCGCAAGGGGGAAGCGTCACACCAATGCCTCGAACCGGCAGTTGACACGCAATTCGCCGATCGTTGCGGTGTTGGGCAGGCGCAGCAGCATCTCGGCCAGGGCAGCGACGTCGGCGGGATCGGTCATCCGGTCGCGCGGATGCGTCGCGTGCAGGGTCATGTCGGTGGCGACGAAGCCCGGGCAGAGCGCGGTGGCGCGGATGCCATGGTCCCAGCCCTCGCGCCGCACCGCCTGGGTCAGGGCGATCAGCGCGAACTTGCTCATGGCGTAGCCGGCGTTCTCGTTGGCGACGCGCTTGCCCGAGAGCGAGGCGAGGTTGATCACCCTGCCCTCGCCGCCGGCCTTCAGGTGCGGCAGGGCAAGACGGATCAGCCGCAGCGGCCCCTTCACGTTCACCTCCCACATCCGGTCGAACGCTGTCTCGTCCGCATCCTCGATGCGCGCCATCGGATTGATCCCGGCGGCGTTGACCAGCCCGTCCAGCCGGCCGAAGCGGGCCAGGGTGGCATCGATCCAGGCCTGCGCGCTGTCCAGGCTCTCGGCCTCGTAGGTGTGGGAGAACAGGCGTTCATGCGCCGGCAGCGCCCGCGGCGAACGCAGCCCGGCGGAGACGCAGAAGCCCGCGGCCAGCAGCGTGTCCACGACCTTTCGTCCGATGCCCCGCCCGGCCCCCGAGACCATGACGACGCGACCGGTGGGATCAAGCATGGGCCAGTTCCTTCGTGGCGAGATGACAGCGGGCCCGATGCTCCGGTCCGGCCGGCAGCAGCGCCTGCGGCGCCTCGCAGCCGGCGCGGGCGAGCGGGCAGCGCGGCGCGAAGCGGCAGCCCTGCGGCATGGCGTCGAGCGGCGGCACCCGGCCGGGAATGGCGGCGAGTTCCTGCGCATCGAGGTCCATGCGCGGGATCGCGGCGAACAGCGCGCGGGTATAGGGATGGCGGGGGGCGGCGAAGATCTCCAGCACCGGGGCTTCCTCGACGATCTGGCCGGCGTACATCACCGCCACCCGGTCGGCGATCTGCGCCACCACGCCAAGGTTGTGGGTGATGAACAGCATCGCCATGCCGTGCCGCGCCTTCAGGTCGGCCAGCAGCCCCAGCACCTGCGCCTGGATGGTGACATCCAGCGCGGTGGTCGGTTCGTCGGCCAGCAGCAGCGCCGGCTCGCAGGCCAGCGCCACCGCGATCATCACGCGCTGGCGCATGCCGCCGGAGAACTGGTGCGGGTATTCATGATAGCGGCGGGCGGCCGAGGGGATCTTGACCTCCTCCAGCACCGCGAGCGCGCGCCGCGCCGCCTCGGCGCGCGACAGGCCGCGATGCAGGCGCAACGGCTCGGCCACCTGCTCGCCGATGGTCATCACCGGATTGAGGCTGGTCATCGGCTCCTGGAAGATCATCGCCATCCGGTCGCCGCGCAACTGCTCCAGCGCATGCTCCGGCAACGGAACGATGTCGCGGCCTTCCAGCACGATTCGCCCGCCGGCGATTCGCCCGGCCGGGCGCGGCACCAGGCCCATGATCGACAGTGAGGTCATCGACTTGCCGCAGCCCGATTCGCCCACCAGCGCCAGTGTCTCTCCGCGACGCAGCGACAAGGATACGCCGTCCACGGCGGCCCGCCAGGTGCCGCCGATGCGGAACTCGGTTCGCAGGTCCTCGATCAGCAGGACCGGGTCATGATCTTCCATTGCTTGCCAGCGTGGCCGAGCCCGGCCAAACCTGCAACCCACTGAATGTCACCAAGGACCCCGTGCCATGCCCGCTCCGGTTGAAACCGTGATCGCCGCCGCCCGCGACTTTCTCGGCGAGCGTATCACCACCAATGCCGGGCTGCGCGAGCATCACAGCCACGGCCAGGATTCCCAGCGCCCGGTGATGCCCGACGCCGTCGTCTTCGCCGAAACCACCGAGGACGTCTCCCGCCTGCTCGCCCTGTGCAACGGGCACGGGGTGGCGGTGGTGCCCTATGGCACCGGCACCTCGCTGGAAGGCCACGTGACACCGGTGCGGGGCGGCATCAGCCTCGACCTCTCGCGCATGACCCGCATCCTGGAGATCAACCCCTCCGACCTCGATTGCCGGGTGGAGGCGGGCGTGACCCATCGCAACCTCAACATCGCGCTGCGCGACCAGGGATTGTTCTTCTCCGTCGATCCCGGCGCCGACGCCTCGATCGGCGGGATGTGCGCCACCCGGGCCTCCGGGACCAACGCGGTGCGCTACGGCACCATCCGCGAGAACGTGCTCGGGCTGACCGCGGTGATGGCCGACGGGCGGGTGGTGCGCACCGGCGGGCGCGTGCGCAAATCGGCGACCGGCTACGACCTGACGCATCTGCTGATCGGCTCGGAGGGCACGCTCGGCGTGATCACCGAGATCCAGCTGCGCCTGCACGGCATCCCGGAGGCGGCCAGCGCGGCGGTGTGCCAGTTCCCCACGCTGAAGGACGCGGTGGAGACGGTGATCACCGTCATGCAGGCGGGCATCCCGGTGGCGCGCATCGAGCTGCTCGACGAGGTGCAGATGGGCGCCAGCATCGCCTATTCGAAGCTGGATGAATTCCAACCCTTGCCGACGCTGTTCTTCGAGTTCCACGGCAGCCCCGCGGGAGTCGCCGAGCAGGCACAGCTCGTCGAGGAAATCGCCGAGGGCTTCGAGGGCAAGGGCTTCACCTGGGCGACCGGCCAGGAAGAGCGGTCGCGGCTGTGGCGGGCGCGGCATGACGGCTACTGGGCCGGGCTGTCGCTGCGGCCGGGCCATCGCGGCATCGCCACGGATGCGGTGGTGCCGATCAGCAAGCTGGCCGAGGTGATCCTGGGCGCCAAGGAGGACATCGCCGCCTCCGGGCTGATGGCGCCGATCGTGGGCCATGTCGGCGACGGCAATTTCCACACGGTGATCCTGGTCCCGCCCGAGCCGGACGGGATGGAACGGGCCTGGGCGCTGGACCGCAAGATCGTGGCGCGCGCCCTGGCGCTCGGCGGATCCTGCAGCGGCGAGCACGGCGTGGGCCTGGGCAAGCGCGAGTTCCTGGTGCAGGAGCACGGGGCGGAAGCGCTGGCGGTGATGCGCAGCGTCAAGGCGGCGCTGGACCCGCGCGGCATCCTCAATCCCGGCAAGCTGTTCATCGACTGACCCGGTGGGCGTGCGCCGGGCTGGCCGTGCCTGCGGCGGCCCGGCGCCGTTCCGCCGGGACAACAGGGTCAAGACCGCTTGAAGTGACGATAAATCCGGCCGGCGGTCCGGGTGCGCGCCCAACCTGACGGAGGCTGTGTGGTTCTGGCTGCATGCCGACCTCCACATCCTGAAGCCAGGGGTGCGCAACATGAGTCTTTTTGGTTCGATTGCCTCCCGGATCTTCGGCCATGACGAGACGCCGGCCCCGGCGGAGACCGGGAAGCCAGAGGCCGGGAAGCCGGCCGAGGCGGCGGTTGCCGAGGCGCAAGGTGTCTCTCCTGCTCCTACTCCTGCCCCCGCCGCCCCGCCGGCCGGGGAGGTCGACGTGGCCGCCCGGCTCACCGCCATGGCCGCGCAGGCGCCCGAGACACTCGACTGGCGGCGCTCGATCGTCGACCTGCTCAAGCTGCTCGGGCTCGACAGCAGCCTGACGGCGCGCCGGCAACTCGCGCAGGAATTGCATTACAAAGAAGACATGAATGACTCGGCCGCCATGAATATCTGGCTGCATCAGCAGGTCATGCGGAAGCTGGCCGAAAATGGTGGCCGTGTGCCGGAGGAACTCAGGAATTAGGGACACGGATTCCACCGGGCGGGATGGCTCCCTGCGCTGGCGGGCCCCCGGACGGATTTCCGGGAACGCGCAAATCTCGGAGGTTTTCTTCGCCCGCACGGCAAAGTAGCCTGTCATTCAGGCCGTTTCTGGCAGCAGGCCATTCTGGCCTGGTACCCGGTCAATCCGGCGGATGGGAACATGACGGGCGAACCGGAGGGGACGGCGACCACGGCACTGCTGATGCTCAGCGGCAATGCCGGCTGGATCGAAACCGCGCGGGCCCAGGCTGCCTGCCTCGGCCTGACGCGGTTCCGGGCGGTGGAGACCGCGGCGGAGGCGGCGACGCTGCTGAGTGGCAATCGGTCCTACTCTCACCTGCTGATGGATACCGCCGCGGCCGGTCCCTTGCTGGCCGACCTGATCGACATGACCGTCGGAGAAGCCGCCTCGCAGACCACGACGGTGCTGCTGGCAAGTGCCGACGGACCGTTTCGCCTGCCCTGCCCCAGGTCACGGCTGCGCGTGATCGACACGCGGGGCGATGGGTGGCTGGCCCATGCCCTCGCCAGCCAATCCGCGGAAGCCGCCTGCGCGGCGGACGTGCCGATCAGCCAGTTGCTGGCCACGCTGAAAAACGGAGGGTTGCAGGCGCGTTACCAGCCGGTGGTGTGCATCGCCGATGGCCGGCCCGCCGGAATCGAGGTGCTTGCCCGGCTGGATCATCCCGAGCTGGGAACGCTGGCGCCGGACAGTTTCGTGCCGCCGATCGAGACGGCCGGCTTCGCCTGGGACCTGGCGCAGGGCGTGGCGGCGTGCGCGTTGCGGGACTGGCGGGGCGATGCGCTCGCCCGGCTGGGGTTGCGTCTCACCCTCAACGCGCCGCTGGAGGTCCTGCTGCGACCGGACGCCTTCGACCGGATCGAGGCGCTGCGCGGGGAACAGGGCATCGCGGCCGCGCGGATCGTGGTGGAGCTGACCGAGACCTGCCCGGTGACCGACCCCGCGCCGCTCGGGCGGGTGCTGACGCGGCTGCGCGCAGCCGGGTACGGGCTGGCCATGGACGATGTCGGGCCGAGCATGCGCAACCACGAGGAACTGATGGGACTGCCTTTCACTATCCTGAAACTCGACAAGCACGTGGTGCGTGACAGTGCCACGGATCCGCACGCGGCGCGGTTTCTCGAGGGCGCCGTGACGGCGGCGCATGGAGCGGGAATGAAGGTGATTGCCGAGGGCGTGGAGGATGTCGCCACCTGGAACCGCATGGCGGCGCTGGCGGTGGACGCGGCCCAGGGCTTCCTGATCGCCCGCCCGTTGCCGGCGGCGATCGTGCCGATCTGGCATGCCGCCTGGTGCCAGAAGCGCATTCCCGCATGAGCGCGGTGCTGCCGGTGCCTGCCTCGCGCCGCGGCAATGCCTGCCTGGCGCTGTCCGACGAGGATTATGCGGCGCTGCAGGAACTGGCCGGGCGCTACCTCGCCGCCCGCAGCGGCTTCACCACCTTCATGGAATGGGCCGGCAAGTATGCCGAGCGCGGCCTGTCCTTTCTGCCGGCGGAGTGGCAGCAGACCCTGCACCTGCGTGCGCGCGAGGCACTGTCCTGGGCCTGGCGGCAGGCCACCCTGGGCATGGACCACGAGCCTCCCGCGCGGCAGGCGCCGCCGTTGTTCTATCGCCTGCTGACCACGGGATCGGGGGCGGTGACCGGGATGGCGGGGCTGCCGGGGGTGCTGGTCGACCTGCCTGCCTCGACGCTGCTGGTGCTGCGCTCGCTGGCCGCCCAGGCCCGGGCGCGCGGGCTGGATGTCACCGGGGCGGATGTGCAGGCGGCTTGCCTGGAAGCCTTCTCCTATGGCGGGCCGACCGACGAGGACGACGATGCCGACCTGGCCTTCTGGTCGGCGCGCGCAGCGGTACCGATGGTGGCGGAGATGCTGCCGCAGGTGGCCGGGCGGTTGTCCGGGCGGCTGGCGGTGATGCTGCCGGCGCGGGCGGTGCCGGTGATCTCGGTGGCGGCCGGGGCCGGGGTGAACTGGCATTTCACCGGCTATTTCCAGGAAGTCGGGGACATCCTGCTGGCCCTGCTGCCGATGGAGCGACGCTATGGCCGGGCGCAGCTACGGGCCTGCTTCGAAGCGGTCCTGCGCGAACAACGGGTGAAATGAACGGGGGCCGGGATCAAGCCCCGCTAATTCCCCGACCGCAGCGGCAGGTCCCGCATCAGCAGTGCCACCAGCAGCCCCGCCGCGCTGACCACCGTGCAGGCGAGGAACCCGGCCCGGAATCCCGTCCGTAGCAGGCCGGGGTCGATACCGGCGGCATGGCCCGCCTGGGTCAGCGCCGCGCCGAAGCTGAGGGCCAGGACCGCCCCGGCCAGCGCGCTGCCGAAGGCGCCGCCCATGGCCCGCAGCAGCAGCAGCGCGCCGGTGGCGGTGCCGATGTCGCGCCGCTCGGCGGCGTTCTGGCCGATCACCAGGCTGCTCGGCATGCAGGTGCCCAGGCCCGCCCCCATCAGCACCATCAGCGCGGCGATGGCCACCGGGCCGGCGCTGGCGGCGAGCAGCGTCAGTAGCGCGAAGCCGGTGGTGGCCACGGCCAGTCCCGTCAGCACCACGTATTTCAGCCGGCCGAACCGCCGCGCCGCCTGCCCTGACGCATAGGCGCCGGCCACGCTGGCCAGCAGGAACGGCACCAGCAGCGTGCCGGAGGTGGCCGCGTCGACGCCGTGGGCGAGCTGGAAATAGAGCGGCAGCAGGAACGTCGCCCCCAGCATCGCCGCGGAGGCCAGGAAGGCGATGCTGACCGCCGAGGTGAACACGGAATGGCCGAACAGCCGGGGCGGCAGCAGCGGCTCGATGCTGCGGCGTTCCTGCGCCACCAGCGCCACCAGCAGGCCGAGCGCCACGGCGGACAGGCCCAGGATCTGCACCGAGGCCCAGGGATAGCTCGACCCGCCCCAGCTCATGACCAGCAGGCTGGCGGTGACACAGCCCGCCATCAGCACCGCGCCGGGATAGTCGATGCGGACCTCGCGCCGGTGCACCGTCAGGTTGCGCAGCGCCCGGTTGCTCAGGATCAGGGCGGCGATCCCGAGCGGCAGGTTGATCCAGAAGATCCAGCGCCAGGACAGGTGGTCGACCAGCAGTCCGCCGAGCACCGGGCCGGCGACCGAGGCGATGCCCCACATGCCCGACAGATAGGCCTGGTAGCGGCCGCGTTCGCGCGGCGCGATCACGTCGGCGATGGAAGCCTGTGCCATCGCCATCAACCCGCCGCCCCCCATTCCCTGCAGGGCGCGGAAGACGATCAGCTGGCCGAGATCCTGTGCCATCCCGCACAGGCCGGAGGCCGCCACGAACAGGACGATCGCGGGCAGCAGCAGCGCCCGGCGCCCGTAGATGTCGGACAGCTTGCCATAGATCGGCGTGCAGCTCACCGAGGTCAGCAGGTAGGCGGTGACGATCCAGGAAAGGTGGCCAAAACCGTTGAGGTCGGCGGCGATGGCCGGAACGGCGGGGATCACCACCGTCTGGTCGAGGGCACCGAGCAGCACGCAGAGCATGACGCCGGTGAGCACGCGCAGCGCCCGCGCATGGCTTGCGGCGGCATTGGCCGGGGGGATGGGGGCGGAAGCGTCCATGGTTGCCCGAAATGGCACCTCATTTCGATCCTGCCACGCCGGGCGGAAGCGGTGCTGCCATGCGCGCGCGCCTCACGGCAACCGTGTTTGCCATCGCCCGGAACTCCGCCTGCCGGTGCGGCTTCGTCTCGCGGGCCGGTGATCATCGCTCCGCCACCCCGGAGCCATGGGTCGGGCCGCAGGGGGGAGGAAAGCGAAGATGAGAGCATTGTGCTGGCACGGCAAGCAGGACATCCGTTGCGACACCGTTCCCGACCCGAGGATCGAGCATCCCCGCGATGCCATCATCCGGGTGACGAGCTGCGCGATCTGCGGCTCCGACCTGCATCTCTATGACGGCTTCATGCCAGGCATGGAGCACGGTGACATCATGGGCCATGAGTTCATGGGGGTGGTCGAGGAGGTCGGCGCGGAGAACCGCAAGCTGAAGAAAGGCGACCGCGTGGTGGTGCCCTTCACCATCGTCTGCGGCGCATGCGACCAGTGCCGGCGCGGCAATTTTTCCGTCTGCGAACGCAGCAACCGCAACAAGGAGCTCGCCGACAAGGTCTTCGGCCACGCGACCGCGGGGCTGTTCGGCTACACCCACCTGACCGGCGGCTATCCCGGCGGGCAGGCCGAATACGTGCGCGTCCCGTTTGCCGACCAGGCGCCGGTGAAGGTTCCGGACGGGCTGAGCGACGAGCAGGTCCTGTTCCTCGGCGACATCTTCCCGACCGGATGGCAGGCGGTGGTGCAATGCGACCTGCAGCCGGCCGATACGGTGGCGATCTGGGGCGCGGGGCCGGTCGGGCAGTTCTGCGTGCGCAGCGCCGTGCTGCTCGGCGCGCGCCAGGTGATCTGCATCGACCACGTGCCGGAGCGCCTGAGCATGGCGCGGGCCGGCGGCGCCATCACCATCGACTTCGACACGGAAAGCGTCATCGAACGGCTGAACGAACTGACCCGCGGCAAGGGGCCGGAGAAATGCATCGACGCCGTCGGCCTGGAAGCACATGCGGGCCGCAGCGTCGACTCGCTCTATGACCGTGCCAAGCAGGCGGTGATGCTGGAGACCGACCGTCCGCATGTGCTGCGCGAGATGATGTACGTGTGCCGTCCCGCCGGCGTGCTGTCGGTGCCGGGCGTCTATGGCGGATTGCTCGACAAGATCCCGTTCGGCATGGCGATGAACAAGGGCCTGACCATCCGCATGGGCCAGACCCACGTGAACCGCTGGACCGACGACCTGCTGCGCCGCATCCGGGAGGGCCAGATCGATCCTTCCTTCGTCATCACCCATACCGTGGACCTCGCCGAAGGACCGGGCATGTACAAGACATTCCGCGACAAGCAGGACGGCTGCATCAAGGTCGTGCTGAAGCCGTAACGCCGTCCTTCCCGCAGGAGACAAGGCGATGACCATCGCACGCAAGGACGCCGGCCAGCTCGCGCGCGGCCTCGGCTGGCTGAGCCTCTGCATCGGCGTCACCGAATTGCTGGCCCCGCGCGGGCTCGCGCGCGGACTGGGACTGCGTCGTGGCGAGAAGGTGCTGTCGGGCACCGGACTGCGCGAGATCGGCACCGGCATCGGCATCCTGACCGCGGCCAACCCTACGCCCTGGATCTGGGGACGGGTCGCGGGCGACGCGCTCGACCTCGCCACGCTGAGTGCAGGGATGCAGCGGCGCAATCCCCACCGGGGCACGCTCGGCCTGGCCCTGCTCGCGGTCGGCGCCATCACCGCCGTCGACCTGCTCTCGGTCCGCCTGCTCGCCGATCGGCGCAGCCGATGGCTCCGCTTCGACTACAGCAACCGCAGCGGGCTGCCACAAGGGCTGGCCCGGGCGCACGGCGCGGCCGGCGACTTCGAGACGCCACGCGACATGCGCGCACCGCGGCCGATGCGCCCTTACCCGGCCGGCTGATCGCGGGGCGTTGCCCCGCCCCCACCAGGAGGCTCCGCCTCCTGGACCTCCACCAAGGGCTTCGCCCTTGGAACCCAAGACTCTGTGCCGCGCAGCGAGACTGGGATCCAAGGGCCTTGTGGCCCTTGGTCGGTCCAGGGCGAAGCCCTGGCCTTTCGCCCCGTGTCTGGTGTCTGATGCCCCCGGACGCAGGGAGGAACGAAAATGGAGAGTGGCATCCCGGGGCGGATTGCCCTGGTGACCGGCGCCTCCGCCGGGCTCGGCCGCCGCTTCGCCGGAATCCTGGCGCAAGCGGGGGCACGGGTGGCCCTGGCGGCGCGGCGCACGGACCGGCTGGCGGCGCTCGAACAAGAGATCCGCGCCGCCGGTGGCGAGGCGATCGCCCTGGCGCTGGATGTCGCGGATGTCGGTGCGGTGCGCGCAGCCGCCGCCGAGGTGGAGCAGCGCCTCGGTCCCATCGCCATCCTGGTGAACAATGCCGGGGTCAGCCGGCAGCAGCGGCTCGAGGAGGTCGAGGAAGCCGACTGGGACGCGGTGCTCGACACCAATCTCAAGGGGGCTTTCTTCCTGGCGCAGGCGGCGGCGCGGCAGATGATCCGGCATGGCATCGCCGGGCGCATCGTCAATATCGGCTCGATCGCCGGGGAACGGCCGCTCGGCCGGCAGGGGCCCTACAGCATCTCCAAGGCGGCGCTGGCGCACATGACCCATTGCATGGCGCGGGAATGGGGCCGCCACGGCATTAACACCAATGCCATCGCGCCCGGGTATATCGTGACCGAGATGGCCGAGGATTTCCTGACCACGGAGGCGGGACATCGCATGGTGCAATCCCTGCCGCGGCAGCGCATGGGCGAGCCGCGGGATCTCGATGCGTTGCTGTTGCTGCTCTGTTCGGACGGCCCGGCGCGTTTCATCAACGGTTCGGTGATGGTGGCGGACGATGGCCTGCTCAGCGCCTGACCCCCGCCCGCTCGCCGGGCTGCGCGTGCTGGATTTCTCCACGCTGCTGCCCGGCCCTCTGGCCACGCTGATCCTGGCCGAGGCCGGCGCCGAGGTGGTGAAGATCGAACGCCCCGGCACCGGCGACGAAATGCGCCTGTTCCCCCCGCAGATGCCCGGCGGCAGCGCGGTGTTCGCCCTGCTCAACCGCGGCAAGCGCAGCCTGTGCCTCGATCTGAAGGCCCCGGAGACGCGCGAGCGGCTGCTGCCGCTGCTGGCCGGCGCCGACGTGCTGGTCGAGCAGTTCCGCCCGGGGGTGATGGCGCGGCTGGGCCTGGGCTACGAGGCCCTGTCGGCGCTCAATCCGGGGCTGATCTATTGCTCGATCACCGGCTATGGCCAGACCGGGCCGAATGCGCAAAAGGCGGCGCACGACATCAACTGGATGGCGGAATCGGGGCTGCTGTCGCTGGTCGCCGACGGGGATGGCGCGCCGGTGCTGCCGCCGGCGCTGGTCGGCGACATCGGCGGCGGCGCCTATCCGGCGGTGATTAACATCCTGCTGGCGCTGCAGGTCCGCGCGCGCTCCGGGCGCGGCTGCCACCTGGACGTCTCGATGCAGGATGGGTTGTGGACCTTCGCCTATGCCGCGCTGGCGGAGGGGTTCGGCACCGGCCGCTTCCCTGCCGCGTCGGAATTGCTGACCCATGGCGGCTCGCCGCGCTACCGGATTTATCGCACCGCCGATGGGCGCTACCTGGCGGCGGCGCCGCTCGAGGACCGGTTCTGGCGGGAATTCTGCGCCATCGTCGAGGTGGCGGAAACCGCCGGGGGGACCGAGATCGCCGCGCGTATCGCCAGCCGCGACAGCGCGGAGTGGCAGCGCCGCTTCGCCGGGCGCGACGTGTGCTGCTCGCTGGTCGCGAGCATCGAGGAAGCGACGCGGGATCCGCATTTCGCCGCGCGTGCCGTGTTCGCGCACCGGCTGCGTCATGGCGCGGCGGAGCTGCCGGCGCTGCCGGTTCCGGTCGATCCGGGCTTCCGCGCGCCCCCCGGCCTACTGGACAGCCCGGCCCTGGCGGAGGATAGAGCGGATCAGGCCGTCGTTCCCTGGCAGGCACCACGTACCATCCCGGGATAAGTCCTGCGGCTGCAACGAGCGAGCCGGTACATGCTGCCAGACCCCGATGCCGAGACCGTGCCCCCACCCGTTGGCACGGCGGAACGGCCGGATGATGCGGAGCTGCATTTCACCCGCGGCAACGCGCAACTGTGCCGGGGCGCGATGGCAGAGGCGGAAGCCTGTTTCCGGCAGGCGCTTGCCTGCGATCCCGGGCATGCCCTGGCGTTGACCAACCTCGGCAGCCTGTTGCGCCACCAGGACCGGCCGGAGGAGGCGCTCGCGCAGTTCCGGCAGGCGCTGGCGCGGCGGCCGGACCTGGCCGCGGTCCACAACAACGTGGGCTCGACGCTGCTGGCCCTGCGGCGGCCACAGGAAGCGCTGGCGCCTCTGCGCGAGGCAGTGCGCCTGGCACCGGACTTCGCCGAGGCGTGCAACAACCTCGGCGGCGCCCTGCTCGCGCTGGATGCCGCGCCGGAGGCGGAAATCTGGTTCCGGCGGGCGGTGCGGCTCGATCCCGGGCACCCCCAGGCAAGGTTGGGACTGGCTTTGGCGCTGCTGACCTGCGGCCGGTTCCGCGAAGGCTGGACCGAGTACGAAAGCCGCTGGCTCGATCCGGCCTGCCTTGGCACGGTTTCGCCCTCCGCCCCACCGCTCTGGCGCGGCGAAGCCCTGGCCGGGCGCAGCCTGCTGCTGCAGAGCGAGCAGGGCCTGGGCGATACGATCCAGTTCCTGCGCTATGCCCCGCTGCTGCGGGCGCAGGGGGCGCGGGTGGTGCTGCACCTGCCCGCGGCGCTGCAGGAGCTGGCGGCGCCGCTGGCCGATGCCGTGATCCCGGTCGGGGCGCCGCTGCCGGCCTGTGACTTCGCCTGCCCGCTGATGAGCCTGCCCCATCGCCTGGGCACGGAGCTGGCGACGATCCCCGCCACGATTCCTTATTTGCAGCCCCCGCCAGCACGGCAGGAGGCCTGGGCGGCCCGGCTGGGGCCGCACCGGGGCCGGCGGATCGGCATCGTCGTTTCGGGCAGCAGCGAGGACGCCGAGGATGCCGGCCGCTCGATTCCGGCGGCAGCCTTCCTGCAGGCTTTCGCCGACACCGGGGCGGAGCTGCACCTGCTGCAGACCGAGATCCGCGCGGCGGACCGGCCCGCGCTCGCACGGGTCAGGCAGCACGACGCGGCGATCCATGACTTCGCCGATACGGCGGCGCTGGTTTCGCTCATGGACCTGGTGGTGACGGTGGATTCATCGCCGGCCCACCTGGCCGGGGCGCTGGGCGCGCCGGTGTGGATCCTGCTGCAGCTCGGCGCGGATTTCCGCTGGTTGCGTGGACGCACGGACAGCCCGTGGTATCCGACGGCGCGACTGTTCCGGCAGCGCCGCCATGACAACTGGGACGGGGTGTTGCAGGAAGTACGGCAGGAAATTATAAATCATAAATAATAATTCTTACCTAATTAGCTAATCATACATCAGACGAAAATAACAATTCTTCATGAAAAACTGCCAATTTTACATGAGATATGTCAATGCAAGGCGCCATCGACCCGGCAGCATGCGAGGGCCATAAAAATCCAGGAGCCTGTCATGCGTCGACGTTCTTTCTTCGCCGCCCTGGCCGGAATCGCTGCCTGTCCCGTCTGTGCCGGGCTGGCCCGCGCCGCCGAAAGCGATCACGCCGTCCACTGGTCCTATGAGGGCGATACCGGCCCGACAAACTGGTCGAAACTATCGGAAGCCAACCGCGCCTGCAGCATCGGCACCCGCCAGTCGCCGATCGACATCGTCGAGTCGATCAAGGCCGAGCTGCCGCCCTTGCGGATTTCGTTCCGGCGCGGCGCGAAGCAGATCGTCAACAACGGCCATACGATCCAGGTCAACGTGCCGCCGGGATCGCGGACGGTGGTCGGTGCGCAGACCTACGAGCTGCTGCAGTTCCATTTCCACCACCCGAGCGAACACCTGATCGCCGGCAAGTCCTATCCCATGGAATGCCATTTCGTGCACCGCACCGCGCAGGGCACGCTTGGCGTGGTCGGCGTGCTGATCAACGAGGGCGGGGTGAACGCCACCTTCACCGAAATCATGAAGCTGGCGCCGGCGCAGGAAGGCGAGGTCAGCGAAGGGCTGGACGCGATCGACCCGAACCAGTTGCTGCCCAAGGTGCGCAATTACTATCGGTATGCCGGGTCGCTGACCACGCCGCCCTGCAGCGAGGATGTCGACTGGATGCTGCTGGCCGCGCCGATCGCCGTCGCCGGGCCGAGCGTGGCGAAGTTCACCTCGCTTTACCCGAACGACGCCCGGCCGCCGCAGCAGGCATTCAAGCGCTTCGTGCTGCGGTCGAGCTGACGTTCCAAGGGGCTTCCGGCTGCGGCCGGGGCCCCTGCCCCATCCGCATGCCGCCTATCCCACCGCCGCCTGCAGCCGCGTCGCGGCGGCGGTGGCAACCCGGGAGAGCAGCTCGGCCTGCGGACATGGCTTGGGAATGACCTCGAATTCCAGCTCGGCGCCGCAGCGGGCCAGCACGTCGCCGGCATGGCCCGATGTCAGCAGCACCGGCAGTTCCGGCTGCAGCCGCCGCGCCTCGCGCGCCACATCGACCCCGGAGACCCCCCCCGGCAGCACCACGTCCGACAGCACCACATCGAGATGCCGGCCGGATTGCAGCACCGACAGCGCATCAGCGCCGTCGCGGGCGGGCACCACCTGGAATCCGGCATCGATCAGCGCGAACTGCAGCGCGTCCAGCACCTCCTGGTCGTCCTCGACCAGCAGCACCTGCGCCCCCCTTCCCGGCCGCACCGCCACCGAAGCCACGCGCGGCGCCACCGCGACCTCGGCCATCGCCGTGTCACGCGGGAAGAACATGGACACCGTGGTGCCGGTGCCGGCCACGCTGGTGATGCGCAAGGCGCCGCCGGACTGGCGCAGGAAGCCGTGCACCTGGGCGAGCCCGAGCCCGGAGCCGCGCCCGACTTCCTTGGTGGTGAAGAACGGCTCGCAGGCACGCTGCAGCACCTCGGCCGGCATGCCCATGCCGTTGTCGGCCACTTCCACCCGGACATAATCGCCAGGGACCACATCCAGGCCGCCGGCCGCCTCGGCATCGAGCGGCGCATTGGCCAGCGCGATCACCAGCTCGCCCCCGTCCGGCATGGCGTCGCGGGCATTGATCACCAGGTTCAGCACCGCTGCCTCAAGCTGTGCCGGATCGGCCCGGCAGCACCACAGCCCCGGCTCGACCTCGGTGCGCACCACCACCGTCTCGCCGGCGGCGCGGCGGACCAGGTCGGCCATGTCGGCGAGCAGGCGGCGCGGCTCGACCCGTTCGCTGCGCAGCACCTGCCGCCGCGAGAAGGCCAGCAATTGCGAGGTCAGGCGGGCCCCGCGGCCGATGGCGCGCGCGGCATTGCCGAGCAGCCGCCGCACGCGGCCGACCTCGTCGCGGGTGAGCGCCGACAAGGCCAGCTCCAGATTGCCCGACACCGCCTGCAGCAGGTTGTTGAAGTCATGGGCGACGCCGCCGGTGAGCTGGCCGACCGCCTCCATCTTCTGCGCCTGCGCCAGTTGCGCCTCGCGGGTGCGCAGCTCGGCGGTGCGCTCGGCCACGAGACGTTCGAGCATCTCGCCCTGGCGCGCCATCGCCTCGCGGGCGGCGATCAGCTCGTCGATTTCCGTGCAGACGCCGTACCAGTTCTCGATGCGGCCATCGGGCAGATGCAGCGGGGCACCGCGCAGCAGGAACCAGCGCCAGCTTCCATCGGCGGCGCGGATACGGATTTCCATCTCGTAGGGCCTGCCGGCGGCCATGCTCTCCCGCCACACCGCCTCGACGCGCGCCGCCTCGGCGGGATGGAGCAGGTCGGCCCAGGCATCGCCCAGCAGCCGTGACGGCGGGAGGCCGGTGAATTCCTGGAAGCGGCGGTTGACGAAGACGTTGCGCCCATCGGGATCGGAGACGAACAGCAGGCTTGGGATCGCCTCGGCGATGGCGCGCAGCCGGCTGTCGTGCTCGGCCGCCAGCGCCTCGATGCGCCGCTGTTCGGTGACGTCGCGGAAGAACACCGTCAGGCCCTCGGCGGATGGATAGGCATAGAGGTCGAGCCGGCGCTGCAGTGTCGGCTCAAGCAGTTCGACATGCCCCGGCCGCCGATGGGCGACGGCATCGTGGAAAGTGCTCCACAGCGGCGTCTCGGCCGCCTTGGGGAAGATTTCCCATAAATTGCGCCCGAGCAGGTCGCCCCCGCCGAGTTGTTCCGCCGCCCGGGCGTTGAGGAAGGAAAAATGCCAGTCATGGTCGAGAACGAAGACACTGTCGGTGGTGCTTTCCAGGGCGATGCGCAGGGCGCGTTCGCGTCCTTCCAGGGCGGCGGCCATGTCGTCGAAGGCGATCGCAAGGCGGCGGAATTCGCTCGCGCCCGCGGCGAGGCCGGTACGCGTCGACAGCGCGCCGCTGCGCCAGGCCGCCGCGGCGTCGAGCAGGCGGCCGACAGGGCGGCGCACCAGATGCAGGGTTCCGGACGCGGCCACCGCCAGGGCAAGGCCGAGGCCGAGAATCAACAGGGTCACATCGCGCTGGCCGGCGCGCGCCGCGGCGGCGAAGGCCCGGTCGCGGTCGAAGGCGATGGCGACCTGCAGATCGCCGGATTGCCGCCCGAGCGCGCTGATGCCGACGAGATAGGTGCTGCCGCGGGGGCCATCGAAAGTCCGCAGGCTGATTCCCTCGGCCTGGGAAACGGGCCGGATCGGCCCGTGTGCCTGCCAGGCCCGCCGCATCGCCGGATCCAGCCGGCCGACCAGGATGCTGCCATCGCTCCCGATCAGCACCGCCGCGGCCCCCGGTGGCAGGGGCAGGCTTTCCAGCCGCGCCTTCAGCCAGTCGAGGCCGATGCTGGCCGCGACCACGCCCCCGACCCGGCCGGTCTGATCCCGCCAGGGCGCGGCGAAGATCAGCCCTTCCCCGGCTTCGGCCGCCCCGGGAGAGCGCGAGACCGCGAACCCCCGCGCCAGCGCCTGCTGGAACCAGTCGGTCGTGGTGACGTCGCCTTCCCCGCCGACCGGGGCATGCGTGCAATCGATCCGGCCGTCCAGCCGCGCGGCCTGCGCCGTCTGGTATCCCGGCATGGTGAACAGCAGGTCGGCATAGAAGGTATTGCAGCGATCGCCCGCCCCCTGGGCCGAGCGGATGATGCCCAGCACGGTCAGCGCCTGCCGGGTCGCCGCCATCATCTGCGCCTGGTCGGTTGCCACCAGTTGCACCAGCCGCCGCGCATCGTCCTCGATGGCATGCGCGCGCGTCTCCCGCGCCTGCAGGGCACTCCAGATCTCGCCCGCGAGGGCCGGCAGCACGGCAATGGTCACCAGCAGCAACAGGCGCCCGACCAGACTATTCATATCCCTCGCCCTGTTCGGCCGCTCGCGGGAAAGTGGTCTCACTTGTTCAGGAGGGCTCCCGCCATGTCAAGTCAAGCAAGGCCCGAACTGGTGGACCATTGCATGCGATACAGAATTGGAAAACTTTTAAGTTTAACTTCACGAAGTTTTGCTCAACCATGCGATCGCATGTCTCTTCGGTTGACACCGCCAACAATTCTCAACCATTGCGCGATTTCTCTCACGACCCCGTGATGTCAGGTTCGGCGCCTGGCGTCACGGTCATCCGCTCACATGCGGTATGGTCCAACAACGGCGATGTGACATCCACGTTGAGACAGCCGAACGAGGTCAATGATCTATGTCGACAGGAGATCGGATCATGTCGGATGCGTTGATCGAGCAAGGCACGCCCTGCACGGTGCCGGGCGGGCGCCGGATCGCCGGCCGGGTCGCGCTGATGGTGGTTGCCGCCATGACCATGGGCTATTGCACGGGGCCGGCGGTGACGATCTGGCGGATCCTGCAGGCGCTGCAGACCGGTGACGTCGCCACGTTGCACGCTACCATCGACTGGCCTTCGGTGCGGCAGGGGCTGAAGGACGACGTGACCGAGGGCCTGCTGGGCATCCCGCAGAAGACGCAGTTGGCCAGCAACACCCTGCCGCCGTTCGGCGCCGGCTTCGTCAGCGGCATTGCGGCCAGCGCCATCGACCGCGAGGTCTCGCCCGAGGCGATGCTGGAAGCCGCGCGAAACCTCGGCGATGGATCACCGGCACGGGGGGCGGGCTGGCCGGGCATTCTCGGCTTCGGCTTGACCTCGCCGACCAGCATCGATGTCCGCCTGCGTGCGCCGGGCCAGGACGCGGGGGAACAGCCGCTGCACCTGCGCTTCGCCTTCGACCACGGCACCTGGCGAGTGGTGCGGGTCTGGATCCCGCAGGATCTGATGGATCGCGCCAATTCGGGGAGCTGAGAGGCAGCGCAACGGCCGGAAGGCCGCCACATCGCAACAGCCCGGCCAGGTGGTCGCGATGTGGCGGCTTCCCCTCCGCGCCGCCGTGCGTCAGGCGCGTTCCAGCCGCGCCTCGGCACCGGTGATCACGTCCTCCAGATAGGCTTCCAGCAAGGCGGCCCGGTGCGCCGCCGTGTGCTCGGCCAGCACGCGGGCCCGCGCGGCGGCGGCCATGGCCGCGCGCGCCGACTCGGGCAGGGCGAGGAATTGCAGCACCTGCTCGCCGTCGCGCACCTCGGCGACCTCGGAGCCGCTGCGCAGGACACTGTCCAGGCCCGGCCAGATATCGGAGAGAATCGGCGTACCGCAGGCGGCGGCCTCGAACAGCCGCACGCTCGGGCTGAATCCCGCCACCTTCATGTCCGCCCGCGTCAGGTTCAGCGTCCAGCCCATCGCCGAATAGAAGCCGGCATGCTCGCCCGGCGGCAGGTGCTCGATGCGCTCGACATTGGCAGGCCAGTCGATGCCGGCCGGATATTGCGGCCCGGCCACCACGAAACGCAGGTCCGGGCAGTGCCGCGCCGGCGCCAGCAGCAGCCGCTCCAGCCCCGGCTGGCGGTCGGCGCTGTAGGTGCCGAGATAGCCGAGCGCCCAGCGCCGGGGTCGTGCGAGCGGGTGATAGAGCTCCGGGTCGACCGAGCAGTAGAGCGCGCGGGCGCGCCGTGCGCCCCAGGCCGTTTCCAGCTGGCGCAGGGTCGGCCCGCCGGCGAAGGAAAGATAGAGGTCGAAGCCCGGCACCAGCTCGGGGGCCAGATACGTGCCGTCGCCTGCCGCCAGCCGCGCCAGCGTCACCGGCGTGTCGATGTCGTAGAATGCGGTAACGCCGCGGGCGAGGCGCTGCACCAGCCGCGCCACCGCGATCCCGTCCGGCACGTAGGAGCCGAGGATCACCGCATCCGCCGTGGCGATGGCCTCGCCCCATTGCCCGGCCAGCGCCGCGACCCCGTCATAGAAGCGCAGCCGGCACCAGGGCGGATCGACCAGGTCCCGCGCCGCCGCGTACCAGGGCACATCGCGTTCCAGGAACAGGATGTCGTGGCCGCGCCCGGCCAACGCCTTCAGCAGCGCCCGGTAGGTGGTGGCATGCCCGTTGCCCCAGGAAGAACTGAGCGACAGGCCGAGCACCAGCAGACGTCGCCTCATGACAGCGCCTCCTCGCGTTTGCGGGCCACTGCCTCGCGCAGCAGCCTGTCCACCGCCGCTCCCCGGATGGCGTAGGTGTGTTCGCGCAGCACGCGGGCGCGGGCGGCGGCCCCGATCGCCTGCGCCCGCCCCGGGGTGAGCGCGCGCAGCAACCCGGCGACCTCGGCCCCGTCGCGCGCCACCAGCACTTCCTCGCCGGGGGCGAGGAACAGCTCGATCCCTTCCCAGGCGTCGGTGATCAGGCAGGCGCCGGCGCCGGCTGCCTCGAAGACGCGAGTGGCCGGGGAAAACCCGGTCTCGGCCATGGAGTCGCGAGCGACGTTCAGCACCGCCAGCGCCGAGGCGTTGAAGGCGTTGTGCGCGCCGGTGCCGACATGGCCGAGCAGGCGGACATTGGCCGGCACCGGCTTGTCATGCCAGCCCGCGCCGCCGAGCAGGAAGCGCCGGTCGGGCAAGGCGGCGGCCGGGGCGAGGAAGAACGCCTCGATGCGCGCCTCGCGGTCGGGCAAGCGGTTGGCCAGCAGCGAGAGATCGGCGGCGAAGGCGGGATCGGGCGGCACCGGGGCATGCGTGCGCGGATCGAGCGCGTTGTAGACCGGCACGCAGTGGCGCGCGCCGAGGCCGCGATAGGCCCGCACCACCGGATCGCCGCCGCCATAGGTCAGCACCAGGTCGAGCCCCGGCAGGGCACGCCGCACCGGATGGTCCGGATCCGCCCGCATCGCCGCCAGCGTGGCCGGCGCATCGACGTCCCAGAACACACGCAGCGCCCCCGGACGCGCCGCCGCCATCACCCCGGCCAGCAATTCGTCGTCGTAGACGCCGACCCCGCTGGCCTTCACCACCACATCGGCGCAGCCCGCCGCGTTCATCGCCGCCCGCAGCCCCGCCCCGGTGGCCGGCCACACGACCACCCGCGCCCAGGGCGGCGGGTCGATGTCGCGGTGGCGCTGCCGGTCGAAGGCGTCGGGTTCGAGGAAGGTGATGGCGTGACCCAGCTCCGCCAGCGCCTGCAGCAACCCCCGATAATAGGTAGCCGCCCCGTTCCAGTAGGAGGACAGCAGGCTCGATCCGTAGAAGGCGATGTCCATTTCAGGCCACTCCGGCCGGGGCCCGCAGGCGCCGCAGGATGGCCAGCAGCTCGTCGACGCGGTGGGCGCAGCCGTGGCGGGCGCGGATGGTGGCGAGCCCCTCCCGCGCCAGCGCCTCCCGCAGCCCCGCGTCATGGAACAGCGCGCGCAGATGCGCCCGCATCGACGCGGGATCGGTTGCAAGCAGATAGTCGATCCCTGGACGGAACAAATTTTCCGCATCCCGCCAGGGGGCGGAGACCAGGGGAATGCCGCAGGCCAGCGCCTCGAACACACGGATGGTGGGGATGCCGGGCAACACCGTCGCATAGAAGCGCCGCGGCACGTGCACGGTGGCGAGGTGGCGCGCGAACACCTCCGGCGCCCGGTGGTTGGCGAGCCAGCCATGATAGCGCGCGCCGTGGCGGGCCAGCAGCGCCAGCGCCTCCGGCGGATAACGGACGCCGTGGATGTCGAGCGCCAACCCGGCATCGCGGGCGGGGGCAAGCAGGTACTCCTCCAGCTCGGCGGTGCGCTCGCCGTCACCGAAATTGCCGATCCACACCAGCCCGGCCCGTGGCCCCGGCACGGGCGGGGGCTGGAACAGGCGCAGGTCGGCGGCTTCGTGCCAGACGAACACCCGATCGCCCCAGCCCCAGCCGCGATACACCTCGGCGAGCGCCGCGCCGAAAGCCAGCACGCCGTCATAGCCCGAGAGGTCAAAGGCACGAATCGCGGCGGGATCGCTGACCGCACGGTGATGGGTGTCGTGGAACAACAGGGTGAAGCGCCCGCCCTGCCCGCGCAGCCGGCCCAGCGCCGCCACCAGCGCCGGATCGGTCCATTCGTGCACCAGCACGAGATCGGCCCCCTCCACCGCCGCGGCGGGATCGAAGCCGGCCGGGTAAGCGTGGCTGCGCAGCTCCGGAAAGGCCGCGGCAGCCTCCGCCAGGGCGGCGGCGCCGTGATCGGCGCACAGATTGGCACGGCTCCAGCCGTCTTCCGGCTCGAAGGCGCAGGCGTCGTGGCCGCGCGCGACCAGCTCGCGCAGCACGCCGCGCAGGAAATGGGCGTTGCCGTGGTTCCAGCAGGACAGCAGCGAATGGGCGAAGACGACGATGCGCATGGCGGTCAGCTCACCCGCATGGCGACCAGGTCGCGATGCGCCGCCAGCACCGCCTCGACCATGGTGTCGGCGCGGTACCGGGTCGCCCGCTCGCGCGCCCGGATCGCCACGTTCTCCGGCCGCCCGATCAGCCGGTCCAGCACCTCGGCGAGCCCCGCATCGTCGTCGGGATGGAAGAACAGCGCCGCGCCGTCCCACAGCTCGCGGAACACCGGGATGTCGGCGAGCGCCAGCGCCATGCCGGATTGCGCCGCTTCCAGCACCGCCAGCCCGAACGGCTCGTAGCGCGACGGGGCGCAGAACACCGTCGCCTGGGCCATCGCATGCGCCAGCGTGGCCTGCGGCAGCACGCCGAGCCAGTGCAGATGCGCCGGCGTGAACCGCGCCCCGGTCGGACCCACCAGCGGCCCCGCCGCCAGGATGGGGAAATCGACCTGTCCGGCCACCCGGTCGAGCGCGGCGAAGTTCTTGCCTTCGTCCCATAGCCGCCCGGCCGAGAGCACCGCCGCGCAGCGTTCCGCCGGCGGCGGGGTGGGTGGCTCGGTGCCGTTATGAATCACCGTGATGCGCCGGCCGGGCCGGTACTCCCGCCCGAGTGCCAGGGCGAAGCTGCGGGTTGGCGCCATGGCCATGTCGGCTTCGGCGAGGCCGCGGCCGACCGCGGCGGCGCGCCAGGCCAGGTCGGCCGGCATCGGGCCGCCGCGCACCGCGCGCCACCAGGTGCCGACGCAGGAATGCGCCACCGCCACCACCGGCACCGACCATGGCACCTCGGCCGCCAGCGCCGGCGTGTGCAGATGCACGCTGTCGACGCCGGCACGCCGCGCCATGCCCGCCAGCGCCGCCCCGGTCTCACGCAGCTCCGCCTCGCTCACGGCGGTCCAGTCGAGCGGCAACCCGGTCGGCACCACGCGCAGCCCGGGCACGGCGGCGGCCTCGTCCATCTGCTGCGGCGAGGGCGGCGGGCCAAGCACGGCCAGCATGGTTTCGACGCCACGCTCGGCCAGCCCCTGCGCCAGCACCAGGGCATAGCGCCACACGCCGCCCACGGCGTCGCCGGTCAGCAGGGTGCGCCTCACCTCCCGCACGCCGCCTCCAGCTCGGCGAGCGGGCGTGGCGTCCCGTCCTGGATGTCGGAGAACCGGGTGACGCGATCGAGATAATGGCCGTGGGCACGTTCCCAGGCGGCATCGTCGGGCGCGCCGAACAGGCGGCGGTAATCAGGCGAGCTGGGATAGGGATAGAGCGGCACCGGGTCGTTGGCCCAGACGCCTTCCCGCTGCACCTTCGCCCGCCAGGCGGCGACCAGCGCCGGATCGTCGGCCTCGGTCGCGATCAGGTTGGCCTGCACGAAGGGCACGTGGCGGCGCGCCAGGATCAGCCGCCCGGCCAGGGCGTCGGTATCCATCCGGCACGCCTTGTCGAGCGCCGCGCGGCCTGCCTCGGTCAGGCTCTCCACCCCGGCCTCGATGGACACGCAGCCGGCTTGCCCGAGCAGCTCGATCATCTCGGGCTTCCATAGGTCGATGCGGGTCTGCACGCCGAAAACCAGACGGCGCGCCGCGAGCTCGACCAATAATTCACGCCAAGGTAGAAATATCTCGTCAATGAAGTAAATATAGTTCACTCCCTGACGCTGAAGGATGTCGATCTCCTGCACTAGCAGCCCGAGATCGCGGCGTCGGTAACGATCGCGATAGTCAGTCTTGGCACAAAAGCTGCAAGAATAAGGACATCCGCGGCTTGCTTCAACTTCGGCTCCGGCGCCCCGGGGCGGACCTTCGAAGCGATGGTGGTGATGCAGGTGCCGCTGGATCCAGGCCTCCGGCCAGCGCAGCGGCGCCGCATCGGTGAAGCGTGCGGCGGCCGGCGGGCCATGCAGCACCGCCTCGCCCGCGCGCAGCACCGCCGTGCCGGCCGCCGTCGTCCCGTCGGCAAGGGCAGCCACCACCTCCTCGCATTCGCCGCGCACCACCACGTCCACGCCAAGCTTGCGCAGCACCGCCCCAGGGGTCGCCGAGCCGTGCGGCCCGACCGCGACGGTGCATCCGCCGCGCGCGCCGAGGCAGGCCAGGAAGGCGCGGGGAATGCGCAGCTCCGGCGGCGGGCAGCGCCAGAACAGGTAGGTGGGCGCGGTGGTCACCACCGTCATGTCGGCGCCGAAATCGGCCACCGCATCGGCCAGCGCCGCGTTGCCGCAGCCATCGAGCCGGCCGTCGAGCAGGCACACCTCGTGCCCGCGCCTGCGCAGCAGCGCCGCGGCGTAGCCCAGTTCGAGCGGCAGATGCGGCTCGCGGCAGCCGAAATAGATGCTGCCGGCGAAATCCCAGGCCGGATTGACCAGGGTGACCCTCACGCCGCCGCCCTCCCCTCCGCGGCGAAGGCATCCGCCAGCCGGGCGAGCCCCTGCTGCCAGGGCAATGGCTGCGGCAAATCGAGCGCCGCCGTCACCCGCGTGGTGTCGGTGACGAACCAGCGCTGGTCGCCCGGCCGCCACGGGGCGAAGCGCGACACGACCGGCCGTCCGGTCAGGCGGGCAATGGCGGCGAGCATCTGCCGCAGGCTGACGGCATTGGCCGGACCGCCGCCGAGGTTGAAAGCCCGGCCGGCGACGCTGCCGATGCGCCGCCAGGCCGCCAGATAGGCCGCCACCGCGTCGTCGATGTACAGCACGTCGCGCACCTGGCGCCCGTCGCCGTAGAGGGTGACCGGCTCGCCCGCGCGCGCGCGCAACAGGAAATGCGCGACCCAGCCCTGGTCCTCGGTGCCGTGCTGGCGGGTGCCGTAGATGCAGCTCATGCGCAGCACCGTGGTCGGGATGCCGAAGCTGCGCGCCCAGTCCAGCACGTACTGGTCCGCCGCACCCTTCGAGCAGCCGTACGGCGTGTGGAACGATACCGGCCGGCTTTCATCGATGCCGCGACGCAGCCGCGGATCGACCGGACGCCAGGCATCGTCCTCGAGCGCCAGCGTGATGTCGGAAAGATCGCCATAGACCTTGTTGGTGCTGGCCAGGATCAGCGGCACCTTCTCCGCGCGCCGGCGCAGCGCTTCCAGCAACGTGACGGTGCCGAGCGCGTTGACGGCGAAATCCTCGAACGGAGCGGCCAGGCTGGTGGTGACTGCGACCTGGGCGGCGAGATGGAACACCGCCACGGCGTCGTGGGTCGTCTGCGCCAGCGCGTCCGCATCGCGGATATCGGCGATGGCAACGGAGATGCGGCGCGGGTGGCGGCAGCGCAGCCAGTCGAGGTTGGACTCGGCACCGACCCGGGCGAGGCTGTCCAGCACCAGCACGTCATGGCCCCCGGCGGCGAGCCGGTCGACGAGGTTGCAGCCGATGAACCCGGCGCCCCCGGTCACCAGCACCGGCCGCCGCGGCGCCATCACGCGACCAGCCCCCGCGCTTCCAGTTCGCGTCGCGCCTGGGCCACCAGGTCGACGGCGTGCCGGCGCTCCACCCAGGCGGCCAGCTCCGCCAGGCTGGCGTCGAAATCCTGTTGCGGCGTGAAGCCCAGTCTTTCGCGCGCCAGCGTGATATCGGCGAAGCAATGGCGAATATCGCCGGTACGGGCCTGGAAGGTGATCTCCGGGGCCAGCCGCTCGCGGCCCATGGCGGCGGCGAAGCGCCGCGCCACGTCGGCGATGCTGACCGAGCAGCCGCTGCCGATGTTGAACACCCGGCCCGCCGCGGCGGGCAGGTCGAGGGCGGCGAGGAAGGCGCGGGCGACATCGGCGACATGCACGAAATCGCGAAGCTGCGCACCGTCCTCGAACACCATGGGGCGCTGGCCGTTGCGCAGCCGCGCGGCGAAGATCGCCAGCACGCCGGTATAGGGGTTCGACAGCGCCTGCCCGGGGCCGTAGACGTTGAACAGGCGCAACGCCACGCCCTGCATGCCATAGGCCGGCGCCACCGTCAGCGTCAGCCGCTCCTGGGCAAACTTGGTCAGCGCATAGACCGAGGCGAGCGAGGGCTGCTTCCATTCCGGCGTGGCCACCGGCACCAGCCGGTGCCCCTGCGCGTCCACCGGGTCCCACGACGCGCCACCGTCGCGGGTGGCATCCTCGACCAGCCGGCCCGCGATGTCGCGATACAGGCCCTCGCCATAGATGCTCATCGAGGACGCCACCACCACGCGCGCCACCGGCCGCTCGGTCAGCGCCTGGAACAGCACGGCGGTGCCGACATCGTTGACCGAGACATAGCGGTCGATCGCATACATGCTCTGGCCGACGCCGACCTCGGCGGCGAGATGCACGACCTTGTCGACGCCGGCGAGCGCCGTGCGTACGGCGGCGCCGTCGCGCACGTCGGCGCGGACCAGTTCGACATCGTCCGGCAGGCGTTGGGCGCTCCCCTGGCCGTGCACCTGCTCGATCAGGCTGTCGAGGACGCGCACGCGCTCACCGCGGGCCAGCAATGCCCGAACGAGATGGCCACCGATGAAACCAGCCCCACCGGTGACCAGGACCCGTTCCGCCATGGCTGCGCTCTCTCCGCCCGTTCAGGCAGCGCGAACGCGGCGGCTCCGGGGTTTGTTCCCGCCGCTACGATCAGGCGGCGGGATGGCGGCCGGCGGTCTTTGCGGTTTCATACGGAAATGGCGGCGGCTAGACTGCCCCACCATGAAACTTCTGCTGCTTCTGATCGTGGTCGCCGTTTCGGTGGCGTTTCTCTATCCCCCCTATGCCGAGGACAGCGAGACCAGTTGCGCCGCCTTCGAACACCGGGTGAAGGCGCTGGCCGACGCACAGATCGACCGCGTCGCGGGCGACAACCCGCGCCTGCAATCCCTGCTCGGCACGCTGAAAGGCGCGGCGCCCACGGGGCTGTTCGCCGACGCCTATATCCACCATCACTTCCCCAGCCTGCCGCCGACCCTGGCCTGCACGGTGGCCTATTGGCGGACCGTGCAGACCCCTGACCTGCGCCGGCTGGCCGGCAGCCTCATGCCCTGATCGTTCGCCTGGATCACCCGCGGTGGCGGTGCGAGCGCGGCGCATCCCGATGGGATTGCAGCGTCAGCGCCGCCCCCCCCGCCAGCATGCCGAGCGCCGCCGGCGTCAGCCAGGCCGGGCGCAGCAGCAACGGCATGAACAGATGCAGCCACACCCATTCCGAAACGCCGTCACGCACGGCATTCTGCAAGCTCACCAGCCAGCCATGGTTGGCGATCGAGATCGCCTGGGCCAGCGGCAGCATCGGCGGCAGCAGGCTGGCGAGCGCGAACGCAACCACCAGCAGAATAGCGGCAATCACCGCCAGGACGCGCACAGTCATTACACGAACAACCGCTCGTTTTCGAGATTGGTGTAAAGCCCTGCCACGAATTCCCCGTACCCGTTCCAGATCCGCGTTGGTACCATCTCATCCGTTCCAAGCAGGCGCTCCCGGGCCTGGCTCCAGCGGGGATGCGCCACGTCGGGGTTGACGTTGGCCCAGAAGCCATACTCGCTGTCCTGCAGTCGCTCCCAGAAGCTCACTGGCCGCCGGGTGGTGAATTCCACCCGCACGATCGACTTGGCCGACTTGAACCCGTACTTCCATGGCAGCGTCAACCGGACAGGCGCGCCGTTCTGCGGCGGGATCACCTTTCCGTACATCCCGACGGCGAGGAAGGCCAGGTCGTTGGTCGCCTCCGCGAGGGTGCAGCCCTCGGTATAGGGCCAGGGATACCAGCTCTGCCGCAATCCCGGCATCGTCGCCGGATCGGCAAGGCTGGTGAACACCAGATATTGCGCCTCGGGTCGCGGCTCGGCCAGCTTCACCAGTTCGGCGAGCGGGAAGCCCACCCAGGGCACGGTCATCGCCCAGGCCTCGACGCAGCGATGGCGATAGACCCGCTCCTGCAACGATACCTGCTTCAGCAGGTCCTCAAGCGCCAGCTTGCGCGGCCTTGCCACCAGCCCGGCGAGCTCGATCGTCCAGGGCTCGGCCGGCAGGGCCTGTGCCGCGCGGGCGACCGACTTGGAGCCGCCGAATTCGTAGAAATTGTTGTAGCTCGTGGCATCCGCTTCGGGCGTGAGCGGCCGGCCGCCCTGGTATGCCGGGTTGGCGGGGGCCACTAGCGGCTTGCGTGGCGGCGGCGGGGCACTGCCGCCGAACAGGCCCCAGCCGGCCTGGGCGGGGGTGGCGATGGTGGCGGCGGCCAGCCCCGCCGTGCCCAGCAGCGCCCGCCGCCGGGTCACGATCGCCTCGGGAGTCACCTGCGTCTCGGGAATTTCCCAGCCCCGACGGCTGCGGATCAGCATCTGGTCCCCCTATGCCTTGTCCGTCGGCTCCGCCGCGAGGAAAGAGTCGGACGGCAGCACTGTGCCCCGGAGATGGCGCGTCCTTCAACGTCCGCAAGCCAGGGCGGGATCGCGGATTGCCTTGCCGCCGCGCCTCTGTGACAGTCACGCTCCCTTGCCCCGATACGGATTCGTGGTTCCATGCATTTTTCCCGATTTCCGCGCGTAAAAATCTGCCACGCCCCTACCCCGCTCGAATTCCTGCCGAACCTGACGCGCCACCTCGGCGGGCCGCAGCTCTGGATCAAGCGCGACGACTGCACGGGGCTCGCCACCGGCGGCAACAAGAACCGCAAGCTGGAATTCCTGGTCGGCGAGGCCCTGGCGGCGGGTGCGGATCACCTGGTGACGCAGGGCGCGGTGCAGTCCAACCACGTCCGCCAGACCGCCGCGGCGGCGGCGAAATTCGGCCTGAAATGCTCGGCGCTGCTGGAACACCGGGTGGAGACCCCGGACACCGACTATACCGACAGCGGCAACGTGCTGCTCGACCGGGTGCTGGGGCTCGACATCGATTATCGCCCCGCCGGAACCGACATGCAGGCGGCGATCGAGGAACTGGGCGCCCGGCTGCGTGACCAGGGCGCCAGGCCCTACCTGATCCCCGGCGGTGGTTCCAACGCCACCGGCGCGCTCGGCTACGCCAATGTGGCGCTGGAATTGCTGGCCCAGGCCAACGAGCAGGGCCTGCGCATCGACCGGGTGGTGCATGCCACCGGCAGCGCCGGCACCCAGGCCGGGCTGGTCGCCGGGTTCACGGGGCTGAACGCCGGCATCGGCGTGCTGGGCATCGGCGTGCGCGCGCCCAAGGACAGGCAGGAAGCCAATGTGCACCGGCTCGCCGAGGCGACGGCGGAACGGCTAGGGGTGAAGGGCGGCGTGCCGCGCGCGGCGGTCGAGGCCAATTGCGACTATGTCGGCGCCGGCTACGGCATCCCGACCGAGGGCATGGCCGAGGCGGTGCGCCTGCTGGCCCGCCTGGAAGGCATCCTGCTCGACCCCGTCTATTCCGGGAAGGGCATGGCCGGGCTGATCGACCTGATCCGCAAGGGCGCGTTCGGCCGCGACGAAAATATCGTGTTCGTGCACACCGGCGGCCAGGCCGGGCTGTTCGGCTACCGCGACGTCCTCACCCGCGCCGCGGCGTCCTGAGCGCCGGCCAGGACGGCGCGCAGGCGCTGTCGGGGCTCTGGGCCGTCCCAGCACGCGGCAAAGGCCGCAAGGCCGGGGGCGGCCCGCTCCGCCGGCAGCAGGTCCTCCCATTGCCGCATCAGCGCCTTCTGCCGGCGCACCGCCCCGGGCGCGCCGGCCAGGATCTCGCCGACCAGCCGCTCCAGCGCCCGTTCCAGTTCGGCTTCCTCCACCACCTCCTCCACCAGCCCCCAGGCCAGCGCGGTGGCGGCATCGATCGGCTCGCCGGTGAGCAGCAGGCGCCGCGTGCGCCCCCAGCCGATCAGCCCGGGCAGCAGCGCCGCCCCGGTCACGCAAGGCAGGCCCATGCGCAGTTCCGGCATGGCGAACAGCGCGCCACTGGCGGCAATGCGCAGGTCACAGGCACAGGCGAGTTCCAGCCCCGCCCCGATCGTCCAGCCCTGCAGCCGCGCAATCACCGGCACCGGCAAGGTCCGGATCGCCTGACACACCCCCTGCAACCGGACAGCGAAATCCTGCGCCATGGCCCGGTCAGCTTCCGCCAGCTCGGCAAGATCGGCGCCGCCGATGAAGGCGCGCGCGCCCTCCCCGGCCAGCACCACCGCCCGCAACGCCTCGTCCCCCGCCAGATCCCGCAACGCCGCGGCGAGGTCCTCCATCAGCCCCAGGCCCAGCACATTCAACGGGCCGGACTGGGCAAGCGTGATCCGCGCCACCCGTCCCTCCGGCCGCTCCCGCATCCGTGTCACGATTGCCGGCGTCATCGGTCATCCCTTGGCGAGCGCTGGACATGCGGGCGCCCAAACCCAACGTTAGGTAACGACGCGGAGGAAAGCCATGGCAGAAGAACCGACGAAGACAGAGCTCGCGACCCTCGGGGGCGGGTGCTTCTGGTGCCTGGAAGCCATCTACGTGGGGTTGCGCGGGGTGCGGAAAGTGGTCTCCGGCTATGCCGGCGGACACGTGGCGAACCCGACCTATGAACAGGTCTGCGGCAAGCAGACCGGCCACGCCGAGGTGGTGCAGATCAGCTACGATCCCGCCCAGATCAGCTACGAAGACCTGCTGCGGGTGTTCTTCACCATCCATGACCCCACCACCAAGGACCGGCAGGGCAACGACGTCGGGCCGCAATACCGCTCGATCATCCTGGCCCATGACGAGACCCAGCAGGCCACCGCCCGGAAAATCATCCGGGAAATCAACGAGGCCGGCATCTGGCCGGCGCCGCTGGTGACGGAACTCAAGCCGCTCGACCATTTCTGGCCGGGCGAGGCCCACCATCAGGATTACTTCGCCCGCAATCCCTGGACCGGCTATTGCCAGGTGGTGGTGGCGCCGAAGGTGCTCAAGTTCCGGGAGACGTTCGCGGATCGGCTGAAACCGGTGGCCACGGTCGCCTGATCCGGGGCGCTGCCCCGGCCCTGCCAGGAGGCTTCGCCTCCTGGACCTCCACCAAGGGCCACAGGCCCTTGGAACCCATGATTTGCCGCGCAGCGCGAATGGGGTGCAGGGGCCTTGTGGCCCCTGCCGGGTCGAGGGCAGAGCCCTCGCCTTCCCTTAACGCCGCTTGAGCTGCGCCACGTCCCGCACCGCGCCACGCGCCGCGCTGGTGGTCAGCGCCGCGTAAGCCTGCAGCGCCGCCGACACCTTCCGATCACGCCCGACCGGCTGCCAGGGTTCCGCCCGGGCTTCCATCGCGGCACGGCGGCGGGCGATCTCGGCGTCCGGCACGGCGAGCCGGATCGAGCGGGCGGGGATGTCGATCTCGATCGTGTCGCCTTCCTCCACCAGCCCGATGGTACCGCCTTCGGCCGCCTCGGGCGAGACATGGCCGATCGACAACCCCGAGGTGCCGCCGGAGAAGCGTCCGTCGGTGATGAGGGCGCAAGCCTTCCCGAGCCCCTTCGATTTCAGGTAGCTGGTCGGGTACAGCATCTCCTGCATGCCCGGCCCGCCCTTGGGGCCTTCGTAGCGGATCAGCACCACGTCGCCGGCCTGCACCACGCCGCCGAGGATCCCGGCGACCGCGGCGTCCTGGCTTTCGAAGATGCGGGCGGGGCCGGAGAAGCGCAGGATCGAGGCGTCGACCCCGGCGGTCTTCACCACGCAGCCTTCCTCGGCGATGTTGCCGGTCAGCACCGCGAGCCCGCCATCCTTGGAAAAGGCATGGGCGGCGTCACGGATCACGCCCTTCTCACGGTCAATGTCGACCTCCGGCCAGCGGGCGGACTGGTTGAACGGCTCGGTGCTGGGGATTCCGCCCGGGGCGGCGCGGAAGAGTTCGTGCACCGAGGCGGCCTCGGTGCGGCGCACGTCCCAGCGGTCCAGTGCCTCGGCCAGGGTGCGGCTGTGCACGGTGGCGGTGTCGCGGTTGACCAGCCCGGCGCGGTCGAGCTCGCCGAGGATGCCGAAGATGCCGCCGGCGTGGTGCACGTCCTCGACATGCACGTCGGCGACGGCGGGGGCGACCTTGCACAGCACCGGGACGCGGCGCGAGAGGCGGTCGATATCGGCCATGCCGAAAGGCACACCGGCTTCCTGCGCCGCGGCGAGCAGATGCAGCACGGTGTTGGTCGAGCCGCCCATGGCGATGTCCAGCGTCATGGCGTTCTCGAAGGCGGCGAAGCTGGCGATGTTGCGCGGCAGCACGGAGGCGTCGTCCCGCTCGTACCAACGCTGGGCGAGGTCGACGATCAGGTGGCCGGCTTCCACGAACAGCTTGCGGCGGTCGGCGTGGCTGGCCAGCGTGGTGCCATTGCCGGGAAGCGCCAGTCCGAGCGCCTCGGTCAGGCAGTTCATGGAATTCGCGGTGAACATGCCCGAGCAGGAGCCGCAGGTCGGACAGGCCGAGCGCTCGACCGCCTCGACCTCGGCGTCGGTGACCGAGGCATCGGCGGCGACCACCATGGCGTCGATCAGGTCGACGGCGCGCTGCCGGCCCTTCAGCACCACCTTGCCGGCCTCCATCGGGCCGCCGGAGACGAAGACCGTGGGGATGTTGAGGCGCAGCGACGCCATCAGCATGCCCGGCGTGATCTTGTCGCAGTTGGAGATGCAGACCAGCGCGTCGGCGCAATGGGCGTTGACCATGTACTCGACGGCATCCGCGATCAGCTCGCGCGAGGGCAGGCTGTAGAGCATGCCCTCATGGCCCATGGCGATGCCGTCATCGACGGCGATGGTGTTGAATTCCTTGGCGACGCCGCCCGCCGCCTCGATCTCGCGCGCAACCAGCTGGCCGAGATTGTGCAGGTGGACGTGGCCGGGGACGAACTGGGTGAAGGAATTGGCGATGGCGATGATGGGCTTGCCGAAATCGCCTTCCTTCATCCCGGTCGCGCGCCACAGGCCGCGGGCGCCGGCCATGTTGCGGCCGTGAGTGGTGGTGCGGGAACGGTAGGCGGGCATGCGGCTTGCTCCTGGCGAAATTTGCGGCGGATTTTGCGGCATGTGACCCGAAGCCGGGGGCGGACTCAACCCTGCGGGAAGCTGGGAGGGATGCCGGGTTGGCATGGGAGCACGGGAAGATGGGTATCACCGCGGGCTGGGACAGCCCCCGCCAGGGGGTTATGTCTGCGCCGAGAATGCCCTGCCCCGGAGAGTGCGCGTGACCGCCGAAACCGAACTGCGCCGATTGCTCGACATCATGGTCGCCCTGCGCGACCGCGCCAGCGGCTGTCCCTGGGATGTCGCGCAGGATTTCGCCTCGATCGCCCCCTACACGATCGAGGAAGCCTACGAGGTCGCCGACGCGATCGCCCGCCGCGACTTCGCCGCCCTGCCGGACGAGCTGGGCGACCTGCTGTTCCAGGTGGTCTACCACGCCCGCATGGCCGAGGAGGAAGGCCGCTTCGATTTCGCCGAGGTGGCACGGCACATCGCCGACAAGATGGTGCGCCGCCACCCGCATGTCTTCGGCGAGGCCGCCGCGCGGACCGCGGGCATGCAGGAAGCCGCCTGGGAGGAACAGAAGCGCGCCGAGCGCGCCGCCCGCGCCGAGACCGGCACGCTTGCCGGCATTCCGCTCGGGCTCCCTGCCCTCACCCGCGCCGAGAAGCTGACCCGTCGCGCCGCCCGCGTGGGCTTCGACTGGCCCGATGCCGAGGCGGTGCTGGCCAAGCTTGACGAGGAAGTGGCCGAATTGCGCGCCGAACTGCCGGGCGCCGATCCGGCGCGGCTGACCGACGAGATGGGGGACCTGCTGTTCGTGATGGCCAATCTCGCCCGCAAGCTCGGCCTCGACCCCGAGCGCTGCCTGCGGGAAGCCAACCTGAAATTCGCCCGCCGCTTCGGCGAGGTGGAACGGCGCCTGGCGGAGACAGGGCGGACGCCGGCCGATGCGACGCTCGACGAGATGGAAGCGCACTGGCAGGACGCCAAGCGCGCCGAACGCGGCTGAGACGGAATTCCCGCGGGATTCTACGCGGCGCCGTTCGGTGCCTCGCGGTCATGCGCCGCGTCTTCGTAGGTTTCTGCGAGATCGAGCAGAAGCGCGCGGATCCAGGGATCGCCCGCGTCCCTGGCCAACTGCCGGAACCGGGCGGCCTCGGCAAGATCCTGGGCCATCGGCGACAATTTTTGGTTGATCGTCATGGACAAGATTTACGCTTTGGGATTGCCTGGACAAATCCGTATCGATGTCAAATTAACTTGATCATTACGTTCGATATCGCACGGAAAGTCCGCCCCGCCCTCAGTCGGGCAGGAAGCGCAGGCGTTCTTCCTTGAAGCGTCGGGCGAGGAACGCGCGACAGGACGCGACGCGCAACAGCGCCTGCGTGTCGGGATGGGCGAGCAGGTGATAGCTGCGGCGAAACCGGAGCTGGGGCAGGATTGGCACCAGCCCGGCCGAACCGCGTGCGGCGAAGTCGTGCAGAATGCCGATGCCGACCCCGGCCTTGACGGCTTCCATCTGCCCCACCACGCTCGCGCACCGGAACAGGCGGCGCGCATGCCGCTCCAGCGCCATGGCGTAATCGAGCGATGAGGCATAGGCGTAGTCCTCGACCCCGGTGACGATGACGTGGTCGGCAAGGTCGTCCGGGGCGATGGGCGTTCCGTTCGCGGCGAGATAGCTGCCGGCCGCGTAGACGCTGAGCGAATAGTCGCTCAATCGCGTCACCAGCAGCCGCCCTTCCGTCGGCGGGTCGAGGCAGATGGCGAGATCCGCTTCACGCCGTGACAGCGAGAAGGTCCGTGGCAGCGGCACGAGTTCCACCACGAGGCCGGGATGCAGCCGGGTGAATTTTCCCAGCTCGACAGCCAGGAAATAATTGCCGAGCCCATCGGGGGCGCCGATCCGGACCGTCCCTGTGACCGAGCTGGCCTTCTCGTGGGAAGTCTCGATGATGCCGAGGATTTCCGTTTCGATGCGCTCGGCCGTCGGCAGCAATTGCTCCCCTGCCTGCGTCAGCACCGACCCGGCCGGCCGCCGGTCGAACAGGCGCACGCCAAGGGAGTCTTCCAGGGCGTCGAGGCGCCGGGCCACGGTGGCGTGGTTGAGCCCCAGCCGCGCCGCGGCGGCCAGCATCTGCCCGCTCCGCGCCACCGCGAGGAAGATACGCAGGTGATCCCAATCCATTATATATTTCGCGCACAACGTTTGTGCTGATTATCGAATTGATGTGCGGTAGACGATATATAAGGATCCGGCGTTCCACAACCGGCCTGCGACGGCTGCCGCACCCAGGCCCCCAGGATCAAGGATCGGCCATGGTCGAGCGCATACCGCATTTCATCAATGGTCGCCGTGTTCCCGGAACGGGCCGCACCGCCTCCGTGTTCAACCCGGCCACCGGGCAGCAGACCGGTGCCGTGGCGTTGGCCTCGGCGGATGAGGTGCGCGGCGCCGTCGCGGCGGCGGCGGCGGCCGCCCCCGACTGGGCGGAGACCACGCCGCTGCGCCGGGCCCGCATCCTCAACCGGTTCCTGCGCCTGCTCGAGGATCGCGCCGACCAGCTCGCCCGGGTCATCAGCGCCGAGCATGGCAAGGTGCATTCCGACGCGCTCGGCGAGATCCAGCGCGGCATTGAAGTGGTCGAATTCGCCACCGCGGCACCGCAGTTGCTGAAGAGCGAAATGACCGAGAATGTCGGCACCCGCGTCGACAGCCATTCGCTGCGCCAGCCGCTCGGTGTCGTCGCCGGCATCACGCCGTTCAACTTCCCGGCCATGGTGCCGATGTGGATGTTCCCGGTGGCGCTCGCCTGCGGCAATACCTTCGTGCTGAAGCCGTCCGAGCGCGTGCCCTCCGCGGCGATCCTGCTGGCCGAATGGCTGAAGGAGGCAGGGCTGCCGGATGGCGTCTTCAACGTGGTGCAGGGCGACAAGGTCGCGGTCGACGCGCTGCTGCTCGATCAAGACGTGCAGGCGGTGAGCTTCGTGGGATCGACCCCGATCGCCCGTTATGTCTATGAAACGGCGACCGCGACCGGCAAGCGCGCCCAGGCGCTCGGCGGCGCCAAGAACCACATGGTCGTCATGCCCGATGCCGATCTGGATCAGGCGGTCGATGCGCTGATGGGCGCGGCCTACGGCTCGGCTGGCGAGCGCTGCATGGCGGTCTCGGTGGTGGTGCCGGTGGGCGAGGCAACGGCGGAGGCCCTGATTGCCAGGCTGGAACCGCGCGTGCGGGCGCTGAAGGTGGGCCCCGGCACCGATCCCGCCGCCGAGATGGGACCGCTGGTGACCCGCCCGCATTTCGAGAAAGTCAAAGGCTACGTCGATGCCGGTGTCGCGGAAGGCGCGACGCTGCTGGTTGACGGGCGCGGCCTGCGGGTGCCGGGCCATGAGGACGGCTTTTTCATCGGCGGGACGCTGTTCGATCACGTCACCACCGCGATGACGATCTATCAGGAAGAGATCTTCGGCCCGGTGCTCGCGATCGTCCGTGCCCCCGACTACGCGGCGGCGGTGGCGATGATCAATGCGCACGCCTATGGCAACGGCACCGCCATCTTCACCCGTGACGGCGACACCGCGCGCAGCTTCGCCCACGAGATCAAGGCCGGCATGGTCGGCGTCAACGTGCCGATCCCGGTGCCGATGGCCTTCCATTCCTTCGGCGGCTGGAAGGCATCTCTGTTCGGCGACCATCACATGCACGGCCCGGAAGGCGTGCGCTTCTACACCAGGCTGAAGACCATCACCACGCGCTGGCCGACCGGCATCCGCGCGGGCGCCGAATTCGTCATGCCGACGATGAAGTGAACAAGCAAGGTCCCTTCTCCATGCAGATCCCTGCCCGTCCCAACGACCTCGCCTCCTTCTGGATGCCCTTCACGGCAAACCGGCAGTTCAAGAAGGCGCCGCGCCTGTTCGTCGCCGCCGACCGCATGCACTACCGGACCGATGACGGGCGCAGCGTGCTCGACGGCACCGCGGGGCTGTGGTGCTGCAACGCCGGCCACAACCGGCCGAAGATCGTCGAGGCGATCCGTCGGCAGGCCGGCGAGCTCGACTACGCGCCGGCCTTCCAGATGGGGCATCCGAAGGCGTTCGAGTTCGCCAACCGTCTCGTCGCCATCGCACCGGACGGCTTCGACCACGTCTTCTTCACCAACTCCGGGTCGGAATCCGCTGACACGGCGCTGAAGATGGCGCTGGCCTATCACCGCATCCGCGGCGAGGCGCAGCGTACCCGCCTGATTGGCCGCGAGCGCGGCTACCACGGCGTCAATTTCGGTGGCATGTCGGTTGGCGGCATCGGCGGCAACCGCAAGATGTTCGGCCAGTTGCTGCCCGGCGTCGACCATATCCGCCACACCCATGATCCGGCACGCAACGCGTTCTCGCGCGGCCAGCCGGAGCATGGCGCCGAGTTCGCCGACGAACTGGAGCGGCTGTGCGCGCTGCATGATCCCAGCACGATCGCCGCCGTGATCGTGGAGCCGATGGCGGGATCGACCGGCGTGCTGATTCCGCCGAAGGGCTACCTCGAGCGGCTGCGCGCGATCTGCGACAAACACGGCATCCTGCTGATCTTCGATGAAGTCATCACGGGATTCGGCCGGCTCGGCACGCCCTTCGCGGTCGATCATTTTGGTGTCAGGCCGGACCTCTTCACCATCGCCAAGGGCATGACCAACGGCGTCGTTCCCATGGGGGGCGTCTTCGTCACGGGGAAGGTTCATGACGCCTTCATGAGCGGCCCCGAATACATGATCGAGTTCGGGCACGGCTACACCTACTCCGGCAACCCGATCGCCTGCGCCGCCGGCATCGGCACGCTCGACACCTATGCCGAGGAAGGGCTGCTCACGCGTGGCGCCGAGCTCGCGGAGTACTGGGCCGATGCGCTGCATTCGCTGCGTGGCCTGCCGCATGTGATCGACATCCGCAATCTCGGCCTGATCGGTGCCATCGAACTCGAGCCGATCCCGGGGGATCCGACCAAGCGGGCTTTCTCCTGCTTCCTCGATGCCTTCGAGCACGGCCTGCTGATCCGCACGACCGGCGACATCATCGCCCTGTCGCCGCCCCTGATCATCGAAAAGCCGCAGATCGACGAGTTGTTCGGCAAGCTGGCCGATGTCCTGAAGCGCGCCGCCTGACACGGGCGGGTTGCCGGGTACGGCAACCGAAATTCGATGGCCATCACATGCGGTCCGGCGCAAGCCGGGCCGCATGTGCGTTTGCGGGCCTGCTCGGCAAAAGACATCACGTCCGGCCGCGAAATCCCGAAACCGTCGACCTACGTGCTATTGCGGAAGCGGATCCATGCAGGCGTCCGTCATCCTGCACAAGATTTTCGCCCTCGGAACTGTCGTCGCTGCAATTTGCGGCTGATGCGCATGCATGGGGCAGAAAATGCCTGACGATGACGCAAGATAAACCGACTCTGCATCAACCATTGTCATGCATCCCGACGCCGGCAGTGCGCAGGACCCACGTACCCATTCGCCAAAACCTCTGCGACTCCGTTGCGATTTCACCTGATGGAACGCGCAGGCACGATTTGCGACGAAAACGCAACAGACCTGCAAGATGGCGTTGGCTGGCATGCCAATTGCGAACGGCTGCGTGCCGACAACCATGAACCGTCGGGCCGGATCCTGACTGATTCCGCTCCTTTTGAGGACTTCCATGGTCACGAAGCCATCCCGCCTTCGCGTCTTTGCGGCGAGCCTTGTTTCCGCCTGGCTGGCGGCCTCCTGCCTCACCACGGCGAAAGCCGAGACCACCGTCACGGCGGTGATGCACGCCCCGTTGCGGGCGCTCGATCCGGTGATCAGCACCGCCTATATCGTGCGCAATTACGGCTACCTGGTCTACGACACCCTGCTGGCGCGGGACTCCAAGGGCAACGTGAAGCCGCAGATGGCGTCCTGGACGGTTTCGCCCGACGGCAAGACCTACACCTTCACGCTGCGCGACGGACTGGCCTGGCATGACGGCACGCCGGTCACGGCCGAGGACTGCGTGGCCAGCCTCGGGCGCTGGAGCAAGGTCGACAAGCTCGGCCAGATCATGGCTTCGCTGCTGACCGAGATGAAGCCGGTGGATGCCAAAAGCTTCACCATGACCTTCTCGGTTCCCACCGAGATCGGCCTGATGGCACTCAGCAAGCCCAGCGGCGTCGCCCCCTTCATGTTCCCCAAGGCCGTCGCCGCGACACCGGTCAGCCAGGCGATCACCTCGACCATCGGATCCGGTCCGTTTCGGTTCGTGACGGCCGAGTACAAGCCCGGCGTGCAGGCCAGCTTCGTGAAGAACACGGCCTATGTACCGCGACCCGAGCCGGCCGACGGCCTCGCCGGCGGCAAGGTGGTCAAGATCGACAAGGTGGTCTGGACCACCATGCCCGACCCGATGACCGCCGTGAATGCGCTGCTCGGCGGCGAGATCGACATGATCGAGCAGGTGCCGCACGATCTGCTGCCTCTGGTCGAAGGCAATCCCGGCTTCACCACGGTGGTCTTCCGCAAGCAGGGCAGCCAGAATCTCGCCCGCCTCAACTGGACCCAGCCGCCCTTCAACAACCCGAAGATCCGCGAGGCCGCCCTGCTCGCGCTCGGCCAGCAGCCGCTGCTCGATGCCCAGGTCGGCAGTGGCTCCAAATACGCCGAGACCTGCCCGGCGGTGTTCGGCTGCGGCAGCCGCTATGCCAGCAGCTACGGCGCCGACCGGACCGTGAAGGCCCAGCCGGCGAAGGCCAAGGCGCTGCTGAAGGAAGCCGGCTACGACGGCAAGCCGATCGTCCTGCTGCACGCCACCGACCTTGCCACGCTGGCGCCGATGGGACCGGTCTTCGCCCAGCAACTGCGCAATGCCGGCTTCACCGTTCAGATGTTGTCGATGGACTGGGCGAGCGTGGTGGCGCGGCGTGCCTCCAAGGCGCCGGCGGCCGAAGGCGGCTGGAACGTCTTCTCCACCACCAACGTGCTGCCTGATGTCGCCGATCCGCTGGGCTTCATCGGCGTGGCTGCCGGCGGCGACTCCGCCTGGTTCGGCTGGCCGAACGTGCTGGAGATCGAGGCTGCCCGGGCGAAGCTCGCCCGCACCGCCGATGCCGCCGAAGCCACGAAGATCGGCCAGGAAATCCACAAGCTGGTCATCGACAACGTGGTGATGATCCCGATGGGCGAGTTCTATTCGGTCACCGCCCTGAGCAAGAAAGTGGCCTATCAGGTCGATGCCGAGGCACCGGTGTTCTGGGCCATGTCCAAGTCCGCGGGCCGCTGATCGATGCTGCTCACCATCGCCAGGCGCCTGCTTGCGGCGATCCCGGTGCTGTTCATCGTCACGGTCATCGTCTTCCTGTTGTTGCGCCTTTCCCCCGGCGATCCTGCCGTCATGATCGCCGGGAGCAACGCCACGGAAGAACAGTTGCAGGCGCTGCGCGAGGCCATGGGCCTCAACCAGCCCATGCTGCAGCAACTGGCCATCTGGCTGCACCAGGTGCTCACCGGCGATCTCGGGACATCGCTGATTTCCGGCATGCCGGTGGCCGATATGGTGCTGGACCGCTTCGGCCCGACCCTGGCGCTGAGTCTCTCGACGATCCTGTTTGCCGTCGTGGTGGCGATCCCGCTCGGGGTCGTCGCTGCGCGGCAGCAGGGCAAGCCGCTCGACCGGTTGATCATGGCTGGATCGGTGGTGGGGTTCTCGGTGCCGGTGTTCATCATCGGCTACGTGCTGATCCTGGTCTTCGCCCGGATGCTGAACCTGCTGCCGGTGCAGGGATACCAGCCACTCTCGGCGGGCTTCGTGGAGTTCGCACGGCGGCTGGTGCTGCCGACGGTGACGCTGAGCTTCCCCTATATCGCCCTGATCGCCCGCATCGTGCGGACCAACGTGATCGAGGTGATGAACGAGGACTTCATCCGCACCGCCCGGTCCAAGGGCATGACGGAAGGCGCCGTGCTGGTCCACCATGCCCTTGGCAACGCCGCCGTGCCGATCATCACCATCATCGGTGTCAGCATCACCATGCTGATTGGCGGCGTGGTCGTCACCGAATCCGTCTTCAACATCCCCGGGCTCGGACGGCTGGTGCTGGAGGCGGTCCTGGCCCGCGACTACACGGTCATCCAGTCGCTGATCCTGCTGTTCTCGGTCCTCTACGTGCTCATCAACCTGGGTGTCGACCTGCTGTACGGCGTGTTCGACCCCCGCATCCGCCACTGATCCGCAGAGGACCCGGGACGAGATGACGAAACCAGCAGAAATCCCCTTCGCGCCGGCGGCCGTGGACGCATCGCTGCCGCCGATGGATGCACCGGCCGAACGACCGGGCCTTGTCGCTTCACTCAGGCGCATCCTGTCCGCCTGGGCGGTCAGGCTGTCCCTCGCCGTTCTGGTGGCGATCGTGCTGATCGCCATCCTCGCCCCCTGGCTCGGCACCGTCGATCCGGTGCAACTGGCACCGGCGCAGCGGCTGAAGGGAATTTCACCGGAACACTGGCTCGGCACCGACAGCTTCGGCCGGGATGTCTATTCGCGCATCGCCTATGGCGCCCGCGTCTCACTGGTGGTGGGCGTCGGCACGGTGATCGTGAGCGTCCTCTTCGGCCTGCTGTTCGGCGTGCTGGCCGGCTATTTCCGCTGGCTCGACATGATCGTCATGCGCATCATGGACGGGTTGATGGCGATTCCGGGCATCCTGCTGGCGATCGCCCTGGTGGCGGTGTCCGGCGCGACCCTGACCACGGTGCTCGTCGCCATCGCCATCCCCGAGATCCCGCGCGTCGTCCGCATGGTGCGCAGCGTCATCCTCGGCGTGCGCAACGAACCCTATGTAGAGGCGGCCATCTGTCTCGGCACGCCCTTGCCGGCCATGGTCTGGAACCACATGCTGCCGAGCACCCTGGCGCCGCTGCTGGTGCAGGGCACCTACATCTTCGCCTCGGCCATCCTGACCGAGGCGATCCTGAGCTTCCTCGGTGCCGGCATCCCGCCGGAAACGCCCTCCTGGGGCAACATGATGGCCGATGGCAGGGTCTATTTCCTGCTGAAGCCGGAGCTCATTCTTTATCCCGGCCTGATGGTGTCGCTGACCGTGCTCAGCGTGAACCTGCTCGGCGACGCGCTGCGCGACGGCCTCGATCCGCGCATGGCGAAGCGCCTGTGATGTCCGCACTGGTTTCCGCTCCCGGAAAGGGTACCGCCATGGCCGACGCGCCGCCCCCTTCGGATCCGACCGTCGTGCTCTCGATCAGGAACCTGACCGTCGACACGGTGCCGAAGGGCCGCCAGGGCATCGTCCGCAACATCAGCTTCGACGTGCACGCCGGCGAGACGGTCTGCATCGTCGGCGAATCCGGTTCGGGCAAGTCCGTCACCTCGCTCGCGATCATGGGGCTGCTTCCCGAAGGCAGCCTGCGTACCAGCGGCGGCGAGATCCTGCTCGATGGCGAGAACCTGGTGGCGGCGACGCCGGCGCGGCGGCGCGAGCTGCGGGCGACCCGCGTTGCCATGGTCTTCCAGGAACCGATGACCGCGCTCAATCCGGTGCAGCGCGTCGGCGACCAGATCGACGAGGTGCTGCGCCTGCACACGAAGCTGCCGGCGGCGGAACGGCGGCGCCGGGTGCTCGCCATGCTCGAACGGGTCCGGCTGCCCGACATCGAGCGCGTCCATGCCTCCTATCCACACCAGCTCTCCGGCGGCCAGCGCCAGCGCATCGTCATCGCCATGGCGCTGATCCTGCGGCCACGGCTGCTGATCGCCGACGAGCCGACCACCGCCCTTGATGTCACCACCCAGAAGCAGATCCTCGCGCTGATCCGCGAGTTGCAGGAGGAAGAACAGACCGCCGTCGTCTTCATCACCCATGATTTCGGCGTCGTCTCCGAGATCGCCGACCGGATCGTGGTGATGAACCGCGGCGACATGGTCGAGGTCGGCAGCCGCGCGGAGATCCTGACCGCGCCGAAGCAGGCATATACGCGGCTGCTGGTCTCCTCGGTGCCGAGCCTCATTCCGCGCTGCGTGCCCTTGCCGGAGAACAAGCCGGTGCTGGAAGTGGTGGCCCTCGGCAAGACCTACGAGGAACGGCGGATCTTCCGTCCCGATCGTGTCGTGGTGGCGGCGAACGATGTCACCTTCACCGTGCGGCACGGCGAGATCACCGGCATCATCGGCGAATCCGGATCCGGCAAGTCGACGGTGGCGCGCTGCATCATCCGCCTCGCCCAGCCGACCGAGGGCAACGTCCTGCTCGGCGGCGAGGACATCACCCATGAGCGCGACCTGCGGCCGGTGCGGCGGCGCATCCAGTATATCTTCCAGGATCCGTACCGGTCACTGAATCCGCGCCGCACCATTGGCGATTCGCTGATCGAGGGGTTGCTCAACTACGGGACGCCGCGCGCCGAGGCGCTGGCCGCGGCGGCCCGCACGCTCGAATCGGTCGGGCTGCCGGCCGCGGTGATGCAGCGCTACCCGCACCAGTTCTCCGGCGGCCAGCGCCAGCGCATCGCCATCGCCCGTGCCCTGGTGATGAATCCGGACCTGCTCGTCGCCGACGAGGCGGTCTCCGCCCTGGACGTGTCGGTGCAGGCCCAGGTGCTGCAACTCTTCGAGAAGATCCGGAGCGAGACAGGGGTCGCCATCCTCTTCATCACCCATGACCTCCGGGTCGCCGCGCAGATCTGCAACACGGTGGTGGTGATGGAGCGCGGCAAGGTGGTCGAGCAGGGCAGCGCCGCCGAGGTCCTCGGCGCGCCCCGCCATCCCTACACCCGCGCCCTGATCGGTGCCGCCCCCGCCCCGCATTGGGATTTCCAGAACTTCCGTCCGGCCGCCTCGGCCCAGGCCTGACCCGCTTCCTTCATCCGTGCCCATCCCAGAGGAGCGCAGCCATGCGCATCGCCTTCGGCGGCTTTCAACACGAGACCAACACCTTCGCCCCGACCAAGGCCGATTTCGCGGCCTTCGAACATGGCGGCGGATGGCCGGGGCTGTGCCAGGGACCGGGGATCTTCGACGCGCTGGTTCCGACCGCCAACATTCCCGGCGCCGGCTTCCTGGCGGCGGCGCGGCGTGCCGGGCATGAGATCGTCCCGACCTGCTGGGCCGCCGCGAGCCCTTCGGCGCACGTCACCCGTGATGCCTATGAGCGCATCGCCGGCGCCATCGTCGCCGGCATCCAGGCCGCCGGTGCGGTCGATGCGGTTTATCTTGACCTGCATGGCGCCATGGTGGCCGAGCATGCCGATGACGGCGAAGGCGAGATCCTCGCCCGCGTCCGCGCCGTGGTCGGCCCCGAGGTGCCGATCGTGGCGAGCCTCGACCTGCACGCCAACGTCACCGCGCGCATGCTGGAAGCGGCGGATGCGCTGACCGCCTTCCGCACCTACCCGCATGTCGACATGGCCGAGACCGGCGCGCGCGCGCTGCGCCTGATCGAGGCACGCCACGCGCTCGGCCGGCGCTTCGCCGTTGCGGCGCGGCGCATCCCCTTCCTGATCCCGATCTGCTGGCAATGCACCGACGACGAACCGGCGCAGGGGCTGTACGCGAAGCTCGCCGCGATCGAGGCGGACACCGGCATCGCCGGGCTTTCCTTCACCATGGGCTTCCCGGCCGCCGATTTCCCCGAATGCAGCCCGGTGGTCTGGGCCTGCGGCGCGGATGCCGCCGCCGTCGAGGCCGCCGCCAGCGCGCTGGAAGCGGCCGTGCTTGCGGCCGAGTCCCGCTTCGCGGGCGATCTTCTCTCCGCCGAGGCCGCGGTGCGACAGGCGATGGCCGAGGCCGCGCAAGGACTCCGGCCGATCGTCATCGCCGATGCCCAGGACAATCCCGGCGCGGGCGGCAATTCCGACACCACCGGCCTGTTGCGCGCCCTGGTCGCGGCCAAGGTGCGCAACGCGGCACTCGGGCTGATGGTCGACCCGGCTGCTGCCGCCGCCGCCCATGCGGCCGGTGAAGGCGCCACCATCCGGCTCACGCTCGGCGGCTGTTCCGATGTGGAAGGCGATGCGCCCTTCGAACTCGACGTGGTGGTGGAAAAGCTTTCGGACGGCCGCTGCCAGACCACCGGTCCCTATTACGGCGCGCGCGAGATGGATCTCGGCCCGAGCGCCTGCCTGCGGCACGACGGAGTGCGCGTGGTGGTGGCCAGCCATAAGGCGCAGTTGGCCGATCAGGCGATGTTCCGCTTCGTCGGCATCGAGCCGACCACGGCGGATGTGCTGGTGGTCAAGAGCACGATCCATTTCCGCGCCGATTTCCGGCAGATCGCCGGCCGGATCATCACCGCCGTCGCCCCCGGACCGATGTTCATGCTGGCGACCGACCGCGTCTGGAAAAACCTTCCGGACGAATTGCGCATGCTGCCCGGCGGGCCGCGTTTCGCCGAGGTCGCCGCGACGACGCGGCGCTGAGCCCCCCATCCGGACGAGAAGGACATCCATGTCGGAACTCTGGCGTCTCTCCGCTGCCCAGGTCGCCAATCTGGTGCGTCTCGGCAAGGTCTCCGCGACCGAGGTCGCCCGCGACGCGCTGGCACGGCTTGCCGCGGTCAATCCCGCGATCAACGCCGTCGTTGATCACAACCCGGAGGACACGCTGGCCCAGGCCGCGGCCATCGACGCGGCGGTCGCCGACAAGCGCCCGCTCGGCCCGCTCGCCGGCGTGCCCATCACCATCAAGACCAATATCGACCAGGCGGGCTACGCCACCAGCAACGGCCTGCGCTCCAAGGCCCATCTCATTGCCACCGAAAACAATCCGGTGGTCGACAATTTCCGCAAATCCGGCGCGGTGATCCTGGGCCGCACCAACACCCCCGCCTTTTCCTCGCGCTGGTTCACCAACAACCAGCTTTACGGCCCGACCCGCAATCCGCGCGATCCGGCGCTGACGCCAGGGGGCTCCTCGGGTGGGGCCGCGGCGGCGGTGCTCGCCGGCATCGGCTGCATCGGCCACGGCAACGATATCGGTGGATCGGTGCGCTACCCGGCCTATGCCTGCGGCATCCATGGGCTGCGGCCCGGCCTCGGCCGGGTGCCAACCTACAATGCCAGCGGTCCGGCCCGCACCATCGGTTTCCAGCTCATGTCGGTGCAGGGACCGCTGGCGCGCACCGTGCACGATGTACGCCTCGGCTTCGAGGTGATGACCGGACGCGACATGCGCGATCCCTGGATGTTCGAAGCCCCGGTCTCCACCCACAACCCGAAGCTCGCCGCGCTGTGTCTGCACCCGGATGGCATCGACACCGTGCCCGAAGTGGAAGCGGCGCTGCTGGATGCCGCGCAACGCCTGCGCGATGCCGGCTGGACCGTGGTGGAACTGGATCACGTGCCGCCGATCAAGGAGGCGACCGACATCCAGTTGCTGCTCTGGGTCGCCGACTATCCGGCGCAGAAGATCGCCGATGCCGAGGCGGAAGGCGACCCCGGCGCCATCGAGGCGATGCGCGGCGCCGTCGAGATGGTCGGCGAGGTCGATGTCGCCCGTTTCTCCGCCGCCCTCACCCGGCGCGCCGACATCGTGCGCGAATGGCTGCGGTTCCTCGAAACCTATCCGGTGCTGCTGATCCCAAATTCCTCCGAACTGCCGTTCGACGACGAGATCGACCTGCCGGAGCGCAAAGGCTTCCGCTGGGTGCTGGAGCGCCAGCATTTCATGGCCGGCCCGCCGGTCATCGGCATTCCGGCGCTGACGGTCTCAACCGGCATGGTCGGCACCCGGCCGGTGGGTGTACAGATTCTCGCCGGGCGCGGCCGCGAGGATCTGTGCCTGTCCGCCGGTGAGGCCATCGAGGCGCGCGGCGTCCCGCCCATGCCGATCGATCCGGTCGTCGCCTGACCCTGACCCGCAAGCCCGAGTGCCCGCCATGCCCGTCGTCGATATCCGCTCACCCAACCTGTCGCGCTCGATCGAGTTCCGCCGAAAGCTCACCCGCTCCGAGGGCGGGATCGTGGTGGCGCAGAACCGCCTCGCCGCGCATATCGGCACCGAGGTGCTGCGCGCCGGCGGCACGGCGGTCGATGCCGCGCTCGCCGCTTCCTTCGCCATCGGCGTGTTGGAACCCTGGATGAGCGGCATCGGCGGCGTCGGCGCGATGCTGGTGCGCAGCCCGGACGGTGCCGTCATCGCGATCGATGCCGGGGCCCGTTCGCCGCGCGGCCTCGATCCGGCGGAATTCCCGCTGGTCGAGGGCCGCGACGGCGATCTCTTCGGCTGGCCGAACGTGCTGGAGGATCGCAACGTCACCGGCGCCCGCTCGGTCGGCGTGCCGGGCCTGGTCGCCGGGCTCGCCGCGGCGCATCGTCGCTTCGGGCGCATGCCCTGGCGCGATCTCGTGTTGCCGGCGGCAACGATCGCTGCTGAAGGACCGATCGTCGATCACCACACCATGTTGTGGATCGCCCAGGAAATGAGCCGGATCCGGCGCGATCCGGCCTGCCGGGACCGCTTCCTGCCGGGCGGGCTGCCGCCTTCCGCCCCGGCCGCCGTCTCCGGCAAGGTGGCGCGCCTGCCCACCCCGGCACTGGCGGAGACGCTGCGCCTGCTCGCCGAGGCCGGCCCTGATGCCTTCTATCGCGGCGATCTCGGCCGTGCCCTGGCCGAGGACGTGCGCACCGCCGGCGGCTGGCTTTCGATGGAGGATCTCGCCGCCTTCACCGCCGTGGTCGAACCCGCCGCGACCGAGCCCTATCGCGGCCACAGCCTGCATTTCGTGCCGGCGCTGAACGGCGGCGTGACCGTCGCCATGATGATGCGCGAGTACGCGCACGCCTTCACTCCCACGGCCTCGGCGCCCGACCGCGCCAGCTTCCTCGCCGCCGCCGAGGCCATGGCGAAGGCGTGGACCTATCGCTTCGAGAAACTCGGCGATGGCGCCGAGCGAACCCTGCCGAGCTGCACCACCCATCTGAGCGTGGTCGACCGTGACGGCACCTGCGTCGCGCTGACGCAGACGCTGCTTTCGGCCTTCGGCTCCGCCATGGTGTCGCCGCGCACCGGCATCCTGCTCAACAACGGCATCAACTGGTTCGATCCCCGCCCCGGCCGGGTCAATTCCATCGCGCCGGACAAGAAGGCGCTGGCCAATTACAGCCCGATGGTGATGACCGGCCCTGGCGACGATGTCGTGGCGATCGGCGGCTCGGGCGGGCGCAAGATCCTGCCGGCGGTGTTCCAGGCGCTCAGCTTCATCGCCGATTCCGACTGGCCGCTCGACGCGGCGATCGCCGCCCCGCGCATCGACAGCTCGGCGCCGCCGACGATCGTCGCCGATGCGCGCCTGCCCGCCGATGTGGTCGCGGCGCTCGGCGAACGCTGGCCGACCGTGCTCGCCGAGCGGATCGGGCATCCCGCGCATTTCACCAATCTCGGCGCCGTGCGCCGGCGCGGCGGCGTCAACGAAGGCTTCGTCGAGCCCTACCACGCCTGGGCCGATGCCGTCGCCGAGGGCGACGCCCTCTTCGCCTGATGCCGCCGATCGGAGATCGAAACGTGGTTGCTCTCCCTGCTTCGCCGAATGCCTCTGAACCGCTGTGGGGTCTTCCCGCCGCCCGCATCGCCGATCTCGTCACCCGGCGCGCGGTGTCCGCGGTCGAGGTCGCCGAAGCCACCCTCGCCCGGCTCGATGCGGTCAATCCGAAGCTCAACGCCGTGGTCGAGCATCGCCCCGAGGAGGTGCTGGCCCGCGCCCGCGCGATCGACGCGGCGATCGCCGCCGGGAATCCGGTCGGCCCGCTCGCCGGGGTGCCGGTGACGATCAAGGTCAATGTCGACCAGGTCGGCTTCGCCACCACCAACGGCCTGACCCTGCAGAAGGACCTGATCGCAGAGACCAACAACCCGGTGGTCGATGCCTTCCTCGCCGCCGGAGCGGTGCCGGTGGGACGCACCAACACGCCCGCCTTCAGCTATCGCTGGTTCACCAGCAACCGCATCCACGGCGCCACCCGCAATCCCCGCAACCCGACCCTGACCCCTGGCGGCTCCTCGGGCGGCGCCGCCGCCGCGGTCGCCGCCGGCATCGGCACGATCGCCCACGGCACCGACATCGCCGGATCGATCCGCTACCCCGCCTATGCCTGCGGCGTGCATGGCCTGCGCCCGAGCCTGGGCCGCGTCGCCGCTTACAACGCCAGCGGGGCGAAGGACCGCACCATCGGCCCCCAGATCATGGCGGTGTCAGGGCCGATCGCGCGCAGCGTCGACGACCTGCGACTCGGGCTCGCGGCGCTGGCCCGGCCCGATTCGCGCGATCCCTGGTCGGTGCCGGTGCCGCTCGACGGGCCGGACCTGCCGCGCCGGGCCGTGGTCTGCCACCGCCCCGACGGCATGGCGACGGCGCCCGAACTGGTGATGGCCCTGGAAACCGCCGCTGCCGCCTTGCGGGATGCAGGCTGGACCGTGGAAGAAGTCGAGTCGCTGCCGCCGCTCGCCCCGGCCGTTCCCATCCAGGTCACGCTGTGGATGGGCGATGACTGGGCCGGCCAGATGGCGACCGCGCGCCGGGAAGGCGATCCCGGCGCGATCGCCGCCCTGGAAGGCCAGCGCGACTTCGCCGAAACCATCGGCATCGCCGAGTATTCCGATGCCCTGGTCCGGCGCCTGGGCATCGCCCGCGCCTGGGCGCGGTTCATGGACGAGACCCCGGTGGTGCTGTTGCCGCCGAGTGCCGAACTGCCCTTCCCCGACGATCTCGACCTGCGCAGCGCCGAGGATTATCGCCGGGTCTGGACGGCGCAGATGCCGATGATCGCGCTGCCGGTGACCGGCCTGCCCTCGCTGACCCTGTGCACCGGGCTGCTCGCCGGCGGCATGCCGGCCGGGGTGCAGATCGTCGCGGGGCGCTTCCGGGAAGATGTCTGCCTTGCCGCCGCGGCGGCGATCGAGGCGCGATGCCCGAAGCTGGGGATCGCCGAACCCTGACGCGCGGCGGCCGTGGCGGCCGGAAATCGGCCAGCCACGGCCACGCTGCCATCCTGGGCGTCTCTGTTGGGAAGGGGGCAGGCCGGAATGACGGACATGGCGGGCAGCGCTCCGAGGCTTCCCCGCTCGGGCGGCGGTGGCGGTACAACCGCCTCCAGCCAGTAGGCGGCGAAGCGGCGTACCGTGGCGGCGAACGCGAGCGGATCCAGGGTTTTCTGCAGATACCCGGCGGCGCCCATGGCATAGCATGTGGACACCGTCGCCGGATGGCTCGAGGTGGACACGATCACCACCGGAACGGATCGCCACCACGGGCTGTCACGCAGGGAGCGCAGCGTCTCCGGCCAGTCGGCTCCCGGGAAATTCAGGTCGAGCAGGACCACCAGCGGATAGGCGCCGCACAGCGCGTCCGGCCAGTTGGAACGGCCGGCCAGCAGCGTGGCGATGTCATCCGCCTCCTTGCAGCGATGCACCGGATTGGGCAGCCCGGCCTTGCGCAGCGCCCAGACCAGGACCTCGAAGTCTTCGTCGCTGTCCTCGACGACGACAAGCGGGCGCTCGGGCAGGTGGGCCCTCAAGGCCGGTTCTCCCCTTCAGGCGTTCCTGCGAGGGTGAACAGGAAGCTCGTCCCCTGGCCGGGTCCGTCGCTTTCGGCCCACAGGCGTCCACCAAGCCGCTCCACCATCCGGCGCGCGATGGTCAGTCCGGCACCGGTGCCACCGCCGAATTTGTCGCGGCCGTGCAGCCTGCGGAAGATCTGGAACACCGTTTCCAGGTGCTGCGGGGCGATGCCGATGCCGTTGTCGCGGATGCAGAACAACCGTTGTCCGTTCTCCTCCCGCCAGCCAATCTCGATCCAGCGCTCGCCCGCGGGACGTTCAGTGAATTTGAGCGCGTTGACGATCAGGTTGGTGAGTACCTCGGTTAGCCGGACAGGGTCGCCCAGCGCCTTGGGCAAGGGGCGCGGCACCCGGATTTCGACGCCCCCCTCGGCGATCCGCGGCGCCAGTTGCTCAAGCACGGCGCGCAGGAGGGCGTCGAGGTCGACGGGCTGCAGCACGACCTCGGTCCGGCCGACGCGGGAGTACTGCAGCAGGGCATCGGTGAGGTCGTCCATCCGCCGCGTGAGGCGGAGGATCGTCTCGATGCGGCCGCGCTCCTCCTCGTTCAGCTTCTCGTGGGCGCTCTCGTCCAGGAAATGCGCGAAATTGTGGATCCCGCGCAGGGGCTCCTTGAGGTCATGGGAGGCGACGTAGGCGAAGCTGTCCAGCTCGGTGTTGCTCTTCCGCAGTTCCTCGTTCAGCCGCAGCAGCACGACCTCGGCGATGGCCTGGCGCAAGCTGCCGGCGGCTTCCACCTCGCAGGCCAGCCATGGCCGGGACCGTCCCCTCACGTCCTCCTTCCAGAGATCAAAGGAGGTTCGGGGCGTCAGGCGCGCCTCGCCGTCCACCACGTCGATCTGCACCGGCTTGCGCGGGTCGCCCGCCCAACTCACCGTCTGGACGAGTTCGGGGCGGAACCACATGACGAATTCCTGCCTGCTGCGCATCAACCGCGCCGCCAGCAGGCCGCTCGCGGCCTGCTGGAACGACCGGGCGGGCGGATAAGCCTCCGCAAGCCCGTCGGTCGCGAAGACCGGCCCCGTGTCGTCCTGTTCGTCCAGCCAGGCGGCGATCCCGCGCACCTCCGTCTCCGAGGGCGTGGTCCCGAGCAGCATGACGCCGCCTTCCGTGACCAGGGCCGCTCCCGTCGCGTCGAGCCATCCGAGCAAGGTCACGTCTCCCCGGCAGAGGCCGCGGCGGTGGTCCGACTCATCCTCCATCTGCCGATGGAGCACGATGATGGCGTCCCCCATGCGTCCCCGGTAGGCGGCGGTGTCGCGTTCCTCCTGCTCGGCCATCAGTGACGAGACCATGTGCGCCAGAAGTTCCACGGCGGTACGCGTCCGGCAGGGCACGTGCAGCGGCGCGGCGTGATGCATGCAGGAGATCAGGCCCCACAGCGCGCTGTCCTTCATCAGCGGCATTACCATGGTCGCGTGGGCGCGCATGTTCTTCAGGTAGCTGGAATACATCACGGAGACATGGCGCAGGATGGCCCGGCTCATGTCCACCGGCTGGTCGGAGGGCGGCAGCAGCGGCACGGGCGTGTAATCGACGTTCGGCAGGTGCCGCAGCCAGCTGAGCGCGAACAGGCGCCGGGCCGGCGCGGGGATGTCGCTGGCCGGGAAATGCTGGCCGAGATAGGGATTGAGGCCGTCCCGGATGGCTTCGGCGACCACCGCGCCGCTGCCGTCCGCAGTGAAGCTGTACGCCATCACCCGGTCAAATCCGGTGAAAGCCCGTACCTGCGTGACGGCTGCCTCCAGAAAGCCCTGCAGGCTGGCGGCGGACTGCAGTTGCCCCGTGCAGTCGGCCAGGTCGGCGTAGGGGTTCAGCATCGGCAGGTCCGCGGCGCCGCGGCGTTCCAGCTCCAGGATCAGCACGTCGCCGGCGCGGTGGGCCATGGCGTCGAAGGCGTCCCTGCCCGGCGCGGCCGGCACTTCCAGCAAGTGGGCCGGCCCACGGTCCAGCCTCTCGCCCGCCTGGCGGATGGCGGCGCCGAGGGCAGCCGCCAACTCGTCGCCCAGCAGGGCCGGCAGCCCGCGTGACAGCAGGTCGGGAACGGGGATCCCGAAGAGGTCGGCCATGTTCGCGCTTGCCTGCAGCAGGCCAAGATCCGATGGCCGCAGCACCAGCATGACCCCGTGCGGCTGGATCAGGCCGGGCATGTGGACGAGTTCCCTGTCGCAGTTGCTCAGGTCCACGTTCGCGGCCGTCACGACCGCGTCGGCTGCGCCCGCTTCATGTTGCATTCCATCCCCTCGCCGCAACGCGATCAGCCCGCGCCGCCCACGCGCGGAACCACGGCGGATCGCAGGAGTTCGGCAGGCTACCGTCATCAAATCAAGGCAAATCTTGATGAAATGCCAGAGTGCATTTATTCATCATTGCCAGTGATCGCGTCAGTAGTTTTTTTGAGTCTGGTTCCATGACATTTGACTTCGTGTGTTTGTTATGGCCTATTTATGATCTACTTACATGTGAATTGGCGGAGCCATGGTGTCTACGCCGGAAAATTCCAACATCCGGACAACAAAAATATCAGAATCATATAAACGCGCTACAATTCTTCTGGTGGATGACTGCCAGGAAGATTTGTACACAGCACGCCAATTCCTTCTTCACGACGCCGCAAAAGAAGGGATCGACTTCCGGATCCGGGAGAGCGTCACGGGCGAAGACGGCCTGGCTGCCTGCCGTTCCGAGGCTCCGGATTGCGTCCTGCTCGACTACTACCTGCCGGACATGGACGGCCTGGAGTTTCTGGCGCGCCTGAAAAACGGCGCTGATGACCTGCCCGTCCCGGTCGTCGTGCTCACGGGCGCGCAGGACCGGTCGCTGGCTACCGCCGCCCTGCGCGCGGGGGCGCAGGAATATCTCCCCAAACGCTTCCTGGCGCCGGATATGCTCCTGCGGGCGATCGACTCCGCCCGGGACCGCTTCACCCAGCAGGCGGAGCGGCGGCGCACGGAAGCCCTGGCCGCCAACGAACGGCTGCTGCGCCTGGCGCAGGAGGCGGGGCGGATCGCCAGTTACGAGCAGGACATCCCCGCCCGGATCATCCGCTGGTCATCGGGCGGCCAGTGCCTGCTCGGCTTCCGGCCGGACCAGGCCGTCATGTCCTTCGATGAATGGCACGCCATCCGCCTTCCCGAGGACATGGCGCGGATCGACGCCGAACGGGAGGCCATCCTTGCGCGGCGCGCCCCGGGGGCTTCCGTCGAGTTCCGGATCCGCCGCCCCGACACGGGCGAAATCAGGCGCATCGAGATGCGCTACGCCATCGAGTACGACGCCGCCGACCGGCCCGGGCATTGCCACGCCGTGGTGCTGGACGTCACCGAGCAGCGCGCCGCGGAGGACGCGGTCCGGGCCAGCGAGGCGCGCCTGCGCGCCGTCTTCGACGGCACATTCACGTTCATCGCGCTGCTCGCGCCGGACGGCACGCTGCTCAAGGCGAACCGGACCTTCCTGGAGTTCATCGACTGCCCGGCCGAAGCCGTCGAAGGGCGGCCCTTCGGCAGCCCGCCCTGCTGGCCCGACTCGCCCGATGCGAGGCTGCACCTGCGCGAGGCCATCTCCCGGGCCACCTGCGGGGAGACGGTCCGCTTCGACATCGAGCTGAACGGCCCGCGGGAGAAGGTGGCCAGCGTCGACGTCTCGCTCTGCCCCGTGCGCGACGCGTCCGGCGCCCTGATGTTCCTGGTTGCCGAAGGCCGCGACGTGACCGAGCGCCACCGCGCGGAACGGGCGTTGGCCCGGAGCGAGGAGCGGCTGCGGCTGACCCAGGAGGCCGCGGAGGTCGGCACCTGGGAATGGGATGTCGGCGCCGACGCCGTCCGCTGGTCACCGGAGAACTTCCGCTTGCACGCCATGGCCGCGGCATCCCGGCCGATGCACTACATGGACTGGCTGCAGGCGGTGCATCCGGACGACCGCCAGCGGACCGACGCGGCGGTCTCGGAAGCGCTGATGTCCGGCAAGGCGTACGACACCGAATACCGCGTCATCCTGCCGGAGGGCGGCACCCGCTGGCTCGCCAATCGCGGCTCCCTGATGGCGGACGCCGAGGGGCGTCCGCAACGCATGCTGGGGGTGAACATCGACATCACCACCCGCCGCAACCTGGCCGACGCGCTCTTAGAGGCTGACCCGGAATGGAATTGCAACAATAAAGCGAGTTATTCCAATCGCTTGTGGTGGAGGATTGGTTGGTACACTGGGGTTGCGTGATGTCAGCAACCGCGATTCTCTCGAGTTTGCAAAGACACGAGGGACTTCGTCATGGTCTGGACCGACATCACGCGACCGAAGTATCGGCGCGACGGGCTGCGCTATGCAAGCGACACCACCGATGCCGAATGGGCGGTGATCGCGCCGCTGCTGCCGCCGCCAGCGGGGTGCGGACGGCCTCGCGAAACCAGCCTGCGAGGGGTGATCAACGCCCTCTTCTACATCGCCCAGTCCGGCTGCCAGTGGCGCCTGTTGCCCAAGGATTTCCCGCCGTTCACCACGGTGCAGCGCTACTTCTACGCTTGGCGTGACAGCGGGCTGTGGCAGGCGATCAACCACGTGCTGCTGATGCAGGTTCGCGAGGCGGCCGGCCGCGAAGCCAGCCCGACTGCGGGCGTGATCGACAGCCAGTCGGTCAAGACCACCGAGGCTGGCGGCCCCCGCGGCTATGCGGCGGAAAAGATGGTCAAAGGCCGCAAGCGGCATATCCTCACCGACACCATCGGCCTGCCGGTGGCAATGATTGTGCATTCGGCAAACATCCAGGACCGCGACGGCGCGCCACTGTTGCTGGAGAGCATCCGCAGTTCATTCCCCTGGCTGCGCCATGTGTTCGCCGATGCTGCCTACGCGGGTGAGAAGCTGCGCACGGCCCTGGACAGCATCGGCACATGGACCCTCGAGATCATCAAGCGGTCCGACGCAGCCAAGGGCTTCGTCTTGTTGCCACGGCGGTGGGTTGTCGAGCGGACGATCGCGTGGCTGAACCGCAACCGGCGCCTGGCCAAGGATTTCGAGGCCACCACGGAAAGCGCCGTGACCTGGCTCTACATCGCCAGCGTCAAGTTGATGTCCCGTCGCCTCGCCGCGACTTGAGCCGAGCACCTGATCCACTTCCCACATAGAATCAGGGAAATAGAGATACGAAGCCGATTCGAGTCAGACACTTAGAGGCGAACGCGGAACTCGACCACCGCGTGAACGAGCGCACCGTCGCCCTGATCGAGGAGACCCGCCGGCGCATCAAGGCAGAGACGCTGTTCCTGCAGGCGCAGAAGATGCAGGCGATCGGCCAGCTCACGGGCGGCATCGCGCACGATTTCAACAACCTGCTGCAGGTCATCCTCGGCAGCCTGGACATCGCCGGGAGGCGTCTGCACCGGGGGGAGGCGTTGGATTCTGCACCGGGTGGGGCGGACGGCGTTCTGCGGCCGATGGACAACGCCCGGCGGGCCGCGGGCAGTGCGGCGCAACTGACCCAGCGCCTGCTCGCCTTCGGGCGTCGCCAGGCGCTGGAGCCGACCGAACTCCGACCAAACGCGTTCGTCGAGGGTTTCCTAGACCTGATCCGGCACACGCTCGGCGGAGCCGTGGCGGTGGAGACGGCTCTGGCGGACGACCTGTGGCCGATCTTCGCCGACGCCAACCAACTGGAGGCGGTGCTCCTGAACCTCGTCGTCAATGCGCGCGACGCCATGCCGTCCGGCGGGCGGCTGACGATCGGGACGGCGAACGTCACCTTCGACGAGGCGAACGTCTTCCCCTTGGGCGACGTTCAACCGGGCGATTACGTCCTGCTCAGCATCACCGACACGGGGGCCGGCATTGCCGAGGACGTGCTGGAACATGTGTTCGAGCCGTTCTTCACAACCAAGCCTCCTGGCCGCGGGACGGGGCTTGGCCTGGCCATGGTCCACGGGTTCGTCAAGCAGTCCGGCGGCCACGCCCACATCTACAGCGAGGTCGCCAACGGGACGATCGTCAAGATCTACCTGCCCCGGTTCGTCCCCGGGGCCGGGAATGACGCGCTGCCCGCGTCGCCGGCCATCGACCGGGCTTCCCTGCCGAAATCCCGCGGCGGGGAGACGATCCTGCTCGTGGAGGACAGCGAGGACGTGCGCCACTATGTCGAAGAGGCGCTGGCGGAGCTGGGGTATGACGTGACGGCGGTGGCCGACGCGGACGAAGCACTCATACAACTCGGGGCGGACCGGATCCCAGGCATTACCCTCCTGTTCACCGACATCGTCATGCCTGGAAGCATGGACGGGTTCGCTCTGGCGAAGCAGGCCGCGGAGCGCTGGCCGAAGCTGCCCGTCCTGTTCACGACGGGCTACAGCAACGCCGCCATGCACGGCCACGCGTCGGATGCGCAAGCCCGGACACTCACCAAGCCGTACTCCTTCGCGGCGTTGGCCCGGAAAGTCCGGGAGACGCTGGATGCCGTTCCGAGATAGAAACAAGCCGCCGCGGTACTCAGGCTTGGCCCGCAGGCGGTGTCGGGACGTTCCTCGTCCCGACATTTTCGACACGCGCCCGCCACCTGGCCCGGCCAGAAGGGCAAGTCCAGCGTGTTCGCCCCGATATGATCGGTAAACCGCTCGCCGCGTGAATGGCCGCCGAAATGGGCCCGTTCTTATGGCGAGCGGCACCCGGTTCCGGGGGACGTCCTTACATTACAGAATCACCGGACCCTAGAACGGGATCTCGTCGTCCAGGTCGCCCCCCTTGGGCGCATCCCAGGACGGGCCACCGCTGCCGCCGCGGGGCGCCGCCGCCGCCGGCCGCGCCGCCGGCGCACTGCGCTGATAGCCGCCGCCCTCGCCCGGGCCGGCCCCGGCGCCCTCGCCGCCACGCCCGCCGAGGAGGGTCAGTTCGCCGCGGAATTTCCCGATCACCACCTCGGTGGTGTATTTTTCCTGGCCGCTCTGGTCGGTCCATTTGCGCGTCTGCAGGCTGCCCTCGACATAGACCTGGCTGCCCTTGCGGACGTATTTCTCCACCACGTCGCCGATGCGCTCGTTGAACACCACAACCCGGTGCCATTCGGTGCGCTCCTTGCGCTCGCCCGAGGCACGGTCGTTCCAGGTCTCGCTGGTGGCCAGGCTGAACTGGACGATTTTCGACCCGTCCTGGGTGTTCCGCACCTCGGGGTCACGCCCCACATTGCCCACCAGGATGACCTTGTTCACACTGCCTGCCATGATGTCTCGTCCCGATTCACTCGTTCCACACTAGCCGGGACCCGGTGGGCAGGCCAGCGCCGGCCCCCAGCATGGCAGCCTGTGCATGCTCTGCAGGCTTCCCAAGCCGGCCCGGAAGGTCCATATAGGGGGAACAGTTCAAGAACACAATCCACCCCCTTCCCAAGACCCGACACAAGGACGACCCACCGATGGCCGGCTCCATCCGCGTGCGCGGTGCGCGCGAGCACAATCTCAAGAACGTGGATGTCGAGATCCCGCGCGACAGCCTGACCGTGATCACCGGCCTGTCGGGGTCGGGCAAGTCATCGCTTGCCTTCGATACGATCTATGCCGAGGGCCAGCGCCGCTACGTCGAATCGCTCTCGGCCTATGCACGGCAATTCCTGGAGCTGATGGGCAAGCCCGACGTCGATGCGATCGAGGGCCTCTCGCCCGCCATTTCCATCGAGCAGAAGACCACCAGCCGCAACCCGCGCTCCACCGTCGGCACCGTCACCGAGATCCACGACTACATGCGCCTGCTCTGGGCGCGGGTGGGCGTGCCCTATTCGCCCGCCACCGGCCTGCCGATCGAGGCGCAGACGGTCAGCCAGATGGTCGACCGGGTCATGGCGATGAAGGAAGGAACACGGTTGCTGCTGCTGGCGCCCGTGGTGCGCGACCGCAAGGGCGAGTACCGCAAGGAACTGGCCGAGCTGCAGCGCCGCGGCTTCACCCGCGTCAAGGTTGACGGCAAGCTCTACGAAATCGGCGAGGTGCCGTCGCTGAACCGCAAGATCAAGCACGACATCGAGGCGGTGGTGGACCGCATCGTGGTGCGCGACGGCGTGCAGCAGCGCCTCGCCGACAGTTTCGAGACGGCGCTCGGCCTTGCCGACGGCGTGGTCTATGCCGAGGGCGCCGACGACGGGGAGCGCACCGTGTTCTCCTCGCGCTTCGCCTGCCCGGTCAGCGGCTTCTCGATCGAGGAGATCGAGCCGCGGCTGTTCAGCTTCAACTCCCCGCACGGCGCCTGCCCGGCCTGCGACGGGCTGGGCGTGGAGACCTTCTTCGACCCGCATCTGGTGGTGCCGGATGAGCGCGTCGCCCTCGGTGCCGGCGCGGTGCTGCCCTGGGCCAATGCGCAGAGCCCGTATTACGACCAGACGCTGCAGAGCCTGGCCAAGCATTTCAAGGTGTCGCCCCGCACCCCCTGGAGTGAGCTGCCGAAGCGCGTCTGCGACGCCATCCTCAACGGCACCGGCGAGGAACCGGTGGCGATGACCTACAAGGACGGGGTCCGCCAGTACACGGTGACCAAGCCGTTCGAGGGCGTGCTGCGCAACCTGCAGCGCCGTTTCCAGGAAACCGACAGCGCCTGGGTACGCGAGGACCTCAGCCGTTACCAGGCGGAAAAGCCCTGCGCCACCTGCCACGGCGCCCGCCTCAAGCCGGAGGCGCTGGCGGTCAAGGTCGCCGGCAGCACCATCGCCGAAGCCTCCGAGCTGTCGATCCGCCGGGCGCTGGCCTGGTTCAACGAGGTGATGCCCACGCTGACGCCGCAACGCGCCGAGATCGCCCGCCGCATCCTGCGCGAGATCATCGAACGCCTGACCTTCCTGGTGGATGTGGGGCTCGACTACCTCACGCTCGCGCGCGGCTCCACCACCCTTTCGGGCGGGGAGAGCCAGCGCATCCGCCTCGCGTCCCAGATCGGCTCGGGCCTGACCGGCGTGCTGTATGTGCTGGACGAGCCTTCGATCGGGCTGCACCAGCGCGACAACGAACGGCTGCTGGCAACGCTGCGGCGGCTGAAATCGCTCGGCAACACCGTGTTGGTGGTCGAGCATGATGAGGACGCGATCCGCGCCGCCGACCACCTGATCGACATGGGGCCGGCGGCCGGCATCCATGGCGGCGAGGTGGTGGCCAAGGGCACGCCGGCGCAGGTCGCCGCGCATCCCACCTCCCTCACCGGCGCCTATCTCTCGGGGCGCAGGCGGATCGAGGTGCCGCCGATGCGCCGCCCGCTGCAGAAGGACCGCATCCTTCGCGTCGTCGGCGCCAAGGGCAACAACCTCAAGGACGTCACCGCGGCCTTCCCGCTCGGCACCTTCACCTGCGTCACCGGGGTCTCCGGCGGCGGCAAGTCCACGCTGGTGATCGACACGCTCTACAAGGCGGTCAGCCGCCGGCTGATGGGCAGCGGCGAGGTGCCGGCGCCGCATGGCCGCATCGAAGGGCTCGATCTGCTCGACAAGATCATCGACATCGACCAGTCGCCGATCGGCCGCACACCGCGATCGAACCCGGCCACCTACACCGACCTGTTCGCGCCAATCCGCGACTGGTTCGCCGAATTGCCGGAATCCCGCGCGCGCGGCTACAAGCCCGGCCGCTTCTCCTTCAACGTCAAGGGCGGGCGCTGCGAGGCCTGCCAGGGCGACGGCGTGCTGAAGATCGAGATGCACTTCCTGCCCGACATCTTCGTCACCTGCGACACCTGCAAGGGCAAGCGCTACAATCGCGAGACGCTGGAAGTGAAGTTCCGCGACAAGTCGATCGCCGACGTGCTGGCGATGACGGTGGACGAGGCGGTGCCCTATTTCTCTGCCGTCAACCGCATCCATGACCGGCTGAAGATCCTGCAGCAGGTCGGGCTTGGCTATATCAGCCTGGGACAGCAGGCCACCACGCTCTCCGGCGGCGAGGCGCAGCGCATCAAGCTGTCCAAGGAACTGGCCCGCCGCGCCACCGGGCGCACGCTCTACATCCTCGACGAACCCACCACCGGCCTGCATTTCGAGGACGTACGCAAGCTGCTGGAGGTGCTGCACGCGCTGGTCGATGCCGGCAACACGGTGGTGGTGATCGAGCACAACCTGGAAGTCATCAAGACCGCGGACTGGATCATCGATCTTGGGCCGGAAGGCGGCGAAGGCGGCGGGCGCATCGTCGCCGAAGGCACGCCCGAGCAGGTCGCAGCCAACGCCGAGAGCCATACCGGCCGCTTCCTCGCCCCGCTGCTGGCGCCGCGCCGGCCGGAACGCTCGCGCAAGCGGGCCTGAAATCACGGAATTCGATCGTTTAACAGATTATCCACGTTCATGATGTGCATTTCCATTGACTGCGGCAACGCGCCGTGGTTTAAAAGCGCATTCCTTCCGGCTTACGGAGTGAGAGAGAGCAACCATGTGGCGTTCGCCAGCCCTCGCCAGCAATTATATCCGAATGCGAGGCGTGGTTTGCTGTTGCCTTTCCGGCATTTGACCGCCCCTCACTCGTTCATTCCCTCCACGATAGAAGGCTCCGACCGGTTGATCCGGTCCGGTGATATATGATGCTGCAATCCCATGTCATTGAGATCGATGGCGTTTTCGTTGGCGCTGCGGTGCGCCTGCACGAAGGCTTCCGCTTCGTGGCCACTGATTTGCGGCTCGAGGAAATCGACGGCAGTTCCTGGCCCTCGCTGAACGATGTCCGCCGCGTCGCCCGTTCCCGGCTGCAGGCCAGCCGCTACCCGGTTCACAACACGCTTTATTGAAAGGCAAGGGCTCCGCCCTGGACCTGCCGTCGTGCGCACGCACGCGGTCGCGTGACGGCCACAAGGCCCTTGGATCCCATTCGCGCTGCGCGGCACAGAGTATCGGGTTCCAAGGGCGAAGCCCTTGGTGGAGGTCCAGGAGGCGAAGCCTCCTGGTCGGGTGCGGGGCAACGCCCCGCCTGGCTCAGCCAAACCCATACAGCGCCGCGAATTCCGGATCACGCCCCGCCACCAGCCGGGCCAGATCGACGATCACCTTGGCCTGTTTCCAGGTGGCGTCATCCTGCATCTTGCCATCCAGCATCGCCGCGCCGCTGCCGTCGGGCATCGCTTCCAGGATCCGCAGTGCCATGCGGACCTCGGCCGGCTCCGGGCTGAACACGCGCCGGGCGATGGCGATCTGGCTCGGATGCAACGTCCAGGCGCCGACGCAGCCAAGCAGGAAGGCGTTGCGGAACTGCGCCTCACACGCGGCCGGGTCCTCGAAATCCCCGAACGGGCCGTAGAACGGGCGGAGCTGGCTGGCCCGGCAGGCATCGACCATGCGCACCACGGTGGCGTGCCACAGGTCCTGCTGCACGAAGGCGCGGGGGGCGCCGTCCGCGGTCGCGTCCGCCAGCACGCCATAGGAAGGATGGCCGCCGCCGATCCGCGTGGTCTTCATGCCCCGCGACGCGGCCAGGTCCGCCGGCCCGAGGCTCATGCCGTGCATGCGCGGGCTGGCGGCGGCGATCTCGTTGACGTTGCGCACGCCGAGCGCGGTTTCCAGCAGCGCGTGGATCAGGATGGGCCGGCCGATCCGGTGCCGTGCCTCGAGCTGAGCAAGCAACTGGTCGAGATAGTGGATGTCCCAGGGCCCCTCCACTTTCGGCAGCATCACTACGTCGAGCTTGTGGCCCACCCGGCCGACGACCTGCAGCAGGTCATCCAGCACCCAGGGGCTGTTGAGCGCGTTGACGCGCGTCCACAGCCGCGTTTCCCGGAAGTCGACCGCCTCCGCCAGTTCGATGAACCCGGTCCGCGCCGCCTCCTTCGCATCGGCCGGGATGGCGTCCTCGAGATTGCCGACCAGCACGTCGACCTTGCCGACCAGCTCCGGCACCTTCGCGCGGACCTTGGCCAGATGCGGCGGGAAGAAATGGAGCATGCGCTCCGGCACGACGGGCAATTCGCGCAGCGGGGTCGGTGCCCCGATCGCGAGCGGGCGATAGAAGTCGCCGGGCAGCTTCATGGACGCGTCTCCTCATCCTGGTTGGTGGCCTGCGCCGTCTCGCCGAGCGTCGTCAGGAAGGCCTGCGCGTCCTCCCGGCGCTCGAACACGTGCGGGGCGATGTCGCGCCGCGAGAGCGCCTCGCCGAGCTTGGCGCGCAGGAAGGCCGAGGTGGCGTAGCGGGTGATTCGCGTGAAGTAATGGGCCAGGAAATGCCGGTCCATCTCCGCGTAGGCGTCGGTTGCCTCCTGGCTGATGCGGAACCGGTCGTAGTTGATGACCACGCCGACCCGCTTGCCGGCCGCGCGGCAGCGTTGTTCGCAGATATCCCAGATCGCCTGCACGTCCCCGGCGACGCGCACGTACAGGCCCTCGAAATTGAGGAACAGGATGTTGCGCCCGGCATCGTAGATGACGCGTTCCGGCAGCGACAGGTTGAGCAGTTCCGCTTCCAGGTTCATCGGTTCCGCCATGAAGATGCGCGGATCCATCGGGATCGGTTCATCGATGACCGGGGTGAAATCCATCTGCGCGAGGATGTCGCGGCCGATGTCGATGCCGGGGGCGACCTCGATCAGCGCGAGCCCCTCGGGCACCCGCCGGAACACGCAGCGCTCGGTGACGTAATAGACCGGCTTGCCGCGATCATGCGCGTACTGGCCGTTGAAGGTGATCTGCTCGACCTGCCGCACGAATTTCCGGCGCCGCCCTTCGGCAAGGATGCGGAGCCGGCCGTCCTCCACCGCGACCTGAAGCCCCGCGCCGGTAAAGGTGCCGACGAATACGACAAGCCGTGCATTCTGGCTGATGTTGATGAACCCGCCGGCGCCGGTCAGGCGGCTGCCGAAGCGGCTGACATTGACATTGCCCGCCGCGTCGCACTCGGCCATGCCAAGGCAGGCCATGTCGAGGCCGCCGCCGTCGTAGAAGTCGAATTGCTGGTTTTCCTCGATCACCGCGTCCATGTTGACGCCAGTGCCGAAATCGCCGCCGGTCGAGGGAATGCCACCGATCAGACCGGATTCCACGGTCAGTGTCAGCAGATGGGAAATGCGTTCCTCGCCGGCGATCCCGGCCACGCCTTCGGGCATGCCGACGCCGAGATTGATGATGCCGTTGGGCGGCAGTTCGAAAGCGGCACGGCGAGCGATGATCTTGCGCGCATCCAGCGCGGCTGCCACCGGGCCGATATGGGGCACCCGGAATTCACCGGCATAGGCCGGGTTGTACTGGGTGGACACCGTCTGCCGGTGCTGGTGTGGCTCGGCGACGACGACGCAATCGACCAGGATCCCCGGGATCTTGACCTGCCGCGCGGGCAGCGCGCCGCGTTCGGCGATGCGCTCGACCTGGGCGATGACGATGCCGTTGCTGTTCTTCGCCGCCATCGCCATGGCGAGGTTGTTGAGCAGCAGCGCCTCGCGCTCCATGGTGATGTTGCCGAAGGTGTCGGCGGTGCTGCCGCGGATGAAGGCGACGTTGACGCGACCGACCTTGTAGAACAGCCATTCCTCGCCATCGACCTCGACCAGCCTGACGATGTCGCGGGTGGTGGCGGCGTTGATCCGTCCGCCGCCGTGGCGCGGATCGACGAAGCTGTGCAGGCCAACTTTGGAAAACGTGCCGGGCTTGCCCGCGGCGAGGTCGCGGAACAACTGGCAGATGATGCCCTGCGGCAGGTTGTAGGCCTGGATCCTGTCGGCGAGCGCGAGCTGCCCGACTTTCGGCATGCGCGCCCAGTGCCCGGCCACCACCCGCCGCAGCAATCCTTCGTGGCCGAGATGGTTGAGGCCGAGTTCCTTGCCGTCCCCCTGCCCGGCGGCGGCGAACAAGGTCAGGTCGCGTGGCCGGCCGGTGGCAAGGAAGCGCCGTTCCAATGCCACCAGCAGGGCCTCGGCGAAACCGGTCTGCACGAATCCGGTGCTCGAGAGGGTATCGCCGTCACGGATCAGGGCGATCGCCTCGTCGGCTGTCACGATTTTGCTGCGCACGGCGCGTCCTCCCTGCCCGCGGGGCGGCCATTGCGGCGGGGACAGGCGCGACAACACGCCCGGATCCCCGGCCCCGGCCAGCCTGTGGCGTCGTGACGGCGTTTCCTGTGGCGATGGTCAGCGTGTGGCCATCAGCGTACTGGCACCGGTTGCCGCATTTCAAGCGTGATTGATGGGCACCATCATTGATGATCCTCGCCCCGCCGTGATCGGCTGGGGCAGACTGTCGCACGCTCAGTTCTCACGACCATTCCAACGCGGCGCGGCCGCTTCCGGCCGGCGACAACACCCAGGGGGGCCTCATGCCCGGCATTCTGGACGGCATCCGCGTGGTGGAAGCATCGGCCTTCGTCGCCGCCCCCCTGGCCGGCATGACGCTGGCGCAGATGGGCGCGGACGTGATCCGGTTCGATCCGGTGCAGGGCGGACCCGACGCCAGGCGCTGGCCCGTCACCGCTGACGGCCAAAGTCTGTATTGGGCCGGGCTCAACAAGGGCAAACGCTCGCTCGCGGTGGATACCACGAAACCCGAAGGCCAGGCGCTGGTCCGCGCCTTGCTGGCCGCTCCGGGGCCGGGCAACGGCCTGTTTCTTACCAACCTCCCAACCGGCAAGGGCTGGATGAGCTACGAGGCCCTGCGCGCCGAGCGGCCGGATCTCATCATGCTGGAACTGGTCGGCAATCCCGATGGCAGCGCGGCGGTCGACTATACCGTGAACTGCGCCGTGGGCTTTCCCTTCGTCACCGGCCCGGATCGCGGCAGCGCGGCGGTGAACCCGGTCAACCATGTCATGCCGGTCTGGGACGCGCTGGCGGGGACGCATCTCGCGCTGGCGTTGCTCGCCGCGGAACGGCACCGGCGGCTGACGGGCGAAGGCCAGAAAGTCCGCATCGCCCTCTCCGACATTGCCTTTGCCATGACCGGCCATCTGGGCTGCATCGCCGAGGTGGAGGTCAACGACACCGACCGGCGTGCCTGCGGCAACGAACTGTACGGCGCCTATGGCGCGCCGTTCGAAACCCGGGATGGCCGCCTGATCTACATCGCCGTCGTCACCGATCGCATGTGGCGGGAACTCGGCAAGGCGACCGGCCTCGCCGCCCGGTTCGAGGCGCTGGAAGCACTGCTGGAATGCGATCTGCGCCACCGCGAGGGGGACCGCTTCCAGGCGCGCGAGGCGATCTCCGCGTTGCTGCGCCCCTGGTGCCTGGCGCGCAGCCTCGATGAGATCCGCACGGCCTTCGATGGCACCGGGGTGTGCTGGGGCCCCTATCAGACCTTCCGGCAAATGCTCGCGGAAGACCCGCGCTGCTCGCCCGCCAATGCGATGTTCGCGATGCTCGATCAACCCGGGATCGGTCGCTACCGGGTTCCTGGCTCGCCGATCGCCTTCGGCGCCCTGCCCCGCCAGCCGCCACGTCGCGCGCCGCTGCTGGGCGAACACACGGACGAGATTTTGCGCCAGGAGCTGGGCCTGAGCGACACCGAGATCGGACGCCTGCGCGCGGCCGGGGTGGTGGCGGGACCGCCGCAGGTCACCTGAGACGCTGGCGCACGTCATCCGCACCGGGACAAGGGAAACCTCATGTCGGGCAGCAAGACCACGGACGGCGCCTTCTTCGAGGATTTCCGGCTGGGCCAGACCATCGTGCACGCGACGCCGCGCACCGTCACCGAAGGCGACGTGGCGTTGCACACCGCGCTCTATGGCTCGCGCTTCGCCGTGCAGTCGAGCCGCACCCTGGCCGCGGCGATCGGGCTGCCGGGGGCGCCGCTGGATGACTGGCTGGTGTTCCACATCGTGTTCGGCAAGACCGTGCCGGACATCTCGCGCAATGCGGTGGCCAATCTCGGCTATGCCGATGGCCGGTTCGGCCGGCCGGTCTATCCGGGCGATACGCTCCGCGCCGTCTCGGAAGTGATCGGGCTGCGCGAGAGCGCCAAGGGCGATGCCGGCGTGGTCCATGTGCGCTCGGTCGGCATCAACCAATACGACGAAGAGGTTCTGTCCTATGTGCGCTGGGTGCTCGTGCGCAAGCGCGTCCTCGACGCGCCGCCGCCCGCGCCGGTGGCGCCGGAGCTTCCCGCCCACGTGCCCGTCGATGCGCTGGTCGTGCCGGACGGCGTGGATCTGCGTGGCTACGACACCACCCTCTCGGGCAGCACCGCGCTGTGGGACGACTATGACGTAGGCGAGCGGATCGACCACGTGGATGGCGTCACCATCGAGGAAGCCGATCATATGCTGGCCACCCGCCTGTGGCAGAACACCGCCCGCGTGCATTTCGACCTGCACGCCGCCCGTGGCGGGCGCTTCGGGCGCCGGCTGGTCTATGGCGGCCACGTCATCAGCCTGGCCCGCGCCCTGTCCTTCAATGGCCTCGCCAACGCCTTCAAGGTGGCGGCGCTCAATGCCGGCCGCCACGTCGCCCCGGTCTTCGCCGGCGACACGATCTACGCCTGGTCCGAGGTGGTCGCCCGCGATGCGCTGCCGGGGCGGGCCGATCTCGGGGCACTGCGCCTGCGCACGGTCGCGGCCAAGGACCATCCCTGCGGCGACTTCCCCGATCGCGACGCCAAGGGCGCGCCGCATCCCGCGGTCGTGCTCGACCTCGACACCACGGTGCTGATGCCACGCCGGATCTGAGCGGTCGCGCAACGGAACCGGCTATGCGACATAATCCTCCCTGTCGATCAGGGAGGAGAAACCCGGCCATGGCCGATGTTGCGTCGATTTCCCGTCACTATGCGCGCGGTGACATCGCCGCCGGCCTGCTCGCGGCCCTGCGCGAGGCCGAGGGAGCGGAGGTTCCGCTGACGCCCTGGACCCTGGCGCCGCTCGACCAGTTCCATGGGCGCGGCCTGGATGCCACGGCGGAACTGGCCGGGCTGCTGGCCCCGCGGGATGGCGACCACATCCTCGACATCGGGGCGGGGCTCGGCGGCCCGGCACGCTGGATCGCGGCGCAGCATGGCTGCGAGGTGACCGCCCTCGACCTGATCGCGGAGTACTGCGCCGCCGCCGACACCCTGACCGCTGCCTGCGGCCTCACGGGCCGGGTGCGCGCGGTGCCCGGCAGCGCCACCGACCTGCCCTTCGCCGATGCCAGCTTCGACCATGTCTTCTCGCAGAACGCGATCATGAACATCGCCGACAAGCCGCGCTTCTACGCCGAAGCCTTCCGGGTGCTGCGTCCGGGCGGCGCTTTCGCGCTGGCACAGATCACGCTGGGACCGGCCGGCCCGCCTGATTATCCCCAGCCCTGGGCAAGCGATTCCGCGACCAGCTTCCTCGATCCGCCGGAAGCGATCGCCCGGCACGCACGCGAGGCCGGCTTCACCCTGGTAGCGCTGCACGATACCACCGCCGCCTGCATCGCCGCCCAGGAGGAAGCGCGGCGCCGCATCGCGGCCTCGGGCCCGCCCCGGCTTGGCATGCACGTGCTGATGGGGGCCTCGTTGATCCCGGCGATGCGCAACAACGCGCGGGCGATGGCCGAGGGGCGCCTCGGCGCCTTCGACTGCCTGTTGCGCAAGCCGCTCTGACCCACGGGCACACGCGACGGATTTTCAGGGGCCGGGCCGCGCGCGTTCCACCATGCCGAGGATGATGCGGCGTAGCTCCTGCACCGCCTCGTCCCTGGCGATCTCACCGCGTGCCGCGGCATCGGACAGGGCATCCGCCGCGCCCAGCATGGCCCAGAGGGCGGCCAGGGCAAGGCTGCCGCCCTCGGCGAAGGGGGCCAGGATGGCACGGCACTTGTCGATGAAGCCGGCCTGGTAGCTGCGTTTCAGTGCGTCCATCTCCGGGGCGCCGACGAGCGCGGCGGCGACGCCGGGGATCTCCTGGCCCTGCGTCATGACGCATCTGACGTAAGCCGAGGCGATGACCTCCGCCCTGGCCGCCAGGGTGGGGGCGCAGGCTGCCAGCGCGGCATCCATGATCGCGGTCTGGCGCGCGTCGTAGTCGCGATAGAGCGCGACCAGCAGGCCATTGCGCGTCTCGAAATGGTCGTAGACCACGGGCTTGGTCACGCCGGCCTGCCCGGCGAGCCGCCCGAGGGTCAACGCGTCGGTCCCTTCTTCCCGCACCAGGCGCCGGGCGGTGTCGATCAACTGCGCATGCCGCTCTTCACGGGACAGGCGGCGGCGGGCCGGAGCAGGCATCGGCTTGGCGCTGGGCATGCTTGACAAACAACCTACTAAAAGTAACTTACCAAAAGTATATGACGCTCGCACCCGCGAGCCAACCAATCGGACGGTCCGCCATGCATGCCCTCGTCGTTACGGCACATCCCGATGCCGCATCCTTCACCCATGCGGTTGCGCGGCAGGTGATCGCCGGCATCGAAGCCCATCCTGGCCACACGACCGAGATGGCCGATCTCGCCGCCGAAGGCTTCGACCCGCGCTTCACGGTCGCGGACATCGCGCTGTTCAACCGCCGCGGCGCGGCCGATGCCGGCGTTCTCGCCGAACAGCGGCGGATCGACCGGGCCGACCTGCTGGTGCTGGTCTACCCGATCTATTGGTGGTCGATGCCCGGATTGCTGAAGGGATGGATCGATCGCGTCTTCACCCAGGGCTGGGCTTATGACGACCAGCCGGAGGGCACCACGGTGAAGCGGCTCGGCCGTCTGGCGGTGCAACTCGTCGGCATCGGCGGCGCCGACCAGGGGACCTTCGCGCGGCATGGCTACGCCGATGCCATGCGGACGCAAATCGACCACGGGATCTTCGGCTACTGCGGCGCGCCGGTGGTGGGATCGGACGTGCTGCTGCATGCCGATGCGCCATCCCGGGAAAAGGTGCTGCACCAGGCTTTCAACATCGGCAGCAGACTGGCCGCCGCGGCACCGCACGGGCGCACAGCCCCCACCGGTTATGGGCCGGAAGAGCGAAGGGCGCCCGTCTAAACCCGCCCGAGCACGGCGGCGCGGAGCACCGCCAGCCGGTCGCCCAGGCCGCGCGGGCCGGGGGCGGCCTCGGGATCGCGCAGGTCGCGCCGCGCCAGCACCGCCGGCAGCGCCGCCGCCAGCACCGGGCGGGGCAGCCCTCCGGCGCCCTGCGCGAGCAACTCCCGCCCGTACTGCGCCAGATGCGCGCGGATGGCCCGCACGCCCTCGGCGGCGGGCCGGGCGATCGCCTCGGCGACGCTCAGGCCCTGCCCGGCCAGCATGTCCTCCGGCAGCAGGCACCGCCCTTGTCGCGCCAGCAGCCGGAAACTGCGCAACTGGCCTGCCACCCCATAGGCCATGCCAAGGCCGCGCAGCCGCTCCAGCAGCGCCCCCTCGGCCCCGAGCGCATGCCCGGCCGCCGCCGCCAGCGCCCCCGCCGTGCCGCGCAGATAGGTTTCCCAGGCGTCGCGGTCGCGCAGGGCGGGCTCGGTCTCGGCTTCCCGTGCCTCGATCATCTCCAGCAACTCGGCCGGCCGCAGCCGGCCCTCGTCGAGCGCGGCCCCGAGCGGGCCTGCCACCTCGTGCTGGCGGCGCGCGCCCTCGATCACCTCGCGCCACCATTGCAGCCGGATCAGCGCCAGGGTCGGCTCGCTCGCCACTTCGCGGGCCCGCGCGATCTCGTGGTTGAAGGCGCAGAGCACGAGCAAGGTGCCGCGCCGCTCCGGCGGGGCGAACAGGCAGGCGAGGAACCGGTCGGGATCATGCCGGCGCACCAGGGCCAGCAGGGGGTCTGGGCTCATGCCCGCGCCTTTCCTCCGGATCGGAGAAACGCGCAAGCTTGAGCCGGGCGCGGGTTGACGATGCCCAGGAGCGTTCATAGCTAGCGTGGGCATTGTTGCGGCGGCGTCCCATCGCAACCGCAACGGTCTGAACAGATCGGAGAACGCTCCATGGCCTTTGAACTCCCCTCCCTGCCCTACTCGCACAATGCGCTCGCCGAGCGTGGCATGTGCCAGGAGACGCTGGAGCTACACCATGGCAAGCATCATCAAGCCTATGTGACCGCGCTCAATGGCTTCGTCGAGAAGAACGATGCCCTGAAGGGCAAGTCGCTCGAGGACATCATCAAGCTGTCCCACGAGAAGCCCGATCTGGCGCCGGTGTTCAACAATGCCGGCCAGCACTGGAACCACATCCTGTTCTGGCAGAACCTCTCGCCCACGGGCGGCGGCATTCCGGGCAAGCTGGAGCAGAAGATCACCGCCGATTTCGGCTCGGTTTCCGCGTTCAAGGACGCCTTCAAGGCGGCGGCGATCAGCCAGTTCGGGTCAGGCTGGGCCTGGCTGGTGCTCGGCAGCGACGGCAAGCTCAAGGTCACCAAGACCCCGAACGGCTCCAACCCGCTCGCCTCCGGCGAAGGCAAGGTGCTGCTCGGCCTCGATGTGTGGGAGCACAGCTACTACCTGGACTTCCGCAACCGCCGTCCGGACTATGCCCAGAACTACCTCGACAAGCTCGCCAATTACGAGTTCGCCGAAGCCCAGCTCGGCTGAGCCCAGGGCTTCCCTGCCCCATTCCCGACGGAAACGATCGGGATCCAAGGGCCGTGTGGCCCTTGGTGGGGGTCCAGGGGGCGAAGCCCCCTGGCGAGCGGCCCGCGCAGCGGACCGATGGGTCGTGACCCGTCCGGATCAGACCTTCTTCTTGTTGAACCAGCCCTTCTTATCGAGCCATTCCTTCACCGCCTTGATATCCGGCAGCGGCTTGGCGGCCTCGCCGGCAGCCCTGGCCGGCTTCGCGGCGGGCTTGGAGTCGTTGGCCGGCTGGGGCGTGATCACGGCGCTGATCGTCTCGCGCAGCACGGCGATGCGCACGTTGGGGGCGATCTCGAGTTCGATCTCGCGATCCTCGTTCTTCGGCGCCTTGCTGACGGTGCCGAGCACGCCGCCGCCGGTGATCACGCGGTCGCCCCGCTTCAGCGCCGCGAGTGCGAGTCGCATCTGCTTCTGCTTCTGCTGCTGCGGGCGGATCAGCAGGAAATAGAACACCGCGAAAATCAGGATCAGCGGCAGGAATTGCATGAACGCGCCGGCGGCGCCGGCGCCGGCGGCATCCTGCGCGTAGGCGGGAGAAATCAGCATGAGGTGGTCCCGGTTGCTATGGGTCGCGCGGGACCATAGTTTCCGCCCCCCGAACGTCAAGTTTCCCGGAAGCCCGCCCGATGAAGAAACACCGCCTGATCGAAGCCGTGCTGCGGATCGCCGCGGCGGTGGAACGCATGGCCCCGCCATCGCCCCCGCCGGCCGATCTCGGGGCCGCCGATGGCTTCCTCTGGCAGCCATCGCTTCGTCCGGGCCTGCCCGGCACTCTGCTGCCGGTGCCCCGCATCGCGCGCGTGGACATCGTGCTGCTGCAGGGCATCGAGCGGCAGAAGCGCATCATCGTGGAGAACACGCTGCGCTTCGCCCGTGGCCTGCCCGCGAACAACGCCATGCTGTGGGGGGCGCGCGGCATGGGCAAGTCCTCCCTGGTCAAGGCCGCCCACGCCGCCGCCAATGCCGGGCGCCCGGGCAGCCTCGCCCTGATCGAGATCCACCGCGAGGACATCACCAGCCTGCCCGAATTGCTGCGCCTGCTGCGCGGCCAGCGGCGGCGCTGCCTGATCCTTTGCGACGACCTCTCCTTCGAACGCGAGGACGCCGACTACAAGGCGCTGAAATCGGTGCTCGACGGCGGCATCGAAGGCCGGCCGGAGAACGTTCTGTTCTATGCCACCTCCAACCGTCGCCACCTGATGCCGCGCGACATGATGGAGAACGAGCGCTCGACCGCGATCAATCCCTCGGAGGCCACCGAGGAGAAGGTTTCGTTGTCGGATCGCTTCGGGCTGTGGATCGGCTTCCACAACTGCGACCAGGAGACGTATTTCGCCATGGTCGAGGGCTATGCCGCGGCCTTCGGCCTGGCCATCGAGCCCGAACAATTGCGGGCCGAGGCGGCGGAGTGGTCGGTGACGCGCGGCGCCCGCTCGGGCCGGGTGGCCTGGCAGTTCATCCAGGACCTCGCCGGGCGCCTGGATATGGCGGTCTAGGCCGGGCCATCGTTACGCCGTCGTGTTGGATTGGCGAGGAAATCCGCCGGGGGTTCGGGTCCCCACAGGCACAGCGCGTTTTCCACGCCGTGCGACTGCGGCTGCCAGTCCTGTCCAACCGGGATGTAGTCGATGTCGGTCGAATATTCGACCCAGCTTCCCCAGGGATCGCGGACGTAATGGAAGTAGTTGGATCCCGGCACATGGCGTCCGAGCCCCCAGCCGACGTGCCAGCCGCTTCCGGCCATGTGCATCGCCCCGAGGCCGATCGCGTTGACGCTGTCGACGTCCCAGGCCGAGTGATGATAGCCCGGCGCGTCCGCGGCGGCGAAAGCCAGCAGATGGTGGTCGCTGCCGTGCACGCCGTGCAGGAAGGCGGCAAGGCCCCCCACCTCGTCGGACAGCCGCAGCCCGAGCATCTCCTGATAGAAACCGATCGAGCGCCGGAGGTCGCGGGCGAAGACCAGCACATGCGACATCCGCCGCGGCCGCACCCGCGGCGCCAGTTCGCGCGGAGTGGCTCCCCGCAGCCCGGCCGGGACCGATCCGGTCTCGGTGCCAGCCTTCTGGTTGGGGGAGGATTTGGGGGCGACCCGGATCTCGATCGCGGTGCCGTCGCAGTCGCGAAACCACAGCCCGTCGCCGCTGGTGCCCGCGGGGGGCGTGATCCGCTCCACCCCCAGCGCGTCGAGCCGCGCCGCGAATCGCCCGAGATCGTCGGCGAAGGCGCCGAAGGACAGGTATTGCAGCGCCCCTTCCCGCCCCGCCCCTTCGCGTAGCGTCGCCCAGCGATGCGGATGGCCCTCGGTATGCAGGTCGAGCGCATTGGCGCGGGCGCGCACGTCGAGGCCGAAGGCGGTGAAGAAGCGCCGTGCTTCTTCCAGATCCGGAACGCTCAGGCAGAAATGATCGAGCGAATGGACCCCCAATGCGTCGACCTGGCGGGTCGGCGGGACGAAGCCGCGAATCTGCGTCATGTTCCCTCCCGTTGGTTTCTTGAGCATCGAATTATACGGCAGCTCCGGTCGCCACGGCAGGTTGTTTGCGGCGCGTCGCCGTCACACTTGCCGAACCCGTTGTCGCGGGCGGCACCGGAAGGAAGGACGACGGCGCATGACCGACCGGATCGAGACCACCTGCTGCATCGCCGGCGGCGGCCCGGCCGGGGTGATGCTCGGCAACCTGCTTGCGCGCGCCGGCGTGGCCGTGCTGGTGCTGGAAAAGCATGCCGATTTCCTGCGCGACTTCCGCGGCGACACCATCCACCCCTCGACGCTCGGGGTGATGGCGGAGCTCGGCCTGCTGGAGGAGCTGCTGCGCCTGCCGCACCAGCCTGCGCATGAACTCGCCGCGGTGATCGACGGCGCGCGATTCGCCATCGCCGATTTCAGCGCCCTGCCGGTGCGATGCCCGTTCATTGCCTTCATGCCGCAATGGGATTTCCTGGATTTCCTCGCCCGCGACGCGGCGCGTCATCCCGGCTTTCACCTGCGCATGCAGGCGGAGGTCACCGGCCTGCTCACCGAGGCGGGCCGGGTTGTCGGGGTGCAGGCGCGCACGCCGGCAGGCCCGCTGGAAGTGCGGGCCGATCTGGTGGTGGGGGTCGACGGCCGCGGCTCCATCGTGCGGCAGGCGGCACGATTGCCGGTGCGCCGGCTCGGCGCACCGATGGATGTGCTGTGGTTTCGTCTGCCGCGCGAGGCGTCCGACCCGCAGGAGAGCATGGGCGTGTTCGGGGCCGGCGAGATCCTGGTGCTGATCGACCGCGGCGGGCACTGGCAATGCGGCTACGTCATCCCCAAGGGCGGATTCGAGGCGTTGCGCGCCCGCGGGCTGCCCGATTTCCATGCCCGGCTGGCGCGGCTCGCCCCGTTCCTGGCGGCCCGCGCCGCCGCCGTCACCGCGTGGGAGGCGGTGAAGCTGCTGACGGTCGCGGTCGACCGGCTGCGAGCCTGGTCGCGGCCGGGGCTGCTGTGCATCGGCGATGCCGCGCATGCGATGTCGCCGATCGGCGGGGTCGGCATCAACCTCGCCATCCAGGACGCGGTCGCCGCCGCCAACCTCCTGGCCGCGCCGCTGCGCGAGCGCCGGCTGCGGGTGTCGGACCTGCGCCGCGTGCAGCGCCGGCGGGCCTGGCCGACCTGGGCGACGCAGCGCCTGCAGGTGCTGGCCCAGGGCCGCATCATCGCCCGCGTGCTGGGCGGCCGGCAGGCGCCGCGCCCGCCGCTGCCGGTGCGCCTGCTCGCCCGCTTGCCCTGGCTGCGACGCGTCCCCGCCCGGCTGATCGGACTCGGGCTGCGCCCCGAGCATGTCGATCCCGGCTTGCGCGGCACCACCCCGGTGGTGTAGATCGTTGCGCATGGTCAGGATCAATCACCGACCTGAACGATTTTGGCGCCGCTGGTATTACATTCTGGCGGCCTAGGTTCTCTGTTTCCGATGACACCGAAGCCGCCCCATCGAGGCGGCTTTCGTCTGTCAGGACATTTGCTGACGATCGTTCGCCAACCATGGAGCGGCCCCATCACCAGGAGGCCCACATGACCCTGCTCAAGTTTCGCTTCACGCCCAGCGACGACACGGATTTCGACGTCTGTGCCGGTCCCGCCCGCGCCGAACCCCCGGCGCCGCAACCGGCCGAGGCCGAGCGTGACCAGCCGCGTCAGACCACCAGCCAGCCTGCCAAGGGGTGACGCGTCGCGCCGCGGGGTGCTATCCGCGACGGAATGTCCCTGATCAAGGCTGCCATCGTCGGCATCTCGGGCCCTGAACTGACCGCCCAGGAGGCGGCACTGTTCCGGGCCCACCCGCCCGCCGGCATCATCCTGTTCGCGCGCAACATCCGCGACCCCGCGCAGCTCGGCGCGCTGGTCGCGGCGCTGCGTGCGGTCCTGCCCGCGCACGCCGTGCTGATGGTCGACCAGGAAGGCGGCCGCGTCGCCCGCCTGCGCCCGCCGCACTGGCGCGACCACCCCTCCGCCGCCGCGCATGGCGCGCTGTTCGCCACCGATCCCGCCGCCGGCCTGCGCGCCGCCTGGCTGACCGGCGCACTGATCGGCCTCGACTGCGCCGCCGCCGGCTTTGACGTGGCCTGCGCGCCGGTGCTCGACCTGGGCCTGCCCGGGGCGCACGCGGTGATCGGCGACCGCGCCTTCTCCGCCGATCCCGGGACGGTGGCCCGACTCGGCCGCGCCCTCGCCGAGGGGCTGCTGGCCGCCGGGGTGCAGCCGGTCGGCAAGCACGCGCCCGGCCATGGCCGCGCCATGGTGGACAGCCACCTGGCCCTGCCCGAGGTGGCGGAACCCGACCTCGCGGCGGACTGGCATCCCTTCGCCGCCAATGCCGACCTGCCCTGGCTGATGACGGCGCACATCCTGTATCGCGGGCTCGATCCCGCGGCCCCGGCGACGCTGTCGCCCCGCATCCTGCAAGGGGTGGTGCGCGACCGATTCGGCTTCACCGGGGTGCTCGTCAGCGACGATCTCGCCATGCAGGCGCTGCGCGGCACGCCAGCGGACCGGGCGCTCGCCTGCCTCGCGGCGGGGTGCGATGTCGCGCTTTATTGCAGTGGCGAGATCGCGCCGACCACCGACCTGTTGATCCAGGCGCCGCCGCTCACGCCGCAGGCGCGGTGCCGGCTCGAAGCGGCGCGGACGCTGGCGGCCGGCCGTCGCGCCGCACTGGACGGGCCGGCCCTGGAAACCGAACGGAAGGCGCTGCTGTCGTGGTGATGGAGTGGGTGCTGTCCTTCGTCGCGGTGGTCGTGGCGATCATCCTGCACGAGATCGCGCACGGCTATGCGGCGCTCGCGCTCGGCGACGACACCGCGAAGCGCATGGGGCGGCTGTCGCTCAATCCGCTGGTGCACGTGGACCGGGTCGGCACCATCATCGTGCCCGGCCTGTTCCTGATCGCCCAGGCGCTGGCGCGCACCGGCGGGGGCGTGTTCTTCGGCTGGGCCAAGCCGGTGCCGATCGACATCAGGCGCCTGCCCAATCCGCGTCGCAGCATGGCGCTGGTAGCCCTGGCCGGGCCTTTGATGAACTACGCGCTCGCCTTTCTCGCCCTGCTGCTGCTGCACGCGACCCCGCTGCTGCCCTGGGAGCCTCGGCTCTGGGCCATCGGCTTCCTGGCGTTCTTCCTGATGGCGAACCTGGCGCTGGGTACGTTCAACCTGCTGCCGATCCCCCCGCTCGATGGTGGCCGCATCGCGGTCGGCGTGCTGCCGGAGCGGCTGGCCATCGCCTGGGCGGGAATGGAACGGGCCGGCATCGCCGTCGTGCTGCTGGTGGTGTTCCTGCTGCCGGCGGCGCTGGCCGAGTTCGGCATCGGCTTCGACCCGCTGCGCTGGTGGCTGCACGGCATCGCCGATCCGATCTTCCGCTTCCTTGCCGCCCTCGCCGGCCATCCCCGCGACCTGGTGATCGTGCTGCGCTTCCTCGACGGGGATGGCGGTGGCTGAGATCGCTGGTCCGGCCGCCCCGGAAGCGCCGCCCGCCGAGGCGCGCGCCGGCGAAGCCCTGGTGGTGCATCTCGAGGGTTTCGAAGGGCCGCTCGACCTGCTGCTGGAGCTTGCGCGCGGGCAGAAGGTGGATCTGGCGAAGATCTCGATCCTCTCCCTGGTCGACCAGTACCTGGGGGTGATCGAGGGCGCCCGCCGCGTGCGGCTGGAGCTGGCGGCGGACTGGCTGGTGATGGCGGCGTGGCTGACCTGGCTGAAGTCGCGCCTGCTGCTGCCCGCGGGCAGCGCCGCCGCCGAGGAAGGCGAGCTGGCGGCCGAGGTGCTGGCCGCAAGGCTGCGCGACCTGCAGGCGATCCGCCTTGCCGCCGCCTGGCTCGGCGCCCGGCCGCAACTCGGCCAGGACGTGTTCCCCCGCGGCGAGCCCGAGGATTTCACCCAGACCGACCACTCCCGGCTCGGGGTGGACCTGCCCGGGCTGATGCGCGGCTACCTGGTGGCGATGCGCCGCAGCGCCGGCAACCGCCGCTACCGGCCGCGCCCGGTCACGCTGTGGACCATCAAGGACGCCCTGACCCGGCTTGCCCACATGGTCGGCAGCCTGCCGGACTGGGCGAGCCTCGAGCAGTTCCTGCCGGAGGGGATCGGCACGCCGCTGCAACGCCGCGCGGCCCTGGCCAGCACCCTGGTGGCAGGACTGGAAATGGCCCGCGACGGCGCGGTGCGGCTGCGCCAGGAATCGGCGTTCGGGCCGATCCTGCTGTGCCCGGCCGCGGTCGCCGCGGCCGACGAGGAAACCGATGAGCAATCCCTCCCCTGATCCCGCGCTTCCGCCTGCGGAGCCCGCCACGCCCGAGATCCTGCCGCCGGAGCCTGCCCCCGCAGCCGAATCGGCCGCGCCCGAGGCCGCCGGGCCGACGCCGGAGGCGCTGGAGGACGCGCTGCGCCTGGTGGAGGCGATGGTATTCGCCTCCACCGCCCCGGTGCCGCTGCGCGCGCTCGGCAGCATGCTGCCGGTCGGGCTCGATCCCGAGACCGTCATCGCCGCGCTGCGCGCGCGCTATGCCGGACGCGGGGTGGAACTGGCCGAGGTCGCCGGCGGACTGCAGTTCCGCACCGCGGCGGATCTCGCCCCGCGGCTGCGCAAGGTGGTGCAGGTGCCGCGCCGGCTGCCGCGCGCGGCAATGGAGACGCTGGCCATCATCGCCTACCACCAGCCGGTCACGCGCGCGGAAATCGAGGAAATCCGCGGCGCCTCGCTGGCCCAGACGACGCTCGACGCGCTGCTCGAGAACGGGCTGATCGCACCGAAGGGACGCAAGGAATCGCCGGGCCGGCCGACGCTGTGGGCGACCACGCCGGCCTTCCTCGCGCAGTTCGGGCTCAATGATCTGAGGCAATTGCCGCGGCGGGAGGACCTGATGGTCGAGCCTCCCTCTCCCGGTGGCGGGGAGGACGCCGCCGCCGCGACCCCGGAGGCCGGGATCGCGGCGGATGCGGTGGCCGGCCAGGGCGAGGCGGAATCGCCGTCCGCCTGACCCCGATTCGGCCGGTGGGCGGATGCCCGCTCAGGCGAGCGGACGACCCACCGGCAGGATGTCGCGCCCGGTCAGATCCTTCAGCAGGATGCTGGTGAGCATGTAGAAAACGACGGAAACCAGCACCAGCAGGGTCACGGTGCAGGCCAGGCCGAACGCCTCGCCGCCGCCGAACTTCTCGATGTCGAGCAGCACGAAGGCGCCGAACAGCAGGGCGAACACGGTGAACATGGTCGCGTGGATGCGGGCCGAGGCGATCAGCATGATGCCGGTCCAGATCGTCCAGACCAGCATGAAGCTGCCGACGTCACGGTCGGTGACCGGGAAGACGCCGTATTTGTTGGCCACCAGCATGGCGGCGAGGCTGATCCAGAAGGCCCCGTACGAGGTGAAGGCGGCATAGCCGAAGTTGTTGCCCGCGCGCTGTTCCTGCAGCCCCGCGGAAAACTGGGCATAACCGCCATAGACGAAAGCGAGCCAGATGACCGGCCCCGTGCTGGCAAGGCCGAGATTGTGCAAGGCCAGCATCAGCGTCGTCACGCCGAAGCCGGAAAGGCCGACGACCGCGGGATTGCCTGCCTTGGCGGGAGAAAATACCAGTGGACCCTGGCTTCCGATCGTAATCGGCTTGACTTCAGTCATGAAGGTTCACCTTTCTTGGGACGTTCTCGGGTATTTTTCGCTTTTGTTGCAGGCGACGTTTCAATTTCGACTTACTGATGATTGATATGTCGACTCTGCGACCAATCTAGCGCCAGGCTCATCTCGATACAATTCAGCGCTTGTTTCCCACTTTGCGTCGCGGCGGCAGGCACATTACGGTGAGAGACGAATTGGTCCCCCGGTTTCCCATCTCCCGGGTTTCCTGCTAACCACGCCGGCCCGGGAGTGTGGCGCGCGCAGATGTTCGACTTTGCCTGGTCCGAGATTGTCCTGATCGGCGTGGTGGCCCTGATCGCCATCGGTCCGAAAGACCTGCCCATCGCCATGAAGGCGGTGAGCAACGTCATCAAGAAGGCCCGCCGCATGGCGAGCGAGTTCCAGACCCACGTGGACGAGATGGTCCGCGAGGCGAATCTCGAGGAAGTCCGCAGCCAGATCAACGAGATCCGCAATTTCGACATCAAGGGCACGGTCGAGCGGGCGATCGATCCGGATGGCGGGCTGCGCCAGACCTTCAACACGAATCCACTTCAGCCGACACCGACCTGGGTGCCGCCCGCCACGCCCACCGCGATCGCGCCCCCGGCCCCCGAGGATGGCGCAGCCGCGGCCCCGCTGGCGGAAGCCGCCGCCACGCCGCCGCCCATGGGGGTGGAAGCACCGGCCTTCGTCCCGCCCGAATATGCGGTGCCGCCGCCGCCTCCCCCCGCCTTCATCCCGCCTTCGGCGGCCCGCCCGCCCCGCCTGCGTGCCTGACCGCCGAACGTCCGCGAGAGTACCGTGCGCATCCCCTTCCTGAGCAAGAAGTCCTCGGCCCCCAAGCCCGCGCCCGAACCGGTAGAAGACATCATCGACGACAAGCCGATGCCGCTGCTCGATCACCTGATCGAGCTGCGCCGCCGGTTGCTCTGGGCGCTGGCCGCCTTCGTGGTGTGCTTCTTCATCACCTACCATTTCTCGGCCGACATCTACTCCTTCCTGGCAAAACCGCTGGCCGACCTGATGGAAGCGCGCGGCGAGAACCGCCGCATGATCTTCACCGCGCTGTACGAGGCGTTCTTCACCGACCTGAAGGTGGCCTTCTTCGCCGCGGCCTTCATTTCCTTCCCGGTGGTCGCCGGCCAGATCTGGCTGTTCGTCGCCCCGGGGCTCTATCGCAGCGAGAAACGGGCGCTGCTGCCCTTCCTGTGCGCCACCCCGCTGCTGTTCCTGCTCGGCGGCGCGCTCGCCTACTACGTCATCTTCCCCTTCGCCTGGGGCTTCTTCCTCAGCTTCGAAAACCCGCAGGGGGCGGGTGGCCTGCCGATCCAACTGGAAGCGCGGGTTTCTGAATACCTGGACCTGGTGATGAAGCTGATCTTCGCCTTCGGCATCACCTTCCAGCTTCCGGTGGCCTTGTCGCTGCTGGCCAAGGTCGGCATCGTCACCTCGGCCGGGCTGAAGAAGTACCGCCGTTACGCGATCGTCGGGATGTTCATCGTCGCCGCCATCCTCGCCCCGCCCGACGTCATCACCCAATGCGGGCTGGCGATTCCGCTGATCGGGCTCTACGAAATCTCGATCATCGCGGCCAAGCTGGTCGAGCCCAAGCCCGTCGAGGTCTGAGTCATGCACGATATCCGCACCATCCGCGCCGACGGCGCCGCCTTCGACGCTGCCCTCGCCCGCCGCGGCATGCCGCCCGCTTCCCCCGCGCTGCTGGAACGCGACGCCGCCCGCCGCGCCGCCCAGACCGCGCTGCAGGAGAAGCAGGCGCGGCGCAACGCGCTGTCGCGGCAGGTCGGCGAAGGCCGGCGCAAGGGCGAGGACACCACGGCGCTGGAAGCCGAGGCGACGGCACTGCGCACCGAGATGGAAGGGCTGGAGGCCGATGTCGCGCGCCTCGATGCCGAAATTCGCGCCGTGCTGGAAAGCCTGCCCAACATCCTCGATCCCGACGTCCCGGACGGCCCGGACGAAACCGCCAACGTGGTGCTGAAGCAGTGGGGCGAGCCGAAGGACCTCGGCTTCGCCCCGAAGCAGCATTTCGAACTGGGCGAGGCGCTCGGGCTGATGGATTTCGCCACCGCGGCGAAGCTGGCCGGCGCGCGCTTCACCGTGCTGCGCGGCCCGCTCGCCCGGCTGGAACGCGCGCTCGGCCAGTTCATGCTCGACCTGCACACGCGCGAGCATGGCTACGAGGAAACCATCGTGCCGCTGCTGGTCAACGCCACCTCGGCCTACGGCACCGGCCAGTTGCCGAAATTCGAGGAAGACCTGTTCAAGACCACCGACGGCCGCTACCTGATCCCGACCGCCGAACTGCCGCTGACCAACATGGTCGCCGGCGAGATCGTGGCGGAGAAACGGCTGCCGATCCGCGTGACCGCGCTGACCGAGTGCTTCCGCTCGGAGGCGGGTGCGGCCGGGCGCGACACCCGCGGCTATCTGCGCCAGCACCAGTTCCGCAAGGTCGAGCTGGTGTCGATCACCCATCCCACGCAAAGCGACGCCGAGCACGAGCGCATGACCGCCTGTGCCGAACGTGTGCTGGAACTGCTCAACCTGCCGTACCGGCGGGTGGTGCTGTCCTCCGGCGACACCGGCTTCGGCGCGGCCAAAACCTTCGACCTGGAGGTGTGGCTGCCGGGCCAGCAGATGTGGCGGGAGATCTCCTCCTGCTCCAACACGCGGGATTTCCAGGCGCGCCGGATGAACGCCCGCTTCCGCGGCACCGACGACAAGTCGGTCGCCCATGTGCACACGCTGAACGGGTCCGGCGTGGCGGTCGGGCGCGCGCTGATCGCGGTGATGGAAAACGGCCAGCAGGCCGACGGCTCGATCCTGATCCCGCCGGTGCTGTGGCCCTACATGGGCGGCCAGGAGCGCATCGCGGCCGCCTGACCGGGCCGGGCACGGCGCCCGGGCCGCCCAGGTCCGGCGGCGGAATTTTCTGCTACCACAAGGATCCGCGTGGCGTGCCGGCCATGCCAGGCCGGCACGCCCCCCTGTACGCCGCAGTCCGTGGCGTTAAATCCGATACGGCCCCGAACCTGGCCGCCTCTCATTCGTTCCGCCCCATGGCAAGGCCCACGCAGCCTGGCCACGGAGATGGCGTCACGGACAAGGAGGCGTCACGGTGACTGGCCGGAATCCGAAGTTGATCGTCACGGGTTTTACTTCGCGCTTCATCTGGATTGCTCGCGCGAACCAAGACATCTCCCAAACAGGTCAAGCAATGGCCGGTTGTAAGGGCCGCACAGGTCACTTGCATCCTTGCGCTTGCACCGACCCAATAGGTGCTGATAGTAACACGACAGTGCCCCACAAGAGTTTTCGCGTCGAATGATGCGGCAGCTACAGCATCATGAGTTGATTATCGGCGCCCGGGCCTGCCGGAAGCGGGTCTGATGCTTAGCAAAATGCCTGAAGAAACCAGCGAGTACCTTGCAGCCATATTTACATTTTATGGCGTATTTACGTTGCAGGGTCAGATCGTCGAGGCCAACGATGCACTTCTTGCCGCTGCCTGCCTCGCCGGCCCCGGAGCCTGGATTCGCGATGCCGGCTGGTGGAGGGACGAGGCCGCGCGCCGGCGTCTGCAACAGGGGCTCGACCAGGCGGCCCGGGGCAGCCGCCTGCAGTACCAGGAGGCGGTGCATCTCCCCGACCACGGCATGAGGCGCCTGCACATCGCCATCGGGCCGGTGCGAAGCCTGGACGGGCGCGTCACCCGGCTTGCCTTCGGCGCCACTGAACTCGCCCCCCCCTCATCCGCCGGCCGCGGCGCCACGGAGGCAGAGCCGGTCGGATTCGCCGCCCGCCAGGCGGCGATCCTCGATGCCCTGCCGGCGCATGTGGCGCTGCTGGACCAGTCCGGCACCATCATCGCGGTCAACGAGGCCTGGCGTCGCTTCGCCGCCGGGAACGGCGTGCGCGATCCCGCCGCCTTCCTGGGCTGCAACTATCTGGCGGCCTGCATGCCTTCCGACGGCTCGCCTCCGTCCCCCGGTGACGAGCAGGCGGTCGCCATCGCCGCCGCGCTGCCGCGCATCCTCACCGGCGAGTTGCAGCACTTCACCTGCGATTATCCCTGCCCCACCGCACAGGGCGAACGCTGGTTCCGCTTGATGGCGACGCCGCTGCCGCTGGGCGCCGGCCATGGCGGCGCGGTGGTGCTGCACCTGGACGTGACCACCAACCGCCGCACTGAAGAAGCGCTGCGGCAGATGCAGAAGATGGAGGCGGTCGGGCGCCTGACCAGCGGCCTCGCCCATGACTTCAACAACATCCTGGTGCTGATCATCGGCGGGCTGGAGCTGCTGATGCCACGCCTGACCGATGGTCGATCGCGCGCCCTCGCCGGCAAGGTGCTGGCGGCGGCCGAACGCGGCTCGGCGCTGGCAGAACGGTTGCTGCGCCTCTCGCGCCGCGAGCCGACCCGGCTGCAACTGGTCGACGTGAACGAGGCGATCACGATCGAGCAGAAGCTGTTGCAGCAGGCCGTGGGCGGCACCGTCAGCATCGCCTGCGACCTCTCCCCCGAGGCCGGCTCCGTACTGGTCGACCCGAACGAGCTTGCCACCGCCCTGCTCAACCTCGCGGTGAACGCGCGCGACGCCATGCCCGAAGGCGGGCAGTTGCGGCTCTGCACCTGCCGGGAACGCGCGACGGCACCGCAAGGGGCGGAGCAGGTCGTGATCACCGTGCAGGATACCGGCCAAGGCATGCCGCCGGAGGTGATGGCACGGGTCTTCGAGCCGTTCTTCACCACCAAGGGGCCCGGGCGCGGCACCGGGCTCGGGCTGGCCCAGGTACACGGCTTCGCCCGGCAATCCGGCGGCAGCGCGCACATCGCCAGCGCGCCCGGCCAGGGCACCACGGTCACCATTCGCCTGCCTCATCACGACGAGGAGCCGGCCGCCCCCGTCCGCCTGCAGGTTCTCTGAGCGCGCGCCCCGCCCCCCTGCCGTTACTCCGTGAGCGCGGCCAGCGTCTCCACCCCCGCCAGCACCTGCTCCGGCTCCATGCGGCGATGCGGGCGCGGATCGACATGGGCCTGCCGGATCCGTCCGTCGGTGCCGATCAGGAAGGTCGCCGGGATCGGCAGCTCCCACGCATCGACGCCATTGATCGCGGGCAGGTCATGGCCGAAGCGGCGGTAGATGTCCTGTAGCTCCGGCGACAGGGTCACCGGCAGGCCGTAGCGCCGTGCCACCTGGTTGTCGTGGTCGCCCAGCACCCGGAACGGCAACTGATTGCACAGGACGGTATCGGCACAGTGCCGCGCCCCCTGCGGCGACACCGCCAGCACCTGCGCCTGGTGCCGGCACAGCGCGGGGTGAATGCGGGCCAGGGCGCGCAAAGTGATGGTGCAGAACGGGCACCAGCCACCACGGAAAAAAGTCAGCACCACCGGCCCACGCCCGAGTTCGCGCGACAGCGACACCTCCCGGCCATCCTGGTCGGGCAGGATGAAATCCGGGGCCGGCGTGCCGGGTCCGGGCGCCCGCTGCGCCACTCCGTCGCGCACCAGCCGTTCGATCCCGCCGCGCAGCGTCCTGGCTGTGGCGGGATCCGTGCGCTCCAGCAATCCCTGCATGAATGCCTCAAGCTGTCGGACCAACCCGCCCATGACTCCCCCACTCTCCCCTTCCACCCGGTGCATCCCGTGCCGCCCGGCCCGGTCCTCTTGCCACACATATGATCCATGTTGCATCCGGGGCAAATCGCCTGGGATGTGATGATATTCATGCGCCGGACTTTGAGGTGCCAATGGACCTGCTGATCGCCATGCGAACTTTCGTCCGGGTCGCCGAAACCGGCAGTTTTTCGGCGGTGGCGCGCGAGATCGGCGCGACCCAACCAGCGGTGTCCCGGCAGATTGCGGCCCTGGAGGAGCATCTCGCCGCCCGCCTGCTGCAGCGCAGCACACGCAGCCTGACCCTGACCGAGGACGGGCGCGACCTGCTGGCGCATGCCCGCTTCGTGCTGGAGGCGGTGGAACAGGCGGAAGCGGCGATCGGCCGACGGCGTGCCTCGCCGGCGGGGCTGGTGCGGCTGGGCTCTCCCACGGTGTTCGGCCGGATGTACGTGGCGCCGCGCATCGGCCTGTTGCTGGCGCGCTACCCGGAGCTGTCGGTCGAGCTGGTGATGGCCGACGACGTGGTGGACATGGTGCAGGAGGGACTCGACCTCACCCTCCGCGTCGGCAGCGTGGCCGACCCGACCCTGGTGGCCCGGCGGGTCGGCGTGACCACCTCGCAGGCAGTGGCCGCGCCCGCCTATCTCGACCGGCATGGCGAGCCGCGGCATCCCTCCGACCTCGCCGGCCACGACTGCATCATCTTCACCCGCGGTCCCACGCCGGAAACCTGGAACTTCACCGGGGCGGAGGAAACCGTTCCCGTCGCCGTGCACGGCAGGCTGCGCGTGAACAGCATCGAGGCGGCGCTGGAAGCGGCGCTGGCCGGGGTCGGGGTGGCGCTGGTGCCGACCTGGATGCTGCGCGAGGAACTGCGCGAAGGGCGGCTGCGTCCCCTGCTGCAGGCCTGGCGGCCGCCGCACCGGCCGATCTCGCTGGTTTATCCCTCCAGGCGGTTCCTCGCGCCACGAACCCGAACGGTGATCGACTTCATCGTCGACGAGTTCCGGCTGGATCCGGTGATTTCCGCCTATGGCGTCGCCTGACCGGACGGACGCGGACAAAGGCTTGAGATAAGGTCGACGTCCTGGCCACCACCGCTTGCACCGGCCGCATCCAGGCACGATATTTGCCTGATGCACGCTCTTTGCCAGATGAGTCGGCGGCTGGTTCCGTGAACATCCTCGCCCCCCCCCGCGTCCGCCTGACCATCGAGGTCGTGCACGATCTCGTCTGCCCGTGGTGCTACCTGGGCCTGCGTCGCCTGCTGCGCACGCTGCGCCGCCGCCCGGACCTGACCTCCGATCTCTCCTGGCGCCCGTTCCTGCTCAATCCCGACATGCCGCGCGCCGGGCTCTCGCGCGCCGACTACATCGTGCGCAAGTTCGGCGGCGAGGAACGCGCCCGCAGGCTGTATGGCTCCATCGCCGAGATCGGCCACGGCGAGGGCATGCAGTTCCGCTTCGACCGCATCCGCCGCACGCCCTCCTCGGTGGACGCCCATCGCCTGGTGCGCTGGGCCACCCGCCACGGCAGCGGGCTGGAACTGGTCGAGGCATTGTTCGCCGCGCATTTCACCGATGGCCGGGACATCGGCGACATCGACACGCTGGCTACCATTGCGGCCGCCTGCGGCCTCGACGGCGGCGCCGTGCACGCCTTCCTGGCCAGCGATGCCGAGGCCGACATCATCCACGCCGAGAACCTGCGGGCGCACCGCCTGGGCATCAACGGCGTGCCCTGCTTCGTCATCGGCGGCCGCCACGCCATCGCCGGCGCGCAGGAACCCGAGGTGATCGAGCGCCTGCTCGACGTCGCCCTGGTGGACGCCACCGAAGGCTTCTGACCCCGGCGCTACGCCGCCTTCGCCTGGGCGGCGATGCGGCTGAGATGCGCCACCGTGTCGCGCGCCATCCGCACCCGCTCGGCCACGCTCATTTCCCGCACGATCGCCAGCTTGTGATCGGGGCGCAGTTTCACCGCCCCGCCCTTGCTGGCCAGCCAGCTCACCAACCCGGCCGGATTGCGGAAGGCATTGCCACGGAAGCTGAGGACCATGCCCTTCGGCCCAGCCTCCAGCTTCTCCACCCCGGCCGCGCGGCAGGCGCGCTTGAGCGAAACCACCTGCAGCAGGTTCTCCACCTCCTCCGGCAGCTTGCCGAAGCGGTCGACCAGCTCGGCGGCCATCGCCTCGGTTTCCGCATCGGAGGCCAGCGCACCGATGCGGCGATACAGCCCCAGCCGCACCGGCAGGTCGCGCACATAGGCTTCCGGGATCAGCACCGGCAGGCCAAGGCTGATATTGGGCGTCCAGTCGCGGTCCTCGACCGCCCGCCGCCCCTTGCTCGCCCGCAAATCGGCGACGGCGTCCTCCAGCATCTGCTGGTACAGCTCGATGCCGACCTCGCGGATATGGCCGCTCTGCTCGTCGCCGAGCAGGTTGCCGGCACCGCGGATGTCCAGGTCGTGGCTGGCCAGGGTGAAGCCCGCCCCCAGCGCATCCAGCGAATGCATCACGGTCAGCCGCTTCTCGGCCGCCGCACTCAGCCGGTGCGCCTGCGGCCAGGTCAGGTAGGCATAGCCGCGCTGCTTGCCCCGCCCGACCCGCCCGCGCAACTGGTACAATTGTCCCAGCCCGAACATGTCGGCCCGATGGATGACCAGCGTGTTCACCGCCGGCATGTCGAGCCCGCTCTCGACAATGTTGGTCGAGAGCAGGATGTCGTACCGCCCGTCGGAGAACTCGGTCATCACCCGTTCGAGCTCGGTCGGCGCCAGCCGGCCATGCGCCTGCACCGTCCGCGCCTCCGGCACGATCTCGGCGAGGCGCTCGGCCATCTTGCCCAGGTCCTCGATGCGCGGCACCACGCAGAACACCTGCCCGCCGCGGAAGCGCTCGCGCTGGATCGCCTCGCGGATCACCACCGCGTCGAACGGCATGATGAAGGTGCGCACCGCCAGCCGGTCCACCGGCGGGGTCGCGATCAGGCTCATCTCCCGCACCCCGGTCAGCGCCAGTTGCAGCGTGCGCGGGATCGGCGTCGCGGTCAGCGTCAGCACGTGCACGTCGGCCTTCAGCGCCTTCAGCTTCTCCTTGTGGGCGACGCCGAAATGCTGCTCCTCGTCCACGATCAGCAGGCCGAGGGTCGAGAAGCTGATCCCCTTGGCCAGCAGCGCATGCGTGCCGACCACGATGTTGACGCTGCCATCGGCGAGGCCGCGCCGCACTTCCGCCGCCTCCTTGGCCGTCACCATGCGCGAAAGCTGCGCCACCTTCACCGGCAGCCCCTCGAAGCGGGCGGAGAAGGTACGGAAATGCTGCCGGCTCAGCAGCGTGGTCGGCACCACCACCGCCACCTGGCTGCCGGACATGGCGGCGACGAAGGCCGCCCGCAGCGCCACCTCGGTCTTGCCGAAGCCCACGTCGCCGCAGACCAGCCGGTCCATCGGCCGGCCCGAGGCCAGGTCTTCCAGCACGTCGGCGATGGCACGCGCCTGATCTTCCGTCTCGGCATGCGGGAAGCGGGCGCAGAACTCGTCCCAGGCCCCTTCCGGCGGCGCCAGCGTCTCCGCCTCGCGCAGCCGGCGCTCGGCGGCGATCTGGATCAGCGCCCCGGCCATGTCCTGGATGCGCTGGCGCGCCTTGGCCTTGCGGTTCTGCCAGGAGGTGCCGCCCAGCTTGTCCAGCGCCACCCCGGCGGTCTCGCTGCCGAAGCGGCTGAGCACCTCGATGTTCTCGACCGGCAGGAACAGCTTGTCGTCGCCCTCGTACAGCAGGCGCAGGCAGTCATGCGGCGCGCCGTTGACGGTCAGCGTCACCAGCCCGTCATAGCGGCCGATGCCGTGGTCCTGGTGCACCACAAGGTCGCCCTCGGCGATCTCGGTGGCCTCGGCGATGAACTGGTCGGCCCGCTTGCGCCGGCGCGGCGGGCGGGAGATGCGCTCGCCCAGCAGGTCCTGCTCGGAAACGAAGGCCAGCGTCTCGGCGACGAAGCCGCGCTCCAGCCCCAGCGTCACCAGTCCGACCACGCCCACCGGCAACTTCTGCGCCGCCGCCCAGTCATCCGCCGCCTCGGCGCGGAAGCCGTGCTCGCGCAGCAGATTGGCGATGCGGTCACGCGAGCCGCGGGTCCAGGCCGCGACCACCGGCCGCCGCCCCTCGCCAAGCCAGCGATCGGCCTGGGCACGCAGTTGCGCGAACACGTTGATGCCCGGCCCGCCGCCGGTCGCCGCCGAGCCCTGGGCGAAGATCGGCCCCGGCCGGCCGCCGCCATCCACCCCGGTCGCGCCCTCCGGCCGGGCGAAGGGGCTGAAGCTGAACAGCGGTCCCGCCCCCAGCATCGAGTCCCAGTCGGCCTGCGACAAATAAAGCCGGGCCGGCGGCAACGGCCGGTACGTCGCCTCGCCTTCGCGCGGCACCTGCCGGCGTGCCGCATAGTGGTCGGCGATCATCTCCAGCCGCGCCGCCAGCACCTCCTCGGCCTGGTGGTCGAGGCTGCAGGACGCCTTGGGCAGGTAGTCGAGCAGCGTCTCCATGCCCTCGTGGAACAGCGGCACCCAATGTTCCATGCCGGGATGCCGCCGGCCCTCGGACACCGACAGGTACAGCGGGTCCTGCGCCGCCGCCTGCCCGAACAGGTCACGCCAGGCGGTGCGGAACCGGGCAACCGACGCCTTGTCGAGCGACACCTCGGACACCGGCCGCAGCACCACCTGCTTCAGCACGATGCCGCTGCGCTGGCTGGCCGGGTCGAAGGCCCGGATGCTCTCGATGGTGTCGCCGAACAGATCAAGCCGTACCGGCTCCGGCCTTCCCGCCGGGAAGATGTCGATGATCCCCCCGCGCACCGCATACTCGCCCGGCTCCATCACCGTGCCGGCCCGGCCATAGCCGTTCGCTTCCAGGAAGCGCACCAGCTGGTCGGGATCGAGCGTGCCGCCCTGCGCCAGCGCCAGGCTCGCGCCATGGAACACGTGCCGCGGCGGCACCCGTTGCACCAGCGCATTCACCGTGGTCAGCACGATCCGCACCCGGCGCGCCGGCTCCAGCAGCCGCGCCAGCGTGGCGATGCGCTCGCTTACCAGTTCGGGATTCGGGGAGACCCGGTCGTAAGGCAGGCAGTCCCAGGCCGGGAAGCGCAGCACCTCGGCGTCGGGGGCGAAGAAGGCCAGCGCCTCGGCCAGACGCGACATGCGCGCGTCGTCGCGACAGGCATGCAGCAACGGGCCGGCATGCTCCGCCGCCCGCCGGGCCAGGAGCATGGCATCCCAGCCTTCCGGGACACCGAAAACCGCGGTCATGCCGGCAGCCTCCCACAGGAAGGAAGGCAAGGGCTTCGCCCTTGACCCACCAAGGGCCACAAGGCCCTTGGATCCCATTCGCGCTGCGCGGCACAGAAATCAGGGGTTCCAAGGGCGAAGCCCTTGGTGGAGGTCCAGGAGGCGAAGCCTCCTGGTCGGGTGCGGGGCAACGCCCCGCCAAGGTCCGGCATCATCGCGGCCTCTGCAATGCGAAGGCGCGGAGGGCGCGAAGCATGGGCGAATCGACCTCGGCCGGCACGGGGCGCCGGCCGGTGAGCCAATCGGCGAGGTCGGCGTCGGGAAGTTCCATGACTTCCTCGAGCGCGTCCATTTCCGCGTCGGTCAGCGCATCGATGTGGCGGCGCACGTAGCCGCCGATCAGGAGGTCGTTCTCGTGGGTGCCGCGGTGGGTGGCGCGGAACAGCAGACGGCGCCGCCGTGGGTCCTGCGGCTGCGGGGCTGGTTCGGTCATCGTTGGGGTCATATAGACCCGGGATTGGACAGAGTCAGCCGTGCAACCGCCCTCCCCCATCCCTTCCAGCCTGTGTGCCCCCCTTTTCGAGCCTTTGACCGCCCTGCGCGGCGTCGGCGAGCAGGTCGCGAGCCTGATCGGCCGTGCCGCCGGGGGAGCGCGGGTGATCGACCTGCTGTTTCACCTGCCCGAGAGCTGGATCGACCGGCGGGCGCGAATCGCGATTCGCGACGCCGTGCCGGGGGCGCTGGTGACGATCGAGGCCGAGGTGGTGCGCATCGACAAGCCGGCGAGCCCCCGCCAGCCCACCCGCGTGGTGGTGCGCGACGGCAGCGGGGCGGCGGATCTGGTGTTCTTCCGCCGCTTCCCGGAAGCGAAGCTGGCAAGGGGGGCACGGGTGCTGGTCTCGGGCAAGTTCGACGACCGCGGCCAGATGGTGCACCCCGACCACGTGGTGCCGGCGGGCCAGGAAGCGGCGCTGCCCTGGATCGAGCCGGTCTGGCCGCTGACGGCGGGGCTGTTCGCCTGGAACCTGCGCAAGCCGGTGGCCGATGCGCTGACCCGTATCCCGGCCTTGCCGGAATGGCATGACCCGGCGCTGCTGCGGCGCGAGGGCTGGCCGGACTTCGCCGCGGCGCTGCGCATGCTGCATGCGCCGGAGGTGCCGCCGCCCCCGGCGGCGCGGCGCCGGCTGGCCTATGACGAGTTGCTGGCCGGGCAACTGGCGCTGGCCTTCGTCCGCCGCCGCGCCCGCGAGCGGCCGGGTCGTGGCCTGTCCGGCGACGGGGCGCTGCGCGCCGAGGCGCTGGCCCGATTCGGCCACGTGCCGACGGCCGAACAGCAGGCGGTGCTGGCGGAGATCGATGCGGACCTCGCGGCCCCCCGGCGGATGCTGCGGCTGCTGCAGGGCGATGTCGGGTCCGGCAAGACGCTGGTGGCGGTCCTGGCGATGCTGCGTGCGGTCGAGGCCGGCGCCCAGGCGGCGATGATGGCGCCCACCGAGATCCTGGCGCGCCAGCATTTCCGCACGCTGGAGCGGATCTGCCCGGTGCCCTGCGCGCTGCTGACCGGCTCGGTGACCGGCAAGGCGCGGACGCGCCTGCTGGAAGGGCTGGCCGATGGGTCCGTGCCGGTGGTGGTCGGCACCCATGCCCTGGTGCAGGACAGCGTGACCTTCCGCGACCTGGGGCTGGCGGTGATCGACGAGCAGCACCGCTTCGGGGTGGAGCAGCGCCTGCGCATGGGCGCCAAGGGCGAGGCCGCGGACGTGCTGGTGATGACCGCGACGCCGATCCCGCGCACGCTGCTGCTGACCCAGTGGGGGGAGATGCAGGTCAGCCGCCTGACCGGCAAGCCGGCCGGGCGCCAGCCGGTGCGCACGACGCTGCATTCATTGGCCACCCTGCCCGATCTGGTCGATGCGATCGGCCGGGCGCTGGCCGGCGGGGCGCGGGTCTACTGGGTTTGCCCGATGGTGGCCGAGAGCGAGGTGCTGGACCTTGCCGCCGCCGAGGAACGCTTCGCCGGGCTGCGCGGCCGCTTCGGGGATATGGTCGGGCTGGCGCATGGCCGGCAGGACGCGGCGGTGCGGGAAGCGGCGCTGGCCGATTTCGCCGCCGGGCGCACCCGGCTGCTGGTCGCCACCACCGTCATCGAGGTCGGCGTCGACGTGCCCGAGGCCAGCGTGATGGTGATCGAGCACGCCGAGCGCTTCGGCCTCGCCCCGTTGCACCAGTTGCGCGGGCGGGTCGGCCGCGGGCGGGAGGCCAGCTTCTGCCTGCTGCTGCACGCCGACGGGCTGGCCGAACCGGCGCGGCGGCGGCTGACCCTGCTGCGCGACACCGGTGACGGGTTCCGCATCGCCGACGAGGATTTCCGCATCCGCGGCGGCGGCGACCTGCTGGGGACGAAGCAGGCCGGCCTGCCCGGCTGGCGGCTGGCCGATGCCGAGGCGCACGAGGACCTGCTGCACATGGCCGCGCGGGACGCGGAAGTGCTGGCCCAGCGCGACCCGGAGCTGCGCAGCGAGCGCGGCGAGGCGGCACGGGTGCTGCTGCACCTGTTCGAGAAGCGGGCGGCGTTCCGGACGCTGCGGGCAGGGTGACGTTGTGATTGAATGAATATTTCCCCATCCCCCGCCGCGCCCGGGCTTCCCCGGGTTGCAAAGCGGCGGGTTTCCGCTATTCCGGCCGGCCACGATTGCGGAGGGAAGAGACCTTGACCGGTACCACCGAGCCCGCCCTGATCGACATCCAGGGGCTCACCAAGCGCTTCGGCCTGTTCACCGCCGTGGATGATGTCTCGTTCCAGGTCGCCCGGGGCGAGGTCCTTGGCTTCCTTGGCCCGAACGGCGCGGGCAAGTCCACCACCATGCGCATGCTGGCCGGGTTCATGACGCCGACCGCCGGCACCGCGCGCATCTGCGGCCACGACGTGCAGACCGATTCGGTCGCCGCGCGCCGCTGCCTCGGCTTCCTGCCGGAAGGCGCGCCGAACTATCCGGAAATGACGGTGGAAGCATTCCTGCGCTTCGTCGCCCGGGTGCGCGGCTATCGCGGCGGCGAGCTGGGCGACCGGGTGGCGCGGGCGCTGCACCTGACCACGCTGGAAGGGGTGCGCCAGCAGCCGATCGAGACGCTGTCGAAGGGCTTCAAGCGCCGGGTCGGGCTGGCGCAGTCACTGCTGCACGATCCGCCGGTGCTGATCCTCGACGAGCCCACCGACGGGCTCGATCCCAACCAGAAGCACGAGGTGCGCGCGCTGATCCACCGGATGGCGCCGACCAAGGCGATCGTGATTTCCACCCATATCCTCGAGGAAGTGGACGCGGTGTGCACGCGCGCCATCATCATCGCCGGCGGCCGCGTCGTCGCCGACGACAAGCCCGGGGCCCTGGAGAAGCTGCATCCCTCCGGCCGCCTCGAGGACGTGTTCCGCCAGATCACCCAGACCCCGCCTTCATCCCGCATCGCCGCCTGATCCATGCGCAACATCCTCGCCGTCGCCGGCCGCGAGTTCAGCGGCTACTTCGCCACCCCCGTCGCCGTGGTCTTCATCGTCATCTTCCTCGTGCTGCAGGGCGTGCTGACCTTCAACCTCGGCAATTTCTTCGATCGCAACCAGGCCGACCTCGCCCCCTTCTTCAATTTCCTGCCCTGGGTGTTCCTGCTGCTGGTGCCCGCCATCACCATGCGGCTCTGGGCGGAGGAGCGGCGGCTCGGCACCATCGAGATGCTGCTGACCCTGCCGATCACGCAGGCACAGGCGGTGATCGGCAAGTTCCTGGCCGCCTGGGCGTTCTGCGCGATCGCGCTGGCCCTGACCTTCCCCTTCGTGCTCACGGTCAACTATCTCGGCCGGCCCGACAACGGCGTGATCGCCGCGGGCTATGTCGGCGCGCTGCTGGTCGCCGGCTCCTTCCTCGCGATCGGGGCGGCGCTGTCGGCGCTGACCAGGAACCAGGTGATCGCCTTCGTCATCGCGGTCGCCGTCTGCTTCCTGTTCGCGGTCGCCTCCTATCCGCTGGTGACCGATTTCCTCGCCCAGCATCTGCCGGTCTTCGCCGACATCGCCCGTGCGCTCTCGGTCACCGAGCGCTACCAGGGCTTCACCCACGGCGTGGTCGGGCTGCGCGACCTGATCTTCTTCGCTTCCTTCATCGGGTTCTGGCTGTTCGTGAACACCGTCATCGTCGAGCACAGGAAGGCTGACTGATGCGCCGCACCTGGACCTCCGTCGCCGGCGTCGTCGCGGTCGCCGCGATCCTGATCGGCCTCAACATGTTTGCCGGCCGCTTCCTGGCCAATGCGCAGCTCGACCTGACGCAGCAGGGGCTCTACACGCTCTCGCCCGGCACCCGCACGGTCGTCGCCGGGCTGAAGGAACCGGTGACGCTGCGATTCTACTTCTCCCGCAGCCTCGGCGCCCGCATTCCCTCCTATGGCGCCTATGCCGACCGCGTGCGCGACATGCTGCGCGAATACGCGCGCATCGGCCACGGCAACATCAGGCTCGAATTCTACGATCCCGAGCCGTTCAGCGACACCGAGGACCGCGCCGTGGCCTACGGGCTGCAGGGCGTGCCGCTCGACCAGGGGGGGGAGCAGGTCTATTTTGGCCTGGTCGGCACCAACCTGCTCGACGACGAGCGGATCATCGCCTTCCTGCAGCCCGACCGCGAGCGCTTCCTGGAATACGACCTGACGCGCCTCGTCTACGAGCTGTCCAATCCGAAGCGCCCGGTGGTGGGGGTGATGTCCTCGCTGCCGCTCGACGGCGATCCGCGCATGATGATGATGATGCGCAACAGCGGCGGCGTGGGCGGCCCCGGCGCACCGTATGTCTCGATGCTGCAACTGCGCCAGTTGGATACGGTGAAGACCGTGCCGACCGATGCGCAGGTGATCGATCCGGACGTGCAGGTGCTGCTGGTGGCGCAGGCGCAGAACCTGTCCGACGCGACGCTTTATGCCATCGACCAGTTCGTCATGCGTGGCGGGCGGCTGATGGTGATGGTCGATCCGCACAGCGAGGCACAGGCGGCGCAGCCGGGCCCGACCGGCATGCCGAGCGAGAACACCGCGAGCAATCTGGCGAAGCTGTTCGATGTCTGGGGCATCACCTTCGATCCGAAGACCGTGGTCGGCGACCTCAAGGGTGCCTGGCGGGTGCGCGCCGCCCCCGGCGACCGGGTGCAGGCAGTCGATTACGTCGCCTGGTTCAACATCCGCGACGGCCTCAACCATGATGACCCGGCGACCGCGGACCTGGAACAGGTCACCGTCGCCGCCGCCGGTGCCATCGGCAAGAAGGATGGTGCCGCCATCACCTTCACGCCGCTGCTGTCTTCCTCCGACCAGTCGGGCACGATCCCGGTGGAAAGCGTGCGGGCCATGCCCGATCCGGGCAAGATCCTGGGCAGCTTCAAGCCGGAGGGCGGCCCCCGCGTGATCGCGGCCCGCGTGCGCGGGGAACTCGCCAGTGCCTTCTCCGCCCCGCCGCCGCTCGCCGAGGGCCAGCAGCGTCCGGCCGGCTTCCCCGAGCACAAGGCCCATACCGACGGCCCGGCCAATCTGGTCGTGGTCGGCGATTCGGACATCCTCGCTGACCGCTTCTGGGTGCGGGTGCAGAATTTCTTCGGCCAGCAGGACGCGACGCCCTTCTCCGACAACGGCCCGTTCGTCGCCAACCTGATCGGCACACTCGCCGGCGGCGACGCGCTGATCGGGCTGCGCGGCCGTGGCACCTCGCAACGCCCCTTCGACGTGGTCGAGGACATGCAGAAGGCGGCCGAGGCCCGCTTCCGCCGCACCGAGCAGGCGCTGCAGACGCATCTGGACGAGACGCAGAAGAAGCTCGCCGAGCTGCGCACCGGGCGCGGCGGCCAGGCCACCGCCGCCGTCATCACCCCCGAGCAGCGCCAGGCGATCGACGACCTGCGGCGCGAGATCGCCGACACCCGCAACAAGCTGCGGGCCGTGCAGTTCGACCTGCGGCGCGACATCGCCGGGCTGGAGACGCGGCTGCGGCTGATCGACATCCTGCTGGTGCCGGCGATCCTGACCGGGCTGGCGGTGGCGCGCGGCATCGCCCGCCGGCGCCGCCGCCCGGCGCGCGCGTGATCGGGACGTGAGGAGAATCGTGGCGTGAGGAAACTGGCATGAACCCTCGCATCGTTGCCATCCTCGGGGGCGTCGCGGTCGTCGTGCTCGGCGCCGCCCTGATCTGGGGCCGCGGGCCGATTGCGGTCACGCAGACCGCGCCGACGCAGGCGGGCACCCTGGTGTTCCCGGGGCTCGCCGGCCGCCTGCAGCAGGCCGCCCGGGTCGAGCTGACCACCAAGGGCCAGCCCCTGGTCATCACCAAGCAGGGCGATGTCTGGGGCCTCGCCGATCGCGGCAACTACCCGGTGCAGGCCGGGAAGCTGCGCGAGCTGCTCACCGGCCTGACCGAACTGCACCTGACCGAGCCGCGCACCGCCGATCCGGCGATGTACGAGCGGCTTGGCGTGGGCGACCCCGCCTCCCCGACCGCGACCGCCACGGGGCTGCGCGTGCTGGACGGATCGGGGCAGGTGCTGGCCGAGCTGATCCTCGGCCATCGCCGCGTCCGCGCCCAGGCCAACCTGCCCGAATCGATTTATGTGCGCCGGCCCAACGAGGCGCGGTCGTGGCTGGCCGAGGGGCGGCTGCCGGTCGATGCCGATCCGCAGCTCTGGTTGCTGCGCGACATCGCCAATATCGACGCCAAGCAGGTCGCCTCGGTGGTGGTGCATCGCGACGACGCGGTGCTGCGCTTCGGCCGCGACGGCGACAAGCCGGTGCTGGCCGAGCCCGCCGACCATCCGAAGCTGGATGACTACCGCGTCGAGGACGTCTTCCGCGGGCTGGAGCAGCTCACCCTGACCGACGTGAAGCCGGCGGCGCAGCAACCCGGCGAGAAGCTCGGCACGGCGACGATCACCCTGACCGATGGCACCGTGGTGGACGCGACGGTGTTCCGCGCCGACAAGGACATCTGGGTGCAGTTCGCCGCGCGGGGCGACAGCGCGCAGGCGAAGGAACTGGCCGCCCGCGTCACCGGCTGGACCTACCAGATCGGATCGTGGAAGGAACGGTCGCTGGTGCCGACGCTGACCGAACTGAAGGCGGAGGAACCACAGAAGCCGGCCGCCCCGGAAGCGGCTGCCCCGACCGAAACGCCAGTGCCGCAGGCCGCGCCGGCCTCGCCCGCCGGGACAGCGGCTCCGGATGCGGCCGCCCCGGCCGGCGACACGCCGGCACCGGAAGCCGAGCCAGAGCAGAAAGCCGAATAGCCGGTGAGCCGCGAGTACCCCACCCGGCCCATCGTCGGCATCGGCATCTGCCTGTTGCGTCCGCATGCCGGCGGCGAGGTGCTGCTCGCCCGGCGCGGCCAGGCCCCGGCGCTCGGGGCCTGGACCCTGCCCGGCGGCGCGCAGGAACTCGGCGAGACGGCGGAACAGGCCGCCCGCCGGGAATTGCTGGAAGAGACCGGGCTCACCGCTGGCCCGCTGCAGCTTGCCGCCAACGTCGATTCCATCCACCGCGACGCGGCCGGCCGGGTGCGGTACCACTACACCATCCTCGATTTCTACGGCCTGCCGGCGGGGGGCGTGCTCGCGCCCGGCGACGACGTGGCCGAGGTCGTCTGGGCCCGACTCGATGCCCTGGACGCCTACGCGCTGTGGGACGAAGTGCATCGGGTGATCGGCATCGCCCGCCAGCAGCTTGGTGTGTGACATCCCCGATCGAACCGTGAACTTCCCCCTGACCGTCCCGTTGGTCCTGCACACAAACCCAAGGGGGGAGAGTCACGCGATGGCAGGTTTCTTCGGGCTCACGTCGATTATTGATCGCATCAGCATCCTGGCGATGGTGGTCAACCCGGCGATCGGTGTGGTCAGGGCCGATGCGCGCAAGTTAAATGGGGAAGCGGGAAAACTGCCCGCCGACACGCCGCCCGGTCATGGCGACCGCCATGCACCGCCGCCGACCAGCGCCCGGGATGACCGCCCCGGCGCATTCGGGCGCACCGGGGAGCACCCTGGCCAAAACGGCTGAGCCTGGCGTGGGCCGAGTCGCCAGCGACTCGGCCTGCCCTGGCCCGCAGCGACAGCATTGCTGCCGTGTGACCCGACACGGCAGCATGGCCTGCGTCCAGGGGCGCAACCCGCGCGGGGACGGATCAGGGCGGGAGCAAATTACTTTTTGAAAAAGTATATAATCTGATTACTTGCCCGGAATTGTAAAAGGCGCTTCAACTGCACGCTGAGCCAGAGGAGGCCGCCATGACCAGCATCCATCCCGAGACCCTTGCCCTGCACGCCGGCTGGCGCGCCGACCCCGCCACCACCGCCGTTGCCGTGCCGATCTACCAGACCACCTCGTACCAGTTCGAATCGGCCGACAACGCCGCGGCGCTGTTCGGGCTGCAGGCGCTCGGCAACATCTACACCCGCATCATGAACCCCACGAACGACGTGCTGGAAAAGCGCGTCGCGGCGCTGGAAGGCGGCGTGGCGGCGCTGGCGCTGGCCTCGGGCCAGGCGGCGAGCGCGTTCTCGGTGCAGAACCTGGCGCGCGCCGGCGACAACATCGTCTCCTCGACCGACCTCTATGGCGGCACCTGGAACCTGTTCGCCAACACGCTCAAGGACCAGGGAATCGAGGTGCGATTCGTCGATCCCTCCGATCCGGAAGCCTTCGCCCGCGCCACCGACGACCGCACCCGCGCCTACTACGCCGAGACCCTGCCCAACCCGAAGCTGCGCGTCTTCCCGATCGCCGAGGTCGCGGCCATCGGCCGGCGCTTCGGCATCCCGCTGATCGTCGACAACACCGCCGCCCCGGTGCTGGTGAAGCCCCTGGAGCACGGCGCCGCCGTGGTGGTGTACTCGCTGACCAAATACCTGGGCGGCCACGGCACCTCGATCGGCGGCCTGATCGTCGATGGCGGCAATTTCGACTGGGAAGCCCATGCCGCCCGCCAGCCGGCGCTGAACACGCCTGATCCGAGCTACCACGGCGCGGTCTGGTCGCAGGCGGCCAAGCCGCTCGGGCCGATCGCCTATATCCTGAAGGCGCGGGTGACGCTGCTGCGCGACCTCGGCGCCGCGCTCAGCCCGTTCAATGCCTTCCTGATCCTGCAGGGCATCGAGACCGTGGCCCTGCGCGTCAAGGCGCACAGCGAGAACGCGCTGGCGGTGGCGAACTTCCTGCGGGAACGCCGGGAAGTGACCCGGGTGATCCACCCCTCCACCACCACCGGCCAGGATGCCGAATGGACGCGGAAATACCTGACCCGCGGCCAGGGCGGGCTGCTCGGCTTCGAACTCGCCGGTGGGGCCGAGGCCGGGCGGCGCTTCATCGACCAGCTGAAGCTGTTCTACCACGTCGCCAATATCGGTGATGCGCGCAGCCTCGCGATCCACCCGGCGAGCACCACCCATTCCCAGCTCAGCGTCGAGGAGCAGGCGGCGACCGGCGTGTCGCCGGGCTATGTCCGGCTTTCGATCGGCATCGAGCATATCGACGACATCATCGCCGATCTGGCCCAGGCGCTCGACGCCGTGGGCGCCTGACCGGAGGCGGGGGCCGCAAGGCCCCCGCACCCCGGAGGGGGTTGGTTGCCTGCACAACCCGTGCTAGGAAGCGCCTCATGGCCCTCTGTCGGAACTGGTAGACGAACGCGACTCAAAATCGCGCGCCTTTGCGGGCGTCCCGGTTCGAATCCGGGGAGGGCCACCACATCACCCCCATCATCAGTGCAGCAGCCGGGCGCGGATCGTCCCCTCGATCGCCTGCAGGTCGGCCAGCACCTCGGCCGCGGCGGCCTGGCCCTCGGCCTCGATGACGACGTAACCCAGATCGCCTTCGGTCTGCAGGTACTGCGCGGCGATGTTCAGGCCGCGCCGGCTGAACACCAGGTTCACCTGCCCGAGCATGCCCGGCACGTTGCGATGCACATGGATGTAGCGCGCGTTCTGGGCCCGGTCCGGCAGTTGCACCTGCGGGAAATTCACCGCGCCGAGCGTGGTGCCGGCATCGGCGTAGTCGATCAGCTTGCGCGCCACTTCCTCGCCGATGTTCCACTGCGCCTCGATGGTCGAGCCGCCGATATGCGGCGTCAGGATGACGTTCGGCAGGCCCTGCAGCGGCGTCACCAGCTTCTCCCCGTCCCCGGTGGGTTCCACCGGGAAGACGTCCACCGCGGCGCCGAGCAGGTGTCCCGACCGCAGCGCCGTCGCCAGCGCGTCGAGATCGACCACGGTGCCGCGGCTGTTGTTGATGAGGAAGCTGCCCGGCTTCATCGCCGCGATTTCATCGCGCCCGATCAGCCCCACCGTATCGGGGGTTTCCGGCACGTGCAGGCTGACCACGTCGCATTCGGCCAGCAGCGCCGCCAGCCCCGCCGAGATCTGCACGTTGCCGCGCGGCAGCTTGATGGCGATGTCGTGGTACAGCACGCGCATGCCGAAGGCCTCGGCCAGGGCGGCGAGCTGGCTGCCGATATTGCCGTAGCCGACGATGCCCAGCGTCTTGCCGCGCACCTCCCAGGAATTGGCGGCGCTCTTGTCCCAGCCACCCTGGTGGGCGGCGCGGCTGCGGTCGGGGATGCGGCGCAGCAGCATGACGATTTCCCCCATCACCAGCTCGGCGACGCTGCGCGTGTTGCTGAACGGGGCATTGAAGACCGGAATGGCCTGCTCGCGGGCGGTGCGCAGGTCCACCTGGTTGGTGCCGATGCAGAAGCATCCCACCGCCAGCAGGGAGTCCGCGGCGGCGAGAGCCGCTTCGTCGAGCCGGGTGCGGCTGCGGATGCCCAGCAAATGCACGCCCCGCAACGCCTCGGCCAGCGCCGCGCCCTGCAGCGCCCCGGCGCGGCGTTCCACATGGGCGAAGCCGGCGCGGGCGAACAGCGCGGTCGCGCTGTCGGCGATGCCTTCGAGCAGCAGGACGCGGAGTTGCCCGGACGAGGCAATGGAGGGAACGCTCTGGGACATGCGGCAGGTCCTGGACGGAGGTGGCCTCCCCCGATAGCGGGACCGTCCTAACCAGGCAAGACGAGGCCCAGCCTGCCTGCCATGGCAGGCGGTGCAGAGTCGCGAACAGCCCGGTTGATCGGCTCGGTGCGCCGGTCTGCCCCGCGCCGTCCGGCTGAAATCTCCCTGTTGACCGCGTCCGCCGGGCCAACTAAACACCCGCCCATGGTCGGGCGTAGCTCAGCGGTAGAGCAATCGGCTGTTAAATTTTTGACACTTCAGAGGGAGACCTCAGTCGAAAATCGGGTGAATTCGGTGGAACCCCACCGTCGCGAGACGAGGGCAACGCCGAGCCAAGCCAGACGAAGGGCATAAAGGTCGTCTGGAAGGTGTAGAGACTAGGCGGTGAGGAGCCCATCCAATAACCCGCCCACGAGCGCCCGACACCCTAACGGTCACGCCGAGGGTGAAGACATAGTCCGGCACCGCGAGGAATCGCGGCAACAGACCGAACCGATTGGTCGTAGGTTCGAATCCTACCGCCCGAGCCATTATGATGCGGCGCCGCTCCAGACTGACGGAGCGGCGCCGCAATCGTTTTTGGGTTATGCCAGCGAGACCGGACGATCCGGGAAGCAAAGCTGGTCGCGGTCGCGCCAGCTCGGCCGGACGTAATTGACTTCCATCAGCCGCCGCACGCCGATGATCTGCCGGCGCTCGAAGCCATGCCAGGTATCCGGCCCGGCGATGAAGATCACGCCGGAATTGAACTCCCCGGAAGAGCGGGCAACCCAGCGCCGGTCGGCATCGTAGATGTCGGTGCCCCATTCCGCCGCATCCGGCCCGGTGAACAGGTACACCACCATCGAGAAAAGCTTTTCCGGAATGTCGCGGTGCGGTTCCAGCCAGGCGCCATCGGTGTCCTGGATGTATTCGATGCGCAGGTAGCCGCCGGCGAGGTCCGCATGCAGGGTCTCGGCCAGCAGCCGCGCCACCTCGGGCTGTTGCAGCGCCTCGGCCAGCACGGCGCAGCTGGGGAATTTTTCCAGCAACCGCGGCGTGAAGAAGGTGCGGCGGTCATTGTAGCTGCCGCGCGTGCCGTCGGTGACGCCCAGCGCCGGAGGGGCGATCGGCAGCGTCAGGATGCCGGTGCAGAGATCGACCGGGAACACGTTCGACAGCCGCCAGTGCCGGTACGGCCATTCCGCCTGGTGGGATTTGTGCAGCGCCGCGACGAAATGGTGCACGACCGTGTCGAGCCTGGGAACGGGGGGATACATGGTCACCTCACGAGGCCCAGGGCAGGCGCCGCGGCGCCCATTGCAGCACCTGCCGCAGCGGCCCCACCGACTTGGCAAAGGCGCTGACGCTGTGCCGCCAGTATTCCTTGCGCACGTACCACTCGGAATCGACGTAGCAGAGCTGCAGGCTCATGCGCTCGCCCTTCTGCGGCAGGAAGCCGTGCCAGGACTTGTCGGAGACGCGGAACATCAGGATGCGGCCGAACTCGGGCGGGAACTCGAAGGCGTAGTCCTCGCGGTCGTTGCTGCGCAGCACGCGCAGGCGGCCATGCTCATAGGGCCATTCCCGGCTGAAGCCGACGATCACGGTGATGATCTTGTGCTTCGAATCCGGATGGGCGTAGCCCTCGTTGTAGGCGCCGGTGGTGTTGCCCATCATGACGATGCAGGGCGGGCGCTGGCTGAGGTCGATGTCGAATTTCCGCTCCACCAGCCTGCGGAAACGCGGGCTCAGCAGGTCCTGGATAACCGCGCCGAAAGCCGGCCCGTATTTCAGGTCGGGCAGACCGTAGCTGCCGCGCCAGGGAATCTGCGGGGCGTCGGCAAGCACCGCGTCCTTGTGGGTCAGCGGGATCGCCTGGTCCACATAGCTGTAGTCATACGGCTCGCGGTGCAGCTCCGCCGCCGCGATGGCGGCCTCGTCGAGCATGGTGAAGGGGGCGTCGTCCTTCTGCATCGGGCATCTCCCTGCGAGTTCAGGCTGGGGACGGCACGAACGGGGGTCCGGTGGCATCCGACGTGACCGGGCCTCTAGAAATCCGGCAGGAACGGCTGGCTCTGGGCGGTGATGGCGATGCCCTCCACCTCCACCAGCCATTCCGGCCGGCAGACGGGCCCCTGCACCATCAGGATGGGCAGATGCGGAAGGCGCGCGCGCAGATGCCACTGCACACGGTCGGAATCGGTGGGATCGCGCAGATAGACCAGCAGGTACATCAGGTCCTCGAGCGAAGCGGCGCCGCTCTGCAGCAGCGCCTCGACGTTCCCGAGCGTGCGGTCGAGCTGGCGGATCACGTCGCCCGGATGCACGACGCGTCCGAGGTGATCGATGCTGGCGGTTCCCGAAATGAAGTGGTGCGCACGATCGGCATAGCCGACGCGGGTGCCCCGCTCGAAGGTCACGTCGTAATCCTTGGTGGGGCAGAGCCGGCTGAAATCGTTCAAATAGGTGACCTGTCCGGGCACCAGGCCGAGCACCGAATAGGCGTCCATGGCAATGACGTCGTGGCGCCCGCCGCAGGCGCCCTCGATCCCGGTGGCGGCGATGTAATGGGTCTCGGTGGTCAGGCCGTGGCGGGCCAGCAGCGGCGTGCGCGTGTCCACCATGTCCTGGTAGAGCACGTCCACGTCCTTGACATAGATCCAGGTGCGCACGGCGTTTTCCGCCAGCGTGCCGCCCTGCCCCGCCAGCGTCCCGACCAGTTCGTCGAAGGCCGCGCGGGTCTGGGCCGTGGCGTCGGCCGGTGGCGGGGCTTCGCCCACGCACAGCCCGGTGCTCCAGAGATGACCGAGCTCCGCCTTCCCGACCAGCAGGTGGCGGGGGGAAATGCGCCGCTTCGCCATCCCCGGGGCGGCGACATGATACGCCAGCAGCGCGAGCTTGCTGCCCGGCAGCGGCGGCTGCTGCACCACCGACACCGCCACCGGCCCGCTGGCGGGATCGTCGCAGAGCGGGCTGGCGCGCAGTTGTACCGCCTGGTTCATCACGTCGCTCACGTGCAGGCGACGGAACACCGCGGTCGCGGCGTCAAGCTCCAGGCGCCGCTGCATCTCGGCATAGGCACGGGCCACGGCCTCGAGCTGCTCGGCGAAATCCGGGCCCGGGAGGGCCTCGACGATGATGACATGCTCGGTGCCGCCGGAACTGCCGGTGAAACTGCGGCTCGCCGTCCTGGCTCCGACACATCCGTGCATCAATCGTCTCCCTGTCTGTACGGAGGGACGCAAGAGCAGCCGACTCGCCAGCCCCGGTGAGGCCGATCACGCCGGCACGAATCCGCGCAAATGCTCAGCTCTTCGGCGATTCGCTTAAAATTCCATGCACGCGAGCGTCGTTGATCTCGGTCAAAATCATTATATCTGTAATAACATTACCATCCAGGTCTTTCTTATGGTGGAAGTATTTCCAGGATCATTCGCGTTATTATTCTAGCGCGATGGTTTCACCCTGCCTCCACCGGCGCGCGCCGGGTCGCGCATCCGTCCGCCCTGGCCGCGACGCGGGCCCCCTACCGCAAGGGCCCGGAAGGGGGCATGTTCCGCCCTCCTTCCGGCCTGGCCGCGGCACAGGCGGCCGGGCATACGCTGCGCCTGGAGCCAGACCCATGACAGAGCTTCTCGAGATCGCCGCCGGCGACTGCACGCTCACCCTCGCCCCCGAGATCGGCGGCGCCATCGCCTCCTGGACGCGGGGCGACGTGTCCATCCTGCGACCGGTGCAGGAGGACGCGCTGGCGCAGAAGAACGCGCGGGGGCTGGGCTGCTTCCCGCTGTTCCCCTTCTCCGGCCGCGTCGCCGGCCGCCGCTTTCCCTGGCGCGGCATGACGCACGAGTTGCCGGCCCTGCTGGACGGCGCCGCCATCCATGGCGCCGGCTGGAAGGAGCCCTGGCGCGTCGCCGATGCCGATCCGGACGACGCCATCCTGGTGCTCGACCATATCCCGGGGCCGCTCTGGCCGTTCTCGTTCCGGGCCGAGCAGAATTTCGAGCTGCAGCCCGACCGGCTGATCTGCGACATGGAGATCACCAACACCCACACCCATGCCGCCCCGGTCGCCTTCGGCCTGCACCCCTATTTCCCGCGCACCCCGGGCTGCACGCTGCAGTTCCAGGCCGGCGGGGTCTGGCGCAAGCGGCCGGGCGAGGCGGTGCCGGGCGAACGCACCGCGGTGCCCGCCGAATGGGACCATTCAACCGCGCGTGCCCCGGTCGAGGGCATCGATGATTGCTTCGTCGACTGGACGCGGCCGGTTCGGCTGACCTGGCCGGAGGCGAAGCTGGCGCTGACCATCACCGCCGACCCGGTGTTCCGCCACCTGGTGGTCTACGTGCCGCCCGGGCGCGACTATTTCTGCGTCGAGCCGGTGTCCAACATGAACGACGGCCTCAACCGGCTCGACGGCAAGGACCACGGCTTCACCGTGCTCGAATCGGGCGACACGCTGCGCGGGCGGGTCACCTTCACGTTGGAGACGCTCTGACCTGGGCGCCGCTTCCCGGCCCGCCGGGGCCGGGAGAGGCGACGTCCGCGTCCTGCGGCCTGCCGAGCAGGGTATCGAGCCGGCCGGCCAGGTTAACCGCATTGTTGCCTTCGACCATGTCGGCATGGTCGCCGGGAAGGTGGTACACCTCCACCGCGCCGCTGCGGTGGGCCAGGATCTCGACCGGCTCGCAATACAGGGGATCGCGCCGGGTGGCGCGGAAGAACACCACCTTTCCGGGATAAGGCGGCAGCCGGTAACGCGCATAGGCGAAGCCGGCGGCCGCCCTGACCCGTTGCAAGGCCGGCGGCAGCGCGTGCCCGGCCACGCTGCGCACCCGGCTCGGCCGGCCCAGGACCTGCTGCACCTTCCGTCCCACCCCATGCGTCACCCGCGACGCCAGTTGGCGCAGTTCCCGGCTGCTGGCGCTGTGCAGTTGCCGGACCACGTGGCGCAGTACCCTGGCGTGGAACCCGAGCCAGCCGCGCGTCGAAAGATTCCGCGGGTGGATGCCGCTGTCGATCAGCGCGACCAGGGCGACCTGCTCGCCTTGCGCGCGCAGTTGGCAGGCCATCTCGTAGGCGACCAGCCCGCCGAAGGAATAGCCGACGAAGGCATAGGGCCCCTGCTTCTGCACCGAGCGCATGCCGGAGATGTAGTCCGCGGCCATTTCGTCGATCCGTCGCCGTGGCTCGGTCCCGTCCACCCCGCGCGCCTGCAGCGCATAGACGGCCCGCCCCGCGTTCAGCGCCGACAGCACGCGGTACATCTCGATCACGGTGCCGGCGATGCTGGGCACGACGAACAGCGGCGGAAAGCCGCCGGGCCGAAGCTCGGCGACCGTGTTGCCCCCGGGTTGGTTCTGTTCAAGCAGGGCGACGAGGCCGGCGATGGTCGGTGCCCGCAGCAGCGCCGTCACCGGCAGTGCCTGCCCGAAGCTCGCCGTGACCGCGTCGGCGATGCGCAGCGCGGTCAGCGAATGCCCGCCGAGATCGAAGAAATTGTCATCGAGCCCGATCGGGGCGATGCCGAGCACGCTCTCCCAGATCGCGGTGAGCCGCTCCAGCGGCGTTCCGCGGTCCGCCATGACGGGCGCCGCCGGCCCACCTGCCCCATGCAGGTCAGGATGGCTGGCGATCAGGTCGAGCACGTCGGGATTGCGCAGCGCCGCGCGGTTGCCGGCGGGGCGGCGGTTGACGGCGTCATGCGCGGCCCGCTCGGAACGCTTGCCGCTGTGCGTGGTCGGCATGTCCGGGATTGCCGCGATCACGGCGGGCACATGCGCCGGCGAGGCCCGGCGCGCCAGCGCCGCGCGGATCCGCCGCTGCAGCGTCGCGTCCAGCGTCACGCCCGGCTGCAGCGCGACCAGCAGCACGAGGCGGGTGCCCCCCGGCTCCTCCGGCGCCGCCTGCTCGACGCCGAGGCAGGCGCGCAGCTCGGTGACATCGCGCAACGCCGCGTCGAACTCGGCCGGGCCGATGCGGATGCCCCGCACGTTGATCACCCCGTCCGAGCGCCCGTACAGCCGGGCGGTGCCGTGCGGCGTGAACGAGACCAGGTCGCCATGCGTCCACACCCCCGGGGTGCGGGCGAAATAGGCGCCGTGGAACCGGCCGCCGTCGGAATCGCCGAGGAAGGCGATCGGCCGCGAGGGAAACGGCGTGCGGCAGACCAGTTCGCCGACCTGGTCCAGCACTGTCGCCCCGCTTGCGTCGACGGCTTGCACGTCGAGGCCGAGGCTGCGGCACTGTGCCTCGCCGCGCCAGACCGGCAGGTTGGGATTGCCGAGCACGAAGCAGCCGATGATGTCGGTGCCGCCCGAGATCGACTGCACCGGCACCCGTCCGACCGCCTGCATCACCCAGTCGAACTGGTCATCGTACAGGATCGAGCCGGTGGACATCACGCCGCGCAGGGCCGAAAGGTCATGGGCCCGCGCGGGCACGTAGTCGCGTTCCTGGCACAGCCGCAGATAGGCCGGGCTGGTGCCGAAGCGCGTGACCCGCTGGGCGGCGACGATGTCCCACAGCGTTCCGGGGCCGGTCACCGGGCCGTCGTACACGACGATGCCGGCCCCGGTGGCGAGCGCCGAGAGCTGCCAGTTCCACATCATCCAGGCGCAGGAAGTCTGGAAGAACAGCCGGTCCGACCGCCCGAGATCGCCGTGCAGGCGATGCTCCTTCAGATGCTCGAGCAGCGTCCCGCCGGCGCCGTGCACAATGCATTTGGGCCGGCCCGTGGTGCCGGAGGAGAACAGCACGAACAGTGGATGATCGAAGGGAAAGCGCTGCCAGCGGCCTTCCGCCGGGCCGGCGGCGAGGTCGTGCAGGCGATGCACCGGACAGCCGGCGGCGACGGCCGCGCCGTCATCGAGCGTGACCACGCCGCGCAGGCCCGGCAGGCCGGCAATGATCGCGGCAAGCCGCTCGCCGCGGCGCGGATCGGTGGCGCCGTCGCAGAACAGCAGGACCGGTTCGAGTTCGCCGAAACGGTCGAGCACGGCCTCCGCCCCCATGTCCGGGGCGGCGGCGGAGAAGCTCGCGCCGAGCATGCTGGAGGCGAGGGCGGCCACCACCGGTTGCCAGCCATTGCCCGCGATCGCCGCGACGCGGTCCCCCGGCCCGATCCCGAGCCGGCGCAGCCCGCCGGCGACATGTTGCACCCGGTGGCGCAACTGCGCGCGGGTCAGGATCTCAGGCGGGGCATCGGCGTGGCAGGCGATGATCGCCGGTCGCTCATCATCCCCGGGCGCCCGCGCGGCGAGCAGGTTCTCGGCATAGGACAGCCGCAGGCCCGGGAAGAAGCGGGCGGTCTCGCAGCTCTGGCTGGTGCAGACGACCTCGCTTTCCCCTTCATGCAGTGGCTGCGACCAGTCGAGGAAATACCCCCAGAAGGTCTGGAACCGTTCGACCGAAAAGCGATGCAGCGCGGCGGGGTCGGCCAGATCGAGCCGGCTCCTGCTGCGGCAGAACGCCATGAAATCGCTCAAGGCCGAGCCGGCGACCGCCAGGGGATCGGGAACCCACATCGGTGCCGGCGCGGCCGCCTTGCGGCCGGTGATCCGCAGAAAAGGGCGCTTGTCCTCGATATCGCGCATAGCGAAAGACAAAAGCCGATCTCCTCGCCTGAAGAGTTAGAATAATATAGATGCACTACTGTACTACTTAGAATGATTTTTCTTAATCATCTCGGCGTCAAGTTGTAACTGGAAAATATATTCCTACGACGCGATGCGGTTAACGCAACGCAGACTATATGGTTCCATTCGCAACAACGCGTTTAATTTATGGACTTGCCTTTAATTTTGTTGGCGGAAATGCCAGATGCCGTCACGATCACGCAGTGCAATCAATTGCAGATGAGCAATCGCCTCGATATGGCCATTTCCCGCCCCCCTCGCCCGTCCGTCCCGTGCGGCCTGGGCCGGCGGCGGCTCCCGCCGACGTGAGCGTGGCGGGGCCGTGTGCACGGCCTGGCGAGCCTTGACGCCGGATGTGGCGGGGGAGGCACAATCGGCCAGGGCAAGCGGCCCGCCCAAGCGCCGCCCCCCGGAGGAGTCCTGCCATGAAGCCGAATTTCGACCTCACCGGCCGCCTCGCCCTCGTCACCGGGTCTTCGCGCGGGCTCGGCTGGGCCATGGCACAGGCGCTCGCCGCGAGCGGCGCGCGCCTGCTGCTGCATGGCCGCGACCATGCCGCCCTCGCCGCCCGCGCCGCGACGCTCGCCGAACGCGGCACGCCGGCCGCCGAGATCCTGTATTTCGACGTCGCCGACGGCCCCGCCGTGCAGGATGCCTTCGCCGAGATCACCGAGGCGCATGGCCGGCTCGACATCCTGGTCGGCAATGCCGGCGGCATCATCCGCAAGCCGGTGCTGGAATTCAGCGACGCCGACTGGCACCAGGTGCTGGAGACCGACCTCAGTTCCTGCTTCCGCTGCGCCCGCGAGGCGCTGCGGCTGATGATCCCGCAGGGGCATGGCCGGATCATCCTGACCTCCTCGATCATGGGCGACCGTGCCAGGCCGACGATTCCCGCCTATGTCGCCGCCAAGGCGGGGCTGCACGGCCTGGTGCGCGCGCTCGCGGTGGAAGTCGCCACCGCCGGCGTCACCGTGAACGCGATCGCGCCCGGCTACTTCCCGACCGATGCGACCGGGCCGGTGCAGGACGATCCGGTGTTGAACCAATGGGTCATCGATGCCACCCCGATGCATCGCTGGGGCGACCCCGCCGAGCTTGGCGGCGCGGTGGTTTTCCTGGCCTCGGACGCGGCCTCCTTCGTCACCGGATCGGTGCTGACGGTCGATGGCGGCGCCTCCGCGGCACTTTAGACCTCACCGGGCCGCCCCCGCGCGGTGCGGCTCGCGCCAACGTGTCCGGCCGTCGGCATCGCCGGGGATCCCGCCCCGATCCCCCGCCGGGCGATGCACCCGCCCCGGGTTTTGTCGCCCCGGCGGCTTCCGCTATACTGGCTGACGCCCGGCCGGTGACGCTTCCGTCACACCGGGGACCCGACATCGCGCGCAGGGCTGGCGGGGCGGCCGCGCGCCCACCCAAGACTCTTTGCCAGCCGCCGTTGAAGACTCTTTGCCAGCCGCCGTTGACCCGTTGCGACGGGCCAACACATAAGGCGGACGGTATGACATGTCTGCGAGCCGACGAAGGATTTGCGCCGACACATGGACGAGCCCGACTGGGATATCCCGACCAACCTGCAGCCGGATCCGGACGAGTACGGCTTCGACCTGGAGCGCACCCTGCGCGCCGTGGTCGGCCTGCGCGCCAACGTGCCGCCCGACGCCTTCACCGCCTCGACCCTCGGCACCGAGCGCACGGGCAGCGGCATCGTCATCCGCGAAGACGGGCTGGTGCTGACCATCGGCTACCTCATCACCGAGGCGGAGACCGTCTGGCTGATCACCGGTGACGGGCGCGCGGTGCCCGGGCATGCGCTCGGCTTCGACCAGGCCACCGGATTCGGGCTGGTGCAGGCACTGGGGCGGCTCAATCTGCCGGCGGTCGAGTTCGGGAACTCGGATGCCGCGACGCTCGGCACCACCGGCATCATCGCCGCCTGCGGCGGACGCGAACGGGCGGTGGAAACCAAGGTGGTCGGCAAGCAGGAATTCGCCGGCTACTGGGAGTACCTGCTGGAAGAGGCGCTGTTCACCGCCCCGGCGCATCCGTTCTGGAGCGGCGCCGCCCTGCTCGGGCGCGACGGCAAGCTGCTCGGGATCGGCTCGCTGATCCTGCAGCAGGGCGACGGCAAGCGCCGGATGGACCTGAACATGATCGTGCCGATCGGCCTGCTGCCGCCGATCCTGGACGACATCCTCACCCTCGGCCGCCCCAAGGCCCCGCCCCGCCCCTGGCTCGGCCTGTACGCCATGGAGAGCGACGGCGGCATCGTCATCGGCGGCACCGCCACCAAGGGCCCCGCCGAACGCGCCGGCCTGCTGCAGGGCGACCGCATCATCGGCGTGGGCGAGGAAAGCATCACCGACCTCGCCTCGCTATGGCGGAAAGTGTGGTCGACCGGCACCGCCGGCGCCCCGGTGGTGCTGCGCGTCAACCGCGACGGCAGCACCCAGACGGTCTGCGTGATGTCCGCCGACCGCATGTCCTTCCTGCGCGGGCCGAGGCTGCATTGATCCCCCGGCCGGGGCGGCGGGGTCAGGCCCGCCGCACCAGCCGCGCCGGATCCATGGTGACGCTGTGGTCGAGCGGCCCGTGCCCACCGCCCAGCCCCGGTGCCGCCGCGATCGCCGCCTGCACATAGGCGCGCGCGCGGCGCACCGCATCGACCATCTGCATCCCCTGGGCCAGCCCCGCCGCCACCGCGCTCGCCAGGGTGCAACCGGTTCCATGGGTGTGCCGCGTGGCGATCCGGGGGGAGCGGAAGGCGGTGACGCCGTCCCGGGTCGCCAGCAGGTCCACCACCTCCGGCCTGTCGCCGTCGAGATGCCCGCCCTTCAACAGCACCGCCGGCACGCCGAGCGCCAGCAGTGCCGCCGCGGCCCGCTGCATGTCGGCCTCGTCGGCGATCGAGAGCCCGGTCAGCACCTCGGCTTCCGGCAGGTTCGGGGTGATCAGCGCCGCCCGCGGCAACAGGAAGTCACGGATCCGCTGCAGCGCCGCATCGGCGGTCAGACGCGCCCCGCCCTTGGCCACCAGCACCGGATCAACCACCAGCGCCGGCTCGCCGGCCTGCTCCGCCAGCACCTCGCAGATGGCATCCACCACCGCGGCGTCGCCGAGCATGCCGGTCTTGATCGCATCCGCGCCAAGATCGCCAAGCACGCACCGCATCTGCGCCTGCACGAAGGCCGGCGGGACCGGGTGGATGTCATGCACCCCGCGCGTGTCCTGGGCGGTAAGCGCCGTGATCGCCGTCATGGCGAAGCCACCCAGCGCCGTGATTGTCTTGATGTCCGCCTGTATTCCCGCGCCGCCGCCGGAATCCGACCCGGCAATGACCAGCACCCGACCCTTCATGGTTTCTTCCCACTTCGAAGATCAGGAGCTTAGCATGGGCCGGGTGAGGAGCGCTGCTGGCCTCTCGCGCGGATCGTTCCGGGGCGTTGCCCCGGACCCCAGGTGTAGGGCGGATCAGCGCAGCGCAATCCGCCATCGCAAAGCGCCGCAAGGTTGCCGGCTTGCGTTGGCGGACTGCGTCCGCCCTACATCTCTGGTCTCGGCTCTTTAGTCTTTTTAATCAGCCGCCTGGGCCGGTTCCTCAACCGCGGCGGCGATCTCGTCGCACAGCCCGTCGACCAGCTTCGTCACCAGCACCTCGTCCTCGCCCTCGGCCATCACCCGGATCACCGGCTCGGTGCCGCTCTTGCGGATCAACAGCCGGCCCGACCTGCCCAGTTGCAGCTCGGCCGCGGCGATCGCCTGGGCAACCCGGGGCTGCGCCAGCGGCGAGCCCCCCCGGAACCGAACACTCTTCAATTTCTGCGGAAACGGTGTGAATACCCGCATGACCTCGCTCGCCGGCCGGCCGCTCTGCACCAGCACCGCCAGCACCTGCAGCGCCGCGAGCAGCCCGTCGCCGGTGGTGGCATAGTCGGACATGATCATGTGGCCCGACTGCTCGCCGCCCAGGTTCAGCCGCTTCTCGCGCATGCGCTCCATGACATAGCGGTCGCCGACCTGGGTGCGCTCCAGCCGCAGCCCCCGCCCGGCCAGGAAACGCTCGAGCCCCATGTTCGACATCACCGTGGCGGCAATCGCATCGCCGGTCAGCCGCCCCGCCTCGCCCCAGGACCCGGCGATCAGCGCCAGCACCTGGTCGCCGTCGATGATGGTCCCCTGCTCGTCGGACAGGATCACCCGGTCGGCATCGCCGTCCAGCGCCAGGCCGAGATGCGCGCCCTGGCGCTTCACCTCGGTGCACATCATCTCCGGCACGGTCGAGCCGCAGCCACGGTTGATGTTGAACCCATCGGGGGCGACACCGACCGGGATCACCTCGGCGCCCAGCTCCCACAGCACCGTCGGCGCCACCCGATAGGCGGCACCATGGGCGCAATCCACCACGATGCGCAGCCCCTCCAGTCGCAACCCGCGGGGGAAGCTGGCCTTGGCGGCCTCGATATAGCGGCCCGCCGCGTCCTCCAGCCGCGAGGCCCGACCCAGCCGGGACGGCGCGGCGAGCTGCGGCGTGAGGTCGCCCTCCATCAACGCCTCGATCCCGGCCTCGGTCTCGTCGGAAAGCTTGTAGCCGTCCGGGCCGAACAGCTTGATGCCGTTGTCCTCGTACGGGTTGTGGCTGGCCGAGATCATGACGCCGAGATCGGCCCGCAGGCTGCGCGTCAGCATGGCGATGGCGGGGGTGGGCAGCGGCCCGACCAGCACCACGTCCATGCCCGCGCCGATGAAGCCGGCGGTCAGCGCAGGTTCGATCATGTAGCCCGACAGCCGGGTGTCCTTGCCGATCACCACCCGGTGGCGATGCGCGCCGCGCTTGAAGATCAGGCCGGCGGCCTGACCCAGCTGCAGCGCCAGGGCCGCCGTCATCGGCTCGGTATTGGCCGTGCCACGGATGCCGTCGGTGCCGAACAGGCGTCGCTTGGTCGTCATGCAGCGCTTATCCCATATGCCGGGAGCCGCACCTGTCGCGGCCCCCTGATCCCGGTGCGGGCCCGATACGGCCCCTGCCCCGGCGTTCCGATTCCGCGACGGATACACCTGCATCCATCACTATTGCCACACTAAAGTGCTTTGCCTGCGACAGTAAACAGCCAGAATGCCTTAGGTCTATCTCTTGATATGCAACTTTAATGGCGAAGTGTTTCCGCGCCGGTCATGGACAAGCCAGGGCGCCCCCAACCCGAACACGCCAGCACAAAAAAACCCGCCCTTTTCCCCCGGTGGGGGAAAAGGGCGGGCGATTCGGGATAGGGCGCCGCGGATCAGCCGGGCTGCGGTGCCGGCCCCAGGCCCGGTGCCGGCGCCGGCGGCACCGGCCGTCCGGCAGTCGGCACCGAGGCGCGGCGGCTTTCCGGCGCCGGTTCGTCCACCACCTTGCGGATCACCGGGTCGCCACGCAGCACGGTGCGGATTTCGTCACCGGACAGCGTTTCGTATTCCAGCAGCCCGCGCGCCAGCCGGTGCAGTTCCTCGAGATTCTCGGTCAGCACGGTGTGGGCCTTGGCATAGGAGGTGTCGATGATCGACTTGATCTCGGCATCGATCTCCCGCGCCGTCGCCTCCGAGACGTTCTTGTTCTGCGTCACCGAATGGCCGAGGAACACTTCCTGGCTGTTGTCGCCATAGGCGATCATGCCGAGCTTGTCGCTCATGCCCCATTCGGTGACCATGCGGCGGGCCTGATCGGTGGCCATCTTGATGTCGCCGGCGGCCCCGTTGGAGACCTTGTCGGCGCCGAAGATGATCTCCTCGGCGGCGCGCCCGCCCATCGCCATGGTCAGCTCCGCGAGCAGCTTGGACTTGCTCTTGGAGTAGCGATCGCCCTCCGGCAGGCTCATCACCAGGCCCAGCGCGCGGCCGCGCGGGATGATGGTGGCCTTGTGCACCGGGTCGCATTCCGGCTCGTGCAGGGCACACAGCGCGTGGCCGGCCTCGTGATAGGCGGTCATGCGCTTCTCCGCCTCGCTCATCACCAGCGAGCGGCGCTCGGTGCCCATCAGCACCTTGTCCTTGGCGTTCTCGAACTCAGCCATCGCCACCACGCGCTTGCCCAGGCGGGCGGCCAGCAGCGCGGCCTCGTTGACCAGGTTGGCGAGATCGGCGCCGGAGAAGCCGGGCGTGCCGCGGGCGATGGTCTTCGGATCGACGTCGGAGGCCAGCGGCACCTTGCGCATGTGCACGCGCAGGATCTTCTCGCGACCGTTCACATCCGGGTTGGGCACCACGACCTGCCGGTCGAAGCGGCCCGGGCGCAGCAGCGCCGGATCCAGCACGTCCGGCCGGTTGGTGGCCGCGATCAGGATGACGCCTTCATTGCTCTCGAAGCCGTCCATCTCGACCAGCATCTGGTTCAGCGTCTGCTCGCGCTCGTCATTGCCGCCGCCCAGTCCGGCGCCGCGATGACGCCCCACCGCATCGATTTCATCGATGAAGATGATGCAGGGGGCGTTCTTCTTGCCCTGCTCGAACATGTCGCGCACGCGCGAGGCGCCGACGCCCACGAACATCTCGACGAAGTCGGAACCCGAGATGGTGAAGAACGGCACGTTGGCCTCGCCGGCGATGGCGCGCGCCAGCAGCGTCTTGCCGGTGCCCGGCGGGCCGACCAGCAGCACGCCCTTGGGGATCTTGCCGCCAAGGCGCTGGAACTTCTGCGGATCCTTCAGGAATTCGACGATTTCCTGCAGCTCGCCCTTGGCCTCGTCGATGCCGGCGACATCCTCGAAGGTCACGCGCCCCTGCTTTTCCGTCAGCAGCCGCGCCCGGCTCTTGCCGAAGCCCATGGCCCGGCCGCCGCCCGACTGCATCTGGCGCATGAAGAAGATCCACACGCCGATGAGCAGCAGCATGGGGAACCAGGAGAGGATATAGTGCAGCAACGGATTGACGTCGCTGTCCTCGGGCTTGGCGATGACACGCACGCCCTTTTCGGTCAGCCGCGAGACCAGGGCCGGATCCTCCGGCGTATAGGTCTGGAAGCTGCGACCGTCGGTCAATTGCCCGGAGACGGTGCGGCCCTGGATGACCACGTCACGCACCCGCCCGGCGGTTACCTCGCCGATGAAGTCGGAATACGCGACCTGCGTCGCCCCGGACCTGTTGGTTCCCGGTTGGAACAAATTGAACAGGACCACCAGCAGCAGCGCGATGATGACCCATAAAGCGAGGTTGCGGCCGAAATTGCTCATTCGATTCCCTGGCCTGACGAGCCATATATTCGTGTTACGGACCCCGCCGCGCCGCCGCGGCAGATAATCCCCCGGTTCCGACCCTCGTCCGGCCGTTCCCGCCAGCACAGAACATAGGGAGCCCGTTGGCGTTTCACATCCCCACCCTGGCCTGGACACCCTTCGGGCACAACCCCGCCGACGGCAGAAAGGGTGCACCGGCAATAGGTGACTCGACCGCGTGAAGAATTATCGTTAAGTGGCAAGACACCGGGCCAGCATAGCCAAGATGCGGCACGACGAACAGTTCTCCGTGAAGCCGCAGCGCCGGTAGCGTGCGCAGCAACGCCGCCGGCAGATGCTGGGCCGCCTTCAGGTGCCGCAGCCTTGCGGCATCGTCACCCACCGCCCCGAACCAGGCAGCCTCTGGCAGCGCCGCCCCGTCCGCGAGGCGGAACCGACCGTCCCACACCGCCCCCGGCCGCGCCAGCACCGGGGCGGCCATCGCGGCGGCCTCCCGCAGCAGCAGCCAGCCCGGGCCGAGCCGACCGGCCGGCATCACCCGCACCCCCGCCAGCGTCGCCGGCCGCAGCGCAACGGCCAGGGCAGCCACCTGCGCCGGCGGCGGGGCATGGGCGGCGCCGGCGATGACGCGCAGCAACGCCCCCAGCGCCGGTGGCGATAACGGCCCCGGCGCCACCATTGCATAGCCCCCCGGATGCAGGCGTACTCGTGCCGCCAGCTCGGCCGCGACCTCATGGTCCACCGCCGCCCGCGCCGCGCCGCGCGCCGCCGCCGCCTCCCCGGCCGCGCGGGTCAGCACCCCTGCCCCGTCCGCATCGCCCCGCGCCAGACGCAGCCGCGCGCGCAGAGCCGCCGGGTTGCGGTTGGACGGGTCTTCCACCCAGTCGAGCCCGGCCGCGCGCAGCGTGGCGCGCAACCGGCCCGGCGGCACCGGCAGCAAGGGGCGCAGCAGGCGCAGCGATCGTCCCTCGACCAGCGCGGCCATGCCGGCCAGTCCCGCCGGGCCGCTGCCGGCCAGGCGCCGCATCGCCACCGTCTCGGCCTGGTCGCCGGCGTGATGCCCCATGAGCAGGTGCACGATGCCGAGCCCCGCCGCGGCCTCGGTCAGCGCCGCATGCCGCGCCGCCCGCGCCCGTGCCGCCAAAGCGGGGCCATGCGCCAACCCCTGCAGCACGATCAGCCGCGCCGCGATGCCGAGTCCGGCCAGCCGCTGCAGCGTCAGCGCCGCCTCGGCCCCGGATTCCGGGCGCAACGCGTGATCCACCACCAGTCCGGTCACCATGCCGCCGCGCGCCCGCGCCCAGTCGCGCGCCAGCAGCGCCAGCGCGAGGCTGTCGGCCCCGCCCGAGACCGCGACCGCCAGAAGCGGCGCCGGCTCGAACGGCCCCAGCGGCGCCATCAGCGCCGCGAACTCGGGGGCTGCGATCGGGGTCATGCGCGAAGCGGCAGGCGGGGCGTTGCCCCGCACCCGACCAGGAGGCTTCGCCTCCTGGACCTCCACCAAGGGCAAAGCCCTTGGAACCCAATACTCTGTGCCGCGCAGCGAGAATGGGATCCAAGGGCCTTGTGGCCCTTGGCAGGTCCAGGGCAGAGCCCTGGTCTTTTACGCACTTCTAGCGGCAGCCCGCGCTTTGCCGGGTGTCGCTGATTCCCTTGCGCACCTCCGGCCGCGGCGAGGGAAACTCCGAGGTCAGCTTGCCCAGTGTCTCGCAGGCGGCGCGCTTTTCGCCGAGATTGCTCAAGGCTGTGGCCAGGCCCAGCAGGCTGTCCTGGGCGCGCGAGCCGGTACGACTGCGATTGTAAGTGTCATCATAGGCGACCGCGGCCTTGGCCCAGTCGCGCCGTCCCGCCAGCGACTGCGCCAGCAGGAAATTGGCATCGATGCTGCGCGGCGTGCGCGGCCCCGACAGCACCTCGCGCGCGGCCTGCTCGGCCGTCGCGTAGTCGCGCCGGGCCAGGGCGGCATTGCCTTCCTGCAGCACCAGCTCGGGGGTGCGGCGTGGCGTGGCGGTCGCGGCGGGCGCAGGCGCGGCCGGCGACGCGGCCGCCGGGGCGGCGGGGGCGGCCGGCGCACCCGGTCGCGACGCCCCGCCCGAGCTCATGCCGTCGACGCGGAACGCGAGATCGCCGATCTGCTTGGACAGGTCCTCGCCCATCCGCTGGCGCGCGTTGTCGCCTTCGTCGACGCGGCCCCGCAGGCGCCGCACCTCGTCCTCGAGGTTGCTGACCCGATCGAGCAGTTGCGCCAGCAGATCCGAACTGGCGCCGGAGGGCGGCAAGCTGCCGCGGCTGCCGAGCGAAGACGGCGCCGCCGCGGCCCCACCACCGCCACCGCCACGCGCCACCTGCTCCCGCAGCATCTGCAGGTCGCGCCGGAGTTCGGCAATCTGGTTGTTCAGCCCGATCGCCTCGCGGCTGTCGAACTGCGCATACGCCGGCACGCTCGCGACCAGGGCGAACGCGACAAGCAGGACGGCAGCAAGGACGTGCTTCATCGACGACTCCGTGCAGGGCGAAATGGCGGGTCTTCTAAGCAGGCTCGTGCGGGTTGTCACACGGATCAGGGCCAACGGAGGGCCGTGCGGTGGCTGGCACGCGGCCCCTGCAATACGGACGCAACCCGGACGGATTTTGCCTCAGGCGGAAGATCCCGGATTCGAAACTGCACAAAAGGAAACCGGCGACCCGAAGGCCGCCGGTTCCTGTAGCGTAGCAAATCGAAACCGTTGCGGATTCGATCGGGTCGAAGGTAGCGGTGAGGCCTGACGGCCTCAGCGCACCGAGGTGATGGCGTTGCGGTTCTGCGCCCAGGCCTGCTCGTTCGAGCCCAGCGCCACCGGACGATCCTTGCCGTAGCTGATCGTGGTGATGCGGGCCGCGGACACGCCCTTGGCCACCAGGTAGTCACGCGCGGCGTTGGCGCGGCGCTGGCCGAGCGCGATGTTGTATTCCTCGGTGCCGCGCTCGTCGCAGTTGCCGGCGACTTGCACGTTGTTCTGGCCGTATTGCTGCAGCCAGGCGGCCTGACGGTCCAGAGTGGAGCGGGCCTCGGCCTGCAGCGAGGACTTGTCGAAAGCGTAGAAGACGCGGTCCCCCACGTTCTTCACCAGATCCTCCTGGCTGCCCGGAACCGGGCCCGCCGTGGTGACTTGCGCGCCGGACCCGGCAGTTGCGCCCTGGTCCGTGTTCGCGCAGGCCGCAACGAGAGCGACGGCGGCGAAGGCGCCCAGCATCTTGATGTTCATCGGTGTTGCATCCCTGGAAGAGCTGCTGATCTTGACGATCTGATCATCGGCCGTACAGGCGGAGCGACGGCTCCGGTCGAAGCGCCGTTGCCAATACATGGTCGCATTAGACCGGCGGAATGAACGCGGTCAAGGATTGCTGTCATCTGGAAGGCACATGTCATCCATGAACCTATGCATCCGTACCACAGTGCCTCGCCGCTCCGCATGTTTTTTAAGCGCCCAGCGGTGACCAGGCCGGATCGGATGCATCCGTCGGTGTCGTCACCGCCCGTTCATTGAAGCCGGTGATGTCGATCGAATAGAGCCGCGCCGAGAAGCCGGAGCCACGGGCGTCGCGCGCCGGCGATTCGCGCCAGAACATGATGACGCGGCCATTCGGGGCGAAGGTCGGCCCTTCGCAGAAATAGCTCTCGGAGAGAATCCGTTCCCCCGATCCGTCCGGCCGCATCACCCCGATCGCGAAACCGCTGCCGCCGAAGCGGGTGAAGGCGATCAGGTCGCCGCGTGGCGACCAGACCGGCGTCGCGTAGCGGCCCTGGCCATAGCTGATGCGCCGCGCGCCCCCCCCGCCCGCGCTCATGACATAGAGCTGCTGATCGCCACCGCGGTCGGAGTTGAACACGATCTGCGAGCCGTCCGGGCTGAAGCAGGGCGAGACGTCGATGGCGCTGCCATCGGTCAGCCGCCGCCCGCCGCCGCCGCCCACCGGCACCTGGATGATCGCCGAGCCACCGGTGCTGGTGGTCTGCGCCATGACGACGCTGCCGCCATCCGGCGAGAACCGCGGCGAGAGGGTGATGCCGTCGAAATTGCCGAGAAGACGCTGCCGGCCGGAGCCGAGATCGAACAGGTAGACCCGCGGCCGGTTGTTCAGGTAGCTCATGAAGGCGATTTCATCGCGCGTCGGATGGAATCGCGGCGTCAGCGCCATGAAGCCGCCATCGGTCAGGAAGCGGTTGTTCTCGCCGTCCTGGTCCATGATCGCCAGCCGCTTGACGCGCCGGTCGCGCGGCCCGCTGCCGGCGATGTAGACGATGCGCGTGTCGAAATAGCCCTTCTCGCCCAGCAGGCGCTCGTAGATCACGTCGCTGATGATATGGGCGATGCGCCGCCAGTTCGACAGCGTGGTGGTATAGGCGGTGCCCTGGATCTGCTGGCCGGGCAGCACGTCCCACAGGCGGAATTCCACCCGGACCTTGTCGCCGCCCTGGCTTTCCACCCGTCCGGTCACCAGCGCCTGCGCGCCGATCGCCTTCCAGTTCTGGAAGTTCGGCACGTCGCCGCCGCCCTGCGCCTTGATGAAGGCGGCCGGGTCGATCGGCCGGAACAGCCCGGAGCGGCCGAGATTGTTGGAAATGACGCCGGCGATGTCCTGGCCGAGCCGCGCCGTGTCGCCGCCGCCCGCCACGAGCGGGGGGATGGCGATCGGAATCGGGTCGGTCCGCGCACGGTTGACGTCGATCACCGCACTGCCGGGTGCGGCATCCTGCGCCCAGGACCGTCGCGCGGCGATGGCCGGGGCAAACAGCGTCGCCGCCGTGCCGGCGATGAGGACGCGGCGGGAAGGCTTCAGGTCATCCGTCATGCTAGGTCACCTGTCCGCAGAAATCTCAGGAATCGGTCGCAACTGCCGGAGGATATCCGTGCAGCACATGCCATGATCTGTCATCGGGGTGAATTCCCGGCCGAGATCGTCTTCGTTTATGGTCTGAAACGAAACTTCAGCGTGCCCCGGCCGCCCTGGACCACTCCCTGCGGCATCGGCAGGTTGGCGCAGCGCGGGTTGAGCACCGCACGTACCGCCCGTTCGGCGAAAGCGCGGAAGCGCGGATCGCCAAGACGGCCGCGATCCTCGTCGGCCACGACCGCGTCACGTGCCACGCCCTCGCCGTCGACGGTGACCATCAGCAGCACCTGCATCTTCTCGAGGTCGAGCGCGCCGGCGTCCTTGGTCCAGCATTCCCGCACCCGCTCGCCGATGGCGCCGCGCTGGGCGGTGTTGAGCTTGTCAGTCAGCGTGCCGTTCGGGCTGCCGCCGCTGCTGCCCTGGGCGGGGTTGGCGCGCGCGGTCGGCGGCTGCTGCTGGCGCTGCAGCGCGCGCAGCCGCTCGAGCGTGTTCTCCAGCGCCGGGCTGTCAGGCGCCGGATTCTTCGTCACGTTGGGCTGGCTGGTGCGGCTCGGCGGCGCCGGGGGCGGCGGCACCCGCGGCGGAGTCGGGGCCGGCGGTTGCGGCTGCGGCGTGGGCGGCGGCGGCGCCGGGGGCGCGGGCGGCGGCGGCGGCGGCACCGGCAGCGGCGACGGCTCCGGCGAAGGCGGCGGCGGCGCGGGCGGCTGCGGCGTCGGCGGCGGCGGTTCCGGCGTGGGCGGCGGCGGGGGTGGAGGCGGCGGAGGAGGAGGAGGCGGCGGCGGCTCGACCGGCTGCGGCTTGGGCGGCTCCGGAATCGGCGGCTGCGGCGTCACCTGCGGCGCCGGCCGCGAAGAGGGCGCCGGCAGCGGGCTCGGCACGTTGGCCTTCGGCGCTTCCTGGGGCGGCCCCTGCTCGGCCGTCTCCATCGCCAGTTCCACCTCCATCAGCGGCGGCTCTTCCGGCATGCGGATATTGAGGCCGGTCACCAGCAGCAGGAAAACCAGCAGATGCAGCAGCGCCGAGACGGCGGCGCTGCGGCTGAGCGGGGTACGAGTCCGCCACCAGAACAGAAGGCGGGTCACGGGCGTGAACATGGGCAAAGCACCACCTGGCCGGGCTGTCGTCTGCCTGGCCTCAGCCGCGGCCCTGCCGGCGTGGCGCCGCGCCCACCGGGGCCGGCGCACTGGCCGGGGCCGGCGCGGTAACGGCAGGTGCCGCGCCCGGCGCCGAGGAAGCGGCCTTGCCGGAAACCTGCTCGGTCAGCAGCGAGACCTTGGTGAAGCCGCCCTGGATGATGGTGCCCATCACCTCCATCATCCGGCCATAGGTGTTGCCGCGGTCGCCGCGCACGAAGATGCGCCGGTCCTTCTGGTCCTGGGCGATCGCCTGCAGCTTGGCCACCAGTTCAGACAGTTCCACCTGCGAATCCATCAGGAACACCTGGCCCTGCGCATTCACTGAAACCTGCAGCGGCTCGTTGTCCTGGTTGATCGGGGTGGCGTTGACCTTGGGCAGGTCGACATTGACCGAGCTGCTCATCAGCGGCGCCGTCACCATGAAGATGATCAGCAGCACCAGCATGACGTCGACCAGCGGGGTCACGTTGATCTCGGCGAGCGGCCGGTAGCGGCCGCGGCCCCGTCCGGGACCCTGCAGGGATGCGGCCATCGTCGTCTCTCCTTACCTCAGGCGCGCTCCTCGCTCTGGCGCGACAGGATCGCACCGAACTCGGTGGCGAACTGTTCCAGCCGGGCAGCGAAGCGCGCGAGGTCGGTGCTGATCTTGTTGTAGGCCAGCACGGCCGGAATGGCCGCGACCAGGCCGATCGCGGTGGCGAACAGCGCCTCGGCGATGCCCGGCGCCACCACGGCGAGATTGGTGTTGTGCATCGCCGCGATCGCCGAGAACGAATGCATGATGCCCCAGACCGTGCCGAACAGGCCGACGAAGGGGGCGGTCGAGCCGACCGAGGCCAGGAAGATCATCCAGCGCTCCATCCGCTCCATCTCGCGCTGGATGGCGACGTTCATCGCCCGCTCCACCCGGTCGCGCACGCCGCTGCGGGCGACGTCGGCGCCGGCCACGCGGGCCGAACGGCGCCATTCCGCCATCGCGGCGCCAAAGACGGTCGCCATCGGATGGGTGGGCTTGGCGCCCTCGTCCTCGAACAGCTCGTCGAGGCTGCCGCCGGACCAGAACCGGTCCTCGAAGCTGTCGGCCGCCTTGTTGACCCGACGCAGGGTGGTGATCTTCTCGAACACGATCGCCCAGACCCACACGCTGGCCAGCACCAGCAGGATCATCACCAGCTTGACGACAATGTCGGCCTGCAAGAACAGGCTCAGGATCGACAGGTCGCCGGCCGCCGTTCCGATGTTCACCGCGTCAACCGCCCGGTCCAATTCCGCCATTCCCCTCAACAGCAGCGCGACCACCGGCCGCGCGCGACCTCATACAGTTGGCATTACGGCCGATTCGTGGCCTTACGAAAGCGACACCAGGGCGTCATGCCAGCGGGCCGGCACTCGCCCGGGGCGCTGGTCGGCAGCCCGCACACAGGCCAGCCGCACCTCCAGCACCGCCAGTGGTCGTTCCTCACCCTCGCGGAAGATGGACTGGCGCACCTGCACGGAGGCCGGCCGCACCGAGACCGCCCGCGTCACCACCACCAGCGCATCGTCCAGCCGCGCCGGTGCGAGATAATCCACTTCGAGACGATGCACCATGAAGATTAGGCCATGCTGTGATGCCATTTCCGCGTGCGGAACGCCGGCGTCGCGCAACGCTTCGGTTCGCGCCCGCTCGGCGAATCGCAGATAGTTGGCGTGATAGACCACCCCGCCGGCATCGGTGTCCTCGTAATAGGTACGCAAACGATAACGATGGCCGCCCGGTTGCGACGCCGATTCGTATCGTTCGCTCATTCTTCCTCTCCCAGCAGATCGAGCGTCGGCTGCGTGCCCGCGGGCGGCGGCAGCCCCAGATGCTTCCAGCCGCGCTCGCCCAGCATGCGCCCGCGGCTGGTGCGCAGCACCAGGCCCTCCTGGATCAGGAAGGGCTCCACCACGTCCTCGAGCGTGTCGCGCGCCTCGGCCAGCGCCGCCGCCAGCGTCTCCACCCCGACCGGGCCGCCATGGTGGTGCTCGGCGATGCGGCGCAGATAGCGCCGGTCCATGGCATCGAGCCCCAGCCGGTCCACCTCCAGCCGCCGCAGCGCGGCGTCGGCGGTCGGGCGGTCCACCGGATCGTCGCCCTGCACCAGGGCGAAGTCGCGCACCCGCCGCAGCAGCCGCCCGGCGATGCGCGGCGTGCCGCGGCTGCGCCGGGCGATCTCCGACGCGCCCTCCGGCGTCAGGCCGAAGCCCAGCTTCTGCGCGCCGCGGCGCACGATCAGTTCCAGTTCCTCCGGCGTGTAGAACACCAGGCGCAGCGGGATGCCGAATCGATCCCGCAACGGAGTCGCGAGCAGCCCCGCCCGCGTGGTGGCGCCCACCAGGGTGAAGGGCGCGAGGTCGATGCGCACGCTGCGCGCCGCCGGCCCTTCTCCGATGATCAGGTCGAGCTGGAAATCCTCCATCGCCGGATAAAGGACTTCCTCGATCGCCGGCTGCAGCCGGTGGATCTCGTCGATGAACAGCACGTCGCGCGGCTGCAGGTTGGTCAGGATCGCCGCGAGGTCGCCGGCGCGCTGGATCACCGGGCCGGAGGTGGCGCGGAAGCCGACGCCCAGCTCGCGCGCCACGATCTGCGCCAGCGTGGTCTTGCCCAGGCCGGGCGGACCGTGCAGCAGCACGTGGTCCAGCGCCTCGCCGCGGGCGCGCGCGGCCTGGATGAAGATGGACAGGTTCTCCCGCGACGCCTTCTGGCCGATGAACTCGGCGAGCGTCTGCGGCCGCAACGATGCCTCGGCGGCATCCTCCTCGGCGCGCGCGGGGGAGACGGGGCGATCGTCCTTGCTCACCTTGCCAGTTCCTTCAGGCCCTCGCGGATCACCGCGTCCAGCGCCGCGTCATCGCCCAGCCGCTGCATCACCCGCTCCAGCGCCGCCGCCGCCTCCGGCCGGCGGTAGCCCAGGTTCAACAGGGCGGACAGCGCATCCGCCTCCACCCCGCCGACCGGCGGCGGCAGCACCGGCGAGAAGCCGACCCCCACCGGCATGCCGCCAGCCTTCTCGCGCAATTCCGTCAGCAGCCGCACCGCGAGCTTCGCCCCCACGCCCTGCGCCCGCGTCAGCGAGCCGCGGTCGCCCGCCTGGATCGCCCCCACCAGATCGCGTGGCGAGAGGGCGGAGAGGATATTCAGCGCCACCCGCGCCCCCACCCCCTGCACCGTGGTCAGCAGCCGGAACCATTCCCGCTCGGCGGCCTCGGCGAAGCCGAACAGGGTGATGGCGTCTTCCCGCACCTGGGTCTCGACCAGCACGGTGGCGATCTCGCCGGCCGGCAGCATGGCCAGGGTGCGGGTGGAGGCCTGCACCAGATAGCCGACGCCGTTCACGTCGATGACGCAGCGATCGGCCTCGATCTGCTCGACCCGGCCACGGAGCTGCGCGATCATCGCACCCCTGCCCAGCGCCGCGCCGTCGCGCGGTGATGCGCATGGCAGATCGCCACCGCCAGCGCATCCGCCGCGTCCGCGCGCCGGATCAGCGCCCCCGGCAGCAACCGGCGCACCATCATCTGCACCTGATCCTTGCTCGCGGCGCCGGTGCCGACCACCGACTGCTTCACCGCCATGGCGCCGTACTCCGCCACCGAGATCCCCGCCAGCGCCGGCACCAGCAACGCCACCCCGCGCGCATAGCCAAGCTTGAGCGTGGAGGCACCGTTGCGGTTGACATAGGTCTCCTCCACCGCCGCCTCCTGCGGGTGATACTCGGCGATCAGCGCGGTCAGCCCCTCGTGCAGCCGGCGCAGCCGCTCCGGCACCGGATCGTCCGAATCGGTGGGGATCACCCCGTCGCCGAGATGACGCAACCGGTTGCCATCGGCCTCCACCAGCCCCCAGCCGGTGAAGCGCAACCCAGGATCGATGCCGAGCAGGCAGACCAGCGTCGCCTCCCCTCAGCCCGAGAGCTTCGCCAGCACGGCTTCGGGAATGTCGAAATTGGCATAGACGTTCTGCACGTCGTCATTGTCCTCCAGCACGTCGAGCAGCTTCAGCAGCGACGCCGCCTTCTCCTCGTCCAGCGTCACCGTGGTGGCCGGGCGCCATTCCACCTTCGCCTCCTCGGGCGAGCCGAACTTCGCCTCCAGCGCATCGCGCACGGGGAAGAAGCTGTCGGCGGCACAGGTCACCTCGTGCCCGTCCGGACCGCTCTCGACATTGTCCGCCCCCGCCTCGATCGCCGCCTCCAGCATCGAATCCTCGTCCGCCACCGATGCCGGATAGCGCACCACCCCGAGCCGCGAGAACAGAAAAGAAACGCTGTTGGTCTCGCCCAGCGCCCCGCCATGCTTGGCGAAGGCCGAGCGGACATCGGCGGCGGTGCGGTTGCGGTTGTCGGTCAGCGCCTCGATGATCACCGCGACGCCGGCGGGGCCGTAGCCCTCGTAGCGGACCTCCGCGTAGTCGTCGCCCGCGCCAGCCCCGACCGCCTTCTTGATGGCCCGGTCCACCGTGTCCTTGGGCATGTTGGCCTGGCGCGCCGCCATGACCGCCGCGCGCAGGCGCGGGTTGGAGGCAGGATCCGGCAGGCCGCTGCGCGCGGCAACCGTGATCTCGCGGATCAACCGGGCGAAGGCGCGCGCGCGCTTGGCGTCCTGCGCGCCCTTCCGGTGCATGATGTTCTTGAACTGCGAATGGCCTGCCATGATCGTTCCCCGGGGCTGAAAACCGCGCAAGACGACCGCGACGGGAGAGCCGGGGCGCTGCCCCGGACCCCGGCAGGAGGCTCCGCCTCCTGCACCTCCGCCAAGGGCTTCGCCCTTGGAACCCGTTCACGAAGGAATGGGGTCCAGGGGCCTCGGGCCCCTGGCGGGTGCAGGGCAGAGCCCTGCCGGGTCCAGGGCAGCGCCCTGGCCTTCCCGTCGCGGTCGTTCGGAGGGCTTCTACACTGCCGGCATGGTCTGCGACAGCCGCCCGCCCACGCGCAGCGGCTCGATGCGCTTCGCCAGGCCGGTGATGTCGTCCACCTCGACGAAAGTGCCGCACAGGGTGCACTCGCCCTCGGCCGGGCTGAGGCGCTCGCCCGGCATCTTCCGCCAGAACCGGGCCGCCGCTACTTCCTTCTGCATGCCGATGACGCTGTCATAGTCGCCACACATGCCCACTTCCGACTGGAACGCGGTGCCGCCGGGCAGGATCTGGTGATCGGCCGAGGGGCAGTGGGTGTGGGTGCCGACGATCAGGCTGGCCTGGCCGTCGAAGGAATGGCCGAACGCCATCTTCTCGCTGGTGGCCTCGGCATGGACGTCGATGATGACGGCGGCGCAGTTCACGCCGATGCGGTGCTTGGACAGCTCCACCGCGGTGGCGCGGAACGGGCAGTCGAGCGCATCCATGAACAGCCGGCCCATCACCGTCATCACCAGCACGCGGTGGCCGCCACGCAGCACCACCACCACGCTGCCCGCGCCCGGGGTGCCGGGCGGGAAGTTCATCGGCCGCAACAACCGCGGCGTCTCGGCGATGTAGGGGATGATCTCCTTGCGGTCCCAGGCATGGTTGCCGAGCGTGATCACGTCGGCGCCGGCGGCGAAGAAGGCACGCGCCATTTCCGGCGACAGCCCGAATCCGTGCGAGGCATTCTCGGCATTCACCACCGCCATGTCGATGCGCAGTTGCTCGCGCAGGCCGGGCAGCCGCTTCACCACGGCATCCCGGCCGGTGCGCCCGACCACGTCGCCCAGGAACAGAATCCGCATCTAGTCTCCGCTGCAGGGAATCACGCCGCGCTCGGTGGCGATCGCGTGCAATCTGGCGTCGTAGTCATCCGCCGGCACCACGTCCACCTCCTGGCAGGCATAGGCGCATCCGATCGCGATCGCACCGGGTAGGCCGGCCAGGGTACGATCGTAATAGCCGCCACCATAGCCGAGGCGCCGCCCGGTCCGGTCGAAGGCCAGCAGCGGCACCAGCAGCCAGTCCGGACGCACCACTGCCCCGGTCGGGCGCGCGGTGCCGAATCGTTCGGGCAGCAGCGCCATGCCGGGATGCCACAGACGGAAGATCAGCGGGTTGCCGCGGGGCGGCGTCTCGGGCAGCGCGACCGCATGGCCGCGCGCGTGCAGGGCTTCCAGCAAGGGGCGGATGTCGATCTCCGGCCCCATCGGCCAGAAGCCGGACACCACCGCCCCCGGACCGGGCGGCATCGCCTGCAGCACATGCGCGGACAGCGCCGTGCCCGCCGCGGGATCGGCACCCGCCCGGACGGCGTGCATCCGGCGGCGCAAATCCCGCTTGGCGGCGGCGAGATCAGGAAAGGAACTGTGCGGAGCCGCCATGGCCGTTGGCGTACCACCCTCCCAAGGCCCGCGTGAGCAGGTGGGCGCCGGGTACCATGACCACGATCACGGCAGTGCCAGCTCCCGGAGGATGCTTATCGGCCCCGGGGATGAAAAGCCTGACGCACCGGGCAGCCCCGCATCCCCAACTTAGGGACGCTCCATGCTGTCCGCAATCTCCTCCGCGCGTTTGGCGAGATCGCCGAGCCGTTTCGTCGTCGCGGCATCGACCGCCGGCTCGGCCGTGGTACGGATCGCCGAGGTGCGCTTCACCAGCGCCCGGAGCTGTTCGAGCTCGGCGCGGATATCGTGGATCTCGTCGGCCATCAGCAGCGAGGCCAGCAGCAGCAGCCGCGACTCGCCCGAGGGGCCGCCGAGCGCCTTGATGCTGTCGATCCGGCTGTCCACCTGCGCGGCCATGGCCTGCAGGTGGGCTTCCTGCCCGTCTTCGCATCCGACCGTATAGACGTAGCCGTTGACCTTCACCGTGACCTGCGCCAAGGCAGTCTCCTTTCCTGCTGGATCCGGCCTTTCCTATGCCGGCACCCGCCGACAGCCCCATTCAGACCGGACTTCTGTCCAGCGCAGCGCGCAGCTTCGCGATCAGCACATCAAGCCGCTGCGCGATTTCTCGCACATCGGCTGAAGAACCGGCAGCCGGCGGCGCGGCGGGCCGCTGTGCCAACACAGCGATACGCTCCAGCGCCACCTCAAGTCGCGCCGCCGCATCGGCCGGGTCGTCGGAATCCATCTACTCAAGCCCTCCGGCGCTCCGGTGAGGCTTGAGTTTCAAGCGCCGAAGGACTTGAACGTCAAGCATGATCCTCCATCCGGCGGTCATGGTCCATGGGCTGGACCACGGGCGCATGGCCCTGCAATACAGCCGTCCTGCCACCCTGGTTTCCGCGCCGGGCGCGGCTTCCTTCGGCGGTTGCCTGTGGTGGCATGCCATGGTCGAACATCTTCGGCGCGAATTCCCCCTGGTTGAATTCTCCGCGATCCTGGATTGCGCCGATTCGCCCGGGCAGGCGATGGCGGCGCTGCGGGTCGGCGAACGCCGGCTCGTGCTCGATCCGCGGTGCCCCGCCTTCGCAACGGTTTCAGCCGTGGCCGCCCCGCTCGGCGCGACGATCCTGGAACGGGCGCCCCCCGCGCTCGACCTGGGCTTTCCCGGCGCCGCGTGGCATCTCGATGCATGGCTTCGGGGTGACAGGACCGTGCCAGTGAGCTAGGACCGCCGCCATCCGGAGAGCCGAGCCAGAAGGAGGCCGCCATGCGCATCACGCAGCGCGTCAAGAAGATCCTGGACTGCTACGAGAGCGACAACCCCGGCACCAAGGCCAACCTGGCCCGCATCCTGATGGAGGGTAAGCTCGGCGGCACCGGCAAGCTGGTGATCCTGCCGGTCGACCAGGGCTTCGAACACGGCCCCGCCCGCAGTTTCGCCCCCAACCCGCCGGCCTACGATCCGCATTATCATTTCCAGCTCGCCGTCGAGGCGGGGCTGTCCGCTTACGCGGCGCCGCTCGGCATGATCGAGGCCGGCGCGGCCAGCTATGCCGGCGCCATCCCGACCATCCTGAAGGTGAACAGCTCCAACAGCCTCGCCACCACCAAGGACCAGGCGGTCACCGGCAGCGTCAGCGACGCGCTGCGGCTCGGCTGCTCGGCAATCGGCTTCACCATCTATCCGGGCAGCGAATACGCCTTCGACCAGATGGAAGAGCTGCGCGAGCTGACCGAGGAAGCCAAGGCCGCCGGCCTCGCCGTGGTGGTGTGGAGCTATCCGCGCGGCCCGCTGCTCGACAAGGCCGGCGAGACCGCGCTCGACATCTGCGCCTATGCCGCGCACATAGCCGCGCTGCTCGGCGCGCACATCATCAAGGTGAAGCCGCCCACCGACGTGGTCAGCCTCGACGCCGCCAAGAAGACCTACCAGACCTACGACATCGACCGCTCCACCATGGCGAAGCGCATCGAGCACGTGGTGCAGGCCTGCTTCGGCGGCAAGCGCATCGTGGTGTTCTCCGGCGGCGAGACCAGTGACGCGGAAGGGCTGTACGAAACCATCCGTGGCCTGCGCGACGGCGGCGCCAACGGCTCGATCATCGGCCGCAACACCTTCCAGCGGCCCAAGGCCGAAGCATTGGCGATGCTGAACAAGATCATCGAAATCTACCAGGGGAAGGCCTGACCCCCATGTCGGCGGCGCAGGATCGGTGCCGGCTCTATCTGATCACGCCGCCCGTCCTCGAGCCGGTCGGCTTCGCTGACACGCTCGCCCGCGCATTGGACGCGGACGACGTGGCGGCGTTGCAGATCCGGCTCAAGGACCTGCCTGACGACGCGCTGCGACGAGCCATCGACGTGCTGCGGCCGGTGGCGCAGGCCCGCGGCGTCGCGGTGATCCTGAACGACCGGCCCGACCTCGCCGTCGCCCATGGCTGCGACGGCGCCCATGTCGGCCAGGACGACACCGCGGCACTGGTTGCCCGCAAGATCCTCGGCGACCTGATGCTGGGGGTGACCTGCCATGACAGCCGCCATCTCGCCATGGAGGCGGGCGAGGCCGGCGCCGACTACGTCGCCTTCGGCGCCTTCTTCCCCACCACCACCAAGCAGGCCCCGACCCGCGCCGAACCGGAAATCCTGCGCTGGTGGTCGGGCGTGATGGAACTGCCCTCTGTCGCGATCGGCGGCATCACCCCGGCCAACTGCGCCCCGCTGGTCCAGGCCGGGGCGGATTTCCTCGCCGTGACGGGCGCGGTCTGGAACCATCCGGACGGTCCGGTCGCGGGCGTGCGGGCAATGAACGCCGCCATCGCCGCGGCCGAGCGGGACCTGCCGCCGGCGGGGCCGGCCGGGATCCAGCCGACGCAGGGGGAGTGAAGCGGAAAATACGCTTCAGGAACAATCGGTCAGACGCGTTCGCTGGCAGCGATGGCCATGCGGCACCCGGCCTTGATGAGGGTGTACATCACCCGGTACCCCGGTGCGTCCTCGGCGCCATGGGCGAGGCCGATGTCGCGGTGTTCCAGTTCTTCGGCGCGGAAGGTCTCGATGGTGCCGCGTAGCTCCGCCTCGTCCTCGCCGAGCTCCGCTGCCTGCCCGGCATAGTGCTCGTCGATCGCTTCCTCCACCGCCACCGTGCAGGCCATGGCCGCACGCGGCCCCAGCGCGGCCGTCACCGCCCCCAGCGCGAAGCCCGCCACGTGCCAGAGCGGCAGCAGCGCCGTCGGCCGCACCCGCCTTGCCACCACCAGCTCTGAAAAACGGTCGAGATGCGCCTGTTCCTGCTGCTTCATGTGACGCAGCAGTTCACCTTGCTCACGGCGCCCGAGCACGGCGAGTTGGCCCTGGTAGATGCGCTTCGCCCCGTACTCCCCGGCATGGTCCACGCGGATGATGCGCTCGATCGTTTCACGCGCGGTGGGATCACCCGGCAGCCGGCCGGCAGCGGTTTCGCTCATGCGGCACTCCTTCTGCTTCGCAACAGGAATGTGGCGATGCCGCCGGAGAAGGCCAGGGCCACGATCAGGTTCAGCGCGGCGGTCGAAAGCGGCAGGCCGGGGATCAGATAGGTCGGCTCGTCACAGGGCTTGGCCGGGCGTTCCGGCAAGGCCGCCAACTGGTCGGCGATCGAGCCATGAGTCAGGCGCGGCGCCGCGCATTCCGGCAGCGGGCTTGGCCACCACCGCGCCTCGACGCCGAGATGCACCGCGGCGATCAGCGCACCGGCGAACACCACCACGCCGAGCAGCGCCAGCGCCGCCCGCGCCCAGCGCGGCGGCAGCAGCACCCCGATCAGGCCAATGCCGAGGGCGATGCGATAGGGCCAGCGCTCCAGCAGGCACAGCGCACAGGGGACCAGACCGGCGAAAATCTCGGCCGCGAACGCCACGCCCAGGGCGACCGCCGCGACCAGCGCACTCAGCGCCAGGGCGGCGCGAAGCGGGGGAATCGTCAACGTCATGCGCTGACCTATGGCCCGGCTGCGTGCGCTGGGCAACTCGCGTGGGCGGGGCGTTGCCCCGCACCCGACCAGGAGGCTTCGCCTCCTGGACCCCCACCAAGGGCTTCGCCCTTGGAACCCATAACTCTGTGCCGCGCAGCGAGAATGGGATCCAAGGGCCTTGTGGCCCTTGGCAGGTCCAGGGCGGAGCCCTGGCCTTCCTGAAGCTAATACAACCCTTTGGCCAGCCGTGCCGGAGCCGAACGGTCGTATTCCTCTCCGCCGACCCGCCCCGCGCTCAGGGCGGCGAGGATGGTGCCATTGCTGGGCAGCGCCGTGCGCGCGACATGGCGGGACGCATCCCACAGCGAGGCGCGCATCAGTGCCCGCGCGCACTGGAAGAACACGGTTTCCACCCGCACCACCAGCACGCTGCGCGGCGGCTTCCCGCCGACCTCGAAACGCGCCAGCAGGTCCGGATCGACCGAGATCTCCGCGCGGCCGTTCACCCGCAGGGTCTCGTTCACACCCGGTATGAGAAAAAGCAGTGCAACCCTTGAATCTGCAAGAATATTACGCAGGCTGTCGATGCGGTTGTTACCCGGCCGGTCCGGCAGCAGCAGGGTATGCGGGTCGCCGATGGCGACGAAGCCGGGACCATCGCCGCGCGGCGAGACGTCCAGGCCGTCCCGGCCCGACGTGGCCAGCGCCACGAAGGGCGCGGCCCGCACGAACTCCTGGTACAGGGGGTGGAGGTGATCCACCTCCTTCGCGATCGAGGCCGGTACCGGCGCCCCGTACAAGGCCGCCAGCGCCGCTTCGTCGCGGATCACGTGGTCGGTCGGCATGTGTCCCCCCCCTTCGTTGGGCCTATCCGCCGGAACCCGAGTCCGGCTTCGGTGTCTCCGGTCCCGGTGGCGGAGCCTCCATCTCCGGCGCCTCAACGCTGGTATCCGGAGCAGCGTCGGTCCCGGGGGTGGCAGCCTCGGGCTTCGGCTCGGGCTTCGCTGCCTGCGGCTTCGTCTCGGGCTTCGGCGCCGGAGTCTTCATCATCGCCCCGGTCATGGGGATGAAATACACGCCGACATCCCGCCGCGAGTGGATCTTGCCCTCCTCGTCCTTGGTGTAGACGTACAGGATCTGCCCGCGCTTAAAGGGCTGGCCGATCGGGATCACCAGCCGCCCGCCCGGCTTGAGCTGCTTGAACAGCTCCGGCGGCGCATACTGGGCGGCACAGGTGACGATGATGATGTCGAACCCGCCCGCGACTTCCGGCCAGCCGTAATAGCCGTCGCCCACCTTGGTATGGACATTGGTGAAGCCGAGCGGGGCGAAGATCCTGCCGACCGCGCGGCCAAGCGGCTCGATGATCTCGATCGAATAGGCCTGCTTCACGATACGGCTGAGCAGCGCGCTCTGAAAGCCGCTGCCGGTGCCGATCTCAAGCGTCACGTCGCCCGGCTTCGGTTTGGCGATCTGGGTCATGTACGCCTGACCCAGGTAATCCGACAGCGCCGAGCCGTAGCCCAGCGCCCAGGGCTTCGGCGTTTCCTCGTAGGCGACGCCCGGCGTCGCCTGGCGGTTGTCGTACTGGTAGTGGAAATACTCACGCGGCAATTCGCGAAAGGCCGCCATCACCGTCGGATCGGCCTCGCCGAGGCGTTCCTTCAGGTAGGTCTCGATCCGCTTCATGGCCGCGGGCTTGCGCGCCTGGATGGCCTGGAACTGCGTCTCCGACAGCTCGGTCGGGCGGCCGGAAGCGGCCATCGCCTCCAGATAGGCCTGCCGCGTCCAGGGCGCGGCGGCTCCGGCGCGGCCGGCCAGCAGCGGGGAACCGGCGACCAGCGTGGCCGCGGCGCCGGCGGAAAAACAGCGACGTGTCAGGGAACTGCGCTTGGAGACCACTGCAAATCTTTCTGCCTGCTGGAGGGACAAGAGACGACCGCCACCGCATACAGCAGCAAAGCCAGCAGCAGAACCCGGTCATAGCCGGAGGTGATGGCGATCAGGTTGGCAAGCGGGGTCGCCACCACGCTGAAGGCGCCGTTGAGCCCCCAGGCCCAGGGCAGGAACCCGCCATGGCCCATGCGCGACAGGCCGAGCGGGAACGGCAGCCCCAGCGCCACCGAGGCCGGGGCCAGCAGCGCCAGCACCACCGCCGCGCGCGCCGCAAACGGCAGGTCGAGCGTCGCCAGCATGAAATCCTGCAGCCCCAGCAGCAGGGCCGCACACCAGGCCAGCACTACGCCGCCGGCGATCGCCACCCCCAGCCGCTCCCGCCCGGCGAAGCGTCCGGCGAGCATGCTGCCGAGGCCGGAGAAGATCAGCATCCCGGTCAGCACCAGCGCGAAGGCGGTGGTGCGGTCGTTGAGATAGAAACTCGCCCGCTCGATCAGGAAGATCTCGATCGCCAGGAAGCCGAGCCCGAGGGTCGCGAAATAGAGCGCCGCCCGCGCCGCCCCCACCCGTTCCGTCCCGGCGTCGCGGAAGCGCCGCCCGCCGAGCAGCGGCACCGCCAACACCAGCAGCGCTATCACCACCGCCTGGGCCAGCACGGCAAGATTGACCAGCGGCCCGATCTCGGCCTGCGGCAGGATCTCCAGGCGGTTGAGAATGGTGCCGAGCTGCGACAGGCGCAGTACCGCGTAGAAGGACGGGCGGTCATAGGTGATCGGCGCGAGGTTGAACGCGGCCCCGGAGGCGGTCGGGTCGCCGCGCAGCACCGCCAGCGCCTCGTCGGCAATGGCGTCGTGCGGGCCGTCGCCCGAGGTGACCTCGCCCGCCTCGAAGGAAACCGCCGGCAGGTCGTTGTAGATCGAGGCCCGCGCAGCGACGACGTCGATGCCCGGGTAATAGCTGATGTCGAAGGAGCGGTCGTCGCAGAACCGCTTCGCCACGGCGATCCGCCCGGCATCGAAGGGCGCGTTCGATACCAGCACACGCACGTTCCAGGCGGAGCGGTAGACCAGCACATGGGCGGGAACATCGGTGATGCCGGCGCGCAGCAGGCCCTGCCGCACCGTCGCCAGCACCCGCACCGCATAGGCCGGGAATTCGCGGATCGAGACGGGAATCGAGATGATGCCGCCCGGCGCCAGTGCCTGCAGGTAGGTGGCGATCGCCTCGGCGGCGAAGGCGCTGGCATTGGCCTCGGCGGCGTCCAGGAAATCCGGGGCGATGTCGATGATGTCCCAGCCCCCGCCCGCCCGTGACGCCGCGATCGGGCTCACCTGAGAGATCGCCGCGCCCGCCACCGCCGGGGACGGGCCGAGCCCCTGCCGCAACGCCCCGCGCAGCACCGGCTCGGGTTCCAGCGCCAGGATGTCCGCCGCGCCGAGCGCCCGCGCCTCGGCGATGCGGAAGCCGCCGGAGGCGCCGGCCAGCAGCACCCGCCCATGCGGGCGCAGCTCATACGGCAGGGCGGCGAGCGTCGCCCCGGCATAGGGCGCCTCGGCCGCGGCCTTCGGCAGCGCGGCGAGACGGTTGCCGTCGCGGTAGAGCCCGAAAGTCTCGGGCGGGCCGGACAGGCCAAGCATCCCGGCGTTGTTGGAGATGTCGGTGTCCACGCGCTCGGTGAAATCGTCGAGCAGCATGTAAAGGCCGCGCGGCGAGGTGATCTGGCTGACCACCTGACTGTCCGGCACATGCAGCGGCGCGTAGATCGCCTTGAAATCGTTGAACTGTGCGTGGGCGCCGAACAGCAGCAGCGCCTCGCCGCCGAGCAGCGCCGCCAGCGCCGCGCCGAGCACCGCGCGGCGCCGCACCCGGGCGAACAGGGCGGCGGCGGCCAGCGGCAGCAGCAGGCAGGGCACCAGCCGGAACGGGTGCACCAGCGCCATCAGCCCCAGCGTGGCCAGCGCGCCCATCCCCGCCCCGGTCAGGTCGAAGCCGTAGACGCGGCCGACATCCTGGTCGTTCAGCACGAAGCAGAGGCTGATATAGAGGCCGGAGAGGAAGAAGAACGGCAGCAGCCCGGCATAATACCCGGCGATGTTCCAGAGCTGGTCGGCGAAGGTCGCGGGATTCTGCAATTGCAGCGGGTTGAAGGGATTGATCGCCACCAGGTGGTAGCCCAGCGCCGCCGCCGCGATCAGCCCGACCGGCAGCCAGGCCAGCCAGGCCGCGCCGTGCCGGGCAAAGCGGTCGCGCGCCAGCGCCATCACCACGCCGCTCAGCGCGAAGCCGGCGAGCACGATGGAAATCACCCAGTAGCCGTATTCCGACCATTTCGCGACGGCGAAGGTCCGGGTCAGCGCGATCTCGTAACCAACCGTCGCCAGCGACACCAGGAACAGCGGCGCCAGCGCGGAGAGCCCGGCCCGTGCCCTCACGGCCAGACGCGACGGCGGATGAAATCGGTGACCACGCGGTCGAAGCGGTCCGGATCGTCCACGAACAAGGCGTGGCCGACGCCTTGCATGATCACCGTCTCGGCGTTCGGGTGGCGCTGCGCCACGTTCGCCGCCTGCCCGGCCCAGGTCGGGCGGACCACGTAGAGCACCGGGTGCGAGGTGGAATAGAGCGCTTCCTTCCAGAACGTGCGCGGCACCGGATAGGAGAGCAGCGCCGCCGCGGCCGCGGGCGGGGTGCGCAGGCAGGCTTCCACCAGCCGTTCCAGATAGGATTTCGGCAAAGGCCGGGTGAACATGCCGTCGACGAAGGCGCGCATCCGCTCGGCGCGCGTGGGCGGGGCGCCACGGCGGCGCGGCGCGGCGGAGCCCGAGCCACTGGGCGGCGGGTCCTCGCCCACCGAATTGTCGATCAGCACCAGCCCGGCCACGCGCCGGTCGCCATGGCCGTTGATATAGGCGAGGCTGTCGAGCACGCCGAGCGACCAGCCCATCAGCAGCACCGGCTCCGGCCCGAGTTGCTCGAGCAGTTCGGCGATGTCCTGCCCGCGCCGCCAGGGATCGTGGCCGCTGCTTGCCACCTCGCTCTCGCCCTGCGAGCGCGGGTCGAAGGCCACCACCCGGTAGAAGCGGGAAAAGGCACGGATCTGCCGGTCGAAGATCCAGGCCGGCATGGTCCAGCCGGGGACCATGACGATGGTACGGCCCTGGCCGACCTCCGTGTAATGCAGGCGGACGCCGTCACTGGTGACGAAATACCGGTCCGCCGCCAGCGCCGGCCTGCCAAACAAGAGGCAGGCGAGCAGGAAAGTGGCTGTTGCCGAGGCACGAAGCATGCGCTCAACTGCCAATACCCTGGAGTCATGTCAACCAAGACGTCATGGACGACCAACCTCCTTCCCGCCGCGGCGCGATCATCGCCCTGCTTGCCGTCATCGCGATTGCCGTGCTCGGAGTCTGGCTGTCGCAAGCATTGCACGAAGCCAGCCGCACCGAGGACTGCCTTCTGCAGGGACGGCGTAATTGTGCGCCGCTGACCCCCGGCACCGGCCGGTAGGGCCGACATTCTGGCCTGACCGGGCCGCCGCCGCACATGCCATCCGCGATTTCGCCATCATCCCGGCCAGGATTGGACTTCATCCGGCATCGGAGACGAACCATATTCAAACCGGCATGCCTGGATTTCCAGGCGGCTTTTCCACCGGCGGTCCGCAACGGCGTCTCCCCGAACGCCGACCGGCCATGCTGCCGGCAGCGCGCCTTCACGTCGGCCACAGGATCAATCCCATGACCCGCCCCCTCCTTCGCTTCGCCCTTCTCGCCCCGCTCGCGGCCGCGGCCTGTACGGTGGCACCGCCGACCGGCCCGTCCGTGGTCGCGATGCCGCGCCAGGGCGAGAACTTCGCACAGTTCCAGGCGCAGGATATCAACTGCCGCAACTACGCCAGCGGGCAGATCGGCTACGGCGACCCGGCGCGGGCTGCCAACCAGAGCGCCGTCGGCAGCGCCGTGCTGGGCACGGCGCTCGGGGCCGCGGCAGGGGCCGCGCTCGGCTCGATCGGCGGCAATGCCGGGGCCGGCGCTGCCATCGGCGGCGCGGGTGGCCTGCTCGCCGGCGGCGCGATCGGATCCAGCAACGCACGGACCTCGGCCGCCTCGTTGCAACAGCGCTACGACATCGCCTACACGCAATGCATGGTGGCGGGTGGCTACACCGTGCAGCAGCCCAGCTACCCGGTGCCGGTCTATTCCTATCCCGCGCCGACCTACTATTACGGTCCCACCGTCAGCTACGGCGTCGGCCGCACCTGGTAAGTCAGCGGCCGACCGGCTCCCGGATGGCGGCGCGGTGATGCGGGAATGATACGCTCGCCGCGCCAGCGGAGTCGTTGCCAGGGCTGACGACTCCGGCCCGCCCGCAGCCGGATCGGTTCGCCTCCTGAAAATCCCGGCCTCCGGCACCCGGCCTGCCCCCGACAAGGTGCGGCCGCGCTGGCGGACCGCGCCCGGCCGGCGCCGGCCGCGCAGATCGCCCCTGCCCCCGAGCGCAAGAAAACTTCAATACAGGGTCGCGGCGGGCGCAGAGATGCAAACCGGGAAAGCTTCGTACGCAAAGATTCTTTGCCGTTCCTCCCGCGGCCCGTTCACGGCCGGCGGTACCGGGATGCCTCGGAACACCGCCAAGCCTTTGATCTGGATCAAGGCCGCTTTGGCACGCCGCCGTCACAAGCCGGGACGCGAACAGGCGCCAGCACAAGAAACAGGCCGGAAAGGGCCGGACCATGCGGGTTTTCCCGCGCCAACTCCCGGCTGCAACCGGGTTGCATCCGAAACTTGTCCCTCTTGCTTGCCCCTGCCCGCGCGGGCATGGTGCCGCCGATTCTGAACAGGCGGCTGCCCCCCGCCTCCCTCGCCAGCACGAAAGGATACCCGATGCGCCTTGCGGTGCTGAAGGAACGCGGCGACTTTGAGACACGCGTCGCCGCCACGGCAGAAACCGTGAAGAAACTCGCAGGCCTCGGCCTGACCGTCGTCGTCGAAAGCGGCGCCGGCCTGGCCTCGGCCATTTCCGACGAGGATTACCGCGCGGCCGGCGCCGAGATCGCGCCCGACCCCAAGGCAACCCTCGCCGGGGCGAACATCGTCTTCGCCGTGCGCACCCCCGCCCCCGCCGAGCGTGCCGCCATTCCGCGTGGCGCGCTCCTGGTCTGCACCGCCGGCGCCCATGCCGACCGGGCTCTCGTGCCGTCGCTGGCCGAGGCCGGGATCGACGCGGCGGCGATGGAGCTGTTGCCGCGCATCACCCGCGCGCAATCGATGGACGTGCTGTCCAGCCAGGCCAACCTCGCGGGCTACCGCGCCGTCATCGAGGGCGCCGCTGCCTTCGATCGCGGCTTCCCCATGATGATGACCGCGGCCGGCACCGTTCCGCCCGCCCGCGTCTTCGTCATCGGCGCCGGCGTCGCCGGGCTGCAGGCGATCGCCACGGCACGCCGCCTGGGCGCGATCGTCTCGGCCACCGACGTCCGCCCCGCCGCGAAGGAAGAGATCCGCTCGCTGGGTGCCACGTATATCGGTGTCGACGACGCCGAGAGCGCGCAGCAGACCGGCGCCTATGCCCGCGAGATGACGGACGAGTTCCGTCGCAAGCAGGCGGAGCTGATGCTCACCACCATCGCCAAGAACGACCTTGTCATCACCACGGCGCTGGTGATGGGCCGCAAGGCGCCCGTCATCGTCACCGAGGAGATGGTGAAGGGCATGAAGGCAGGCAGCGTGATCGTCGATCTCGCCGCCGAGGCCGGCGGCAACTGCGCGCTGACCACGCCGGGCGAGCTGACAATCACGCCGAACGGCGTGAAGATCCTGGGCTGGCGCAACTGGCCGGGCCGCATCCCGGTGGCGGCGAGCAGCCTTTATGCGCGCAACCTGCTGACCTTCCTGAATACGTTCTGGGACAAGGCGGAGAAGGCCCCGAAGCTGCCGCCCGAGGACGACATCGTGAAGGGCGTCATGCTCACCCGCGGCGGCGCCGTGGTCCACCCCGATTTCCTGCCCAAGCAGGCAGCCTAACTCCCCGGAGGACTGACAAGGATGAACCTGATCCAGCTGGCCGACCAGGCCATGATGCTGGCGGGCCAGGCGGTTGCGCAGGCGGCCCAGGCCAGCGGCATCGAGCCGGTCGCCGAGGCGGTGGAACCCTTCGTGTTCCTCTTCGCCATCTTCCTGATGGCCTGCTTCGTCGGCTACTACGTCGTGTGGAACGTGACGCCGGCGCTGCATTCGCCGCTGATGGCCGTCACCAACGCGATTTCCTCGGTCATCATCGTCGGCGCCATGCTGGCGACCGGGCTCGCCGTTTCCGGGGCTGCCTCGGCCTTCGGCGCGATCGCGGTGGCGCTGGCGAGCGTGAACATCTTCGGCGGCTTCCTGGTGACCTACCGGATGCTGTCCATGTTCAAGTCCAAGAAGAAGGCGTGAGGGCCAGATCATGTCCGCATCCCTCACTTCGTTCCTGTACCTGATCGCCGCGGTGCTGTTCATCCTGGCGCTGCGCGGTCTTTCCCATCCCGAGACCTCCCGCCGGGGCAACCAGTTCGGCATGATCGGCATGGCGGTCGCCGTGCTGGTCACCCTGTCGCATCATGGCATGTTCTCGGGCGCGGGCGTTCCGCTGATCCTGCTGGCCATGGCGATCGGCGGCGGCGTCGGCGCGTTCGTCGCCTGGAAGATCCAGATGACGGCGCTGCCGCAGCTGGTGGCGGCCTTCCACTCGCTGGTCGGCCTGGCCGCGGTGTTCGTTGCCGCCGCCGCGCTGAACGCGCCGGAAGCCTTCAACATCGGCACGCCGGGCCACCTGCACACGCAGAGCCTGGTCGAGATGTCGCTGGGCCTGGCCATCGGTGCCATCACCTTCTCCGGGTCGGTGATCGCCTTCGCCAAGCTGCAGGGCATCATGAGCGGGGCGCCGATCACCTTCCCCAACCAGCACCGGTTCAACGCCATCCTCGGTGGCGTGATCTTCCTGCTGGTGGTGCTGTTCGTCGCCACCGGCGGCAACCAGACGGTGTTCTGGATCCTGGCCCTGCTCTCGGTCGCGATCGGCTTCCTGCTGATCATCCCGATCGGTGGCGCGGACATGCCGGTGGTCGTGTCGATGCTGAACAGCTACTCGGGCTGGGCGGCGTGCGGCATCGGCTTCACCGTGCAGAACCTAGCGCTGATCGTCACCGGCGCGCTGGTCGGTGCTTCGGGTGCGATCCTGTCCTACATCATGTGCAAGGGCATGAACCGCAGCATCATCAACGTGCTGCTGGGCGGGTTCGGGTCCGAGGGCGGCGCGGCCGCCGCGGGCGGCGCGAAGGAGCAGCGGTCCGTCAAGTCCGGTGCCGCCGACGATGCCGCGTTCATCATGAAGAACGCCGCCAAGGTGATCGTGGTGCCCGGCTACGGCATGGCGGTGGCGCAGGCGCAGCACGCGGTGCGTGAGATGGCCGACCTGCTGAAGAAGGAAGGCGTGGACGTCAAGTACGCCATCCATCCGGTCGCCGGCCGCATGCCCGGCCACATGAACGTGCTGCTCGCCGAGGCCAACGTGCCGTACGACGAGGTGTTCGAGCTCGAGGACATCAACAACGAGTTCAGCACCGCGGACGTTGCCTACGTGATCGGCGCCAATGACGTGACCAACCCGGCGGCGAAGACGGACCGCAGCTCGGCGATCTACGGCATGCCCATCCTTGACGTGGAGAAGGCGGGCACGGTGCTGTTCATCAAGCGCTCGATGGCGTCGGGTTATGCGGGCGTCGACAACGAGCTGTTCTTCCGCGACAACACGATGATGCTGTTCGGCGACGCCAAGAAGATGACCGAGGAAATCGTCAAGTCCCTCGGCCACTGATTTCGGCTTAACGAATGGGATCCAAGGGCCTTGTGGCCCTTGGTGGAGGTCCAGGAGGCAAAGCCTCCTGGGCTTTCTTTTTTATTTATCCGACCACCCGCAGCCTCGGCTGACCGGTCAGCACCAGGTCGCGGTAGACATCAAGGTAATCCTGCGCCATGCGCCGCGCGGTAAAGCGCGCCTCGAAGTGCTGGCGGACCGTGCGCCGGTCGATCCGGTCCAGCCGTTCCACTGCCGCCACCGCGCCGGTCTCGTCCTCGACGATGAAGCCGTTGACGCCGTCCTCCACGATTTCCGGGACGCTGCCGCGGTTGCAGGCGATCACCGGCGTGCCGCAGGCCATGGCCTCGATCATCACCATGCCGAAGGGCTCGGGCCAGTCGATCGGCGTCAGCAGGGCGTGTGCCCCGCTCAGGAACTCGGCCTTCTGTGATTCGCCGATCTCGCCGATCATTTCGGCGCCACCTTCGGCCAGCATCGGCCGGATGACCGTATCGAAGTAATCCTGGTCGACCCGGTCGACCTTCGCCGCCATCTTCAACGGGATGCCGCAGCGCCGGGCGATGCGGATGGCGCGGTCGGGCCCCTTTTCCGGCGAGATGCGGCCAAGGAAGGCGAGATAGGACGGCACCACGCCGGGCACCGGCCTGAGCAGGTTCTCCGGCAGGCCGTGATAGATGGTGGCCGCCCAGTTCTGCTGTCGCAGCGGCCGGCGCTGGGCGTCCGAGATCGACACCAGCGGCAGCTCCGGGAAGGCGGCGTACACCGTCTGCAGTTCTGCCAGGTCGAGCCGTCCGTGCAAGGTGGTGACGAAGGGCGTGGCCTGACGGGCGAACAGCGGGAACGGCAGGTAGTCGAGGTGGAAATGCAGCACGTCGAAATCGCCAGCGCGACGGCTGACATGTTCCAGCAGCAGCGTGTGCAGCGCCACCACGTCGCGCACCCCCGGATCCAGTCGCAGCGCGCGCGGCCACAGTGCCTCCAGCGTTGCCGAGGTGCAGGAATCGCCGCTGGCAAACAACGTCACCTCATGGCCCATCTCGACCAGCTCTTCGGTAAGATAGGAAACAACCCGTTCGGTGCCGCCATAAAATCTTGGAGGAACCGCTTCAGACAGGGGAGAGATCTGAGCGATGCGCATATTGGTCTTTCCCTGAACGACATTCTACTACAAGTCACATAATCTCATAGATGTTGGGCATGATTAGGGCAGTGATTGCCCCAGATTTGCCCCATTGCAAAGTTCTACTTAGTGCGTCGGGCAGAACAGTCCGCAGCATGCAACCCCACTTGCTCGAGGGCGGCTCCCAGCGACGGAACCGCGAGGCAGCCGGTCCTTTATGCGCCGGCGCAGGCACAGGAGTTTCGGTACATGCAGGCTTCTCCGGTCCTTGTCAGAACCGGTCATCCGATTGCCTTCATGCTCGGCTATGCCCGGCAGCGGTTACCTGGCCATGCGGTGCTGCTGGTTTCGGTCATCGCCGCCGTGGCCTTCTCGGTCGGCGCGCAATACGGCGTGAAGAACCTGGTCGACTCGCTGTCGAATCACGGAGATGTGTGGATGGCCTTTGCCATCCTCGCGGCGCTGGTGGCCGCCGACAACCTCTCCTGGCGCGTTGGCGGCTGGGTCGCGACCCATGTGCTGGTGGCGGTCACGGGCGACATCCGCCGTGACCTGTTCCGCCACCTGACCGGCCACGCGCCGTCCTATTTCGCCGACCGCCTGCCCGGCATGCTGGCCGGCCGCATCACCGCGACCTCGAACGCGATCTACCTCGTGGAAAGCATGTTCTTCTGGAACGTGCTGCCGCCGTCGCTGGCGGTGCTGCTGTCGATCGTGCTGCTCGGCACCGTCGATCCGGTGATGGCGCTGGTGCTGATCGCGGTCTCGGCCTGCCTCGCCGCGGTGATCATGCGCATCGCCGCCCGCGGCGACGCGCTGCACCAGGACTACGCCACCCAGGCCGCCGCGGTGGATGGCGAGCTGGTCGACGTCATCAACAACATGCCGCTGGTGCGCGCCTTCGGCGCCACGCTGCGCGAGCGCGAGCGCTTCGCCAGCAAGATCGACCGCGAGATCCAGAGCCGTGGCCGCAGCCTGCGCTACCTGGAAAAGCTGCGGCTGTTCCACGCCGCCTCCACCGCGGTGCTCACCGCCGGCCTGCTCGCCTGGGCGGTGATGCTGTGGCAGCAGGGCCTGGCCTCGGCCGGCGACGTGGTGCTGGTGTGCACGCTCGGCTTCACCATCCTGCACGGGTCCCGCGACCTTGCGGTGGCGCTGGTGGACATGGTGCAGCACGTCGCCCGGGTCAGCGAAGCGCTGGCCACCCTGCTGCTGCCGCACGAGCTGCAGGACCGTGAGGATGCGCAGGCGCTGCCGGCGCCGCGCGGCGAGGTCGCCTTCCACAACGTCATCTTCTCCTACCCCGAGGCCAGCGCCGTGCTGCGCGATTTCACGCTTGGCATCGCCCCGGGGAGCCGGGTGGGCATCGTCGGCCGCTCCGGCTCGGGCAAGTCCACCGTGCTGGCACTGCTGCAGCGGCTGCGCGTGCCGCAGGCCGGGCGCATCCTGGTCGATGGCGTCGACATCGCCGACCTGACGCAGGAAAGCCTGACCGCGGCGATCTCGGTGGTGCCACAGGATGTCATGCTGTTCCATCGCTCGGTGATGGAGAACATCCGCTACGGCCGTCCCGACGCGCATGACGAGGAAGTGCGCGCCGCCGCCGAGGCCGCGGGCTGCCGCGAGTTCATCGAGGCGCTGCCACAGGGCTGGCTGACCCTGGTGGGCGACCGCGGCGTGAAGCTCTCGGGCGGGCAGCGCCAGCGCCTGGCGATCGCCCGGGCCTTCCTGCGCAACGCGCCAATCCTGGTGCTGGACGAGGCGACCAGCGCGCTCGACACGGAGAGCGAGGCGGCGGTGCAACGGGCGCTCGACCGGCTGATGCAGGGGCGGACGGTGATCGCGGTGGCGCACCGCCTGTCCACCCTGCGCGACTTCGACCGCATCGTGGTCATGCAGAACGGCCGCATCGTGCAGGACGGTTCCCCGGCCGAGCTCGAGAACCGCCACGGCCCCTATCGCGAGCTGCTGCGCCGGCAAGGCTTCCGCGTGATCGAAGCCGCGGCATAGGCAGGCGCGTCCGCTTTCCCCGATCGTCGGGGAAAGCCCAGCTTCCAGCAATCGACTCCGCGAGGCCCGTGATGGCCGGTGATCCGGCCCATCACGGGCCTGTTGATTCCGCGAGCGCCCTGGGGCATGTGGCCAGTCTGCAGGCTGCGTCTCAATTCTGACGGGTATGTGAAAGAATTATACGCATTCGAACCAGGACAGGAACGGAACGGTAGCGTATGTATCCGCCGCTTCGTCTCACGCGTGCCGCCGGGGAAAGTCATGGCGCTGCTGGACCGCTTCGATCTTGCCATCCTGGGGCTGCTCGCAGCCTGCGTGGGCGAGAACCAGCAGTTCCACGCGGCGATGCTGGCCCTGGCCCAGTGCGATTTCGCCCAGGGCATCTTCCTGGTCATGCTGTTCTGGTTCGCGTGGTGGCACACCAGCCCGCAAGAACCGCCTGCCCGGCAGGAAGAGCGCCGGCAGACCCTGTCGCTGGTGCTGCTCACTTCGCTCGTGGTCGTGCTGCTGTCACGGGCACTGCAATCAGTCCTGGCGGTACACCGGCATCCGCCGGGGCTTGAGGCCGGGCAGATCGCGCACCTGCGTGACGCCATGGAACTGGGGCCTTGGGGCTCCTTTCCGAGCAGCCACGCGATCCTGTTCTTTTCCCTGGCGGTCGGGCTGTGCTGGGTGAACCGGCGGGTCGGCCTGCTGGCGCTGGCGTGGTGCGCGGGGATGATCGAGTTCCCGCGGCTGTATCTGGGCCAGCATTATCCAAGCGACGTGATGGCCGGGGCGGTGTTCGGGATCGGCTGCATGCTGGCCGTGCTGTCGCTGCCGCTGGAACAGACACGCGCGCGTCTGGACCTGTGGCGGACCAGGCATCCCGGATCATTCTATGCCGGCGCGTTCTGGATCACGTGCGAGTTCGCGCATCTGTTCAGCCAGTCCCGCAATGCCGCAGGGCTGGCTTTCAATCTTCTGGCCCCACACTGACGCGGGCCGGGCCGTCGGAACCGGCTGGCGTCACCAGCGCGGCCCCCAGCCGCGATATCCCCAGCCATAGGGACGGCGCCAACCATAGCCATAGCCGCCGCCACCGACCACGACGCCGCCGGACACCACGGGCGGGGGAGCATAGACATAACCCGGGGCATAGGCGTAACCAGGCCCATAGACGGGGGCGGGATAGGCGGGATAGGCCACGCAGCCGCCAAGAGCCAGGAGTGCGGCCATGGCGGCCACCGCCAGGCTCCGGCTGCGAACGTGATTCCTGCGCATGGTGACCATGCCGGCTTCTCCTTGCGATCGCACCGACCAGAAGACGCCGCGATTGCGGCGTCTTCATGGAGGGCAACCTGCCAGGGACGAAGCCGCGGCGCCGAATCAGAAGGCCGCGTCCTCGAACTGCCGCAGCGTGGCCCCGCCTGCCATGATGGACGCGGTCAGGGCGCTGGTCTGCGGTAGCAGCTTCTGCATGTAGAATCGCGCGGTCGCCAGCTTGGCCCGGTGGAAGGCGTCGGTTTCGGCCTGCGGCAGCGCCGCCGCCGCGGCGCGCGCCCAGATCCAGCCGAGCGCGGTCAGCCCGAACAGGCGCAGATACTCGCTGGCCGCCGCCCCCGCCTCGGTGGGATCGGCCAGGCCGCGCCGCGCCACTTCCGCCGTGGCCTGCTGCAGCCGTCCGAACGCCTTGGACAGCGGCAGCACGAATTCCCCGAGCGCTTCGTCGTCCTGGTGCGCCTCGATCCAGGCCAGCAACGGATGGAAGAAGCGACGCAGATAGCGCCCGGCATGCGCGGGCAGCTTGCGCCCGACCAGATCCAGCGCCTGGATGCCGTTGGTGCCTTCGTAGATCTGGGTGATGCGGGCGTCGCGGACGTACTGCTCCATGCCCCATTCGCGGATATAGCCATGGCCGCCGAGCACCTGCATGCCCAGGGCGGTCATCTCCCAGCCGACATCGGTGAACAGCGCCTTCACCACCGGCGTCATCAGCGCGACGAAATCCTCGGCCGCCTGACGTTCCTGCGGATCGGGATGGCGCTCGGCGATGTCGGCCTGCAGCGCCGTCCACACCCCGAGCACGCGGCAGCCCTCGGTCATCGCCCGCATGGTCAGCAGCATGCGGCGCACATCCGGATGCACCAGGATCGGATCGGCCGGACGCGCCGGATCGCGCACGCCATCCAGCGCCCGGCCCTGCAGGCGCTCGCGCGCATAGGCGACGGCATTCTGGTAGCTGATCTCGGCGAGCCCCAGCCCCTGGATGCCGACGCCGAGCCGCGCCTCGTTCATCATGGTGAACATGGCGGCAAGGCCGCGATGCGGTTCGCCCACCAGCCAGCCGCTGGCACCGTCGAAGTTCATCACGCAGGTCGAGGACGCCTTGATGCCCATCTTGTGCTCGATGGCACCGCAGGAGACGCCGTTGCGCGGCCCCGGCCGGCCATCCGGGGCCGGCAGGAATTTCGGCACCAGGAACAGCGAGATGCCGCGCGTGCCGGAGGGCGCGTCCGGCAACTTCGCCAGCACCAGGTGCAGGATGTTCTCGGTGAGGTCCTGCTCGCCGCCGGAGATGAAGATCTTGGTGCCGGTGATCCGGTACGCGCCCTCCCCGTCCGGCTCGGCGCGGGTGCGGATCAGCCCGAGATCAGTGCCGCATTGCGGCTCGGTCAGGCACATCGTGCCGGCCCATTCGCCCGACACCAGCTTCGGCAGATAGCGGTCCTTCAGCTCCTGCGACCCGTGCCGCAGCAGCGCCGAATAGGCGCCGTGGGCGAGGCCGGGATACATGCCGAAGGAAAGATTGGTGGAACAGATCATCTCCTCGACCAACACGCCGATGGTCTTCGGCAGGCCCTGCCCGCCATAGGCCGGATCGCAGCCGAGTGAGGTCCAGCCGCCCTCGCGGAAGGCCCGGTAGGCTCCGGGGAAGCCCTTCGGCGTGCGCACGATGCCGTTCTCGAAGCGACAGCCTTCCTCGTCGCCGCTGCGGTTCAGCGGCAACAGCACCTCAGCGCAGAACGTGCCCGCGGCCTCCAGCACCGGATCGATCAGGTCGGGCGCGAGCTCCTCGCCGCCCGGCAGGGCGCGCAGGGCGGCGAAGTCACACAGCTCGTACAAGGCGAAGCGCATGTCGCGCAGTGGCGGCTGATAGCTGGGCATGGCTGTCTCCGATCCTCCGCTCAGTTGCGCAGGGGCTTGCCGGTCTCGAGCATGTGCTCGATGCGGGCCAGCGTGGCAGGCTGCTTCAGCAGGGTCATGAAGGCGCGGCGCTCGAGGTCGTAGATCCGTTCGAGCGGGATCTCGTCGAGCGGATCGGCCTTCGGCCCGCCGGTCAGGGTCTCGGCCAGGAAGCGGCTGACCACCACGTCATGCGGCGTGGCCTTGCCCTGCAGGGCGAAGCCATGGACGGCCAGATCGAGCGCCGCCCGCCCGCTCGGCCCCGGCAGGCGCAGCGTCACCGGCGCGGGGGGCTGGTAGCCTTCCACCAGGGCCAGCGCCCGCGCCTTGGCATCGGCGAGCAGGCGATCGCGGTTGAAGGTGATGCCGTCGGTCGGGCGCAGCACCAGCATCTCCTGCGCCTCGGCGGCGGATTTGGCGACGCGGGCGGTGGCGATCATCTCGAAGGCCCGCGCGACCGGCGGTATCGGCCCCTTCGGCAATGCCGGCGCGGTGGCGAGGCGGGCCAGCATGCCGGCGCAGCCGCCCCAGCCGGGGATGACGCCGACGCCGACCTCGACGAGCCCGATATAGCTCTCGGCATGGGCTTGCACGGCGTCGCAATGCAGCAGGATCTCGCAGCCGCCGCCGAGCGCCATGCCGGAGGGCGCCCCCACCACCGGGAAGGGCGCGGCCCGCAGCGCGCGATAGGCTTTCTGGCCCGCCTCCACCAGCGATTCGATCTCGCCCCAGGCGGCGATGTTGGCAGCGAACAAAGCCAGCCCCAGATTGGCGCCGACCGAGAAATGCTGGCCCTCGTTATGGATCACCAGGGCGCGGAAGGCACCCTTGCCGCCCATCGCCACGGCCTTGCCCAGCATCGCCATGGTGTCGGGATCGAGCGAATTGCCCTTGCTGTGGAATTCCAGGCAGGCCACGCCATCGCCGATGTCCCACAGGCTGGCCGAGCCATTCTTTGCCAGAGGCCGCGAGCGGCGCTTGATGTCCTGCAGCAGCAGTACGCCTTCCGGGCGGACCACGTCGTGGTACTCGCCATCGGGGGTGAAGGTCTGCAGGCTGCCATCCTGCACGCGATAGAACGTGCCCTCGCCCACCCTTTCCAGCAGCTTCGGCACGGGCCGCCCGTCCGCGCGCAGCGCCTCGGCAAGCCACGTGGCGCCGACCCGGTCGATCAGCTCGAAGGGACCCCAGCGCCAGTTGTAGCCAAGCCGCATCGCGGTATCGACGGCATCGACCGTGGCCGCCACGTCCGGCACCAGCGAGGCGGCATAGGACAGCGTGTCCAGCAGCACGGCGCGGGCATAGCGTCCGCCGCGGTCCGGATGCTCGGCCAGGCGGCGCAGGTCCTTCGCCCCCACCTGCAACGAATCGAGACGCGGCTTGCCGGCCGGGCGGTACTCCCCGCTGGCGAGGTCGATTGCCAGTTTGACGCGATCGGCACCGTTACGATGCAGCGTGTAGAAGCCACCCTTGCCTTTCCGCCCGGTGCGGCCCTCGGCGATCATCCGCGCGATCAGCGGCTCCGCGCGATGGACCGCGCGATACGGATCATCCGGCGGCAGGCTGGCCAGCAGGCTGTCGCCGACATGCGGCACGATGTCGATGCCCACCAGATCGAGCAGGCCGAAGATGCCGGTCTTGGGCACGCCGAAGGGCTTCCCGGCGACGGCATCGGCTTCCTCGACGCTCAGGCCGAGGTCGATGGCATGGCGCGTGGCGGCGGAGATCCACAGCGCGCCGATGCGGTTGGCAATGAAGCCCGGCGTGTCGGCGCAGTCGATCACCGTCTTGCCCAGGCGCCGGTCGGCGAAATCGCGGATCGCCGCCACCGCCTGCGGCCGTGTCGCCGGCCCGGCGACGATTTCAAGCAGCCGCATGTAGCGCGGCGGGTTGAAGAAATGGGTGATCAGGAAATCGGCGGCGAAGCGCGGGGGCATGTCCGCGGCGAGGTCTGCCAGCCGGATGGTGGAGGTGTTGGAGGAAACGATCGAGCCGTCCTTGCGTACCGCCTCCAGCCGTTGGTACAGCTCCCGCTTGGCGCCGGGGCGCTCGATGATCGCCTCGATGATCCAGTCGCAATCAGCGAGTTTGCCGAAATCGGCGTCCAGGTCTCCGGCCTCTACCCGCTTCGCGTTGCGTGGATGCATGAAGGCCGCCGGCTCGGCCTTCAGCGCGGCGGCGACAGCGCGCGCGGCCGCGCCCGGCACGATGTCCAGCAGCACCACCGGCAGGCCGGCATTGGCGACCTGCGCGGCGATGCCGGTCCCCATCAGGCCGGCGCCGATGACCCCGACCTTGCCGATCACGCCACCGCCTCCAGCACCGTCGCGATCCCCTGCCCGCCGCCGATGCATTGCGTCGCCAACGCGTAGCGTCCGCCCTCGCGCCGCAGCAGCGCTGCCGCCTTGCCAAGGATGCGCGCCCCCGTCGCCCCCAGCGGATGGCCGAGCGCAATGGCGCCGCCATCGATGTTGGTCTTCGCCTCGTCGAGGCCGAGTTCACGCATGCAGGCGATCGCCTGGCTGGCGAAGGCCTCGTTGATCTCGACGACGTCGAGGTCGCGCGCGGAAATCCCCGCCCGCGTCAGGGCTTTCTGCGCCGCACCGACCGGTCCCATGCCCATCACCTCCGGCGCGCAGCCGGCCACCGCGATGGATTTCAGCCGCGCCAGCACCTCCAGCCCGTGGCGGCGCGCAAACTCGGCGGAGCAGACCAGTACCGCGGCGGCGCCATCGGTCAGCGGGCTCGACGTGCCCGCGGTCACGCTGCCATCGGCACGGAAGGCCGGCTTCAGCTCCGCCAGCTTCTCCGCCGTGGTCTCGGGCCGGATGCAGCCATCCCGGCTCACGCCTCCGACCGGCACGATCTCGGCTTCGAGCCGTCCCTCCGCCTGCGCCGCCGCCGCCTTGCGATGGCTGGCCACGGCGAAGTCCTCCTGCGCCGCGCGCGAGACCTGATGGCGTTGCGCCACGTTCTCGGCGGTCTCGCCCATCGAGATGTAGGCCTGCGGATAATCGCGCGCGAGGGCGGGGTTGGGCAGGATGTTGTAGCCGCCCAGCGGCACGCGGCTCATGCTTTCGATGCCGGCGCAGATGAAGGCCTCGCCGGCGCCGAGCGCGATCGCCCCGGCCGCCTGGTGCACCGCCTGCATCGAGGATCCGCAGAAGCGGTTCACCGTCACCCCCGCCGTCTCCTGCGGCAGCCCGGCGATGAAGGAGATCAGCCGGGCCACGTTCAGCCCCTGCTCGCCCTCGGGGAAGGCGCAGCCGACGATGACGTCCTCGATCGTGGCGGGATCGATCCCGGATTGCGCCACCAGGGCCCGGACCACGATCGCGGCCAGGTCGTCCGGACGCACGCGCGCGAGGTCCCCCTTGCTGGCGAAGTGGAAAGGCGACCTGCGATAGGCCGCGATCACGACGTCGGGCATCCCCGCATTCTCCTTCTCAGATGGTCCGCTTGTGTCTGACGTTCAGCTCCGGCCGGCCGGACGCCCGCGCGCGGCGAGCGCGGCCCGGGCCTGGGCCTGGATGTCGCGCAGCTCCGCCAGCGCCTGGTCCAGGTCGCGCCGCTGCGCTTCCAGCGCGGCGATGCGGGCCTCTGTTCCCGCCAGCAGCAGCCGCAACTGCCCGGCCTGGGTGCGGTCGGCATCGTAGAGATCGAGATAGTCCTTGATCTCACCCAGCGAGAATCCCAGCCGCTTGCCGCGCAGCACCAGCAGCAGCCGGGCCCGGTCGCGCCGGTCGAACACCCGCGCCTGGCCCACCCGTTGTGGCGTGATCAGTCCCTTGGCCTCGTAGAAGCGAATGGCACGCGGCGTGACTCCCAGCTCTTCGGCCAGTTGGTTGACGGAGTAGAGGGGGCGCGGGTCCCGCCCCTTCGGCCCTTCGACCCTGACCGGTTCATTGTGATCCACGACGCAGCAACTCCTCCCGCAACTCCTTGCGCGACAGCTTGCCGACGGCGGTCCGGGGCAGCTCGGCCCGGATCTCGATCAGCCGCGGCATCTCGATCGGCGAGAGCTTGGTCCTGAGGAAATCCCGCAGCCCCGCCTCGGTCAGCGTCGCCCCGGGGCGCAGCTGGACGAAGGCGGCCACGCTCTCGCCGCGATAGGAATCGGGCATGCCCAGCACCGTCGCGGCGGCGATGTCGGGATGCTGGTAGATCGCCTCCTCCACCGTGCGCGGATAGACCTTGTAGCCCGAGGCGATGATCAGGTCCTTGATGCGATCGACCAGCGTCACGTAACCGTCCGCGTCCATGATCCCGACATCGCCGGTGCGCAGCCAGCCGTCTGGCAACAGGACGGTCCCGGTGTCGGCGGGGCGCTGCCAGTAGCCCTGCATGACGTTGAGGCCGCGCACCACCAGTTCGCCGCGCTCGCCGACCGGGACCCGCCGGGTGGGATCGTCCAGCGCCCGGATCTCCGCCTCCACCCCCGGAATGGGCAGGCCGATGGTGCCGGCGCGATTCCCCTCCGTCACCGGGTTGCAGAAGCAGACCGGGCTTGCCTCGGTCAGGCCATACCCCTCCACCAGCGTACACCCGCTCGCCTGCTCGAACCGGTGCTTGATCTCCAGCGGCAGCGGCGCCCCGCCGGAAAGGCACAGCCGAACGTCCGAGAGATCCCGCCGTCCGGCCCCGTGGTCGAGGAGGGCCTTGAACAGCGTCGGCACGCCGGGAAAGATGGTCGGGCGGCGCCGTCGCAGCACCGCCAGCAACTGCGCCGGCGCGAAGCGCGGCAGCAGCACCAGTTCCGCCCCCCGGGCGAGCCCGGCGTTCATCACCATGGTCATGGCAAAGACATGGAACAGCGGCAGCACCGCGAGCACCCGCTCCTCGCCCGGCCTGAACTGCGGGAACCAGCGCAGCATCTGGCCGACATTGGCGGCGAGATTGGCATGGGTGAGCATCACCCCCTTGGGCAGGCCGGTGGTGCCGCCGGTGTACTGCAGCACCGCCAGATCCGCCGGCGCCACCGCCGGGGGGGCCGCGATCGGCGCCTCCGCGACCAGCGCGTCGAAGCCGACCACACGGTCGTCGTTGCGCGGCACCGTGGCCAGCACGCGGCGCTTGGCCACGCGGAAGACGGCCGCCTTCATCGGCCGCAGGGCCCGGTGGAAGCGGCAGGCCACGATGCGCTTCACCGTGCCATGGCCGAGCAGCGCCACCACCCGGCCGAAGATCGGCTGCACGTCGATCGTCACCATGATCGAGGTGCCGGAATCCGCCGCCTGCGCGGCCAGTTCCTCCTCGGTGTAGAGCGGGTTGTAGTTGACCACCGTGGCGCCCGTCTTCAGGGCGGCGAAGAAGGCGATCACGAAGAACGGCGTGTTGGGCAGGCAGAGCCCGATGCGCGTGCCCGGCCCCGCGCCGAGCCGGGCGAAGCCCGCGGCGGCCCGGTCGATCAGGCTGCCGAGTTCGGCATAGTTCCAGCGCCGGCCGAGGAAATCGAGCGCCGGACGCGGGCCGAAGCGACGCACCGCCTCGTCGATCAGTGCGGTCAGCGTGGCCGGGGCCTCGTCGAACGCCCAGTCGATGCCTGCTGGATAGGCGCGCAGCCAAGGCCGCGCCCCGGGATCCTGCACATCCTGTCGCGTCACCATTCCTGCACTCCTCCCCGGCCACGTGAGTTGACGACACGTTGGTTTCTGGAACGCTTATTCTTGGTATTCTTGGAACGCTGGTGTCCGGCCGGACCGGTTGCGGCCCGGCCGGAAGGTATCAGAAGGCGTAGGTGCCCTGCACCGAGACGATGTCGATCTGGTTATTGTAGCTGGCGCTGAAATTGCCACGCAGATAGTTGGGTGTTCCCGGCCCGCCATCAACCAGCCCGATATGGGTGTTGTCGACGAAGATGTGGGTATACGCGGCAGAGATGGCCAGTTTGGGCAGCGGCTTGTAGGTAGCGCCGACCGAAAGCCAGTAGCGGTCGCCGTCGGGGATGCGCGGGGTGCGGTCGATGTTGCGCACCGGGGTCTGGTCGTAGGCAACGCCGCCGCGCAGGGTCAGCTTGTCGTTCAGCCGCCAGTCCGCGCCGAGCGAGAGGGTATAGGTGTCACGCCAGTTCTCGTCGGTGATCGACGGCCCGCCGGGATAGTCGATGTAGAGCGTGCGGAAGCTCGACCAGAAACTGTAGTCGAGCTGGGCCAGCAGGGTGACGGGCCCGATATCGTGCGAGAAGCCGATGCCCAGCAGCCCCGGGGTGGCGAGCTTCGCCGTGGCCGGGCCGCCGCGGAAATTCGGCTGCAGCGACAGCGGGTACTGCACGTTCTCGAAGCCGACCGAGCCACCGAGCTGGTGATAGATCGAGGAGCGGTAGTTCACGCCGACCCGCGTGCCCTCGATCGGCTCGTACAACAGACCGACCTGCCAGCCGACCGCGGTGTCATCGCCCTTCAGCCGGGCGAGGGCGTCATTGCGCCCGGGAAAGTAGCCGGGGATGCGGCGCGAGGCCCCGACCGAGCCCAGGTCTACCGAATTGGACAGCGTCGCGTTCACCACCTCGATCTGCAGCCCCGCCGAGACCGACAGGTTCGGCAGCACCTGGTAGGCCACCGAGGGGGTGATGTTGTAGGTACGCAACTGGCTGGTCAGCGCGTAGTAGCGCGCGATCGAATCGGTGCCGTATTTGGTGGTCAGCCCGAAGGGCGAGGTGATGGCAAGGCCCGCCCACCAGCCACCGCCGATCTCGGCGGTGGCGAAGATCGAGGGCAGCAGCGCATCGCCGGCGATGTCGCCGCCGAGCGTCCCGAGCACCGGAAAGCCGCTGACCGTGGTGGCGTTCGCATTCTGCAGGGTCGATTGCGGCATGATCAGCGAAGAACTGACGCTGACCTGGTAGCCCGGCAGCCGGGTCATGCCGGCGGAATTGAAGAACAGCGTCGCCGGATCATCGGCGCGGGCGGCGGCCCCGGCAAAGGCGGCGCCCTGATACATGGCGCTCTGTTCCTTCAGCGCGAAGCCGCCGGCCCGCGCCTCTCCCACCGTGAGCGCCGCCATCGCGACGCCGGCCAGCAGCATGCAGCGTGCTGCAGTCTCTTGTTGAGCCATTGTGCCCCGTTATCCTCCCGTCCGTCACGTCGCGACGCGATTGCCATGTGATGTTGTCCAACTCCATTCTGCAACATACATTGACGTTAACGTCAATTGTCTGACGTTATAGTGCACCGCACAATCGAACCGCCTGAGGGGAAACGGAAAATGCCGGACAGTGACACGTTGATTGCTGCCATGCGGGCCCGCACGCCGGCGCTGCGCGGACTGGGTTACCGCGTGCGCTTCGAGATCACCGACACCGGCGACGAGATGCTGCTCGACGGCACCGGCGGCAGCGCCACGGTGGAGTCGGGCGGCGGGGCCGCGGATACGGTGCTGCGCCTGTCCTCGGAGGATCTGGCCCGGCTGATCGCCGGCCGGCTCAGCCCGATGCTGGCTTTCTCGACCGGACGGCTGCGGGTGGAAGGCTCGCGCGGCGTGGCTTTGAAACTCGCAAGCCTGCTCGACGAGGATTAGGAATGGCGGGCCGTCACGCCACCGCGTCGAGATCGACGCCCACCGACACGCTGTGCCGGCCGCCGCCCAGGATCACGCCGCGCACCGGGCTGATGTCGCCGTAGTCGCGGCCCCAGGCCAGCACCACGTGCTCGTCACGCACCACCAGGTCGTTGGTGGGATCGAGGTCCACCCAGCCATGGTCCGGCCCCAGCCAGGCGCCGACCCAGGCATGCGACTGGTCGGCGCCGCGGCGCGGGGCCTGCCCCGGCGGCGGCCGGGTGCGCAGGTAGCCCGAGACGTAGCGCGCCGGCAGGCCGAGCGCCCGCAGCCCGGAGATCATGACATGGGTGAAGTCCTGGCAGACGCCGGCCCGCTGCAGCAGCACCCGCGCCACCGGCGTGTACACGGTGGTGACGCCGGGTCGGAAGGCGAAGTCGCGCCGCATCCGCGCGTTCAGCTCCAGCAGCCCTTGCAGCACCGGGCGGCCCGGCGGGAAGCTCTGGCGCACATAGAGCCCCGCCGAGGCATCGGCCGGCGCCATCGGGCTGTCGAAGCTGAATTCGGCGGCCTGCCACGCCCCCGGCCCGCCCCGCCGGGCCGCGGCGACCACATCCTCCCAGGGCGGGGTGGCGTCGGCCGGCGGGGGGGACGCAAAGTCCACCTCCACCTCAGCCTCCACCGTCGCATCGAAGCGCTGATGCGACTGGTCGAGGAACACCCAGGTCACGTGATTGCCGAAATGGTCGGGGCCGGAGGTCATCCGCCCCGGCGTCGGCCACACCAGCACCTCGGCCGAGAGCACGCGCTGCCCGGGCAACGGGCGCGGCGTCAGGTGCAGCATGTGGCTCGCGAGATCCACCGGATCGGCATAGACGTATTCGGTGGTGTGTCGGATCCGGTACCTCATGCCGCCCCCCGCAGCACCGGCACCTCGCCGGGCGACCAGCCCAGGGTCTGCACCGCCGGCAGCAGCGCGAAGTAACGGCGGGTGATGCGGTCGGACAGCGCCGCCACCCCGGCCTCCACCCCCCGTAGCTGCGACGGCAGGGAGGCGGCGGCAGCGGCCTGGTCGCTCGCCGCCAGCACCATCTCGACCATGATCTCCACTTCGGCCAGCAACCCCGCGGCTGCCCCCGCCAGCATCTCGCGCGGATTGGCGTTGGCAGCGCCCACGTCGAGCCCGGCGGTGCTCGACAACTCGTCCAGCAACCCGTGCATCTGCGTCAACTGGAATCCCAGGCCCCGCGGATTGCCCTGGTCCACCAGCACCAGGTCCAGCACCGGCGCCGGCTGCAGCACGTCCAGGTAACGGCTGCGATAGGTGATCACCGAATCACAGATCTCCAGCAGCAGCCGCAGCCCCGCCTCGATGCGCGAAGGCGGCTGGTCGAGCGCAAGCGACACCTGCCCCGCCACCGCCCAGCCCCGCTCCAGCCGCCGGCCCAGTTCAAGGAACATCCAGCCGCCGCCACGCACCATGTTCTCGGCCGCCACCCCGGCCACCGCGGTGGCGAAGCGGGTGATGCCGACCATGCCATGGGTCAGCCCGTCCAGGCTGCGCCCGGCCGCAGCCGCGTCCCCCCGTGCCGCCCGCAGCGTGGCGGTGAAGGTCGCGTACATCTCGTCGGTCAGCCGGTCGCGCACGCTCTCGGTCAGCCGGGCGACGGAGGCGAACAGCCCCGCCACCGCGCCGCCGTCGCGCACCGAGGCCAGCAGCGCCTCGCCCAGCGTCTCGGCCGGAGCCGCCTCGGGGGGCACCAGCCCGGCCTCGGCCAGGCAGCGCCCGAGCATCTGCAGCTCCAGCAGCTCGCGCGGCAGCAGGCCGGTGCCGCGGGTCAGCCGCTGCAATGCGGACCGCATCAGCCGCGCCGCCCGGTCCAGCCGTTCCACGTAGCGGCCGAGCCAGAACATGTTGTCGGCCACCCGGCTCGGCAGGTCGCCGCTGGGACGGCGCAGCTTCAGCGCCGGCACGCTCAGCGCCGGCGGCCCCATGATCATGCCGCGCTCCTCGGAGAGCACCCACACGTCCTTGGAGACGCCCACCTCCGGCCGGCGGCCGGTCAGCCGCTCGGGATCCTCGAGCACGCGCGCGAGCCCGCCCGGCATGGCCTGCCATTCCGCCCCGTCCGCCACCAGGAACAGCCGCAGCAGCACCGGCCGCGGCGTCAGGCCCCGCCCGTCCAGGCAGGGCGCCACCGAAGGCGGCAGCGAGGCCGTCGCCGCCCATTCCCAGGGGCGGGCCTCGATTCGCGCCATCAGCTCGCCGCGCGCCACTTCCGACAGCGCCATGGGCAGCACCGGCGGCACCGTGCTGTCCAGCGCCGGCGCCACCCGCCAGCCGCCCGGATTCGCCTGCAGCACCGCCCGGGCCGCCGGGTCGCCGAGCCATAGGGTCGGCACGCCGGGGAGCAGCAGCTTCTCGCCGAGCAGGCGCTGGCACAGCGCCGGCAGGAAGGCCGCCAGCGCCGGCGCCTCCGCCACCCCCGAGCCCGGGTCATTGGCGATGCGCACACTGCCCTGGCGCAGCGTATCCACCAGCCCGGGCACACCGAGCAGGCTGCCCGGCTCCAGCTCCAGCGGATCGATCATCCGCCCGTCCAGGCGCCGCAACAGCACATCGACCTGCTGCAGCCCCTTCAGCGTCTTCAGGTAGAGCGCGCCGCCGCGCACCGTCAGGTCACCACCCTCCACCAGCGCGCAGGACAACTCGCGGGCGAGGAACATGTGCTCGAACCATTGCGGCGCCGCATTGCCGGGGGTCAGCAGCGCCACCGTCGGGTTGGGTTGGCCGGCAGGGCCCAGCCGCCGCAACGAATCCTGCCACAGATCGAAGAACGGCCGAAGCTGGCGCACCTGCAGCGGGCGGAACGCCTCGGGCAGCACGCGGGCGAGCAGGCGCCGGTTCTCCTGGGCATAGCCGATGCCGCCGGTCGAGGCGGTGCGATCGGCCCAGACATGCCAGGTGCCGTCCGGCGCGCGGATCAGGTCGGCGGCGTAGCTGTGCAGCAAGGGCACATGGCCGGGAATGCGGCAGGCCCGCAGGAAGCCGGGATTGGCATAGACCAGCGCCGGCGGCAGCTTCCCCTCGGCCAGCAGGGTCTGCGGCCCGTAGATGTCCTGCAGCACCAGCGCCAGCAGCCGCGCCCGCTGCGCCAGCCCTTCCTGCAGGACGGCGAACTCGGACGCCGCCAGCGGCAGCGGCACCGGATCGCAGCGCCAGGGCCGCCCGGCCGCGCCGGGCAGCACGCTGGCGATCCCCTCTTCCTCGAAGGCACGGTCGAGCCGGCGCGCCCGGGTCGCGAGCCCGCCCTCGCCCATGGCGGAAAAGGCAGCCAGGACCCCCCGCCAGTGCGGCCGCAGGCCACCCTGGCCATCGACCATCTCGTCGCGTGGAATCTGCGTGGTCATGGGCTCCGCTTCCGGCTGAGCTCGGGGAGGGTCGGAGGACGGGGGAGAAGAGTGGCGGCGTTCACGCCGCGCACTGTCTCAGCCGGAGCGGCACAGGTCCAGAGTCGAGACGAGGGAAACGATACCGGCAGCATCATCGGCCGAACCGACGCCGGCCGGCCGATAAGGTTGCTTCTTAAAGTCCTGGGCTAACGCGTTCTTCAGTCGCGCAGCAATCCCCGCGCGGTCAGCAATCCGGCTATGATGACGGCGATCACGGCCGGCAGGGCGCGGCCGGCGGTCGCGGCCAGCACCGCGGTGATGCCGGTCAGCAGCGCGGCGGTGCGATGCGCCCCGGCCGCGTCGGGATGCCCCGCCGCGCGATCCCAGAACAACGCCGCGCCAAGCCCGGCCAGGGCCAGCCACAGCGCGAGCAGGAAGGCCGCGGTCACGGGGGAAAGGAGCAGGAATACCAGCGTGAGCAGCGCCAGCACCCCTGATCCGAAGAACCAGTAGAGCGGCGCCGAAACCTTTTGCAGCGTCGCATCAACGGACGGCACGGTATCTTTGAAGGACACCATGGATCGGCCTCCTGCGGGCTTTAAGTTTCGTTGGAAACTTTAACTCCTGGCGGGCTGGGAGTCCAGGAAGTCACGGCAGCGGCGCTGCCCTGTTGCAAAGAAAGATTAAGGCAAGGGCTCTGCCCTTGACCCGGCAGGGGCCACAAGGCCCCTGCACCCCAATCACGCTGCGCGGCAAGGAATGGGATCCAAGGGCGAAGCCCTTGGCGGAGGTCCAGGAGGCGGAGCCTCCTGGTCGGGTGCGGGGTGAAACCCCGCCGAGCGGACGCCTCAGGCCGCGTCCGGTTCCGCGAGCACGGCGCGGGCGGTCAGCACGCCAGCCCCGGCCAGGGCGATGAGGTTCAGCGCCAGTGTCATCGCCGCCGGCTCCAGGTGGCCGATGAAGTTGCCGACAGCCGAATGCGGCAGCCGCGGCACCACGAACAGGATGACGGTGATCGCGCTCAGCAGCTTGGCTGCTTCCAGCGCCGTCTCCGCGTCCGGGTCCAGCCACTTCGCCTGCACCCAGGCGTAAGCAGTGGCAAGCACCATCGTCGCCAGCCAGGCATCGTTCACGGCGGCGAGTTGCTGCGGCAGAAACAGCCCGGCCACGACGCCGGCCAGGCCAAACAAGGTCGAAACAGTCAGGGCGATCTTCAGGTACGACATCGAGAAGGATCCAGGCTTCCTGAGAATATTGTTGAGGGAGGCAACCGTTATACTGCGAAGCGACGCAGGTCCAGGGTACGCGGATGCTCGGGCCCTGTCGCGGTCAAAGGCTCGGGCATGGACCCCGGCGTATGGCCGAACGGGAAGAAGCGTGCACGCCGCCGGGCTTCCGCTTCGTTAGCATTGACGGGGAAAGTTTCGTAATTGCGTCCGCCCGGATGGGCCACGTGGTGGGTCAGCCCGCCCAGGCTGCGGCCGCTCCAGCGGTCCCAGACATCGAAGACCAGCGGCGTCTGGGCGGGGATCACCGGATGCAGGGCGGAGGGCGGCTGCCACGCCTTGAAGCGCACGCCGCCGACGAACTCGCCGGCCACTCCGGTGTGCGCCAGCGGCACGGCGCGGCCGTTGCAGGCCAGCACGTAGCGTTCCGACGCCCAGCCGCTGACTCGTGCCTGCAGCCGCTCGGTGGAGGAATCAACGTAACGGACGGTGCCGCCGATCGCCCCTTCCTCGCCCAGGACGTGCCAGGGTTCCAGGGCGTGGCGGATCTCCAGTTCGACCTCGCGCACCGAGACGTCGCCGATCCGGGGGAAGCGGAATTCAAGATGGGGCGCGAACCAGGCCGGATCGAGCGCGAAGCCGAGGCCCGCGAGTTCGTCGAGCGCGCCACGGAAATCCTGCTCGACAAAATGCGGCAGCATGAACTCGTCATGCAGCCGCGTGCCCCAGCGCACCAATTGCCGGTCATAGGGGGACTGCCAGAACGCCGCGAGGGCGGCACGCATCAGCAGCATCTGCGCCGCCGACATGCGCGCGTGTGGCGGCATTTCGAAGGCGCGGAATTCCACCAGGCCGCGACGCCCGCCCGGGCCAGCCGGGTCGTACATCTTGTCGATGCAGAACTCGGTGCGGTGGGTGTTGCCGGTCATGTCGGTGAGGATGTTGCGGAACAGGCGGTCGGTCAGCCAGGGCGGGGTCTGTCGGAAGGGCGAGATCTGGGCGAAGGCGATCTCCAGCTCGTTCAGCGCGTCCTGGCGGGCCTCGTCGATGCGCGGATGCTGGCTGGTCGGGCCGATGAACAGGCCGCTGAACAGGAAGGACAGGCTGGGATGGTTGTGCCAGAAGCCCAGCAGGCTTTTCAGCAGGTCCGGCCGGCGCAGGAACGGGCTGTCCTCCGGCGTGTTGCCGCCCATCACCACGTGGTTGCCACCACCGGTGCCGACATGGCGGCCGTCCAGCATGAACTTCTCGCTGGCCAGTCCGACCTGCCGCGCTTCCTCGTAGAGCTGCGTGGTGCGCTCGACATGCTCCGGCCAGCTTGCCGCCGGGTGGATGTTCACCTCGATGACGCCGGGATCGGGGGTGACGGAGAAATGCAGCAGCCGCGGGTCGGAGGGCGGGACATAGCCTTCCAGCACCACCTGCCGCCCGGTCTCGGCGGCGGTTGCCTCGACGGCGGCGGCAAGCTCCAGCCAGTCGGTCACGTCATAGAGCGGCGGCATGAACACGTGCAGCAGCCCGCCACGCGATTCCACCGACAGCGCCGTGCGCACGAGGTCGGGATCCTCCTGCCCGACCACCGGCCGGTCCTGCGGCACCGGGGCGAAGGGATTGCCTGACAACGCCGCCTGCCCGCGCAGCCGCAGGGCAAGGTCCTGCCGGCCCGGCAGGGGGGCGCGCGGCGCAAAGGGATCGGTCTCGAAGGGAATTTCGATCCGCGCCGGATCGACCCAGGGCAGGCTTTCCAGCGGCAGGCGGAAACCCACCGGACTGTCGCCGGGCACCAGGAACAGGGTGTCACCGCGGAAAAACCAGCGCCCGGACTGCCAGCGGCGCCCGCCATCGGTACCGATGCGGCGCAGCGGCAGCACGCTGCCCACCGGGGAGGCAAGCCCCTGGCCGAACACCCGCGCCATGCGGTCGCGTTCCAGCGGGTCACGCAGCCGGCTGTCCTCGGCGATCACGTTGGCCGGCAGCCGGTGCTCGCGCCAGAGGAAGAAATGCACGTCCTCATGTGCCGGGATCACCATGGCCGGATCGACCTGCAGCCGCTCGGCGAGCAGGCCGGTGAAGCGGGCGGCGTCCTCGGCGGTGGCGGTGTCACGGTCGCGATCGGGGTCGGCGAGCAGGCCGGGATCGGTCCAGACCGGCTCGCCATCAGCGCGCCAGTGCGAAAACAACGCCCAGCGCGGCAATTGCTCGCCGGGATAATGCTTGCCCTGGGCGTATTGCAGCGCCGCGCCGGGCGACCACAGCTTCACCAGCCGGCGCAGCAGCCGCCCGGCATAGCCGCGCTTGGTCGGCCCCAGGGCCTCGGTGTTCCATTCCGGCGCGTCGGGATCGGAAGCGGCGACGAAAGTGGGCTCGCCGCCGAAGGTCAGGCGCACATCGCCCGCCGCCAGCGCCCGGTCGACCCGCGCGCCCATGGCCAGGATGTCCTGCCATTGCCGCTCGGCATAGGGCCTGGTCACCCGCGGCGTCTCGTGGACGCGGGTGAGGTGCATGTCGAAGTCGAAGGCGACCTCGCACTTCTCCACCGCCCCGGTGATCGGCGCCGCCGATTGCGGATCGGGGCTGGCAGCCAGCGGAATATGGCCCTCGCCCGCCATCAGGCCGGAGGTCGGATCGAGCCCGATCCAGCCGGCGCCGGGCAGGTAGACCTCGGTCCAGGCGTGCAGGTCGGTGAAGTCGGCGGTCGGGCCTTCCGGCCCGTCCAGCGGCTTCACGTCGGCGACCAGCTGGATCAGGTAGCCGGAGACGAAGCGGGCGGCGAAGCCCAGGTGGCGCAGGACCTGCACCAGCAGCCAGGCGGAATCACGGCAACTGCCGCGGCCGGCGGCGAGCGTCTCCTCCGGCGTCCAGACGCCGGGCTCCATGCGCACGATGTAGGAGATGCGTCGCTGCAGGTCGTGGTTCAGCGCCACCAGCTTGTCCACCGTGCGCTGCGGCTCACGCGGCACCTCGGCGAGCAGAGCGGCAAGCAGCGGCCCCGACGCGTCCAGCTTGCGGAACGGGGCCAGCTCGTGGTCGAGCACGGCGTCGTAGGTGAAGGGCCAGGTCTCGGCCTCGGGCTCGAGGAAGAAGTCGAAGGGGTTGATGGTCGCCATGTCGGCGACCAGATCCACCGCGACCTCGAAGCGCGTCACCTTGTCGGGGAAGACCACGCGGGCGAGGAAATTGCCCTGCGGGTCCTGCTGCCAGTTCAGGAAGTGCGGCTTCGGCTCGATTCGCAGGTCATAGGACAGCACCGGGGTGCGCGCATGCGGCGCCGGGCGCAGCCGGATGGTCTGTGGCCCCAGGGAAACCGCGCGGTCATAGCGGTACGACGTGCGGTGGGTCAGCGCAACGTGGATCGACATGGTCCTCGGATCTGCCTGAGGGAACGAAACAGTCAGCCCTTTATCCGGGCAAAGCGGCGCGGGTCTACCCTGGATAGGATGCGACCTGCTTCTCCCGGGTCGCGGTTGCACACAAGATCGGCAACCAGCCGCCCGGCAGCGGGCGAGGTCTGGATGCCATACCCCCCCTGCCCGACGCTCCAGAAGAAGCCTTCGGCCGTGCCGTCCCAGCCGACGGCGAAGCTGCGGTCGGGGGTGAAGGTGCGCAGCCCCGACCAGGCGCGCTCCACCCGGCGCACCTCGATGGCGAGCGCCTGCTGCATGCGGTCGATGCCGATGGCGATGTCCAGCTCGTCCGGCTGCACGTCATGCGGGGGCATGTCGGTTTCGTCGCAAGGGGTGACCATCAACCGGGTGCGCGCCTCCGGCCGGCAGTACCAGGTGTGGTCCACGTCGTTGAACAGCGGCCAGGTGGAGACATCCCAGGGGGCGGGGTCGATGATGATGCCGGTGCGCCGCTTCGGCTGCAGCCCGAGCGGTGCCACCCCGGCCTGCGCCGCCACCTCGTCGCCCCAGGCGCCGGCAGCGTTCACCACCACGGGAGCACGGAAAACCGCCCCGCCGGTGACCTCCACCTCCCACAGCCCGCCGCGGCGCTCGATCCGGCCGGAGCGGCTGCGCAGCGCCAGCACCCCGTCGCGCCGGCGCAGCAGCCGCAGGAACCCCTGGTGCAGGGCGGCCACGTCCATGTCGAAGGCATCGTCCTCGACCGCGGCGGCCACGGCATAGTCCGGGCGCAGCGCCGGGATGCGCGCGCGCAGCTCGGCGATCGGGGCCTCGCGCAGGCCGATCCCCTCCGCCATCAGTCGGTGCAGATGGTCAAGCTGGTCAGGCGGGGCGAGGAAGCAGAACGGCCGCGGCGACATCAGCGGCACGTCGGTGAAGCCCTGCGGCGGGGTTTCGAAAAACGGACGCGACAGGCCGGTCAACACGCGGACATCGGCGGGGCCGTAGTTCAGGATCCACATGGCAGCGGAACGGCCGGTGGTGTGATACCCGGCCTGCTCCTCCGCCTCGATCAGGGCCACCTTGCGATCAGCGGCGATCTGCGCGGCGGCAGTGGCGCCGGCGATGCCGGCCCCGATGACGATGACGTCGGTCGTATGCGTGTCCATCGGTGAAAGATCGGATGTTGCAACGCAGCAAGCAAGTGTGACCCCATCTTATGCTGGAGGCCCGGCCATGTGCCGGCGCGAAGGCTCGCGGGGCGGCGATCCCGCGGCCGGGATATGCCGACGGCAGGATATTCTTCTCATCGTATGCAGATGACGTCTTCGTGACGTTGCCTTGCCTTGTCTTCCCGCCTCCGGGCGCCGGCGGAAGGATGCGCGGGGTTGTGCATGGCCCCGCGCGCGCCCCAGGATGGATGCGGGTGAAACGGAGAGACGCGCATGGTCGAGCTGATTTTGCGCAGCGATAGCGTGGTCACGCCGGATGGCGTGGATGCCTGTGACATTGCCATCGCCGCCGGACGCATCCTGTGTGTCGCCCCATTCGGCAGCCTCGACGGCACGTCCTCCGCCCGCCTGATCGACCTGACCGGCCGCATCGTCATGCCCGGCGGCATCGACCCGCACGTCAATTGCGACTGGCCGATGCCGATGGCGGATGGCCCGCTGCGGCGCAGCCAGCCCGCGAGCGTGGTCAGCCGGGCAGCGGTGTACGGCGGCACCACCACGCTGATCGATTGCGTCCGCCTGACCGAAGGCAGCGCCGTCAGCGACGCCATCGGCCGCCGACAGGAACGCTGGGATGGCGCCTGCCACACCGACTACGCCTTTCACCTGCTGGTGGAAGGCAGCGCCTCGCCCCCCCTGCTCGAACAGCTCGGCGAGGCGCTGCGGGCCGGCCATGCCTCGGTGAAGGTCTTCACCACCGACATCACGCCTAGCCGGCGCGGGCGCAAGGTCGACCTCGGCAGCATCTGGGAGCTGTTCCAGGTGGTCGCCGCCAACAAGGGCCTGATGGTCGTGCATGCCGAGGACGACGACATCGTCATGCACATGTATGAAAAGCTGCTGCAGGAAGGCCGCGTCGGCTTCGAGAACATGGCCGAGGTGCATAACGGCCTCTCCGAGGACCTGGCGTTCCGGCGGCTGATCCGGCTGGCCGAATGCGTGCCGGGGACGGCGCTGTACCTGGTGAACGTCAGCGCCGCCACCGGGGTCGCGGCGATCCGCGAGGCACGCTCCAAGGGCCTGGCGATCTATGGCGAGAGCCTGCCGCACTACCTGCTGTTCACCAGCGAGGATTACCGCAAGCGCAACGGCCAGTTGCTGCACACCTTTCCCTCGCTGAAGTCCGAGAAGGACCAGGCGGCGCTGTGGGCCGGCACGCTGGACGGCAGCATCACCTGCATCGCCACCGACGAGATCTGCTGCACCCTGGCCGAGAAGATGCAGGGCACGCGCATCGATGACCTCGCCGGCGGCCATGTCGGCGTCGAGCCCCGGCTGGCACTGATGTACACCGAGATGGTCGGGCGGCGCGGCTACACGCTGCGGCGCTTCGTCGACCTGGTTTCCACCAATGCCGCGCGGGTGATGGGGCTCTATCCCCGCAAGGGCGCGATCGCCGAAGGCGCGGACGCGGATATCTGCGTGCTCGACCCGACGCGCCGGCGCGCCATCCGCAGCGAGGACCTGCACGAGGCCGACCACACCGCCTGGCATGGCTGGGAAGCGCAGGCCTGGCCCTGCCTGACCATCCTGCGCGGCAAGGTGGTCATGCAGGAGGGCGAACTGACCGGCGACCTCACCGACGGCACCTGGATCCCGCGCCGCATCCCCGAGGACATCATCGCCGCGCCGCAGCTCTGACGCCGGGTCAGCCCAACGCGATCCGCACCGTCTCCCCCGGCGGGATCTCGTGGGCGACCCCGCGGACCAGGATCGGCACCTGCTCGCCTGCCTCCAGCGTCGCGGTCAGGGCGTCCGGCTCGATCCGCACCCGGATCCGCCGCCCGCGCCAGTGCACGCCGAAGCCCAGGCCCTGCCAGTCCCGCGGCAGGTGCGGATCGAAGGCCGGCGCCTCGCCGCGCAGCGACAGCCCGGCAAAGCCGAAGATCGCCGTCTGCCACAGCCCACCCAGCGCGGCGATGTGCACGCCGCCGGCGCTGCCCGCCGCCTTGTCCTCCAGGTCGATCGCCGCGGTCGCCCGGAAGTAGCGCAGCGCCATGTCCACATCGCCCATCCGTGCCGCCACCACCGCGTGCATGGACCGGCTGAGCGAGCTGTCATGGCCGCAGCGCGGCTCGTAGTAGCGGAAATTGGCGAGCTTGGTGCGCGCGTCGAAGGCGTCGGGCAGCAGGGCCAGCAACGCCACCACGTCGGCCTGCTTGATCACCTGCGAACGCTTCGTCCGCTCCCGCCCGAGCAGCACGTCCATCGCCGCGGTGCGGCCGGCATACTGGGCGAGATCGACTTCCTCCAACTGGAAGAAGCCGGCGAACTGCTCGATCAGGTCGACGCCGGGAAGCTGCCCGGTCACCAGCGTGTCCGCCGCCTCGCGCCAGGAGGCGAACTCCGCGTCATCGAGGCCGAGCCGGCCGGCCAGCTCCGCCCAGCGCGCCGGCCAGCGCTCGCGCAGCAGCGCCGCGAGGTCGAGCGCGGTGCGGATGTTCCACTGCGCCATGATGTTCGTGTAGGCGTTGTCGTCGATGGTCTCGTGGAACTCGTCGGGGCCGATGACGCCGCGGATATGGCGCCGCCCGTCCGCCTCCTTCACCCCGCGGCTGGCCCAGAACCGGGCCGTTTCCAGCACGATTTCCGCGCCGGCTTCCAGCAGGAACCCGTCATCGCCGCTCGCCCGCCAGTACTGCATCACCGCGTAGGCAACATCGGCGCTGATGTGCTGTTCCTCGCGGCCACAGAGGACGCGGATGATCTGGCCATCCGGGCCGATGATCTCCTCGGGCGTGGTTTCCTCGCCGGTATCGGCCGATTCCCATGCGTAGAGCGCGCCACGCCAGCCCATCCGGACCGCCTTCGCCCGCGCGCCGCCAAGCGTGTGATAGCGGTACATCAGCAGCGCCCGCGCCGCCTCGGGCCAGGTCACGATGTAGAACGGCACCAGATAGATCTCGGTGTCCCAGAAGACATGGCCGAGATAGGAATCCCCGGTCAGCGCCCGCGCGCCGATGGAGACGCGCTCGTCCGCGGGATTGGCCGAGCCATTCAGGTGGTAGATGGCGAAGCGCAGCGCGCGGAGCGCCGCGTCATCGCCCTCCACCATGATGTCGCTGCACTCCCAGCGCGTCGCCCAGGCCGCCTCGTGCGCCGCCACCACGCCGCGCCAGCCGATCGCGCGGTTCCGCTCCAGCGCTTCCCGCGCCATCCGGCCGGCCCCGCCATCCGGGCTGTCGCCCCGCGACACGGCGGCCAACCGGTCCAGCGCCACCACCTGCCCGGCCACCGATTGCCAGTTCCACGACCAGCGCAGATGGTCGCGCAGCGACGGCATCACCTCCCGCCCGTCCAGATGCAGCGACGCGGCCCCGGTCATCGCCAGCGTCTTGCCCGACTGCCAGGTACGCCAGATACCCAGGTCCGGCTCCACCAGCACCGGATCGAGCCCGAGCCCCGCCCCTTCGAACGAAGCCTCTAGCCGCACGTCCAGGTTGTCCCGGTCGAGTTCGAGGCGCAGCAACTGCAGCCCGACGGCGCGGTCCGCCAGCGACACCAGGCGTAGGGTGCGCACCCACACGTCCACGCCCCGGCTGTTGCGCTGGTGCCATTCGGTCAGCATCACGCCACGATTCATGTCCAGCTTGCGCTCGTGCGCGAGCAGATGGCCCTCGCGCAGCAGCAGCGGCGCGCCGTTGACCAGGATGCGCACGCGCAGCCAGTCGGCCGCCGGCACCAGCGCAGGCACCGGCGGGTCGGTGTCGGGCGTGTCGAACAGGCCGGCGACATAGGTGCGCGGCCAGGACGACCAGGTCAGCGTGTGCAGCCAGGACACCCAGGTCGGGCCGCGACTGACCGCCCGCGCGCCGCGCACCCCCAGGAAGCCGTTGGCGATGGTGAAACGCGATTCGATGCCGCTCTCGCGCAAGGGGTTGTGGCCCTGCTCCTCCAGGATCCAGAGCGGGTCGGCAGTCGGTTCCAGCACGCGCTCCATCGTCGCACTCCCTTACTTCGGCCGGCTGCGGAGGACACCCTCCGCCAGCGCATCCACCGCGACTTCGTCCAGGCTGGTCACCACCAGATCGGCCCCCGCCGCCTGCAGCAGCGCCGCATCGTCGAGCCGGGCCACGCCGAGCCCCGCCATGCTACCCGCCCGCGCGGCGGCAATGCCGGCGGGCGCATCCTCGACCACGACGCACCGCTCCGGCGCGATGCCGAGCGCCGCGGCCGCCATCAGGAAGATCTCCGGATCGGGCTTGCCGTGGCGGAGCTCCCGGTCGCACACATTGGCGTCGAAGGCATCCACCAGGGTCGGCCCCGGCTCGAAGGGGATCAGCCGCATCATCCGGGTCGCGTTCTTCGACGAGGACGCCACCGCGACGCGCACCCCCCGCGCCCGGATCGCGGCCAGGAAGCGCAGCGCATCGGGAAAGGCGTCGAAGCTGCGCGCCTCGATCAACTCCTCGATGCGGCGCTGCTTGCGCGCGGCATAGTCCTCGGCCGCGCGGGCGGCGTCGGGGACGCCAAGCCGCTCCAGCGCCGCCCGTGCCCCGTCGAGTCGCGGCTTGCCGGCGACATGGGCCTGGTAGAACTCCGTGGTGAAGGCGGCGGGATCGGTCAGGCCCGTCAGCGCCTCGCGCCAGGCGCGCTCATGCGGCGAGGCCACCAGGACACCGTCGACGTCGAAGATGGCGGCAAGGAGCTGGGAACGGTGGGAAGCGGATTGGGCTGGCATGCGGCAATTCCACCTCTGCTTGCATGTCAGATCCGGGACCGCGTGACTCGGCGGCCGGCCCCGGATGAGGCCGGCAGACTAGCCGGGAAGAAACGCCGCCGGCCAGCGCGTTTCTTCCCGGCCGGGGAATTCCCCTGAAAGAAGGCTTCCCGAGCCTCGCGCCCTCACGCCGCGCGCGCGGTGGTCCCTTCCAGCTCGGCCATGAAGCCACGCGCCCAGTCCGCCGAGGTGTGGCGGTTCACCGCCGTCCACATCTGCCGCCAGCGCGTCCGCCGTTCCTCCGGCGGCGCGGACAGCGCCGCGTGCAAGGCTTCCGCCGTCTCGTCGGGATCGTGCGGGTTGATCACCAGCGCCCCTTCCATCGCCTCGGCAGCGCCGGCGAAGCGCGAGAGCACCAGCATCCCGGGCGCTTCCGGGTTCTGCGCGGCCACGTATTCCTTGGCCACCAGGTTCATCCCGTCGCGCAGCGGCGTCACCAGCCCGACTGAGGCCATCCGGTAGAAGCCGGCCAGCACGTCCCGCCGCACCGCCTGGGTCAGGTAGCGCAACGGCGTCCAGTCGAACTCGGCGTGCTCACCGTTGATCCGCCCGGTCAGTTCGTCCAGCTCGCGCCGGAGGCTGCGATACTGCGCCACGTCGCCGCGCGAGACCGGCGCCACCTGCAGGAAGGTCACCCGGTTGCGATGCTCGGGAAAGCGGCGCAGCAGCCGCGCGAAGCCACGGAACCGCTGCGGCAGCCCCTTGGAGTAGTCCAGGCGGTCGACCCCCAGGATCAGTGCGCGGCCGCCCAGCGACTGGATCAGGCGCCGCACCTCCGTGCCGCCCTCGGCCTGGCGGGCCGCCGCGGCGAAGCTCTCGGGGTCGATGCCGATGGGAAAGGACCGTGCCTTCGGCGGCAGCCCCTGCGCCTGCAGCACCTCGTTCATGTGCCGGGCGTCTTCCTCGGTCTGGGTCCCGAGCACGTCGTAGCAGGCGAGCTCGCGCGCCATCTCGTCGCCCTGCGGCAACGCCGCCCACACCGCGGCCGGCGGGAACGGCACGTGCAGGAAGAAGCCGATGCGGGCCTGCACCCCGGCCTCGCGCAACGCCGCCCCCATCGGGATCAGGTGATAATCGTGCACCCAGATCAAGTCGTTCGGCCGCAGCAGCGGCACCAACGCGGCGGCGAAAGCGTGGTTGACGCGCTGATAGGCGCCCAGGTCCTCGCGCCGGAACTCCGCCAGAGCCACCTGGTAGTGCAGCAACGGCCACAGCATGCCGTTGGAGAAACCGCGATAATATCCCTCGTAATCGCCCTGCGCGAGATCGAGGGTGGCGTAGGTGATGCGGCCGCTGCGATGGATGCGCGGCTGCGTCGCCGCCTGCGCCCCGGCCGTGCCCGACCAGCCGAACCATAGGGTTTCATGGCTGGAGACCGCCTCGCGCAATGCCACTGCAAGCCCCCCCGCCGCCCCCGACCGCTCACGGGGCGGCGGCACGCGATTGGAGACCAGGACCAGCCGGCTCACGAGTGGGCCGCCAGTGCGGCCAGCCAGGCCCGCACGTCGGCCGCATCGCCGAACGCCTCCTGCACGCGCAGGCCAATGCCGCCCTGCTCGCGGGCGACACGCATGCCATCCTCGTCGGTCACGTCATCGCCGATATAGACCGGCACGCGGCCGGCGAAGGGGGCACGGGCCATCAGCGCGGCGACGGCGCGGCCCTTGTCGGCGGCACGCGGCTTCACCTCCCAGGCCATGTGCGCCGCCATCACCACGAAATCCGGGTTGGCGTCGCCGACGATCGACAGCAGCGCCTGGCGCAGCGCCGAGCCGGCCTGCGGCTCCAGGCGGAAATGTAGCACCAGGCCGTGCGCCTTGCGTTCCAGCAACACGCCCTGGTAGCCGGAGGCAACCCGTTCGGCCTGGGCGATCCAGGGCGCCGGCAGCGCCGGCAACGACTTGCGTTCCAGCGCCTCGCCGGGGGCGTGGCGGATCGCCGCCCCGTGCTCGCCCGCGATGGCATAGGGCGCATCCCCGAGCAGGTCGTAGACCTGCTCCACCGGCCGCCCGCTCACCACCGCCAGGGCATCATCCAGCCGTGCCCGCAACCGTACCAATGCAAGGGGCAATTCGACAGGCACCACGACATCCGCGGGCGTCGGCGCGATGTCGAGCAAAGTACCGTCCATATCCAGTAATAATGCTGCGCGTTCAGGCAGCCTGACAGAAACGTTCATTTTTAATTATGCCTCCAGCATAGTCCGCGGTTCCGTCAAATCACGGAACCTTGCGGAATTGGGACGGCATGGCGTCAGAGCCGACAACCAACCAGTCTGACGTCGTAGACAGGATGCTCGAAAATGGAAACCGATGGATCCGATAATATCATCCAGGCCCGGAATGGAGCTGGCCCCGGGCGTGAATCGGTAATTTCGAGAAAGGCTGCCGCATCCGGCGGCGCATCCGACGGTCGCACGACGCAACTGCGGACGAGGATGGTCAACGATCCGTATTGCAGCGGCTCGTTGATCCGGCCGGCGAGCGGCGTCGCGCGGGCGCTGACCTTGTCCAGCATGATCAGCTCGACACCAGTCCGGGGCTGCCAGACATCGACCGGAGCGACCGGAGGCGGCGGGGCCTGCACCGGAGCCTGATAGGCCGGGGCTTGATAGGCAGGAGCCTGATAGCCAGGGGCCTGGGGCGCCGGGGACGGCGCCGGGCCGAATCGGGGCTGCGAGAACGGGAAGGCACCCGAGCCTGGCTGGGGGGCTTGCGCCCGGGCCGCGGGCGCAAGCAGCACCACCATCGCCAGCACCGCCAGGGGCATGGGCTTCATGCCTTGCCCCCGGCCTGGCGCGGGCTGCGCAACGCCCCGACCATGTCGGCCAGGATGCGGCGCATCGCCTGCTCGTCGACGCCCATCAGCACCGCGTCCTCGAACGCATCCTGCATGACCTGAGCGAGTTCGGCATGGTTCTCGGTCAGCGTCCGCAGCTTCTCGCGGCAGGAGACCGGCGCGCCGTCGGGCTGGGGCCAGACCTGCGGTGGCGCGATCACTTCTCGCCCCCCGGTCCCCCGCCCTTGCCCTGTCCGCCCTGGCTGGACAGGTTGCTGACGCTGAAGATGAACTTGCCGAGCAATTGCTCCAGGCTCACCGAGGACTGGGTAATCTGCACCGCGCCGCCCGGAGGAAGCATCTTCTCCTCCCCGCCCGGCACCAGCGAGAGGTATTTCCCGCCGAGCAGGCCGTCGCTGGTGACCTCCGCGCTGGAATCGGTGGGCAGCTTCACCCCGTCCTGCACGGTGAAGGACACCATCGCCTGGTAGGTCTGCGGGTCGATGCGGGCGGCGGTCACGCTGCCCACCTTCACCCCCGCCACTCGCACGTCGGAGCCGATGTTCAACCCGTCGATGCGGTCGAACCGGGCCTGCAGGGTATAGCCGGCCACCGGCGTGCGACCGGTGTTGGCGACGGCGTAGCCGAGGAATCCCAGGGCCACCACGAGCACGACGGCACCGGCCAGCGTCTCGGTCAGGCTGCGTTGCGCCACGTTCGTCGCCCGCCTCAGGTGCCCGGGGTCCAGGCTTCGTAGTCGCCCGTGGCACGGGCGCGCTGGCCGCCCATGTAGTCGTGCCCGGCGGGACGGTAGCTGCCGGCGGTGCCGGTCAGGTTGGCCAGATGCGGCTTCTGCCAGGGGCGCCGGTTCTGCACCGGCAACGGCGCGTCCGTGGTGTAGTGCAGCCAGGCATGCCATTCCGGCGGCACCCGCGAGGCATCGACGGGGCCGCCGCGATACAGCACCCAGCGCCGCGTGCGCCTGCCGGTGCGGACCCGACGCTCCTCGTAATAGACGTTGCCGGATGCGTCCGTGCCGACTTGGCGGCCCTTCAGCAAGGTGAATATGCGGGTGCCGATGGTCATGCTCACGCATATAGGCCGCCACGGCGCAGCGGTCCATGCCAGGGCGGCGCGACTCGATATCCACAGGCTTTCCCACAAGATTTTGTGGTTATCCCCGGAACTGCCATCCAGATGCGCTTTCGGAGTCGCGCCCGGCGGCCCTAGCATCACGCCATGAAGATCAGCAAGCCCTGGCGGGGCGTGCGGATGCGCACCACTCCCGCCGCGCCGGACCCCGATTCCGACCGGCGCGCCGTCACCCTCCCGGCCGCCTGGGACGACCGCGCCGCGGCCGCGCTGGCCGCGTTGGTTCCGGGCCAGGGCCCGCTTGCCCTGGCCACGGCGGCGGAAGCCTGGATCGAGCCGCTCGCCGCCGCCGCGCGCCGCGCCGGGTTGGACGAGACCCTCGGCCCCCGGTTGCATGGCCTGCTGCTCGCCCGCCGCGCCGCCCCCACCGCGGCGCTGTGGCACGGCGCCCCACGCCCGGAACAGGCATCGGAAACACCGGGCTTCGTGCTGAACCTCGCCGCCTTCCACCTGCCGGATTCCGGCTTCGACCTGCCCGGCTTCATCACGGCAGTGGGTACCACCGTGCTGGCACTCGCGCTGTGGACGCCGCCGCCGACGCAGCACCCCGCGGTGGCCCTGGCCGACCTCGCCGGGCTGCTGGCCGCCCTGCATGTAGAATACGACAGCGCCGCCGGCCGTGCCGTCGGCGCCGCGCTGGCCGCGCTGCTGCGCGGCCAGGTCGAGGCCACCGCCGCCGCCCTGCCCGGCGGGCTCGGCCTGCCCGGATCGGGAACCCGGATCGGCACCACCGTGCCCGAGGCGCCCGCGATCCCCGGCCTGGCCGAGGCCGCCCGCGCCGCCCTCGATGCCGCCGCCGCGGCACCAGCCCCGCGATCGCACGTGCTGGCCGTGGTGTCCTCCCCCGGCGCCGCCGAGGCGTTGCTCGGGGTCGAGACCGGCGGCATCGCCCCCGCCTTCGCCCCGATCGACGATGCCGGACGACTGACCCGCACCGCCCGCGCCACCCTCGCCGCGCGCGGCCTGAGCGGGGAAGCGGCACTGGCCACGCTGCTGGCCGGCCTGCCCCTGTTCGCCGTCGCCACGGCCGAGGCGCATGCCGCCATGCATGACGCGATCGCCCCGTTCCTGCACACCATGCCGCGCCGGCCGCAGAACCGGCCGGCACTCGCCCCGGCCCCGGCGCTGCGCCGGGACCTGCCGGCCCGGCGCAGCGGCTACACGCAAAAGGCCAGCATCGGGGGCCACAAGCTGTTCCTGCGCACTGGCGAATACGCCGACGGCCGGCTCGGCGAGGTGTTTATCGGCCTGCACAAGGAAGGCCCCGCCTTCCGCAGCCTGATGGACAATTTCGCCATCGCCGTCAGCCTCGGCCTGCAACACGGCGTGCCCCTGGAAGCCTTCGTCGAAGCGTTCACCTTCACACGCTTCGGCCCGGCCGGACCCGTCGAGGGCGACCCGGCGGTGAGCCGCGCCACCTCGCTGCTCGACTACGTGTTCCGGAACCTCGCCGCGAACTACCTGGGACAGACCGAACTGGCCGAGCCGGAGGAGGAAGACGAGGAGGATACCGGCACCCTGGGCGCGGGGGCACGGGAGCGCGCGCCGCTGCTGCCGCTTGATTTGCCGCAGGCGGAGGGGCCGCGAATCCGGCGGCGCGGATTGCGGCTGGTGGGGAAGTAAGCCCGGGGCGCTGCCCCGGCCCCGGCAGGAGGCTTCGCCTCCTGCACCTCCACCAAGGGCCTTGGCCCTTGGAACCCCTTATTCTCTGTGCCGCGCAGCGCTCCTGGGATCCAAGGGCCTTGTGGCCCTTGGCAGGTCCAGGGCGGAGCCCTGGCCTTCCCTGACGCCCCCTTTCAGCAGCGCGTAGAGCACCGGAATCACCACCAGCGTCAGCACGGTGGACGACACCATCCCGCCCACCATCGGCACCGCGATCCGGCGCATCACTTCCGAGCCGGTGCCGGTGCTCCAGAAGATCGGCAGCAGCCCGGCCATGATGGCGGTCACCGTCATCATCTTCGGCCGCACCCGCTCGACCGCGCCTTCCATGATCGCGGCCAGCACGTCGGCACGGGTCATCGCCCGGCCTTCCTGCCGACGCCGTTCCGCGAGGTCCCGATAGGCGTGGTCGAGATAGATCAGCATGACCACGCCGGTCTCGGCGGCCACGCCGGCGAGCGCGATGAAGCCGACCGCGACGGCGACACTGAGATGGTAGCCCAGCCACCACATCAGCCAGATCCCGCCGACCAGCGCGAAGGGCACCGACAGCATGACGATGAGCGTCTCGGCGAGGCGGCCGAAATTCAGGTAGAGCAGCAGGAAGATCGCGGCGAGCGTCACCGGGATCACCAGCCGCAGCCGCGCCTTGGCGTGCTCCATGTATTCGAACTGGCCGCTCCATTCGAGCCGGTAGCCGGGCGGCAGCGTGATCCGCTCGCGCACCGCGCGGGCCGCCTCGTCGACATAGCTGCCGAGGTCGCGCCCCTGCATGTCGACATAAATGTAGGCGACCGGCTGGGCGTTCTCGGTGCGGATGCCGGGCGGCCCCTGCGTGATCGCCACGCGGGCGAGCTGCCCGAGCGGCACCATGGCGCCGTCGGGGGTCGGCACCAGGATATCCGCCGTGATCGCCTGCGGGCTTTCGCGCGTGGCGCGCGGCAGGCGGATGTTCACGCTGTAGCGTTCGCGGCCCTCGACCGTGGTGGTGACCGGCTCGCCGCCGAGCGCCACCGCGACTACCTCCTGCACGTCACCGACATTCAGGCCGTAGCGGGCGATGGCGTCGCGGTCGGGTGTGATCTCGATGTAGCGCCCGCCGAGCAGGCGTTCGGCGAAGGCGCTGGTGGTGCCGGGAACCGTCTTCACTACCCGCTCGACCTGCGCGGCGATGCCGGCGAGCTGCCCGAGGTCGGGGCCGAACACCTTGACACCCACAGGCGTGCGAATACCGGTCGCCAGCATGTCGGTGCGTGCCCGGATCGGCATGGTCCAGGCATTGCTGACACCGGGGAAGGCCAGCGCCTCGTTCATTTCCGCCACCAGCCGATCCACCGTCATGCCGGGGCGCCACTCCTGCTCGGGCTTCAGCGTGATGATGGTCTCGAACATCTCGATGGGGGCGGGATCGGTCGCGGTGTCGGCACGGCCCGCCTTGCCGAACACAGTCGCCACTTCGGGGAAGCTGCGGATGATGCGGTCCTGGGTCTGCAGCAGTTCCGCGGCCTTGGTGACCGACAGGCCCGGCGGCGTCACCGGCATGTAGAGCAGCGAGCCCTCGTTGAGCGAGGGCATGAACTCGCTGCCCAGCCGTGACGCCGGGTACCAGGCCGCCCCCAGGATCGCCACCGCCAGCGCCAGGGTCAGCCAGCGGGCGCGCAGCACGAGACGGATGACCGGCCGATAGAGCGCGATCAGCAGGCGGTTGATCGGGTTGCGCGCCTCCGGGATGATGCGGCCGCGCACGAAGGCCAGCATCAGCACCGGCACCAGCGTCACCGACAGCAGCGCCCCGCCGGCCATGGCGAAGGTCTTGGTATAGGCGAGCGGATGGAACAGCCGCCCCTCCTGCCCTTCCAGCGCGAACACCGGCAGGAAGGATACCGTGATCACCAGCAGGCTGAAGAACAGCGCCGGCCCGACCTCGGTGGCGGCCTGCAGCAAGGCGGGGCCGCGCTTCTCGCCCGGCGCCAGCCGCTCCAGCCGCTTGTGCGCGTTCTCGATCATGACGATGGCGGCGTCCACCATGGCGCCGAGCGCGATGGCGATGCCGCCCAGGCTCATGATGTTGGACCCCACGCCGATCGCGTGCATGGCCAGGAAGGCGATCAGCACCCCGACCGGCAGGGTCAGGATGGCGACCAGCGCGCTGCGTACGTGCAGCAGGAAGACGACGCAGACCGCCGAGACGATCAGACTTTCTTCGAACAGGGTCCAGCGCAGCGTGGCGATGGCGCGCAGGATCAGCTCCGAGCGGTCATAGACCGCCTGGATGGAAACGCCTTCCGGCAGGCTGGGCGCGAGATCGGCCAGGCGCTGGCGGATGGAACGGATGGTCGCCAGCGCATCGGCGCCGTCGCGCTTGAGCACAATGCCGCCCACCGCCTCGCCGGTGCCGTTCAGCTCGGCGATGCCGCGGCGCTCGTCGGGGCCAAGCTCCACCCGTGCCACGTCGCGCAGCAGCACCGGCGTGCCAGATTCATCCGTCCGCAACACGACCCGCTCGATGTCGCCGCTGTCGCGGATATAGCCGCGGCCACGGACCATGTACTCGGTCTCGGTCATTTCGATCGAGCGGCCGCCGACATCGCGGTTGCTGGCCCGCACCGCCTCGGCCACGCGGGCCAGCGGAATGCCGAGCGCCTGCAGCCGGCGCGGGTCGACGATCACCTGGTATTGCCGCTGGAAGCCGCCGACCGAGGCGACCTCCGACACGCCCTCGCCTTTTGCCAGGGCGAAGCGGATGATCCAGTCCTGGATGCTGCGCAACTCGGCGAGGGTGCGCTGGGCTCCAACGACGGCATACTGGTAGACCCAGCCCACCCCGGTCGCATCCGGGCCGAGCGAGGGCGTGACCCCCGCCGGCAATCGCTTCTGCGCGAAGTTCAGGTATTCCAGCACCCGCGAGCGCGCCCAGTAGAGATCGGTGCCGTCCTCGAACACGACATAGACGTAGGAGGCGCCGAAGGCCGAGGTGCCGCGCACCACCTTGGAATGCGGCACCGACAGCAGCGCCGAGGTCAGCGGATAGGTGACCTGGTCCTCGACCACCTGCGGCGCCTGCCCGGGATACTCGGTGTAGACGATCACCTGGGTGTCGGAGAGGTCCGGGATGGCATCGAGCGGCGTGGCCAGGATGGCCCAGACCCCGGCGGCGACCAGCGCCAGGGTGGAGAGGATCACCAGGACCGGGTTGCGCGCCGAGAGCGCGATGACACGACCGATCATGGCTGCGCGCCTCCTGCATGACCCGCGGCGCCGGCGCTGAAACCCTTGAGCGCGGCACGCAGGTTGCTTTCGGAATCGATGAGGAAGTTGGCGCCCACCACGACGCGCTCACCGGAAGCCAACCCGTCCAGCACCTGCGCCTCGCCATCGCCGCGCGTGCCGATGCGGACGGTCCTGGGCTCGAACCTGCCCTCGCCGCGTTCGACCAGCACGACCTGCCGGACGCCGTCGTCGAGCACCGCGGAGTCCGGCACCACCAGCGACGCCGCCGGGACGGAATCGGCCACAGGGGCGATGTCGACGGCGGCGTACATGCCCGCCCGCAGCATGCCGCCGGGATTGGGCAGCGCGATGCGCACGGCGGCGGTGCGGGTCTGCGCCGAGAGGCTCGGCGCGATCAGCTCGACGCTGCCCGCGAAGCTGCGGCCGGGATAGGCGGTCAGGGTCGCCTGTGCCTTGCCGCCGGGCGCGACCATGCCGAGATCGCGTTCCTGCACCTGCGCCAGCATCCACATCGCGGCGGTGTCGGCCAGGCGATAGAGCGGCTGGTCCGGTCCGACCTTCATGCCGGCCGTCACCATCTTCTCGATGACGACGCCGTCGGCCGGGGCGCGCACGGGGATGGTCCGGGCGGGACGGCCGCCGCGCCGCAACCGGGCGATCTCGTCCTCGGGCGCGCCCAGGGCCTTCATCCGGTCCAGCACCGCCGCGCCGAGCCCGCCACCGACGCGACCAGCCACCGCGTATTCGCGTTCGGTGGCGGCCAGTTCGGGCGAATAGATCTCCGCCAGCACCTGGCCTTTCCGCACCGCCTCGCCGGTGGAGGCGACGGCGAGCGTCTCGGCCCAGCCCTCGGTGCGCGACACCACCACCGACAGGCCGCGCTCGTCGAAAGCGAGCGTGCCGGCGGCGCGCACGCTGCGCACCGGCGCCGCACGGCTTGCCACCGGCGCGGTGCGCACGCCCAGCAGTTGCAGGCGGCCAGGGGCGATGGAGACGAGCCCCGCGGCGCTGTCGGCGGCGTCGTTCTCGTAGACGGGCACGTAGTCCATGCCCATGCCGTCCTTCTTCGGCACGGGCGAGGTGTCATCGAGGCCCATCGGATTGCGGTAATAGAGGATCCTGCCGCGGCCCTGCGAGGCGGCGGCCGGTTTCGGCGGCGGCGCCGGCGCCGGCTCGGCCGCGTCATCGTCATAGACGGGCACGTAGGCGCGGCCGTCCGGGGTCTGCTTCGGCGTCGGCGAGAACTCGGCCTTGCCGTCCGGATCCTGGAAATAGACCGGCGTCCGCGCCGCGACCGGCGCCGCAGCCGCGAGGGCGATGGCCAGGAGACAAACCCTGGCCAGAGCATGGGAACGTGTCACAGCTCGCCTCCGATCAGGCGTTCAATCGCCGCGAGGGCGATGGCGCCGTCCATCTGTGCCCGCAGCAACTCGATGCGTGCCTCGCGCAGGCGCCGGTCGCCGAGGATGGCGCCATCGAGCCCGCCCTTGCCTTCGGCGTAGCGGACGGCGGCGGCGTTCCGGGCGGCGCCGGTGCGCGGCACCAGCCGGCTGCCGAGGATGTCCTCGATCTGCTTCGCGGCGGTGAAGGCCGCCACCTGTTCGCCGAGTTCGCCGCGGATGCGCGCGATCTCTGTCTCCACCCGGCTGCGCGCGGCCGAGGCATTGGCGGCGGCCTCGCGTTCCCCGGCGAGCTTCGGACCGGTCTGGAACGGCAGGGTGATCGACACCGTGGCGTCGAAGCTGGGCGAGTTGCCGTAGCGCTGCACCGGGCCGGCCGCGACGGTCACGTCGGGATACCAGGCGCGACGGGCAAGTTCGCGCTGCGCCTGCGCTTCCCGCACCCCGGCATCGGCCACGCCCACGGCCGGGTTGGCGCCGATGGCGCGGTCAACGAGATCCGGAAGCGGCGGCAGCGCGACCGGCAGCCGGCGGGCCCGCGCGGGGGCGGCCAGCGGCGCATCGGCCGGGCGCGCCAGCAGGGCATTGATGCGGGCAATGACGGCGCGGCGGTCCCCCTCCAGCCGGGCCGCGGACGCCTCGGCGCGGATGGTTTCGGTATCGGCCATGATGACACCGGCGGCGTCCCCCTCGCCCTGGCCGTAGCGCGTGCGCACGGCGTCGGTCGCCTGACGCGACAGGGCGATGACGGCGCGATTGAGCGCGATCTCGCCGGAGACAGCGACATAGCGTGCGAAGGCGATCTTGATGCGCTCGTCCAGTTCGTTGCGGGCGGCGCGTTCGCGTCCCCGCACGGCTTCGAGCGCCTGCAGCGCCACCGTCTTCTGCAGGCCGAGCTTGCCCCACAGGGGAATGGTCTGCTGCAGCATGAACGAGGTCATGCCCTGGGACTTGAGCACGCCGACGCTGAACATCGGGTCCGGCAGCGCCCCGGCCCCATCGGCACGGGCGGCGGCAGCCTCGGATTCCAGCGCGGCGGTGCGCAACTCCGGGCTGAGCCGGTGGCCGGCTTCGATCAGGCTTTCCAGTGTTGCCCCGAGGCCGGGCTCGGCCGCGTGGCCAGGGGTGAAAACCGTGCCGGCAAGCGTCAGCGCAAGGCCGAGCGCCACCAGCACCGGGGCGCGCGAGGCGCCCCGGTTCCGTCTCCACAGGGAGGGCATGTCACTTGCCTAAGCGAACGTCCACGGCGCCGCGGATCACCGCGGGTTCGCCGTTCACGCGGGCCGACAGCGACACGGTCCAGGGGCCATCCATCGAGGGCGTGACCTGGATGGGCGTGACCCCGTCCGGCATTGGCGGCAGGGCCTTGGCCGGCGCGGTCATCGCCATTCCATGTCCCCCCATCGATGCCTTCGGGCCGAACACGACGGCACCCTGGACCGGCTTGCCGTCCGGGATGTGGACGAGGCGCACGCGGATGGTGTCGGTGCCATCATCCTGGCGCACCTGGCCGACCACCTCGAAGCGGTAATCGGCGGGAGCGGCCAGGGCGGCGTGGGAGGCGACGGCAAACGCGGCCGCGGCGACCGCGACGGAGACAAACTTCATGATACGCATTCTCTTTCCGGGGACCGCTGCGCGCGGTCATGGAACGCTGCTGTGGCTGGAGGACGGACGGCGGCCGGGCCGTCCGGCGACGCGCGTTGGCGCGTCGGCAGTCAGGCAGCGATCGGCGGAAAGAGCGGCGGCTTGTGGGAAATGCCCCGCGCCGGCGTGCTGGCGGGAATGATGTGCCTGAGCAGCACGGCGTAGCGGACCGGTTCGCCCGCCGGCGAACGGTGATCGAGGACGATGGAGCAGGCGGCCGCACAGGCCAGGACGCAATCATGCGACCGCTTGTCGCAGCCGGATGGCGCCTGCCCATGGCCTTCATGGCTGTCCTGGCCAGGGCCGGCGAAGGCGTGGCAGGCCATATCCATCATGGCCATGTCCATCGTCGCGGCCCCGGCCATGTCCCGGCCCTGCGCGTTCATGTCCTGCGCGTTGATGCGCGGGGCGGCACCGCCGAGGAAGGCGATGGCCACCAGGATCAGCCCAAGACGCCTGAGCAGACCTGCACGCATGGGATCAATCTAGGCGATCACGTGACGCGCGCAAAGATGGAAGGCTGCATGGGTCGCAAGGGGCAGGCTTGCGCCGGGTGGTGCCGGCGCAAGCCTGCCTGGTTCGCGCCCGGCTCAGGCCCGTTCGAAGATCGCCGCGATGCCCTGGCCGCCGCCGATGCACATCGTCACCAGCGCGCGACGTCCCTCGGTGCGACGCAGTTCGTACAACGCCTTCACCGTGATGATCGCGCCGGTCGCCCCGATCGGATGGCCGAGCGAGATGCCGCTGCCGTTGGGGTTGAGCCGCTCGGGATCGAAAGCAAGTTCCTTGGCCACGGCGCAGGCCTGGGCGGCGAAGGCTTCATTCGCTTCGATCACGTCGAAATCATTGACCTTCAAGCCCGCGCGCTGCAGCGCCTGCTGGGTCGCCGGCACCGGCCCGATGCCCATATAGGCAGGATCGACGCCGGAATGGCCGGTGGCGACAAGTCGTGCCAGCGGCCGCAGGTTCAGCCGCTTCACCGCTTCCCCGCTCGCCACCACCACCGCCCCGGCGCCGTCGTTGATGCCGCTGGCATTGCCGGCAGTGATGGAGCCGTCCTTCTTGAAGGCCGGCCGCAGCCCGGTGACGTCCTCGGGTTTGATCTCGTGGCGCACGTGTTCGTCAGTATCGAACACGGTCGTTCCCTTGCGGGTCTTCAGCTCGATGCCGAGAATCTGATCCTTGAAGCGTCCCTCCTTGATCGCCCGGCTGGCGCGGCGATGGCTTTCCACGGCCAGCGCGTCCTGCTGCTCGCGGCTGATCTCATAGCGCGCGGCGACATTCTCGGCGGTGATGCCCATGTGCACGCGGTGGAACGGGTCGGTCAGCGAGCCGACCATGACATCGGTCGCGGTGACGTCCCCCATCTTCTGGCCCCAGCGCAGCGCCGGCAGGTGATACGGGGCGCGGCTCATGTTCTCGACGCCGCCCGCCACCGCAACCTCGGCCTCGCCGGCGCGGATGGCATTGGCAGCAGCCAGGATCGCCTGCAGCCCGCTGCCGCACAGGCGGTTGAGGGTGAATGCCGGGGTCTCCTGTGGCAGGCCGCCTTCGATCACCGCCACCCGCGAAATATACATGTCGCGCGGCTCGGTATGGATGACCTGGCCGAACACGCCCAGGCCGATCGCGTCCGGCGCCACGCCCGCCCGGCTGACCGCTTCCCTGGTCACGGAGGCGACCAGCGTGCTGGGCGATACGTCCTTCAGCGCGCCGCCGAAATCACCGATCGCGGTGCGCACGCCAGACACGATGTAGATGTCGGTCATGAAGCTCCTCCCACATACGAACGACTTTGCGTCTCCTGCTGCAACGAGGTGGGCGAACATCGCAATGCTTTGCTCAACCGCGCGATCGTCGGCAGTGGGTGCATCATGGCGCAACGGGCCGGTCGGAGGCGAGTGGGAACGTCATCGCACGGGAATTAACTCCGTACGGTGCAGGTCCGGGCCAGTTCATTCAACAGGATATACCGCGACGCAACATAACGTGCCGGAACTGCGGCACGTGAAACCCCGTTCTTGCCGCTACCGGGGGGCAACCGGCCGGCCGGTTCCTTTCACACGGTTATATGAATGATTATCTTGCATTTGGCACGGTTCTTGTGGAGCATCGTATTACGAACCAAGAATCGGACCCTGCGTGACGGCCCCATCACGCGGACAGCCGTGTACTTGCGTGTATTGGCGGTTACACAAACGCCACGTCGTCCCGCACGTCCCTCCTCCGCTTCCACGTCGGCCTTCCTGCCGACCGGCGTGCCAGAGGGCTTGTGTGTCGTCGTGGCCCAGGAAACGTAAAGGAAACGAAGTGCTCTATCACGTCTATGAAATGCAGCGCGTCACTCTCGCCCCCATGCGGATGCTGGCGAATCATGCGTTGACGTTGCTGGATACGCCCTTCAATCCCTGGCGTCCGACCATGGTCGGCCGGCTGACACACGCCGCGCTTGACAGTTTCGAGCACAGTACACGCCGTTTCGGCAAACCCGAGTTCGGGCACAAGCGCACCATCATCAACGGTGAACCGGTGGAGATCACGGAGGAGATCGTCGTCACCGATCCCTGGTGCGACCTGCTGCGCTTCCGCCGTGCCGTCGAGCGGCCTCATGATCCGAAATTGCTGATCGTGGCGCCGATGTCAGGCCATTACGCCACGCTGCTGCGTGGCACCGTGAAGGCCTTCCTGCCGGACCATGACGTCTACATCACCGATTGGCGCGATGCCCGCGAGGTGCCGCTGGCAGGCCCCGATTTCGACCTCAACGACTACATCGACTACGTCATCCGCTACCTGCACCTGCTTGGCCGCGACACCCACGTGATCGCGGTCTGCCAGCCTTCGGTGCCGGTGGTGGCGGCGATCTCGCTGATGAACGAGGCGAAGGACCCGTCGGCGCCGCAAAGCGTCAGCCTGATCGGCGGCCCGATCGACACCCGCGTGGGCATCACCTCGGTCAACGATTTCGCCAAGAAGCACAGCATCGACTGGTTCCGCCGCCACGTCATCCATCGCGTGCCGATCGGCTATCCCGGGTCGTTCCGCCGCGTCTATCCGGGCTTCCTGCAGCTCGCCGGCTTCATGGCGATGAACATCGACCGCCACATGGAAGCGCACTGGCAGATGTTCCTGCATCTGGTGGAGGGCGACGGCGAGACGCTGACGTCCAAGCGCCGCTTCTACGAGGAGTACCGGGCGGTGATGGACATGTCCGCAGATTTCTACCTGCAGACCATCCACTCCGTGTTCCAGGAACACCTGCTGCCGCGCGGCCTGCTGCTCTATCGCGGCCACCGGGTCGATCCCTCGGCGATCGAGCGCACGGCGATCCAGACCATCGAGGGGGAACGCGACGACATTTCCGGCATCGGCCAGACCAAGGCGACCCACACCATGACCCCGAACCTCGCATCCGAAATGCGCGAGCACTGGGAACAGCCGGGCGTGGGCCATTACGGCCTGTTCAACGGGCAGCGCTTCCGGGCCGAGATCGCCCCGCGCATCAAGGCCTTCATCCGCGCCCACCACGACGTCGCCTATCGCGACCGCGCCGCCTGACCTAAGCGATTACCCGTCCCACCGGCACTCACCGGTGGGACGGGCCCCCACCACTCTGCCCAGGATCAGGCGGCGGCACGCTCCAGCGCCATCGCCGCGAGCACGGCATAAGCGGTCTCGGTCCACGGCACCGGGCGGAACTCCTGGCGCACCTGCGCTTCCCAGGCCCGCAGCCCATCCTTGTCGATGATGGCCGAGCGGATCATCCGCGTCGCATCGGCGACATTTTCCGGATCGAAATAACGCGCCAGTTTTCCCCCTGCCTCCGGCAGGGACGTCGTGGCCGCAACCAGGCAGGGCTTGCCGAAAGCCAGGCTCTCGGTCACCGGCAAGCCCCAGCCCTCGTACAGCGAGGGAAACAGCGTGAACCGACAGCCTTCGTACAATGCCTGCAATTCGGCATCGCTCGGGCTCTCGATGATCAGCAGCTTGCCATCGAGATGGCCGGAATTCCGGATCTGCTGCAGCAGGTCCGCGACCATCCAGCCGATCCGCCCGGCAAACACCAGGGTCGGCACCTCGCCCGGCGGCAGACTCTCCAGCAGATTGCGCCAGACCCGGAACAGCAAGGCGTGGTTCTTGCGCGCCTCGATGGTAGACACGAACAGCGCGTAGCTGCCCGGCTCCGGCAGCCGCGAACGATCCAGCGTCGCCGGAACCGCCGGCGGGGCACCGAAGCCGGTGCCGATCGGCACGGCAACGACCGGCCCCGCCAGCTTCAGGCCGGTGCCCTGCGCATAGGCACGAATATCCTCGGCGGACGCACGGGAAATCGTGAACACCACATCCGCCAGCGGCACAACCGCGTGGAACCAGCGGCGGAAGGTGGCGGCCAGCACGGCGTCACACCATTCCGGGCGCCGCAGCGGGATGATGTCGTAGATCATCACCACCACCCGCAGGCCGAGATCCTCCCTGGCGGAGCGCAACATCGCATCGTGGCCGGCACAGAACCAGGGCGATCCCATCACCGCCAGCACGTCCCCCGGACGTGCCAGTTCCTCCAGCTTCATGCCGGTCATCGTTCCGGCCTCGTCCCCGCGGTCCGGACGGCGCCGATGCCGCAGCAACGCGCCCAGCACGCCCCGCGCCGCACCACTCAGTTCCCTGACGGCCTGGCGCTGCAGATAGACCGCGCGCCCCAGGCTCTGGCGCACCGGAACGGGCAGGCAGGACGCGGCACCACGCGCTACGCGCCATGCCAGTGAGGCACGCGCCGGCACGGGAGTCGGGGTCGGGGCGGCGTCCTGGACGCCCGGTTTCGTCGCAGTGATGCGGTCGAACAACCGGACCAGGTCACTCCAGGGCACCGTCACGAATCCCTGGCCGGTGCTGTCATGCCGCAGGAAACGGATCTGCTGCCCGTTTCCATCGACCTCGCCCAGAGCCCGGTAGAGTTCGAACGCCAGACGCTGAATGCCGCTCGGCCGCACGCCGCTCCGGCCGTATTGCAACAGATCCTCGACATCCAGCCAGACGCGCATCGACACGACCAACTCCGAAACGTGAAAATTCATTCCCCCCTGCCAATTCGATGGCATGGAACCAGGGGGATTCATTATCACGCTAAAACGAATGCGGCCGTACCGTGGTTCCTTTCAGCCTGGGACATCGGCCAGCGCGGCACCGCTCCCGCAAGGGGCGGCGCCACGGCCCGGCGCCCTACTCTTTTGCCGGCGTGCCCTGCGGCTCGCTGGCCGGCGCCGCATCGCGGTTCACCAGCACACGCCCGTATTGCGGGTGCCGCATGCTGCGCACCTCGTGCTCGATCGTCACCAGCACCTCGCCGCTGTCAGGATCCACCACATCCTGGAAACGATACTGGTGCAGGCTGCTTTCCTCGGTAACCAGCCCGCGTGCCAGCAGGCGGCGATGCGGCCCGGAGAAATCCGCCAGCGTGACCTGGATATGGTGGCCGTCGTATTCGGGTTGCGCCCGGGTGGTTTCACGGAACAGGATGGCTTCCGACACGCCGGCAACGACGCGGGCGAAGCGGCCCTGGGCATCCTCACCGGTGCGCGCCGCGGCATGCAGCACCTCGCGGTAGAAGCCGGCAATCGCGCCGGCGCTGTCCGGGGGGACGTCGATCTCGACATAAGGCAGGCCCAGCGTGATCCGTCCGAAACACGGCTGCGGCGCATGGCAACGGAAGTGGTTGCCCCAGGGACAGGTCACCTCCACATCTTCGCCGGCGTCGCGCCACGCGAACTGCGTGCCCTCCAACCGCGGCGCCACTGCAACGAGGCGCTCGCGCAGCGCCGCCAGATCAGGCAGCACCAGCCCCACCGTGCCACGCAGCAGTTGCGGCGCTCCGGCCGGCAGATGGAACTGCGAGCGCCCGACATTGACCCACATATTGTCCACGCCCACCATCAGATGCGGGTCGCGCGTCAATCCAAGCCCCACCACGTAGAACAGCGTCGCCGTCCGCTGGTCCGGCACCCGGACATTGACATGGCCGAATTCGACGATGTTGCCGACATCCCCGGCGCTGCGGTCGAACACGTGCTGCGGCATCCTTCCCTCCCCCTGTCGGATCAGCTCCCGCTCCAGTGCGGCGTCCGTTTTTCCAGGAATGCGTCGATCCCCTCGGCGGCATCGCGCGCCAGCATGTTCCGCGTCATCGCCTCGGCGGTGAAGCGGTAGGCATCGTGCAGCGTCATCTCGGCCTGGCGGTAGAACGCCTCCTTGCCGATGGCGAGCGTGAGCGGGCTCTTGGCCGCGAGCTGAGCCGCCAGCGCGGCGACTTCCGCGTCCAGCGCCGCTTCGGGCACGACCCGGTTGACCAGCCCGATCTCGCGGGCGCGCGCGGCGTCGATCGGCTCGCCGGTCAGCAGCATTTCCATCGCCGCCTTGCGCCCCACTGCCCGCGACAGCGCCACCATCGGCGTCGAGCAGAACAGGCCGATATTCACGCCCGGGGTCGCGAACCGGGCGGTGTCGGCGGCCACGGCCAGGTCGCAGCTCGCCACCAACTGGCATCCCGCCGCGGTGGCGATGCCGTGCACCCGCGCGATCACCGGCTTGGGCAGGCGCACCAGTCGCATCATCACGTCCGCGCAAAGGGCGAACAGTGCCTCATAGGCCGGGCGGCCGGGAGTGGCGCGCATCTCCCGCAGATCGTGGCCGGCGCAGAAGGCCGGGCCGGCTCCGCCGATGACGATGACCTGTACCGACGGGTCAGCGGCAACCTCATCCAGGGTCGCGTACAATGCCTCGAGCAAGGCAACCGACAGGGCGTTGCGCGCCTGCGGCCGGTTCAGCGTCAACCAGGCGACCCCGGCCTCGTCACGACGCAGCAGCTTCTCCTGCACGGGACCCGTATCCATGGCGTTTTCCTCCACCCTGGCACCATGTTCCGTCACTCTGGCGGATTGTGCCAGGATGAAGAACAAGGCCGGGGTTTCACCCCAAGTTGGATACTGATAAAATGGGGAACGTAACCAAACGGTGCGAACAGCGGATGCCGATCGCCATTCTCCGAGCCGTGCTGCTGATGATGGCTCTCGGGCTGGTCGCCTGCACTGCCGATGATGTGCTGGCTCGCGGCCAAGACGTATTCAGCGGCCCCAAGAACGGCTGTGGCAATAACAACCGCCCGCCTTTCTGCAACGGGGCGCTGTTCCCGCGCGATCCCAGCACGCAGATCAAGGCCCCCTGAGTTCATCGGGATCCAAGGGCTTTGCCCTTGGCGGAGGTGCAGGAGGCAGAGCCTCCTGCCGGGGTTTGGGGCAGCGCCTCAAGCTATCCCCGCCGCGCCGCCTCGTACGCCGCGCGCGCCCCCGGAAAGCAACCCAGAGCCCGCGGCAGCACGCCTTGCAGCAGCGAGATCGCCACGCCGTAATTCGTCATCGGCACGCCCTGCCGTTCCGCCCGGTAGAGCCGCGCCAGCATGTGCTTGCGCGTCAGCATGCAGGCGCCGCAATGGATGACGATGGCATAGGGCGTCAGGTCCTGCGGCAGGTCGGGCTCGGCGACCACGTCGACCTCGATCCCCCCGCCGACGAATTGCCGCAGCCAGCGCGGGATCTTCACCCGCCCGATATCGTCGGCGAGCGGGCAATGCGTGCAGCTTTCGGCGATCAGCACGCGGTCGCCGGCCTTCAGCGCGTGGATCGCCGCCGCGCCGCGCGCGAGCTTCACCAGGTCGCCCTTGAAGCGCGCCATCAGGATCGAGAAGGTGGTCAGCGGCACTTCCGGCGGCGTATCGGCGGCTGCCTTCAGCACCACCTGGGAATCGCAGATCACCAGGCGCGGCGGGCGATCGAGCCGGGCCAGTGCGTCGCGCAGCTCGCGTTCCTTCACCACCATGCACATGGCGTCGGAATCGAGGATCTCCCGGATCACCTGCACCTGCGGCAGGATCAGCCGCCCCTTCGGCGCCCCAAGGTCGATCGGCACCACCAGCACCGCGAGGTCCCCCGCCGGCACCAGGTCACCCACCAGCCGCGGTTCCTCCAGCCGCTCGTCCGGCACCAGCCGGGTGATCGCCTCGCGCAGCAGGCCGATATTGCTGCCGGTGGCGGCGGAGACGGCGATCGTTTCCAGCCCCTCGCCCGCCAGCAGCTCCAGAACGGTGGCGGATGGCGCGGCAAGGTCGGATTTGTTGAAGACCACCAGCACCGGCGTGTCGTGTGCGCGCAACGCCGCGACGATGGCGGCATCGTCGGCGCCGTAGCCTTCCGGGCCGCAGACCAGCAGCGCGACATCGACGCGTTCCAGCACCGCCTCGGTGCGTTGCCGGCGCAGCGTGCCAAGGTCGCCGACATCGTCGAACCCGGCGGTGTCGACGAACACCACCGGGCCGACCGGTGCCATCTCCAGCGCCTTGCTCACCGGGTCGGTGGTGGTGCCGGGCGTGTCCGAGACGATCGACACGCTCTGCCCGGTCAGCGCGTTCACCAGGCTCGACTTGCCGACATTGCGGCGGCCGAAGACGCCGATATGCAGTCGCAGCCCCGCGGGAGTCTCCAGCATCGCCCTATCCCCGATAGCCGAGCCGCGTCATCGCCTCCGGCGAGAGCAGCGCGGTGATGGTGTCGGCATCCAGCAGCCCGGCCTCGATCGCCAGTTCGGCGACCGGCCGCCCGGTCGCCTGCGCCGCCTGCGCCAGTTCGGTTGCGCGTTCATAGCCGATCTTCGGCAGCAGCGCCGTCACCGTCGCCCAGGAGCGGCGCAGGTCCTCGGCGCAAACCTCGCGATTCACGGTGATGCCCTCGACGCAGTTCGCGCGAAAGGTCCGGCAGGCGCCGTCCAGCACCGACAGGCTCTGCAGCAGCGCATGGGCCAGCAGCGGCAAAAACGCATTCAATTCCAACTGCCCCGATTGCGCCGCCATCGTCACCATGGCGTCGTGGCCGATGGTCAGCATCGCCGCCTGCGCCACCGCCTCGCAGATCACCGGGTTGACCTTGCCCGGCATGATCGACGACCCCGCCTGCCGCGCCGGCAGGCGCAACTCGCCCAGGCCCGCGCGCGGCCCGGAGGCCAGCAGCCGCAGGTCGGAGGAGATCTTGAACAGGTTGACCGCATGCGCCTTGAGGATACCGGAGACCTCGACGAAGGCGTCGGCGTTCTGGGTGGCGTCCACCAGGTTCTCGGCGCGGGCGAGGCCGAAGCCGGTTTCCTCGCGCAGCCGCTCCACCACCAGGAAGATGTAGTCCTGCGGCGCAGTCAGGCCGGTGCCGATGGCGGTGCCGCCGAGATTGACCACCCGCAGCCGCTCCTCGCACTTGAACACCCGCCAGCGATCGCGCGACAGTGCTTCTGCCCAGGCCGAGAATTCGGCGCCGAAACTCATCGGGCAGGCATCCTGCAACTGGGTGCGCCCGATCTTCACCACGTCGGCGAAGGCCCGCTCCTTCGCCTGGAAGGCAGCCTGCAGCGCGGCGATGGATTTTTCCAGGGACCGCAGCAGCGCGATCGCCGCCACCTTCAGCGCGGTCGGGAACACGTCGTTGGTCGATTGGTGCAGGTTCACGTGATCCAGCGGATGCACGCGCCGGTAGCTTCCCCGCGCATCGCCGAGCAGTTCCCCGGCGCGGTTGGCCAGCACTTCGTTGACGTTCATGTTGAGCGAGGTGCCGGCCCCACCCTGCAGCGCGTCGACGACGATCTCTCCGGCCAGCCTGCCTTCGGCCAGCTCGTGGCTGGCCTGCACGATGGCATCGGCCACCGCGGGATCGAGGAAGCCAAGTTCGCGGTTGGTGCGGGCGCAGGCGCGCTTCACCACCGCCATCGCCCGCACCAGCGCGGCCGCCGGCGGTTGCCCGAGCAGCGGGAAATTCTCCACCGCCCGGGCGGTATGCACGCCCCAATAGGCGGAGTCGGGCACGGCATGCGCGCCCAGCAGATCGTGCTCGGTGCGCATGCCGCCGGTCTCCCCTAGCGCTTGCCGGCCGGCTTGCCCTTGCCGCCCTGCTCCTTGGCCCAGCTGTCGCGCAGGCCGATGGTGCGGTTGAACACCAGCGCCCCCGGCCTGGACTCGGGGTCAGGGCAGAAATAGCCCTGGCGTTCGAACTGCACCGCCTCGCCGGTGGCGGCCCTGGCCAGGGCCGGCTCCACCAGGCAGCCGGCCAGCACCTCCAGCGAGTTCGGATTGAGATCGGCCATCACGTCGCCCTCCGCCCCCGGATCGGGGCGGGTGAACAGCGGATTGTAGATCCGCACCTCGGCCGGCAGCGCATCGGCGGCGGAGACCCAGTGGATGGTGCCCTGCACCTTGCGCCCATCCGGGGCGTTGCCGCCGCGGGTGGCCGGGTCATAGGTGCAGCGCAGTTCCACCACCTCGCCCGAAGCGTCCTTCACCGCCGTGCGGCAGGTGACGAGATAGCCGTAGCGCAGCCGCACCTCGCGGCCGGGCGAGAGGCGGTAGAACTTGTTGGGCGGGTTCTCCATGAAATCGTCGCGCTCGACGAAAAGCTCGCGCCCGAAGCGCACCAGCCGGGTGCCGGCCGAGGGATCCTCGGGGTTATTGACTGCCTCCAGTTCCTCGGTGTGGCCCTCCGGCCAGTTCTCGATCACCAGTTTCAGCGGGCGCAGCACCCCCATGCGCCGCGGTGCGGCCGCGTTCAGGTGCTCGCGGATGCAGTGGTCGAGCAGCGCCGGGTCCACCACGCTGTAGGCACGCGCCACGCCGACGCGGCGCACGAATTCGCGCAGCGCCGCCGCCGGCACACCGCGCCGGCGCATGCCCGCGAGCGTCGGCATACGCGGGTCGTCCCAGCCCCGCACCGTACCGCCCGAAACCAGTTGGGTCAGGATGCGCTTGGACAGCACGGTATAGGCGATGTTCAACCGCGCGAATTCATACTGGCGCGGCCGCGCCGGCACCGGCAGGTGCTCGATCAGCCAGTCATAGAGCGGGCGGTGATCCTCGAATTCCAGCGTGCAGATCGAATGCGTCACCGCCTCGATCGCATCGGACTGGCCATGGGCGAAGTCGTAGGTGGGGTAGATGCACCATTTCTTGCCGGTGCGCGGGTGCTCGGCATGCAGGATGCGGTACAGCACCGGATCACGCAGGTTCATGTTGCCGGACGCCATGTCGATCTTCGCCCGCAGCACCCGCGCGCCGTTGGGGAATTCCCCGGCCCGCATGCGCTCGAACAGGTCGAGATTCTCGGCCACCGTCCGGTCCCGGTAGGGCGAGGGCTGGCCCGGCTCGGTCAGGGTGCCGCGCATCGCCCGCATCGCCTCCGGGGCGGTGTCGTCGACATAGGCGAGCCCGGCGCGGATCAGGTGCACCGCCCACTGGTACAATTGCTCGAAGTAATCTGATGCGTGGTAGAGGTGCACGCCCCAGTCGAACCCGAGCCAGCGCACGTCCTGCTGGATCGAGTCGATGAATTCCTGCTCTTCCTTCACCGGGTTGGTGTCGTCGAAGCGCAGGTGGCACCGCCCCCCGAACTCCTGCGCCACCCCGAAATTCAGGCAGATCGACTTGGCGTGGCCGATATGCAGGTAGCCGTTCGGCTCGGGCGGAAAGCGCGTGACCACGCCCGCGACCCGACCCGCCTGGAGATCATCCTGGATGATGTCGCGGATGAAGTCGCGCCCCCCCTCGGTTGGCGTCTCGGTCTCGGTCGGAATGGCCATGGGTGTCGATTCCATCAGCAAGCGTCGGATCAAGTGGAGCAACCTACACCGCGGCACGGATCGTGGCACGCATCCGCGGAGGCAGGGCGGAAAGACGGCAGACTCCGGGACGCGGGAAGGGCCGTGCCAGCCATGCCACCTCCGCACGGGACCGCCTCGAAAATTGCCGCTGAATTTTCATAGTTCGGCCACAGCGGGAAGCCTACACTCCTGGTTGCGACAAGAGGGGCGCCGGAAGCTCCCCTCACGAAACAGCAGAAGGGCCGCCCTGTGCGCCCTCGAAGTCTTCAGCTCCGCGCCCCGCGGAGCTCGCGTGAATGGGCCCGCTATCACGACATTCGAAAGCGGTGCCTCTTCGAAAAGTATAACGGCAAGGGTACGCCGTACTACTTCGAATACGATCCCAACCACCCCGACGAGCGTGACCCGGCGAACCATCCGCTGGTTTTCCTCTGCGACGGACGTGTCATCGGCACCATCCGCATCGACATCAAACCCGACGGTCGGGCCATCTTCCGCCTCGTGGCCATTGACGACCCCTGGCAGGGACGCGGCCTCGGCACCACCATGCTTTACATGGCGGAGAATTACGCCCGCGAGTGCGGCGCAACCACGATCTGCCTGAACTCGGTGGCGGATGCGTTCCGCTTCTACTCCCGCCACGGCTTTACGCCGACGCGCTGGGACGGCTGCACGCATAACCCCACCGAAATCCCCGTGGTCAAGCAGCTCAGCGACGAGGCCATGCAGCTCGCCGCCTGAGAGACCTGCAAAACCAGGAACATGGATCACGCTGGCCGGCAACGGCCAGCGTGATCGCGCATGCGGCTCCGCGGTAAGGGGCCCGGTCAGGCGGCGGAGTCGATGCTTCTCTCGTGACTCGCGGAGCGGGGGCGCAGTCCGACCAGCGGAGCGGGATCAGGAAACAGATGCGGCAGCGCCGCATCGGCAGGGGCATAGCCGTCGAGCAGCGTATCGGGCGCGTGCTGCACCATCTCCCAGGCCGCCTCGGACATCGACTGCAGGTGCAGATGCGGATACCAGCCGCCGTTCTCCTGCGGCGTGCCGATCATGCCGGCGACCGCGCCGCGCACAAGCCGCGTGCCCGGCGGCGGCAGTCCTTCATGCGCCAGATGGCCCAGCACCACGAATGCCGCCCCGTCCTGCGGCGTGTCGGCACGCAGCACGATCCAGCCCCCCCAGCCGCCCCCCAACAAGCCGCATGGGATGGCATGCACCACCTCCCCCGTCACCGGCGCCAGCACCGTCGTCCCCGCCGGCACGTTCAGGTCGATGCCCAGGTGGATGAAGCAGCCTTCCGGCAGGTAGTGGCCCCGCCATAGATGGGTACGGTCCTCGAGCCAGCCGCCCCAGCTATGGTCCGCGCCCAGCCGCGCCGTCAGCGCAGTGATCCAGCGATCACAGAATTCCGGGTCGTTCAGTGGGTTCTCGACCGTTATGTCCGGGAAATCGGCCCGCGCGAGCGCATCAAGCCGGAGTTCGACCCATCGCCGGTTCCCCAGCCCCGGAAAGATCCAAGGTGCATTCTGCATGGTCATGGTCCTCCAGGATTGACGCCCAGGGCTCGCGCCCTGCCCGCTGTCCAGGACAGTCCCCCTGTCCTTTCACCTTCGGCACGCCGGCCCGCGGACCCATGCGCCTGCCTTGGCATCTTGGCGCGGAACTGTAAAGTTTCAACTTCCTGGTGCATGACACTGTCAATGCCCGACAGCCCCCGCCCCCCGCAGCAAGGCCGTTCATGACCACCACCGCGCCGCGCCGCGGCACCCTGCCCCCCGGAGCCGGCTTCACCGCGCCGTTCGTGCGCAAGGCAGAGCGCGCCCCGGCCGGGCCGGGCGCCTATGTCCTGGTAGTGGTGCTGCGCCGGCGGCTGACGCTGACCATTCCGGGCCACGAGGGCGTGGTGCTGCCCGCCGGACGCTACCTTTATTGCGGCTCCGCCTACGGGGCCGGCGGGCTACGGGCGCGGCTGGGCCGGCACATGCGCCATGGCAAATCCGTGCGCTGGCACATCGACCACCTGACCGAGGCCGGGCGGGTCACCGGCGCCTGGGTGCTGCCTGGCGGCAACGAGTGCGCCCTGGTCGCCGCCCTGTCCCACCTGCCGGTGCCGCTGCCGGGCTTCGGCAGCAGCGATTGCGCCATTTGCCGCAGCCACCTGCTCCACTGGCCGGCGCGCGCACGCTGAAGCCCCCCCGCACGGCGATGGCGAAACCGGGTGCGGCTTTCGCCATGAGACGACCAGGGACACAGCACAAATATTAACCGGTCGATACAAGTATATTCCCGGTAACATTGGCGCCACGGAGGCGTCACCGGCCACTTATCCGCCGCACGCCCCGGCAGTAAAGAAATCCTGAAAACAAATTATCAGATGCTTATTTACAATATTTTCGTATCATAGGAAGCATCAAAGGTATTCTGAATCATCACGGCAGGCCGATGCCCGCAACCGATCTTCCAACATGCCGGAATCCGGTCCGGGGCAATCGGATCGCCAACGGAGCGGAACGTGTGCAGCTATGGCTTTGAATACCGTTATTGGCGGGTTATTTTTGCGCTGATCTTGCCGTCAGCACCGTCCTACGTGCCCGGCCCATCGCGATCCAAACCGGCCGGGCATGAATGCAGGGGATCCTGGCTTCCGGGACGATGTTGTCGACAGCGCCGTTGGCTTTGCGTCATCTCAGCATAATTTTAACGTTACTTGCGCTCGGGAAGGCCCAGACCCATGCTGAACGACAGGATATTCCTTGTAAAATGTGGGGGAGTTCCATGATCGCCACCACAGCCGAGGCGCAGGCACCACCGCGGGAGCGGTTTTTGCGGCAAATGCACGACCATGGCGACAAAAGCGTGACTATTCTTCTCGTCGATGACAACGGGCCACTGCGCGACGTCACGGCCCGTCTGCTCGGCATGGCGGGCTACCATGTCGTGACTGCGGCAAGTGCGGACGAGGCGATCCGTATCCTCGAATCCGAGGCACCGGTGGACCTGCTGCTCAGCGACGTCATCATGCCCGGCACGATGGACGGCTATGGGCTGGCCCGCTGTGCCGCCGTCTCGTCACGCCGCATCGGCGTGCTGCTGGTAAGCGCCTTCGCCCACACCCCGCCGGCCCACGACGCCGGGCTTGCCAACCTGCCGTTGCTGCGCAAACCGTACCGCGCGCGGGAATTGCTCAGCGCGATTGAAACCGTGCTCGCCACCGTGCAACAGCCGGCACCGTAATCCCCGCAACGGCAAGGCGGACCGCACCGGACAATCCCCTTGTCGCGTGACGTCCCGCAGCCGTGGTGGACCAGCCAGTCCTCACGATCCGCGGGCAGGCGCTCCGGGCATCGCGCAATCCGGGCGCAGCAGCATCGTGGAGCGCGTCCAGATCTGGGTCTGGCCAAGCAGTGGAACCAGCACGTACCCCCGCACGTGCAGTTGTCCCATCTCGTCGAGCCAGAGCCGGCAACTCCAGGCCGTGCCGGTCTCGGGATCGGTGATGCGCCCTTCCCAGGCATCGGACCCGGCGCGCGAAACCACCAGGATGGTCAGGCCGCACATCGGCCGTCCCTGCGGATCGGCGGGAAGGCTGCCATCCGGACGCACAGTCTCGGCCATGCCGACGATGCGCCCGCACCAACCCTGGGGACAGGCCGAAATGGCGATGACCCCGTCCCGGTCCTGGGTCAGCCACTCACCTTGGAGGCTGCTGGCCCAGGCGGGAAAAGCCACGGAAACAGCAAGGAGAAAAAAGAGCAGAGCGGAGGCGAAGCGTCGCCGTCCGTTCAATGGCATTCGCATCCCGGGGTCGGGCCGGACTGGTTGCGGATGACATGGTGGTCGATCCACTCGGCCACCAGCCGACGCGCCTCGTTCAGCGACGCCTCGGGATGATGGATGCGGTACAAGGTCGTGCAGGCCCGGAATGCATCAAGATCGCCGGTGCCATGGGCGCGCAGGTCGCGATAGGCGGCGACCACCGCCCGCTCGCAGCGGCGGGCGATCTGGCTGGTGTGATGTCCCATTGCGCGGTCGGTCTCCATGGGCGGACTGCCCCCGCCGGTCAGATTAGGGCAGGCGGTTGTCCCGGAGCAATCATGCTCGTGCGACGATTTCGGCCAGCGCCCGCCCCACCTCCGCGGTGCCGGCCTGCCCGCCCATGTCGCGCGTGCGCGGGCCGCCCTCGCGCAGAAGGGTCTCGATCGCTGCCACGATGGCGTCGGCGGCGGCTTTCTCCCCGAGATGCTCGAGCATCATCGCCCCCGACCAGACCTGCCCGATCGGGTTGCAGACATGCCGCCCGGCGATGTCGGGGGCCGAGCCGTGCACCGGCTCGAACATGCTGGGATGCACGCGTTCGGGATTGATGTTGGCCGAGGGCGCGATGCCGATCGAACCGGCGACCGCGGGCCCGAGATCAGACAGGATGTCGCCGAACAGGTTGGACCCCACCACCACGTCGAACCAGTCCGGGTGCTGGACGAAATGGGCGCACAGGATGTCGATATGGTACTGTGCGGTGCTCACGTCGGGGTATTGCTGCGCCATCAGCGCGAAACGCTCGTCCCAGTACGGCATGGTGAAGGTGATGCCGTTGGACTTGGTGGCCGAGGTGACATGCCGGCGCGGGCGGGTGCGGGCGAGTTCGAAGGCATAGCGCAGGATGCGATCGACGCCGTGGCGAGTCATCACCGTGAGCTGGGAGACGAACTCACGCTCGGTGCCTTCGAAATGGCGGCCGCCGGAGCTGGAATATTCGCCCTCGGTGTTCTCACGGACGACGTAGAAGTCGATATCGGCCTCGGTGCGGCCGGCGAGCGGCGTGCGCGCCCCGGGCATCAGCCGGCATGGCCGCAGATTCACGTACTGGTCGAAGCTGCGGCGGATCGGGATCAGCAGGCCCCACAACGAGACATGGTCGGGCACGCCGGGCCAGCCGACCGCGCCGAGGAAGATGCTGTCGCTCTCGCGCAGGCGGTCCAGCCCGTCGGGCGGCATCATCGCGCCGGTCTTCTGGTAAGTCTCGCAGGACCAGTCGTAATGATCGAGCTTCAAGGAGAAGCCGAAGCGGGTGGCGGCGGCGTCGAGCACGCGCAGGCCTTCCGGCACCGTTTCCTTGCCGATCCCGTCGCCCGGGATCACGGCGATCCGATAATTCCTGGCCATGCCGCGTCTCCTTCGTTCCCCTCAGGTCAACCACTGGAAGCCCCATCCGGTTGCCGCGTGCGGCAACCGACCGGAGTCGCGGCCCGCGCCAGCCTGCGGCCGCCTCCGGCAGGGGTCAATGCCGCGACGCCCGTGGCCGGAGCCCGGTTCATTCCACCGGAAACCGCCGGATGATTTCCCCCGCCACCCGTCCGGCCTCGTCGAGCGGCGGACGCGGCCAGGGTGAGAGAGTGTCTTCGAGCGGGTGCACCTGCCCGGCCTGCCGCAGGCTGTCGATCAGCCGCAGGTGTCGCGGGCCGGCCAGTTCGGGCAGGGCCACGAAGACCGGGACGGTGGTGGCGCAGGCCTCGCTGATCATCGAGACCGAATCGGCGGTCACCACGATCGCGTCGGCGCCGGCCAGGAAGCCGTGATACGGATTCTCGCCCGGCTCGCCCCAGCGATAGAGCAGGTGCAGCGCGCGCGAGAGGCCGACCGACAGCGCCGCCGTCGCCTCCGCCCCGGTACGGCGGCTGGTGGTGGCGAGCACCGCCCCGCCCCGTTCCGCGGCCAGGCGCGCCACCGCGACCCCGAGCCGATGGGCCAGGACGGGCGGCAGGCCGGTGCCACGGACCGGGCCGCCGACCAGCAGCGCCACCCGCGGATGCGGCAGATGCGCCAGCCGCTCCTGCCACGCGGCGGCGGCCTGTCGCAGGATCAGTGGCGAGAGCCGGTGCGGCGCCCCGAGCACCGGCATGACATTGGCCGCCTTGTCGGGATGGTCGTGCTCGGGGATCACCAGCAGGTCGAAATGCCCGGCGCGGAACAGGCCGCCGATTCCCGGCCGCATGCAATGCACGATGCGGCAACCGGTCTGCTGCTTCAGCCAGAGCGCCACCGCGCTGGACCGGCTGCCGGCGGAAATCGCCAGCGTGGGCAGGACGCCCGGCTCTCCCGAAGCGGTGGATGGGGCGGCTATGCCGCGGGCCAGGGTGGCGCGGGCCGGCCCGGCCAGTCCGAGCAGCGAGCCATGCCGCGCCAACCCGGCCAGGTGCGCCATCCAGTTCCAGGTCAGCGGGATGCGGCGGAACGGCACGCCGAGTCGCTCGGCGATGCCGATTGCCTGGGCCGCGGTGCCGGCGCGCGGGTCGTCCAGCACCCAGACCCGCTCGGCGGGCAGGGCGGCAGTCTCGAGATCGCGGGACGGATGGATACTCACGCCGATGGACGCCCGCGGATGGGACGGCTAATGGAACGGCACGAGACGGAGGGCGTGATGACGAAACTGCACATGACGGACTGGGATCGGGATGCCGCGCTCACGACAGCGCGCATCCTGCTGGAGATCAAGGCCGTCAATTTCCGCCCCGAGGAACCCTACACCTTCACGTCCGGTTGGAAGTCACCGGTCTACATCGATTGCCGGCGGATCATCTACTTTCCCCGCGCCCGCGCCAAGATCTGCGAGCTGGGCGTCGAGAAGATCGGCCGCCATGTCGGCTTCGAAAGCATCGACGTGGTCGCGGGCGGGGAAACCGCCGGCATCCCCTACGCCGCCTGGCTCGCCGACCGCATGCTCGCGCCGATGGCCTATGTGCGCAAGCAACCCAAGGGATTCGGCCGCAACGCGCTGATCGAGGGCGACGTCCCCGAAGGCAAGCGTACCCTGCTGGTCGAAGACCTGACCACCGACGGCGCCAGCAAGATCCAGTTCTGCCAGGCCCTGCGCGACGCCGGCGCCATCGTCAACCATACCTTCGTGGTCTTCTTCTACGGCGTGTTCCCTGGCAGCTTCGAGACGCTGGGCAAGATGGACATCCAGTTGCACCACCTCTGCACCTGGTGGGACGTGCTGGAGGCCTGCCGCGACCGGCCGTATTTCAGCAACGACGCCCTCGCCGAGGTCCGGCGCTTCCTGGAAAATCCGGTGGCGTGGTCGGCCGCCCATGGCGGCGTTGCCTCGGCCGAGGAAGCGGCGGCCCGAAAGGCGCGCAAGGCCTGATCCCCGCGCGCGCCCGGTCGGGAACGCAAGGGCGGTGACCGGCGAGGCTGCGCCGGTCGCCGTGATCGGCGCCGGGTTTTCCGGCACACTGGTGGCGTTGCAGCTCGCGCGGCACCTGCCACCGCACCGCCCAATACTATTGTGCGAGCGCAGCGGCGCCTTCGGCCCGGGTCTGGCCTATACCAGCGGCCACCCGGACCACCTGCTGAACGTGCGCGCCGCCAACATGAGCCCGTTCCCGGAGGCGCCGTCGCATTTCCAGGACTGGCTGGACCGCCAGCCCGCCGGGGAAGCCGGGCAGCGCCACCTGGCCGCGCCGGGCAGCTTTGCCTCGCGCGCGCTGTACGGCCGCTACCTGGGCGAGTTGCTCGAGGCCGAGGTCGCCGCCTGCCCGGGGCGGCTGCAGCGGATCCACGCCCAGGTGACCTGCCTGCGCCCGGCCGAGGGCGGATTCGCGCTGGATTTCGCCGATGGCTCGACCCGATTCGCCACCGCCTGCGTGCTGGCGATCGGCAACCTGCCGGCGGCCGGCACCTGCACGCCGCTGGTGCGCTACGATCCCTGGGCCACCACCACCACCACCGGCCTGCGGCCCGACATTCCGGTCCTGATCATCGGCACCGGCCTGACCATGATCGATCTCGCGGTCGAGATCTTCGCCCGTGGCGTGCCAGGGCCGGTGGTCGCGCTGTCCCGGCACGGCCTGCTGCCGCATGCGCATGCCCCCGCCCCCGCCTGTCCCCCCATCGCCTTCTCGGACACCGAGCGCCGCTCGGCGCTGGCCCTGCTGACGCGCCTGCGCGCGGAGGTGGCTGCCCAGGACGGCAACTGGCGCGGCGTCGTCGACGCGATCCGGCCGATGACTCAGACGCTGTGGCAGGACATGCCCCTGCCCGAGCGCACCCGGTTCCTGCGCCACCTGCGCACCTTCTGGGACATCCATCGCCACCGCATGGCCCCCTCGGTCGCCGCCATGGTCGAGAGCATGCGCCAGAGCGGCTTCCTGCAGGTCCTGCGCGGCCGCGTGCTCGACATCGCCGAGGATGGCGAACTGGCCGAGGTGTCGTGGCAGCCGCGCCGCGCCGCCACCTCCCGCAGCCTGATCGTGCAAAGGGTGATCGTGGCGACCGGGGTGGAAAAGGCGGTGCGCACCTCCGACCGCCTGCTGCGCGGGTTGCTCGACCTTGGCGTGGCGCGACTCGATGTGCTCGGCATGGGGCTGGATGTCACCGCCGAGCTGCGGCTGCTCAACGCCCGTGGGCGACCCGTGGATGGGTTGTGGGCGCTCGGGCCGATCGTGCGCGGGGTGTTCTGGGAATGCACGGCGGTGCCGGACATCCGGGCGCAGGCGGTGCAGGTGGCCCGGGCGGTGGCGGAAACGCTGGAATAAAAAATGGGATCCAAGGGCCTTCGGCCCTTGGTGGAGGTCCAGGAGGTGAAGCCTCCTGGCGGGGGCGGGGCAGCGCCCCGCAGAAAGGCAAGGGCTCCGCCCTTGACCAGGCAGGGGCCACAAGGCCCCTGCACCCCATTCTCGCTGCGCGGCTTACGGGGCTTCGATCGGCGGCGGCCGGTGTACCGTCACCTCGGGCAACGGCCCTTGCCAGCGTTCCACCTCCACCAGGCAGGACTGCGCCGATGGCCCCTGCCCCAGCCTGGAAGTGCCGACATCCTGGGTCAGGATGTTCGGATTGCCATGCACGCACAGGCTGCCGGGACGGCCCGGCTCCAGCGGATCGAACCAGGCGCCGGTCGCCATTACCACCACCCCCGGCATCGGCGCGTCCGATAGCCGCAGCCCGGCGAGACAGGCGCCGCGATCGTTGAACACCCGGACGATGTCCCCCTCCCCGAGCCCCCGCGCGGCAGCATCGGCGGGATGCATCAGGATCGGCTCGCGGCCGGCGATCTTGTCGGCCGCGGCGACGCGGCCCTGGTCGAGCTGGCCATGCAGCCGCGTCGCCGGCTGGCTGGTCAGCAGGTGCAACGGCCAGGTCGCCGCCGCCACGCCGCCAAGCCATTCCCGCGGCTCCAGCCAGACCGGATGGCCAGGGCAGTCGTCATAACCGAAGCCGGCGATCGTTTCGGAATAGATCTCGATGCGGCCGGACGGCGTGTGCAACGGCGCCGCGACCGGATCGCGCGCGAAGGCGGCGAAGGGAACGTCCGTCCGCGGCGGCTCGGGGATCTCGACATGGCCCTGCTCCCAGAACGAGTCGAAATCGGGCACCTCGATGCCGCGCCGGGCGCACCCCTCCGACCAGGTCGCATAGAGCGCACGCAGCCAGGCCCCCACGTCGCGTTGCCCGGTGAAGCGCTCCCGCACCCCCAGCGCATCGGCGACATCAGCAAGGTAATCGAATTCGTTGCGTGCCTGCGCCTGCGGGGCGATCGCCTGCTTCATGGCGAGGACGAACCGGTCCGCGGAGGATGAACCGATGTCGTCGCGCTCCAGCGTGGTGGTGGCCGGCAGCACGATGTCGGCGTGGCGCGCCGGCGAGGTCCACCACGGCTCGCTGACGATGATGGTCTCGGTGCGCGCCCAGGCCCGCAGCAGGCGGTTGAGGTCCTGGTGGTGGTGGAACGGATTGCCGCCGGCCCACCAGATCAGCCGGATATCGGGATAGCTACGGGCCTGGCCGTTGTAATCATAGGCGCCGCCGGGACGTTCCAGCATCTCGGTCAGCCGCGCGACCGGGATCACGGACCGCGCCGGGTTGGTCATCGCCGGCAGGGACACGCTGGGCACCCGTTCGCGGGTGATGCCCATGCCGCCCATGCTGCCATAGCCGAAGGCGAAGCCCTGGCCCGGCTTGCCGATGCCCCCCAGCATGGCGGCGAGCGCGGGCAGCATCCAGAACGGCTGCTCGCCCCGCTCGGCGCGCTGCAACGACCAGGCGGCGGCGAGCAGGCTGGGGGCACGGGCACAGTCACGGGCCAGCGCCGCGATGGTAGCGGCCGGAACGGCGGTGATCGCTTCGGCCCAGGCAGGCGTTTTCGCCACACCATCTGCCTGCCCGAGCACATAGGCGCGCAACGGCTCGTGGCCGGTGGTGCAGCGCTGCAGGAAGCCGGTATCGGCCAGCCCTTCGCTGAACAGCACATGCGCCATCGCCAGCATCAGCGCCACGTCGGTGCCCGGCCGGATCGGGATCCATTCCGCCCGCGCCCAGTCCGGCATGTCCGAGCGCACCGGCGAGATATTGACCAGCCGCAGCCCCGCCTCGACCGCGAGCCGCAGGTGCAGCGCCATCTCGTGCCGCGCGCCGCCGCCCGAGGTGATCTGGCCGTTGCGCAGGGTGATGCCGCCGAAGCAAAGCATCAGCTTCGTATGGGCGACGATGTCGCGCCATTCCGGCACCGGTCCCTCGACCGGAGCATTGGTGCCGACGATGCGCGGCATCAGCGTCATGCCGGTGGCGTACGAATAATTGGTGACCTGCCCGGTATAGCCGCCGGCGCAGGCCAGCAGCCGCTGCAACTGGGTCTTGGCATGGTGGAAGCGCCCGGCCGAGGACCAGCCATAGCTGCCACCGAAGATACTGGCCGGGCCATGGGTGTCGCGCACCCGGGCGACCTCCTCGGCCACCAGCCGGATGGCGGTGTCCCAGTCCACCGGGACGAAAGGCTCGGCACCGCGCAACGTGCCGCCGCCGCGGTCGCCGCGCAGCCAGCCGCGCCGGATATGGGGACGGTCTATACGTACGGGTGAATGCACGGCATCGGGAATGGCGGCCAGCAGTGCCGGCGGAGCGGGGTCGCCCGGAAAGGGCCGCGCCTCCACGACCCTGCCGTCCTCGACGACGGCGGTGAAGGCGCCCCAATGGGCGGAATGCGGCCGGAACTGCGTCATGCGGAAATCCCCCTCACCGGAAGGTGGCAGCCGGATACGCCCGCGGCAACCCCACGGGGTTCCGCGCCCGGGGCGGCGGATCTAGGATGTTCCCCTCTCGCCGGTTTCCGCATGAGGCATTGCATGAACCCGCCCACCCCCAGCGCGATCCGTCCCAACTCCAACGCCGCCCGGGACATCGCGGCCGCGCTGCATCCCTATACCGACCTGGTTGCCCACCAGCAGATCGGGCCGGTGGTCATCACCCGTGGCGAGGGCGTGCGGGTCTGGGACGATGCCGGGAAGTCCTATATCGAGGCCATGGCGGGGCTGTGGTGCGCCAGCCTCGGCTTCTCCAACCAGCGGCTGGTCGAGGCCGCGGTGGCGCAGATGCGCCGGCTGCCCTTCTATCATTCCTTCTCCGCCAAGTCGCACGAGCCACTGATCGAACTGGCGGAGATGCTGCTCGCCCGGGCGCCGGTGCCGATGAGCAAGGTGTTCTTCGCGAACTCCGGCTCCGAGGCCAATGACAGCGTCGTCAAGATGGTCTGGTACTTCAACAACGCGCTCGGCCGGCCGCAGAAGAAGAAGCTGATCGGCCGGGTGAAGGGCTATCACGGCATCACCACCGCCTCGGCCAGCCTGACCGGCATCCCGACCAACCATCGCAGCTTCGACGTGCCGCTGGCCGGCTTCATCCACACGCTCTGCCCGCATCATTACCGCTTCGGCGAGGCGGGCGAGAGCGAGGAAGCGTTCGCCACCCGCTGCGCCGAGGAACTGGAGAAGCTGATCCTCGCCGAAGGGCCGGAGACGGTGGCGGCGATGTGGGCCGAGCCGATCATGGGCGCAGGCGGGGTCATCGTGCCGCCGGCGACCTATTTCGAGAAGATCCAGCCGGTGCTGCGCAAATACGACGTGCTGCTGGTCGCCGACGAGGTAATCTGCGGCTTCTGGCGCACCGGCAATTACTGGGGCAGCCAGACCTACGGCATCCAGCCCGACATCCTGACCTGCGCCAAGGCGCTTTCCGCCTCCTACCTGCCGATCTCGGCGGTGCTGGTGAACGACCGGGTGTTCCAGGGGCTGGCGCAGGAGAGCCACCGCATCGGCACCTTCGGCCATGGCTTCACCTATTCCGGCCATCCGGTGCCGGCGGCGGTCGCGGTCGAGACGCTGAAGCTGTACGACGAGCTGGGGATCGGCGAGCATGTGCGCCGGGTCGGCCCCTACATGCAGGACGGGCTGCGCCGTCGCTTCGCCGACCACGAGCTGGTCGGCGAGGTGCGCGGCACCGGCCTGATCGGAGCGATCGAGCTGGCCGAGGACAAGGCCACCCACAAGCCCTTCGACCCCGCCCGCAAGATCGGGCCGCGGCTGGCGAAGCTGAGCGAGGCGAACGGCGTGATCAGCCGGGCGATGGTGGACGTGCTGGCCTTCAGCCCGCCGCTGATCATCACCGAGGCCGAAATCGACGAGATGCTGGACAATTTCGGCCGCGCCCTCGACCAGTTGGCCGCCGAACTGAAGCAGGAAAAGGCCGCGTAACAAAGACTTCGGGCGGCAAGGGCTTTACGACCCTTGCCGCCCGGATCCAGGGGCGGCGCGCCCCTGGCCTTCCTTATTTATGGGATGGGCGGCTCAGTCGCCCACCGCGCGCAGCTGCGGCCGGCCGGCCTCGATCAGCCGCTCGTAGACGGCGACGTAGTCCTCGGCCATGCGCCGGGCGGTGAAGCGCTTGTCGAACTGGGCGCGCACCTTCTGGCGGTCGATCTGGTCCAGGCGGCCGCAGGCGGCCACCGCCTCGTCCACGTTCTCGACCACGAAGCCGGTGAGGCCGTCATCCATCACCTCGGGCACCGAGCCGCGGCGCATGGCGATCACCGGGCAGCCGCAGGCCATCGCCTCGATCATCACCAGGCCGAACGGCTCCGGCCAGTCGATCGGGAACAGCAACGCCTTGGCACCGGAAAGGAAAGCCGGCTTCTGCGCGTCGTTGATCTCGCCGATGAACTCGACATTGGCGTTGGCCAGCAGCGGCTCAACGTTGTTCTTGAAGTATTCGGCGTCGGCCTTGTCGACCTTGGCCGCGACCTTCAGCTTCACGCCGCAACGGCCGGCGATCTGGATGGCGCGCTCGATGCCCTTCTCCGGCGAGATGCGGCCGAGGAAGGCGAAGTAGTCGCGCTCCCCTGCCGGCTGCGGCGTCAGCAGCTGGGCGGGGATGCCATGGTAGACGGTGTCGACCCAGCCGACATCGGGCAGCGGCTTGCGCTGGCTGTTGGAGATCGAGATCAGCGGCACGTTCGGGAACATGCGGTAGACCGCGGCGAATTCCGGCAGGTCGAGGCGGCCGTGCAGCGTGGTCAGGAACGGCACGTGCTGGCGGCTGAACACCGAGTTCGGCCAGTAGTCGATATGGAAGTGCAGCACGTCGAATTCATGGGCGCGATGGCGGACGTGCTCGATCAGGATGGCGTAGGTGGAGACCCAGTCACGGATATCCGGGTCGAGCCGCAGGGCGCGCGGCCAGGGGGCATCGAGCTTCGCCGAGGTAACGGAATCCCCGGAGGCGAACAGCGTGACGTCGTGGCCCAACGCGACCAGTTCCTCGGTCAGGTTAGAGACGACGCGCTCCGTGCCGCCATAGAGCTTCGGCGGCACTGCCTCGAAGAGGGGCGCGATCTGGGCGATACGCATGGCCGTGAGACCTTTCAGTCGGGGTCAGTGTGCTAAGCGGGGACCCTGGCGCGGAGGTTCCGGCGCCGGATCGGTTCCAGGATGTGTTACGCAGTCAAAGTGGCGAAAACGCGGCCGTTCCCACACGATTTCGTTAATCGCTGGCCAGCTTGAGCGCGGCACGTTGCGCCAGCCGGTCATAGAGGCCGAGATAGTCGCGAGCCATCCGCCACGAGGTCCAGCGCTGCTCGAAACGCCGGCGCACCGCGGCGCGGTCCAGCGCCTCGACCTGCGCGCAGGCGGCGACGGCCTGGTCGACCGTATCGACAACGAAACCGGTCAGCCCGTCCTCGACCACCTCGGGCACCGAGCCGCGACGGAAGGCGATCACCGGGCAACCGCAGGCCATGGCCTCGATCATCACCAGGCCGAACGGCTCCGGCCAGTCGATCGGGAACAGCAACGCCTTCGCGCCGGAGAGAAAATCGGGCTTCTCGGCATCGCCGATCTCGCCGATGAACTCGACGTTGCCGGTCTGCAGCAGCGGGGCGACCACGTCACGATAGTACTGCGCGTCTTCCTCGCCGATCTTGGCCGCCACCTTCAGCTTCACCCCGGCAGCCTCGGCGATGCGGATCGCGCTCTCGATGCCCTTCTCCGGGGAGATGCGGCCGAGGAAGGCGAAGTAGTCGCGCTCCCCGACCGGCTGGGGGGTCAGCAGGTGGGCGGGCATGCCGTGCAGCACGGTGCCGGCCCAGTGCAGGTGCGGCATCGGCCGGCGCTGGCTGTCGGAGATCGAGACCAGCGGCACATCCGGATACAGGTCGTAGATCTCGGGCACCCAGTCCTGGTCGAGCCGTCCGTGCAACGTGGTCAGGAACGGCGTGGACTGGCGGCTGAACAGGGCGAAGGGATGGAAATCGATGTGGAAGTGCAGCACGTCGAATTCGTGCGCACGGCGGCGCACCATCTCCAGCATGCGCGCATAAGGGGCATTGTTGCGCTCGAAATTCGGCACGAAGCGCGCCGCCCGCTCCCGCACCGGAACCAGCTCGGCCGACGTCACGGAGTCGCCGGTGGCAAACAGGGTCACGTCGTGGCCCATGGCCACCAGTTCCTCGGTCAGCCAGTGGACCACCCGTTCGGTGCCGCCATAGCGCCGGGGAGGAACGGATTCGAACAGCGGCGCGATCTGGGCGATGCGCATGGATAAGGCGCCCTTTGCGGGAAAGAGGGGACCGGGGGAACGGTTCGGATCCCCACCGGCATCGTCGTTCTAGGAGGCGAATATGGCGAAATGCCGGCGCCTTCGGGCCGGCGCCGCCTTCTTTTGGTGCGACGCCGTCAAAATCACGCCGCAATGCACAGGCATGCTGCCTTTCGAAAGCGGGCAGACCGGACCCGCGGCGGCCGGGGGCACCAGAGGCACCCAGTCGTACCGGATTCACCAGATTTCGGGGGCCGCGGCTCCGGTGACCGCACCTCAGATGAGAGTCCTGAGACCGTGAACAGCACTGAGCACTTGGGGCAGATAACCAACTACCGGAAACGCCCCCTCGCCTTCCTCCTGCATTACGTCAGGCGGCACCGGACAGCACATCTTGTGATCCTTGGTTCGGTGTTATTGGCCGTCATCTGCTCGGTCTGCACCCAGTACGGGCTGAAGGGATTGATCGACGTGATCTCCCAGGGCCCGGCGGCGCAGGGCGTCTGGGCTGCCTTCGCCGTGCTGTGCGGCCTGATCGCCGCGGACAACATGCTGTGGCGTGTCGGCGGCTGGGTCGCCGCCCGCGCCTTCGTGCGCGTCACCGGCGATGTGCGCAGCGATCTGTTCCTGCACCTGGCCGGCCACTCCCCGACCTATTTCTCCGAGCGCCTGCCCGGCACGCTGGCGAGCCGCATCACCGCCACCTCCAACGCCATCTTCCAGACCGAGAACACCTCGACCTGGAACGTCATCCCGCCGATCGTCGCGGTCTGCGTCGCGGTGGTGCTGCTGACCACCGTCAACCCGGTGATGGCCGGCGCGGTCATGGCGGTCAGCCTGGCCATGGCGGCGCTGATCTTCCGCCTCGCCCGCAACGGCACGCCGATCCACCGCGAATTCGCCACCCGCGCCGCCGGCGTCGACGGCGAGCTGGTCGACATCATCTCCAACATGTCGGTGGTGCGGGCCTTCGGCGCCACCATGCGTGAACACCAGCGCGTCACCGGCGCCATCGGCGAGGAAATGACCGCCCGCCGGCGCAGCCTGATCTACCTGGAAAAGCTGCGCCTGCTGCACGCCGTGCTCACCGCCTTTATCACCGCCGGCCTGCTCGCCTGGGGCGTGGTGATGTGGCAGCACGGGCTCGCCACCCCGGGCGACATGGTGCTGATCTGCTCGCTCGGCTTCACCATCCTGCACGGCACCCGCGACCTCGCGGTGGCGCTGGTTGACCTGACCCAGCACGTCGCCCGCCTGGGCGAGGCCCTGGACAGCCTGCTGGTCGAACACGACCTGCCCGACCACGCCAACGCCTCCGCCCTGAAGGCCGGCCCCGGCCACGTGACCTTCGAGAACGTCCACTTCGCCTACCCGAGCCGGCCGGCCGTGCTGAACGACCTGACGCTGGACATCCAGCCGGGCCAGCGGGTCGGGCTGGTGGGCGCCTCGGGTGCCGGCAAGTCCACCGTGCTGTCGCTGCTGCAGCGCTTCCACGACGTGCAGGGCGGCCGCGTGATGATCGACGGGCAAGATATCAGCCAGGTCACCCAGGCCAGCCTGCGCGACATGATCGCCGTGGTGCCTCAGGATATCTCGTTGTTCCACCGCACCGTGATGGAGAACCTGCGCTACGCCCGGCCGGACGCGACGGAAGAGGAAGTGCTCAAGGCCACCGAGATCGCCCGCTGCCGCGACTTCATTGAAGCACTGCCCGACGGCTTCAACACCATGGTCGGCAACCGCGGCGTGAAGCTCTCGGGCGGCCAGCGCCAGCGCCTCGCCATCGCCCGCGCCCTGCTGAAGAACGCGCCGATCCTGCTGCTCGACGAGGCCACCTCGGCACTTGATACGGAAAGCGAACAGGCCATCCAGGCGGCCCTCGACACCCTGATGGAAGGCCGCACCGTCATCGCCATCGCCCACCGGCTCTCCACCCTGCAGAACTTCGACCGCATCGTGGTGATGAAGGCCGGCCAGGTGATCGACGACGGCACCCCGGAAGGACTGGCCAACCGCCCCGGGCCATACCGCGACCTGCTGCGCAAGCAGGCGCCGGTTGCCGAGGAAACCCGGCCGGTGCTCAGGGTGGCGTAACCGTTCCGGGGCGCTGCCCCGGCCCCGGCAGGAGGCTTTGCCTCCTGCACCTCCACCAAGGGCGAAGCCCTTGGATCCCGGCCGGGCAACGAGAGTTGACCGGCCGGTTTGCTATCGTGTTCGCCGTTCCGGCCCGCACACCGCCAGGATGCGGGCATGCAGGAACCGGCAGCCCCATTCGTCCCCGCCGTTCCCTCCCCGCCGGCGCGCGAGCTGCCGGCCTGGGAGGTCTTCCGCTACATGCGGCGCACCATCATCCCCACCTGGCCGCGCGCGGCCTACGAGGAGATGGTGCTCCGTCGCCGGCTGTTCGGCATTGACACGCTGATCGTCAACGAGCCCGGCCTGGTGCGGCACGTGCTCACGACGAACGCCGCAAACTACAAGCGGCCAGTTCGGACACGACGTCCGCTGCGGCCGGCTTTGGGCAACGGCGTGCTGCTGGCCGATGGAACCGATTGGCGGCGCCAGCGGCGGATGCTGGCGCCCCTATTCACCCCCCAGCATGTCGGCCGCCTGCTGACGCATTTCATGGCAGCCGGCAATGACCTGTTGCACAGTCTCGGAGACGGATGCTTCAACCTGTCCGACCTGTTGCAAAAGGCGGCAGTGGACGCGATTTGTCGTGCCCTGTTCTCCCTGTCCGCAGAGGGTGCCAGAGCCACCGGGTTGCCCGGGCTGCTGCAGGAGTTCCTGAAGGGTGTCGGCCGCATCAGAGTCTGGGACGTTCTTGCCCGGAGTGACGGTGACTTCGCCTGGTTCATGCGGGATCGGTTCGCCTTCGCCGGGCGCTGGCGCCAGGCGGTTGACGCCGTGATCACTGCCCGGCGCGACCTGCCTCAGGAAGCGGTTGGGCGCGACTTGCTGCAATTGTTGCTGGATGCACGCGATCCTGAAGACGGCAGCAGGCTGACGGAAGAAGAGATCCTGGACCAGGTCGCGACGTTGCTGGCGGCCGGCTTCGAGACCACCGCGCAAGCGATGTTCTGGACCCTCTATTTGCTTTCCTTCGACCGCGCCGCCCAGGACGGGATCCGTGCCGAACTGGATGCTTTCCCGCCCGGGCAGGTCAGCGAACTCGCCGATCTGGGACGCTGGCCCGCCTTGCGCCGCGCTTTCCTGGAAGCGTTGCGACTCTATCCGACCGTGCCCTTCATTGCCCGGGCGGCATGCGGCCCGGATCGGCTGGGCGACATCGCCATCGACCGCGGCGCGATCGTGTTTGTGTGTCCCTGGACCATCCACCGGCATCGCCGGTTCTGGGACGCCCCGGACGCCTTCATCCCGGCCCGCTGGATCGGGCGCGAAGAGCAGACCGGCAATCACTTCCTGCCCTTCGGCGCGGGGCCACGGATCTGCCTGGGCGCGGCCTTTGCCCAGGCCGAGGCCATGATCCTGCTGGGAACGCTGTTGTCGCACTTCGAGGTATCGTTGGACGATGACCGCCCTGTGCTGCCCGAAGCGGTGCTGACGACCAGACCGAGTATCGAGCCCTGGTTTCGCCTGCATCCCCTCGATTCGGGATCCAAGGGCCTTCGGCCCTTGGTGGAGGTGCAGGAGGCAAAGCCTCCTGCCGGGGTCCGGGGCAGCGCCCCGGCACCCTAGCCGCGCAGCAGGCGGATGATGGTTGTCGTATTGGCAACCGCAACGAAGGCTTCCAGCACGGTGCCGCCGATCGATCCGCTGACGATATTGTTGACCAGCCAGGCCATGGTGCAGCCAAGCAGGACCAGCCGCAGCTTCACGCCCTGAAGCAGGAAGACGGCGGCGGTCGCGCTGCATCCGGCGATGATCGGCACCAGCCCGAACGGGCTCTGCAGCACTGGCAGGCCGAGGGCGAGGTTGAGCGCGATGAACACGCCGGCGAGCCAGGGCGCGCGGAATCGCGCCGCCAGCAGGCTGCGCGCGGCGGAGACGAAGGCGCTGGTGCCGGCGGCCATGTTGCCCAGCAGCACGAAATGGAGCGCATACGCAATGTTCTGCGTGCCATTCAGCAGCTTGAGCGAGACATCGCGCTTCTGCAGGAACGCCGCCACGCCGAGTGCGAGCGCGACATAGCCGACACATTGCGTGGTCGAGAAAGGCTGAAAACCGTCCATGGGTGCGTTCTATCATCCAGGGCGGCGCTCCGATGTAACCGATTTCTCAACCTTCCCTTTCGGGTGTCGCGTGGCCGGAACCGGGTTATCCTCGGTCCGCCCGGCCAAAGTCATGGCCGCATGGCAACGAAGCATTGCGCCCATGCGACAGCGTCAGATTTAGGCACTCTATAACCCTTACGAATTGTATAAGGTGATTTATCATAAACGCAGGCATTGATCAGCCTAATTGGAAGGCTGATCCTTCGCCTCGTCTCCCGGCACGTCGCAGCGTTCCGCAGGAAAGAGCACATCGCATGAGCCGCTTCAGACGTTTCGCCACCGTCCCGATGGGACCGACCTAGACCTCCGTGGAGCCCTGCATGAGCGCTGCCGCCCCGCCGCCATTTCCGCCCGATATCTCCGGCTACACGATCGTTCCCGAACGGCACTGGGGCCGCTGGACCGCGGTGGTGCTGATGCTGGTGCTGCTGGCCCTGCTGGTGCGCGCCTTCGCCCTGGGCCAGATCGAGTGGCCCTATGTGGGCAATTTCCTGACCGCCCCGGTGATCCTGCAGGGATTGTTCAACACGGTGACGATGTCGGTCGCCGCCATGGCGCTGGGCATCGTGCTCGGGGTCGTCGCCGCGGTGATGCGGATGTCGGACAATCCGGTGCTGCAGGGGGTGGCGATCGGCTATTCCTGGCTGTTCCGCGGCACGCCGCTGATCCTGCAATTGCTGCTCTGGTTCAACCTGGCCCTGATCTTCCCGGTGCTCGGCCTGCCCGGACTGTGGTCGGTGCGCACCGTCGACGTGATCACCCCGGCCATCGCCGCGCTGCTCGGGCTCGGCATCAACCAGGGGGCCTATACCTCGGAAGTCATCCGGGCCGGCATGCTCTCGGTCGATGCCGGCCAGTACGAGGCGGCCAAGGCGATCGGCATGACCCGGCTGCGGGCACTGCGGCGGATCGTCTTCCCGCAGGCCATGCGGGTGATCCTGCCCCCGCTCGGCAACGAGTTCATCAGCATGGTGAAGGCCACGTCCCTGGCCAGCGTGGTGCAGTACTCGGAACTGCTGCACAACGCCCAGAACGTCTACTACGCCAATTCGCGCGTCATCGAGCTGCTGCTGGTCGCGGGCTTCTGGTACCTGGTGGTGATCTCGGTGCTGACACCGTTGCAGGCCCTGCTGGAACGCCGCTTCGCCCGCGGCGTGGGAGGCGGGCGATGAGCCGGACACCGCTGGTCTCGATCGTCGACCTGCATAAGCATTTCGGCACCTTCCATGCCCTGCGCGGGGTATCGCTCGATGTCGCGGAGGGCGAGGTGCTGTGCATCATCGGTGCCTCCGGCTCGGGCAAGACCACGCTGTTGCGGTGCGTCAACCAACTGGTGGAGCCGGATGCCGGGGCGATCTGGGTGGATGGCGAGCTGGCCGGTTTCCGCATCCGCAACGGCCGGCTGCACCACCTGGGCGAACGCGAGATCGCGCGGCAGCGTCTCGCGACCGGCATGGTGTTCCAGCGCTTCAACCTGTTTCCGCACATGACCGCGCTGGAGAACGTCATCGAGGGCCCGGTACAGGTGCAGCGCCGGCCGCGCGCCGACGCGATCCGCGAGGCCCGCGAATTGCTGGCCCGGGTGGGGCTGGCCGACAAGGCGGGGGCCTATCCCGCCCAGCTCTCCGGCGGCCAGCAGCAGCGCGTCGCCATTGCCCGGGCGCTGGCGATGCGGCCACGGCTGATGCTGTTCGACGAACCCACCAGCGCGCTGGATCCGGAACTGGTCGGTGAGGTGCTGACGGCGATGAAGGAACTCGCCGCCTCCGGCATGACCATGATCGTGGTGACGCACGAGCTGGGCTTCGCCCGCGAGGTGGCGGACCGCGTCGTGTTCATGGACCACGGCAGCATCGTCGAATCCGGTCCGGCGCGGCAGGTGCTCGGCGCCCCCCGTGAGCCGCGCACCCAGGCCTTTCTCGCCGCCGTCCTGTCCTGAGGAGCCCCTTCGTTCATGCTCAGATCCCTTCTCCTGGCCTCCCTGCTCGCCACCTCCACGCTGGGGGCGGCCGTGGCCGCGGACCTGCCGGCGACGATCCGCGAGCGCGGCACCATCGTGGCCGCGATCGTGCCAAACTATCCGCCGCTCGACCTGCGTGACCCGGCGACCGGCCAGCTCAGCGGCTTCGACGTCGAACTCGGCAATGCGCTCGCCGCCCGGCTCGGGGTGCGCATGGTCTGGCAGGAAACCAGCTTCGAGCAGATGCTCTCGGCCGTGCGCACCGGGCGCGTCGACATCGTCCTGTCGGGAATGAGCGACCTGCCCGCCCGCCAGGACAACGCCACCTTCATCGATTACCTCCGCTCCGGCTCGCAGTTCTTCACCCAGGCCAGCCGCGCCGCCGAGTTCGCCACGCCGACGGCGCTGTGTGGCAAGTCGGTCGGGGCCAGCCGGCGCACCGCCCTGCCCGGCGACGTCACCGCCTTCAGCGATGCGAACTGCGTCGCCAAGGGGCTGCCGCCGATCCGCGTGGTCGGCACCGAGGGATCGGCGGATGCGCGCACCCAGTTGCGCCAGCAGCGCATCGACGCGGCCATGCAGGGCGGCGAGACCCTGCCCTACATCATGACGCAGGAGCCCAACACCTACGCCCTGGTCGGCGAACCGGTGCGCTATACGTTGATGGGCATCGCCGTCGCCCGCGAGGCCACCGGATTGCAGGAGGCCCTGGCCGATGGCGTGCGCGCGCTGATGGCCGACGGCACCTACGCGAAGCTGCTGGCGAAATGGTCGCTGACCCCGAGCGCGATCCCGGACGTCAGCATCAATGGCGGCAAGTGAGGCGGCGATGACCATCGAACGCGTGCCGCTGCATCCCGCCAACCGGGCACCGCTGGCGCCCGAGTTCCCCTGGCCGGAGGGCCACAAGGCGGCGATGTTCCTCTCGGTCGACGTCGATGCCGAGACCGCCTGGACCTGCAAGGACCCGGCCCGGTTCAGCGAACTGGTGACAATGTCCTTCGGCGGCTACGAGGCGCGCGTCGGCGTGCCGAAGCTGCTGGAACTGCTGCGCCAGGAATCGCTGCGCGCCACCTTCTTCGTCACCGGCTGGTCGGTCGAGGCGCATCCCGCCATGGCCGAGGCGATCCTGCGCGACGGCCACGAGATCGCCCATCACGGCTTCCACCACCTGATGCCGCAGCCGGGCGACCCGATGCTGGTCGAGGAGATCGACCGCGGCCTGGAGGTGCTGAAGCGCCGGCTCGGCGTGGTGCCGGTCGGCTACCGCGCGCCGCTCGGCGAAAGCTGCGAGGAATTGCGGGTGCTGCTGAAGCAGCGCGGCCTGATCTATTCCTCGTCCTGGCGCGACGACGTGCGGCCCTACCGGCATTTGCTGGATGACGGCACGCCCGGGCTGATCGAGCTGCCGGTGACGATGACCTATGACGACTGGCTCTATGGCCTGTCGCATCGCTACAGCCCGCGGCCGATGTTCCCGCGCGAACACGTGCTCTCGCTCTGGCAGGACGAGCTGGCGGAAACCCGCGACTGGGGCGGCATGGTGACCACGGTGCTGCACCCGCAGGTCAGCGGCCGGCCGATGCGGCTGCGGCTGCTGCGGTCGTTCCTGCGGCACACCCGCGAATACGGTGACGTCTGGATCGCCACCGGCCAGGAGATCGCGGCGCATTTCGCCACCTGCGAGGCAAAGGCGGGCTGAATCATTGCTGTCACAGGCCCTGCGGGTGTCCCGCCCGCAGGGGCCACTTGTTTGCTGAAGGATCCCGGAATGTCTCTCTCCCGACGTTCGCTGCTGCGTGCCGCCTCGGCGGCGCCGCTGCTCTCCCTGCCCGGCATCGCCCGCGCGCAGTCGCAGACGACATTGCGGTTCATTCCGGTGATCGACCTGACCTTCCTCGATCCGATCTACTCGACGGCGCAGGTGTCGCGGAACCATGGCTACATGGTCTACGACACGCTGTACGGCATGAACTCCGCGCTGGAGGTGTCCCCGCAGATGGTGGAGGGGCATGTCGTCAGCAATGACGGCAGGCAATGGGACCTCACTTTGCGCGAGGGGTTGCTCTGGCATGACGGCGAGAAGGTGCTGGCGCGCGATTGCGTCGCCAGCATCCGACGCTGGGGCAGGCGCGACGGCTTCGGCGCCGAGCTGCTGGCCGCCACCGACGAATTGTCCGCCCCCGACGACCGCACCATCCGCTTCCGCCTGAAGCGGCCCTTCCCGCTGCTGCCGATGGCGCTCGGCAAGGCCGCCATCCAGGCGGCGTTCATGATGCCCGAGCGCCTGGCCGCGCAGGATCCCTACAAGCCGCTGACCGAGGTCGTCGGCAGCGGCCCGTTCCGCTTCGTCGCCGATGAGCGCGTGCAGGGCGCGCGCAACGTCTATGCCCGCTTCGACCGCTACCGCCCGCGCCCGACCGGCAAGCCCGACTGGACGGCAGGGCCGAAGCTGGTTCATTACGACCGTGTCGTCTGGACCACCATGCCGGATGCCGCTACCGGCGCCGCCGCGGTGCAGACCGGCGAGCAGGACTGGCAGGAAACCACGCCGCACGACCTGCTGCCCATCCTGAAGAAGGCGAAGGGCGTCAGCACCCGGGTGCTCGACCCGCGTGGCTTCGCCTGCATGATGCGGGTGAACCACCTGCAGCCGCCCTTCAACAACCCGGCCATCCGCCGCGCCCTGTTCGGCGCCATCGACCAGAGCGCCTTCATGACCGCCGTGGCCGGCGACGATCCCGTCTACCAGACCACGCCGATCGGCTATTTCGGCCCCGGCACGCCGATGGCGAACGATGTCGGGCTCGAGGTCTTCCGCGGCCGGCGCGACCTGACCAAGGTGAAGGCGGCGCTGCAGGCAGCCGGCTATGCCGGCGAGAAGGTGGTGCTGCTGGTGCCGGCCAATTCGCTGGCACAGAAGCCGCTCGGCGACGTCGCCTTCGACCTGCTGCAGCAGGCGGGCATGAATGTCGAATACGCCGCCATGGATTTCGGCAGCGTGCAGCAGCGCCAGCAGAAGCAGGGGCCGGTGAGCGAAGGCGGCTGGAGCGCCGGCGTCGGCAACTGGCAGGGCATCGACTGGCTCAACCCGGCCGGCAACGCCAATCTGCGCGGCGACGGCAATTCCCCGGGCTGGTACCGCAGCGAGAAGATGGGCGAGTTGCGGGCGCAATGGCTGGCCGCCCCCACCCTCGCCGAGCAGCAGCGCGTCTGCCGCGAGGTCCAGAAGCTGGCCTTCGAGGAAGTGCCCTACTACCCGATCGGCCTCTACAAGCAGCCAACCGCCCATCGCAGCGCCATCACCGGCATCATGAACGGCACCGCCGTGTTCTGGAACGTGCGGCCGGCATGACCAGCACCGCCATCTTCGGCAGCTACGTGCTCGGGCGCGATGCTGCCGGCCGGCAGGAGGTTTTGGCCGATCGCTGGGTGCTGCTGGAAGGCAACCGCATCGCCGCGGTGACGAGCGGGCGCCCGGCGGCGGACCAGGTCTTCGACCAGCCAGGCCGGTTCGTGTTGCCCGGCCTGCTCAACCTGCACAATCACTGCTTCAGCGAGGCGGTGGCGCGCAGTCATGCCGAGGACGGCGCCGGGCGCAGCGCCAATCGCAGCATCATCTATACCGTGCTGCTGCCGCTCACCCGGTCAGGCATTGCTCTCCTGACTGAAGAAGAGCGGCTCGCCATCGCCCGGCTCGGCGTGCTGCAACTGCTGAAGGGCGGCGCCACCACGGTGATGGAGCCGTTCCGCAACGGCATCCCGGAAATGTTCGCCGCCGCCGAGGAAATGGGGCTGCGCTTCTACGGCGCGCCCTACCTGTTCTCCACCGCCGATGCCAAGGCCGGCACGGACGGGGTGGTGCGCTACGCGGGCGATGACGGCGCGGCCGATCTGGCCGCCTGGAACGCGTTGCACGCGCGCTGGCACGGAAAGGGCGACGGACGCATCGGCGTCGCCATGAGCCCGCACGCCACCGACACCTGCGGCCCCGACCTGCTGCGCGCCTGTGCCGCGCGGGCGCGGGAACTGGGGGTGCCGATCACCATCCACCTCGCCCAGAGCGACGCCGAGGTCGCCACCATCAAGGCCCGGTACGATGGGCGCACCCCGGCGGAATATCTGGACTGGCTCGGCCTGCTGGCGCCCGATCTGCTGGCGGCGCATTGCGTCGCCTCGACCGATGACGATTTGCGACTGATGGCCGCGCGCGATGCCACGGTGCTGAATTGCCCGCGCGTCTTCACCCGCACCGGCCGCACCGCCGCCTTCGCCCGTTTCGCCGGCCATGGCGTGCGCACGCTGGTGGCAACCGATGGCTACAACATGGACCTGCTCGGCGAGATCAACGCCGCCGCCATCATCTCCAAGGTGACGGCGGCGCGCTCGGATGTCGCCACCGCGCCCGAATTGATCGACGCGGTGACGACCTCGGCGGCGGCGGCGATCCGGCGGCCCGATCTTGGCGTGGTGGCGGCCGGCGCGACCGCCGACCTGACCGTGGTCGATCTGACCCATCCGCACCTGCAGCCGCTGTTCGATCCGCGCCGTGCGTTGGTGTCGCTGGCCAACCGCGCCAATGTCGACATGGTGGTGGTGGACGGGCGCGTGCTGGTCGGCGGCGGACGCTATCTGCATGCCGACGAGGCGGACATCACCGGTGCCGGCGTCGCCGCGGTGAAGAAAATCTGGGACCTGCCGGAAGCCCGCGCCGCCTTCGGCCAGCCCGGAGCCTGAGCCAGGATGTTTGCCTACGTCCTCCGGCGGCTGCTCGCCACCATCCCGATCATGGCGATCGTCGCCTTCGTGGTGTTCAGCCTGCTCTACCTGGCGCCCGGCGACCCGGCGGCGATCATCGCCGGCGAGCATGCGGGGCCGGAGGACGTCGCGCGCATCCGCGCCAGCCTCGGGCTCGACCGGCCCTTCCTGCTGCGCTTCCTGGAATGGAGCTGGCAGGTCTGCCACGGGGACCTCGGCACCTCGATCTTCACCAACCAGCCGGTGCTGCACCTGATCGGCCAGCGGCTGGAACCGACGGTTTCGCTGCTGGTGCTGACCCTGCTGATCGCCCTGGCCGTCGCCATCCCGCTCGGCGTGATGGCGGCCTGGAAGCACGGCTCGCTGCTCGACCGCGGCGCCATGGCGGTTTCCGTGCTGGGCTTCTCGGTGCCGGTCTTCGTGGTCGGCTATGTGCTGTCCTATGTCTTCGCGCTGGAACTCGACTGGGTGCCGGTGCAGGGCTTCACCCCGATCCGCGAGGGCGTGGGGCCGTTCCTGCACCGGCTGATCCTGCCGGCGGCGACGCTGGGTCTGGTCTACGTCGCCCTGATCGCCCGCATCACCCGGGCCACCATGCTGGACGTGCTCGGCCAGGACTTCATCCGCACCGCGCGGGCCAAGGGGCTGGCGCAGGGCCGGGTGCTGTTCCTGCATGCGCTGAAGAACGCCGCCGTGCCCATCGTCACCATCGTCGGCATCGGCTTCGCCTCGCTGATCGGCGGCGCGGTGGTCACCGAGAGCGTCTTCGCCATTCCCGGCCTGGGCCGGCTCACCGTCGATGCGATCATGGCGCGCGATTATCCGGTGATCCAGGGCATCGTGCTGCTGTTCAGCTTCGCCTATGTGCTGATCAACCTCGTGGTGGACCTGCTCTACACCGTGTTTGATCCGAGGATCCGCTATTGAGCGCCTCTGACACGCTGCCGGATCTCTGGCCGCCGGTGCGCCGGCGCGGGCCGGTGCTGACCTTCGTGCGGCGCCATCCTACCATCGTGCTGGGGCTTGCCCTGTTGGCGCTGCTGGGGACGATCGCCGTCTTCGCGCCATATCTCGGCACCATCGATCCGACGAAGCTGTCGCCGGCGCGGCGCACCCGCCCGCCCTCGGCGGATTTCTGGTTCGGCACCGACATGCTCGGCCGCGACCTCTATTCGCGGGTGATCTACGGCACGCGGGTGTCACTGGTCGTCGGTTTCTCCGTGGCGATCCTCTCCTCGGTCATCGGCCTCGCCCTCGGGCTGGTTTCAGGCTTCGTGCGCCAGCTCGACGCCGTGGTCATGCGCTTCATGGACGGGCTGATGTCCATCCCCTCGATCCTGCTGGCAGTGGCGCTGATGGCGCTGACCCGGGCCTCGGTGGAGAACGTGATCCTCGCCATCACCGTGACCGAGGTGCCGCGCGTCGCCCGGCTGGTGCGCGGCGTGGTGCTGTCATTGCGCGAGCGCGCCTATGTCGAGGCGGCGGTCGCCGCCGGCACCCGCCCGCTGGTGATCATGTACCGCCACATCCTGCCCAACACGCTGGCACCGCTGATGGTGCAGATGACCTATGTCTGCGCCGCCGCCATGCTGATCGAGGCGACACTCAGCTTCATCGGCGCCGGCACGCCACCGACCGTGCCCTCCTGGGGCAACATCATGGCCGAGGGCCGCGGGCTCTGGCAGGTGAAGCCCTATATCGTGTTCTTCCCGGCGGTGTTCCTCAGCGTCGCCGTGCTGGCCGTCAACCTGCTGGGCGACGGGCTGCGCGACGCCCTCGACCCCCGCCTCGCGCAGAAGCTCTGAGCCATGGCCTTGCTCGAACTCGACCAGGTGCAGGTGCAGTTCCGGACGCCGGGGGGCATCGTGCGCGCGGTCTCGGGTCTGTCCTTCCAGGTCGATGCCGGCGAGACCGTGGCCGTGGTGGGCGAATCCGGCTGCGGCAAGTCCGTGACTTCGCTGGCGGTGCTGCGGCTGCTGCCGGAGCCGCTGGCCCGCATGGCGGGCGCGATCCGCTTCGACGGGCGTGATCTGCTGGCGGCCTCGGAAGCCGAGATGCGGCGACTGCGCGGCAACGACATCAGCATGATCTTCCAGGAACCGATGACCAGCCTGAACCCGGTGATGACCATCGGCCGGCAGATCGGCGAGACGCTGCGCGTGCATCAGCGCCTGTCGCGCACGGCGGTGGCGGCGCGCACGCTGGAGATGCTGGCGCTGGTCGGCATCCCGGAGCCGCAGCGCCGCGCCGGCGCCTATCCGCACCAGTTGTCGGGGGGAATGCGCCAGCGGGTGATGATCGCCATGGCGCTGGCCTGCGGCCCACGGCTGCTGATCGCCGACGAGCCGACCACGGCGCTGGACGTGACCATCCAGGCGCAGATCCTCGACCTGATGCGCGACCTGAAGACCCGGCTCGGCTCGGCGATCGTGCTGATCACGCATGACCTGGGCGTGGTGGCCGACATGGCCCAGCGCGTCGTCGTCATGTACGCCGGGCGCAAGGTGGAGGAGGCGGATGTGCGCGCCATCTTCGCCCGACCGCTGCACCCTTATACGCAGGGGCTGCTGGCGGCGCTGCCGCGTCCGGGCGCCGGGCAGGACCGGCTGGCGGAAATTCCCGGGCAGGTGCCTTCGCTGCGCCAGCGGATCGACGGGTGCGCCTTTGCCGGGCGCTGCTCCCGGGCCAGCGATGTCTGCCGCCAGGTGGCTCCGGCCTGCGTGGAGGAGGCAACCGGTCATTTCGTCGCCTGCCATCATGCGGCGCAGGTGGCGGCATGAGCGCCCCCCAGGCTCCGTTGCTGCAGGTCACCGGGCTGCGGAAATACTTCCCGGCCGGGCGCCGTTCGCTGTGGGGGCCGGCCTGCCATGTCCACGCGGTGGACGGCGTCAGCTTCTCGCTCGACCGCGGCGAGACCCTGTCCATCGTCGGCGAAAGCGGCTGCGGCAAGTCCACGGTGGGACGCAGCATCCTGCGGCTGACGCCCCCCACCGGCGGCGAGGTGCGGCTGGACGGCGAGCGCATCGACCATCTTTCCGCCGCCCGCCTGCGCCCCTTGCGCCGGCGCATGCAGATGGTGTTCCAGGACCCGTTCAGCAGCCTCAATCCGCGCCTGACGGTGCGCGACATCATTGCCGAGCCGATCGTCAATTTCGGCCTCGCGCGCCATCGCGGCGAGCTGGACGAGCGGGTGGCGCGGCTGCTCGACACGGTGCGCCTGCCGCGCGACGCGGCCGAGCGGCGGCCGCACGAATTCTCCGGCGGCCAGCGCCAGCGCATCGGCATCGCCCGCGCCCTCGCCCCGGGGGCGGAACTGATTGTCTGCGACGAAGCCGTCTCCGCGCTCGACGTTTCGGTCAAGGCGCAGATCGTCAACCTGCTCCGCGACCTGCAGGACGAGCTGGGCCTGTCGCTGCTGTTCATCAGCCACGACCTCGCGGTGGTGGAGCACCTCACCCACCGGGTGGCGGTGATGTATCTGGGCCGGATTGTCGAGATGGCGAGCCGCGACACCCTGTTCGCAACGCCCCGCCATCCCTACACCCGGGCATTGCTGTCGGCCGTGCCGGTGCCGGACCCGCTGGCCGCGCGCCGGCGGGTCGTGCTGTCGGGCGACGTGCCGAGCCCGATCGACCTGCCCGCCGGCTGCCGCTTCCGTGGCCGCTGCCCGCAGGCCATCGCGCGCTGCGCGACCGAGGACCCGGTCTTGCGCCCGGCCGGTCCGGCGGGGCATCTGGTCGCCTGTCATCTGGCAGGGGCAGACGACGCCCCGGCCGGGTAAAACGCCTCAACGCCTTCGCGGGAGTCCTGGATGCGGCTGTCCTGTCTGCCTGGAGTGGTTCTGGCGCTGGCCATGGCCGGCGGGGCGACACGGGCCGTCGCCCAGGCCCCCGCCCCCACCCCCTCCTCCGTCCGGCCGGTGCCGGCGTTCCCGTCCGTCACCGGAACTGTGGTCGCGCCCGCGCCGCCCAGGCCGCAACCGGGAGCACTCAGCATGACGGTGCGAATGAACGGCCGCCTGACCGCCATCAGTGGGGTCGGGTCGTCATCCGGCAGCGGGCGATGAGGGCATCATCCACCTTGTCCATGGCTTGATCACGACACCCAGTTCATCACAAATACGCAACATCTCCGCGATGTCGGCGACGCGTCGGGCAATCACTCCGAGCAGGGGTGAGCATTCGATCGGCGCCGGAATAAAGCGACATTCTGTGGACGCACTGCCGTGATCGATACCTGGCTGAGCCTGGAACCCCGCGCCATCCTTTTCATCCTGGCGTTTGGCTACGTCGCCTCGGCGGCATTCTTCCACTGGATCTCATTTCATGGCCCCATTCATGCCTGGGTCGTCAGCTTTCGCGGCGTCGTCGCGCCGTTCTTCGGCAGCGTCGCGGTCCTGTTCGCCCTGCTGACCGGCTTCGTCGCCCGCGACGTCTGGAAGCGGAATGCCGACGCCGCCAAGCTGGTGGCCGGCGAGCATCACGCCCTGGTTTCCTTGTACGACGTCGCCCAGGCCGCCGGCCTGGCCGATGCGGCGTTGCGGATCCGCATCCGCGACTACGCGCAATCGGTCGTCGACGAGGAATGGCCGCGCATGGCCGAGGGCAACGGCTCCCCCGAGCCGAGCCCGACGCTGCAGGCGCTGCTGCGGGAAACCCTCGATCCCCGCTTCGCCGCCGCCGGCCCGCTGGTGCAGCGCACCGCCGTCGACCTCGTGCTCAAGGAGCACGCGCTGCGCTCGGAACGCCTGGCGCTGAGTGCCGCCCGCACCGAGGAACTGAAATGGGCGGTCGTGCTGGCGCTCTCGGTGCTGACCCAGCTCGCGATCGCGCTGGTGCACCTGGAGAAGTCACGCGCCCAGCTCGCCGCCCTGTCGGTGTTCTCGGCCGCCGCCTTCGTGGCGCTCGGCCTGATCGCGATCCAGGAGAACCCCTACGAATCGCCCCTGCAGGTGCCGGCGACGGCGATCGAGCAGGTGCTGGACTTCGTCCCCGGCGCGCCGGGGTTCGCGCAGAAATCTCCCTGAATTCCCGCCACGGCGGCGCTCAGGCCGCCGCCACCGCGCGGAAATCCTTGATGTCGCGGAAGGTCAGGTCGGGGTTCAGATCGGCGGTGCGGCGCATCATGAAGGCCGAACTGGCCAGGTACACCGGGTCGCCGTCCACATCCTCGGCCATCGAGCTGCGCTGCTCGGCCAGGAACTTCTCCAGCACCGCCTTCTCCCCGGAGATCCAGCGCGCCAGTTGGAATGGCGGCGCCTCGTAGCCGATCTTCACGCCGTACTCCGCCCCCAGCCGCGCCTGCAGCACATCGAGCTGCAGCGTGCCGACCACGCCGACGATGGCCGGGCTGCCATCCATCGGGCGGAACAACTGCACCACCCCCTCCTCGGCCAGCTCCTGCAGCGCCTGGCGCAGCTTCTTGGCCTTCATCGCGTCATCGAGCCGCACCCGGCGCAGGATCTCCGGCGCGAAATAGGGCACGCCCACGAAGTTCAGGTCCTCGTTCTCACTCAGCGTGTCGCCGATGCGCAACGTGCCGTGGTTGGGAATGCCCACCACGTCGCCGGCGAAGGCTTCCTCGGCCAGGGCGCGGTCGCGGGCGAAGAAGAACTGCGGCGCATGCAGCGGGATCAGCTTGCCGGTACGCACCTGCTTCAGCCGCATCCCCCGCGCCAGCCGCCCGGAGCAGACGCGCGCGAAGGCGATACGGTCGCGGTGGTTGGGGTCCATGTTGGCCTGGATCTTGAACACCAGCGCGGTCAGCCCCTCCTCGGTGGCCTCGACCACGCGGGTATCGGCCGGCTGGGCGCGCGGGCGCGGCCCGTACTCGGCCAGCCCGTTCAGCAGGTCAGCGACCCCGATCTCCTTGATGGCGCTGCCGAAATAAACCGGCGTCAGGTGCCCCTCCATGAACGACGCCACATCGAACTCCGGCAGCGCCGCGCGCACCAGCTCGATCTCTTCGTCCAGTTGGGCGAAGCGCGGGTCGGACTGCGCCAGCTCGGCGGTCAGGTGGTACTCGCGCTTGCGCAGGTCATAGGTGCCGACGAACTCGGCCGCCCGCCCCACCGGCCAGGTCACCGGCGCGGTGTCCAGCGCCAGGGAAGACGACACCTCGTCGAGCAGGGCAAAGGGATCCTGGCTCTCGCGGTCCATCTTGTTGATGAAGGTCAGGATCGGGATGTCGCGCAGGCGGCAGATCTCGAACAGCTTGCGGGTGCGCGCCTCGATGCCCTTGGCCGCGTCGATCACCATCACCGCGGCGTCGACCGCGGTCAGGGTGCGGTAGGTGTCTTCCGAGAAATCCTCGTGGCCGGGCGTGTCCAGCAGGTTGAACACGCAACCCGCGTGCTCGAAGGTCATCACCGAGGTCACCACGGAGATCCCGCGGTCGCGCTCGATCGCCATCCAGTCGGAGCGCGTCTTGCGCTGCTCGCGCTTGGCGCGAACATTGCCGGCGAGCTGGATCGCCCCGCCGGTGCGCAGCAGGCGCTCGGTCAGCGTGGTCTTGCCGGCATCGGGGTGCGAGATGATCGCAAACGTGCGGCGGCGGGAAATCTCGGAGATGGAGTCGCTCATGAGGGCGGACATATAGCGACCCAGGGCGCCCCCGTCAGGTCGCCCGCATCAGGTCGGATGCGAGAAATCCGGCGGACGCTTCTCGAAGAAGGCGGCCACCGCCTCCCGGATCTCGGCCGAGCGCAGCCGGGCGGCGAACAGCGCCGCCTCCTCCTCCAGCCGCGCCGCCGGGGTGGCACTGTCCGATTTCAGCAGCGCCTTGGTCGCCCGCACCGCCTCCGGCGCCCGCGCCGCCAGCGCGACGGTCAGCGCCCGCGCGGCCGGCAGCAGCTCGGCCACCGGTACCACCCGGTTGACCAGCCCCATGGCCTGGGCGGCGGCGGCGTCGAAAGGCTCGCCCAGCAACAGCAGCTCGGCGGCCCGGTGATAGCCGGCCAGCCGCGGCAGCAGCAGCGAGCTCGCCGCCTCCGGCACCAGGCCGAGCTTGACGAAAGGCAACTGGAACCGGGCATTGGCCGCGGCGACCACCAGGTCGCAATGCAGCAGCAGCGTGGTGCCGATGCCGACCGCCGGCCCCTCCACCGCCGCGACCAGCACCTTGGCGGCGCCGGCCACGGCGCGCAGGAACCGGAACGCCGGCCAGTCCGCGCCATCCGCCGGCGGTTCCTGCAGGAAATCCTTGAGGTCGTTGCCGGCGGTGAACACCCCGCCATTGCCCCGGAACAGCACCACCCGCACCGCCGGATCGGCCTCGGCCGCCTGCAGCGCATCCGCCAGGGCAGTGTACATCGCAGTGGTGATGGCGTTGCGCTTGTCCGGACGGTCCAGGACGATCTCCAGGACCGCGTCGTGCTGCTCGACGGCGATATGGGCCATGGCACGCCTCCGCTGCTGGCCCGCCATTCTCGGCCAGCTTGCGGCGCGCGTCACCTATTGCGGCGGCAATTGCGCGGCCAGCCGCCGCCCCATCAGCCAGCCGATCACCGCGCCGCAGGGCGCCGCCGGCAACAGCAGCAGCCAGCCGACATTGGCGCCGCTGGTGATCAGGACCATGCCGGCGAACAGCATCAGCCCGCCGATCAGGGCACCGGACACCCCGGCGGAGATGCCGAGCATGAGAATGTCGCCACGGGAGATCATGCCCGGCAGGTAACCTGTCGCGCGGCGTTTGACAAGCCGGGGACCCCCGGCCTATACGCCCCGCCTCCTGCCGGGAAAGAGGACACGCCGTCCGGGCGTGCGCCCGCCCGTGCCCATGCCATCGGGCGCGGGACTACCGGTGCAACAAGCCGCCACGATCCCGCAAAACGGGGAACGAGCGGCGCCGCGAAGAAAGGGCCGCGCGCAATGACCAAGCGCGTCGAGAGTAAGTACAAGATTAACCGCCGCCTCGGCGTCAACCTGTGGGGCCGGCCCAAGTCCCCGCTCGCCAAGCGCGATTACGGCCCCGGCCAGCACGGCCAGCGCCGCAAGGGCAAGCCCACCGACTTCGGCGTCCAGCTGATGGCCAAGCAGAAGCTGAAGGGCTACTACGGCAATATCGGCGAGAAGCAGTTCCGGAAGTACTATTTCGAGGCGGTCCGCCGCAAGGGCGACACCTCGGAGAACCTGATCGACCTGCTGGAGCGCCGGCTCGACGCCGTGGTCTACCGGATGAAGTTCGCCATCACCCCGTTCGCGGCCCGGCAGTTCGTCAACCATGGCCACATCCTGGTCAATGGCCGTCGGCTGAACATCCCGAGCTACAGCGTTCGCGACAACGACGTGATCGAGGTCCGCGAGAAGTCCAAGCAGCTCGCCGTGGTGCTCGACGCCGCCCAGAGCTCCGAACGCGACGTGCCGGAATATATCGAGGTCGACCACCGCGCCATGAAGGGGCGGTTCGTGCGCTCGCCGAAGCTTTCCGACGTGCCGTACCCGGTGCAGATGGAACCGAACCTCGTGGTCGAGTTCTACTCGCGCTGACCTGTTCCGGGGCGCTGCCCCGGACCCTGCCAGGAGGCTTTGCCTCCTGGACCTCCACCAAGGGCCGCAAGGCCCTTGGATCCCTCTTTCAGCGCGTCGTGGTCCGACCGGTCAGCCGGCCAGCCGGGTCATAGGTTTGCGTTGTGTCCCCACGGCGCACGCTGCGGCCGATCGAACGACCTGACGAATCATAGTAGCGCGTGGTGTCCCCTTGCTGGACGGCCCGCCCCGTCAGACGACCCGAGGAATCATAGAACCGGGTCGTATCCCCGCCAGTCTGGGCCCGTCCCTGCAAACGACCTGCCGAATCATAGAACCGGCTTGTATCGTTGTTCTCGACTGACCGTCCCGTGTTGCGCCCCGATGAGTCGTAGTAACGGGTGGTGCCGTCCTGTTCGACGGACCGCCCGGTGTTGCGCCCCGACGAGTCATAGTAACGGGTGGTGCCGTCCTGTTCGACGGACCGTCCGGTCAGTTGGCCGGAGGGATCGCGATAGCCGGGGGGGACCTGCGCGATCGCTGCCGATGGCAGCAGGATCAGGGCAACAAGGAAGGTCAGCTTCATCGCGGGTCAACCGGCCAGCAATCCCGCCAGCGCGCCGCTGGTGCATGTGGCGATCGTGCCGGAGACCAGCGATCGCAGCCCCAGCCGCACCACCTCCTCGCGCCGCTCCGGCACCATTGCCGAAATGCCGCCCACCATGATCCCGACACTCCCGAAATTGGCAAAGCCACACATCGCATAAGTCAGGATCAGCCGTGATTGCGGCGACAATGCATCCGGCGGCAGGCCTGCCAGACCCAGATACGCCACGAATTCGTTCAGCACCGTCTTGGTCGCCATGAGCTGCGCGGCGACACCACTTTCCGCCCACGGTATGCCGATCAGCCAGACCACCGGACGGAACGGCAGCGCCAGGATGCGCTGCAACGTCACCGGGGCGCCGTCGATCGCCGGCAACAGGCCAAGCACCATGTTGGCCAGCGTCACCAGCGCCACCGTCACCAGCAGCACCGCCAGGATCGACACCAGGATCGGAATGCCCGCGGCGATGCCCTTCAGGATGGCATCGAGCGAATCATGCGGCGGATCGGGCAGCACCAGCTCGGCCCGGTCCTCGCGCCCGGCATCGAAGGGAATCATCAGCGCCGCCACCGCGATCGCCGCCGGCGTGCTGATGATCGCGGCGGAGATCACGTTGCCCAGCGCATTCGGGATCACCGCCCCCAGCACCGTGCCGTAGATGATCATCACCGTGCCGGCGATCCCGGCCATGCCGCAGGTCATCAGCGCGAACAACTCGCCCCGCGCCATGCGCGCCAGCCACGGGCGCACCAGCAGCGGCGCCTCCACCATGCCGACGAAGACATGCACCGCCGCCCCCAGCGCCAGCGCCCCGCCGACGCCCAGCGTGCGCCGCAGCAGCCAGGCGAAGCCCCGCATCACCGCCTGCAGCACCCCCCAATGGAACAACAGCGTCGCCAGCGCGCTGATCGTCAGCACCAGCGGCAGCGCTTGGAAGGCCAGGATGAAGGCGCCCCCGGGCTGCGCCTCGGCGAAGGGCAGCGGCGGGCCGGCGAGATAGCCGAACACGAAGCGGGTGCCGGCATTGGTGGCCCGGTTCAGCGCCTCGGCGGCATCGTTGACCGCCAGCATCGCCTGCTGCACCGGAGGCAGGAACAGCAGCAGCACGGCCAGCGCCACCTGCAGCGCCAGCCCGCCGAGCACCGGACGCAGCCGGACATCGCGGCGGTTCTCGCTCAGGATCCAGGCCAGCAGCAACAACGCGCCGATGCCGAGCACCGGCCGCAGCGTCTCCATCATGCCCCCGGCCACCGGAAGCCTCGTGTTGCAGGAAAGAGGATCATGCGGCGGCCTCGCCTCGTCCGGTGGATGACAATGACGGGGCGGTTTATTGCGACCCGGAACGGTCCATGTCCAGATTTTGCGGCGCGCCGGCGCATTTTGTCGCGATGTGGCACGTTGGCGGCGCAGGCAACCGCGGAAAGGACCGGTCGCATGGACACGCCACGCCGCATCGGCACCACCACCGACATCCTCGGGGAAGGCCCCGTCTGGTGCCCCCGGGCACAGGCTTTGTGGTGGGTGGACATCAAGGGACCGGCGGTCCGGCGCTGGGATGCCGCCCGCGACACCACGCAAAGCTGGTCCCTGCCCGAAGCGGTCGGCGCGCTGGCCCTGCGGGGGGACGGGGACGGGCTGCTGCTGGCGCTGGCGCGCGGGCTTGCGTTCTTCGATCCGGCCACCGGCGCCCTCTCCCCCGCCGCCGAGCCGCATGGCGGCGATGCCGACCTGCGCTTCAACGACGGCAAATGCGACCGGCAGGGGCGGTTCTGGGCCGGCACCATGGGGGAAACCCGCCGCACGCCGCGCGGCCGGCTGTTCCGCCTGCAGCCGCAGACCGGCGCGCAGCCGGTGCTGGAGGGGCTGACCATCCCGAACGGTCCCTGCTGGTCCCCGGACGGGCGTATCTTCTACCTGGCCGACAGCCCGACCCGCACCATCCAGGCCTTTCCCTACGATCCCGCGACTGGCGAGATCGGCCCGGCAGCCTGCTTCGCCAGGATCGAGCCGCCCGGCGTACCGGACGGCGCGACCGTGGACGCCGGGGGCTATCTCTGGTCCGCCGAGCATGGCGGCGGCCGCATCACCCGCTACGCCCCGGACGGACGCGTTGACCGGCGGCTGGAGCTGCCGGTGAGCCAGCCGACCAGTTGCGCCTTCGGCGGCCCGGACCTCGCCACCCTGTTCATCACCTCGGCCCGCGAGGGTCTGGACGCCGCCGCCCTGGCCGCCCAGCCTTTGGCCGGCGCGGTGCTGGCCGTCGCGACGGGGGTGCGCGGCCTGGCGGAACCGCGCTACGCGGGGTGAGCTCCCCTGTCACATCTCCGTAACACGGCTGTGGTCTCATGCCGGAGCGCACCGCAACCTCACCGGTTCCGGCGCGTTCCGGAAGTGGAAGATGGTGATTCTGATGACCACAGATCCGCTGCATCTTCATCTCGACCTGACCGATCTCGCCGATGACCAGGATGGTGTCGCCCTGGTCGCGGCCGAGGCCGCGCTGATTTTCGACTGCGTCCGTGCCGAACTCGGCGCGACCCGCGAAGCGATGGGCGATCTGCTGCATCGCCGCCCTGCCCGGCCGGTCGGGTCCTCCCCCTGATCGGCCCCTGATCCGGCCCATGACGGAAAGCTGCATGACCCCTGGCCCGCCCCCTGTCGCCCGCATTCTCGAGACGGCGCTGTACGTGGCCGACCTTGCACGGTCAGAAGCGTTCTACGGACAGGTGTTCGGCTTCCGGACCATGACGGGCGACGATCGCATGCGTGCCCTCTCGGTGCCCGGGCGAGGCGTGCTGCTGCTGTTCCAGCGCGGTGGCTCGGTAGAGCCCGGGACCACGCCCTTCGGCGAGATTCCCGCGCATGACGGGCATGGCGCCCTGCACCTGGCCTTCGCCATTCCGGCGGGCAGCCTGGAGTCCTGGCTCGCGCATCTCGCCGCCATGGATATTCTCATCGAAAGCCGGCTGGATTGGCCGCAGGGGGCAACCAGCGTGTATTTCCGTGATCCCGACGAACATTCCCTGGAGATCGTCACCCCGGGACTGTGGCCGAACGACCAGGATCGCCCGGGCTGATCCGGGCAGGCGCCGCGATGCGCCATCGGGCACGGGAAGTTGGTGGCGCGCCAACGGGCCGTGACCACCGCGCCCGGGCGCCAACCTGCCGCCGCGGCGGCATGAGATCGCACGCGAAGCGGCCGGGGAAGTCCGGCGCCGGACAATGATTCACCGTCGGCAACCATTGAGGCCCCGTAACGCTGACACGATTGCGGCCGGTCAAGCCCGCCCCCCTGCCGCGTTCCACGGCGCCGACCGGTGCCGGGCTTGTGACTTTCGCCTCACGTTCCCCAGGCTCTAGCGCTGCGTCGGTGCTCGCTGGCCTGGAGTCCGGCGGGTATCATCCGTCTTTTGCGCAGAGGGAGGGTATGGCGCGAACCGAGCTGCAGCATCCGACCGCCCGGCGTGAGCGCCGGTTTCCGTGCCGCGACGGCATGAGCGCGGCATGATCCCGGTCGCATTCCATGGCCATGCCGGCTGGCTGCACGGGCCGGTCGGCAAACGCGGGGTGGTGATCTGCTCGCCCTGGGGCGAGGAGGCGTTGTGCACCCATCGGGCCTTGCGCGCGCTGGCGATCCATCTCGCCGCGCGCGGCTTTGCCGTGCTGCGCTTCGATCACCGCGGCACCGGCGATTCGCTCGGCGAGGACGGCACGTTGCCGGGCTGGGTGGACGGCATCGTCGGCGCGGCATCCTTCCTGCGCGCCCAGGCGGGGGTGCGGCACGTCGCCGTGCTCGGGCTGCGGCTCGGGGCCATGCTTGCCGCCGCCGCCGCCCCGCGTTGCGCCGCCGATGAAGTGGTGCTGCTCGCCCCACCGGGCTCCGGCCCGTCCTTCCTGCGCGAGACCCGCGCCACCGCGCTGCTGTCGGAGGAAGCGGAGCAGGACCCTGACGGCACGCTGCGCCATGCCGGCTTCGCCCTGACCCCCGCCCTGCAGCGCGAGCTCACCGCCGTCGATCCCTTCCCCGCGGTCGGGGCGCGGCGGGTGCTGGTGCTCGACCGCGACCCGCAGGGCGCCACTGCGCGAACGGTGCGCGCCCGGCTGCGCAAAGGCGGCGCCGAGATCACCTCCCTGCCCTTCGATGAATTGCCTGACCTGCTGCAGGACGCCCGGCTCGCCCGCACCCCCGATGTCGCCTGGGAAACGGTGGCGGACTGGTTGACCCCGGCGGAACCCTCGGCCGACTGGCCGTCGCCGCCGCCGGCCATCCTGGCCAGCGACGGCTTCAGCGAAACCGGATTGCTGCTGCAGGGCGGGACCATGCCGGCGCTCGCGGCGGTGCTGTGCGAGCCGGCCGAACCGGTCCCGGCCACCCCGCTCGCCGTGTTCCTCAATGCCGGATCGGTGCGCCGGATCGGGCCGGGCCGGTTCGCCGTCACCGCTGCCCGCGCCCTGGCAGCAGCGGGCATCACCTCGCTGCGGCTGGATGCGCCGGGCACCGGCGATTCCGACGATGCCATCCCGGACGCCACCGCGCCCGAAGGCGATACCTGGATCGCCGAGCTGCTGGCCACGCTCGGCCTGCTGCAGACACCGGAGCGCGACCGGCTCGCTTTGGTCGGCATCGGCGCGGGCGCGGAGATGGCCTGGCAGGCCACGCTCGCCGATCCGCGCGTGATCTCCCAGGTCCTGGTCAATCCCGAACGGCTGGACTGGCCGGAAACGACGGTGCCGGAAGCGGCCGTGGGGGAATCACCGCTGCGGCGGCTGCTGCGCGCGCTGCGGGAGGGCTGGGCGAAGCTGGGGGCGAATGCGCGCCCCGATCATGGCCGCGTGCAGGAAGCGTTGCGGCTGCTGCAGGCGCGCGGCGTGCGCACCATGCTGGTTTATGCGCCCGGCAGCCCGGCCTATGCCGCCTTCATCCGGCAGTTCGGGCCGAACGGCCATCTGCTGCATCGCCGCTCCGGCGCGCTGTGGACGGTGCTGGAGGGCGGGGACCGCGCGCTCACCCGCCCCGCCGCCCGGGCCCGCCTGCTGGCGCTGCTGCGGGCAGCCCTCGCGCCGCCCACCCTGCCCATGCCGCGTGGCGTCCGCGGCCCCGCCCCCTTCCAGGCCGCCACCGCGCCGAAGGAAAGTGCCCGCAATCACTGATCCTGGACGCGGCGGCGCCGCTGGTCGGAACACGGAACAACAGCCTGGAAACCCGGCTGAGGAGGGATCCCCCTGTCACGGCCCCTGTACGTCACTGCTCCTGCGGCGAACCTTGCAGCACCGGCGCCACGCTGACGCCGGCATGCCGGCGGCGGCGCCAGGCGGCATGGGCCCGCATGGCCGGGCGCTCCACCAGCGCCCAGGCGAGCGCGGCCAGCACCAGCGTCGGCACGGTCATGCCGAGGCCATACAGCAGCTTGTGCCCGGCCGGATCGAGGCCGAGGCCGCGCCACAGCGTCGCCTGCAACGTCTCGATCAGAGCGAAGCTCATGTAATAGGCGTAGGAAATCTCGCCGAGCCACACCATGCCGGGGATCCGGCCGAGCAGGCCAGGCCGGCCCTGCAGGTTGGTGCGCATCATCCCGGCGAGGGCCAGGAACAGCCCGGCCACAGTCACGAGCTCGCTATGGACCAGGGCGCCGCCGAGTACGATCGCCCCGCCCGTCCAGGCAACGACGTGGCCCGGCAAGGGCCAGCGGGGGGCCTGCGTCCAACGCAGCGCCAGCACGCCGGCGATGAATTCGGGGAAGAAGCGCAGCAGGCCGCCGTCATAGGTCAGGCTCAGCCCGGCGGAGATCGCATAAAGCTGGGCCGCCCCCAGCGCGGCCAGGCAGGCGGCGATCAGCCCCGCCAGCATCGCCCCGCGCGCCGGGCGCAGCAGCGGCAGCAGCAGCGGGAACACCAGGTACCCCGCCCATTCCGCGCTGATCGACCAGGACGGGTAGTTCCAGGCCCAGCGGTCGGAGAAACCCCAGGCCTGCACCAGCAACAGGTGGCTCAGCAACTCATCCGGGCCGAACCGGCCGGGCTCGCGCGGCTGCAGCCCGACCATCCAGGCCGAGCCCAGCATCGCCGCCATCAGGGTGATCATCAGCAGATGCAGTGGATAAATACGTACCAGCCGCTTCACCCAGAACGCCCCGGCCCGCTGCAGCGTCGGACCGAGGTCCGGATGCGCGTAGGCCAGGATCATGCCGGAGAGGATGAAGAACCCGTCCACCCCCATCGCCCCCGAGCGAACCACGCCCCCGAGCGGGCCCAGCAGGGGATCGAAATGTGCCTGGAGGTTAACATGGTAGGCGAACACCCAACCCGCGAACAGGGCACGGCACGCAGTGAGATCGGGGATCTGTTTCATGTCTTCTCCGGCAGGGCCATGGCGAGGCGGACAGGACGCATCGCCGGCATGGTCATGGGAGCGGGACTCGTGATCGGCACCGCCGGACCCGCGGCGGCAGAGGCGACGGGCTATTCGCCGCGGCGCTACACCCCACCCTCGGCCACGGCGCCCCAGCACAGCTACGCGCCGGCGCCTGGCGGCTCCAATGACAGGTTCGTGCCACAAAGCTTCGACCGGACCGGTGCCTTCGTGCCGCCGCATTACGAACCGAAGCGCCGGCCGAAGTTCCAGGGCCATTTTTACGAGGGGCAACATCCGCAGGGTTTCGTACGCAATCCCCCCCCGGCCCCGCCCCCACCGCCCGACACCCGGCCACCCGGCCCGGCCCAGGGACGCTCGCCCCGATGAGCGCACCGGCGACCGTGGTCGTGTGCACGCACGACCGGCCCGACTACCTGCGCACCTGCCTCGACAGCCTCGGCGCGCAATCCGCCGCCCTGCCGGTGCTCGTGGTCGACAGCGCTTCCCCGCCGGAGGCGGCGACGCGCATCGCCGCGCTCGCGCGGGCCGCCGGGGCACGGCTGCTGCGCCTCGACCGGCCCGGCCTCAGCCGCGCCCGCAATGCCGCGCTGGCCGCGGTGGAGACCGGGTGGATCGCCTTCCTCGACGATGATGCCCGCGCCGAGCCGGGCTGGGCCGTGGCACTGGCGGAGGCGATCGCCACCCTGCCCGATTCGGCCGCCGGACTCGGCGGGCGAATCCTGCCGCTGTGGGAAGCGCCCTGCCCGGACTGGTGGCCGCCCGAGCTGGTGCCGGCGCTGACCGTGCTGGAATGGGACCGGCCGGGGCGGCTGGGCGACGGCGAGCTGCCCGCTCATGTCGAGCCCTATGGCGCCAACATGGCCTTCCGCACCGCCTCCCTGCGCGACCTGGGCGGCTTCCCCGAGTCGCTCGGCCGGGTCGGCACCAGGCTGCTCTCCGCCGAGGAAGCTTGGGTGATCCGCCGGCTGCTGCGGAACGGGCACTCGGTGCATTACCACCCTGCCTTGGCCGTGCGGCACAGCATCCAGGCGGTGCGACTGAGCCGCGACTGGCTGCTGGCCCGCCAGTACTGGAGCGGCCTGTCGGAAGCGGTGATGGCCGGGTCGCTCGGCGAGGCCGCGGCGGTACGGCGCAAGGCTTTCCGCATGGCTGCCTTGCTGGCGCTGCGCACGCCCCTGCTGGCGGTGCGGCGCAACGGGGTCGAGGGCATGCGCCTGCGCTGCAGCCTGCGCTTTGCCATGGGCTATCTGCGCGGCGCCGCCGGGCTGGCCTGGAGCTGGTACGAGGTCGGCCGGGGCTGTCCCCCGGCTGGCAGTGGAGCACTGCCAGCACGACCGTGACGCTGGTGCAGCGAAGCCGGATCGGAGAAAGTGCCGGCACGTCGAAGTAACTGGACGTGCCGCATGTTCGCTGCCTTGCCGCCGGTGCTGATCGCAGTGCCGGTTCTTGTCGTAACCTATGCCCTGATCATCGCCGACCGGTTCGACCGCTCCGTCATCGCCCTGCTCGGTGGCGGCACGATGATCCTGCTGGGCGTGCTGACCCAGGACGAGGCGATCGCCGGCATCGACTTCAACACGATCGGTCTGTTGACCGGCATGATGCTGCTGGTGGCCATCTCCCGCCGCTCGGGCGTGTTCGAGTACCTGGCGATCCGCGCGGCGCAACTGGTGCGGGGCTCGCCGTCCGGGCTGCTGGTCTCGCTGACGCTGGTGACGGCGCTGCTGTCCTCGCTGCTCGACAACGTTACCACCGTGCTGCTGGTCGCCCCGGTGACGATCGCGATCGCGCGCCGGCTGGGGGTGGCGCCCTTCGTGTTCCTGGTCGCGGAAGTCACCGCCTCCAATCTCGGCGGCACCGCGACGCTGGTGGGCGATCCGCCGAACATCCTGATCGGCTCGGCGGCGGATCTCAGCTTCAACGATTTCCTGCTGCACATGGCCCCGGCGGCGCTGCTGGCATTGCTGACGCAGGTCCTGGTGCTGCACGTCCTGCAGGGACGCACCATGGCCGCGGGCGCGGCGGCGCGCACGGCGGTGATGGCCATGCGGGCGCGCGAGGCGATCGTGGATGCGCGGGGGCTGCGGCACGCGGGGACGGTGTTCGGCCTGGTGCTGCTGGGCTTCTGCACCGCCCGCGCCACCGGGCTGGAACCCGGCGCGATCGCGCTGACCGGGGGCGCGGCGCTGCTGCTGCTGGACAACCTGGGCCACCGGCGGGACGCCCAGTTCAGCCGCATCATGGCCACCTATGGCGAGATCGACTGGATCACCATCTTCTTCTTCGTCGGCCTCTTCATCGTGGTGCGCGGCGTCGAGGTGACCGGCGCGTTGGCCTGGATCGCCGGGCAGATCACCGCGGCGACCGCGGGCAATCCGCTCCTGACCGCGAGCGTGGTGTTGTGGAGTGCCGCGATCCTCTCGGCGGTCATCGACAACATTCCTTTCGTTGCCGCCATGATCCCGGTGCTGCAGGCGATGGCCCCGGGGCTGGGCGGCGATGCGGCGCTGCTGCCGCTGTGGGTGGCGCTCTCGCTTGGGGCCTGTTTCGGCGGCAACGGCACGCTGGTCGGCGCCTCGGCCAACCTGACCGTGGCGGGCATCGCCCAGCGCGAGGGCATCCCCTTCGGCTTTGGCCGCTACACCCGCGCCGCCCTGCCGCTGACCCTGCTGAGCGTGGTGATCGCGCAAGCCTATCTGTGGCTGCGCTACTTCTGAGCGGCACCCCCCTGCCCACGGGGGGTGGCGAGGCGCCGCCGTTCCATGCGATCTACCAGCCATGACGGGCCAGAGGGCCCGCTGGCCCGGCGGCATGCAGCCTGCCGGGTGGCATGTCCGCAAGGAGACCAGCACATGGAACGTCGCCGCTTCGTCACGTCGGCGGCACTCGGCGGCGCCGCGCTAGGCGCGGTCGCCTCCGTCCTGCCGAAGCCCGCGATCGCGCAGGGCCTGCCCGAAATCAAATGGCGCATGGCATCCAGCTTCCCCAAGAGCCTGCCTGCGCTGTTCGGCGGCGCCGACTTCCTGTGCCAGCGGGTCGCCGCGCTGACCGACAACCGCTTCCAGATCCGCCCCTTCGCCGGCGGCGAGATCGTGCCGCCGCTCGCCGTGCTGGATGCGGTGCAGAACGGCACCGTCGAGCTCGGCCACAGCACGCCGTACTACTACGTGGGCAAGGACCCGACCTTCGGCTTCGGCTCCACCATGCCCTTCGGCTTCAATGAACGCCAGCAGATGGCGTGGATGCGCCAGGGCGGCGGGCTCGAACTGCACAACGAGCTGCTCAAGGGCTACAACACGCTCGGTTTCCCAGCCGGCAACACCGGCGCGCAGATGGGCGGCTGGTTCCGCAAGGAAATCAAGACGCCGGAAGACCTCAAGGGGCTGAAGATGCGCATCGCCGGCATCGCCGGCAACGTGCTCGCCAAGCTCGGCGGCGTGCCGCAGCAGATCGGCGGCAGCGACATCTACCCCGCCCTGGAGAAGGGCACGATCGACGCCACCGAATGGGTCGGCCCCTACGACGACGAGAAGCTCGGATTCTACAAGGTTGCCAAGTACTACTACTATCCCGGGTGGTGGGAAGGCAACGCCATGATCTGGACCAACGTCAACCGCGACAAGTGGAACGAGCTGCCGCCGAGCTATCAGGCCGCGCTGGAGACGGCCAGCTACGACGCCTATTCCTGGGTCCTGTCGAAATACGACACCGAGAACCCGCTGGCGCTGCGCCGGCTGGTGGCCAACGGGGCGCAGCTACGGCCGTTCTCGCGCGAGATCCTGCAGGCGGCCTACAAGGCCAGCTTCGAGGTCTATGACGAATTCGCCGCCAAGAACGCGCTGTTCAAGAAGACCTACGAATCCTGGAAGGCGTTCCGCGACACCGAGTACCTGTGGTTCCAGGTCGCGGAACACAGCTTCGAGTCCTTCGTCTATTCCCAGCGCACGGCCGAGGTGCGCGCGAAGAAGTAGGATGAACCGGCCGGCCGTTTCCCCGGCCGGCCGGCAGCGTCACCTGCCCCGGCGCGGTGGCGTCAGCCTTGCTGCGCCCGCGCCCGCAGATGCCGCGGATACCAGGCGGAGAAGTGCACGGCGCTGACCAGCGCCATGACGGTGGCGATGACGGCATAGCGCACCGGCAGGTCCGGACGCAGCAGCACGGCCAGGTCCGCCGCCACCATGACCAGGAAGGCCACCGCCCAGGCCGCCGTGATGACGTCGTTGGAGCGGATGAAGGCCGGGCTGTCCCAGCTTTCCCGCGGCGCCCGTTCCCGCGCATACTGCAGCGTGAAGGGCCGGCGCAGGGCGATCGACACCAGCACGATCAGCAGCAGGCCCAGGTCCACCCGCAGCCGCACCCCGAAGACCGGCCATTCCGCCCCCGCGAGCGCGGCCCAGCCCGCCAGCCCCCCGAACAGGACCAGGGTGCCGACATCCAGCACCTTGACGCTCCGGCCCCGGCCGAACAGGTCACGGGCCAGCATGATCGCGGCGGTCACCGCACCGGCCGCCAGCCCGGCAAGGGACCCCACCACCCGATCGACGACCGCGAAGACGATGAATGGCGCGAAAGCCAGCAGGATCTTCATCATCCCTCCTTCCCGTCGCGGAACGGAGGGACTGTGGAACCTTTGCCCGGCCGCCTCAAGCGGCCATCCGGGGCGTTGCCGCCTTATTGCTCGATCATGACGCCCGGCTCCTCCTCCGTGGAGGGCGCGGGAATGGTGATCTGCACCTTGGTCGGATCATGCGCCTCGCCATGCGTGATGCCGCCGGTGACCAGGCCTGGGAAGGCCAGCACCAGCGCCACCATGATGATCTGCAGGCCGACGAAGGGAATGGCGCCCATGTAGATCTGGCCGGTGGTGATGCCGGCAAGGCGGCGGTTGGTGATGCGGTCGGTGTATTCCTCGCGCGGGGCGACGCTGCGCAGGAAGAACAGCGCGAAGCCGAAGGGCGGGTGCATGAACGATGTCTGCATGTTCACGCCCAGCAGCACGCCGAACCAGATCAGGTCGATGCCGAGCTTCTCCGCCGCCGGCGCCAGCAACGGCACGATGATGAAGGCCAGCTCGAAGAAATCGAGGAAGAAGGCCAGCACGAAGACCAGCAGGTTGACCACCACCAGGAAGCCGACCGCCCCGCCCGGCAGGCCGGTCAGCAGGTGCTCCACCCACAGATCGCCGTCGACCGCGCGGAAGATCAGGCTGAACACCGTCGAGCCGACCAGGATGAACACCACGAAGGCCGACAGCTTGGCGGTGGTGTCCATGGCCTGGTGCAGCAGCTTCCAGCTCAGCCGCCGCCGCGCCAGCGCCAGCAGCAGGGCGCCGGTCGCCCCCATGGCGCCGCCCTCGGTGGGGGTGGCGATGCCCAGGAAGATGGTCCCCAGCACCAGGAAGATCAGCAGCAGCGGCGGCACCAGCGACAGCACCACGCGGCGCAGCAGCCGCAGGCCGCGCAGCGCCCGCGCCTCCGGCGGCAGGGCGGGCACCGCCGAGGGCCGGATCAGCGAGACCAGCAGGATGAACCCCGCATACAGCGCCGTCAGCGTCAGGCCCGGAAAGAGCGCGCCTTCGTACATGTCGCCCACCGAGCGGCCGAGCTGGTCGGCCAGCACGATCAGCACCAGGCTCGGCGGGATGATCTGCGCCAGCGTGCCGGAGGCCGCGATCACGCCCGAGGCGATGCGCCGGTCATAGCCGTAGCGCAGCATGATCGGCAGCGAGATCAGCCCCATCGAGATCACCGAGGCGGCGATCACCCCGGTGGTGGCGGCGAGCAGGGCACCGACGAAGATCACCGCATAGGCGAGCCCGCCGCGCACCGGCCCGAACAACTGGCCGATGGTGTCGAGCAGGTCCTCGGCCATGCCGCTGCGTTCCAGGATCAGCCCCATGAAGGTGAAGAACGGGATCGCCAGCAGCGTGTCGTTGCGCATGATGCCGAAGACGCGCTCCGGCAGCGCCCGCAACAGCTCGGGCTGCAGCAGGCCGAGCTCCATGCCGAGCGCGCCGAAGCCCAGCCCCACGGCGGCGAGCGAAAACGCCACCGGGTAGCCGATCAGCAGCATCACCACGAGGCCGCAGAACATCAGCGGCGCCATGTTGGCGACGATCAGATGGGTCACGACACCTGCTCCACGGGGGCGGCGCCGTCCGCCCCGTGCGGGACATGCCGGCGCGGATCCGGCGCGTGGCCGGCGAGGAAGGCGATGCGCTTGAGGATCTCCGACACGCCCTGCAGCGCCAGCAAGCCAAAGGCCACGGGAATCAGCAGCTTGGCCGGCCAGCGCAGCAGGCCGCCGGCATCGCTCGACATCTCCCCGCGCAGGTAGCTGTCGACGAACACCGGCCAGGACAGCAGCGTGATCAGGACCGCGCAGGGCAGCAGGAACAGCAGCGTGCCGAAGATGTCGATCCAGGCCCGCGTGCGCCCCGACAACCTGGCCGTGAGGATGTCGATGCGGATGTGCTCGTCACGCAGCAGGGCATAGCCGGCGCAAAGCAGGAACACGGCGGAGAACAAGTACCATTGTGCTTCCAGCCAGGCGTTGGAGCTGACATTGAAGCTGTAGCGTACGACCGCATTGCCGGCACTGAGCAGGACGGCGACGAGAATCAGCCATTTCACGCTGCGGCCGATGGCCGCGTTGAGCGCGTCGATCCCCCGGCTGATGGCCAGCACTGCCCGCATGCCTATCCCCTGCCCCGCTCCCAAGCGCGAAGCGGCGTCGGTAAAGCCCGGGCCTGGGAAGATCAAGGTCCGTTTCGGACCGCATGCGAATCAGGGAGGGCGCGGATGCGTCCGCTGCACCCGTCGCACCGCCGCCCCTGACGTGGCGTCCCGTTCCCCGGGGGCAGCGGAAACGGACCATTTCGTGTCGATTATAAACCAAATTCCTTTCGAATAAGATATGTTGCGCAAGATTGTCCACGCCCGCTATCAAGGCCGGGAGGCAAGGTCCGGAAAGCACGGGGCGGAGAGGCGGCGCCGCCCGGCCAGGCCGGATCGAGGGGCGGCATAGGCATGGCGAAATTTTCCTGGACCGGCGCCTGGTTGCCGGTGATCCACCGGCTGCCTGCCCCGCCAGCGGGGCAGAAGGCGGTCGCCCTGACCATCGACGACGGCCCGACCGAGGTCACGCCGCAACTCCTCGACATCCTGGCCCGGGCCGGCGCCCAGGCCGCCTTCTTCCTCAGCGGCGCCCGCCTCGCCCCCCGGCCGGAGGCAGTGGATGCCATCCTCGCCGGCGGCCACCAGGTCTATGCGCATGGCTTCGAGCATGTCCGCCTGGACGGCTTCGGCCGCGTCCGGCTGCACGCCGACATGACCGCCTGCGAAACCATGCTGGCACGGTTCCGGCCGACGCCATCCCCCTATCTGGTCCGCCTGCCCTATGCCGCCGGCCGGCGCCTGCCGCATGTCCACAGCGCCATCCGGGCCTGGAGGCGCGACGCGCAGATCGCGCACTGGTCCCTCTCGGCGGAAGACCACACCATTGCCGGGCGATGCACCGGCATCGCCGACGTGGATCGTATCTGCGATGAAACCGTCGCCAGGATGATGGCCAGCCCGCATCTGAACGGGTCGGTCATCCTGCTGCACGACATCCCGCACGACGTCGACAGCCCTTTCCTCGCACCCGCCACCGTCACGCTGTTGCGCAAGCTGATCGAGGCCCTGGTCGCCGGAGGCTACGCCCTGGTGCCGCTGCGCCCGCTGCCATCGCCGACGCTGCTGTCGCGCTTCGTGCTGGAGAAATAGCCATGCGCATCCTGCACACGGTGGCCGCGCGCGAATGGGGCGGCATCGCCTACCGGACCGTCGAGCAGATCGGCTGGCTCAACAGCCACGGCCACGAGTCCTGGCTGGCCTGTCCGGCCGACAGCGAAGTGGCGCGACGGGCCGGGCAATTCGGCGTTCCCGTGCTCGGACTGGATTTCGCCGAACCGTTCCTGCCCGCAACCATCTGGAAGCTGCGGCGCCTGCTCAGGCATCTCGACTGCGACGTCATCGAGGCCCATACCGGACGTTGCGCCAATGTCATCCTGGCGGCGCGCGACCGCTGCACGCTGATCCGCACCCGCCACACCACGCACACGCTGCGACCGTCGCTGTCGCGATCGTTGCGGGGCCGCTGGGGCTGGGACTGGACAGTGGCGACGGCACGGGTGATCCGCGACGACATGGTCCGCACCCGGTTGGCCGCCCCCGACCGCATCAGCATCATCGGCGAATGGGTCGAAAGCCGGTTCTTCGACGCCGCGCACCGGTCCCGGCAACGCCATGACTGGCGCGCCCGCCTGGGCATCGCCGATGCAGGCTTCGTGGTCGGGGCCATCGGCATGCTGCGCCCCGACAAGGGCTTCGAGACCGTGCTGCATGCGCTCGCCCGGATGCGCGCGACCCATCCGGACACGGTCGCCGTCATCGCCGGGGAAGCGCCGCGGGAAAACACGGCATACGGGCGGCAACTGCAATTGCTCGCGCAGTCGCTTGGCATCGCCGGCAACGTCGTGTTCGCGGGCTATTGCGACGACGTCGCCGGCATCCTGCAAGCCTTCGATGCCGTCGCCGTGCCCTCGCTGTCGGAAGCCCAGAGCCGGGTGATCCCGGAAGCCCTGGCCGGCTGCCGCCCGGTCGCCGCGAGCGACGTCGGCGGGATCTCCGAACTCGTCGTGCACGGCAAGACAGGGTGGCTGGTCCCGCCTGGCGACGCCGACGCCCTCGCCGCCTGCCTCGTGCGGATGCGGACCGAACCGGCGACAACACAGGCCGTGTCCGACCAGGGCGGAGACCTGGCGCGGCGAAGCCTGCACATCAACGCCCGGATGAGCGAATACCTGGAAACCTACGACAGCGCGGTGGCTCGCGCTGCGGGAAGCCTGTTCGGGCGCCGGCGGGAACGGGCCCGCCTGGGGTGGGCCGCCGCGGACTGACACGCGCGGGGCGCTGCCCCGCCCCCGCCAGGGGCTCTGCCCCTGGACCTCGCCAAGGGCTTCGCCCTTGGAACCCCGCCGCGCAGCGCACCTGGGCTTGGGCCGCGAAGCGGACCAAGGGGGTCCCCTGACCCCTGCCGGGTCGAGGGCAGAGCCCTCGCCTTCCTTGTGCCTTCCGATGTCCCCGCCAACGCGCCATCCTCCGCCGCGACTCACTGGGAGGATGCATGCGCATTGTCAGACTTTACGCCCGCGTGCTGGCTTTGCTCGGGCGGGACCAGCGCCTGGCGCTGATGCTCGGCATCGCCAACGTGGTGGTGGCCGGGCTGCAGTTTCTCGAGCCGGTGTTGTTCGGCTCCGTCGTCCAGATGCTCGCCGGTTCCGACCGCATGGCGCCGGACCGGCTCTGGCACGAGGCCACCACGCTGCTCGGCCTGTGGACCGCGGTCGGGCTCGGCGGCATCCTCGCCAACATGGGGGCGGCGCTTTATTCCGAGCGACTCGCGCACCGCAACCGCCTCGCCGCCATGAGCCGTTTCTACGGCCACGTGCTCGGCCTGCCGCTCGCGTTCCATGGCGAGGCGCATTCCGGCCGCATGATGAAGGTGATGCTGTCCGGCGCGGATGCGATCTTCTGGGTGTGCCTGACCTTCTTTCGCGAGAATCTCTCGACCTTCGTGGCCGTGCTGGTGCTGCTGCCGCTGACCTTGCTGCTGAACTGGCGGCTTGCGCTGGCGTTGGTGGTGCTGGTGGCGCTGTACTGCGTGATGACCATCCTGGTCATCCGCCGCACCGAGGCCGGCCAGTTGCGCGCCCAGCGCTACCAGATCCAGCTTTCCGCGACCGCGCAGGACGCGCTGGCCAATGTGGTGCTGATGCAGGCCTATACCCGGCTCGCCGCCGAGGCACGCCTGTTCGGTGACATTGTTACCCAGGTCATCGCGCATCAGTTCCCCGTGCTCAACTGGTGGGCGGTACTGAATGTCATGACCCGCGCCGCCAGCACCATCGCGGTGCTCAGCATCGTTGTCCTTGGCACCGTTCTGCATGTGCGCGGGCAGGCGAGCGTGGGCGAGATCGTCAGCTTCATGGGCATCGCCACCATGCTGATCGGGCGCCTCGATGCCGCCATGAGCTTCTTCTCGCGCCTGTTCTTCGAAGTGCCCAACCTCGCCGAATTCTTTGCCATCCTGGACACGAAGTCCTCGGTGCCGGAACGTCCCAACGCGAAGCCGCTGCAGCCCGCCGCCGACGGCACGATGGGCGAAGTGGCGTTCGAGGATGTCTCCTTTGCCTATCCGGGTGGCCCGCCGATCCTCTCGGGCGTGTCCTTCCGGGCACGGCCCGGCATGGCGGTGGCGCTGGTCGGGCAGACCGGGGCCGGCAAGTCCACCGTCATGAACCTGCTGCAGCGCCTGTGGGATCCGACCGGGGGGCGCGTGCTGATCGACGGCCAGGACCTGCGGGACGTCACGTTGGAATCTGTGCGCCGCAACATCGGCGTGGTGTTCCAGGAAAGCATGCTGCTGAACCGCTCGATCCGCGACAACCTGCTGATCGGCCGGCCCGACGCCACCCAGGCGGAGATCGAGCGCGCCTGCCAGCTTGCCGATGCGCATGAGTTCATCATCCGCCAGCCGCAAGGCTACGACACCATGATCGGCGAACGCGGCACCACGCTCTCGGGTGGCCAGCGGCAGCGCCTGTCGATCGCGCGCGCCCTGCTCAAGGATCCGCCGCTGCTGATCCTGGACGAGGCCACCAGCGCGCTCGATGCCGCAACCGAGGCCCGGGTGTCGCGGGCGCTGCGCACCCTGATGTCCGGGCGCACGACCTTCATCATCGCCCACCGTCTTTCCACCGTGCGCGACGCCGACGAGATCCTTGTCTTCGAGGCCGGCCGCATCGTCGAGCGCGGAAGCTTCGACGATCTGCTCGGGCAACAGGGACGCTTCGCCGAGCTGGTCGCGACCCAGTTGGCGCCCGCCCCAGCGATCACTCACACAGCCCAGTGAAGAATCGTTGATTCGGTTGGCTGGTTCGTGATGGCGCGCCCCGCCGGTTGCCTTTGCATGGCTGCCCCGCCTTCAGGCACCATGCAGCTCTTGGACCGGCGGGTCGCCTGGGGAGCAGATAAATCCGACCGGTCGTGCAGGCAGAGCGTCGCCGCCTGAACCGTGGTGCGCCTTCGCCGCATTCTGGGAGGACCACCCCTATGACCGTTGCCGCGATCCTCAAGCACAAGGGCCACGATATCGTTGCCGCCCGTCCCACCGACACCATCGCCGAGATCTGCCACCTGCTCACCCACCGCAGCATCGGGGCGGTGGTGGTGACGGACCAGGCCGAACAATTGCTGGGGATCATCAGCGAGCGCGACATCGTCCAGGCCCTGGCAAGCAATGGCGCGCATGCGCTGGAGATGACGGCGGGCCAACTGATGACCCGCGCCCTGCGCACCGCCACGCCGCACACCACGGTGGGCGAGGCGATGGCGATGATGACCGCGGGCCGCTTCCGTCACCTTCCGGTGATCGAGCGGGATGTCATGGTCGGCCTGATCAGCATCGGCGACGTGGTCAAGGCGCGCATCATGCAGCAGGAGGCCGAGGTCGATACCCTGCGTGCCTACGTCGCCGGCGCCGCCTGATCCGCGACCGATGCCGTGGCGCAACGGGATGTTGCGCCACGGCATCGGCAAATCCCCTGATCAGTTCAGTAACTTTTCGTCGTCTCCCCGGTCGCCGGCGCCACCACGCCCTCCGGTCCCGGGACGCGGGCCTGCGGATTGCTCCAGGGCGGCCGGCCGAGATTGACATCGGAGGGGTTGGTCGTCGCCCCCGTGACCGCCCCGGCCCCGGCGCCGACCCCCGCGCCCACGAGCGCCCCCACCGGACCACCGAGTGCGCCGACGCCGGCCCCGGTGGCGGCACCCGCCGCCGCGCCGCCGGTCGTGCGTTCGCGCGTCTGGGTTCCGCATGCCGCCAGCAGGGCCACAGCCCCGACCGCGGCGACGCGCAACATGACGTTCATTGCGTCTGTCCTCTTCATCCGTTGTCGCATGTCTCGCCGCGAACGCCCGCCACGCGCCGAGGTTCCACCACCGAAACGCGGCCGCGGCTTCGTTGGGGCAACGGGATCGTGCAACGGTGTACGGGCAACACCTCGCGCCGAAGGCTGGAGCTGCGGGCGCCCGCCCGGTAGCATCACGGCCATGCCTGCCGATGCCCCAGATCCACCGCGCCACCGCCTGACCCGCGACTTCCTGCTCGGCCCGGGCTTCGCCGAGCTGATCCGCCGCACCTCCCCGAACACGCACATCCTGACCGATGCGGAACGGACTGCCTCGTTGCAGGCGGTGCTGGACGCACGGCCGGAACATGGCGACGGCCTGTGGGTGTTCGCCTATGGCTCGCTGATCTGGAATCCGACCTTTCATTACCGGGCCCGCCGGGTTGCCTCCATCGCCGGCTGGCATCGTGCCTTCTGCCTGGCCTCCCGCGGCGGACGCGGCACACCGGAAAACCCGGCGATGCTGCTGGGCCTGTTGTCGGGCGGCTCCTGCACCGGGGCAGTGTTCCGCGTCGCCGAGGACGACCTTCTGCACGAGCTCGATCTGCTGTGGCGGCGGGAGATGGTGACGGGCGCCTACATTCCGCACTGGATCGCGGTGGAAGCGCCCGACGGCAAGACATTCGGCCAGGCTATCGCCTTCACCATGAACCCCGGGTCGCCGGCCTATGCGGGCGAGCTGCCGGAAGCCGAGGTGGTGCGGCGGATCGCCACCGCCTGCGGACCGATCGGCAGTTGCGCCGAGTACCTCTTCCACACACAGGACGGCCTGCGCGACCTGGGCATCATCGACCCGTTCATCGAGCAGCTCGCGGACAAGGTTCGGGCGGCGCTGGATGCGGCTTCACGGACACGGACGCCGGAGACTGGCGACCACAACGCCGACTGACGTCCCGCTCGGCCGAAAGCGTCCGGGGCAAACAGGGCGCCGGCAGCACAGCATAGCCGCCGGCTTGTACCTTTCAGTCTACTTTCACCTTCCGATGCGTCGGTACCTTTTAGCCTACTTGTATTTTTAACCGTCCCGCCCGCATGTATTGGCATCAGACACCACACATATCTGTCTAAAATTTCAGAATAATGAATGCATATTCATGCAGCCTATATTCCAGGGAAAATCTTCGTATTCCACCCATCCAGGACCAAGTACAGGAATTCACGAAGACATTAACAGCAAGAATACGCTTTCGTAGCGACTGAAAATGCCCGGTTTCACAAAAACGGAGGGACAAATGGCAACAACGACAACTCTTCCCCCAGGCGGTGGTCCGGGTGGTGGTGGTCCGGGTGGCGGCGGTCCGGGCGGCGGTGGTCCGGGCGGTGGTGGTCCGGGCGGCGGCGGTCCGGGTGGTGGTGGTCCGGGTGGCGGCGGTCCGGGCGGCGGTGGAGACCATACCCCCGTCTCCTCCTATGCTCTCAAGCTTCGGTCCATCACCTGCATCCGACCGACCGAAAGAGGCGGCGACGAACCGTATCTGACCTGGAACGGGCAGAGGATCTGGTCGGGCAACGACGTCAACCGCGGCGACACCAATTGGCTCGGCTATATCCAGCCGCTGAGGTTCGAACGGTCAGGCACACTCAGCCTGTACGAACGCGACCCGGGACGGGATGACTATCTTGGTTCCTACAGGGTGAGTGCCTGGCAGGACCGGGGCGGCTACTTCAACATCGACTTCGACCGCGATGGCGGCCGGTACCGCGTGGTCGCGGATGTCGTCCATCGTGGCGGCTGGGGTGGCGGCTGGAGCTAAAGCGGCGCCCGATGCGGGGCGGCAGGATCGCCGCCCCGCAGTGCCGTCCTGGCGATCAGCAGGGCACGGCGTCGAAGCTGACCGAAGGCCGGACGAACTCGTCCTGGGCCGCCACGGTCAGGATCTCGCGCGATCCCGCCTCGGCGGTGCGGCGCAGCAGGCCATGGATCGACGACCCCGCCGCCGCGAGCGCCGCGGCGGCGCTGCCGGTCGAAAGCCGGTGGAACAGGAACAGCGCCGCGAGCGCATCCCCGGCACCATTGATCGACAGCGGCAGCAGGGGCGTGCGCAGCAGGTGATACGTCCCGCCCTCGGCCGCGAGCATGTCAATCGCATCCGCCGGCGTCTCATCGGTACGCAGGCTGGTCACCAGCACCGCACGCGGCCCCTCGCCGCGCATGCGCGCTTGCAGGCTGGCCACCGCCTGCTTCGCCCCTTCCAGCGTGCGCGCGGACTGGCCCGTCAGGTGCTCCAGCTCGAACAGGTTCGGGGTAGTGAGATCCGCCTGGGGAATGGCGCGATCGCGCATGAACTCGGGAATGCCCGGGCGCACGAACACGCCACGGCCCTCGTCGCCGATCACCGGGTCACAACAATAGACAGCCCCGCCATGCGCCGCGCGCACGCGTCCGACGGCATCGAGGATGGCCGCGCCGATGCCCGCATCCCCCATGTAGCCCGACAGCACCGCGTCGCAGCCCGGCAAGGCGCCGCGGGCGGCGATGCCGTCGATCACCGTCGAGATCTGCTCGCCGGTGAAGACCTGGCCGGTCCAGGACCCATACCCGGTGTGATTGGAGAACTGGACGGTGTTGACCGCCCACACCTCGGCGCCGAGCCGCTGCAGGGGAAAGGTGGCGGAGGCATTGCCGACGTGGCCATAGGCCACCCAGGACTGGATTGAGAGAATATTCATGAGCTGGCTGTCTAGAGCGCTTTCAGGCTGACCGTAAACGGTCCGTGCGCTCAGGCTCTTTGTTTTGGCGGCCCCCTGTATCGGCGGGCTGTCGCCAGCGCGGCCGATGGTGCTCCGGCACGCGGCTTGCGCCGGCCCAAGAGCCGGCGCACGCGAAAATTGGCCCATGAAGGCCAGGGGCTCTGCCCCCCGGCCTTCGGATACCAGCTCGATGCATGCCATCGCGTGACGCCCGGATGCGCGCCGTTGCGCACATTCCTTCGCGCGCCGCCGCGCGACGGCCGCAGGGCCGTTGCATCCGCCCTGCGCGGAAACCTCAGCGCGGGGTGAGAACCATGATCATCTGACGGTTCTCCATGCGCGGCATCTGCTCGACCTTGGTCGTCAGATCCATGTCGGAACGGATGCGCTCGAGAACCTTGATGCCGATGTCCTGGTGCGCCATCTCGCGGCCGCGGAAGCGCAACGTCACCTTCACCTTGTCGCCGTCCTCGATGAACGACTTCATGGCCTTGAGCTTGACCTGATAGTCGTTCTCATCGATGTTCGGACGAACCTTGATCTCTTTGATCTCGATGACTTTTTGTTTCTTCTTGGCTTCGTTTTTCTTCTTCTGCTGCTCGTACTTGTATTTGCCGTAATCAAGAATCTTGACCACGGGCGGGTCGGCGTTCGGACTGATCTCGAGCAGATCGAGGCCGACGGCGAAGGCGCGGTGCAGCGCTTCGCGCGCAGTCATCACGCCCTGCATCTCGCCGTCCTGGTCGATCAGGCGAACCTGTGGGACGCGGATCTCCTCGTTCACGCGGGGCCCGTCGCGGGTCGGCGGGGCGGGCAGGGGTCCTCTGGCTATGGTCGTCTCCTGTGGAAGTTTCAAAAATGCGTCCAGCCGGGTCCGATCCGGACCCGGCAGGGGCAACACGCCGGAGTTTCGCCAAACGGCGCCCGTCGATCAAGCGGTCCCGGCATCCCCGGGGATCAGCCGCCGGCGCGTTGCAGATCGGGCGGAGTCGCCTCGGCGGCAAGCCGCGCCACCGCCTGATCGAGCGGCACCACATCCTGCGCCTCGCCGCCCAGGCGGCGCAATGCCACGGTGCGCTCCTCCGCCTCGCGGCGGCCGACCACCGCGATCACCGGCACGCGCTGCAGGCTGTGCTCGCGTACCTTGGCATTGATCTTCTGGTTGGAAAGGTCGGTCTTCGCGGCCAGGCCAGCGGCCCGCAGCGCTTCGGCCACCTCCTGCGCGTAGGCATCGGCATCCGAGACGATCGGCGCCACCACCACCTGCACCGGCGCGAGCCAGAGCGGGAAGCGGCCGGCATATTGCTCGATCAGGATGCCGAGGAAGCGCTCGAAGCTGCCGAGGATGGCGCGGTGCAGCATCACCGGGCGGCGGCGGCTGCCGTCCTCGGCCACGTATTCCGCATCCAGCCGCTCGGGCAGCACGAAATCGACCTGCAGCGTGCCGCACTGCCAGTCACGGCCGATCGCGTCGCGCAGCACGAATTCCAGCTTGGGGCCGTAGAACGCCCCCTCCCCCGGATTCAGCGTGTACTCGACGCCGGCGGTGGCGCAGGCCTCCTTCAGCGCCGTCTCGGCCCGGTCCCAGGTTTCGTCGGACCCGGCGCGCACGGCCGGGCGGTCGGAGAACTTCACCCGGAATTCCGGGAAGCCGAGGTCACGATAGACCGAGGACAGCAGGTCGACGAAGCGCACCGTCTCGTCGGCGATCTGCGACTCCATGCAGAAGATGTGCGCGTCGTCCTGCGTGAACGAGCGCACCCGCATGATGCCGTGCAGCGCGCCCGAGGGCTCGTAGCGGTGGCAGGCGCCGAATTCGGCCATGCGCAGCGGCAGTTCGCGATAGCTGCGCACGCCCTGGCGGAAGATCTGCACATGCCCCGGGCAGTTCATCGGCTTGAGCGCGAGCACCTTGTCCTCGTCCTCGACGCGGGCGATGAACATGTTGTCGCGGAACTTCTCCCAGTGCCCGGACGCCTCCCACAGGGCGCGGTCGATCAGCTGGGGCGTGCGGACTTCCTGGTAGCCGGCGGCATCCAGCCGACGGCGCATGTAGGACTCGGCCGTGCGGTACAGCTTCCAGCCCTTGGGATGCCAGAAGATGCTGCCGACCGCCTCTTCCTGCAGATGGAACAGGCCCATCTCCTTGCCGATGCGGCGGTGGTCGCGCTTCTCCGCCTCCTCCAGCATGTGCAGATGGGCATCCAGTTCCTTCTGGTCGCGCCAGGCGGTGCCGTAGATGCGGCTGAGCATGGCGTTGCGGTGATCGCCGCGCCAATAGGCGCCGGCCACCTTCATCAGCTTGAAGGCGCCGCCGACATCCCCGGTCGAACGCATGTGCGGGCCGCGACAGAGATCGAGCCACTCGCCCTGCCGGTAGAGACTGATCGTCTGGTCGGCGGGCAGGTCGCGGATCAGCTCGGCCTTGTACTTCTCGCCCTTGTCGGTGAAGAAGCGGATGGCTTCGTCACGGTCGACTTCCTGGCGCACGAAGGGCGCGTTGGCGGCGACGATCTCGCGCATCTTCGCCTCGATCGCCGGAAAATCCTCGGGCGTGAACGGCTCGTTGCGGGCGAAGTCGTAGTAGAAGCCGTTCTCGATCGCCGGGCCGATCGTGACCTGCGTGCCGGGCCAGAGCGCCTGCACCGCCTCGGCCAGCACATGGGCGGCGTCGTGGCGGATCAGCTCCAGCGCCTCGGGATCCTTGCGCGTGACGAAGACCAGGGCGGCATCCGCCACGATCGGCGTCGCCAGATCGACCAGCCTGCCGTCGATCTTCATGGCCAGCGCCGCACGGGCCAGCCCCGGACCGATGGCGGCTGCCACCTCGGTGCCCGTGACCGGCCCGTCGAAACGGCGCACGGATCCGTCGGGCAAAGTGATGGCGGGCATGGGACAGGCTCTCCTGGTCCGATTGCGGGATTCGGTTCTATGGCGTCGCAGGGGCATGACTGCAACCCCTGATGGCCGGAGATCTGCCAGAAGGGAGAAGCGCGCCGCCCCTGGTCAGGCCGGCTTGTCGGCAAGCGCCAGCCAGTTCTTCGGATATCCCGCCTGGGTGAAGCGATGCCGTGCATCCAGCCAGTACAGCACCTTGGCGCAGAGCTTGCACAGCGGGCGCGCAGCCCTCGCCGCCACCGCCGCCGCCACACCCGTCAGGCCGCCGCCGAAATCCGCCGGCCGGCGCGGCAAATGGGACGACATCCGCTCAAGCTGGTAGGCACAGGTGCCGAGATAGCCCTCGAGCCAGCGCAACTGCACGACCGTGAACCCACCGCGCTGCAACAGCAGGCGGACGGCGAACTGGGTGTACCTGTAGTAGTCGTACGGTTGTTCGTGCTCTTCGTAGAACAGCGGCCCGGAATAGAACAGCCGCCCGCCCGGCCTGAGCACGCGCGCCAGTTCGGCCAGCACCGCTGCCGGATCGGGCAGATGCTCCATCACCTGCGAGAAAACGACGGCATCGTAGCGGGCGTCCTCGACGGGAATATGCGCGAGATCGCAGACATAGGTGCTGCGGGCATAGGGCTTGTCCACCTTTTCGAAATCGGCGGACTCGTAGGTGCAATGGGCGAACAGGTGCCGGTACGGCTGATCGCCCGCCCCCGCATCCAGCACGACGGCGCCAGCAGGAAGCCCACCGGCGAAAGCAGCCATCTCACGCTCCAGCCAGATTCGGGAGGAATTCATGAACTCCATCCAGGCTTCGTTGGAGGCGCATCCAATCACTGAAAAGGATAATATTCACCAAATATCAATGTTTGTCCTTCAGGGCAAAAAAACAGTCCTGCCCTCGCGACGACATGTTTGCGTGAGTAGCCATGCCCCTGCGTTGACGCTCAGGACAGCAGCGAGGCCACCGCCTGGATCACCTCGCCGGCCGGCAGATCCGCCAGATCCGGCGCCCGCAGCACCACCGGCCACGCGCCGTCCGGCCCGCGCGGCGCCGTCAGCACGGGATCGCTGTCGGCGGAGAACAGCACCACGCAGCGGCAGCCGACCGCGGCGGCGAGGTGCATCGGCCCGGTGTCGTTGCCCACCGCCAGCACGGCCCGCGCGGCGAGGCCGGCGATATCGGCGATGGTGGTGCCGCCGGTCAGGTCCAGCGCCGCCGGACAGGAGGCGCGAATCGTCGCGGCCAGCGGTGCCTCGGCCGCCGTGCCGACCACCACGGGCACGAGGCCGGCTTCCGCCACCCCTGCCGCCACCGCCCCGTAGCACTCCGCGGGCCAGCGCTTGCGCGGGCGGCTGGGCGCGGCACCGGGCACCAGCAGGGCGAAACGCTCCGGCAGATCAAGCGCCGGCTTGCGGGTCAGCCAACCCAGCTCCGGCCGCGGGAAGGCGGTGACCCCGGCGGCTTCGAGCTGCTCGCGCTGGCGCTCCAGCGTGTGCATGAAATCGCGGCGCGGATTGGCATGCGGATGCGAACAGCCACGGGCGATGCCCGACCAGGACGGCCGGCCGGCCGGCAGGAAATACCAGGACGAACGGCCGGAGGTCTGCAGGTCGTAGACCATGTCGAAGCCGGCGAGCTGGTGGCGCAGCCGTGCCAGGCCGGGCAGGTTCCACCAGGACGGGCGCGCATCCACCTCCACCCGGTCGAACCACGGCGCCCGGCGGGCCAGCGACGCGAAGGGAGCGGTGGTGAGCAGGGTGATCTCGTCGCGCGCGTGGCGGGCGCGGATCGCGGCGAAGGGGCCGAAGGACAGCACGAAATCGCCGAGCGCCCCGAGCCGGATGACCAGGATGCGGCTCATCGGGACGGAATCGCCAGCACCTCGCGGTAGACCGCCAGTGTCGCGCGCTGCATGTCGGCAACGGTGTAGCGGGCCTGCACCGCGGCGCGCGCGCGGGCGCCCGCCTGCGCCCGCTGTTCGGGCGAGAGGTCGAGCGCGGTGTCCAGCGCGGCGGCGAGCGCCTCGGCATCGCCCGGCGGCACCCGCCAGCCGGAGACCCCCTCCTCCACCGTCTCGGCGGCGCCGCCATGGTCGGAGGCGACCACCAGCCGCGCCATCGCCTGCGCCTCGATGACGACGCGGCCGAATCCCTCGGGCTCGGTGGAAGCACTGACCACCACGTCGCCCAGCATCAGCGCGGCGGCCATGTCGTCGGCATGGCCGACCAGGCGGACGCGCTCGCTCACGCCCAGGCTGTCGGCGAGTTGCAGCAGGCCGGCCGTGTACTGGCGGCGGCCCTGGTCGCCGCCGACCATCACCGCCACGGCATTGTGGTGGCGCATGCGCGCGAGGGCGGCGATCAGCACCTCCTGGCCCTTCCAGCGGGTCAGCCGGCCCGGCAGCAGGATCACCGGCGAACCGTCGTCGGGCAGCCGCCACGACAAGGCGAGTCGGGCGATGCGCTCGCCCTTGACCGCGGCGGGATCGAAGACGGCGGGATCGACGCCGCGGGGAATGACGCGGATGCGGGCGGGATCGACGCCGTGGCGCGCGGCAACCAGCCTGGCGACGTAGTGGCTGATGGCGATGACCCGCTCACCGCGGGCCATCACGGCGTTGTAGCGGCGCTTGATCGCCGGCTTCTCGCCATAGGGAGCGTGGTAAGTGGTGATGAAATGCGCGCCGGTGCGCCGCGCCGCCAGCCAGGCGGACCAGGCGGGCGCGCGCGAGCGCGCATGCACGATGTCGACTCCCACGGCGCGGATCAGACGCGCCAGCCGGCCGGCATTGCGCCAGATCGCCCAGGGGTTGCGGGTCGCCAGCGGCATGTCGATGTGCCGGGCGCCGGCACGGATGAGCAGCGGAACCAGGCGTCCGCCGGCACTGGCGACCAGGGATATTCCGCCGGCGCGGACGATGGCGTCGGCGATCTCGACGGTGCCGCGCTCCACGCCGCCGCTTTCCAGCGACGGCACCACCTGCAGCACCACCGGCGGACGGCCGGGTGGGGTTCCGTGATCCATCGCGCGGCTATATCACGCAGGCGCGTGAAGGAAAGGATGGGCGGATGGAACGGACGGGGCGGCTGGACCGGGGCGACGGCGTGGAACTGGCCTACGCGCTGCTGCCGGGCAAGGGTCCGACAGTCGTGTTCCTGCCCGGCTTCGCCAGCGACATGACCGGATCGAAGGCGACCACGCTGGCCTCATGGTGCGCGGCCGAGGGGCGGGCGCTGCTGCGACTCGACTATTCCGGGCACGGCGCCTCGGGCGGCAGCTTCGCTGCCGGCAGCATCGGCACCTGGACGGCGGATGCCCGGCTGGTGATCGAACGGCTGACCGAGGGCCCCCTGCTGCTGGTCGGCTCCTCCATGGGGGGCTGGATCGCATTGCTCACGGCGCTCGCCATGCCGGAGCGAATCGCGGCGCTGGTGGGCATTGCCGCCGCCCCCGATTTCACCGAGGACCTGATGTGGGCGGCCATGGCACCACCCGAGCGGGAGCGCCTGCTGCGCGAGGGCGCGTTGCAGGTGCCGAGCGAGTATGGCGCACCGACCCTGATCACCCGCGGATTGATCGAGGACGGGCGGCGGCACCTGCTGCTGCGCGCCCCCGTCCCCCTCACCTGCCCGGTGCGGCTGCTGCAGGGCCAGCGGGACGCCGACGTGCCCTGGGAGACCGCCCTGCGGCTGGCCGGGCGGATCACCGGAGGGGACGTGCAGGTGGTGCTGGTGAAGGATGGCGATCACCGTCTCTCACGCGAACAGGATCTCGGGCTGCTGGTCCGGACGGTTGGTTCGTTGCTGGCCGAAAGCAACATCACGGATTTGTGATCGTAATGCCTCTGTAGCCCGGGGGAACAGCGTGCGTAATAGCGTGGCGCGTAATTGTTCAGCGCGCAATACGTCACACAGCAACACCCCAGGAGACCGAAATGCTGCTCCTCCTTTTGATTCTCGCTGCGCTCGTTGGTGGTGCTTACTATACTGGAACTTGGCCGTTTGATGGCAGCACGAACCTGCCCCGGCGTCAGCAAGACAGCGGAAAGTAATCTCCGTTCGACCAGTTTGCGGGCCTGGATGGCGGGACGTCACACACTCTCCGCCTTGCCGTCCGGCCCGCGCAGAATTGCCGCCAGCCCCTCCCGATAGCTCGGGTACAGCCATTCGAGACCCAGCGCCGCCTTGGTCCTGACGCTGGATACTTTGCGGTTCTCCGCCCAGAAGCTCCGTGCCATCGGGCTCATGGCGGCATGGGCCTGTTCGAAGGCAATGGCCGGCGGCGCGTCGACGCCAAGCAGGCGCGCCGCTTCCTCCAGCACCAGCGCGCTTTCGGCCGGCACGTCGTCGACCAGGTTGAGGTATCTCAGCCCTTCTCCCCGCTCCTGCCCCGCCGCCGCCACCACCGCCCGGGCGATGTCGTCGCGATGGATGCGGCCGAACTGGTGACCGGGCCTGAGGATGCGGCGCGCCGTGCCCGCCCGCACCTCCTCAATCGCCGAGCGGCCGGGACCGTAGATGCCGCCGACCCGGAACACATCCACGGCGATGCGCCCGGCCAGCGTCGCCCAGTGCCGTTCGGCTTCCACCCGGCGCCGGGTGCGCTCGGAGGCGGGCGCCGGCGGGGTGTCCTCGTCTACCCAGTCGCCGTTGCGGTCGCCGAACACGCCGGTGGTGGAGAGATAACCGGCCCAGGCGAGGCGCGGCGCCGCGGCGATGGCCGCCTCGTGCGCCGCCAGCACCGGATCGCCCGTTTCCGCGGGCGGGGCGGTGGCGACGAGATGGGTCGCCTCCACCAGCGCCTCGGCGGCCCGGTCGAAGCCGACCACTTCCACGCCCGCCGGCGCGGCGATGCCGTCCGGGTCACGGCTGGCGCCGGCGACGCGCCAGCCCGACGCCACCGCATGCCGGGCGATGGCGGCGCCGGTATAGCCGAGGCCGAAGATCAGCAGGAAGCGGTCGGTCATGGCTGCATTTCCCATTGGCTCATCCCAGACTACACTGCACCGTCATGAAGAGCCGAACGGTCGCAACCGCCCTTGTGCTGCTCCTGCTCGCCGGTACGGGGGGCGCGGCGTGGTGGTGGTATGCCACGCCGCCGGCCCCGGAACCGGACGTGGACGCCACTGCCCCGCTGCCGCTTCCCCCGGTGCCGCCGATGCTCGCCGAGGGCGAGCGCTACGGCCAGTGCCTGGCCATGCTGGCCGAAGACCCGAGCGGCGCGCTTTCGCTCGCCGAAGCCTGGACCGATGGCGGCGAGGCGGCGGCGCATTGCCGGGCGATGGCGGAAGTGGCGCTCGGCAACGCCGCGACCGGAGCAGCCCTGCTGCAGGAGGTGGCCGATGCCAGCAAGGCCCCGGCGGGACCGCGGGCGGCGGTGTTCGGGCAGGCCGAGGAAGCCTGGCTGATGGCCGGCAGCCCGGCGCGGGCCTTCGAGGCGGCCACGCGCGGACTGGCGCTCAGCCCGGACGACCCGGACCTGCTGGTCGGCCACGCCCGCGCGGCCAGCGCGCTGGAACGCTTCGATCTCGCGGCGGGCGACCTGACCCGGGCGCTGGCAACGGATCCGCGCCGGCCGGAAGCGCTGGTGCTGCGCGCCGCGGCGTTGCGGCAGCTCGGGCGGCTGGAAGAGGCGGAGGCGGATATCCGCCAGGCGGTGGCACTGGACCCGGACAGCGCCGAAGCGTTGCTGGAGCGCGGCATCCTGCGCCAGTTGCATGCCGATCTGGCCGGGGCGCAGGCCGACTGGGAGCACGTGATCGAACTCGCGCCAGACACCACCACGGCGGACCTGGCGGAACAGAATCTGGCGCTGCTGGCGGCGGGACCGGCCCGGTAGCAGCCGGACCGGCCTACAGGCCCCGAAGGGGGGCGGCTCAGAAATCCAGGTCGGCGTAATGCTCGGGCGGCATCATGCCTGGCACCCGGTCGGCCAGCAGCGGCCGGAAACTCGGGCGCGACTTCATGCGCGCATACCAGTCGCGCGCCGCCGGGCTGACCGACCAGTCCACGTCACCCTGGAAATCCAGCACCGACAGATGCGCCGCGGCGGCGAAATCCGCCAGCGAGATGTGGCTGCCCGCCAGCCATTTGCGCGTCTCGGCCAGCCAGCCGAGGTAATGCAGGTGCTCGCGCAGATTGGCATAGCCCGCCCGCAGCGCCGAGGCGTCGGGATGGCCGATGCCGGAGATGCGCTTGAGGTATTTCTCGCCGTTGAGGTTGCGGGTGACCTCGTCGGCGAACTTGCCGTCGAACCAGGCGCGCAGGCGACGCACCTCGACCCGCTCGCCGAGCGTCTCGCCCAAAAGCGGATTGTCCGGATAGGCTTCTTCCAGGTACTCGCAGATCACCCCCGAATCGGGCACGGCCAGGCCGTTGTCCTCCTCGAGCGTCGGCGTTGTCGCCGCGGGATTGAGCAGCAGATATTCCGGCCGGCGTTCCCACACCTTCTCCACCTGCAGGTCGAAGGGCAGTCGCTTCTCGGCCAGGACCAGCCGCACCTTGCGGGAATAAGGGCAGAGCGGGAGATGGTAGAGGGTTCGCATTGCGTGGTGGTTATCGCACCGATTCCGTGAACACGCCACATGCCGTGGCTGCGTGGCGGGGCTTCGCCCCGCACCCGACCAGAGGCTCCGCCTCTGGACTCCGGCAGGGGTCAGAGACCCCTGCACCCCAAAAGCGCTGCGCGGCGGGATCCAAGGGCCTTTGGCCCTTGGCGGAGGTGCAGGAGGCGGAGCCTCCTGCCGGGGCCGGGGCAGCGCCCCGGATCAGGCGCGCAACGCTTCGGTAGTTTCCTCCTTCAGCGGGTGCGCCAGGTACTTCACGTATTCCTTCGGCACCACCTGCCAGACATGCGGCAGTTCGCGGGTCCAGTCGTGCAGCAGCATGCGGGCATAGCGGCTGTTGGTTTCGGCCACGTGGCGCGCCACCAGGTCGCGCAGGATCGCCTCCCAGTAGGGATGTGCCACGCGTTGCCAGGTCAGCGTGTCGGCGTTCACCCGCAGATGGAAGCGGTTCTCCGGGTCGTAGACGAAGGCCATGCCGCCGGTGAAGCCCGCCCCGAAATTATCGCCGATCGGGCCGAGCACGACGACGGTGCCGCCGGTCATGTATTCGCAGCCGTTGGAGCCGCAGCCCTCGACCACCGCCACCGCGCCGGAGTTGCGCACGGCGAAGCGTTCACCCGCCTGTCCCGCGGCGAACAGCGCCCCCGCGGTCGCGCCATAGAGCACGGTGTTGCCAATGATGGTGTTCTGCTGGCTCACCAGCGTCGAGGACGGTCCCGGCCGCACCACGATGGTCGCCCCCGACAGCCCCTTGCCGACATAGTCGTTGGCGTCGCCGAACACCTCGAGCTTCAGCCCCTGCACGGCGAAGGCGCCGAGCGACTGCCCGGCCGAGCCGCGCAGCCGCACCGTCACGTGGTTCGGCTGCAGCCCGGTCATGCCGAATTTCCGCACGATGCGGCTGGACAGCTTGGTGCCGATGGCGCGGTGGGTGTTGCGGACGTTGTACTGCAACTGCATCTTCTCGCCGCGCTCGAACAGGGCGGCGGCGTCGGCGATCATCTGCGCGTCCAGCGTCTCCGGCACTTCGTTGCGCCCCTGCAGCGTGCAGTAGCGCGGATACGGCCCCGGGTCGGCCTGCACCAGCAACGGATTGAGGTCGAGGTCGTCGAGGAACTCGGCGCCGCGGCTGACCTGGCGCAGCAGGTCGGTGCGCCCGATCACCTCGGCAAGGCTGCGCGCGCCGAGGGAGGCGAGGATGTGGCGCACGTCCTCGGCGATGAAGCTGAACAGGTTGATCACCTTCTCCGCGCTGCCCTCGAACTTCTCCCGCAGCTTCTCGTCCTGGGTGCAGACGCCGACCGGGCAGGTGTTGGAGTGGCACTGCCGCACCATGATGCAGCCCATGGCGACCAGGCTCGCGGTGCCGATGCCGAATTCCTCGGCGCCGAGCATGGCCGCGATCACCACGTCGCGCCCGGTCTTGATGCCGCCATCGGTGCGCAGCTTCACCCGGTGGCGCAAGCGGTTGAGCATCAGCACCTGATGCGCCTCCGATAGCCCCATCTCCCAGGGCAGGCCGGCATATTTGATGCTGCTTTGCGGGGATGCGCCGGTGCCGCCGGAATGGCCCGAGATCAGGATGGCGTCGGCGCGCGCCTTGGCGACCCCGGCCGCGACCGTGCCGATGCCGCTGCGCGCGACCAGCTTCACGCAGACCGTGGCGTCCGGGTTGATCTGCTTGAGGTCGTAGATGAGCTGCGCGAGGTCCTCGATCGAGTAGATGTCGTGATGCGGCGGCGGGCTGATCAGCGTCACCCCCGGGGTGGAGTGGCGCAGCCGGGCGATCAGGCCGGTGACCTTGAAGCCGGGCAACTGGCCGCCCTCGCCGGGCTTGGCGCCCTGGGCGACCTTGATCTCGATCTCGCGGCAGGCGTTCAGGTATTCCGCGGTCACGCCGAAGCGGCCCGAGGCGATCTGCTTGATCGCCGAGGAGGCATTGTCGCCGTTGCCCCGCGGCGTCGCCCGCGCGGGATCCTCCCCACCTTCACCTGAATCCGAGCGCGCACCGATACGGTTCATCGCGATCGACAGCGTCTCGTGCGCCTCCGGGCTGAGCGCGCCGAGCGAGATGCCGGGGGACACCAGCCGCTTGCGGATTTCGGTGATGCTCTCGACCTCGTCGACCGAGATCGGCCTCACCTGGTCGTTGCGGAAATCGAGCAGGTCGCGCAGCGCGATCGGCGGCATGCGCCGCGCCGCCTCGGCGTAGCGGCGATAGAGCGAGAAGCTATCGGTGGAGACCGCTTCCTGCAGCAAGTGGATCAGCGCCCCGTCGAAGGCATGCGTCTCGCCGCTGCGGCGCAGCTTGTAGATGCCACCAACCGGCAGGGTCGCGAGATCGGAGGTCCAGGCCTGCCGGTGCTGCTCCAGCACCTTGCGGGCGATGCCGGGCAGGCCGATGCCGGAGATGCGCGAATGCGTGCCGGGGAAGAACTCCGCCACCAGCTGGCGTGACAGGCCGATCGCCTCGAAATTGCAGCCGCCGCGATAGGAGGAGATGACGGAGATGCCCATCTTGGACATCACCTTCAAAAGCCCCTTGTCCACCGCCTTCTTGTAGCGGCCGACCGCCTCCTTCAGCGTCAGGTCGCCGAACAGGCCGCGGCGGTGCCGGTCGGCGATGCTCTCCTGCGCGAGATAGGCGTTCACCGTGGTGGCGCCGACGCCGATCAGCACCGCGAAGTAATGCACGTCCAGGCACTCGGCCGAGCGGACATTGAGGCTGGTGAAGGTGCGCAGCGACTGGCGCACCAAATGGGTGTGCACGCCGCCGGTGGCCAGGATCATCGGGATCACCACCCGCTCCGGCCCGATCGCCTCGTCGGTGAGGATGACATGGGTGCAGCCGGCCCGCACACCCTCTTCCGCCTCGCGGCGGATGCGCGCGAGCGCCGCCCGCAGCCCGGCCTCACCCTCGGCGGCGGGGAAGGTGCAGTCCACCACGCAGGCGCTGCGGCCCATGGTGATGCGCATCGCCTCGAACTCGGCGGTGGAGAGCACCGGGCTTTCCAGCTGCAGCAGGTCGCACTGGCTGGAATCCTCGTCCAGCACGTTGCCGAGATTGCCGAGCCGGGTCTTCAGCGTCATCACCCGCGTCTCGCGCAGGCTGTCGATCGGCGGGTTGGTGACCTGGCTGAAATTCTGCCGGAAGAAATGGTGCAGGCCGCGATACTGCGCCGACAGCACCGCGATCGGCGTGTCGTCGCCCATGCTGCCGACCGCTTCCTGCGCGCCATCGACCATCGGGTGCAGGATCGCCTCAAGCTCTTCCATGGTGACGCCCATGGAAAGCTGGCGCCGGCGCAGTTCCTGGCCCTGCCACAGCACCGGCTCGGGCGCGTCGGTCTTGACGATATGGTCGATCTGGCGGATGCGCTTGGACCACTCGCCATAGGGATGGCGGGCGGCCAGCATGTCCTTCAGCTCCTCGTCACGGTAGAAGCGCGTGGTCTCGAGATCGACGGCGATGGTCTGGCCGGGGCCGACCCGCCCCTTCTCGATGATGTCCGCCTCGTCGAACTTCACCATGCCGGTCTCGGAGCCGACGATCAGCAGGTCGCCCCGGGTGATGGTGTAGCGCAGCGGGCGCAGGCCGTTGCGGTCGAGCCCGGCGATCGCCCAGCGCCCGTCGGTGGCGGCGATCGCGGCGGGGCCGTCCCAGGGCTCCATCACCGCATTGCAGTAAAGGAACATGTCGCGATGCGCCTGCGGCATGGTCGCGTCCTGGCCGACCGAGGCCGGGATCATCAGCGCCTTGGCCATCGGCGCGTCACGGCCGGCGCGCACCAGCACCTCGAAGACGTTGTCGAGCGTGGCGGTGTCGGACCCGCCCGCCTGGATCACCGGCTTGATGTCCTCCATGAAGGGATCGAGCGCGGGATCGGCGAGCCGGGTCTCGTGGCTCTTCATCCAGTTGATGTTGCCGCTGACCGTGTTGATCTCGCCGTTATGGGCGAGCATGCGGAAGGGCTGCGCCAGCCGCCAGGTCGGGAAGGTGTTGGTCGAATAGCGCTGGTGGTAGATGGCGAAGCGGCTGACGAAGCGCGGGTCGGTCAGGTCGGGATAGAAATCGGTCAGGTTCTCGGCCAGGAACATCCCCTTGTAGATGATCGACCGGCACGAGAGGGAGCAGAAATACAGCTCAGGGATCTGCGCCGCGATCGACTGCTTCTCGATGCGGCGGCGGATGACATAGAGATCGCGCTCGAAGGCCGCCTCGTCGGTGCCCTTCGCGTTCCAGATCATGATCTGCTCGATCTCCGGGCGCGTGGCATTGGCCTTTTCGCCGATGCACTCGACGTTGATCGGCACCTGCCGCCAGCCATAGATCTGGTAGCCGAAGTTCAGGATCTCGGTCTCGACGATCTGCCGGCAGCGTTCCTGCGCGCTGAGGTCGGTCTTGGGCAGGAACACCTGACCGACCGCAATCGGGCCGGGGCGCAGCTTGTCGCCGCCGCGTTCCACCGCCTCGGCGAAGAAGTCCTGCGGGATCTCGACATGGATGCCCGCGCCGTCGCCGGTCTTGCCGTCGGCATCGACCGCGCCCCGATGCCACACCGCCTTCAGCGCGGCGATGCCCGCCTCCACCACGTCGCGGCGCCGGCGCCCGTCGAGGGCGGCGATGATGCCGACCCCGCAGGCATCGTGTTCCTGGGCCGGGACGTAGGTGTCGGCGAGCGCCTTGGTGTTGGCGTCCCACGCGGCGAGGAAGCGGGTGGCGGACTCCTGATGCGACATGCGAAGCCTCCGGTGGGGGCGTGGGGAAAAGCGGGAGGTGGACGGGCGGATCAGAACTTCACGCCGCGGGCGCGCAGGGCATCGGCATGCCGTGCGGTCGATTCGCGGATCAGTTTCTGGGCAAGCTGCTGGAGCCGCTGGGTCTCGTCGCGGCCGACCGCGGGCATGCCGCGCAGCCAGCGCTGGCCGAGCGGCGTGGAAAAGAACTCCCGCATCCCGCGCAGATCATCGACGGTGTAGTGCGCGGCGAGATTCTCGACCAGCATGGCTTCCACTTCCGGCAGCTTGGCACGGAAATCCGGCAGTATGATCTCGTCGACGATGCGCGCGGCGTCCTCGGCGCTCTTGCCGCTCGCCCGAATGGCGGCATTGACCACCGCGTTGCGGATCTGGCCGACGAAATTCTGCGCCTGGGCAGGAATGCTGAGCAGCTCGCCGAGGGCGCGCGCCTCGCGCAGCCCCTCCGCGGTCACCGGGATCGTGGAACCGGCGGCGGGGGGGGCCGCGGGGGCCTGCGCGGCGGCCGCGACGGGCAGCAGCAGCGCGAGCATGAGCAGAAACGAGGGATGGGGCATCGGCGAACTCTCCTCAGAACGTCACGCCACACGGGGATTGGCCGTGCCGGCGATGCCGTTCCGTCGCGGGTCGCTCCGGGCGTCGGGAAACGACCGGAACCGCTTTTCTCCTGCACAGTCCTGGTTCGCATCGCCAGCCCGCGGGAGAGATGGGATGGCGACGCCGCGAGCAAGGAGACCGTTTGGTCCCATGCTCCCACTCAGTCGGCGGCGAGCGGGGACGACCTGCCGTCCTCGGCGGCGGTGTGCTGCAGCCAGGCGTGCATCTGCGCGGCGGCGTCGCGCCCGTCGCGGATGGCCCAGACCACCAGCGAGGCGCCGCGCACGATGTCGCCGGCGGCGAACACGCCGGGAATGCTGGTCATGAAGCTGCGATGGTCGATCTTCAGCGTGCCCCAGCGCGACACCGCCAGCGCAGGCTCGGCGAAGGTCGCCGGCAGGTCCTCGGGATCGAAGCCGAGCGCCTTGATCACCAGGGTGGCGGGAATGGTGAAATGGCTGCCCTCGATCGGCTCCACGCTCTGCCGGCCCGAGGCATCGGGCAGGCCGAGATGCATGCGCACCGCGCGCACCCCGGTGACATGGTCGTCGCCGAGGAAGGCTTCCGGGGCGGAAAGCCAGACGAACTCGACGCCCTCCTCCTCGGCGTTCTTCACCTCGCGCAGCGAGCCCGGCATGTTGGCGCGGTCGCGGCGATAGAGGCAGCGCACCGACTTGGCTCCCTGGCGGATGGCGGTGCGCACGCAGTCCATGGCGGTGTCGCCGCCGCCGATCACCACCACGTCCCGGCCGGCGGCATCCAGCGTGCCCGAGTCGAATTCGGGCACCGCGTCGCCGAGTCCCGTGCGGTTGGAGGCGATCAGGTAATCGAGCGCGGGCACGATGCCGGCGAGGCCCGCGCCGGGGCCACCAAGCTCACGGGCACGGTAGACGCCGGTGGCCAGCAGCACCGCGTCATGGCGGGTGCGCAGCTCGTCCAACCCGATGTCGCGACCGATCTCGCAGCCGAGATGGAAGACGATGCCGGCCTGCTCGAACAGGCGGTGGCGGCGCAGCACCACTTCCTTTTCCAGCTTGAAGTTGGGGATGCCGTAGATCATCAGCCCGCCGACGCGGTCGTGGCGGTCGTAGACGTGGACGGCATAGCCCTTCAGCCGCAGTTGCTCGGCGGCGGCGAGGCCGCCCGGCCCGGCCCCGACGATGCCCACCGACATCCCGTTCTCGGCGCGCGGCACCGGCGCCTGCACCCAGCCCTGCGCGAAGGCGGTGTCGGTGATGAAGCGCTCGACCGCGCCGATGGTGACGCTGTCGAAACCCTTCTCGATGACGCAGTTGCCCTCGCACAGCCGGTCCTGCGGGCAGATGCGGCCGCAGATCTCGGGGAAGGTGTTGGTGGCCGAGGAAACCTCGTACGCCTCTTCCAGCCGGCCTTCGGCGGTCAGCTTCAGCCAGTCCGGGATGTTGTTCCCGAGCGGGCAGTGAACCTGACAGAACGGCACGCCGCACTGGCTGCAGCGCCCCGACTGCTCGCGCGCCCGCGGCACGTCGAAATCGGCATAGATCTCGTGGAAGTCGCCGCGCCGCGCCGCGGCGTCGCGCTTGTCGGGCATCGCTTGGGGAACGCGGACGAACTGGAGCATGCGATCGGCCATGCGGCGGTGTCTCCCTGGCGCGGCTGTGCGGCCGGAGAGGCACCGGCCCGCCGGGATCGCCTATACGGCAGGGCGGGGAAGGATGCGAGAAAAAACACGATTAAAGGACAGCATTACTGCCATTTTAAGAGGCCAGACGAGGATCTTGGCAGATCCCTTTGACCGTTCCCCGCCCAAGAATGGCCGAAACGGCCCTAATTCCCAAACCCAACCAATTCCGCGATTTTGCCCACCTTCCCACAAAACCGACGCCCCGCCCGGGATCCCGGCACGGGGCGACAGACCTGAGATATATGGATGCACTCCCATGCGCGAAATGCATGGCAACCGGGATCGGCCTGACACCCAGGCACGCCTCCCGGTGACGGGCTACGCCTTCGGACCCCGCTGTGGGGTCAGGCGCCCCGGACTTCGGCGCGCCCGCCACCGGGGCGGAAACGACGCAGGTAGTCCGGTACCACCAGATCGATCGGGGTGGGGATGATGCCCAGCGCGGACAGGCCAGGCGTCCCCGAGGCCACCACATTGTCACGGCCGAGCATGGCCAACTGGTCACGCGTCAACGGCTTGCCGGGAAGCCACTCCATCACCCGGGCCTGCCATTGCGCCACGGCGGGAGGCACGTCCACCAGCCAGCGATGCCGCCGCACGGCCTGGCAGATCCAGGCCAGGAGCTGGCGGAACGTCAGCACCTGCGGCCCGCCCAGCTCGTAAAGGCCGCCGGCGGCATCCTCGTCCGTCAGGCCGGCGATCACCGCATCGGCGACGTCGCCGACATAGACCGGCTGGAATTTCGTCTCGCCCGCGATCACCGGCAGCACCGGCGAGAACTGCGCCATGGCGGCGAAGCGGTTGAAGAACTGGTCCTCCGGCCCGAACACGATGGAAGGCCGCAGGATGGTCGCCCGCGGGAAGGCGGCACGCACGGCGGCCTCGCCCGCGGCCTTGGCCCGGCCATAGCCGGAAGGACTGCTGGGATCGGCACCGATGGCCGAGACATGCACCAACCGCTCGACCCCGGCCTCGGCCGCGGCCCGGGCCACCGTGCCGGCGCCCTCGGCCATGATGCGCTGGAAGTCGCCCGGCAGGCGCTCGGCGAGGATGCCCACGAGGTTGACCACCAGCTCCGCGCCCGCGACCGCCCGCGCCACCGCTTCCGGGCTGGTCACCGGCGCCCGCAGCGCCACCACCTGCCCCACCGCCCCCATGGGCTTGAGGAACAGCGCGGCCTCGGGGTCGAGGACGGCGACGCGCACCACGTAGCCCAGGTTGGCGAGCCGCTTGACCACGTAGCGGCCAATGAAGCCCGATCCGCCGAACACCGTCGCGACCTTGCGCGTCATGACCGCCATGAAACCCCCGTTCGACCAAAGCTGTGCCCCATCTTCAATAAGCGGGGCCCGGCGCGGCCTCAAGCGCCGGCGGCGCCCGCCGGCCTCTCCCGCAAATTCTTGCACAATCACAGTTGACGGCCCGCCGGCCGGAGGCTACATCGCCGGCCTCCCGCTGCTCCGGCCCCGCGCCGGGGCGCACCTGCCCAGGTGGCGGAATTGGTAGACGCGCAGGTTTCAGGTACCTGTGGCCGCAAGGTCGTGGAAGTTCGAGTCTTCTCCTGGGCACCATCTCTGACGAGACGCGACACGCGCCTCCCATCGTCCTCGTGAAAGCGGGACCGGGTCGCGTTACCGTGTTTCGCCTGATGGCGGTGTGATATCGGGATTGCCCGCAGCTCCGGCCCCTTGCCGGGGCGCACCTGCCCAGGTGGCGGAATTGGTAGACGCGCAGGTTTCAGGTACCTGTGGCCGCAAGGTCGTGGAAGTTCGAGTCTTCTCCTGGGCACCATCTCCTCACGGAACGCACCGTCGCGCCGGGCCGCAACACGGCCGGGAACGTGGCCGTCCTTTGCCGGTTAAGGCCGGCAAAACCGGGGGAGAGCACCATCCATGTGGATCCTGTCCGCGATCGTCGTCGGCCTGGTTGTCGGCGCGATCGCCAAGCTGCTGATGCCCGGCCGTGACCCAGGGGGCTTCATCATCACCATCCTGCTCGGCATCGGCGGCTCGATGGTCGCTACCTGGCTTGGCCAGCGCATCGGCTGGTACGGCCCCGGCCAGGCGGCCGGCTGGATCGCCAGCATTCTCGGCGCCATCCTGATCCTGGCGGTGTACCGCCTGTTCCTGCGCCGCCGGGCACTGCCGTTGGCCTGACCTGCCGTTGGCCTGACCGGGCCGGGCCGCCCTGCCTGTCTTGCCTGGGCGGCCCCTGCCTGATACATCGCGCGCCCGCCGGCGACGGAAAATCCCTGACCGTCCAGGTGCCATCGGGCGCGACGAGGCCGGCCTCGCGGCACGCCCGGGCACGGGGCAGCGGAGCCCCGGCGGCCGAACCGAGACCTGGCCATGCCCGAGACCACCCTGTTCACCCCCGGCGCCACCATCCACCTGCATCGCGACGACCTGCCGGATGACCTGGTGCTCGGCCCCATGGTCGCGGTGGACACCGAGACGATGGGCCTCAATCCACATCGCGACCGGCTGTGCCTGGTGCAGCTCTCGGCCGGCGACGGCGTCGCCCATCTGGTGCAGATCATCCCGGAGCGCCTGGGCGGGCGTGGCACCGACTGCCCCAATCTCAAGCGGGTGCTCGCCGATCCCGGCGTGGTCAAGCTGATGCATTTCGCCCGTTTCGATGTCGCGATATTGCAACATACCTTCGACATCACCGTCGCCCCGGTGAAATGCACCAAGATCGCGGCGAAGCTGGTCCGCACCTTCACCGAGCGTCACGGGCTGAAGGATCTGTGCCGGGAATTGCTCTCGGTGGAACTGTCCAAGCAGCAGCAGACCAGCGACTGGGGCGCGGCCAGTCTCACCCCCGAGCAACTCACCTATGCGGCATCCGACGTGCTGCATCTGCATGCACTCTGGCGGCGGCTGGAGGAGTTGTTGCGGCGCGAGCAGCGACTGGAACTGGCCGAGGCCTGTTTTGCCTTCCTTCCGGCCCGTACGCGACTCGATCTGCTGGGGTATGAGACTCCAGATCTGTTTGCGCACTAAATACTTCGCCGACCATTTTCATGCCGCATTCTCGGGGCGCCATACGCGCCCAGGGTGAAGGAGGTGTGCCGGTGCCTCTCGGCAATCATTGACCGACACCCCACCTCTGCCTAGAGCCTGCCCCCATCCATGCAACATGGAGCCCGCTTGCCGGCATGACTGCGCCCCTTCTCACCGCCGGATCCCTGGCCCGGGCGCCGGAAACCCCCGATCCCGCCGCGGATGCCGATCTCTCGGTCGCGCGGACGGTCCTGACCACCGAGGCGGCGGGGCTGCGCGCCCTGGCCTCGGCGCTGGACCACGGCTTCGCCCGCGCCGTGGCGCTGCTGGACCAGGCCAGCGGCCGCGTCGTCGTCTCCGGCATGGGCAAGTCAGGCCATGTGGCGCGCAAGATCGCGGCCACTCTTGCCTCCACCGGGACGCCGGCCTTGTTCGTGCACCCGGGCGAGGCATCGCATGGCGATCTCGGCATGGTCGTGCCGGGTGACGCCGTGCTGGCACTGTCGAATTCCGGCGAGACCGCCGAACTGGCCGACCTGATCGCGCATACGCGCCGCTTCGCGCTGCCGCTGGTGGCGATCACCGGACGCGCCACCTCCACGCTCGCCCGCTCCGCCGACGTGGCGCTGGTGCTGCCGGCGGCGCGCGAGGCCTGCCCGCTCGGGCTCGCCCCCACCACCAGCACCACCATGCAGCTCGCCCTCGGCGACGCGCTGGCGGTCGCCCTGCTCACGCGCCGGGGCTTCAGCCCCTCGGATTTCCAGAACTTCCATCCTGGCGGCCGCCTCGGCGCGCGGCTGCGGCGGGTGGGCGAGCTGATGCACCGCGATGCCGAGGTGCCGCTGGCCGCGCCGGACACGCCCATGGACCGGGCCTTGCTGCTGATCACCGACAAGCGGGTCGGCTGCCTCGGCGTGGTCGGGCCGGACGGACGGCTGATCGGCATCGTCACCGATGGCGACCTGCGCCGCGCCATGGGGCCGGACCTGCTGCAGCGCCGCGTCGGCGAGATCATGACCACCACCCCCCGCACCATCGGGCCGGACGCCCTGGCGGCGGAGGCGCTGCACCAGATGAATGCCGGCGGGCGGCCGGTCAACGTGCTGTTCGTGGTGGACGCCGAGCGCCACCCGATCGGCGTGCTGCATGTCCAGGATCTGCTGCGCGCCGGCGTGGCGTGACGCGGGCGCCATGAGCATCGCCCCCCTGCCCCTGCCGCGCCGCGAAAATCCGCGCCGCGGCGACCGGCTGGTCGCCAGCCGCCCCGCCACCGCGCCCACCGGCATCGCCCGACGGCACCTGGCCGTCGGCGTGACCAAGCGGCTGCTGCCGCTGGTGGCGCTGGCGCTGCTGACGATCGTGGCGCTGTGGCCCGAGCTGGGACAGGAGGAGCGCAGCCGCTTCAGCTACCGCACCCGCGGCATCGCCCCGCAGGCCGGCCAACTGACGGATGTGCGCTATAACGGCGTCGACGATCACGGCCGCCCCTACACCATGACGGCGTCCACCGCCCACCAGATCAGCAGCGAGCGCATCAACCTGACCGATCCCAAGGGCGACATCAGCCTCGACAACGGCACCTGGCTGATGTCGCGCGCGCAGCAGGGCGTCTACACCCAGCATGTCGGACAACTCGACCTCGCGGGCGAGGTCGTGCTGTATCGCGACGACGGGCTGACCCTGGTCACCGAGGCAGCGACCCTGGACCTGAAGGCGGGTGCCGCGGCCGGGGCGGTGCAGGTGCATGCCGAGGGTCCCTTCGGCGTGCTCGACGCCCAGGGATTCGCGCTGCTTGACCGCGGCGCGGTGGTGCAGTTCACCGGGCCGGGGCGGCTGGTGCTGAACGGACACGGCAAATGAGACGGCTGCCCTGGATCCTGCTGCTGCTGCTGACAACCACCCCGCTCGCGCGGGCCCAGCAGATCGATCTCTCGAGCGGCGGTCCGGTCGAGGTCACCGCCCGCGACGGGTTCGAGTGGCGGGAAGCCGAGCGGGTGGTGATCGCCACCGGCGAGGCCCGCGCGGTGCGCGGCAACGTCACCGTGCTGGCCGACCGGCTGATGGCCTATTACCGTAACAAAGACCCGGCCGGGCAACGGCCCGCCGCCGCCCCCGGCGCCGCCGGCATCGAGGGCGGCGAGAACGAGATCTACCGCCTGGAAGCGGTCGGCCATGTGCGCATCGTCACCCCGAGCGACGAGGCGGTGGGCGACAAGGCCGTCTACGACATCGACCAGGCCGTGCTGGTGATGACCGGCCAGGGGCTGAAGCTGACCACCCCGCAATACGTCATGACCGCGCGGGACAGCATGGAATACTGGTCGCAGCAGCACATGGCGGTGGGGCGGGGCAATGCGCTGGTGGTGGCGACCGATGGGCGCCGCCTCTCCGGCGACGTCCTGGTCGGCTACACCAGCGAAGGCGCCGCGTCAGGCAAGCCGGCGACCCCGGCGCGCACCGGCCCGGCGCCCGCCCCCGCCGAGTCCTCAGGCAAGCTCGAGCGCGTGGAAGCCTACGGCAATGTCGAAGTCCGCACCCAGACCGATATCGTCCGCGGCGACCGCGGCGTCTATGTCCCGGACAGCGGGATGGCCCGGGTGCTCGGGCATGTGCGCATCACCCACGGGCAGAACCAGATGACGGGGGCCGCCGCCGACGTGAACATGAAGACCGGCATCGCCCACGTGATCAGCGACCCGGGCGCGCGGGTGCAGGGATTGATCATGCCCAACGAAGCCCAGCAGCCCGGCCGCGCCCAGCCCGCGCCGCGTGCCCCCGGAGCGGCCCGATGACGGATCTGCGCGTGGTTCCCGGCGGAGCCGGACTTTCCGCCATTGGCGTGGGCAAGGTCTACAAGAAGCGGCCGGTGGTGCGGAACGTCTCGGTCTCGGTGCGCCGGGGCGAGGCCGTCGGCCTGCTCGGGCCGAACGGCGCCGGCAAGACCACGACCTTCTACATGATCGTGGGACTGGTGCGGCCCGATACCGGCTCGATCACGCTCGACGGGCACGACATCACCGTGTTGCCGATGTACCGGCGGGCCCGCCTGGGCATCGGCTACCTGCCGCAGGAAGCCAGCGTGTTCCGCGGGCTCAATGTCGAGCAGAACGTGATGGCGGCGCTGGAAGTGGTGGAGCCGGACCCGGACCGGCGCGAGCAGATGCTCGACGAGCTGCTCGGCGAATTCGGCATCGGCCATCTGCGCCGCACCCCGGCGCTCGCGCTCTCGGGCGGCGAACGCCGGCGCGTGGAGATCGCCCGGGCGCTCGCCACCCAGCCCAGCTACATCCTGCTCGACGAGCCGCTCGCCGGCATCGACCCGATCGCGGTGGGCGAGATCCGCGACCTGGTCGGACATCTGAAGGATCGCGGCATCGGCGTGCTGATCACCGACCACAATGTCCGCGAGACGCTGGAGATCATCGACCGCGCCTACATCATGCATGACGGCCAGTTGCTGATGGAAGGCCGGCCGCAGGAAGTGGTGGCGCACGAGGACGTCCGGCGCGTCTATCTCGGCGAAAGGTTCAGCCTTTAAGGCATTTCCCGGCTGACGTCCGCCCTGGCCGGGACGAGGTCCTGGCGGGGCCGCGCCGGCATTCTCGTGCCGCAGCACGATTCTTGCTTGCAAGTGATCCGGTGTCGCGCTGCACTGCGCAACGTGAAGGAGGCCGGCAACCGCGCCTCCATCCCTGGTAACCGGACCCGTGTCGATCACACTCGGCCCCCGCCTCGACCTGCGCCAGACCCAGTCTCTGGTCATGACCCCCCAGTTGCGGCAGGCGATCAAGCTGCTGCAATTCTCCAACATGGAGGTCGCGGCGTTCGTCGAGGAGGAACTGGAGCGCAACCCGCTGCTCGAGCGTGACGAGTCGCCCGAATCGGGCCCGCCGGAACGCCCCGCTCCCGACCAGGTCGCCCCCCTGCCCGCCCCCGCCGACGCCGCGGAGGCGGTCAACTCCGACTGCCTGCCGACCGAGGCCCCGCTGGAAGCCCCGGACTACGCCGAAACCTATGATCCCGGCGGCGCCGGCGACGGCGTCATGCCCGGCCGCGGCGGCAGCGCCAGCTTCGAGGACGACGACCGCACCATCGAGGATTACGCCGCGCCGGGCCGCACCCTGCGCGAGCATCTCGGCGAACAGCTCCGCCTGTCCTTCGACGACCCAACCGAGCGGCTGATCGCGGCGCATCTGGTGGCGCTGCTGGAGCCCTCCGGCCGGTTGCTGGTCGGCAACGATACCCTGGCCGCGGCCATGGGCACCGATCCGGAGAAGATCGAGCGGGTGCGCCAGCGCATGCTGCGATTCGACCCGACCGGCATGTTCGCGCATGACCTGCGGGAATGCCTCGCGGTGCAGTTGGCCGAGAAGAACCGGCTCGATCCGGCCATGCAGGCGATGCTGGACAACCTTGAACTGCTTGCAAGGCACGACCACAAGCGGCTGATGGCGGCCTGCGGCGTCGATGCCGCCGACCTTGCCGACATGATCGCCGAGATCCGCCGCCTCGACCCCAAGCCAGGGGCGTCCTTCGACGCGACGCCGCCGCAGCCGGTGATGCCGGACGTGCTGATGCGGCCTGATCCCGAAGGCGGCTGGCTGCTGGAGCTGAACCCGGAGACCATGCCGCGCGTTCTGGTCAACCAGGGTTTTTCCGCCCAGGCCCTGACCCGCGCCAAGCGCGAGGATCGCGCCTTCCTGACCGAAAAGCTGCAGACGGCGAACTGGCTGGTGAAATCGCTGCAGCAACGGGCACAGACCATCCTGAAGGTTGCATCCGAAATCGTCCGGCAGCAGGATGCGTTCTTCCGCCACGGCGTCGGGCATCTGCGCCCCCTGATCCTGCGCGACATCGCCGCGGCGGTGGAGATGCACGAGAGCACGGTCAGTCGTGTGACCGCGCACAAATACATCGCTACCCCGCGCGGTATTTTCGAGCTGAAATACTTCTTTACGACTGCAATCGCCGGTACCGGCGGCGAAAGCCACAGCGCCGAGGCAGTGCGCCACCGCATCCGCGCCATGGTTGACGCCGAGAAGCCCGACGAAATCCTCTCCGACGACGCGATCGTCCTCATCCTGCGACGGGAGGGCGTGGACATCGCCCGGCGGACCGTGGCCAAATACCGGGAAGCGCTGCGCATCCCAAGCTCGGTGCAGCGCAAACGGGAGAAGGCCATACCCGCCTGACGCCGCATGCGGCTCCGCAACGGATCGGAGTCGGGGAGTCAGGTCAAAAATGGCGGTCCCGAACTTGTGTGTGAGGATCAACGCATGCAGATCACGGTCTCTGGGAAACAGGTCGATTTGTCCGACGCACTCAGGACGCGGGTGGCCCAGCAGCTCGACACGATCGCAGCAAAGTACTTCGACCACGCCCTGGAAGCGAACGTCACCTTTGGACGGGCGCGCAGCTTTTTCACCTGCGACATCAACGTGCATGCCGGTCGCGGGCTGACGCTGCGGGGCGAGGGCGAGGCCGCCGACGCCAACAGCGCTTTTGATGATGCCGCGGAACATATCGCCAAACGTCTGCGCCGCTATCGACGCCGGGTGAACGAGCACGCCCGCGACGTCGCCAACCGCGAGCGCCCGCAGGCGGCCCGGCAATACATCCTCCGCCAGGAAGACGAGACCGAGCAGGCGGCGCATCAGCTCGACGGCCTGCCGCCGGCCACCGCCTACGCCACCGTCATCGCCGAGCAGCCGACCGAAATCGCGCTGCTGTCGGTGAGCGACGCGGTGATGCGCATGGATCTCGCCGACCAGCCCGTGATGATGTTCCGCAACAGTGCCACCGGCGAACTGAACGTGGTCTATCGCCGCAGCGACGGCCATATCGGCTGGATCGATCCGGCGGCTGGCGGAACGAACTGACCCGGGCCACACCACCAGGGTTTCCCCCTGGAAACGCCAGGGGCCGCAGGGCCCCTGGTCTTCTTTTCATCAGGGGCCGCAAGGCCCCTGGTCTCCTTGTCATCGCCGGGCGAAGGCACCGGCGATCTGGTCCATGACGGACGCGGTGGTGGCGTGCCACGCCGCCCCGGGATCGCCGGATGGATCCCCCGATGCGGGCAGCGACCGCGGCGGATCCTCGATCAGGCCGGCCAGGGCAGCGGCGAGGCTGTCAGGCGTCGGCTCGCACAGCCGGGCCAGGGGTTCGTTGCCGAGTTGCTCGCGGATGCCGCCAACATTGGTGGCGACGACCCAGCGACGGGCGGCGACGGCGGCAGCGGCGACACCACTCTGGCTCGCCTCGGTGTGCGAGAGCACCAGCGCATCCGACCAGGCGAGCAGATGCCCCACCTCCTGCTCGGGAACCCAGCGATTCTCCACCGCCACCCCCGGCAGGTGACGCAGCGTGTCCAGCGCCTCCGATTCGGGGCCGCTGCCGACCACGCGCAGTTCCACATCAGGGCGCGGCCCCAGCCGGGTGAGGGCCGCGGCCAGCAGGTCGAGCCCCTTGTAGGGCAGCAACCGCCCGAAGGAGAGCAGGCGCAGTCGCCCGCCATGCGCGCGCGGCGGCGGCGGCGGTGGCCCGAAGGCGAAGGGCGGCAGCGAGGCCATCAGCAGAGGCTTGCCCGCCACCAGCCCCTGTTCGCGCAGCCGCTGCGCCACGTGCCCGGTGAGCGCAATCAGCCCGTCGGCACGACGCACCAGGGCCCGCTGCAACCACATCTGCAGCGGCACCCCGTCGCCCGGATGGACATCGGCATCATGCACCACCACCAGGAACGGCACGCCGGCCCGGCGCAACGCCGCCGCCATCGCCAGATCGAGCACCGCGGGCATGCCGCAGATGGCGATATCGGGGTCCAGGGCCTGGATGCGGGCAGCGAGGCCCGGCACGTCGAACGGCACGGCCGGCAGGCGCCGCAACAGGCTGAACAGGCCCGAATATGTGGGAAACGGCAGTTCGCAGACAGGCGCGGCCGGCCCCGCGAGCAACTCGGCCTGGGCGGAGAGCGACAACAACGCCTCATGCCCCGGCAGGTCACGCATCGTGGCCGCCAGTTCCGCGGCGAAGCGCGGCCCCGCCCCGCGACGCCCCCAATGCCAGACCAAAACCCTCATTCCCGGGCGCTCACGCGGCAACCGGGCCAGGAACGGCCAGGCCAAGCCCGGCCAGCGCCGCCGCCACCGGCGCGGGCCCCAGCCGGGCCAGCGCCGCCTCGCGCCCCCGCGCGCCCAGAGTCGCACGGGCGAGCGGATCATCGGCGAGTCGCCGCAACTGCGCGGCCGCCTCCCCCAGATCCGGTTCCGCCCAGACCGCGCCGGGCGCCTCGAACACGCCCCGCGGATCCTGCGCCGGCACCAGCCGGTAGCCGACCAGCGCCGCGCAGCCGGTGTCCATGAAATCCATATTTCCCGACCAGCCGGTGGCAACCACCGGCCGGCCGAGCAGCATGGCCTCGGCCGGCACCAGCCCGAATCCTTCACTGCGGTGCAAGGACAACACGATATCGGCGCAGGCGGTCAGCGCGTGGCGATCAGCATCGGGAAACGTACGGGTCTCCATTCGAATGTTCGGCGCATCGGCGATGGCCGCCTGCAGGGCGGCGGCTTCCTCGGGAAAATGCTCGGGACTGCGAACCTTCAACACCAGCAACCGATCGTGACGAGTTCCGAACGCTTGCCGGAACGCAGCGATGGCGCCAAGAGGATTCTTGCGGGCATTGCTCGATGCCAGGCTGAACGAGACCAGCACCACCACGGCATCGGCCGGCAGGCCGAAGGCGGCACGGTCGAGCGCGGCCGGACGCGGCGGCGTCACCGCGAGCGGAATCGGCACGATGCGCACCGGAATCCCGCTGTCTTCCGGCAACCAGGCCTGAAACGCGGCGCCGGTGAAATGCGACAAGGCCCAGATCTCGTGCACGAACGACAGGGCGATCCGCCAGGACTCCGGCACCACCGGCAACTCCCACGCCCAGTAGCCGATCACCCGGCGACGACGGATCAGGCGACGGGGCAGGCGCAGGAGAGCCCCCGGCAGCACCGGGCCATTGGCGTGCAGCAGCAGCGGGGCACCGTCCGGCACGTCCCGTGGCCATGGCCCCCGCCCCCCCCCCAGCAGCGGGTCACCGAAATCAGCCCCCCAGGTGGCAATGCCACAGTTCGCAATCGCCGCCTGCATCAGCCGGGCGGCCTCGCCAAGACCGGAGGGACGGCTGAGTTCCCCGGCAACCACCACCCCCTCCCGCGGCGGAGGCGGCGAGCGGTCGGGCCGCGGCGCCAGAAACGCGGCGGCGCTGGAAAAGACGCGGCGACGCTGCGTGACCGGCAACAGGCGCCAGAACCGGTGCAACGCGCGCAACGGCAGGGATACCTTATGATGGAGCATTGGGGGGTCCAACGGGCCCGATCGGGAGCGAACCACCGATCAAGGCGGGCCAAGTAGTCATATTCGTCGCCAATGTCACGCCACCCCAACGTCACAACTGCTCAATGAGCATGACCCCCGGGTGAAAGCGTGACCCGGCCGGCACCATCAAATTATTCGCCTTTAAGTTGATGAATCTTGTTCAAATAATCGAATGAAGATGATTGCGACAAATTTCCTCGGCAAATGGCCAGCAAGCACGGATATTTGTTTGAATTCTTCCCAACCATTGGTCAGTATCACAGCTACGTGATTTGGAGGACACCATGCACATCGACCCGAACACTGCCATCGCCAACAAAGTGGTCCATGTGATCCGCGAGAGCCTGTTCATGCCCAACGTGCCGATCGAACGGCACACCCGCCTGGTCGAGGACCTCGACGTGGACAGCATCGATCTGATGGAAGCCCTGATCGACCTTGAGACGGATTTCGGCGTGGAATTCCCGCCCGACGCCACGCTCCGCTTCCGCACGGTGGGCAACCTCGTGGCGTTCCTGCGCAGCCGGATCCAACCCGTCGCCGCCTGACGGCCCGCCCGTCAGGTGGATTCGCCGAAGACCTTGCGCCTGAGCATCTCCAGACGGTCCTGGGCCTCCGCGGTGCGTGGCGTGATCTCCAGCACCTTCTCCCAGGCCGCCAACGCCCCTTTCCAGTTGCCCTGCGCCTCGGCGATGCGTGACAGCGTCTGCAGGGCCGGGAAATAACGCGGCTCACGCGAGAGCGTGGCCTCGATGTCGCGAATCGCCCCGGCATAGTCGCCGCGGTGAAACCGGGCCAACGCCCGCCGCAACCAGGCTTCGGGATAATCGGGCGCCAGCACCAGGGCATCGTCCAGCGCATCGAGCGCCACGTCGGCCTCACCCTGCGAGAGGTCCCGGCTGCCACGATTGAGCAGCAACATCACCGCCGGCGATCCCTGCTGCTGCCAGATCTGCCGGATGCGGCCCTCGATCGCCGCACCCGCGGCCTCGGTCGGCGCCGCCTTCAGCGCGGTGAACAATTGGTCCAGCTCGGCCTTGCGGGCATCCGGGCGCTGTGCCCCCGCCGGCAGGGCGAGCAACAACAGCATCGCAACAAGCAACAGGCGCATGCCCCGATGCTGCGCGTGATCGGGGCGGTCGTGCAAGTCAGACGATACGGAGCCTCTGCCCCATAGGTGTTGGGACAAGCCTTTTGGCGGGGCTTCGCCCCGCACCCCACAAGGGCTTTGCCCTTGACCCACCAAGGGCTTCGCCCTTGGAACCCAGGATTCTGTGCCGCGCAGCGCTTATGGGATCCAAGGGCCTTGTGGCCCTTGGCAGGTCCAGGGCGGAGCCCTGGCCTTTTCCTGGCCTCTGGGGCGCGGTGCCGGGGATCAGCGGACCGGCACGCCCTCCGGCCGGGGGCCGCCGGCCATCCAGTCCAGCAGTTCCACGGTATGCACCATTGGGAGGCCGCCATCGGCGAGCTGGGTCAGGCAGCCGATATTGCCGCTCGCCACCAGGTCGGGGCGGGTGGCCTTCAGGTTTTCCAGCTTGCGCGCGCGCAGCCGGGTGGCGATGTCCGGCTGCAGCAGGTTGTAGGTGCCGGCCGAGCCGCAGCAGAGATGTGGCTCGATCGGCTCGACCACGCGGAACCCGGCCTTGCGCAGCAGGGTGCGGGGAGCATCGGTGATCTTCTGGCCGTGCTGCAGGCTGCAGGCGGCGTGGTAGGCGACGGTCAGGCCCGGGGGCTGCCGTGTCGGCGCGTAGCCGAACCGCAGCAGTGCTTCGGTGATGTCCATGGCCAGGGCGGCGATCCGCTCCGCCTGCGCCGCTTCCGGCTCGGTGCGGAACATGAAGCCGTAATCCTTCACCGTGGTGCCGCAGCCCGAGGCGTTGATGATGATGCCGTCGAGGCCGGCGCCGTCCAGCTCGCGGCTCCAGGCGGCGAGATTGGCGCGGGCCGAGGCCATGGCGTCGTCGTGGCGGCCCATGTGGTGGGTCAGGCTGCCGCAGCAGCCTGCGCCCTCGGGCACCACCACCTCGATGCCCATGCGCGTGAGCAGGCGGATGGTGGCGTCGTTGATGGCGGGGTCGAGCACCTGCTGGGCGCAGCCGGCGAGCAGGGCGACGCGGGCGCGCTTCTGCCCTTCGGCGGGGCGTACCCCGGCGGCGATCGGCCCTTCCTTCGGCAGCGCGGCTGGCACCATGCCCAGCATGGCGCGCAGCCGCTTGAACAGGCGGCCCCGGGCCGGCAGCAGCCCGGCGAAGGGCCGGGCCAGACGGGCGGCCGACAGCGCGGCGCGGAAACGGCGCGGATGGGGCAGCAGGGCGGCGATCAGGGCACGCAGCCAGCGTTCGTGCCAGGGACGGCGATAGGTCTGTTCGATGTAGGTCCGGGCGTGGTCGACGAGGTGCATGTAATGCACGCCCGAGGGACAGGTGGTCATGCAGGACAGGCAGGAGAGGCAGCGATCGACGTGCCGCACCACCTCCTCGGTGGCGGGGCGGCCGGATTCCAGCATGTCCTTGATCAGGTAGATGCGGCCGCGCGGACTGTCGAGCTCGTCGCCAAGCAGGACGAAGGTCGGGCAGGTCGCGGTGCAGAAGCCGCAATGCACGCAGGTACGCAGCACCTGGTTGGCGGCGGCGGTGCCGGGATCACGAAGCTGTTCGGCGGTGAAGGAAGTCTGCATGGCGTCAGTTCCTGGCCAGCATGCGCACGAGGCCGCCGGCCCAGCAGAGCAGGCCGATGCCCGCCATGATGTATTCCGGCAATCCTTGCGATGGGGTGAAGCCCGGCACGCCGGCAAGCCTGCCGAGGGCGAGACCGGCCAGGAACAGGCCGATCACCACCGGGGCGATGCGCAGCAGGCGTTGGGCCAATGTGCCAGGGGTGGTGCGCAACAGCACCGTCAGCGCCCCCATGCTGATGCCCAGCAACCCGATCTCACCCCACGGTGTCATTGTCGCCGTCCCTGTCCGTCGTGCCCGGGCCGGTCCCGGGCATGATCGCCGGAACGTTCCTGGCCGGGCGGAGCTTTGCCAGTTTTATGCCCGTGGCGGAAGCGAAACGGAGCCGTCCCCGCCCGCGCCGTCCCGTTCAGAACCCCGCGCGCATCCGGCCGGGATTGAGGATGCCCTTCGGGTCGAAAGCCGCCTTCACCCGCCGTGCGATCGCCGCCAGGGCCGGCGGTTCCGGCGGAATCACCTCGACCGCGGTGCGCAGCGCCTCCGGGGCGCGCAGCAGCGTCCAGGTGCCACCGGCCTCCTGCACCGCGGTGACCACCGCCTGGTGCGCCGCCGCGGTGGCGGGGCCGCTGACCCAGACCAGGCCGCCGCCCCAGTCAAGGAACCAGCGCGCGCCGAACATCCGCTCCAGCACCGCTGCCACCCGCGGCCCCTGCGAGGGCCGCACGGAGACACGCCAGATAGCCCCGGGCTCCGCGACCAGCGGCGTCGCGTCGCGCACCGCCGTCCAGACCGCCCGTGTGGTGGCATCGTCCAGCATCTCGGCGGCACCGAATTCCGCGAGATCACTGCGCAGGCGCTCGGAGCGATAGGCGACGAAGGAGGCGAAATCCTCGAGCCGCACCAGCGCCACCGGCTGGCCGATCCCGGCCAGGGCCGGAATCCGTGCCGCCATCCCGGCAGGCAGGTAGGCAGCGGCGGAAATGCCATAGGGCGAGCCCAGCGCCGCCGACAAGGCCGCCACGCCACGCACCGGATCGAGCCCCGGCAGCAGCAGCGTCGCCCGCTGCTCGGCCACCGGCAGCACCTTGAAGGTGACCTCGGTGATCACCCCGAGCGTGCCGTGGCTGCCGGTCAGCAGCTTGGCGAGATCGAGCCCGGTGACGTTCTTGAGCACGCGCCCGCCGGAGCGGATCACCTCGCCCATGCCGTTGACCGCACGCAGGCCCAGCACGTGGTCGCGCATCGCCCCCCAGGCCACGCGCCGCGGCCCGGAGAGATTGGCGGCGACCACCCCGCCCAGGGTCTGGGCGCCCGTGCTGCCCAGCAGGGCGGAGAAATCGGGTGGCTCGGCGGTGATCTGCTGGCCTTTCGCCGCGACGGCGGCTTCCAGCTCGGCGATCGGCGTGCCGGCGCGGGCCGAGAGCACCAGCTCCTGCGGCGAATAGAGGGTGATGCCGGTCAGGCCAGTGGTCGAAAGCGTGCGCGCCGCCTGCACCGGGCGCAGCATGCCAAGCTTGGTTCCGGCCCCGCGCACCAGCACCGGCTCCGCCGCGTCATGGGCGGCGCGCAGCGCCGCGGCCACGCCGGCCTCGTCGATGGGCGCGTCGAAAGCGCCCGTTGCCGCCACGGCCGCGCCGCGAGGCGGATCGGTTGTGAAGGAGGCCCCGGCGCTCATTCGGCCGCTGCCTGCAACGGGAACACCTTCGCGGGATTGAGCAGCCATCCCGGATCGAAGGCGGATTTCACCCGCCGCTGCTGGTCGAGTTCGGTGGCGGTGAACTGCACGCCCATCAGGTCGCGTTTCTCCACGCCGACGCCATGCTCGCCGGTCAGACAGCCGCCCACCTCGACGCAAAGCGTCAGGATATCGGCGCCAAACTGCTCGGCCTTGCGGAAGCTCTCGGGATCATTGGCATCGAACATGATCAGCGGGTGCAGGTTGCCGTCGCCGGCATGAAAGATATTGGCCACCTGCAGGCCGTAGCTTTCGCTCATTTCGCCGATGCGGCGCAGCACCTCGGGCAGGCGGCTGGTCGGGATGGTGCCGTCCATGCAGAGGTAATCCGGGCTGATCCGCCCCACCGCGCCGAAAGCCCCCTTGCGGCCCTTCCAGATCGCCGCGCTCTCCTCGACCGAGGACGAGACCTTCAGGCTGATCGGATCGTGGCGGCCGCAGATCTCCTTGATGCGGCCGAGCAGATCGTCCTGCTCGGCGGGGCTGCCCTCCACCTCGATGATCAGCAGCGCCTCGGCGTCGAGCGGATAGCCGGCATGGGCGAAGGCCTCGCAGGCATGGATCGCCGGACGGTCCATGAATTCCAGCGCCACCGGGATGATGCCGGAGGAAATGATCGAATCGACGCAGGCGCCGGCGACCTCGTTGGAACGGAATGCCGCCAGCATGGCGCGCGCCCCTTCCGGCCCGCGCAGGATGCGCACGGTGACTTCGGTGATCACCGCGAGCTGGCCCTCGCTGCCGGTGAGCAGGCCGAGCCAGTCGTACCCGGCGGCATCGAGATGGCCACCGCCGACCTCGATCACCTGGCCCTCGACGGTGACCAGCTTCAGGCCGAGCAGGTTGTTGGCGGTGACGCCGTAGCGCAGGCAATGCGCGCCGCCGGAGTTCATGCCGACATTGCCGCCGATCATGCAGGCGAGCTGGCTCGACGGGTCGGGCGCATAGAAGAACCCCTGCCCGGCCACCGCCTGGGTGATGCCGATATTGGTCACGCCCGGTTGCACCACCGCGAGCCGGTCGGCGAAATCGACCTCGATGATGCGATTGAGCCGCATCATGCCGAGCACCACCGCATCCGCCATCGGCAACGCCCCGCCCGAGAGCGAGGTGCCGGCGCCGCGCGGGATCACGCGCACGCCTTCCTTGTGCAGATAGGCCATGACCGCGGCCACCTGTTCGGTGGTTTCCGGCAGCACCACCGCGAGCGGCACCTGGCGATAGGCGGTGAGCCCGTCCGTCTCGTACGGCCTGAGCCGGATCGGTTCGGCGATCACCGCATCGGCGGAGGGCAGCAACTTGCGCAGACCGGCGACGATGGCGTCGCGGCGGGCGAGCACATCCTGCTTGGGCGGGGGCTGGGCGATCATGACAGCGATCCTCCTGTCTGCCGGCTTTTTATTCCCCGAATGTGAAGGCAAGGTGAGCGCCGGGCAAGACGACGCACGCCCCGGAGGGGGCTCCGGGGCGTTGCGTCCAACGCAGCAGGGTGCCGGGCGGTGCGCCCGGCAGCGGCACTCAGCCCTGGCGGGCCTTCATGCGCGGGTTCTTCTTGTTGATGACATAGACGCGACCATGGCGACGCACGACGCGGCAGTTCTTGTCGCGGGTCTTGGCCGATCGCAGGCTGTTGCGGATGCGCATGGGTGGAAGCCTTGTTCACGAAGGAATTCAAGCGCGGCGCAATAGGGGGCCGCCCCCTTTCCTGTCAAGCCCGTCGGACCCGCGGCGGCACGATCCCGGCGGTGTCCGGGCCTGGATGCCGGCCCTCAGCGGGGGCCGAGCGCGTGCCAGCGCATCAGGCGCAGATGCCCCGCCTGCATCAGCCGCAGCCGCTGCAGCCAGATCTCGGCCTCGGCGACGGTGGCGGCGGCCCGCGCCGGCGCCGGCCGATCCTGCGCAAGCCCGCGCAGCAGGCTCACCCAGCCCTCGATCGCCAGGCGCCGGTGGCGCACCGAGATGTCCTCGACAACGCGCACATCGAAGCCCACCCCGGCCAGCGCCGTGGTCAGCCCGGCAGCCGTGACCAGCCCGGGCGAGCGCCCTTCCGACCGGGCCCACTCGGCCAGCCGGGAATCGGCCGGATCACGCCTTTCCCCCGCCACCAGCTCCACCAGCACCAGTTGGCCGCCCGGGCGCAGCGCCCCGGCAAGGTCCGCCAGCAGCGCCTGCAGGACCACCGGCCGGTCGGGCGTGCCGCGCAAGGCCTCCAGGGTCAGGGCATGATGGAACCCCCGGCGGCGCAAGGCCGGCGCCGCCGGATCCCAGGGCGCCACCTCGGCGCGGCGGGCGATGTCGGCCCCGGCCTGGGACAGCTTGCGGGCGGCGACCCCGACCAGGGCCGGATCGGCCTCGTGGCCGGAAACCCAGGCCCCCAGCGTTCCCGCCAGCACGCGGGCCGGTCCGCCGGCACCCGCGCCGAGCAGCAGCAACGTGGCGGCCCTGGACAGGCCGAGCGGCGCGGCGAGGCGCAGGATCTCGTCTTCGCCCCCGGGCAGGCCGAACCCGTCCCCCCACAACGAATCGGCCACCGCGATGCGCGGCTTCGTCCAGCGTGGCTCCGGCGGATCCGGCGGATCCGGCTCCGCCAACACCGGCACCGGAGCCGGTTCCGGCAGCGACGACAGGGCCATCATCACCGGTGGCGGAGAGAGCCGGCGAAGCCAGGATCGGACTGCAACGAAGGACATCGGACTGGACCGAGGCATCCGGGCTGTGGATTTCCCCTCGCATGGCATCGGGCGGTTGCCAAAGGCTTAACCCCGCGGCGGCCGGGCCGGGTTGACGCCTGCCGGCCCAAGGGCGATGTGCGCGACCGCAACAGGAGCTCCCGACGCGATGGCCCGACCCGCTGCGACGCTGTCCGCCTTCCTGGTGATGGCCTTCCTCATCGTCGGCCTGACCGGCGTGTTCGCCACCTTCGCCGCCCCCCTGCCGCTGCAGCGGGCGATCTCGCGCGAGGCCGCGCTCGACGACGCCCTGGCCGAAGCGGGAGGCGCGGACTACGCGGCGACGCTGGAGCGGTTGCGCCCGCATTTGGCTGACTCCGCCGCCGCCATCGCCCCCGGCCCCGACCTGGACCGCCGCATCCGCGCCGAGCGCGACGCCGCGCGCGCGCGCTTCGCCGCCGAGGCCGAGGCGACCGCCACCCGGCTGCGCTGGCTGATCGGCGTCATCACCGTCACGGCCGCGCTGTTCGGCATCGTCATCACCAATGTGGGGCGTGGCGGCAGATAGTCCCCGCACCTCTTCCGCTCCCCGGTTGCCCCCACCATAACCAGTCATAAGGATGTCCATAAGGATTCCGGGGGGGAACGCCCATGAAGAAGCGCCTGCTGATCACCCGCCTGCTGCCGCCCGCCATCGAGGCGCGCGCCGCCCGCGACTATGACGCCTTGCTCAATCCCGAGGACCGGCCCCGCAGCACCGCCGAGATCCTGCGCCTTGCCGAAGGCTGCGACGCGGTGCTGTGCAGCCCCACCGACAGCTTCGACGCCGACGCCATCGACGCGCTGCCGGCGAGCGTGAAGGTGCTCGGCACCTTCAGCGTCGGCTACGACCATATCGACCTCGACGCCACGCGGGCCCGCGGGCTGGAGGTGGTGAACACACCCGACGTGCTCTCGGTGGCCACCGCGGAACTGGCCTTCCTGCTGATCCTCGCCGCCGCGCGCCGCGCCGGCGAGGGCGAACGCATGGTGCGGGCGGGGCGCTGGAGCGGCTGGGCACCGACGCAGTTGCTCGGCACCCAGGTCTCGGGCAAGCGGCTGGGGATCTTCGGCATGGGCCGCATCGGCCGGGAACTGGCCCGCATGGCGCGGGGCTTCGATCTCGAGGTGCATTACCGCGACCTCACCCGCCTGCCGCCGGAGCTGGAAGGCAACGCCATCTGGCACGGCGACGATGCCGGTTTCCTGGGGGAATGCGATATCCTCTCGCTGAACGCGCCGGGCGGCGCCACCACGCAGCACTGGCTGAACGCCGACCGCATCGCCTTGCTGCCGCCGGGGGCAGTGGTGGTGAACGCCGCCCGCGGCGCCCTGGTGGACGACGGCGCCCTGATCGCGGCGCTGCGCTCGGGCCACGTCGCCAGCGCCGGACTCGACGTCTACGAAGGCGAGCCGGCGCTGAACCCAGGCTACCTGCGGCTGGAGAACGTCGTGCTGCTGCCGCATCTGGGCAGCAACACCACGGAGACCCGCGATGCCATGGGCAACATCGTGCTGGACGGCATCGACGCCGTGCTGCACGGACGCCGGCCGGCCAACCGGGTTACCTGAGCTCCAGCAGCAGGCTCGGCAGCATCCGACCAGGGATCGCCGGCGACGGCGCGAACCCGGTCGGCACCGCCCCCATGCGCCGATAGAACCCGGCGATGCCGCGTTCGGCGAGGATGGTCATGCGGCGCACGCCTTGTGCCCGCAGCCGCGCGACGACGGCGCCGAGCAGCGCCGTGCCCACGCCCCGCGCGGTCGCCGCGGGATCGACGCAGAGCAGCGTCAGTTCGGCAAGGCCGTCCACCGGCGGGCCATGCGCCGCCACCCCGAGCAGGGCCGTCTCCGCGGCCACCAGCACGCGGCCGGCGGCGATCGCCTCGGCGGGGAGGGTGAGTACCGGCACCCACAGCCGCATCAGGTCTTCGCTGACCCCGAGCGAGGCCTTCGCCCGCAGGCAGAGCGTGGTCAGCGCCGCCGATTCCTCCGGGCGGGCGGCGCGGATGGGGGGCGCGATGCCATGGGCCCGGCGCCAGGCAGCCAGGGGCACCACGGTGGGGGCAGCGGCCCCGGCCGCATCGGCACCGGGGATCATGAGGGCCACCGCGGGCGCTTCACCCGTCCTGCTGCACTGCGCATCCTTTGCCTCCCTGGTTTTTCTTGTCTTTCGCGGATGAGCGGGCGGCAAGCATGCAGAACTTCGCGCCGGGATGGCAAGTCCGCACTGCGGAGGCAGGTCGTCGATCACGCCGGCAATCTAAAGTCGTTGCAATCTGCCGGCGTGATCCATTCAGGGTTGTGATGCCTCAGAAGACCTGTTCGCCGTGCAGCGTCAGATCCAGGCCCTCGCGCTCCTCCTCGCGCGTCACCCGCAATCCCACCAGCCGTTCGGTCACGACCAGCAGCAGCCAGCTCGCCGCGCCGCTGAACAGGATGGTCACACCCACCGCCAGCGCCTGCACGCCCAGCAACGACACGCCGCCGACATAGAGCCCTTCCGGATGCTCCGCCGTGGCGGTGAGGGCGCCGCAGGCGAACCAGCCGGTCGCCAGCATGCCGATGATGCCGGCCACCCCGTGCACGCCGAACACGTCCAGGCTGTCATCGTAGCCGAGCCGCTGCTTCAGTTCCGTGGCCGCCCAGAAGCATACCGCCCCGGCCACCAGCCCGAGCCCCAGCGCCGGGCCGGGCAGCACGAAGCCGGCCGCCGGGGTGACCGCCACCAGCCCCGCCACCGCACCGGAAATCGCCCCCAGCACCGACGGCTTGCCGCGCAGCAACCACTCGGCGAAGCTCCAGGAGAGGGTGGCGCCGGCCGCCGCGAGCTGGGTCGCCAGCACCGCCATGGCGGCGCGCCCGCCCGCCGCCAGTGCGCCGCCGGCGTTGAAGCCGAACCAGCCCACCCACAGCAGCGACGCCCCCACCACCGCCAGCGCCAGGTTCCACGGCGCCATGTTCTCCTGCCGGTAGCCGAGCCGCCGTCCCATCACCAGCGCGCAGACGAGGCCGGTGACGCCCGCGTTCACTTCCACCACCGTGCCGCCGGCGAAATCGGCCACCCCCATCACCGCGAGCCAGCCATTCGGCGCCCAGACCCAATGCGCCAGCGGCGCATAGACCAGCAGCGACCACAGCGAGAGGAACACCAGCATCGCCGAGAACTTCATGCGGTCGGCGAAGGCACCGGTCACCACCGCCGGCGTGATGATGGCGAAGGCCATCTGGAACAGCAGGAAGACACTTTCGGGAATGGTGGTCGGCACCGCGTACTCGGTCCCCGCCCCCAGCGTGAACGGCTTGTCCCAGGTCTCGGCGATGCCGTGCAGCATCAGCCGGGAGGTATCGCCGATCCACGCATCGCCGGTGCCGAAGGCCAGCGAGTAGCCGGCCACCATCCACAGCACCGTGCCCACGGCGCACAGGCTGAAGGACTGCATCATCGTCGCCAGCACGTTCTTCTTGCGCACCATGCCGGCATAGAACAGGGCGAGCCCGGGAATGGTCATCAGCATCACCAGGGCGGTGCACAGCAGCATCCAGGCGACGTCGCCGGGCTCGATCCGGGCGGCTGCCTCGGCGGCGGAGGCAGGCAAGGCAAAGGTCGTGATCGCCGCAAGCAGCGGCAGCACGCGAAGAGGTCGCGGCATGGTGTCTGGCATTCCTCGAAGTGATGCGGCGGGCGTCCGGCCGGCGGCCCGGCCCGGCCCGGGGCGCCGGCGCCACAGCGAGAAGCATGCCACGCTGCCGGCGCCGCTTCCGCGTGACCTGCCGAAAAATCAGGCAGTCCTCCCTGGCACGCGGTGAAGCAATTGCACCTGGAATGATCCATCCGGCCGTCGCACCGCCTGCCCAAATGGCAGGCACACCCGCGTCTCCCGCGCTGGACAGCTCCCCCTGCCCCCGCGCAGTGTCGTGCCCATAACGACCAAGAGGGACCGGCATGCTGTTCGACTTCGCGACGCTCGCACCGCAGGATCGCTACAAGCTGCTGACCTCGACGGTGGTGCCGCGACCGATCGCCTGGGTGGTCACGCAGGACCGGCAAGGCCGGCTGAACGCCGCCCCGTTCTCCTTCTTCAATGTCTTCAGCCAGGACCCGGCGCTGGTGGTCCTGGGCATCGGCGGCCGCGCGGCGGGCAAGGCCAAGGACAGCGGCGCGAACATCCGCCAGACCGGCGAATTCGTGGTCAACCTGGTTAGCCACGCCAACCTCGCGCAGATGAACGTGACCGCGATCGACTTCCCCCCCGAGGTGGACGAGATCGCCGAGGCCGGCCTGACCACCCTGCCGAGCACCAGGGTGGCACCGCCCCGCATCGCCGAAAGCCCGGTCGCTCTGGAATGCCGCCGCTTCATGGTGTTCGACCTCGACGAGGGGCGCGGCCTGGTGGTCGGCGAGGTGCTGGCCATGCATATCCGCGACGATTGCATGAGCGATCCCGCCCGCCTGCACGTCGATACGCCGAAGCTGGACCTGGTCGGCCGCATGCACGGCGGCGGCTGGTACGTCCGCACCACCGACCTCGAGGAGGTCCCGCGCATCAGCCTCGCCGACTGGCAGCGCCGGACGTGACCGGCCCGTGACTGCCCGCCTGCTGCGCCCACTCGGCGAGCCGGCCATCGCCTTACTCTGGCTGGCGCTGGCGACCTCGGCGATCGGCGACCAGCTCTTTGTCGTGGTGCTGAGCTGGGTGGCTGCCGAGACCCTTGGCACCGCCGCGGGCTACCTCGCGGTGCTGCAGGCGAGCGTGCTGGTCGCGGTCACCCTGGCCGGCGGTGGCTGGGCCGACCGGCGCCGGCAACCGGCGCTGATGATCGGCGCCGACCTCGCCCGCGCCGCCACGCTGCTGCTGCTGGTGGCCGCCTGGCTCAACCTGGGCCGCCCGCCCGCCTGGAGCCTGCTGCTGGCCGTGCTGGTGCTCGCGGCGGGGCTCGCGCTGTTCCGCCCGGCGCTGCAGTCCAGCCTGCCGGCGCTGGTGCGCGACGCGACGTTGCTGCCGGCCACCAATGCGCTGCTCGACACCACCGAGCGCATCGCCCGCCTGCTCGGACCGGGTCTGGTCGGGCTGGCCGGCGCGCTGCTGTCACTGGCCGATCTGGTCAGCATCGACGCCGCCACCTTCCTGCTCTCGGCCGCCGCGATCGCCGCCATCACCCGCCTGCGGCCGGTGCCCTTCGTGCCACCACCGCCCGAGACCACCCTGGCCAGCCTGATCCGCGGCTTCCGGGTGGTGCGGCGCCACCGCCTGCTGTGGTCGGCGCTGACCCTCACCGGCATCGTCAACGGCAGTTGGTACGCGGCCTATTTCCTGGGCGTGCCACTGATGATCGGCGCGGCCGGCGTGACCGGCCCGGGCGGCAGCGGCATCGCCGCCTACGGGCTGGTGATCTCCGCCTATGGCAGCACCAACCTGCTGGGCACGCTGGTGATCGGCAACCGGCCGATGCCACGCCATCCCGAACGGCTGGTCTTCGGCGGCATCTGCCTGGGCGGCGTCGGGGTGACGCTGCTCGGCCTTGGCGGGCTATGGCTGACGCCGTCCTGGCTGCTGCCGGCCTTCTGCCTCGCCGCCGCCATCGGCGCGGCGGGCGGGCCGATGCAGGACATCATGGTGGCCACCCTGCGCCAGACCGAACTGCCGCGCGCCGACATCGCCGCCGCGGTGCGCGCCTTCATCCTGGCCAACAATCTCGGCCTGCTGGCGGCACTCGCCGTGGCGCCGGCCCTGTTCGACGCGCTCGGCCGCGCGCCCGCCGTCCTGCTGTTCGGCATCCTCTATGCCGCGGCCGGTATCACCGGATGGCTGCGGTTCACACGCCGGCCGGACGGGCCTGCAGATCGAGCGTGATGCCAAGCTCGGTCGCCAACCATCCCGTCAGCACCAGCAATTCCAGCCGGTAGCGCTCGGCGCGCGGGAAGGTGAGGAAATGGCCGACATAGGTCACGTCCTCCGCCCGTGGCAGCGGCCGCACCAGCCGGCCGCTGGCGAGTTCGCGTTCGGCCAGACGGGTTGATTCCAACGCCACCCCGAGCCCGTCGGCGGCGGCGCTGATGGAGAGGAAGCTGCGGTCGAAGCGCGGCCCGCGCGGCTCCGGCGCCGCCAGCCCGTTGGCGGCAAACCAGGCGGACCAGCGAACCTGCTTGTTGTCGCTCTCGATCAGCGTCTGCGCGAACAGGTCGCGCGGCTCGTGGATGCGTCCGGCCAGGGCGGGCGCGCAAAGCGGCGTCACCACTTCCTCGCCCAGCGGCAGCACGACGATGCGCGGATGCCGGCTGCGGGCATATTGCTCGGCCCAGGCGGTGCCATAGACGATGTCCACGTCGAACTCGTCATTGAGGAAACGCGAGTAGCTGACGCTCGCGGCGATGCGCAGATCGAGCCCCTCGGTGTCGGCGAGCAGCCGCGGCAGGCGCGGCACCAGCCATTGCGCGGCGAAGCTCGGGGCGCTGTGCAGGCGCAGCAACATGCGGTTGCGGCCGGACACCGCGGCGATGCCACGCTTGAGTTCGTCGAAGCCCTGGCGGACATGACGCAGCAGCGCCTCGCCCTGGCCGGTCAGTGCGATCTGCCGGCCTTCGCGGAAGAACAGCGTCGTTTTCAGCGACGCCTCCAGGCCACGGATGGCGTGGCTGACCGCGCTCGGGGTGACGCCGAGCGCATCGGCGGCGGCGCGGAAGGAACCGGTGCGCGCGGCGGCCTCGAAGGCCCGCAGGGCAGTGAGCGGGAGATGCTGCATGAGGCCGCGAAGGATGAACCAGATTCACCTCACGGTGCAAATTTCGCGTTTGTGCATCCTCCCCCTGCACACCCAACAATGTCGCGAACCACAGGTTCAGGAGGAAACAATGTTACTGACGGACCGGGTTGCGGTGATTTCAGGAGCCGCGAGTCCGCGTGGCATCGGTCGTGCCACCGCCCGTCTGTTCGCCGAGCACGGCGCCCGCGTGGTGATCCTTGACCTCGACGAGGCCGCCTCCCGCACGGCGGCCGAGGAACTCGGCGCCGGCCATCTCGGCTTCGCCTGCGACGTGAGCAATCCCGAAAGCTGCCGCCAGGCCGCCGCGCGCGTGCTGGAAGCCACCGGCAAGGTGGATGTGCTGATCAACAACGCCGGCATCAGCCAGCCGGTGAAGTTCCAGGAGATCAGCCCGTCCGACTGGCAGCGCATCATGGCGGTCAATCTCGACGGCGTGCTGTATCTGAGCCAGGCCTTCGTGCCGCACATGCGGGCCCGGCGCCAGGGCTCGATCGCCTGCATGTCTTCGGTGTCGGCGCAGCGTGGCGGCGGCATTTTCGGCGGGCCGCACTACTCCGCCGCGAAGGCGGGCGTGCTGGGGCTGGCCAAGGCAATGGCGCGCGAGCTTGGCCCCGACAATATCCGGGTGAACTGCGTCACCCCGGGGCTGATCCAGACCGACATCACCGGCGGCAAGCTGACCCCGGAGATGAAAGCCAGCATCCTGACGGGGATTCCGCTCGCCCGCCTCGGCGAGGCCCGCGACGTGGCCGGGGTGTATCTGTTCCTCGCCAGCGATCTCTCCGCCTATGTCACCGGTGCCGTGATCGACGTGAACGGCGGCATGCTTATTCACTGACGCGATCCCGCGCGGCGCAGTGCGTCGCACGTCCAGGGAGATAAGAATTTGCCATCCGAATTGTTACGGCCGAACCAACCCGGCCTGGATGAGCGCGCCTGGCGCATCCGCCGCAACGCGCTGCGCATGGGCGAAGTCCAGGGCCAGGGCTACATCGCCCAGGCGCTGGGCATCGCCGACGTGCTGGCGGTCGCCTATTTCCACGCCCTGACCTATCGTCCGGAAGACCCGCACTGGGAAGGCCGCGACCGCTTCCTGCTTTCGATCGGCCACTACGCCATCGCCCTCTACGCCGCGCTGATTGAAGCAGGAATCATTCCCGAATCTGAACTTGAGACCTATGGCGTTGATGACAGCCGCCTGCCGATGTCGGGCATGGCGAGCTACACGCCGGGCATGGAAATCAGCGGCGGCTCGCTCGGCCAGGGCCTGGGCATCGCCGTCGGCATGGGCCTCGGCCTCAAGCGCAAGAAGTCCGGCGCCTTCGTCTACAACCTGATGTCGGACGGCGAACTGGGCGAGGGCGCGACCTGGGAAGCGGCAATGTCGGCCGCGCACTGGAAGCTCGATAACCTGATCTGCCTGGTGGATTTCAACAACCAGCAGGCCGACGGACCCTCAACTCAGATGCTGTGCAGCGAGCCGTTGCAGCCGAAATGGGAAGCCTTCGGCTGGCACGCGCAACGCGTCGACGGCAACGACATCAAAGCCCTGGTCGCCGCCTTCGACACGGCGCGCACCCTCGCCGAGCCACGGCCCCGCGTGATCATCTGCGACACCCGCATGGCCATGGGCGTGCCCTTCCTGCAGGCCCGCGAGCGTAACCACTTCCTGCGGGTCGAGGCCGATGAATGGCAACAGGCCCTCGCCGTCCTGTCGGAAGGGAGGCACGCATGAGCGCCGTGAAACCTCGTCTCACCACATCGGCCATGATCGCCTCGATCGCGGCCGAGGGACAGAAGACGCAAGCGGCACCGTTCGGTCATGCGCTCTCGGCGCTGGCGGAAACCCGGCCGGACATCGTCGGCATGACCGCCGACCTGGGCAAATACACCGACCTGCACATCTTTGCCCGCGCCCATCCGGACCGCTTCTATCAAATGGGCATGGCCGAGCAGTTGCTGTTCGGCGCCGCTGCCGGCATGGCACGCGAGGGATTCACCCCCTTCGCCACCACCTACGCCGTGTTCGCCGCACGCCGTGCCTATGACTTCATCTGCCTCGGCATCAGCGAGGAAAAGCTGAACGTCAAGGTGGTCTGCGCCCTGCCCGGCCTGACCACCGGCTACGGCCCGAGCCACCAGGCCACCGAGGACATCGCCATCTTCCGCGGCATGCCCGGCATCGTCGTGGTCGATCCCTGCGATGCGCTCGATATTTCGCAGGCGGTTCCGGCGATCGCCGCGCATGACGGGCCGGTCTACATGCGCCTGCTGCGCGGCAACGTGCCGCTGGTGCTGGACGAGTACGACTACCGGTTCGAACTCGGCAAGGCGGCGCTGCTGCGCGACGGACCGGATGCGCTGATCATCGCTTCCGGGCTGATGACGATGCGCGCGCTGGAAACCGCCGAGGCCCTGCGCAAGGACCGCATCGACGTGGCGGTCATGCACGTGCCCACGATCAAGCCGCTCGACGAGGCAGCCATCAACGCCGCCGCCGCGCGCACCGGCCGCCCGGTGATCGTGGCCGAGAACCACAGCCGGATCGGCGGGCTTGGCGAGGCGGTGGCGGGCAGCCTGCTGCGCGCGGGGCTGGCGCCACGCTTCCGCCAGATCGCCCTGCCGGACGCGTTCCTCGACGCCGGCGCGCTGCCGACGTTGCACGATCGCTACGGTATCTCGACAGAGGCGATGGTGCAGACCATTCGCGGCTGGCTGTGACCGGCGCGCCGCGCACGGTCGGCTTCGTCGGGCTTGGCGCCATGGGACTTCCCATGGCGCAGGCCCTGCTGGCCGGTGGCTTCACCGTGCATGGCTGGGACTTGCGCGCCGACTCGCGCGAAGCCCTGGCCGCTTCCGGCGGCCTGCCCGCTGAATCCGCCGCCGCGGCAGCGACGGGCGCCGACGCGCTGGTGCTGATGGTGGTCAACGCCGCTCAGGCCGAAACCGTCCTGTTCGACGAGGGCGCCCTGGCGGCGCTGCCGCCGCAGGGTATCGTGGTGCTGATGGCGACCTGCCCGCCCGCCGCCGTCGTCGCCATCGCCGAACGGGTGCAGGCAAGCGGCCGTGGCTTCGTCGATGCACCGGTTTCCGGCGGCGTCGCCGGGGCACGCGCGGCGAAGCTGACCATCATGGCGGCCGGTTCCGATGACAGCGTCGCGGCGGTGCGCCCGCTGTTCGCCGCCCTTGGCGACCGGATCTTCCATGTCGGCCCGACCCCGGGCCAGGGCGCGACGGTGAAGACCGCCAACCAGTTGCTCTGCGGCGTGCACATCGCGGTCGCCGCCGAGGCCTTCGCACTGGCCGAGAAAATCGGGGTCGATCGCGGATTGCTGCTGGAGGTGATGAGCGGCTCCTCCGCGGCAAGCTGGATGCTGCGCGATCGCGGGCCGCGCATGCTGCAGGAGGCGCCGGAGGTCACCAGCGCCATCGACATCTTCGTCAAGGATCTCGGCATCGTGCTGCAGGCCGGGCGCGATGCCAGGGCGGCGCTGCCGCTGACGGCGGCGGCGCACCAGTTGTTCCTGGCCAGTTCCGGCCGGGGCGACGGCACGGCGGACGACAGCCAGGTGATCCGGAGTTATCGCGTCCTGAATGGAACCTGACTCGCCCCCCGCCGGCCCAATCGGGTAACAACACGGATAACAAGACGGGAGTGAAATCATGACCAATAATCAAATGAATTTGGGAACATTCCGCCACGGACCAACCCGTCGCGGCCTGATCGCCGCCGGCACCGCCCTGCCGCTGGTCGGCATCCTGACCCGTCGCGCCGCCGCCGCCGAGTTCACCTACAAGTTCGCTACCGGCCAGGACCCCACCCATCCCTGCAACATCCGCGCGGCCGAAGCGCTCGACCGCATCCGCGAGGCCAGCAGCGGACGGCTGGACATCAAGCTGTTCCCGGCCAACCAGCTTGGCTCGGACACCGACCTGCTCTCGCAGGTGCGCAGCGGCGGCGTGGAATTCTTCAATCTCGCCACCTCGATCCTGGCGACCCTGGTGCCGGTGAGCGGCATCGTCAACACCGGCTTCGCCTTCCATGACTACGACACGGTGTGGCGGGCCATGGATGGCGCGCTCGGCCAGCACATCCGCGCGCAGATCAACAAGGTCGGGCTGGTGTCCGTCTGCAAGATCACCGACAACGGCTTCCGCCAGATCACCACCTCGACCGGCCCGATCAACACCCCGGCCGATCTCGCCGGCTTCAAGCTGCGGGTGCCGCCCGCACCGATGCTGACCTCGTTGTTCAAGGCGCTCGGGGCCGGGCCGGCGCCGATCAATTTCAATGAAGTTTATTCCTCCTTGCAGACCAAGGTGGTCTCGGGCCAGGAGAACCCGCTGGCGATCATCGCCACCACCCGCCTCTATGAAGTGCAGAAATACTGTAGCCTGACCGGGCATGTCTGGGATGGCTACTGCATCCTCGGCAACCGCCGCGCCTGGCAACGCCTGCCCGAGGACCTGCGCGCCCTGGTCACCCGCGAGCTGGACCGTTCCGTCATGGACCAGCGCGCCGACATCGCCCGGCTCAGCGTGTCGCTGCGCCAGGATCTGGCCACCAAGGGGCTGGTCTTCAACGAGGTGAACCAGGCCCCGTTCCGGGCGGCACTGGCCGGAACCAGCTTCTACGCCGACTGGAAGGCAAAATATGGCCCCGAAGCCTGGGAGCTGCTTGAGCAGGCCACCGGCAAATTGGGGTAAGCGGCATGTCGGTTCATGACGCTCATGCCATGGAACGGCAACAGCCGCTGCTCAACGCAGCGCAATGGGTGGCCCCGGTGGAGGCCGCCCTCGCCCGCCTCGTCGAGATCCCGGCCGCCCTGCTGGTGGTGGCCGAGATCGTGGTCCTGCTGGCCGGGGTGATCTGGCGCTACGTGCTGCATTCGCCGCTGATCTGGTCGGACGAACTGGCGAGCACGCTGTTCCTGTGGCTCGCCATGCTCGGCTCGGTGGTGGCGCTGCAGCGCAACGAGCACATGCGCATGACCGCGCTGGTGGGCAAGGCGTCGCCGCAAACGCGCGCCTTCCTCGAAGTGGTCGCGGTCGCGGTGCCGGTGCTGTTCCTGTCCCTGATGGTGATGCCGGGCGTGGAATTCGCCATCGAGGAGGACTTCATCACCACGCCGGCGCTGGACATCTCCGGCGCCTGGCACGCCGCCGCCTTCCCGGTCGGCTCGGTGCTGATGCTGGTGGTGGCGCTGCTGCGCCTCGCCCGCACCGGCGGATGGCAGGCGCTGGCGGGCGGGATCGGGCTGGTGGCCGGCATCGCCGCGATCTTCGTCGCCGCCGCGCCGGTGCTGCACGAGCTTGGCAACATCAACCTGTTGATCTTCTTCGTGCTGCTGGTCGGGACCATGGTCCTGGCCGGCGTGCCGATCGCCTTCGCCTTCGGCATCGCCACGCTCGGCTATATCGGCCTGACCACCAACGTGCCCGACATCGTGCTGGTCGGGCGCATGAACGAGGGCATGGCGCATCTGATCCTGCTCGCCGTGCCGCTGTTCGTCGTGCTCGGCCTGCTGATGGAGATGACCGGCATCGCCCGCACCATGGTGGCGTTCCTGGTCAGCCTGCTCGGCCATGTGCGGGGCGGGCTCTATTACGTGCTGGTCGGCGCCATGTACCTGGTCTCGGGCATCTCCGGCTCGAAGGCAGCGGACATGGCCGCGATCGCGCCGGTGCTGTTCCCGGAAATGCAAAAGCGTGGCGAGCCAGAGGGCGAATTGCTGGCCCTGCTCTCGGCCACCGGCGCGCAGACCGAGACGATCCCGCCCAGCCTGGTGCTGATCACCATCGGCTCGGTGACCGGCGTCTCGATCGCCGCCCTGTTCACCGGCGGCCTGCTGCCGGGGCTGGTGCTCGGTCTGGTGCTCTGCCTGGTCGTGCGCTGGCGCCTGCGCGGCAAGGTGACACCGGGCACGGGACTGCGTGCGTCCTGGGGCACGGTGGGAAAGTGCTTCGTGATCGCCCTTCCCGGCCTCGCCTTGCCCTTCGTCATCCGCTGGGCGGTGATCAGCGGCGCCACCACGGCGACCGAGGTCTCCACCATCGGCATCGCCTATGCCGTCATCGTCGGCGTGCTGGTCTATCGCAGCTTCGACCTGAAACGGCTGATGCCGATGCTGGTGGAAACGGCATCGCTCTCCGGCGCCATCCTGCTCATCATCGGGGCCGCCACGGCGATGTCCTGGGCCCTGACCCAGTCGGGCTTCTCGCAGTCCCTGGCAGCGGCGATGGCAGCCTTGCCGGGTGGGCAGGCCACCTTCCTCGCGGTGTCCATCCTGGCCTTCATCGTGCTGGGCAGCGTGCTGGAAGGCATTCCCGCCATCGTGCTGTTCGGGCCGCTGCTGTTCCCGATCGCGCGCCAGATGGGGGTGCACGAGGTGCACTACGCCATGGTGGTGATCCTCTCGATGGGCGTGGGCCTGTTCGCACCGCCCTTCGGCGTGGGCTACTACTCCGCCTGCGCCGTCAGCCGCATCCATCCGGATGCCGGGCTGAAGCCGATCCTGCCCTACCTGCTGGCCTTGATCATCGGCGTCGCGGTGATCGCCGCGATCCCCTGGATATCGATCGGCTTCCTCTGATCAGCGCGGGGCGGTTCCGGCCGTCCCGCCTCTCTCCCCCGCTTTTCCTCGTTGCCTGCCATCAGCGGCCCGCGACCGGGCCGTCGTGGAGAGTATTGTCATGTCCTCCCCTGCCCCGCAGAAGCTGGCACACGCCATCCGCTTCCTTGCCCTGGACGCGATCGAGCACGCCGGCGACGGCCATCCCGGCGCCCCGCTCGGCTGCGCCGAAATCACCACGGCGCTGTTCACGCGTCACCTGAAATTCCATGCCGCCGACCCGATGTGGTTCGACCGCGACCGCTTCGTGCTGTCGAACGGCCACGGCTCCATGCTGATCTACGCCTTGCTGCACCTGACCGGGTACGAACACATCAGCCTCGACCAGATCCGCACCTTCCGCCGCCTTGGCTCACATTGCGCCGGCCATCCCGAATACGATCCCGCCAGCGGCATCGAAGTCACCACCGGGCCACTCGGCCAGGGCATCGCCAATGCCGCCGGCATGGCGGTCGCCGAGGCGTTCCTGCGCAACTGGCTCGGCGAGGACATGGTCAACCATCGCACCTACGCGCTGGTGGGGGATGGCTGCCTGCAGGAAGGCGTCGGCCAGGAGATCATCGCGCTCGCCGGGCATCTGCGGCTTGGTCATCTCACCTTCCTCTGGGACGACAACCGCATGACCGACGATGGTGGCATCACCATCGCCCAGAGCGAGGACATGTGCGCGCGCTTCCGCATCGCCGGCTGGCACGTGCAGGACGTGGACGGGCACGATGTCGCCGCGGTCGACGCGGCGCTGAGTCTGGCGGCGCTGGATCCACGCCCCTCGATGATTGCCTGCCGCACCATGATCGGCCGTGGCCTACCACGGCTACAGGGCCAGCGCGGCGCCCATGGCGGCCGCGTCTTCGCCGAAGACCTGATCGCAGCGCGTGAATCCCTGGACTGGCCATACCCGGCCTTCACCATCCCCGATGACGTTCTTTCGGTCTGGCGTGCCGCCGGGCGCCGCGGCCTGCCCGCCTACGAAGCCTGGCATGCCCGCCTCGCGGCCCTGTCGCCGGAGCGCCGTCGCCTGCTCGATCGCCTGCGCGAAGGCCGGCTGCCGGAAGGCTGGGAGAAACCGCTACGGAACTGGCGGCGGGACATCGCGCCTGCCAAGGCCCAGGGCGGCATCAACAGTTCCGCCGACATCGTCGAAATACTGGCAACGACGATTCCCGAACTGGTTTCCGGCGCGCCCGACCTGGAAGGGCCGACGCAGCACAAGCGACACCTGACATCCTTCAGCGCCACCGACCAGGGCGGCCGCTACGTGCATTACGGTGTGCGCGAGCATGCCATGGGCTCGATGGTAAACGGCATGGCCGCACATGGCGGGGTGGTGCCGCTTGGCGTGACCTATCTGGCGTTCTCGGATTACGAGCGGCCGGCGCTGCGCATGGCAGCGCTGATGGGGCTGCCCTCGCTGTTCGTGTTCTCGCACGATTCCATCGGCATCGGCCGCAACGGCCCGACCCACCAGCCGGTCGAGATCGTGGCCTCGCTGCGGGCCATGCCCAACATGCTGGTCTTCCGCCCGGCCGATGCGGTGGAAGCCGCCGAATGCTGGGAAGCGGCCCTGTCCAACCGCTCCGGTCCCTCGACGCTGGTGTTCTCCCGCCAGGTGCTGCCGCCGGTGCGCGAGGATGGCACCGGCGAAAATCGCGCCGCCCGCGGCGCCTATGTGCTGGCCGAAGCCAGTTCCAGGCGCCGCGCCACCATCCTCGCCACCGGATCGGAAGTCGCCCTCGCCTTGGCCGCCCGCCAGATGCTGGAAGCGGAGGGCATCCCCACCGCCGTTGTCTCCATGCCCTGCTGGGAACTGTTCGAACGGCAGGAGCCCGCCTATCGTGACCAGGTGATCGACCGCACCACCGTGCGGGTCGCGGTGGAGGCAGCGGTGCGCCAAGGCTGGGAACGCTGGATCGGCGAGGATGGCGGCTTCGTCGGCATGAGCAGCTTCGGTGCCTCCGGACCCGAGGCAGACCTCTTCGCCCATTTCGGCATCACCCCGGAACGGGTCGCCGGCGAAGTGCGTCGCCGCCTGTAACATTCCACTCCGGAGGCCCCTTATGCACAAGATCGTCTTCCTCGACCGCGCCACGCTGGGTCCGCGCGTGGTGCTGCGCCGCCCCGGCTTCGACCACACGCTGGAGGAGTACCAACACACCACCGCCGCCCAGGCCGCCGAACGCCTCGCCGGGGCCAGCATCGCCATCATCAACAAGGTGTCCCTGACCGCCGACACGCTGGCGCAACTGCCGGACCTGAAGCTGATCGCGGTGGCCGCCACCGGCACCGACTGCGTCGACAAGGCGTACTGCCAGGCTCACGGCATCGCCGTCGCCAACATCCGCGGCTACGCGCTGCGCACCGTACCCGAACACACCTTCGCACTGATGCTGGCCTTGCGGCGCAACATCATCCCGTTCCGCGACGACACCCTCGCCGGCGAATGGCAGCGCGCCGGCCAGTTCTGCTTCTTCAACCACCCGATCAACGACCTCGGCGGCGCCCGCCTGGGCATCATCGGCGAGGGCGTGCTCGGCCAGCGCGTCGCCGAAATCGCCCGCGTCTTCGGCATGATCCCCCTGTTCGCCGCCCATAAGGGCGTCAGCGGCCTGGGGCCGCTCTATACGCCCTGGGACGAGGTCCTGGAGACCAGCGACATCATCACCCTGCACTGCCCGCTGACGCCGCAGACACGCAACCTGATCGGCATGACCGAATTCCGCCAGATGAAGCGCCGGCCATTGCTGATCAATACCGCGCGCGGCGGACTGGTCGTGGAGGAAGACCTCGAACACGCCCTCGACGAGGGCCTGATCAGCGGCGCCGGCATCGATGTGACCTCGCCCGAACCACCGCCGGCCGACAGCGTCATCATGCGACTGGCACGGCGGCCCAACGTGATCCTGACGCCACATGTCGCCTGGGCCAGCGACGAAGCCCAGCAAACACTCGCCGACCAATTGATCGATAATATCGAGAACTTTGTCGCCGGCGCGCCCAGCAACCTGGTACTGGGATCGTACTGAGACCTCGGACCGCTCACCAGGAGGCTCTGCCTCCTGGACCTCCGCCAAGGGCCGCAAGGCCCTTGGATCCCATTCCTAAAGATCCTCGACCCGTTCGACGCCAGCGACACCCTTCATCGCCTGGGACAGACGCGGATTGACGTTGAAGCCACCCGGCAAGGTGATCTCCACGTCCTGCGAATCATCGAGCCTTGGCACCAGCACGACCCGGCCCTTGCCCTTGCCCTCGCGCTCCAGCAGCGCCCGGATATGCGGCACGGCCCCCGTCTCGCTCAGCCAGACCCGCATCCCCGCCCCCGCCTGCGCCGCGGCGGCATCCAACGGCGCCACATCATGCGCGGTGATCCGTAATGCCTCGCCTTCCAGGCGAATATCCGCCGTCACCAGCACGGCACTGCCGGCCGCAAGCAACTCCCTCCCCCGTGCCAATACCTCGGAGAAGAAGGTGACTTCGTAGGAGCCGCCACCATCCGATAGCCTGATCCACGCCATGCGGCTGCCGGTGCGGGTGATGCGCTCCTTGCTGCCGATGACGGTCCCAGCCACCTTGACCCGCGCCGCCCCGGCCTGAGCCCGCTGTTCCAACTGATTGCTCGGCACCGCCCCCAGGCGCCGCAGCGCCGCCGCATAAGCATCCAGCGGATGCGCGGTCAGATGGAAACCAATCGCATCGGCCTCGTAGCCGAGCCGGTCCATCGGATCCCATTCCGCTACGTCCGGCAGGCGCAGGCGCTCGGCCTTGCCGCCACCGCCGAACAGGCCGATCTGGCCGCTGTCACGCTCCTCCGCCGTGGACTGCGCCCGGCGCAGGATCATCTCGGCAGCGCCAAAGACACGGGCACGAACCTTGTCCAGGCTGTCGAAGGCACCGGCCCGCACCAGGTTTTCCAACTGCATCCGGTTCAGGTGCTTCGGGTCGATGCGGGCGGCAAAATCCGCCAGATCAGCGAAGTCACGGTCGCCGCGCGCGGCCACCACCGCCTGCATCGCCGCCATGCCGACCTTCTTCACCGCCGCCAGCGCATAGCGGATGCACAGCTTGCCCTCGGCATCATCCTCCAGCGTGAAGTCAGGGCCGGAGCGGTTGATGTCGGGCGGCAAAACGCGAATGCCCAGCCGTGTCGCTTCCTGCCGCAGCGCCGCCAGCTTGTCGGTGTTGTTGATGGCAAGCGACATGCAAGCGGCCAGGAAGGCCACCGGATGGTTCGCCTTCAGCCAGGCCGTTTGATAGGCCACCAGCGCATAGGCAGCCGCGTGGGATTTGTTGAAGCCATAGTCGGCGAACTTGGCCATGAGGTCGAACACCTCTTCGGCCTTCTCCGCCGGAATGCCGCGCCCGGTGGAGCCGGTGACGAAGATCTCGCGCTGCTTCTCCATCTCGGCGCGGATCTTCTTGCCCATGGCGCGGCGCAGCAGGTCGGCGCCGCCGAGGCTGTACCCCGCCATCTTCTGGGCGATCTGCATCACCTGTTCCTGGTAGACCATGATACCGTAGGTCTCTTCCAGGATGTCGCGGATCTCCGGGTGCGGCGCCTCCCATTTCTCGCCCTGCTTGCGCTGGCAATAGGCCGGGATATTGGCCATCGGGCCGGGACGGTACAGCGCCACCGCGGCGATCAGGTCCTCGAACCGGTCGGGACGCATCTGCCGCAGCACGTCCCGCATGCCCTGGCTTTCGAACTGGAACACCCCGCCGGCATCGCCACGCTGCAGCATGTCGTAGGTCGGCGCGTCATCGAGTGGCAGATGCGCCAGATCGACCTCGATGCCGCGCGCATGCAGGAACCCCACCGCCCGCTGCAGGATGGTCAGCGTCGTCAGCCCGAGGAAGTCGAACTTCACCAGCCCCGCCTGCTCCACGTATTTCATGGAGAATTGCGTGACCAGGAAATCGGATTTCGGATCGCGGTAGATCGGCACCAGCTCGGTCAGCGTGCGGTCACCGATCACCACGCCCGCCGCATGGGTGCTGGCGTGACGGTATAGCCCCTCGACCTGCAGCGCGATTTCCAGCAGGCGGCGCACCGCTTCGTCGTCCTGGCGCATCTGCTGCAGCTTCGGCTCGCCGTCGATGGCCTGCTGCAGCGTCACCGGCTTGGCCGGGTTGTTCGGGATCAGCTCGGCGACCTTGTTGACCTGGCCGAATGGCAGGCCGAGCACACGCCCGACGTCACGCACCGCCGCGCGCGCCTGCAGCTTTCCGAAGGTGATGATCTGGGCGACACGATCGGCGCCGTACTCGCCGCGCACATAGGTGATCACCTCGTCGCGGCGGTCCTGGCAGAAGTCGATGTCGAAGTCCGGCATCGACACGCGTTCCGGGTTGAGGAACCGCTCGAACAGCAGATGGAAGCGCAGCGGATCGAGGTCGGTGATGGTCAGCGCCCAGGCGGCGACCGAGCCGGCACCGGAACCGCGCCCCGGCCCCACCGGAATGCCGTGCGCCTTCGCCCACTGGATGAAGTCGGCGACGATCAGGAAGTAGCCCGGGAAGCCCATCTTGGCGATGACGTCGAGCTCATAGGCCAGGCGCTCGCGATAGCGCGTGCGGGTTTCATCGTCGGCCCGCATGGCATCGAGCCGCCGTTCCAGCCCCTCGGTGGCCATGGCCCGCACCGTCTCTTCCTCGGTGCGGCCGGGACGGACCTTCGGGCAGACCGGCAGCAGCGGCTTGCGCGTCTCCGCCATCACCGCGCAACGCCGGGCGATGGCGAGCGTGTTGTCGCAGGCTTCCGGCAGGTCGGCGAACAGCGCCCGCATCACCTTGGCCGGCTTGAACCAGTGTTCCGGGGTGACGCGGCGACGGTCGCGCTCGGACAACAGCCGGCCCTCGGCGATGCAGAGCAGCGCGTCATGCGCCTCGTACATCTCGGGCTTGGCGAAGAAGCAATCGTTGGTGGCGACCAGCGGCACGCCCGCGGCATCGGCCAGCGCGATCAGGCCCGGCTCGATGGCACGCTCGACCGGCAGGCCGTGCCGGTGCAGTTCCATCACCGTGCGGTCGGGGAAGGCTTCGGTCAGCCGGGCGAGCAGGCGTTCGGCCTCGCCCTTCTGGCCCTCGGCGAGCAGCCGCGCGATCGGGCCGTTGGTGCCGCCGGTCAACAGGATCAGCCCATCCGCGCGCTCGCATACGCGCGAGAGCGCCAATTGCGGCTTCAGGCTGGGATCGGTCTCCATGAAGCCGGCCGAGGACAGGCGCTGCAGATTGGCATAGCCCTCGGCATTCTGGGCCAGCAGCACGACCGGGTCCGGCGGCAGGCGCGGGTTGTCCTCGCGGGTGATGGCGATCTGGCAACCGATGATCGGCTGGACGCCCTTGCCCGAGCAGTACTGGGAAAACTCCAGCGCGCCGAACATGTTGCCGGAATCGGTGATCGCCACCGCCGGCATCAACGCCTCCTTGGCGAGCACGGCGAGCTTGTCGGCCTTGATCGCGCCCTCGCTGAGCGAATAGGCGGAATGGACCCGGAGGTGAACGAAATCAGCGTGCGGCATGGCCGCCTTTTACGGCGAAAGCATGAGTCCGGGAAAGCCGCGCGCGGGGCGCCGCCCCTGCACCTGGCCAAGGGCTTCGCCCTTGGAACCCATTTTTGCCCTGTAGCGCGAAGATGTAGGGCGGACGCAGGTCCGCCAACGCAGGCCGGCTACCTCGTGGTGCATCGCGATGGCGGATGACGCTGCGCTCATCCGCCCTACGCCGGCCGACCTTAACTCGGCGCCACCTGCCCGTCGCGCAGCGTCACCGTCCGGTCCATGCGGGCCGCCAGATCCGGGTTGTGGGTCGCGATCAACGCCGCCACGCCTTGGGCACGCACCGTCTGCAATAACTGCTCGAACACCGCAGCGGCAGTGCCGACATCGAGATTGCCGGTGGGTTCGTCGGCAAGCAGCACCCGCGGCGCGTTGGCCAGGGCACGAGCAATCGCCACACGCTGCTGTTCGCCGCCCGAGAGCTTGCCGGGCAGGTGATCCACCCGTGCCGCCAGTCCAAACGACTCCAGCAGGGCGCGTGCCCGTTCGCTCGCCTGCGGACGTGGCTTGCCGGCGATCATCTGCGGCAGCACCACGTTTTCGAGCGCGGTGAATTCCGGCAGCAGGTGATGGAACTGGTAGACGAAGCCGATCCGGTCGCGGCGGATCGCGGTGCGCTCGCCGTCGCCGAGCGCACCGGCGTCGCGGCCAGCGACGAAGACGCTACCACCATCGGGCTTTTCCAGCAGCCCGGCGAGGTGCAGCAAGGTGGACTTGCCGGTGCCCGAGGGCGCGACCAGGGCAACGATCTCGCCGGGGTGCAGCACCAGGTCGGCGCCGCGCAGCACCGGCAGGTCGCCGCCGCCGCTGCGGTAGGTGCGGACGACGCCGCGCAGTTCCAGCGGGGCCGCGTCACTCACTGCGCAGGGCCTCCACCGGATCGGTGCGGGCAGCGCGCCAGCTTGGATACAGCGTCGCCAGCAGCGACAGCACCAGCGCCATCACGATCACCTGCGCCACTTCGTGCCATTGCACCACCGCCGGCAGCTTCGAAAGGAAATAGACTTCCGGGTTGAACAGGTTGGTGCCGGTCAGCCCTTCCAGCCAGTGCCGGATGGTTTCGATGTTGAGGCAGAACACGATGCCGAGCAGCGCCCCCACCAGGGTGCCGGCGACGCCGACGCTGGCGCCGCACAGCAGGAAGATCCGCATGATGGCACCCTGTCCTGCCCCGAGCGTGCGCAGCACGGCGATGTCGCGGGTCTTGTCCTTCACCATCATGATCAGGGACGAGACGATATTGAACGCCGCCACCAGGATGATCAGGGTCAGGATCAGGAACATGACGTTCCGTTCGACCTCGACGGCGGCGAAGAAGCTGTTGTTGCTCTGGGTCCAGTCGACCACCCGCACCGGCTGGCCGGACAGTGCCGTGCGGATCTCGCGGTTCACCACCTGCACCCGGTCGGGATCGGCGGTCAGGACCTCGATCTGGGTGGCGGCGTTGGGTACGCGGAAGAACACCTGGGCTGCTTCCAGCGGCAGGTAGACGAAGCCGGTATCGGCCTCGTTGAAGCCGACCTGGAAGATCGCCACGACCTTGTAGCTGCGGATGCGCGGGATGTTGCCGATCACCGTGGCCTGTCCCTGCGGCGAGATCAGTTGCAACTGGCTGCCGAGTCCGAGCCCGAGGCGCTGGGCAAGGCCGACGCCGATCGCCACCGCGTCGTCGCCCTGGAACTGGTTCAGCGAGCCGACGCGGATATTGTCGGCGACCACGCGCAGCTTGCGCAGGTCGTCCTGGCGGATGCCGCGCACCAGCCCGCCGAGATAGGCGCCGCCGCGTTCGTTGGTCAGCCCGACCTGCCCTTCCACCACGGGGATGGCTGAAACCACGCCCGGCAGGCCGCGCACCCGTGCCGCGAGGTCGTCGAAATTCGCCAGCGGCGCGCCGCCCCCATAGACGCCAAGGTGGCCATTGAGCCCAAGAATCCGCCCCATCAGTTCGATGCGGAAGCCGTTCATCACGCTCATCACGATGATGAGCGTGGCGACCCCGAGGGCGATGCCGACCAGGGAAAAGCCGGCGATGACCGAGACAAAGCGTTCGCCGCGGCGCGCGCGCAGGTAGCGGCCGGCAACGGCGCGTTCAAAAGCATTGAACATGAGATTAACCGGCCTCCGCCGTATGACCCCGTGGCCCCTTGTCATGGGATGCAAGGGCCTGTGGCCCTTGCTGAGGTCCAGGAGCAAAGCTCCTGGTGGGGTCCGGGGCAACGCCCCGGAAGCGGCGGCAGGGCATGCTCAGGCGATCCGCGCCAGCGCGTCCGAGAGGGTCACTTCGGCTCGTTCCCCCGTGGCGCGTCGCTTCAGTTCGACGCGTCCGGCGGCGGCGGCGCGTGGCCCCACGACGATTTGCCAGGGGTGTCCCATCAGGTCGGCATCGGCGAATTTTACGCCCGCGCGATCTTCACGGTCGTCGTACAGTGCCTGTCCGTCGAGTCGGGTGTAGGCTTCCTCGCAGATGGCCTCGCAGGCGGCATCGCCGGCCTTGAGGTTGAGGATGGCGGCTTTCCAGGGGGCCACGCTGTCCGGCCAGATGATGCCGGCGTCGTCGTGGGAGGCTTCGATGATGGCGCCCACGAGTCGGGAAACGCCGATGCCGTAGCTGCCCATGTGCGGGGTGAGGGTCTTGCCGTCCGGGCCGGCGACGGTCAGCCCCATCGGCCCTGAGTATTTGGTGCCGAAGTAGAAGATATGCCCGACTTCGATGCCGCGGCCTTCGCGCTTGTCGGCGACGTTCGCCCAGGCGGCGGTATCGTGTTTCTCGTCGGTGGCGGCGTAGGGCGTGGTCAGGGTTTCGTAGAAGCGGGCGAGGTCCTCGGGCGAATCGAAGGAGAAATCACCGGAGGTCGGGTCGATCTGTTCAAAGGCGCCGTCGTAGTAGACCTGGCTCTCGCCGGTGGGCGCGAGGATGATGAATTCGTGGCTGAGATTGCCGCCGATCGGGCCGGTATCGGCGACCATGGGGATCGCCTTCACGCCGAGGCGCTGGAAGGTGCGCATATAGGCCAGCATCATCTTCCGGTAGGAAATGACGGCGCCTTCATAGTCGAGATCGAAGCTGTAGGCGTCCTTCATCAGGAACTCGCGACCGCGCATCACGCCGAACCGGGGGCGCACCTCGTCACGGAACTTCCATTGGATATGGTAAAGGTTCTGCGGTAGCTCCCGGTACGAGCGAACGGACTGGCGGAAGATATCGGTGATCATCTCCTCGTTTGTCGGCCCATACAGCATCTCGCGATCGTGACGGTCGCGGATCCGCAGCATCTCGGGCCCGTAGGCATCGTAGCGACCGCTCTGCCGCCACAGCTCGGCGGACTGGATGGTCGGCATCAGCAGTTCCTGGGCCCCGGAGGCGTCCTGCTCCTCGCGGACGATCTGGGTGATGTTCTGCAGGACGCGCCAGCCGGCGGGCAGCCAGGCGTAGATGCCCGCGGAGGTTTGCCGCACCAGCCCCGCCCGCAGCATCAGGCGGTGGGAGGCGATCTGGGCCTCCGCAGGGGTTTCCTTGAGCGTCGGCACGAGGCTGCGGGAGAGGCGCATGGCAACAGGGGTCCGTCTGTGAAGGGGCGCCGCGGGGTTCTAGCGAGGGACGCGTCGTCTCGCCAGACGGCAATGGCCGCGCCGGGCGCAAGGAGAAAAAGGCGAATCTATTACGCTACGCAAGCATTGTGCGTCGCACCAGGAACGGCTGCAATAAAATCCCGTTGATGCCACCCTTACGCGAACGAAAATGCGTGACATTACGGGTGCGGGTGCCTAAACAGAAAAAAGGCCCGCGCGCCCATGGCGCAGCGGGCCAAGTTTAGGGAGGAAACGCCAGTCACACGGCAGGATGAGGAACCAACCCTCTTCCTGGCCGTGATGATGGGCTTCGCCATGCGAGGCGTCCAATGAAATCGCACGTCCTTGCGACTGTTTTTTAGCCTTTCAGACAGGAATTGAGCTTAACTCAAGCGATTCCTGCTCGATATTCGGGCACTTTGCCTATTATCCCGGCGGAAGCGCCAGCCAACCCGACCGGAAGTTGATCCAGCCACTGCTGATCACCAGGTAGCAGATCGCCCAGACCACCCCCGACAGCAGCGTCGTCGCCAGCAACTTCAGCCCCATGCGTGGGCGTTCCGGCACGCCGCGCCAGCCCGTGGCCGGGTCGGCATCGGCCATCGGCCGTGTGCCCCAGGGCAGCACGGCGAACAGCAAGGTCCACCAGATCAGGACGTAGAGGCCGATCCCCAGCCACCCGTCCACGGCGCTCAGATCCGCAGCAGCAACACATCCACCAGCGGACGCTTCTGCAGCCGCTTGCCGAGCGCGCGGCGCAGCGCGGTCTTCGCCGCTTCCTGCAACGTGGCATCGTCGCGGCGAATCGGTGCCGGCAGATCGGCGACCGATTCGGCCATTTCGTCGGCGATGCGCAGCATTTCCGGATCCTCGGTCTCGAACAGGCCCGGGGCGGTGAGGCGTGGGCGACCACGCAACCGGCCTGCTTCGTCCACCGCGATCGAGGCAATGGCGACGCCGTTGAACAGCATGCGCCGGCGCGCGCCCATCACCCCGCCGGTCATCGGCACCAGCCGGTTGCCGTCCAGCACCAGCCGCCCGACCGGGGCGCTGTCCACCACCTCCACCCGGCCGGGGGCGAGGTTGAGGATGTCACCATCCTCCAGCAGCACCGAGCCGATGCCGGCCGCCTGCGCCAGTTCGGCGTGCGCGGTCAGGTGCCGCCATTCGCCGTGGACCGGCACGGCGACCGGCGGGCGGACCAGCCGGTACAGCCGGCGCAACTCGTCACGTGCGGGATGGCCGGAGACGTGAATCATGTGGTCGGCGTCGGTCATCAGCCGCACGCCGCGGCGCACCAGGTTGTCCTGCACCGTGATGATGGCGCGTTCGTTGCCGGGAATGACCCGGCTGGAAAACACCACCGTGTCGCCTTCGCCCAGCTCGATGCGCGGGTGCTGGTCGAGCGCGATGCGCGCCAGCGCCGAACGCGGCTCGCCCTGGCTGCCGGTGACGATCAGCAGCAGGTTGTCGTCGGGGATGTCGGCGGCTTCGTCTTCGGTGGCGAAGGGCGGCACCTCTTTGAGATAGCCGCATTCCCGCGCGGCGGCATCGATGTTGCGCAGCGAGCGTCCAACCAGGGCCACCGTCCGCCCGGCCGCCTGTGCGGCCAGGGCGATGGTTTCCAGCCGGGCGACGTTGCTGGCGAAGCAGGTGACCGCGACCCGCCCGCGCAGAGAGCGGACCAGCGCCGTCATCGCCTCGCGCACATCGGCCTCGGAGCCGGAATGGCCTTCCACCAGGGCATTGGTGGAATCGCAGATCATGGCGAGGACACCTTCCTCGCCCAGCTTCGCCAGCGCCGCCTCGTCGGTGCGCCCGCCGACCAGCGGGTCGGGATCGAGCTTCCAGTCGCCGGTGTGCAGCACCGTGCCGACATGGGTGCGGATCACCAGCGCCTGCGCCTCGGGGATCGAGTGCGCCATGTTGATGAATTGCAGCCGGAACGGCTCGAGCGTGAAGCTGCCGCCGGGCGGAATCACCCGCAGCGGCACTTCGCTGATAAGTTGCGCCTCCCCGAGCTTGCGCCGCAGCACCGAAGCGGCGAACGGGGTCGCGAAGACCGGGCAGCGCAGCGACCGCCACAGATGCGCCACCCCGCCGAGATGGTCTTCATGCGCATGGGTCAGCACCAGCCCGACCAGCCGGTCCCGGCGCTCGGCGATGAACGCCGGGTCGGGCAGCATGATGTCGACCTCGGGATTGGCGGCCCCGCCGAAGCCGATGCCGCAATCCACCGCGAGCCATGCCTCGCCACAGCGATATAGATTCAGGTTCATGCCGATCTCGCCGGTGCCGCCCAGCGGCACGAAGGCAAGATCCGAGTTTGCCCGCGTCATTCCCTTGCCCGGTCCGGCTACCCGGTCCCGCTCCGTTCAATCATGGTCCGGCAGCAGCCGCGTCCGGTCGCGGCTCAATTTGGGGATCGGGTTCCGCTCCGCCAACAGCCGCAGCCCGTCCAGGGTCAGGTCGGGATCGATGTACTCGATGATCATCGTTCCCTCGGCCAATAACGGGGCGAGCCCACCGGTGCCCACCACCTTCAAAGGTGCACCGTACTCGGCCTGGATGCGCGCGACCATGCCCTCAATCATCGCGACATAGCCCCAGTAGACGCCGGACTGCATCGCCGAGACGGTGTTGCGGCCGATCACCGCCTGCGGCCGGCCGATGCCGATACGCGGCAGGCGGGCGGCGGCACGGTGCAGCGCCTCGATCGAGAGGTTGATGCCCGGCGCGATCACCCCCCCCAGATAGGCACCGTCGACGTCGACCACGTCGAAGGTGGTGGCGGTGCCGAAATCGACCGCCACCAGCGGCCCCTTGTACTTGTGATGGCCGGCAAGCGCGTTGAGCAGCCGGTCCGCCCCCACCTCGGAAGGGCTGTCCACCTTGATCTGGAAGCCCCAGTTCACGGTGGACCGGGCGATCAGCGGCTCGACATCGAAATAGTCGCGCACCAGTCGGCGCAGGTGGTACAGCGCCGCCGGCACGACGGTGCCAATCACCGCCGCCTTCACCTGGGTGTGCTTCAGGCCGCAATGGTGCAGCAGGGTCAGCAGCCACACCGCATATTCGTCGGATGTGCGCTGCGGCTCGGTGGCGATGCGCCAGGTGCCGCGCCAGTGCGCACCGTCATGCACCGCAACCACCACGTTCGTGTTGCCGGCGTCGATCACCAGCAGCATGGATCAGGCTCCATTTCCCATCGTCACCTCACCGGCGGCGAAGGCGCGCACCCCTTCGCGGGTATGCAGCTTCAGGGTTCCATCCTCGCCCAGCCCGGCAAACGTGCCGTCCAGAATACGATCGCCGAGCCGCAGCGCCAGATGGGTTCCGTACGCAACGGTGCGTGCCAGGAAAGCGGCGCGCACGGCGGCGAATCCGCCCGCCTCCCCCTCCCCGGCCCGGATGCTGCACCAGCGGTCGATCGCGGCCAGCAAGGTGGCGGCGAAGGCCTCGGGCGCGGGCGGCGGCGCCAGTTCGGCGAGGCAGGCGGTCGGCCGGTCCGTCAGCGCCGGCGCCACGGCGAGGTTGACGCCGAGCCCGAGCGACAGCCAGGCCAGGTTACCCTCCGGGCCGGAGGCGCTCTCGGTCAGGATGCCGGCGAGCTTGCGGCCGGAGAGCAACACGTCATTGGGCCATTTCAGACCGAGCGCCGCGCCTTCCGGCAGATGCGCTGCCAGCGCCTCGGCCAGCGCCACCCCGGCCAGCAGCGACCATTGCGCGGCCCCCTGCATCGTCCCACCCGGGCGCAGCAGCACGCTGAGGAACAAATTGCCCTCCGCCCCCTGCCAGGGACGCAGCCTTGTGCCGCGCCCGGCGGTCTGCCGGCGCGCCAGGATGGCAAGGCCGCCGGGCGCCCCTGATTCGGCGCGCCGGCGGCACAGATCGGCGGTGGACGGAAGCTGGTCGTGAACCTCGAGCCGCCAGCCGGCGGGGACTGTCACCCCGCCAGCGCCTTGGCCGCTGCCTCCGCCGCGGCCACGAAGGGCGCGGGAAAGAGGAAGAAGAAGGTGGTGAAGACCGCCGAGAGGGCGGCGACCACCGAGAGGGCGCGTGGGCGCGCGTCGAACGCCTCCACGGGGGCGTCGAAATACATCACCTTGACGATACGAATATAGTAGTAGGCGCCGATCACGCTGGTCAGCACGCCGATCACGGCGAGCGTCCACAGCCCCGACTGCACGGCCGAGGTAAAGATGAAATACTTGCCCCAGAAGCCGGAGAAAGGCGGGATGCCGGCCATGCTGAACATGAACACCGCCATGGCCAGGGCCATGCCGGGATCGGTCCGCGCCAGGCCGGAGAGATCGGAAATCTGCTCCAGCATGCGGCCGCGGCGGCGCATCGCCAGGATGATGGCGAAGGTGCCGAGGTTCATGAACACGTAGGTGAGCATATAGATCAGCACGCCGCGGATGCCCGCCTGGCTGCCGGCGGCCAGCCCGATCAGCGCGTACCCCATGTGGCCGATGGAGGAATAGGCCATCAGCCGCTTGATGTTGCGCTGGCCGATCGCGGCGAGCGAGCCGAGCAGCATCGACAGGATCGAGATCAGCACGACCACCTGCTGCCACTGCCCGAGCAGGTCGCCGAACGGGGTCGCCATCGCCCGCACCAGCATCGCGATCGCGGCCACCTTGGGGGCGGTGCCCAGGAAGGCGGTGACCGGGGTCGGCGCGCCTTCATAGACGTCGGGGGTCCACATGTGGAACGGCACCGCCGAAACCTTGAAGGCAAGCCCGGCGAGCAGGAACACGATGCCCACGATCAGGCCGGGGGACGCCTTGGCCGGATCGCTCAGCGCCGAGGCGAGCTGGGCGAAATCCATCGTGCCAGTGAAGCCGTAGACCAGCGAGATGCCATAGAGCAGCAGGCCGGAGGCGAGCGAACCGAGCACGAAATACTTGAGCCCGGCCTCGCTGCTGCGCACTTCGTCGCGGGCGAAGCTGGCCAGCACGTAGATCGCCAGCGACTGCAACTCCAGCCCCACGTACAGCGTCATCAGGTTCGACGCCGAGACCATCAGCATCATGCCGACGGTGGCATACAGGATCAGCACCGGGAACTCGAAGCGGCGCATGTTGGCATGGGCGGCGTAGTCGAGCGAGACGATCACGCCCAGCGCGGCGGCGGCGAGCACCAGCACCTTCACGAAGCCGCTGAAGGCATCGCTGGTGAACTGGCCTTCGTAGGCGGCCCCTTCCCCGCCGGCGATCACCAGGATGGCGGCGAGCAGGAAGGCGCCGACGGTCAGCCAGGAACAGAGCTGGAAGGTGTCATCCCCCTTGCGCAGCACGCCGAAGACCAGGATGGCCATGCCACAGAGGGCCAGCACGATCTCGGGCAGAGCGAGGTACCAGTTCATCAGTGCAGCACTCCGGCGAGCTTGGTGGCGGCTTCCAGTGCGGCCTGGTGCCGCTGCACCATGGCGCCGACGGCGGCATCCCAGAAACCAGTGAAACTGGCGGGATAGACGCCCATCCACAGGGTGAGCAGCACGAGCGGCGCGAATACCGCGACCTCGCGCGGCGAGAGGTCGAGGATGTCGCGCAGGTCGGCACGGGTGATCGTGCCGAAGATGACACGGCGATACAGGTAGAGCATGTAGGCCGCGCCGAGGATCATGCCGAGCGAACCCAGCAGGGCCAGCCAGAAATTCACCTTGAGCGCGCCGACCAGCACCAGGAACTCGCCGACGAAGCCAGCGGTGCCGGGCAGGCCCATGCTCGCCATCATGAACAGCATGAAGGTGAAGGCATAGGCCGGCATGCGGTCGGCCAGCCCGCCATAGCGGGCGATCTCACGGCTGTGGATGCGGTCGTAGACCACGCCGACAACAAGGAACAGCGCGCCGGAAACCACGCCGTGGCTGAGCATCTGGAACAGCGCGCCGGAAATGCCCTGCACGTTGAAGGTGAAGATGCCGATCGTCACCACGCCCATGTGGGCGACCGAGGAATAGGCGATCAGCTTCTTCATGTCGGTCTGCGCCAGCGCCACCAGCGAGGTGTAGATGACGGCGACAACCGACAGGGCAAAGATGAACGGCGCGAAGCTCGCCGAGGCCTGCGGCAGCATCGGCACCGAGAAGCGCAGGAAGCCGTAGGCCCCCATCTTCAGCAGCACCCCCGCCAGGATGACGGAGCCCGCGGTCGGCGCCTCCACATGCGCATCCGGCAGCCAGGTGTGCACCGGCCACATCGGCACCTTCACCGCGAAGGAAGCGAAGAAGGCCAGGAACAGCCAGGTCTGCATCGAGGCCGGGAAGGCCGTCTGCAGCAGTGTCGGGATGTCGGTGGTGCCGGCGGTGTACCACATCGCCAGCAGCGCCAGCAGCATCAATACCGAGCCCGCCAGCGTGTAGAGGAAGAACTTGAAGGCGGCATAGACCCGGCGCGGACCGCCCCAGACCCCGATGATCAGGTACATCGGGATCAGCACGCCTTCGAAGAACATGTAGAATACGACGAAGTCGAGGGCACAGAACATGCCGACCATCATCGTCTCGAGAATCAGGAAGGACAGCATGTACTCGCGCACGCGCGAGGTGATCGCCTCCCAGCTCGCCAGGATGCAGATCGGCGTCAGCGCGGTGGAAAGCAGCACGAACAGCACCGAGATGCCGTCCACGCCCATCTTGTAGGTGATGCCCCATTGCGGCAGCCAGGACAGGCTCTCGATGAACTGAAAGCCGGGATCGGCGGTGTCGAAGCCGAACCAGAGCACCAGTGAAAGCAGGAACACGATCAGGCTGGTCCAGAGCGCGGTCCAGCGGGCGTTGGCAGCGACGGTCGCCTCGTCGCCGCGCACCGCCATGATGACGGCCCCGCCCACCAGCGGCAGCCAGGTGATCAGCGAGAGCACGGGAAAGCCGGCAGCGTTCATGGCACTCACCCGAGCACGAACAGCAGGAGGACGATCATGCTGAGCACCACGAGGCCGATCAGCATGGCGAAGGCATAGGCGGCTAGGGAGCCGGTCTGCAGCTTCACCACCTGCGCGGAGCTGTCCGTGGTGAGCGAGGCCACGCCGTTGGGCACGCCGTCGATGATGGTGGCATCGCCGACCTGCCAGAGCACCCGCGCCAGCGCCATGCCGGGACGGACGAACACAGCGTTATAGAACTCGTCGAAATAGTATTTGTTCAGCAGCATCTGGTAGATGCCGCGATGGCGCGCAGCCAGCTCGCCGGGGATCTCCGGTCTGAGCATATACAGCGCGTAGGCGGTGGCGATGCCGAGCAGCCCGACGATCGCCGGCGCCAGCCCGACCAGGGCCGGCAGCTCGTGCATCTCGTGCAGCACGTGGTTGTCGGGGGCGAGCTGGATCGATTGGCCCCAGAAATGCGTCCAGTCCGGGCCGAGCAGTTGTTCGTGGAAGCTGAAGCCGGTGACGATCGCGCCGATCGCCAGCAATACCAGTGGCCCGGTCATCACCCAGGGGCTTTCGTGCACATGCTCCATGGTGTGGTGGTCGGCCCGGGGCTTGCCGTGGAAGGTCAGGATGATCAGGCGCCAGGAATAGAAGGCGGTCAGGAACGCCGCGATCAGGCCGCACCAGAACCCGTACTGCCCGACCGTCGAGCCCGAGGCCCAGGCAGCTTCGAGGATAGCGTCCTTCGAATAGAAGCCGGCGAAGGGCCACACCCCGGCCAGCGCCAGGCTGCCGACCCACATCACGCCGTAGGTGAGCGGGATCTTCTTCCAGATGCCGCCCATCCGCCGGATGTCCTGCTCGTCGGACATGGCATGGATCACGCTGCCCGCGCCGAGGAACAGCAGCGCCTTGAAGAAAGCGTGCGTCAGCAGGTGGAAGATCGAGGCCTGGTAGGCGCCGACGCCGGCGGCGATGAACATGTAACCGAGCTGCGAGCAGGTGGAATAGGCGATCACCCGCTTGATGTCGTTCTGCACGCAGCCGATGGTGGCGGCGAACAGCGCGGTCGAGGCGCCGATGAAGGCGACGAAACCAAGCGCGCCCGGGGCGAAGTCCAGCACCGGCGAGAACCGCGCCATCAGGAACACGCCGGCCGTCACCATGGTCGCGGCATGGATCAGCGCCGAAACCGGGGTCGGCCCTTCCATCGCATCGGGCAGCCAGACATGCAGGCCGAGCTGCGCGGATTTGCCCATGGCGCCGATGAACAGCAGGATGCCGATCACCTCGTAGGCGCGCCAGGTGCCGCCGAGCACGCTGTAGACGTCGTTCTGGTGCTGGCCGACAGCGCCGAAGATGGTGGCAAACTCGATCGAGCCGAAGGTCCAGAAGACCAGCGCGATGCCGAGCGCGAAGCCAAGGTCGCCGATACGGTTGACGACGAAGGCCTTGATGGCGGCGGCGCAAGCCGAGGGACGGTCGTACCAGTAGCCGATCAGCAGGTAGCTCGCCAGCCCGACGCCTTCCCAGCCGAAGAACAGTTGCAGCAGGTTGTCGGCCGTCACCAGCATCAGCATGGCGAAGCTGAACAGGCTCAGGTAGCTGAAGAAGCGCCAGATGGTCTTGTCATGGCTCATGTAGCCGACGCTGTAGATGTGGATCAGCGTGGCGACGGTGGTGACCATGGCGACCATGGCGGCGGACAGCGCGTCGTAGCGCAGCGCCCAGTCGACGTGGAAGCTGCCGGCTTCCACCCAGGTGCCGAGCGACACCACGCCCGGCGCGGCGCCGAGATAGATCAACTGGACGAAGGCGGTGACCCCGCAGATCGAGGCCAGCACCATGCAGAGAATGGTGACCGCCTGGGCAGCCCGGTCTCCGATGGCCTTGCCGAACAACCCGGCGATGGTGGAGCCGAGCAGCGGCGCGAAGACAGCGACGGCGAACAGCATCGGCTCAGCCCTTCATCATATTGACGTCCTCGACCTGGATCGAGCCGCGGTTGCGGAAATAGATGACGACGATGGCGAGCCCGATCGCCGCCTCGGCCGCGGCAACCGTGAGCGCGAACATCACGAAGACCTGGCCGACGAGATCGCCGAGCGCCGCCGAGAAGGCGACGAGGTTGAGATTGGCGGCGAGCAGGATCAGCTCGATCGACATCAGGATGACGATGACGTTCTTGCGGTTGAGGAAGATGCCGAAGATGCCCAGCACCAGCAGGACCGCGGCGACGAACAGGTAATGGAACAGGCCGACGACCATCAGGGCTGCCCTCCGGGACCCGCGGCGGTCTCCGCCTGCTCGGGCTGGCGTTGCGCGGGTGCTTCGGGACGCAGGATGCCGAGCTTGCCGACGCCGGTCCGCGGCGGCACGTCCATCAGCGTGATCGCCTCGGCCGGATCGCGCGCGATCTGCCGGGCGATGTCCTGCTTGCGCGAGAGCTGGCGGTCGCGCAGCGTCAGCACGATGGCGCCGATCATGGCCACCAGCAGCACCAGCCCGGCCGCCTGGAACAGCAACACATAGTCGGTGTACAGCATGCGGCCGAGCTGGGCGGTGTTGTTCACCCCCGGCACCGGCGGCGCGAAGCGCAGCGTCGCCGCTTCCGGCAAGATCTTCCAGCCACCCAGCACCAGCACCAGCTCGATCAGCAGCACCAGGCCGACCGCGAGCCCCACCGGCAGATAGCGCTGATAGCCGCTGCGCAGCTCGGCGGAGCTGATGTCGAGCATCATCACCACGAACATGAACAGAACGGCGACGGCGCCGACATAGACGATCACCAGGATCATCGCCAGGAACTCGGCCCCGGCCAGCAGGAACAGGGCCGCGGCGTTGAAGAAGGCAAGGATCAGGAACAGCACGGAGTGCACGGGATTGCGGGCCGACACCACCATGCCGGCCGAACCGAGCAGGATGGCCGCGAACAGATAGAACAGCAGCGACGCGATCATCGCGCGCCCCCGCCGGTGCGGGCGTATTTGGTGTTCATGCGCTCTCTCTCGCCCTCAGCGGTACGGGGCATCCAGTTCGAGCCGCCGCGCGAGCTCCGGCTCCCAGCGGTCGCCGTTCGCAAGCAGGCGGTCCTTGTTGTACAGCAATTCCTCACGCGTTTCGGTGGCGAACTCGAAATTCGGGCCCTCGACGATGGCATCCACCGGGCAGGCTTCCTCGCACAGCCCGCAATAAATGCATTTCGTCATGTCGATATCGTAGCGGGTGGTCCGCCGTGACCCATCCTCGCGCGGCTCGGCCTCGATGGTGATGGCCTGGGCCGGGCAGATCGCCTCGCACAGCTTGCAGGCGATGCAGCGCTCCTCGCCGTTCGGGTAGCGGCGCAGCGCGTGCTCCCCCTTGAAGCGGGGGCTGAGAGGCCCCTTCTCGTAGGGGTAGTTGATGGTGGCCTTGGCCTTGAAGATATAGCGGAACGTCAGCGCCATGCCGCTGAGCAGTTCGCGCATCAGCAGGCTGCGCGCGGTGCGGTCGAGAAGGGCCATCAGCGAGCTCCGTTCCGGGGCGGAAGGAAAGGCGCGGCCATGCGCGGCTCAGGCGGCATGGGGCAGCCACCCGAAGGCCATCAGCACACCGGCCGTGATCACCAGCCAGAGCAGCGACAGCGGCAGGAACACCTTCCAGCCGAGCCGCATGAGCTGGTCGTAGCGGTAGCGCGGGAAGGTGCCGCGCACCCAGATGAAGACGAACAGCAGGAAGCAGATCTTGAGCGTCAGCCAGAGCGGGCCGAGCGCCGGCAGGATGCCGAACGGACCGAGCCAGCCGCCGAGGAACAGGATGCTGGTCATCGCGCTCATGAGGAACATGTTCGCGTATTCGCCAAGGAAGAACAGCCCGAACGACATGGAGCTGTACTCGACGAAGAAACCCGCCACGATCTCGCTCTCGCCTTCGGGGATGTCGAAGGGGGCGCGGTTCGTCTCGGCCAGGGCCGAGATGAAGAACACCACGAACATCGGCAGCAGCGGGATGCAGAACCAGACGTTGCGCTGCGCCAGCACGATGTCATTAAGGTTCAGGCTGCCGGCGCAGAGCAGCACCGAGACCAGCACGAAGCCCATCGACACTTCGTAGGAGACCATCTGCGCCGCCGAGCGCAGCGCGCCGAGAAAGGCGTATTTCGAGTTGCTGGCCCAGCCGGCGATGACGATGCCGTAGACCCCGAGCGAGGAGATGGCGAAGATGTAGAGGATGCCGACATTGATGTCGGCGATCGCCCAGCCATTGTTCACCGGGATGACCGCCCAGGCGATCATCGCCAGCATGAAGGTCAGCATCGGCGCGAACAGGAACAGGGCCCGGTTGGCGCCGGCGGGGATGACGGTCTCCTTGAAGACCATCTTGATGGCGTCGGCGAAAGGCTGGAACAGGCCGAACGGCCCGACCACGTTGGGGCCCTTGCGCAGCTGGATCGCCGCCAGGACCTTGCGCTCGGCATAGGTCAGATAGGCAACGCCGACCAGCAGCGGCGTCAGCAGCGCCATGGCCTTCGCCGCGGTCAGCAGCAGCAGGCCGAGCGGAGTGTCGAAGAACGCGCCCATCTCGCTGCTACTCCGCTGCCTGCGCCGGAACCGGCACGTGAACGCGCGCGCACTCGGCCATGGTCGGGCTGGCGCGGCTGATCGGGTCGGTCTGGTAGTAGTTGGGGATCCACGGCACGAACGGCGCCGTCTTCAGCGCCGCCGGGTTGCCCGCGGGCGGCGTGTGGTCGGTGCAGCCGAAGCGCGGCAGGATGTCGAGGCGGCCGAACACCGGATTGATCTGCTCCAGCCGCGCCCGCACCGCGTCGATGTCGTCATAAGGCAGCGTGCGGTCGATATACTGGCTGAAGGCACGGATGATCCGCCAGTCCTCACGCGCCTCGCCGGGTGGGTAGACCGCCAGGAAGCCACGCTGCACCCGGCCTTCCGTGTTCACGTAGGTGCCGTGCTTCTCGGTATAGGCGGCACCGGGCAGGATCACATCGGCCCGCGCCGCGCCACGGTCGCCATGGCTGCCCTGGTAGATGACGAAGGTGTCGGGACCGATCGCCTCGGTGTCGAATTCATCGGCGCCGAGCAACCACAGCACGTCGACGCCGCCATGCAGCATCTGCGGCAGCGACTTGCCGTTGCCTCCGGGCAGGAAATGCAGGTCGAGCGCGCCGACGCGGGACGCCGCCGTGTGCAGCACGTTGAAGCCGTGCCACTCGGCGGTCAGCATGTTGCTGCCGGCGGCCAGCTTCCAGGCGGCGGCGAGGACCGACTGCCCGTCCGGCCGCGCCAGGGCGCCCTGCCCCAGGATCAGCATCGGCTTCTTCGCCGCCCGCAGCGTCGCGGCGAAAGAATGCTTGCCGGCGATCAGCGCGCTGATCGTCTCGGCGCAACTGCCGATCCACTCGGCCTCGTAGGTCAGCTCCGCCTGCGGGCCGATCACGGCGACCGGGAAATTGCCCTGCAGCCAGCGCTTGCGGATGCGGGCATTGAGCAGCGGTGCCTCGCGGCGGGGATTGCTGCCGATGATCAGCAGCGCGTCCGCTTCCTCGATGCCGGCGATCGAGGTGTTGAACGTGTAGAAGTCGCGCCGCGACACGTCGGCGGCGGCCCCGTCCTGCCGGCAATCGAGATTGGCCGAACCGAGCGCCGTCATCAGGTCCCTGAGCGCCAGCATGCTCTCGGCATCGGCGAGGTTGCCGGCCACGGCACCGACCAGCTCGCCGTCCACCCCGTCCAGCTTCTTCGCGATCGCCTCGAAGGCATCGGGCCAGCTCGCCCGCTGCAGCTTGCCGTCACGCTTCACCCAGCAGGAATCCAGGCGGCGGCGCTTCAGCCCATCGATGGCGAAGCGGCTCTTGTCGGCCAGCCACTCCTCGTTGACGTCTTCATTGATGCGCGGCAGCACGCGCAGCACCTCGGGGCCGCGGCTGTCGACGCGGATGGAAGCGCCGACGGCGTCGAACACATCGACGCTGTCGGTCTTGCGCAGCTCCCAGGGCCGCGCCACGAAGGCATAGGGCTTGGAGGTCAGCGCGCCGACCGGGCAGATGTCGATCAGGTTGCCCGACAATTCGGAAGACAGCGCCCGTTCCACATAGGTGGTGACTTCCATGCTCTCGCCACGGGCGGTGGCGCCGAGCTCCGGCACCCCGGCGATCTCGGCGCTGAAGCGGATGCAGCGCGTGCAGTGGATGCAGCGCGTCATCGTGGTCTTCACCAGCGGCCCGAGATTCTTGTCCTTCACCGCGCGCTTGTTCTCGGCGTAGCGGGAATGGTCCATGCCGTAGCCGACGGCCTGGTCCTGCAGGTCGCACTCGCCGCCCTGGTCGCAGATCGGGCAATCGAGCGGATGGTTGATCAGCAGGAATTCCATCACGCCGCGCCGCGCCGCCCGCACCATCGGCGTGTCGGTGTGCACCACCATGCCGTCGGCCACCGGATAGGAGCAGGAGGCGAAAGGCTTGGGCGGGGCCTTCTCGATCTCGACGAGGCACATCCGGCAATTGCCGGCAACCGACAGGCGCTCGTGATAGCAGAAGCGCGGGACCTCGCGCCCCGCCGCCTCACAGGCCTGCAGCACGTTGGAGCCGGGAGCGACTTCGACCTCGATCCCGTCGACAGTAACTTTCACCATCCCCCTACTCCGCCGCCAGCCTGGCGCCGCCAGCCTTGTATTGCTTGATTCGGTCCTCGATCACCGGCCGGAAATGCCGGATCAGCCCCTGCACCGGCCAGGCCGCGGCGTCGCCAAGGGCGCAGATCGTGTGCCCCTCCACCTGCCGCGTCACCTGGTCGAGCGTGTCGATCTCCTCGGGTTCGGCACGACCTTCCACCATGCGGTTCATCACCCGCATCATCCACCCGGTTCCCTCGCGGCAAGGCGTGCACTGGCCGCAGCTCTCGTGCTTGTAGAAGGCCGAGAGCCGCGCGATCGCCTTGATGATGTCGGTGGACTTGTCCATCACGATCACCGCGGCGGTGCCCAGGCCGGAGCGCACCTCGCGCAGGCTGTCGAAATCCATCAGCACCGTGTCGCAGACGGATTTCGGGATCACCGGCACCGATGACCCGCCCGGGATCACCGCCAGCAGGTTGTCCCAGCCACCGCGCACGCCGCCGGCATAGGTCTCGATCAGCTCGCGCAGCGGAATGCCGAGTTCCTCCTCGACATTGCACGGCTTGTTCACGTGGCCGGAGATGCAGAACACCTTGGTCCCGGAATTCTTCGGCCGGCCAAGGGCGGAGAACCAGGCGGCACCACGGCGCAGGATGGTCGGGGTGACGGCGATGCTCTCGACGTTGTTGACCGTGGTCGGGCAGCCATAGAGCCCGACCGCCGCCGGGAAGGGCGGCTTCAGCCGGGGCATGCCCTTCTTGCCTTCCAGGCTCTCGATCAGCGCGGTTTCCTCGCCGCAGATATAGGCGCCGGCGCCGCGATGCACGTATAGGTCGAAATTCCAGCCGGAGCCGCAGGCGTTCTTGCCGATCAGGCCTTCCGCATAGGCCTCGTCGATGGCCCGCTGCAGCGCGCGGGCCTCGTTGTAGAACTCGCCGCGGATGTAGATGTAGCAGGCATGCGCGCGCATGGCGAAGGACGCGATCAGGCAGCCTTCGATCAGCTTGTGCGGATCGTGGCGGATGATGTCGCGGTCCTTGCAGGTGCCAGGCTCGGATTCGTCCGCGTTCACCACCAGGTAGTGTGGCCGCGGCCCTTCTTCCTTCGGCATGAACGACCATTTGAGGCCGGTCGGGAAGCCCGCGCCGCCGCGGCCGCGCAGGCCCGACGCCTTGATCTCCTCGACGATGGCCTCGGGGCCGCGTGCCAGCAGGGCGGCGGTGTTGTCCCAGTCGCCGCGGGCGCGGGCCCCTTTCAGATAGGGGTCGTGCAGACCGTAGAGATTGGTGAAAATCCGATCCTGGTCGCTCAGCATCCGGTCATCGTGCCTTTTCGAAGGAGAGCGAGGTGAGCGTGTTGGGTCCTCCCTCCGGGGCCGAGGCCTGTCGTCCTGCCATCGAACCGGGCCTGGGAAGCTCGCCGCCGCGCTTCAGCGTCTCGATCAGCGCCTTCACGCGCTCGGCATCCATGTCCTCGTAGTAGTCGTCGTTCACCTGCAGCACCGGGGCGTTCACGCAGGCGCCGAGGCATTCCACCTCGGTCATGGTGAACAGCCCGTCCGCGCTGGTTTCCTTCCAGTCCTTGATGCCGGTCGCCTCGCGGCAGGCCTTCACCACCTCCTCGGAGCCGCGCAGCCAGCACGGCGTGGTGGTGCAGACCTGCAGGTGGTACTTGCCCACCGGCCGGGTGTTGAACATCAGGTAGAAGGTCGCCACCTCGTACACGCGAATCGGTGCCAGGCCGAGCCGCCGGGCGATCTCGTCCATCGCCACGCGCGGCACCCAGGCGCTGCCGCTGGCGCGCGCCATCTGCCGCTGCACCAGATAGAGCAGCGGCAGCACCGCGCTGGCCTGCTTGCCCGGCGGATACTTCGCCAGGATCTGCGGGATCTCGGCTTCGCTCTCGGCGTCGAAGCTGAAACTCGTCGGCCCTTCGCCGCCGACGGGGCCTTCCTTCTGCAAAGCCATGTCCTACCTGTCGATCTCGCCGAAAACCACGTCGAGCGATCCGATGATCGCGGTGCAGTCCGCCAGCATATGGCGTTTCGCCAGCAAATCCATCGCCTGCAGGAAGGCGAAGCCGGTGGGACGGATCTTGCAGCGATAGGGACGGTTGGTGCCGTCAGCCACCAGATAGACGCCGAACTCGCCCTTCGGCGTCTCCACCACCGTGTAGGTGGCCCCTGGCGGAACGTGGAATCCTTCAGTGTACAGCTTGAAGTGGTGGATCAGCGCTTCCATCGAGCGCTTCATCTCGGTGCGCGGCGGCGGCGTGAACTTGCGGTCCGGAAACTTCACAAGGCCCGGCTTCATCTGCGCCAGGCACTGCTTGATGATCGAGACGCTCTCGCGCATTTCCCAGATGCGCACGAGGTAGCGGTCGTAGCAGTCGCCGTTGCGCCCGACCGGCACCTTGAACTCGACCCGGTCGTACATCTCGTAGGGCTGCGCCCGCCGCAGGTCCCACGGCACGCCGGAGGCACGCAGCGGCGGCCCGGAGAAGCCCCAGGCCAGCGCTTCCTCGGCGGTGATCACGCCGATATCGACGGTGCGCTGCTTCCAGATGCGATTGGTCGTGAGCAGGCCTTCAAGATCGTCGATCCAGCGTGGGAAGTCCTCGGCCCAGGCGGCGATGCGATCCTCGAGTCCGGCCGGCAGGTCGCGGGAAACCCCGCCGGGGCGGAAATAATTGGCGTGCATCCGCGCGCCCGAGGCCGCCTCGTAGAACTCCATCAACTTCTCGCGCTCTTCGAAGCCCCAGAGCGACGGCGTGATGGCGCCGACATCGAGCGCGTAGGTGGTCAGGTTGAGCAGGTGGTTGAGCACGCGGGTGATCTCGGAGAAGAGCGTGCGAATCCACCTGGCGCGCTCGGGTGCCTCGATGCCCAGCAGCTTCTCGATGGCAAGCACGAAGGGGTGCTCCTGCGCCATCGGGCTCACATAGTCGAGCCGGTCAAAGTACGGCACGACCTGCAGGTAGTTGCGATACTCGAGCAGCTTCTCGGTGCCACGGTGCAGCAGGCCGATATGCGGATCGGCGCGCTCCACCACCTCGCCATCCATCTCCAGCACCAGCCGCAGCACACCATGCGCCGCCGGATGCTGCGGGCCAAAATTGATGGCCTGGCTGTCGAACTCGACGGTCCTGGCCGAAGCCGTCACCGGCTCCTTGCTGACGACGGTCTCGGTCACGATCCGGTCCCCACTGCCCGCTTCTCGCGCGCCTTCTCGTCCCCGGGCAGCGTGGTCATGCCCTCCCACGGCGAGAGGAAGTCGAAGCTCCGCCAGTCCTGGGTCAGCCGCACGGGTTCGTAGACCACCTGCTTGCGATCCTCGTCATAGCGGACTTCCACGTAGCCGGTGAGCGGGAAGTCCTTGCGCAACGGATGACCTTCGAATCCGTAATCAGTGAGAATGCGACGCAGGTCCGGCTGACCGGAAAAAACGATCCCGAACAGATCCCAGGTTTCGCGCTCCCACCAGGTCGCGGCCGGCCATACCCCGCAGACCGAGGGAACCGGTGTCTGCTCGTCGGTGGTCACGATCACACGCAGGCGCTGGTTCAGCGACACCGACAGCAGGTTATAGACGACGTCGAAGCGCTCGGCGCGGTCCGGCCAGTCGACGCCGCAGACATCCATGCACTGCTCGAGGGCGAAGCGCGGATCGTCGCGCAATGTGGTCATCACCCCGACCAGCACATCGCGCTGCACCACCGCCACGGGCTCGCCCTTCTCGAGGAAGGTGCGGATCACGCCCGGAAGCGTCGCCACCGCCTCGGCCAAGGTCGCCGCGGCACTGCCCTGCCCTGCCTGTCCCGTTGCCTCGGGTGCAATGCCCTGCACTTCAGCCACGGAGAATCGTCCCCGTGCGACGGATCTTTTTCTGCAATTGCATGATCCCGTAAACGAGAGCCTCGGCCGTTGGCGGACAGCCGGGAACGTAGACGTCCACCGGCACCACGCGATCACAGCCACGCACGACCGAATAGGAAAAATGATAGTAGCCGCCACCATTGGCGCAGCTGCCCATGCTGATCACCCAGCGCGGCTCGGGCATCTGGTCGTAAACGCGGCGCAGCGCCGGCGCCATCTTGTTGGTCAGCGTGCCCGCCACGATCATGACATCACTCTGCCGCGGCGACGCACGTGGAATGATGCCAAGCCGGTCGAGATCATAGCGGGGCATGTAGGCGTGTATCATCTCGATCGCACAACAGGCCAGACCGAAGGTCATCGGCCATAGGCTGCCGGTGCGCGCCCAGTTCACCAGCTTGTCCATCTGGGCGATGACGAAGCCCTTGTTTTCAATCTCGCCGGTGATGCCCTTGATCACTGCGTCCTGGGCCGGTCCCGGGGGCAGGGGATCGCGGTTCCAGGCGATGGTCGTGTCCGATGCGTTCATGATCGCCTTACTCCCACTCCAGCGCGCCCTTGCACCACTCGTAGACGAAACCGACTGTCAGGACGCCGAGGAAGCCCAGCATCGAGAGGAAGCCGAAGACGCCGATCTCCGACAGGCTGACTGCCCAGGGAAACAGAAACGCCACCTCGAGATCGAAAATGATGAAGAGGATGGCAACAAGATAGAAGCGGACATCGAATCGCTGGCGTGCATCGGTGAAGGCTTCGAAGCCGCACTCGTAGGCCGAAAGCTTGTCCGGATACGGGTTTTGCCGCGCGGCAATCAACGAAGACGCCACCATCGCCACGGCGATGACAACAGCGATCCCGATGAATACCAGGATCGGAAAATAATCGGCCAGGAGCGGAGCCATTTTCTCAGTCCTTTGCTTCGGCCTGACGCGTACGCCAGAACGCCGCGGAGCCCCCCCGGCCCACGGCGCGCGGGACATTAGCGGCAACGCGCTCACCCCGCTATAGGGCAGCCGTGACTGAAAAGATGGATTTTTCAGGAGAAGATGGGGCGTTCCAAAGAGGAACGCCACTGGCGCGAGTGACGGGGCTCGAACCCGCGACCTCCGGCGTGACAGGCCGGCGCTCTAACCAACTGAGCTACACCCGCAGCAGCGAGGAGCCGGGATGTAGAGCCACTGGCGATTGGCGTCAAGCGGGCTATCGCCGGAAATCGACACGGGAGGTGAAATTTTTCACCTCCCTATCGCCGCCCGCTGTCCGGCAGGCGCCGCCTCATCGCAAAAACGCTTATGACAACAAGAAGAAACGCCAGGTCGTAAGGGGCGTGCGCAATGGCGACCGAAGACAGGGACATGATGCCCATCGGCCGCGGCCCGGTAGGTCGCCCGGTAGGTCGCTTCTGGTGATGGGCCGGACGCAGCGCCGGCAGCCGGGCACGGCCCCATGATTCGGGCCGCGCGGCCACGCACACGGACCAGGCCGCGCCTCCGGACACGCGTGGGGATGATCAGGAGAGCGCGCGGTGGCTCGTTCCGCGACGAATCGGGAAACGGCCAGGACGACGCTGCAGCGCGGCGCAGGGCACGAATCCGTGACGCCGTGGCTGCCACCGCGCGGGATCGATTCGGGTTACTGGAAATCAGATGCGGGGAGCGGGCAAGGGAATGGGCGGTGACGGATTCGAACCGCCGGCCCTCTCGGTGTAAACGAGACGCTCTACCGCTGAGCTAACCGCCCCTGCCCGGCTGCGCCGGGCTTCGATAGCGCGGTGTTGCAGCCAAGGGAAGCGCGCAGGCGCCCCCCATCGGGGCGCCATGGCAATTCAGCCGACAGCGTCCTTCAGCGCCTTGCCGGCCTTGAACTTCACAGACGTCGATTCGGCAATCTCGATCTGCTCGCCGGTGCGCGGATTGCGGCCGGTCGATGCCTTGCGCTTGACGGTTTCGAAGGTGCCGAAGCCGACCAGGCGAACTTCGCCGCTGTCCTTCAGACCTTCCTGAATGGCGGCAAGCACCGCCTCCACCACGTCTCCTGCCTTCGCGCGCGGAAGATCCGCTGTTTCCGCCACTTTGGCGACAAGATCCATTTTGTTCACAACAAGCCCCCTGACTGAACGTTGCCTCGCGTTGATGCCATGGCCCGCCGAGTCGTGAGCCATCAACGCGGACACTAGAGGCCGATTTTCCGCGCCGTCAACGAAACGTGCAGGGAAATCCGCGAAAAATCGGCTATCTGTTGCTGTTTCGACGCAAAAAACAACGGCTCGCCCCCGAAGGGACGAGCCGTTTTGGCTGACGCGGTGGGCCGGATCAGTGCGGCAGAGGCGCGCCGGCCGCCGAGTCGGTGGCGGCAGTCGCCACCGGCTGCTCGGGTGGCTCAACCCACTCGATCGGATCGGGCTTGCGCACCAGGGCCTGGGCGATGACATCGTCGACATGCGCGACCGGCACCAGTTGCAGGTGCTTCTTCACGTTGTCCGGGATCTCCGCCAGGTCCTTCTCGTTCTCCTTGGGAATGAAGACCGTGGTGATCCCGGCGCGCAGGGCCGCCAGCAGCTTCTCCTTCAGCCCGCCGATCGGCAGCACCCGCCCGCGCAGCGTGATCTCGCCGGTCATGGCGATGTCGCGACGCACCGGGATGCCGGTCAGCACGCTGACCATCGACGTCGCCATGGCGATGCCGGCTGATGGCCCGTCCTTCGGAGTCGCGCCTTCCGGCACGTGGACGTGGATGTCCCGCTTCTCGAACACCGTCGGCTTGATGCCGAAGGTGATCGACCTGCTGCGCACATAGGACAGGGCCGCCGAGACGCTCTCCTGCATCACGTCGCCGAGCTTGCCCGTGGTCTTCACCGCGCCCTTGCCCGGCAGCATCACGCTTTCGATGCTCAGGATCTCGCCGCCCACCTCGGTCCAGGCCAGGCCGGTGACGACACCGACCATGTCCTCGGTCTCCGCCTCGCCGAAGCGGAAGCGGCGCACGCCCGCGTATTTGTCGAGGTTCTTGCGGGTGATCGCGACCTTCTTGGTCTTCTTGGTGACGATCTCCTTCACCGCCTTGCGGGCGAGGTTGGCGATCTCACGCTCGAGATTCCGCACGCCGGCCTCGCGCGTGTAGTAGCGGATCAGGTCACGCAGCGCGTCGTCGCTGATCGACCATTCCTCGGCCTTCAGGCTGTGCGCCTCCGACTGCTTGCCGATCAGGTGCCGCCGGGCGATCTCGACCTTCTCGTCCTCGGTGTAGCCGGGGATGCGGATGATCTCCATGCGGTCGAGCAGCGGCTGCGGCATGCGCAGGCTGTTCGCCGTGGTGACGAACATCACGTCCGACAGGTCGTAGTCCACTTCAAGGTAGTGGTCGTTGAAGGTGGCGTTCTGCTCGGGGTCCAGCACCTCCAGCAACGCGGACGACGGGTCGCCGCGCCAGTCCGCGCCCAGCTTGTCGATCTCGTCGAGCAGGAACAGCGGATTGGAGGTCTTGGCCTTCTTCATGCCCTGGATGACCTTGCCGGGCATGGAGCCGATATAGGTGCGGCGGTGACCACGGATCTCGGCCTCGTCGCGCACGCCGCCGAGCGACATGCGCACGAAGCTGCGCCCGGTCGCCCGCGCGATCGACTTGCCGAGCGAGGTCTTGCCGACGCCAGGCGGCCCGACCAGGCACAGGATGGGCCCGCGCACCTTGCTCGCCCGCACCTGCACGGCGAGATATTCAAGGATGCGTTCCTTGACCTTCTCGAGTCCGTAATGGTCCGCATCGAGGACCTTCTCGGCCTCGACCACGTCGTTCTTGACCTTGCTGCGCTTCTTCCAGGGGATCGAGAGGATCCAGTCGAGGTAGTTGCGCACCACCGTCGCCTCGGCGCTCATCGGCGACATCGTGCGCAGCTTTTTCAGCTCGCCGAGCGCCTTCTCGCGCGCCTCCTTCGACAGGCGGGTCTTCTTGATCTTGGCTTCAAGCTCGGCGGTCTCGTCCTTGCCGTCCTCGCCCTCGCCCAGCTCCTTCTGGATCGCCTTCAGCTGCTCGTTCAGGTAGTACTCGCGCTGGGTCTTCTCCATCTGCCGCTTGACACGGTTGCGGATGCGCTTTTCCACCTGCAGCACGCCGATCTCGGACTCCATGTGTCCGAACACGCGCTCCAGCCGCTCGCCGACGCCGGCGATCTCCAGCAGTTCCTGCTTCTCGGCGATCTTGAGATTGAGATGCGCCGCGACCGTGTCGGCGAGCTTGGACGGCTCCTCGATCTGGTTCAGCGACACCAGGACTTCGGGCGCGATCTTCTTGTTGAGCTTGATGTACTGCTCGAACTGGCCGATCACGGTGCGGCCGAGCGCCTCCAGTTCCTTGCCTTCGGGCTCACGGTCGGGCAGCGCCTCGACGAAGGCCTCGAAATAGGCGTCGGTTTCCTTGAAGCCGCCGATGCGCGCCCGTCGGCCGCCCTCGACCAGCACCTTCACGGTACCGTCGGGCAGCTTGAGCAGCTGCAGGATGGTCGAAACCGTGCCGACCCGGTAGATATCGTCCACCGACGGGTCGTCCTGCGCAGCGTTCTTCTGGGCGACCAGCAGGATCTGCTTGTCGTCCTTCATCACCGCTTCCAGGGCGCGAACCGATTTCTCGCGTCCGACGAAAAGCGGGACGATCATGTGCGGGAAGACAACGATATCGCGCAATGGCAGCACCGGCAGCAATTCGGCGCGCACGCTGGCCTTCCCCTCGGCCTTTTCCGGGCGATCCCCGCCAGAGGGGGGACGATCGGCTTCCGTCATCGATGACCTCCTTCGGACAGTCGGCGCAGCCCGCCCTACGATCCAGGCACGGGCCGCGGCATCACGGGCATCGTCAAGCAACCGGAGGGATCGCGCAACCAAAAGACTTACAGGTTGACGCAGTCACGACAGTTGAAATCGGAAGTCCGTACCAACGACCCGGATATCGGCATGCCCCGATCATGCCACAAGGACTTGAAATCCTCCGCCTCGCCCCCGGGGGCGGCGCAGGCCTTGCGGAAGCCCTGGAAAGGCGCCTCAGGCCGTGCCCTCGGCGCGCTCCTTTCCATAGAGGAACAACGGATTCGACCGGCTTTCCGCAACCTCGCGGTTGATCACCACTTCTTCGACACCGTCGAGGCTCGGCAGGTCGAACATCGTGGTCAGCAGGATGGCTTCCATGATCGACCGCAGGCCACGCGCGCCGGTCTTGCGGGCGATCGCCCGCTTGGCCACCGAGCCGAGGGCGTCATCGGTGAAGGACAGCTTCACCCCCTCCATCTCGAACAGGCGTGCGTACTGCTTGATCAGGGCATTCTTCGGCTTGGTCAGGATCTCGACCAGCGCGCCCTCGTCCAGGTCATCGAGCGTGGCGACCACCGGCAGGCGGCCGATGAACTCGGGGATCAGGCCGAAGCGCAGCAGGTCCTCGGGCTCCACCTCGCGCAGGATCGCCCCGGTGCGGCGCTCGTCGGGGGAACGGACCTCGGCGCCGAAGCCGATGCCCGAGCCCTTGCCGCGGGCGGCGATGATCTTTTCCAGCCCGGCGAAGGCGCCACCGCAGATGAACAGGATGTTGGTGGTGTCGACCTGCAGGAATTCCTGCTGCGGATGCTTGCGCCCGCCCTGCGGCGGCACGGAGGCAATGGTGCCTTCCATGATCTTCAGCAGTGCCTGCTGCACCCCCTCCCCGCTGACGTCGCGGGTGATCGAGGGATTGTCGGACTTGCGACTGATCTTGTCGACTTCGTCGATATAGACGATGCCGCGCTGCGCCCGCTCGACATTGTAGTCGGCCGCCTGCAGCAGCTTGAGGATGATGTTCTCGACATCCTCGCCGACATAGCCCGCCTCGGTCAGGGTGGTGGCGTCGGCCATGGTGAAGGGCACGTCCAGGATCCGGGCCAGGGTCTGCGCCAGCAGCGTCTTGCCCGAACCGGTGGGGCCCACCAGCAGGATGTTGGACTTGGCGATCTCGACGTCGTTGTTCTTCGCGCCGTGGGCCAGCCGCTTGTAGTGATTGTGCACCGCCACGGACAGCACGCGCTTGGCGTGCATCTGGCCGATCACGTAGTCGTCGAGGACCTTGCAGATCTCCTTCGGCGTAGGCACGCCGTCGCGCGACTTCACGAGGTGCGTCTTGTGCTCCTCGCGAATGATATCCATGCAAAGCTCGACGCACTCGTCGCAAATGAAAACGGTTGGACCGGCGATGAGCTTGCGGACCTCGTGCTGCGACTTGCCGCAGAACGAGCAATAAAGGGTGTTCTTCGAATCGCCGGACTTGCTCATGAGCACTCCTGCCCCGCACCTTCGGGGAAGCACGCGCGCCAATCTACCCCCCGCCACATGGCGGGGACAAGGATAAGCCGGGACCCAGGCGCTATTGCCCCGCCCAAGCACACCAAATGGTTCATGCAAAGGGCGTGCCTGGGTGACCCGGCTTCGGTGACATAGGCATGACGGAGCGCGTCCGCAACCGCCCCGTCACCTTGGGAGCGAAAGCGCGGTCAGCTCCGCTCCGCCTCGGCCGGAGTCGGCCGGCTTTCCACCACTTGGTCGACGATGCCGAAATCCCGGGCTTCCTCCGCCGACATATAGGTGTCGCGCTCGAGCTTGCGCTCGATCGCCTCGATCGGCTGGCCGGTATGGCGGACATAGATCTCGTTCAGCCGCTTGCGCAGCGTCAGGATCTCACGCGCCTGGATCTCGATGTCGGTCGCCTGGCCCTGGGCCCCGCCGGAGGGCTGGTGCACCATGATGCGCGAATTCGGCAGGGCATAGCGCTTCTTCGCCGCCCCCGCCGTCAGCAGCAGGCTGCCCATCGAGGCGGCCTGGCCAATGCACACCGTGCTGACCGGGGAACGGATGTACTGCATGGTGTCGTAGATCGCGAGCCCCGAGGACACCACGCCGCCCGGGCTGTTGATGTAGAACGAGATGTCCTTGTTCGGGTTCTCGCTCTCCAGGAACAACAACTGCGCGCAGATCAGGCTGCTGACCTGGTCATACACCGCGCCGGTCAGGAAGATGATCCGCTGCTTCAGCAGCAGCGAATAGATGTCGTAGGCACGCTCCCCTCGCGCGGTCTGCTCGACCACCATCGGCACGAGGGTGTTGTTGTAGATTTCGACGGGATCACGATCCCTCATCTTGCGACCTTCCTTGCCGAATGCGACGCGGCCCCGGGGCTGGCTGCCCCGGGACGGCAGGCCAACTCACCTGCCCGAGAAGCGTTAAATAGGGTTCGTGCCGCGTCGGTCAAACCGCCGCAGCCGCCTCCCCCGCCGTCTGACCGGGTTCGCCGGCCGCGTTCGGATCCTTCGCCAGCTCTTCCGGGGTGACAATGGTGTCGGTCACCTTGGCGAGTTCCAGCACGAAATCGACGACCTTCTCCTCGAAGATCGGGCTGCGCAGCCCCTCGGCCGCCTGCGGGTTCTTGTGGAAGAACTCCAGCACCTGCCGCTCCTGGCCGGGATAGCGCGAGGCCTCCATGTGGACGGCCCGGTTCAGCTCGTCGGCGCCCACCGTGATGCCGTTGGCCCGGCCAACCTCGGAGAGCAGCAGCCCCAGGCGGACGCGCCGCTCGGCAATGCCGCGGTACTCCGCCTTGAGCGTGTCCTCGTCCTTGCCGGCGTCATCGGCCTCCATCTCGCCCTGCTTGCGCGATTCTTCCAGGCGCTGCCAGATCTGGGCGAATTCCGCCTCCACCAGGCTCTCCGGCACGGCGAAATCCGCCTGCCGGGCCAGCGCGTCCAGCAACTGGCGCTTGGTGCGCAGCCGGGCGAGCTGGTCGAGCTCACGCTGGAAGCGGCTCTTCAGCGCGTCCTTGACCTCGTCGAGGTTCTCGAAGCCGAGCTTCTTGCCCAGCTCGTCGTCGATCGCCGGCACCACCGCGCGCTTCAGCTTCTTGGCGGTGAGCTCGAAGGTCGCCGCCTTGCCGGCCAGCTCCTTCGCCCCGTACTCTGCTGGGAACGTTACATCAATAGTACGGGTCTCGCCGGGGGCGAGGCCGACCATCTGCTCGGTGAAGCCCGGGATGAAGCCGGGGCCGGACACCTCGACATCCATGTCCGACCCGGTGCCGCCCGGGAAGGCTACGCCATCGACCTTGCCGACGAAGTCGATGGTCAGGAAGTCACCGGCCGCCGCGGGACGGGCCTCCGGCTCCTCGACCAGCTCACGCTGGCGACGGGCGAGATCCTCCAGCGACTTGGCGATCTGCTCCTCGGCCGGCTCGGCCTTGAGGCGGGTGATCTCGATCGCGGCGAAATCCGGGATCGTGATCTCGGGCAGCAGCTCCAGCTCGAACTTGAACTCGATATCAGCGGCCGGGTCGAGGCTGACCAGCTCCACCTTGGGCTGCGTCGCGGCGCGCAGGCCCCGATCGGCGAGCACCTTGCGGGTCGCCTCGTTGACGCTTTCCTCCAGCACCTCGGCGGAGACGGCGCTGCCATAGCGCTGCTTCACCACGGTGGCGGGCACCTTGCCAGGACGGAACCCCGGAATCTTCAGGGTCTTGCCGAGCTCGGCCAGCCGCTGGCTACGGCGGCTCTCGATGTCGGCGGCCGGCAGCACGACGGCGTAGGCGCGCTTCAGCCCGTCGGACAACGTCTCGGTAACCTGCATGATCCGGAAAATCCTCGAAAAGCTGGCCAGCGGCCGGCCGGTGGTGCGGGCGGAGGGACTTGAACCCCCACGGCTTGCGCCACCAGAACCTAAATCTGGCGTGTCTGCCAATTCCACCACGCCCGCACCCGGCGGCCGTGAGCCGGCGGAGGTAGCGCACCACTGGCCTTCCGGCAAGTGGAAGGCAGCGGCCGACATGAAGAAAACCAGGGCTCCCGCCCTATTTAAGGCCAGGGCTCTGCCCTGGACCCGGCAGGGGTCAGGGGACCCCTGCACCCCATTCGCGCTGCGCGGCACAGAAAACATGGGTTCCAAGGGCGAAGCCCTTGGCCAGGTCCAGGGGCGGAGCCCCTGGCAGGGGCGGGGCAGCGCCCCGCGCGTCTCAGATCGGGCACACCCCACTGGCGCACTGAAGATGCGCGAGGTCGATCATCTCGTGCAGCGCCGGATCCTCGATTCCGGCCACGATTTCGGCGAATCGGTCCTCCGCCACCTCCTCCTCGGGCAGGTACTCATAGCCAAGCTCGTGGTCCGGCCGGCTCGGCAGCACCGCGCAGCAGCGGATGCGCGGCTGGTTGTGCAGCACGATGTCGCGGAAGGAGTCGAGCCCGTGCCGGTCGGTGAACACTTTCAGGGTATAGGAAACCTGATTCCCCCGTTCCGCGCCGATCCAGTGGCGTTCCAGCAGCTCGAGCCAGCGGTAATGCTGTTCGGGGCTGGCTTCCGGGGCGGTCACCAACTGCTCGCCGAGCCCGAGCCGCTGGATCAGCGGCAGGGTCGGGAAGCCGACGATCGACATGTTGGGAAAGCTGGTCAGGCAGCGGACCGGGTAGCCGCGCGCCTCGTAGTCCGCCAACAACGGGTCGCTGGCCGTCGCCCAGGTACCGTCCGCGTTGCGGCTGCCCTGGAACATCACCCAGCGCAGATATTGCCGCCGCGCCGGCAGATGCGCCCCTTCGGTCAGGCCGAACAGCTTGCTGGTGGTCCCGGCCGGCTTGACCGTGGTGACGGTGAAGGGCGCCGTGGTCCCGAGTTCCGCGGCGTACTGGTTCGCCTCGGCCTTCGCCACCGCCGAGAGATGCGACAGCATGTCCCAGAACGGGCGGGACCGCGCCTCGTCCAGCAGGTCGGTGAAGGACAGGCCGAACCGGACCCAGGCCCATTCATGCAGGCCGGTCGGGCCGATGCCGATGCGGTTGGTGCGGCGCACCTCCTCGGCATACAGGGCGTCCATGGTGTTGGCGCGGATCAGGAAACGCACGCCGAGCCGCACCGATTCGACGACCCGCGCATCCCACAGCGCCGCCTCGTCTTCCGGCAGGCAGCCCGGCACGTACTCATCCGGGCTGCCGGGGCAGGCCAGCAGCGGCGCGAAATCGGCGATCACGCAATAGCCGCCGGTCACGTGCAGCACGATCTCGCCGCAGGGATTGGTGGTGACCGGGAAGCGGGCGGCGTTGGCGCGCCGCGACAGATCGGCCAGCAGCGCATGCGCGTGGTCGACCTGGTAGCGCCCGGAGCGGAAATCGCGGCCATCCTCATGCACCGGCTTGGCACGCGCCGAGCCGGTGCGCAGGTCCTCCAGCCGGTCGCCGTTGATCAGGCCGGGCTCGCCGTTGATGTAGGCGCAGCGGGTGACCTCGTCGAACACCGCCACGGCATGGCGGGTCAACGCGTCCTCCGCCGCCTGCGCCTTGCCCTCGGCGACGCGCCGCCAGAAATCATGGTCCACCATCACCGAGTTGTTGGCCGTCCACAGCCCGCCTTCGCTCTTGCAGCGGATGAAGCGGAAGATGCCGGGGTCGCGCCAGCTCTTGGTGGCCATGCGCGCCGCCCGCCGCGCGCCGCCGACCTGGACCTCCACCGACAGGTGGTGATCGACCAGCATCGCCTGCTCCCACAGCGACAGCCTGTCCTGCGAGCCGGCGCGGGCCCGCGCCGGCTCGATCACGTGCCGGCGGATGTTCAGCAGGGCACGCAGCAGCGACACCGGGCCGGAGGCTGGCCGGCCCTGCATGCCACGAATCGGCGCCCCCTTCGGCCGGATCGCCGACAGGTCGAACACCAGGGGCAGGCCGCTTGCGCGCTGGAAGGCAAGGCTTTCCAGCTCCTCCAGCGCCTTGGCCCAGCCCTCGCGGCTGTCGGCGATGCGGTGCAGCCGCGCCCCGGCGGGAAGGATGGCGAGATCGGGCAACAAGGCGCGACCGATCGCGGCCCGCACCGACGCGATGTCGGCTTCCACCCCGGCCCCCGGCAGCAAGGACAGCTCCGCGGCGAACTGGCGCAGCTCGGAGTCGGTCTTCGGATAGTCGGGATGCGCCGGGTCGAGATGCAGCAGGATCTCCGGCGCCTCCGCCCAGTCCACCGCCATCAGCTCGTCGTCATAGGCGCGGCCGACCCCCGAGCCGTTCAGCAGCAGGTAGAACTTGGCGAAGCTGGCGATGGCGGTGGCGCAGTTGGTGAACACCTCCATGTTGCGGCCGGCCTGCTCGGCATCGCCGTGCTGCAGGTGCCGCCCGGAGGTGAGCAGCGACCCGGTGGCGATGGCATTGCGCAGCCGCGCCTGCTCGTCCTGCTCGGCCGCGATCAGCGAGCGGCCGAGCAGCGACATGTTGCCGGCGGCGACACGATCGGCGACACGGCCGAAGCTTTCGGCATCCTGCGGGCGGAACACGGTGCGCCGGGCGACGGCGAGGCCCATGCCGGGCTCGAGCGCACGCGCCGGCAGCGCCTGTGTCCCGAAGGCAGAGGCGCGGGCGAGCGCCGCGAGGCCGCCGGACAAGGCCAATTCCGCGTGATCCAGCACGCCAGGCGCGATCGAGCCGTCCATCGCCAATTCCTATATATTGTGGGGCCAAATGCGAAGGACGCACAACATATGGAAGCGATTCGCGTCGTGTCAATCCGGGGCGCGGGCCGCGGCGGGGTGGGGCTCAACCGTGCGTTCATGCACGGGGCCGCGCCGAAAATCGTTGTGGCGAGAGGACGTGGGCCTGGCGAGGATGCCGCAGTCAGCGGTTGCCAATGGAGGGATCAAGCGTGCGGAAGGTCGTCGCCGCCAAGCTGCATGGGATCACAGTGACCGAGTCGAACCTGAATTATCATGGCTCGATCACGCTCGACCCCGACCATTGCGAAGCCGCAGGTCTGCTGCCCATGGAATTCGTGGAGATCTGGAACCGCAATTCCGGGGCACGGATCTCCACCTACGTGATCTACGGGGAACGCGGCTCGCGTTGCTGCGTGCTGAACGGGGCGGCGGCGCGCACCTGCCAGCCGGGGGATGCGGTGATCATCTGCAGTTCCGCCTATATCCAGCCGCACGAGATCGCCTCGATCCGGCCGACGGTGCTGACCTTCGACGCGCAAAACCACGTGACCGGCCGCATGACCTATGTCGCCGGCCAGGACGCGGAGGGCCGCTGGACCTTCTCCATCCACAACGAAACCGGCAACGCCCTGCCGATCCCGCTGCGAGTCGGCAGCGAACACGCGCGGCGCGGTAACGTGGCCTGACGCGGCCGGCCGGTCGCCGCTCCTCCCGCAATCAAGGAGCGGTGCGCGGGGGCTCCCCCTGCGGTCGCGGTCGGTCCGCCCCGGCAAACAGCAGGGCCGGCGGCTGGCCCGGCGGATGGGCGTGATCGAACACCACCCAGGCATGATGGTGCTGGGCGGCGTTGGTGTCGGCCCCCCGGTCGAACCAGCAGATCCGCTGGGTCAGCGCGATCACCGCGGCGAACGGGCCGGCCGACATCAGCGCCGCCGCCCGTTGCCCGGCAACCCACTGGAATCGGACAAGCAAGGCCAGTTGTCCCTGCACCCCGGCGGTCAGCCGCAGGGCGTGCTCGACGAAGCGAAGCATGGCGGCCGGCGATTTCTCCTGGCCCCGGTGCGAACCGGTGTCGCCATAGGGCGGGTTGGTGACCAGCGCCCTGCACCCGTCCGGCACCGCCCCGCAGCCCAGGAAATCAATGCCGGGCGTGCCGAAACCGTGATCGGCGATGTCGGTGGAGGTCACCTCGTAGCCGTGGCGCTGCAGCACCGTGGTGATGGCGCCGGTGCCGCAGCAGGGCTCCCAGACCCGGCCGCGGAAGCGGACATGGCGCAGCAGCGCCTCGGTGACCCAGGCCGGGGTCGCATAGAAATCCCGGCCCTTGCGGTCATAGCCGGAGATATGGATGGGGCGTCCGGGCCTGGCGGAGGACTCGGCGTCGTCGCGCCCCGCCATCGTTTCCGTATTCGATCGTTCCGTCACTCCGTGCCGCCCTTCCGTGCCATCCTCCCGCCAGGGTAGAACAGGATTCGCCTGGCCGGTCAGCCCAGCAGTGCCTGGGCGCAGGCATCCAGGATGGCATCCTCGTCCAGGCCGTACTCGCGATACAGGTCGGGGATGTCGCCGCTCTGGCCGAAGCGGTCGGTGCCGAGAGGCACCACACGTTGCCCCCTCACCGCGCCGAGCCAGGCATGGCTGGCCGGATGCCCGTCCAGCACCGTCACCAGCGCCGCCCCCGGCGCGAGCGGCGCCAGCAGGCGCTCAACATGGCTGGTGGCACCCCGCTCGCCCGCCCGCCGGGCCCGCGCCGCGGCGAGCCAGCCGGCATGCAGCCGGTCGGCACTGGTGACGGCGAGCAGCCCGGCCCCGGGCTCCTCCTCGCGCAGCACCGCGAAGGCCGCCTCGGCCTCGGGCGCGACCGGCCCCTGATAGGCCAGCGCGATCCGTGCCCCCGGACGCGGCGGCACCGCCCAGTGCCCGCCCGCGATCACCGCGGCGGGATCGAGGCTGCGCTCGGGCTGCTCGATCGAACGGGTGGACAGGCGCAGCCACACCGCCGAGCCCTGCGGATCCTGCATGTGCGCAAAGGCATGGCGCAGCAGGATCGCCAGCTCGTCCACATGGGTGGGTTCGTACGCGGCCAGCCGGTCGGCGGCCATGCCGATCAGCGGCGTGTTGATGCTCTGGTGCTGCCCGCCCTCGGGCGCGAGCGACAGGCCGGACGGGGTGGAAACCAGCAGGAAGCGCGCGTCCTGGTAGCAGGCATAGATCAGCGCATCGAGGCCGCGATTGACGAAGGGGTCATAGACCGTGCCCACCGGCAGCAGCCGCCCACCGTTCAGGCTGTGCGACAGCCCCGCCGCCCCCAGCAACAGGAACAGGTTCTGCTCGGCGATGCCCAGCTCGATGTGCTGGCCCGCCGGCGCCATGCCCCAGCGCTGCGCGCTGGCCAGCTTGGCGTCGCGGAACACATCGTTGCGGGTATGCCGGTCGAAGATGCCGCGCCGGTTCACCCAGGGGCCGAGATTGGTGGACACCGTCACGTCCGGGCTGGTGGTGACGATGTGCCGGGCGAGGTCGCGTAACGCCCCCTGCCCGCGCCCGATCTCGGCCAGGATGTCGCCGAAGCCGGCCTGGGTGGACAGCTTCCGCCCCACCAGCTTCGGCTGCGGCAGCGTCTCCGGCACCGCCACCACCGGCGCGGAGAGCACCCGCCCGGACGGGGTCAGCGGCGTCGCGAAGGGCACCGAGGCGATGAAGTCGCGCAGCTCCTCCTCGTTGGCCTCCAGCCCCTCGAAGAGGTCCCATTCATGGCCCGGCCGGATCTGCATGGCCGCCTGGAAAACGTCCATCTGCTCCCGGGTCATCAGGCCGGCATGGTTGTCCTTGTGGCCGGCGAAGGGCAGACCACGGCCCTTGATCGTATAGGCGATGAAGCAGGTCGGCTGGTCGGTGGCCTCGGCGGCACGCAGCGTCTCGATGATGTACTCGACGTCATGGCCGCCGAGATTGGTCATCAGCGCCGCCAGCTCGTCATCGGTCAGCGGGTCGATGATGGCGCGCACCCCGCGCGAGCGCCCCAGATCGGTCAGCAGCGCCTGGCGCCACGCGGCACCGCCCTGGAAGGTCAGCGCCGAATAGAGGCTGTTGGGGCAGTCGTCGATCCAGTGCCGCAGCTCCTCGCCGCCCTCGCAGGCGAAGGCGGCCTGCAGCTTGCGGCCGTATTTCATCGTGACCACGTTCCAGCCCATGTCGCGGAACAGGCCCTCGATGCGGCCGAACAGGCGGTCGGGCACCACCGAATCCAGGCTCTGGCGGTTGTAGTCGACGATCCACCAGACATTGCTGATGCCGTGCTTCCAGCCTTCCAGCAACGCCTCGTAGATATTGCCCTCGTCGAGCTCGGCATCGCCGGCGATGGCGATATAGCGGCCGGGCGGCGGGCCCTCCGGGGCGAGTTCGTGCAGGCGCACGTAATCGGCCACCAGCGAAGCGAAGCTGGTCATCGCCACCCCGAGCCCGACCGAGCCGGTCGAGAAATCCACTTCGGGACCGTCCTTGGTGCGGCTGGGATAGGATTGCGCGCCGCCGAGCTGGCGCAGCCGTTCCATCTTCTCGCGGGTCTGCCGCCCGAACAGGGCGTTGACGGCATGGAACACCGGGCCCGCATGCGGCTTCACCGCCACCCGGTCCTGCGGGTGCAGGATCTCGAAATACAGGGCGGTCATGATCGAGATCACCGAGGCACAGGAAGCCTGGTGGCCGCCCACCTTCAACCCGTCCCGATTGGGCCGCAGGTGATTGGCGTTGTGGATGGTCCAGGCGGACAGCCACAGCAGCTTGCGCTCGATCTGCCGAAGCAATTCGAGACGCCGCTCGGCGGTTTGCGCCGGAACGGCGGTTGCAACCGGTGCGTTCATTTCCTCCGCCCCTCAGCCCCACCCCCGCGCGGCGGTGGAAGCAGTGCGCCGGCCTTCACCGGCGGTGGTCCCATGCTGGTCATCGATCCGCCGGGGATCATACAGGCAGTTCCCCGTCACGGTCGCGCTTTATCCACCCCCGCGGGCCTCGGCGAGGGCGCGGGGCAGCAGCGGGGCAAGGTCCTCGGCGATCAGGCCCGGGCCGGCCAGGGCAGCGGCCCGCCCATGCGCCCAGGCGGCGGCGCAGGTCGCCTCCCAGGCCGGCATGCCCTGCGCCAGCAAGGCGGCGATGATGCCGGCGAGCACGTCACCCGCCCCGGCGGTGGCGAGCCAGGGGGGCGCATTGTCGTTGATCGCGACCCGGCCGTCCGGGGCGGCAACCAGGGTATCCGCCCCTTTCAGCAGCACCACCGCCCCGGTGCGGGCCGCCGCCGCGCGTACCGCCGCCGGGCGGTCCTCGCCCGGCGGGCCGAAGACGCGGGCGAACTCGCCGGCATGCGGCGTCAGCACCGAGGCCCCCCGCAGGTGCTCGGGCTGGCCGGCGCAGATGGTCAGGGCATCGGCGTCGACCACCACCTGGCGCCCGGTGGGAAGCAACGCCGGCAACAGGCTCCGGGCGGTTTCGGCGCCCAGGCCAGGGCCGCAGACCCAGGCGGTGCGACGGCTGTCCTGCAGCAACGTGGCCAGGGGCCGTTCATCGACGATGAGACCCGGCTCGCCGGCGCGATAGACGGCGGCGCTGCCGGTGGCGGCGATCGTCACCATGCCGGCGCCGGCCCGGCGCGCCGCGGCGGCCGCCAGCCGGGCGGCCCCGGTCATGACGGCGCCGCCCAGCACGGTGACATGGCCGCGACTGTACTTATGATCTTCCGCGCCGGACGAGGGGACGGTCCACAGCCCCGGCGCATTGCGGAAGGCGCGCGGCGGGGCGGCGGCCAGCGCTGCCGCCGGCAGACCGATATCGGCCAGCACCGTTTCCCCGCACAGGGCGCGGCCGGGCAGCAGCAGATGGCCGGGCTTGAGCCGGAAGAACGTCACCGTCAGCACGGCCTGGGGCGCGAAGCCGCGCACCGTCCCGGTGGCGCCGTCGAGCCCGCTCGGAACATCCACCGCGACCAGCCGGCGTGCCGCGCGCAGCACCTCCGCCACGGCCGGATCGAGCGGACGTGCCAGCCCGGCGCCGAACACGGCATCGATCACCAGTTCGGCCCGCGCGGCCTCCGCGGCGGTGAAGGCGGTGACGGGACCACGCCAGCGCGCGGCGGCCGCGGCGGCCTCGCCCTTGGCCGGGGCCAGCGCCGCGACCCCGACCGGCCAGCCAGCCGCGGCGAGATAACGGGCTGCCACATAGCCGTCGCCGCCATTGTTGCCCGGCCCGCACAGCACCAGGGTGCGGCAGGGCCGCAGCCGGGCCCGCACCGCCCGTGCCACCGCCCGCCCGGCATTCTCCATCAGCCAGGCCACGGGGCGGCCGAGCGCCACGGCGGCACGGTCGGCCGCCGCCGTCTCGGCGGGGGTCAGCAGGTCAAGCGGGGTGAAGGCGGTTGGATGGAAAGGCATGCGTGGATGGTGCCAGAGCAGTGGCGGTGCCGCGAGGGGGAAGGCCGGATCCTGCGGCCATGTGAGCGGGGCAACGGATCCGGATCTTTCGCGGGATGATGCCGCCTTGATTGGCAAACTGTTGACCATAACGGCGGTTTGTCAGAGGATCGAAGCTGGGAAGAAATATAGCGCAGTTCAGAAATGTTCGCTCCCGGGTCCGCTGATCAGCCGGTCAGGCCCGCGATGCCGGGTCCCTCCGGCTGGGAGCAACCGGGCATCGCCCAGGATGGCCGTTCAATGTCGGCCGCCGTCGGCGTGGTGCATGCCGATGCCGAGGGCCGGATCACAGACGCCAATGCTGCTTTCCTGACCCGGCTGGGCCTGTCGCAGGACGAGGTGCGAAGCGGCCGGCTGCGCTGCGACACCTTGACGCCTCCCGCCTGGGCCGGCGCCGACGCGGCCGCCCTGAACGAAGCCATGCGGGACGGGGCCTGTCGGCCTTACGACAAGGAATTCCTGTGCCGGGATGGCAGGAAGCTGCCGGCGCGTGCCTGCATCACCCGGCCCGATCGCACCGATGACCGGACCATGACCCTGGTGTGGTGGCAGCCGCAGGCGGCGGCCAACGGGGACGCCAATCCGGCCGGGGAGCAGGACACGCCGATGCGCGGCGAGGCGTTGCGCGGCGAGGCGTTGCGCGGCGAAGCGTACTGGCGGGCGCTGTTCGCCCGCATGTTCGAAGGCTTCTGCCTCGGCGAGATGATTTACGACTCGCAACAGAAGGCCGTCGACATCCGCTATCTCGAGGCCAACGAGGGGTTCGCGCGGCTGGTCGACCGGAATCTAACCGATATCATCGGCCAGCTCGGCCGCGAGGTGGTGCCGGACATCGAGGCGGCCTGGATCCAGACCTACGCCCACGTGGTCGCCACCGGCCAGCCAATCACCGTCGAGCGCGTGCTGCCACGGCTTGACCGGGCCTACCAGGTGCGTGCCTTCCGCAGCGGGCCGGGCCGTTTCGCCGCCTTCTTCAGCGACGTGACCGACCGCAGGCGCGCCGAGATGGCGCTGCGGGAGATCAATGCCGAGCTGGAACGCCGCGTCATCGAACGCACCGAGGCACTGGCCGGGATCGCGCGCGAGCTGCAGGCCGAGATCGCCCGGCGCGAGGCGACGCAGGAGATGCTGCTGCAGACGCAGAAGCTGGAGGCGCTCGGGCAGATGGTCGGCCAGGTGGCGCACGACTTCAACAACGTGCTCGCCGCCATCCTCGGCAACCACGACCTGCTGCGCACCCGGCTGTACGAGCCGGAGCAATTGACCTGCCTCGACCGTGGCACCAGGGCGGCGAACCGCGGGGTCGCGCTGGTGCGCCAGTTGCTGGCCTTCGCGCGCAAGGCCGAACTCAGCCCGGTCGTGGTCGACGTGGCGCAGCTCGTGCGCGCGATGGAGGACATGGTGCTGCTGACCGTCGGGCGGCAGGTGCGGTGCCAGTTCGAACTGGCCTCCGACCTCTGGGCGGTGATCGCCGACCCGGTGCGGCTGGAGGCGGTGCTGCTGAACCTGGCGGCCAATGCACGTGACGCGATGCCGGACGGCGGGACCATGACGGTCACGCTGCGCAACCTGCCCGCCGCCGCCGCCCCGGTCGAGCTGCCGGCGGGCGACTACGTGGTGATCGCCGTCGCCGATACCGGCGGCGGCATGACTTCAGACGTATGCGCTCGCGCCATCGAGCCGTTCTTCACCACCAAGCCGCGCGGCAAGGGCACCGGGCTGGGGCTGGCCTCGGCGCATGAATTCGCCCGGCAGTCAGGTGGCACGCTGCGCATCGACACCGCCCCCGGCGCGGGCACCACCATCACGCTGTGCCTGAAGCGGGCGCAGGTGGAGCCCGACCAGAACGTTACATTTAAGGAACATGATGACCGGCGCCTGCACGGCAACGCGACCGTGCTGGTGGCCGATGCCGATGACGGGGTGCGTCGCGTGATCGCCGGCATGCTGCGCGCACTGGGCTATGCGGTGCTGGAAGCGGGCAATGCCGAAGCCGCCATGGCGATGATGCTCACCACCGGCCGGATCGACCTGGTGGTGGCCGAGGCGGCGATGGCAACCGCGGACAAGCTCCGCCTGGCCGACCATCTGCGCGAGACGCCACAGCATCCGCCGATGGTGGTCCTGACCGCCGTGACGACCGCCGATCCCCCCATCGGCGAGCGGACGCTGTGCAAGCCCTTTACCGGGCGGCAGCTCGCCGGCCTCGTGCTGGAGGCGCTCGGGCGCGTGCCCTCGCCGGAGGATGCGCAGGGCGGGGGCGTCGACCGGTTCCGCGACCGCCTCCGCTCGGCCGCGCTGCGGCGGGCCTACGAGCGATGGAAGGGGTTGCGCCACCCGCCGCAACTGCTGCCACATGCCGATGTCGTGCTTGCGGACATGGCGGGACTGCCCGCGAGCGCCTTCGTCGTGTCCGTGTCGGAACAATCCTCCGTGCCGGGGGACAGCGTCGCCTTTGGTTTCCGCTATGTCCATTTCGGCCGGGACCTGGCCGAGCGGCTCGGGCGCTCCCTGGCGGGCGAGAGCGTGGACGGCGCGGAGCCGAACGTGCTGGGCCCGCTGGATGCCGCCTATCGTCGCTGCGTGGTCAACCGCGTCCCGTCCTACGACTATGCCCGCTATGCCATGGACGAAGGACCCTGCGTCCTGTTCGAGCGGCTGTTGATGCCGCTGGCCGGGGGCGACGGCCGCATCACCCACCTGCTTGGCATCGTGCTGTTCACTGAGCTGCCGGCCACCGGCGGAACCGTGACAACCCTGCCCTGAGCCGGCCCGCGCCCCTGAGACCGGCCACCGTTGTGGTTGACCTGCCATCGTTGCATCGGTAACGCAAGCTTGCCCCACCCGCATGCAATGGATCCCCAGGCATGAGCACGACCACGGCGAGCATTCGCATCCCCCGCTACTCATTCACGGCGAGGACGTATCACTGGATCACCGTCCTGCTGATGGCGGGCATGTTCCTGACCTACTGGGTGCATGAGTTAGCGGGCCGCGACAACCCGCTCAACGCCGCCGCCATGAACCTGCACACCTCCTTTGGGCTGCTGATCCTGGGCCTGACGGTGCTGCGCCTGCTGATCCGCCCGCGCCCGCCGCAGGTGACGGGTCCGTTCATCGGCGAATTGCTGCGCAAGAGCATGCATTACCTGCTGCTGACGGCGACGCTGCTGCTGCCGATCACCGGCTATCTGCGCCGCGCCTCCCGCGGCCGGGCCAGCGATTTCTTCGGCTACCAGATCCCCTCGCTGACCGGCGACTGGCCGGCGATCAACGAGGCGATGAAGCTGCTGCACGGCGACATCATGCAGTACGCCCTGCTCGCCCTGATCGGCCTGCACGCGGCGGCGGCGCTCGGCCACCATTACCTGCTGAAGGACGACACGCTGCGCCGGATGCTCTGATCCGTCCCCCGGTAGCATCGTACCGCGCGGCAGGTTAATACCTGCCGCAGCGCAGCGGAGCAGAATCCATGGCGGTGGTCATCACGGTCGCGCAGCAAAAAGGCGGGGCGGGCAAGACAATGCTGGCGGCCCAGCTGGCCGCCGCGCTGGCCCCCACGCGCCGTGTCGGCCTGCTCGACATCGACCCGCAACGCAGCCTCGCGCGCTGGCATGCGCTGCGGGTCGAACACAAATCCCCCCTGCCCGCGGTGGGATTTTCCGATATTTCCGGCTGGCGGCTGGGCGGCGAGCTGGATCGCATGCACCGCTCCTTCGACCTGCTGATCGTCGACAGCCCGCCGCAGATCGACACCGACGCACGGCTGGCGGTGCGCAATGCCACGCTGGTGCTGGTGCCGGTGCAGCCAAGCCCGCCCGACCTGTGGGCCGCCACCGGCACGCTGCGCCTGGTGGCGGAGGAAAAGCGCCATGCCCGGCTGGTGCTCAACCGCGCCCCGGCCAGCGGCAAGCTGCGCGCCGGGGCGGAGGCGGAAATCGCCCGCAACGGCTGGCCGGTGCTCTCGGCCACGCTGGGCAACCGCACCGGCTTCGCCGGCGCCTTCGCGCAAGGGCTCGGCATCACCGAAACCGAGCCGCGCTCCACCGCGGCCCAGGAACTGCGGGCCCTGCTGGCCGAGATCGAGTCCGTGCTGGCATGACCCTGGGCGGGGTGCTGCTGGCAGTGCATCTGCTGGCAGCCATCGTCTGGGTCGGCGGCATGTTCTTCGCCCTTGTGGTGCTGCGTCCCGGCATGGCCTTCCTGGAAGGGGCGCTGCGCCTGGAATTGCATGAACAGGTGTTCCGCCGGTTCTTCCGGATCGTCTGGTACGCGATGCCGATCCTCGGCGCGACCGGGTTGTCAATGATCCACCTTCTCCATGGTGGCCCCACCCCCCTGCCCTGGCATGTCCGCCTGATGACCGGCACGGGACTGGCCATGTCCCTGATCTTCCTGGGGATCGTGGCCGGACCCTGGGCGCGGATGCGCGCCGCCATGGCAGGACGCGACCTGCGCCGGGCCGGCGGCGCGGTGCAGTGGATCCGCCGGCTGGTGACCATCAATCTGGTGCTCGGCCTGCTCACCGCGATGGTGGCGGCACTCGGCGGCTGAACGCCGCCCGCCCCTGTCACGAAGCCGCGACATCGCCCGCCACAGGAATGCGACCGTTCGCGCGGAAGGCGGCGGCGCATTCCATCGGGAATGCGCATCCTGTCGGGCCACGCAACAAGTGCCGAACAGTATCGCGGCGATGTGAGAAATTGCGGCCTACCGCGCACACCCGTGGCGTGTTGCCCTAGCAGCGTACGCCAAAGACGCGTGCCGAACGCTGTCGAAATGATATTGATCCAGATAAGAACAGGGGAAACGCGGAATGAGCAGCCTGCGGGATGCCGATCCCACCGAGACACGGGAGTGGCTGGAGTCCCTTGAGGGAGTGATCGAGGTCGAGGGCCAGGATCGCGCGGCCTTCCTGCTCGACGAACTGCTCGTCCGGGCGCGGCGGCGCGGCACCCCGGTGCCGTACTCGGCCAATACGCCGTACCTGAACACCATTCCCCCCGACCAGGAAGCGCGCCATCCCGGCGACCGCGCCATCGAACATCGCATCCGCTCCTATATCCGTTGGAACGCCCTCGCGATTGTTCTGCGCGCCAACAAGGAAAGCTCCGAACTGGGCGGGCACATCGCCAGCTTCCAATCGGCCGCGACATTGTACGATGTCGGGTTCATGCATTTCTGGCGCGCCCCTACCGACCGCCAGGGCGGCGACCTGGTCTATATCCAGGGCCACAGCTCGCCGGGCATCTACGCCCGCGCCTTCGTCGAAGGCCGGCTGAACGAGGCGCAATTGCTGCGCTTCCGCCAGGAAGTCGGCGGCGGCGGGCTCAGCTCCTACCCGCATCCCTGGCTGATGCCGGATTTCTGGAATTTCCCGACGGTGTCGATGGGCCTCGGCCCGCTGATGGCGATCTACCAGGCGCGTTTCCTGAAATACCTGCACGGCCGCGGCCTCGCCGCGACCGAGGGGCGCAAGGTCTGGGCCTTCCTCGGCGACGGCGAGACCGACGAACCGGAAAGCCTGGGCGCGATCTCGCTGGGCGGGCGGGAGAAGCTCGACAACCTGATCTTCGTCATCAACTGCAACCTGCAGCGCCTGGACGGGCCGGTGCGCGGCAACGGCAAGATCATCCAGGAACTGGAAGGAATCTTCCGCGGCGCCGGCTGGAACGTCATCAAGGTGATCTGGGGCGGCGGCTGGGACGAGCTGATCGCCCGCGACACCTCCGGCATCCTGCTGCGGCGGATGGAAGAGGCGGTCGATGGCGAATACCAGGACTTCAAGTCGAAGAACGGCGCCTATGTGCGCGAGCATTTCTTTGGCAAGTATCCCGAGCTCAAGGCCATGGTCGCCGACTGGAGCGACGAGCGGATCTGGGCGCTGACCCGCGGCGGCCACGACCCGCAGAAAGTCTATGCGGCCTATGCGGCGGCGGCGGCGCATCGCGGCCAGCCCACCGTGATCCTCGCCAAGACCATCAAGGGCTACGGCATGGGCGAGGCCGGCGAAGGCCAGAACATCACCCACCAGCAGAAGAAGATGGGCGAGACCCATCTCAAGGAATTCCGCGACCGCTTCGGCCTGCCGCTGACCGATGACCAGCTGAAGGAGATCCCGTTCCTGCGCTTCGAGGAAGGCAGCCGGGAGATGGCGTATCTGCGCGAGCATCGGCAGGCGCTCGGGGGGGCTCTGCCGGCGCGGCGCCGGACCGTCTCGCAGCCCTGCCCGGTACCGGACCTTGCGGCCTTCGAGGGACAATTGAAGGCGACCGAAGGGCGGCAGATCTCCACCACCATGGCCTTCGTCCGGGTGCTCAACACGCTGCTGCGCGACAAGAAGATTGGCCGGCGCATCGTGCCGATCGTGCCCGACGAAAGCCGCACCTTCGGCATGGAGGGGATGTTCCGCCAGTTCGGCATCTTCAGCCAGGTGGGCCAGCTGTACCGGCCGGAGGATGCCAACCAGCTGATGTTCTACAAGGAGGACACCAGCGGGCAGATCCTGCAGGAAGGGATCAACGAGGCCGGCGCCATGTCGTCCTGGATCGCGGCGGCGACCTCCTACAGCGTTTCCGACACGCAGATGATCCCGTTTTACATCTACTATTCGATGTTCGGCTTCCAGCGCGTCGGCGACCTCGCCTGGGCGGCGGGTGACATGCGCTGCCGCGGCTTCCTGATCGGCGGCACCTCCGGGCGGACCACGCTGAACGGCGAAGGGCTGCAGCACGAGGACGGGCACAGCCATGTGTTCTCGGCGGTGATCCCGAACTGCGTCTCCTACGACCCGACCTTCGCCTACGAGGTCGCGGTGATCGTGCAGGACGGGCTGCGTCGCATGGTCGCCGAGCAGGACGACGTCTATTACTACATCACCACGCTGAACGAGAATTACGAGCACCCGGCGATGCCCGAGGGCGCGGCGCCGGACATCGTCAAGGGGATGTACCTGTTCCGCGCCGCCGAGGGCCAGGGGCCGCGGGTGCAGCTTCTGGGCAGCGGCGCCATCCTGCGCGAGGTGATCGCGGCGGCCGACATGCTGGCCGAGGACTGGGGCGTGGTCGCCGACATCTGGAGCGTGCCCAGCTTCACGGAAGTCGCCCGCGAGGCGGTCGATGTCGAGCGCTGGAACCTGCTGCACCCGGACGCGCCGCCACGCCGCAGCCATGTGCAATCCTGCCTCGACGGCCATGACGGGCCGGTGGTGGCCGCGACGGACTATGTGCGGATGTTCGCCGACCAGATCCGCGCCCATGTGCCGCGCCGCTATCACGTGCTCGGCACCGACGGCTTCGGCCGGTCCGATTATCGCCGGGCCCTGCGCGACTTCTTCGAGGTGGACCGTCGCTGGGTGACGCTCGCCGCGCTGCGGGTCCTGGCGCAGGACGGCGCGATCCCGGTCGAACGCGCCGCCGAGGCGATCCGCAAATACGGCCTGGACCCCGACAAGCCCAACCCCGCGACCGTCTGAACGCCGCCCGCGCGGCCCGACGATCGACGCAACAGGGAGCGACGCCAGGATGCTGGCCATCAACGAGATCAAGGTCCCCGATATCGGCGACTTCAAGAACGTGCCCATCATCGAGGTGCACGTCCAGCCCGGCGCCCAGGTCAATGTCGATGACCCGCTGGTCACGCTGGAATCCGACAAGGCGACGATGGACGTGCCCTCGACCATGTCCGGCACCGTGGAGGCGGTGCTGATCAAGGCAGGCGACCGCGTCAGCGAGGGCAGCCCGATCGTGCGGCTGCGCGGCGAGGACGCGCCGGGGGAAGCGCCGGTGACACCGCCACCCTCGGTGATCGACCTGCAGGAGCCCGCCCCGAGGCCCGCCGCGCCGCCGCCCGCGCCACAGCCGGGGGCACCAACCGCGCTTACGCCGGCATCGGTGCAGCCACAGGCGCAGGTGGAACGTGACTTCACCGGCGTGCATGCCAGCCCGTCGGTACGCCGGCTCGCGCGCGAGCTCGGCGTCGACCTGGCTCAATTGCGTGGCTCCGGCGAAAAGGGCCGCGTCACCGCCGAGGACGTCAAGGCCTTCCTGCGCGGGCCGGCAGACGCGCCCGGCGCCGCACCGGCGGCCGCCGGCACCGGAATTCCCGAGATACCGGCGGTGGATTTCGCCAAATTCGGGCCGATCGAGACAGTGCCGCTGTCGCGCATCAAGCGGCTCTCGGGTCCGCATCTGCACCGCTCCTGGCTCAACGTGCCGCACGTCACCCATGGCGACGAGGCGGACATCACCGAGATCGACGCCTACCGCAAGGAACTCGATGCCGCCGGCAAGGAGAAGGGCTACCGCGTCACCCTGCTTGCCTTCCTGCTCAAGGCGAGTGCCGCGGCACTGCGGGCCTTCCCCGAAGTGAATGCCTCGCTCGGCCCGGACAAGGCCAGCCTGATCCTCAAGCGCTACACCCATATCGGCGTCGCCGTGGACACGCCGGAGGGGCTGGTGGTCCCGGTGATCCGGGATGTCGACCGCAAGGGCATCATCGAACTCAGCCAGGATCTTGGCACGACCTCGAAGAAGGCCCGTGAAGGCAAGCTGAGTGCCGCCGACATGCAGGGAGGCTGCTTCACCATCTCCAGCCTCGGCGGCATCGGCGGCACCACCTTCACGCCGATCGTCAACGCGCCGGAAGTGGCGATCCTGGGCGTGGTGCGGTCGCGCATGGCCCCGGTCTGGGACGGCACCGCCTTCCTGCCGCGACTGATGCTGCCGCTGTTCGTCTCCTACGACCACCGCGTCATCGACGGGGCACTGGCGGCCCGCTTCGCCCGCCATCTCTGCAACTCGCTCGAGGATGTCAGGCGCCTGGTGCTGTGATGCAGCCAATGCTTCAGGAGGGAGCGACGCGAGGATGACGGTGGAAATCACGGTCCCGGATATCGGCGACTTCAAGGACGTGCCGGTCATCGAGGTGCACATCGCACCGGGCGCCCAGGTGAAGGCGGAGGATCCGCTGATCACGCTGGAATCCGACAAGGCCACCATGGACGTGCCGGCGCCACGGGCGGGCACGATCGGCGAGGTGCGGGTCAAGGTCGGCGACCGTGTGTCGCAAGGCAGCGTGATCGCCTTACTCGACAGCGAGGAAGCGGCGGCCCCGGCCCCGAAGCCGGCCGTGGCAGCGGCGAAGGGCGACCACCATGCCGAGGTGCTGGTGCTCGGCGCCGGACCGGGGGGCTACACCGCCGCCTTCCGTGCCGCCGATCTCGGCCGCAAGGTCGTGCTGGTCGAACGCTGGTCCTCGCTCGGCGGCGTCTGCCTCAATGTCGGCTGCATCCCGTCCAAGGCGCTGCTGCATGCGGCCAAGGTCATCGAGGAAACCCAGGAGATGGGCCATGCCGGCCTGCGCTTCGGCCGGCCGGAGATCGACCTCGACCGGCTGCGCGACTGGAAGGACGGCGTGGTGAAGCGCCTGACCGGCGGCCTGGCGGGACTGGCGAAGCAGCGCAAGGTCAGCGTGGTCAGCGGCACCGGCAAATTCACCGCGCCGAACCAGGTCACGGTGAACGGCGGCGACACCACGCCGGTCACCGTCTCCTTCGACAGCGCCATCATCGCCGCGGGATCGGAGCCGGTGACCCTGCCCTTCATCCCGCATGACGATCCCCGGGTCATCGACAGCACCGGCGCGCTGGATCTGCAGGACGTGCCGAAGCGCCTGCTGGTGATCGGCGGCGGCATCATCGGGCTGGAAATGGCGACGGTGTACCACGCGCTCGGCAGCGCGGTGACGGTCGTGGAACTGATGGACCAGCTGATCCCCGGCGCCGACCGCGACCTCGTCACCCCGCTCGGCAAGCGCCTGGAGAAGCGCTACGAGGCGATCCACCTGAAGACCAGGGTGACGAAGGTGGAGCCGACGCCGGACGGGCTGGTGGCGCATTTCGAAGGCGCCAAGGCCCCACCCTCCGCCAGCTTCGACCGCATCCTGGTCGCGGTCGGCCGCCGCCCGAACGGGCGCGGCATCGCCGCCGAGGCCGCGGGCGTGGCGGTGGACGAGCGCGGCTTCGTGCCGGTGGACCGGCAGATGCGCACCAACGTGCCGCACATCTTTGCCATCGGTGACATCGTCGGCCAGCCCATGCTCGCCCACAAGGCGACGCATGAAGGCCGGGTCGCTGCCGAGGCCGCCGCCGGCCGGAACAGCCATTTCGACGCCAAGGTGATTCCCTCGGTCGCCTATACCGATCCCGAAATCGCCTGGGCCGGCCTGACCGAAACCGAATGCAAGGCGAAGGGCATCCCATACGGCAAGGGCGTGTTTCCCTGGGCGGCGAGCGGGCGGTCACTTTCGCTCGGCCGCGACGAGGGCATGACCAAGCTGCTGTTCGACGAAGCCACGCACCGCGTCATCGGCTGCGGGATCGTCGGCCCCAATGCCGGTGAACTGATCGCCGAAGCGGCGCTGGCGATCGAAATGGGAGCGGATGCCGAGGATATCGGCCTGACCATCCATCCGCACCCGACCCTGTCGGAGACGGTGGCCATGGCGGCGGAAGCCTTCGAGGGCACCATCACCGATCTCTACCTGCCGAAACGACGCTGACCTCAGCGCAAACAAGGGAGCAAACGGACCATGACGCTGCAACAGGAATTCGCCCAGCAACTGGAAGGCCAGATCGCGGTCTGGCAGGGACAGATCAAGGAGTACCAGGAGCGCCTGACCCAGGCGGGCTCGGATGCCCGCGCCTCCTATGAAAAAATGGGGGCGGAAGCCCGCACCAATTACGAGCGCGCGGTGCAGACCATGCGCGACAACGTCGAACAGGCCAGCCGGCTGCTGGCGCAGGCACGGCAGGCCCAGGAAGCCGCCTGGCAGGACATGCGCACGGCACAGCAGCGGGCCTTCGAGCAACTGCAGAAAGGCTGGGCGGACGCGCTGTCGCGCTTCGGCTGATCCGCCTGCATCCGCAACGGCGGCCGGGAGGGATCCCGGCCGCTACAGGAACAGCATGCCGGAACCAATGACGAGGGGGAAACCAGGCAATAGCCGTCGCCATCGGATGCCACGGCGTCGGCATGCTGCACTTGCTCAGTCAGTCGGACCACCCGGCCGCCCCGCGCGATCGCCATCTTGTGAACGCCGACCTGCATGCCCGTGCGCATGGGACCGGTCCGGCGGCGTGACGCCGGTGGCAGGCCATCTCCCCGCAGGGTCCGGATCATCCCCGAACCGGCACAAGATTGCCCCGGGATGCCGGTTCCTGGATTTCTATTGCTTGTATTTAACCAGGAATATTCTACCTTTGGTAGCCAGCGCAGTTTTCCGGTCGGGGGAAGCATGATGATCGAGGGATATTTCGCTCGGTTGATGTACCGATCCCTTTACAAAATGGAAGAAGCTGCGATGCATGGCGCCGCGACGACGGCATCCGGCGTCCTGGCAGGGGGCCTGCCCGGCCAGATCGGGATGCATGTCAAGCTCCAAAATAAGTAACGATCCGTAAGGGGCACCGCCATTCCATGCGGTGTCGAAGTGAGGAAGGAAAGAAGTAAGATGGCACGGGTAGCATTGGTGACGGGCGGCCAGCGCGGCATTGGCGCTGCGATCAGCGAACACCTGCAGCGGGCCGGCCGCACGGTGGTGGCCAGCTACGCCGGCAACGACGCTGCGGCCCAGGCCTTCACCGAGCAGACCGGCATTCGCTGCTACAAGTTCGACGTCGCCGATTACGAGCAATGCGCCGCGGCGGTCAAGCAGATCGAAGCCGAAGTCGGCCGGATCGAGATCCTGGTCAACAATGCCGGCATCACCCGTGACGCCACCATGAACAAGCTCTCGCGCGACGCCTGGGACGCGGTGATCGACACCAATCTCGGCTCCTGCTTCAACCTGTCCAAGCTGACCTGGGACGGCATGCGCGCCGGCAAGTTCGGTCGCATCGTCAATATCGGCTCGGTGAACGGCCAGGCGGGGCAGTACGGCCAGGTCAACTACGCCGCGGCGAAATCCGGCATCCACGGCTTCACCAAGGCGCTGGCGCAGGAAGGCGCGCGCTACAACATCACCGTCAATGCCATTGCCCCGGGCTATGTTGACACCGACATGGTGCGCGCGGTGCCGGAGGAAGTGCTGCAGAAGATCATCGGCCGCATTCCGGTGGGACGGCTCGGCCGGGCCGAGGACATCGCCCGTGGCGTCGTGTTCCTCACGTCCGATGAATCCGATTTCATCACCGGCTCCACCCTCTCCATCAACGGCGGCCAGCACATGTACTGAGCCCGGTCACCGCGACCATGTAACTTTGGCTGATCCCTGTTGCGAGCTTTGGGAAACGATCCATGACCGACATCGTCATCGCCTCCGCCGCCCGCACCCCGGTCGGCAGCTTCAACGGCGCCTTCGCCACCCTTCCTGCCCATGCGCTCGGCAGCATCGCCGTGAAGGCCGCCATCGAACGCGCCGGCATCCATCCCGGTGAAGTGGACGAGGTCATCCTCGGCCAGATCCTCGCCGCGGGGGCGGGCCAGAACCCGGCCCGCCAGGCTTCGGTCGCCGCGGGCATCCCCGTCGAGCGCACCGCCTTCGGCATCAACCAGCTCTGCGGCTCCGGCCTGCGCGCGGTTGCCCTCGCCGCCCAGCAGATCGCCACCGGTGATGCCAGCATCATCGTCGCCGGCGGCCAGGAGAGCATGACCCAGGCGCCGCATTGCGCACAGATGCGCGTCGGCACCAAGATGGGTGACCTCGCCCTGATGGACACGATGCTGAAGGACGGCCTGTTCGATGCCTTCCAAGGCTACCACATGGGCACGACCGCCGAGAACGTCGCCACCAAGTACCAGCTCACCCGCGCCGAGCAGGACCAGTTCGCCGCCGACAGCCAGCGCAAGGCCGACGAGGCGATCAAGGCCGGCCGCTTCCGTGACGAAATCGTCCCGGTCACGGTAAAGGGCCGCAAAGGCGACGTGGTGGTCGACACCGACGAATACCCCAGGCCCGAAACCACGCTCGAGGTGCTGCAGAAACTGCGTCCGGCCTTCAGCAAGGACGGCACCGTCACCGCGGGCAATGCCAGCGGCATCAACGACGGCGCCGCGGCGGTCGTGGTCATGAGCGCCGAGGAAGCGCGCCGGCGCGGCATCGAGCCGCTCGCGCACATCGTCTCCTGGGCGACCGCGGGCGTCGATCCCTCGATCATGGGCACCGGGCCGATCCCCTCCAGCCGCAAGGCGCTGCAGAAGGCCGGATGGGATGTCGGCTCGCTCGATCTCATCGAGGCCAACGAGGCATTTGCCGCCCAGGCCTGCGCGGTGAACAAGGAGCTCGGCTGGGACACCGGCAAGGTGAATGTCAATGGCGGCGCCATCGCGCTCGGCCATCCCATCGGGGCTTCGGGGGCGCGCGTGCTGACGACCCTGTTGCATGAAATGCGGCGGCGCGATGCAAAACGTGGCCTGGCGACGCTGTGCATCGGCGGAGGCATGGGGATTGCCATGTGTCTGGAACGGCGCGCCGCGTGATGACAGACTAGCCCTGCCTGCGCCGCCGCGGTCACGCGGCGGCGCCACCAACCGGACAGGGAGGCAACGATGCCGCATGAGCAAGGTCCCGACGACCGTCGGCCGAAGCCGACAGCACGGCAGACGGGCAACGACACGCATCCCCCCGAAGGCCGGGCCCCCGGGAGGCAGGACCCCGCGAGAGCCGGCGGCCCATCCGCGCATATCCCCGGTTCGGACGTCATGTTCGGCCTGTGGACATCCTTCCTCGATTCAATTCCGGGCCCGGTACCGCCCGGCCAGCCCGATGCGGCCCGCGCCTGGTGGCAGATGACGCCGGATGCCCTGCAATCGTTGCTTTCAACCGGCATCGAGCAAATCAACCACATCCTCTCGAACGATCCGCTGCTGCGCACGATCGACCAGACATGGAACGCCAATCCGCTGCGCGACATCGTGCCGGTGGACTGGGGCGAGGTCGCACGCGCGCTGCGCATCGTCTGGCTGCGCGGCATGGGACGCCCGGAGACGGCGCTCGCATCGGTTACCGAACTCAACATGCGGCTCTGGCAAACGGCTCTCGCCACCTGGAACGAAGCGGGACAGCGCTGGCTGGAAGCGGCCTCCGGCCCGATCCCCGCCGCCCCGAAACCAACCGACAAGCGCTTCGCCGCACCGGAATGGCAGCTCAATCCCGCTTACCGCGTGCTGAAGGAAGCCTATCTGCTCGCCTCGGACTGGTTGCTGAAACAGGGCGAGGCCAACGACCTCGACGAAGCCGAGCGCCGGCGGCTAACCTTCCATCTGCGCCAGTTCATCGATGCCGCCAGCCCAACCTTGATGCTGTTCTCCAATCCCGCCGCGCTGCGCCGGATCATGGAGACCGGCGGGCTGAGCCTGGTCGAGGGCACGCGCAACCTCGCCGATGACCTGCGGGCCGGCCGGCTGAGCATGGTGGACGCCACCGCCTTCGCGCCGGGACGCAACCTGGCGCTCACGCCCGGCAAGGTCGTCCATCGCAACCGGCTGATGGAACTGATCCAGTACACCCCGAGCACGGAGCAGGCGCACCAGGTGCCGCTGCTGATCGTGCCGCCCTGGATCAACAAGTACTACATCATGGACATGCAGCCGAAGAACAGCATGGTCCGCTTCCTGGTCGCGCAGGGCTTCACGGTCTTCATGATCTCGTGGAAGAACCCCGACGCGTCGATGGAAGACATCACCATCGAGGACTACATCGGCCTCGGCCCGATGGAAGCAAGTGACGTCATCCGCGACATCACCGGCAGCCAGACCCTGAACACCATGGGCTACTGCATCGGCGGCACGCTGATGACGATCCTGCTTGCCCTGCTCTCGGCACAGGGGGACAAGCGCTTCACCTCGCTGACCCTGATGGTGTCGCTGCAGGATTTCACGCGCGTCGGCGACACCGCCGTGTTCATCGACGAACCGGCGATCGAGCTGATCGAGCAGCAGATGATGGAACGCGGCTACCTCGACAGCCGCGCCATGTCGAACATGTTCAACCTGCTGCGCTCCAACGACCTGATCTGGTCGAACGTGGTCAACAACTACCTGATGGGCGAGAAGCCGGCAGCCTTCGACCTGCTCTACTGGAACAGCGACGGCACCCGCATGACCCGCGCCGCCCATAGCTGGTACCTGCGCAACACCTACCTGGAGAACAACCTGATGGTCCCGGGCAAGGTCACGCTCAAGGGCCAGCCGATCGACCTTGGCCGCATCACGCTCGATCTCTACGCGGTCGGCGCCGAGAAGGATCACATCGTGCCCTGGGATGCCGCCTGGCGCGTCACGCAACTGGTCGGCAGCAAGGTGCGCTTCATCCTGGCGTCCTCGGGCCATATCGCCGGCATGATCAACCCGCCGGGCAGCAAGGGAAACTACTGGACCAACGACGCCACCCCGGCCCCGGCAACACCGACGACCTGGCTGCAGGGCGCGACGAAGCACGACGGCACCTGGTGGACGGACTGGACCTCCTGGCTCGCCGAGCGCTCGGGACCCAGACAAGCCCTGCCCACGCTGGGCAACGCCACGCATCCACCGCTGCACGATGCCCCCGGAACCTACGTTCTGGAGAAATAAGGAAACAGGGCGGACGTCATCGCACGCCCCCCAGGAAGAGCAGCGCGCCAGGAGGCCCCACCTCCTGGCCTTCCCTTCCCCCAGGCGCAGTCGGGCCTGGCATCATATATTTCCTAGTCAGCAATAATGCCGCCTGCACATCAACGTAGGGTCGGCGGCAATTGTGCATGCATCTGCAAATATCCGTGTGGACACTCTCGCCGTCGTGATGGTAGGATTTTTTCAGAATTCGTCACACCGCTGACGTCGTTGTCGTCTTACACGGGGGCATCCCGGCGATGGGGCGCGGCGGTTCGTTCCGTGGAGGCATCCCGTGCTTCGCCGTTCCTTGCTGGCCAGCAGCGCCGGGCTGGCTGCGCTTGCCTGCCTGCCCGCTTCTGCCACCGCGTCCCGATCGACAACGGTTTCCGTCGCGTGGCCAGTCAATGTCGGTCCCCTGAACCCGCATCTCTATTCGCCCAACCAGATGTTCGCACAGGCGATGGTCTACGAGCCGCTGGTCCGCTACGTCGAAGGCGGGCGGATCGAGCCATGTCTGGCAACCGCCTGGACCATCGAGGATGATGGCCGCAGCTACGTCTTTCGCCTGCGCGAGAACGTGCGCTTCACCGATGGGGTGGCGTTCGACGCGGCCGCGGTGAAGGCCAATGTCGATGCCGTGCTCGCCAATCGGCCGCGGCACCAGTGGCTGGACCTGATCAACCAGATCGAGGGCCTCGATGTCCTCGACGCCATGACGATCCGCCTGCGGTTGCGCAACCCCTATTACCCGACCCTGCTGGAACTGGCGCTGGTGCGGCCGCTGCGGTTCCTCTCCCCGGCGGCGATCCCGCCCGGGGGCAACACCGCCGCCGGAATTGCCGCCCCGATCGGCACCGGCCCCTGGAAGCTGGCCGAGACAGTGCGGGGCGAGCGCGACGTGTTTCTGCGCAACAACGCCTATTGGGGGGATGCGCCCCAGGTCGAGCGCCTGGTGATCAAGGTGGTCCCCGATCCGACCACGCGGGCGCTGGCGCTGCAGAGCGGCGAGATCGACCTGCTCTACGGAACCGACCTGCTCGACAGCGACGCGTTCCGCCGTCTCTCAGCGGACCCACGCTTCACGGCGGCGATTTCGCCCCCGCTCGCCTCACGGCTGCTGCTGCTCAATTCGGGCCGGGGGCCGACCACCGATCCCGTCGTACGCTGGGCGATCCTGCATGCCGTCAACCGGCCGTCGCTGGTGCGCAACATCCTGCTCGACAGCGAGCCGGTCGCCGAAACCCTGTTCGCGCCCAATTTTCCCTACACCGACGTGCCGCTGGAGCCCTTCGCCTTCGACCGGGCCAGGGCCACGCGGTTGCTCGACGAGGCCGGCTGGAGCTTGCCGGCGGGCGGCAAGGTCCGCACCCGCCAAGGGCAGGCATGCAGCCTCGATCTCGCCTTCATCGGCACGGAAGCCCTGCAGAAGGCCATCGCCGAAACGGTCCAGGGCGATCTCGCGCGGGTGGGCATCGCGGTGCGGCTGATCGGCGAGGAAGCGAGCAGCTTCTATGCACGGCAGAAATCCGGCGAATTCGGCATGATCTTCGGCGACACCTGGGGCGCCCCGTACGATCCGCATGCCTTCATGGCCTCGATGCGGACACCCTCCCACGGAGACTGGCAGGCGCAGCGCGGCCTGCCGATGAAAGCCGAGATCGACCGCCGGATCAGCGAAGTACTGGTCGAAGCTGACGACACGAAGCGGCGTGCCGAGTATGCGTGGCTGCTGCGGACGCTGCACGAGCAGGCGGTTTACCTGCCGATCTCCTATCTCGCCAACAAGCTGGTGATGCGCAGGACGCTCGGCCGCATGCCGTTCGGCCCGACCCGGAACGAGATCCCGTTCGAGCGTCTGGCGCTCGCGGGCTGAGGCACCGATGTCGGGATTCATCCTCCGGCGCGTGCTGTCGCTGGCGCCGCTGCTGCTGATCGTCTCGCTCGCGCTGTTCCTGATGCTGCATCTGGGTCGGGGCGATCCGGCCATGGATTACCTGCGCCTGTCGCAGATTCCGCCGACCGACGCGGCGGTGGCGCAGGCACGCACCGAGCTTGGCCTCGACCGGCCGCTCGCCGTGCAGTACCTGAGCTGGCTGGCCGGCGTGGTGCGGCTCGATTTCGGCGTCTCCTGGGTGACACGGCACCCGGTGCTCGAAGATATCGCCACCTTCCTGCCGGCGACGCTGCAACTGGCCGCCGCCGCGCTGGCGCTGACGATTGTCCTTGGCGTGCCGCTTGGCGTCGTCGCCGCGCTGGCGCGCAATCGCTGGCCCGATCACCTGACCCGGGTGGTCGCCTTCCTTGGCGTGTCGGTGCCGAATTTCTGGCTTGGTTACCTGCTGATCCTGTTGTTCGCGGTCACGCTCGGCTGGCTGCCGGCGATGGGCCGCGGCGGCCCCGAGCACCTGATCCTGCCGGCGATCGCGACGGCGGCGATGTCGGCCTCGATCATGCTGCGGCTGGTGCGCAGCAGCGTGCTCGGGCAACTGGGCAACCGGCATCTGGTGTTCGCGCGGGCGCGCGGGTTGAGCGAGCGCACGGTCATCGGGCGCCATGTGCTGCTGAATGCCATGATCCCGCCGCTCACCGCGATCGGCCTGCATATCGGCGAGCTGCTCGGCGGCGCGATGGTGGTGGAAGTGGTGTTCGGCTGGCCCGGCGTGGGGCGCTATGCACTGCAGGCGATCTCCAACCGCGACTTCCCGGCGCTACAGGGCTTCGTGGTGGTGATGACCATGATCTACGTGATCTGCAACCTGGTGATCGACATCGCCTATGCCTGGATCGATCCCCGCATCCGCCTGGGACGCACCCTGACATGACCGGACAGGCCGGGACCGAGCGTCCCTGGATCATGTGGATCGGCCTGGGACTGGTCGGGCTGCTGGCGGCGGTGGCGTTGCTGGCGCCGTGGATCACTCCGTTCGATCCGACCGAGGTCAATCCGGAAGCGCGGCTGCTGGCCCCCTCGGCACAGCACTGGCTGGGCACCGACCATCTCGGCCGCGACCAGTTCGCGCGCGTCGTGTTCGGGACCCGCACCTCGCTCGGCGCGGTCGCGCTGATCTTCGCGCTGGTGCTGACGATCGGCAGCATCGTCGGTGGCATCGCCGGTTATTGCGAAGGGATCGTCGATGCCGTGCTGATGCGCACCTGCGACGCCTTCATGACCATTCCCACGCTGGTGCTGGCGTTGTTCCTGATCGGCGTGCTCGGCACCGGGATGACCAATGTGATCATTGCCATCACATTGTCGCACTGGGCCTGGTACGCGCGGCTGGTGCGTGGCCTCACCCTGGAACTGCGCCAGCGCGGCCACATCGCCGCGGCACGGGTGGCCGGGGGATCGCGGACGGCAATCCTGATCCGGCACATCCTGCCGGCGATCGCCGGGCAACTGGTGGTGCTGTCCACGCTCGACCTGGGCCACTGGATGCTGCATGTCGCCGGGCTGTCCTTCCTCGGCCTGGGGGTGGCGGCGCCGACCCCCGAATGGGGCATCATGATCAACGATGCCCGGCCCTTCGTCTGGACGGCGCCAATGCTGATCCTGGTACCGGGGGCCGCGATCCTGGTGACCGTCATGGCGTTCAACCTGCTGGGCGACGCCGCGCGCGACCGGCTCGATCCGACCCTGGCCGGGCCCGCAACGGGAGGGCACGAGCATTGAGCCCGCCTGATCTCGCCCTGCGCGGCCTGCGGCTGGAAACGGGATCGCCCGCCTCCCCGGTGGTGCTGGTCGATGGCATCGATCTCGGCATCACCCGTGGCCGCGTGCAGGCGCTGGTTGGCACCAGCGGCGGCGGCAAGAGCCTCAGCACGCTCGCCCTGCTCGGGCTGCTGCCACGCGGCGTGCGGCGCAGCGCCGGTAGCATCAGCCTCGATGGCGTGGAGCTGACCGAGGCGGGCGTCGTCGCGCTGCGCGGACGCACGGTCGGGCTGGTGCAGCAGAACCCCACGGGCTGCTTCAATCCGATCGTGACGATCGGCCGGCATTTCCAGGAAACGCTGGCCCTGACCGGAACAGGTGCGCGCGCCGCACGGGCAACCGCGGTGGCGCGACTGGCGGAGGTCGGGTTCGATGCGCCGGCCCGGCTGCTGGAGCTTTATCCGTTCCAGCTCAGCGGGGGCATGTTGCAACGGGTGGCAATCGCCCTGGCACTGGCCTGCGATCCGCCGTTCCTGGTCGCCGACGAGCCCACCACCGACCTGGATCTGGTGGTGCAGGCGCAGATCCTCGATCTGCTGGACGGGCTGCGCCGGCATCGCGGCATCGGCATCCTGCTGGTGACGCACGACCTGTCCGTGGTGGCGCGGCTGGCCGACGAGGTGGCAGTGCTCATCGAAGGGCGCATCGTCGAATCCCGTGATGCCCACGGACTGTTCGCCACACCGCGCGATCCCTGCACCCGCGCGCTGCTGGACGTGCATTTCGCGCTGCAGCCGGAGGCACTCTGCGCATGAGTCTGCTGGAACTGCGGCAGGTTGATAAATCGTACCGGCAGGGCGGCCTGTTCGGCCCGCGCGAGGCGGTGCGTGTGCTCGATCGTGCCTCCCTTGATGTGGGCCGCGGTGAATGCGTGGCGTTGCTGGGCCCCAGCGGCGCCGGCAAAAGCACGCTCGCGCGCATTGCCCTCGGCCTGGAGTGGCCGGACAGCGGCGAGGTCCGTTTCGACGGCATGCCGTTGCTCGATGATCGGGGACGGATGGCGGCTGCCACGCGCCGTGCGATCCAGGCGGTATTCCAGGACCCTTACGGGGCGACCAGTCCGCGATTCTCCGCCTTCGAGGTGATTGCCGAGCCGCTACGCTATGCGGGCCTCTCCGGGGCACCGTTGCGGGCCCGTGTCCGGGAGCTGGCGGAACAGGTGGAGCTTGATCCCGGTGCGTTGTCGCGGCTGGCGCATCGTTTCAGCGGTGGCCAATTGCAACGGCTGTGCATCGCGCGGGCGCTGGCGTTGCAGCCGCGGCTGCTGGTGCTGGATGAGGCGGTGAGCAGTCTCGACCTGACCACGCAGGCGCGAGTGCTGGCACTGCTGACGGGGCTGCGCCGCAGGCATGGCGTGGGCTTTCTCTTCATCACGCATGACCTGCGGCTGTTGCGCGGGTTCGCGGACCGGGTCCTGGTGATGGAAGATGGCCGGCCGGTCGAGGTGGATGATCCGTTCGCGCCGGAACCGGCGATTCCGGCGCTGGCACGGCTGCAGGCAGCCATGCTGCCGGCAAGGCCAGGGCTTCGCCCTGGACCCAGCAGGGGCCACAAGGCCCCTGCACCCCAATAGCGCTGCGCGGCAAAGAATGGGATCCAAGGGCCTTATGGCCCTTGGTGGAGGTCCAGGAGGCAAAGCCTCCTGGTGGGGTGTGGGGCAAAGCCCCACCGCTGCCCCTTACGGGGCAGCGCGCACGATACGCAGGGCGTCGGTGCCGCCGGCCTGACCGAACTGCTTGCCGGCAAGCAGGACGATATCGGCGGAGATCGTGACGAGTCCGGCCTGTGTGACCAGTCGAACCACGCTGTTGACCAGGTCGGCTTCGGTGCGGGTTTCCGGCGAAGCGGCGGCGTACACGCCCCACACCACCGCGAGCCGGCGCGCCGTCGCCGCGTCCGGCGTCAGGCTGATGACGGGTGCCTCGGGCCGTTCGCGGGAAGCGCGGAGCGCGGTGCTGCCGGAAGCGGTAAAGGCGCAGATCGCCGCGGCACCGATGGTATGCGCCACCTGCCGCGCCGCTGCCGCGAGGGCGTCGGCGGTCGAGCGTTCCGGCGCGGGCCGAGACGCCTCGATGATCGCCCGCCAGCCCGGATCCTGCTCCACCCGGGCGACGATGCGGTCCATGATGTTGACGGCTTCGTAAGGGAACTGCCCGGCCGCGGTCTCGGCCGAGAGCATCACCGCATCCGCCCCGTCGAATACGGCGGTCGCCACGTCGGAGGCTTCGGCGCGGGTCGGCGCGGGGGCAGTGATCATGCTTTCCAGCATCTGGGTCGCCACCACCACTGGCTTGCCCGCCTGCCGCGCGGCGCGGACGATGCGCTTCTGTGCCAGTGGCACTTCCTCGGGCGGCAGTTCGACGCCGAGGTCGCCGCGCGCGACCATGATCGCATCCGACAGCCGCACGATCTCGTCGAGATTCTCCAGCGCCTGCGGCTTTTCCATCTTGGTCATGATCCAGGCGCGGCCGGCGGCGATCGCGCGGGCTTCGGCGACGTCCTCGGGGCGCTGCACGAAGGACAGCCCGATATAGTCGACGCCGTGGTCGAGCGCGAAAGCGAGGTCCTCGCGGTCCTTGGTGGTCAGCGCCGGGATCGGCAGCACCACGTCGGGGACGTTGACGCCCTTGCGGTCGGAGAGCGGGCCGCCGACGGTCACCTCGGTTTCCAGCATGTCGTCGCGCTTGCGCACCACGCGCAGGCGCAGCTTGCCGTCATCGAGCAGCAGCGTGGTGCCGATGGCGGCGGCCTGGATGATTTCCGGATGCGGCAGGTTGACGCGGGTGGCATCGCCCGGGGTCGGGTTGAGATCGAGCTGGAAGCGCTGCCCGGTCTGCAGTTGCACGCGCCCGCCGGCGAAGCGGCCGACACGCAGCTTCGGCCCCTGCACGTCGGCGAGGATGCCGATCGGGCGGCCGAATTTCTGCTCCAGCTCACGGATCATGACGATCCGCTGGCGATGATCCTCGTGGCTGCCATGGGAGAAATTGAGCCGGAAGACGTCCGCGCCCCCCTGGAACAGGCGCGCCAGCACCTCCGGGGTCGAGCTTGCCGGCCCGAGGGTGGCGATGATCTTGGTGCGGCGATGACGGCGGAAGCGGCCGCGTTCACCGACGCCGGCGAATCCGCTCTCGGGCAGCGGGCGGGCCAGGCTGAGGGGGGAGCTGACGTTCATGATGGTGTTGCCTCTCGCGATGCTGCCGGACGAGCGAAAGCGCCTCCACGCTGGCCGTTGCCGACCGGCGCGATCGCGTGCCGATGCTGATTTGTTGTTGTGGCGGACGGCGCCATGGCGGCGCCGTCCCGTGCTGCTCTACAGGCTGCCCAACAGCGCGGCGGTGTCGCCCATGCGGTTGGAGAAGCCCCATTCGTTATCGTACCAGCTCATGACCCGGACCAGCCCGCCATCGACGATCGCGGTCTGGCTCGCGTCGAAGGTGGAGGATTCGGGGACATGGTTGAAATCGGCGCTGACCAGCGGCGCCGTGTTGTAGCCAAGGATGCCCTTCAGCTCGCCTTCGGCAGCCGCCTTCAGCGCCGCGTTGATCTCGGCCTTGTCGGCCGGCTGGCGCGTCAGCACCACGTCGAGCGAGACCAGGGAAACGTTCGGCGTGGGCACGCGGATCGAGCTGCCGTCCAGCTTGCCCTTCAGCTCCGGCAGCACGAGGCCGACCGCCTTCGCCGCCCCGGTGCTGGTCGGGATCATCGACAGCGCGGCGGCACGGGCCCGGTGCAGGTCCTTGTGCAGCGTGTCGAGCGTCGGCTGGTCGCCGGTATAGGAATGGATCGTGACCATGTAGCCGCGCTCGATGCCAAAGGTCTCGTGCAGCACCTTGGCGACCGGGGCGAGGCAGTTGGTGGTGCAGGAGGCGTTCGACACCACGGTCATGTCCGGGGTGAGCACCTTGTGGTTCACGCCATAGACGATGGTGGCGTCGACCCCATCGGCCGGGGCGGAGACCAGCACCTTGCGCGCGCCGGCCTGCAGCAGCGCCGCGGCCTTTTCCTTGGAGGTGAAGCGCCCGGTGCATTCCATGGCCACGTCGACGCCCTGGTAGGGCACCTTGGCCGGATCACGCTCGGCCGAGACCTTGATCGGCCCCCAGACGCGGCCATTGGCACGGATGGTGATGGTGTCGCCGGACACCTCGACCTCGGCGGGCAGGCGGCCATGCACGCTGTCATAGCGCAGCAGGTGGGCATTGGCCTCGACGCTGCCGAGATCGTTGATGGCGACCGGCAGCAGGTCCTCGCGCCCGCTCTCGATGATCGCGCGCAGCACCAGGCGGCCGATCCGCCCGAAGCCGTTAATGGCGATTTTCACTGGCATAATGCGGATTCTTCCTTCCAGTCTCAGACAGCCGGCCGCAGGCCGGCCGTGGCGCGGGCGAGCGAGCGGACCCGCTCCCAGTCGCCGGCAGCAACCGCGTCGGCCGGCGTGAGCCAGGAACCGCCGACGCAAAGAACGTTCTTCAGGCGCAGATACGTGGGGGCATCCTGCGCGGAGATGCCGCCCGTGGGGCAGAAGCGGATCTGCGGCAGCGGCGCGGCCAGCGAAGCAAGCGCCGGCGCGCCGCCCGCCGCGGCGGCGGGAAAGAACTTCTGGAACACGAACCCCGCCGCGAGCAGGCGCATCGCCTCGGACGCGGTGGCCGCGCCGGGCAGCAGCGGCGCGCCCGACTGCACCGCCTCGCGCACCAGTTCGTCCGTGGTGCCGGGGCTGACCAGGAAGCGGGCGCCAGCCGCCAGCGCCTCGCCGATCTGGCGCGGCTCGATGATCGTGCCGGCGCCGACCACGGCACCGGGCACCTCGGCCGCGATCAGGCGGATCGCGTCAAGCGCAGTCGGGGTGCGCAGCGTCACCTCGATCGCCGGGGTGCCGCCTTCGACCAAAGCGCGTGCCAGCGGCACCGCATGGCGCAGGTCGGCGATGGTCACCACCGGGATCACCGGGGCGAGCGTGAGCACCGTCTCGATGGTGGTCGCGATATGAGTCATATGGGGCCTCCGCTGCGAAGGGACGCGTGATCAGACCAGCTCGGGCACGCCGAGCTGCATGCGCGTGGGCAGGCCGTCCATGTCGCCGATCACCTGGATGGCGAAGGCGCCGACGCGGTTGCCGCGCATGACGGCTTCCTCGATCGACTCGCCTTCGAGCAGGCCGCTGATCAGGCCGGCGGCGAAGCCGTCACCGGCGCCCACGGTGTCGATCACCTTCTCCACCCGCACGCCCGGCACGATGCCGTCCTGCGTGGCGGTGCGGAAATAGGCGCCATCGGCGCCGAGCTTGACCACCACCAGTTCCACGCCGCGATCGAGGTAGAAGGCGGCGATGTCGCGCGGCCGCTCGTAGCCGGTCAGGATCAGGCCTTCATTCAGCCCCGGCAGCACCCAGTGCGCCTGCGCGGCCATGTGGTTGATGCGCTCCACCATGACGTCGCGGCTCGGCCAGAGCGAGGGGCGGAGATTGGGATCGTAGGACACCTTGCGCCCGAGCCGTGCCATCTGCGTCATGGCGTGCAGGGCGAATTCCAGGTTGGCGGGCGAGAGCGCCGCGGCGACGCCGGTCGCGTGCAGCAGGCGGGCGCCGCCGAAATAGGCCGGGTCGTATTCCGCCACGTTCAACTGGCTCGCCGCCGCGCCCTTGCGGCAGTAGTGGATGGCGGGGTCGCTGCCATCGAGGGTCTTGCCCTTGAACATCATCCCGGTCGGCCGGGTCGGGTCGTCGGTCACGTGGGAACAGTCCACGCCCTCGGCGGCCAGGGTCGCGCGGATGAAGCGGCCGAACGGATCGCAGCCCAGCCGGCTGACCCAGCCAACCCGCAGGCCGAGGCGCGCCAGCCCGACGGCCACGTTGGTCTCGCAGCCAGCCATGCGCCGGGTGAAATTCTCGACACTGGCCAGGTCGCCGGGAGTCTCGGCAACGAACAAGGCCATGGCCTCCCCGAAAGTCACGACATCCAGCTCTGTCATTGTCATTTTCTTTGTCCGGACCGGCCCTTTATGAAACCGGTTTCACAGACATGACAATAATCCCGCCCCTTGCTTCGTCATTGATTCAAATCAATGCCTCGTGGTTGGCGGCACTGCCAGGGTCGGCAGAAGAATCATGTGCAAAAACAAGATTCTAAGCATTGCCACCGGCCACCACTTGCGATTTGCGACAGGCCGGCCAGAAAGCGACGCCATCACCTCTCCTGACCGCAATCCCCGCTTTCGCGCCCCGGCCCTGGCAACGTATCTCCTGCCGATGGACATGCCGGAACGGTGCCACGGCCGGCTCGCGCCGGTGAGGAAGGAATGGGTGTGACGCAAGACCTGCAGCAGACCGGCGGCTCGCCGGACCAGGAAGGATCATTCCACACGCATCGCCCCGGCAATGATCCCGGCACGGGCCGACCGGCGCGCGTCGAGATCTTCTATTTCGATGCCGGCGGCGGCCATCGGGCGGCCATGCTTGCCCTGAAGGAAGCGTTGACGGCCCGCAATCCGCATTGGCACGTCGTGCCGGTCGACCTGCAGAAGCTGCTCGAGCCGGTCGATCCGATCTACCGGCTGACCGGCCGGGTGACGACGCCGTTGCGCCGGGTGCTGACGCCGATCGCGCCCAATGTCCGTTTCGGCCCGGTGCAGACGCAGTCGATCTACAACACCGCGCTGAAGACCGGGGTCACCTACGGGGTCGGCGCCATCTTGCCGATGCTGAAGCTTTATATCCGGCGGCATGCGCCACGGCTCGAACAGGAGCTGCGCCGGCACTGGGCGGAGCCCGGCAGCCCCCGGCCGGATATCGTCGTTTCGGTGATCCCGAATTTCAACGGCGTCATGTTCCGGGCCCTGCGCGCCGTCCACGCCCATGTCCCCTACGTCACCGTGATGACGGACATGGTCGATTGTCCGCCGCGCTTCTGGATGGAGGACCAGGACCAGGTCATCGTCTGCGGCACCGATCGCGCCCTCGCGCAGGCGCGCGCGACCGGCTTCTACGATCCCGCCAACATCGTCGGCGTCTCGGGAATGATGCTGGGCAGCCGCTTCTACGACCTGCCCGCGGAACCACGGCTGACCCGACACGAACTCGGCCTGTCCCCGGACCGCCCCACCGCCCTGATCATGTTCGGCGGCAATGGCGCGCTGGTCTCCGAGCGGATCGTCGAGAAGCTGCGGACCTTCGCCCCGGACGTGCAGACGATCGTGATGTGCGGCCGCAACCGGACGCTGTTGCGCACCCTGCAGGGCGTGGCCGGATGCCACGCGGTCGGCTTCGTGCCGAACGTAGCCGACTACATGCGGCTTGCCGATTTCTTCATCGGCAAGCCCGGTCCCGGCAGCATCAGCGAGGCCATCCACATGGGCTGTCCGGTAATCGTCCAGTGCAACAACGCGACGATGCCGCAGGAACGCCCGAACGTGGACTGGGTGCTGAACAACGGCATCGGCCTGTCGGTGCGGAGCTTCCGGCGGAACATCGTCGACGCGGTGCGAACGATGACGACGGATCTGGAACGCTTCCGGCAGGCGATCCGGCGGAACGTGCGACGGAATCAGGCTGTCTTCGAAGTCGCCGCGCTGGTGGAACGGATTGCCGCGGCACCGGCGGCCACGCCCGCCCCGGCCTGCGAGGACGCCGGATAGGACGCGGGCGAAGGCCTTGCCGGCCCCGGGCGGATGGCAGCCGGCCCGGGGCCGGCAGGGCTCAGACCAGCCCGGCCGCGGGCTGGGCAGGCGCCGGAACCGCCATGGGACGCAGACCGGCCTCGCTGGCGGAGGAACCGCGCTCGATCAGCGTGCCGGTGAAGATGGTGCTGTGCGGCTCGTCACGATGGCCGGCCAGGCGGGCGAGCAGGTTGCGCACGGCGGCGACGCCGATGTCGTAGGTGGGCTGCGCGATCGTGGTGATTCCCGGCGGCACCAGGGCGGACCATTCGAGTTCGTCGAAGCCCACCAGGCCAACATCATCGGGCATGTGCAGCCCCAGGGACTGAATGGCCTGCACGGTCCGCAAGGTCACCAGGCCGCTCGCCGCGATCACCGCCTTGCGCCGTGACGAGGGGGTGGCGAGGAAGCGCGCCACGGCCTGCTGCATCGCGTCCGGCTGGTGCAGGTCGACCTCGATCACGGTGCCGGTGCAGCCTTCGTTCTCCGCGATGGCCTGGCGGAACCCGAGCGCCCGCTCGGTGCGCACGCTGACCCCGGTGATGGGTTCGGCGATCAGGGCGATATCGCCGAAGCCGTGCCCGACCAGATGGCGTGTCGCCTCGGTCGCGGCGGCGATGTTGTTGAGGCCGACGAAATCGAACCGCCCCGGCGGCAGCTTGCGGTCCAGCAACACGATGGGCAGGCCGTCCGGCAGCGCGTCGGACACCTGGTCCGCGGCGATGCCGGCCGAATTCAGGATCAGGCCCTCGATGCGGTAGGCGCGCAGCCCGGCCAGCAGTTCCTGTTCCTTGGCATGGCTGCCGCCGCTGTTGCAGAGCGCCAGCATGTAGCCGGCCCGCTGGCATTCATCCTCGGCACCGCGCAGCACCGCGACCGAATAGGGATTGGTGACATCCGCCACCACGATGCCGATCAGCCGGGTTCGCCCGCCCTTGAGGCTGCGCGCGATCTGGCTCGGGCGGTAGTCGAGGGCCGCAATCGCGTCCTGGATCTGCTTCCAGGTGGTCTCCGACAGAACATCGGACCGGCCGCTGAGGAAACGGGACACCGTCGCCTTGGAAACGCCGGCATAGGCTGCCACGTCCGCGATGGTTGCCGCACGCCTGACGGTTGTCCCGCGGCGAACATCGGCAGGCAAACGCCGTAACATGACTACTCCGTCGAATAAAGGCGCATCTGATAATAGTGTCGAAAGCGGCATCGCCCGCCTTGACCCTGATCAAGCAATGCGGCGATTCTCACCGAATCGCAATCGGTGCAGACGACAACCTGAACGAGAACGGTGGTAGCGGATTACTGCCGATGCCGGCGCGATGCCTGGCACGATCCGGCCAGTAAAGATGCTGTCAGGATGATGCATCCACGGCGATGGCCCCCCCGCCCAGGGATGGCCGGCCGAGGCGCCCCTCCAATCAGCCCCGCGTCCGTCGCGTAGCTGCATATCTCCTGGCGTCTGCCCCGGCCGCCGCGACGGGTCCGGCGAAAGCGCCGCCCGTCAACCGGGAGCGCGGCGCGGTTTCAGCGTTGTCCGGAACCGGCGTTTTCGAACAGGTCCTTGTACTCGTGCGGCTGCGACCGCCAGTATTGGCGCGGCGCGACGACCCGCGCCCCGAGCGCCGCCGCCGCATGCCACGGCCAGCGCGGGTCGTAGAGCATGGCCCGGGCCAGGGAGACGGCGTCGGCCTCGGCATTGGCGATGATGGCTTCCGCCTGCGCGGGCGCGGTGATCAGGCCGACCGCGATCGTCGGCAGTCCCACATCGTCCTTGACCCGCTTCGCGTAGGGCACCTGGTAGCCTGGCCCGATCCGGATCGCCTGGTCGGGCGACACCCCGCCGGTGGTGACATGGATCGCGGCACAACCGCGCGCCTGCAACTCTCGCGACAAGGCCACCGTGCCCTCGATGTCCCAGCCGCCCGGCACCCAGTCGGTGGCGGAGATGCGCATCCAGACCGGCCGGTCGGCGGGAAAGGCGGCGCGCACCGCCTCGAACACCTCGAGCGGGAAGCGCATGCGGTTTTCGAGGCTGCCGCCATAGTCATCCTCGCGCCGGTTGGCGATCGGCGAGAGGAACTGGTGCAGCAGATAGCCGTGGGCGCCATGGATCTCGATGCCGTCCAGGCCGAGCCGCGCTGCGCGCCGCGCCGCCGCCACGAAATCGGCGCGCACGCGATCGAGCCCGGCGCGATCCAGCGCCTGCGGGGCGTCCTCGCCGGGGGCATGGGGCACCGGCGAGGGCGCGAGCGTCTTCCACCCGCCGGGCGCGTCCGGAGGGATCTGCGCCCCGCCCTCCCAGGGCGCGCGGCTCGATCCCTTGCGGCCGGCATGGCCGAGCTGGACGGCGACGGGGATCGGGGAATAGGCGCGGATCGCCGCCAGCACCCGGGCGAGCGCGGCCTCGTTGGCATCGGACCAGAGGCCGAGATCCTGCGGCGAGATGCGTCCCTCCGGCGACACCGCGGTCGCCTCCAGGATCATCAGCCCGGCGCCGGAGAGGGCGAGATGGCCAAGATGGATCATGTGCCAGTCGCTCGCATCGCCGTCCCGGGCCGAGTACTGGCACATCGGGGCGATGACGATGCGATTGGCCAGGCGAAGGCCGCCGATCTGCAGCGGCTCGAACAGACGACTCATCGCGCTCCTCCGGAATGCCGCGGGCGGGCGGCGGTCATGCACGATCGATCAAATCATGGGCCAGGTCGCGGTTCCTGCAAGCTGTGCCGGCGCGGTGCGCCCGGAATATTACCGTTGCGCACATGCCCCCTGCCCTCGACGCGGAAAGCGACAATAGATCCTGCCCCCCATGGATGAAGCAGGCATTACCTCTCAAGGACACAGTCAGCAACAAAACGGCGCCGCCACACCTTTTCCTTGAGGCAGATCAATGTGCCACTGGCACAGACGCGCATCGTCGCCATGGCGCATTGGGCGCCCCGGCTGCTTTCGCGTTGGCCTCTGACAGTCAGCGCAATCCGGATTTTTGTTTGGGTGGGCAACTGCATCGGCGGGCCAGCGCCGGTCCGGATGATGTTGCCCGGTGGTTGACACGACAATGCCGAAGCGGGCACCGCGACGGGCAACACGACGGATCGAGGCGCCTCGGTGCCTCCGGTGCGTGCCGCCCCCCTGCGCGCGACCCGACGGCCGTCCCCCCTCGCCCCCTGGGCATCTCCCCTCCTTTGCCTGCCGCCGCTCCTCGTCCGCGTGCGCCGTGTTCGCGTCAAGCAGAGGCACCGGTCCCCGCGCCGGTGCGGAGGGCCCCCATGTCCGTCGCCCTGAGCCGTTCCGTCCCGACCGTGGTCGAGGTCGAGCCGGAGGTCATGACCAGCCTCGCCGGGCTGAACTGGCTCAATTTCCTGGTCGCCCTGATGCAGACGGGCTTCGGGGCTTTCCTGGCGGTCCACCTCACCACGCAGGGCTGGAGCGCGAGCGAGATCGGCTTCGTGCTGAGCGCCGGCACTGTGGCGGCCGTGGCAAGCCAGGTGCCGGCGGGATTGCTGGTGGACTGGGTTCCCAACAAGCGGGCCGTCGTGGCGGCCGCGCTGCTGACGCTGATGAGCGCCTCGCTGCTGATCGCCACCATGAAGCTGCGGCTTCCGGTCTATGCCGCGCTGATCCTGCAGGGCATGGCCGGCAGCGTGCTGGCCCCGGCGATCGCCGCCATCACCCTGGCGCTGGCGCGCCAGGAGCATCTCGGCGAGCGGCTCGGCCACAATGTGCGCTTCGCCGCCATGGGCTCGACGGTCGCGGCGGGGATCATGGGGGCGGTGGCGCTGTGGTTCTCCCACCAGGCCATCTTCCTGCTCGCCGCGTCCTGTGCCCCGGCGGCGCTGCTGACACTGCAGTTCATCCGCCCGGGCGCGATGGCGGCGGCGCGCAGCCGGACCAGCCATCGCGGCGCGCTCGGCGGCCTGGGTCGCGGAGACGCGCCCACGCCGGCCCGGCGGGTGCTGCGCGACCGCCGGCTGTTGATCTTCGCCGCCTGCGTGGCGCTGTTCCAGGTCGGCAATGCGGCGCTGCTGCCCTTGGCGGCCAGTGCCATCACCCGTGCCACGACGCAGGCGCCGGAGTTGGCGCTGGCCACGGGCGGAAGCGGCAGGGTGGCATTGCTGCATGACCGGCTGATCGACCTGGTGGTGCCGGCCTCGATCATCCTGCCGCAGATCCTGGCGGCGCTGATCTCGCCGCAACTCGGCCGGCTGGCGCATCACTGGGCGCGCCGCCCGGTGCTGCTGATCGGCTTCATCGTGCTGCCACTGCGCGCCGCCCTGTTCGCCTGCGACGGCAGCCCGCAGATGATGGTCGCCTACCAGGCCCTGGACGGGATCAGCGCGGCGGTGTTCGGCGTGATGCTGCCGCTGGTGGTGGCCGACATCACCCACGACCATGGCCGCTTCAACCTCGGCATGGGCGTGGTCGGGCTTGCGGTCGGGCTGGGCGCCGCGGTCAGCACCGGCACCGCCGGCACGCTCGCCGACGCGTCCGGGGCCGCCACAGCCTTCCTGGGCCTGGCGGCTGCCGGAGTCGCCGCCTGCGTCGTGGTCTGGCTGGTCATGCCGGAAACCCGGCTCGCCCCGCGCAGCGGCGCCCCGGAACCGGACGCGCCGGCCCCGTGCCTGTCGCCCGCAGATGGCTGATGCCCCGATTGATGACGGAAATGCAGGAATGCCGCGGGGTGGCGCTTGATCTGCCCGGAACGGCTGCTATGGTGCGGCCTCTCGCAGGCACCCTGGAGGGATGGCCGAGCGGCTTAAGGCGCACGCTTGGAAAGCGTGTGTGCGTTAACAGCGTACCGTGGGTTCGAATCCCACTCCCTCCGCCAGCTTTCACCTGAACCGTCATATCCATCGCATCCGGTGTCCCGGATCGCCGCATCTCGCGATGCCGGCACGCTATTTCCGCTTCTCTTCCAGCCGCCGCAGATAGGCGACGTATTCCAGGGTCGGCGGCAACGCGGCGAGTTGTTCCTTCACCGCGAGATTCGTCTGTGCGATGCGTTGCTGCACGGTGCCGATCTCGTTCATCACCCCCCGCACCGTCACCGCCAGGCCATCGCTCTCCTGAGCAAGTTCCGTGAGCCGGCCGACCATGTCGGCAATGCGCGTCCCGAGTCCGCCCGCCGAATCGCGCGTCTGCCCGATGGCCTCCTGGCTGCGCCCAAGCGTAGCGCGGGTGTCGTTGGCAAGCTTGCGCACCTCGCTGGCAACCACGGCGAAACCGCGCCCCGCCTCGCCCGCGCGCGCCGCCTCGATGGTGGCATTGAGCGCGAGCAGGTTGGTCTGGCCGGCGATGCCGTCGATCACGCCAAGCACGGATTCCACCGCCTTCAGGGCCTCGGCGAGCCTGGTGACGCCGGCCACCAGTTCATCCCGCCGCCCCTGTTGCTGGCGGAAGGCCTCGGCATGGTGCACAAGGCCCCGCCCGATCGCCTCCAGCGACTGCCCCATCCTGGTCGCGTACTCCATCATCTCATCGAGGGCGCTGCGCAATATGCCGACCATGTCGGTATAGGGCGCGAGGCCGGCCACCAGGCTCTGGCGCAAGCGGTTGATCTGCTGCAGGCGGTTGACCTCGCGCCGGGCAGAGGCCGCGGCGAAGCGGGCATAGTGCACCGGAAACCGGGCGAGATAATCATCCACGACCCCACCGGCGGGGAACAGGAACAGACCCGTCAGCGTCTGGTTCAGGTTGGTGCCGAGCAACTCGCCGAAAGTCGAGAATCCGGCGGCAGGAAAGCTCGAGAAGCAGGACATGCGGGCGAGCGCGTCCGCGTTGTTGAGCCGTCGCAGGATGCAGTCGTTCAGGATCGCGCCGAGCGGCGCGGGCCGGCCACGCAGGAAGGTCGCAAGATCGGTTTCGGTCTGCTCGACGAAATCGGTGGCCTCGACCAGCAGCAGGTCATCGCCCGACGTGACATCGCAATAGAAGCGCACGACGCAAGCTGCGGTATCGATGGCGGCAACCGAGCGGACACAGAGATCGCCTTCGAGCGACAACGCGAAGGTGTGGCGTTGCAGGCGACGCTCCAGCTCGGCCTCGCCGCAGCCGAAATGACGGCACAGGGCGGGGATGAATCCCGTCACCTCGAGCGTGCGCGGGTCAATCACGCTGGTCACCGTGCGACGCATCGGATCGGCCTCGAACAAGGTGAAGACCTTGCCGGTGGGACGGAAATTCTGCGTCTTGAACACCCCCCAGGTCACACCCGGGGCCAGCTTCAACAGGATGACGAGAGCATGATGCTCCAGCCGTCGCTGGCCGTCATGAAGCCAGGTGGCCACGAAATCGAACTTGCCGCCGGCCGAGCCGCCGATGAACAGCACGGGGAAGCGGCCGGAAGCATAGACCGCTTCCATGAACACACCTTCGCTGGCCGAAAGCCCGTCGAAGAAGGTCAGCGCCACGGTGTCGCACGGATCGAGTGGGAATGCAGGGGACACCGATTCCAGGTTGCGCCGTATCGCCGCCACCCGTTCCTCGACCGAGAGCCGCAGCGTGCCGGAGCGCAGATCCTCGGACTGCAGCGGCACGGCATGCAGGCTGACATCCGCGAGCAGGCCGGCCGGGAAGGCGAGCAGCGTCACATTGTCCCAGGTGCCGGAAGCCGGCTGGTAGATGGTGGCACCGGGGCGCCCGCAGAGTTCGCCAGCGGTGGAGACCAGCACGACCCGCGTGCCGCCACCGAATGCCGCCGTGAGCCGCCGCGCCACCGCCTCGCCATCGACATGCGGCGAGACGAAGCCAAGCACGAGGGTGGGCGCACCAAGCCCGGCCAGGAGTTCGGGCGTCAGCCCGGCAACACTCGCCGACACAGTGCGGAGCTGCGGGGGGGATGCGGGCCCTTGCGAAACTGTTTGCGCAGGGGTGGGTGACACCACCGGTTCAATGGCGTCGGAGCCACGGCCTGCACGGGGACGGCGACCGAAATGCATGCGCAATCCTGCCTGTTGCGGGCGGTAATCAAATTGACCGCCCGCTGAAGTATTACGAAAATCTTCCGATATATAAAGTTATATGGAGACAAATGGAACCAGCTTCGTCGTGCGGCCAACATCGGAGATGATTGAAGTTAAAACTCGCAACCGACCAATCATAGACACACAATCCTGCACATATTGTTTATCGATATAAATCGACGGATAGAAATCAGCTAGCCTGTGCGCGCCAGTGCCGGCAGAATTCTGACATTCTGCGGAAATTGTTCCCTTTAAGAGATATTTCCTGGTACAGATATTATTTGTCAGCCCCCTGGGTTAGAGATCGATCGCGGCCGCGAAAGGAACAAGACGATGTCTGCCTGGCAGGGAAACCTGGACAGCCTTCGCTGCCCGCTCCTGGCCTGGCGGCCGCCCCTCCGCACTCCTGGCGGACCACAGGGATCCCCGGTGCCGTTGCCATGAGAGACGTGGGAAACGAGGCCGGGATCGCCAGGATGAACCATCCCGATACCGGTCCCGCGAGGCTGCCGCCCTCTCCGCGCCTTGCCGTCCTGCTCCTCGGCCTGGTCCTGGCGGTACTGGTGCCCGCGCTTGCCATTGGCGGCCTCGCCGCCTGGCAGATGGCCGCAAGCTATCGCGGCGCGGCGGAGGGACGCCTGCGCGACACCGCCAGCGCCCTGGCGGCGGCGGTGGACCGCGAGATCGCCGGCAACAAGGCCGCCCTCACGGCCTTTGCCGCCTCCCCGGCCTTTGGACCGGATCCGGGCATGCCCGACCTGCCGGCGCTCGGCGCCCATGCACGCCGGATCGCGGAAGACCTCGGCGCGAGCGTGCATGTGCTCGGCCGCGACGGGGCTGCGCTGGTGACCACCCAGCCTTCGCCGGGACTATCCGCCATCGCCGCGCGGGATCTGGTCGAGCAGGTGTTCACCACCGCCCGGCCCGCGGTGGGTGACCTGGCCGACACCGCCTCCGGCAGCTTCGTCCTGACCATCGGCGTGCCCGTCCGGAACGCCAGGGGGGATGTCGCCCTGATGGCCGGGGTCTCGCCCGGCGTGCAACGGCTGCGCGATCTGCTGTCGGTGCCGGACCTGCCGCCGGACGCCTTTGCCGTGCTGCTGGACAGCCAGGGCGTGATCGTGGCGCGAACCGCCCTGCACGACAGCTTCGTCGGCCGTTCCATCCCGCCCGAGAACATGCGCGCCTATGCCGGGCAGGAAGCAGGTCTGTACTATGGCCGGGGTCTGCTCGGGGTGGAGCGGGCCTTCGCCTTCCGCACTGTCACCGGCGCGCCCGGCTGGACCCTGGTCGTGGCGGAACCGACGGAGACCCTGGCCGCGGCCTGGCGCCGGCCACTGTTGGGCCTCGCCGCCGGTGGCATGGTCGCGCTGGCCCTTGCCGGCGGCCTCGCCCTGCTGGTGGCACGCCGGGTGCTGCGCCCGGTGCGCCGCCTCGTCGCGCATGCCCGCGCGATCGCGGTCGATGGCGGCAGCACCGCCACCGCCGCGGCGCTGCCGCCGGCGGAGATCATCGAACTGGAAGAATTGCGCCAGGGCTTCGCCGCGGCCGAGGCCGCCCTGCGCCAGACCGAGGCCCGGCTGCGGCTGGCGACCGAAGGCGCAGGTGTCGGCACCTGGGAGCTCGATTTCACCTCCAGGCAGGGCTTCTGGTCGCCGGAGGCCGCGGCCTTGCTCGGCGTGGGTACCACGCGATTCACCGCGGAAGACTGGATCGAGGCGGTCCATCCGAAGGACCGGCCCCGGGTCGTGGCACGCTGGCGGCATGCCCTCGCGCAAGGGGGGCCCTACGAGGTCGAGTGTCGGCCTGCCACCTTCGGGCCCGGCGAGGGAGAACGCTGGGTGCTGGCGCGCGGCCAGATCGAGCGCGATCCCGTCGGCCGGCCGATCCGGGCCGCGGGCATCCTGCTCGATGCGACGATGCGCCGGAAGGCGGAAGCGGCCCGGCGCGAGAGCGAGGCGACGCTCGCCGTCGTGCTCGACGCCTTGCCGGTGGGCGTCATCATCGCCGACGCCAGGGGACGGATCCTGCGCGACAACGCCGCCAACCGTGACCTCTGGGGCTCCCTGCCGCCGACGGAAAGCTGGGAGCACTACGCCAATTGGGTCGGCTTCTGGCCGGCGACCGGCCAACGCATCCAGGCGCATGAATGGGCCATGTCGCGCGCCCTGCTGCGGGGGGAGGTGGTGCGCGGGGAGCTGGTCGAATGCCTGCCCTTCGGCGGGTCGAGCCGGCGCTGCTTCCTCAACAGTGCCGCCCCCATCCGCGATGCCGCCGGCACCATCATCGGCGGCGTGGTCGTCGAGCTCGACGTGACCGAGCGGCGCGCGGCCGAGGCGGCGCTGGCCAGAAGCGAGGCACGGCTGCGCCTGGCGCTGGAAGCAGGGCGAATGGGGCTGTGGTCGTGGGATTTCGCCACCGGCCGCCTGGAATGGGACGCGCGGCAGTTCGAGCTGTTCGGGCTGGATCCGGCGGAGGGCCCGCCTACCGGCGCAATGGTGCTCGACCGGGTATATCCGGAAGACCGGCCGGGCCTGGAAGCCGCGATCACGGCCGCGCTGGAGACGGGCAACGGCGCCTTCAGCCACGAGTTCAGGGTCAGCCTGCCCGGCGGCGGTCTGCGCTGGATCGGCGGCCATGGTCACGCGATCCCCGGTGGGGACGGACAGGCCCCGCACATGGTCGGGCTCAATTTCGACGTGACGGCACGGCGCGAGGCCGAGGCGGTGCTGACGCGGGAAGCAAGGCACCTGGAAGCGCTCGCCGAGCGGCGCGGGCGCGCCCTGGCGGAGAGCGAGCTGCGCCTCGCCGAGGCCGCACGGATGGAGGCGCTCGGGCGGCTTGCCGGTGGCATCGCCCATGATTTCAACAATGTGCTACAGGCCGTGCAGGGTGGGCTGATGCTGGTGCGCAAGCGACTGGAGCGCGATCCGGAGAGCGCGCGACAATTCCTTGACCGCACGCAACAGGCAGCGGAGCGCGGCGCGGCGGTGACCGGACGGCTGCTGGCCTTCGCACGACGTGGCGAGCTTTGCCCCGAGCCGATCGCCCCCGCCTCGCTGCTCGGCGACCTTGCTGAGATGCTGCATTCCACGCTCGGGGCCGACATCACGCTGCGGGTTGAAGCGGCGCCAGAGCTTCCGGCGGTGTTCGCCGATCGCAGCCAGCTCGAGGCCGTTCTGGTCAACCTGGCCAACAATGCCCGTGACGCCATGCCGCGGGGCGGCGCGCTGGTGCTGCGTGCTGAGGCGGCCTCGATCCGGACCGGGGACACGCCGCCGGGGCTGCCTCCGGGACCTTTCCTGCGGCTTTCGGTCATCGACGCGGGCGAAGGCATGCCGGCCGAGGTACTGGCACGGGTGACCGAGCCGTTCTTCACCACCAAGCCGAAGGGCAAGGGCACCGGCCTGGGCCTGGCCATGGCGCGTGGCTTCGCCGAGCAATCAGGCGGCGCGCTGACCATCGAGAGCACGCCCGGCCATGGCACGACCGTCTCGCTTTGGTTGCCCCAAGGGACGGAGGAGATGTGTCCCATGGCCCTGCCTGCCCTCGCCCCGACCGCCGCCGGCGCGGCGATGACGGGGGAACGGGGCATCAGCATCCTGCTGGCGGAGGACCAGCCGGATGTGCGCGAGGTTCTGGTGGCGCAATTGCAGGAACGCGGCTTCAGCGTCGCGGCGGCCGAACACGGAGCGGCGGCGCTGGCGCAACTGGAGCACGGGCCGCGCCCGGCGGCGGTGGTGACCGATCTGTCGATGCCGGGCGCGTTGGACGGGTTCGGGCTGATCACCGCCTTGCGCCGTCGCTGGCCTCGCCTGCCTGCGGTACTGGTGACCGGCCACACGGGTGGGGCGAGCCCGGATCAACTGGAAATGGTGGAACGCGGTGGCCCGTTCGCACTGGTGCGCAAGCCCGCCGATGCGGAGGTGCTGGTCGATCGCCTCGAGCGGGTTCTTGGACAGAGCCGGAATGTCGGCGTGATGGCCGGATAGCGAAGTGTACAAACGCGAACCGCCGCCGATGCGTGGGCATCGGCGGCGGTTGGTATGGTGGTTGCGGGGATAGGATTTGAACCTATGACCTTCAGGTTATGAGCCTGACGAGCTACCGGGCTGCTCCACCCCGCGGCGAAGCTGTCGACTGATGGGGCGTGTTGGGAGTGTTGGTGTGGTGGGGTCAGGGTGGGTTTGAAGACCTGGCGGCGACCTACTCTCCCGCGTCTTAGGACGCAGTACCATGGGCGCTGGGGTATTTCACGGCCGAGTTCGGGATGGGATCGGGTGGGGGGACCCCGCCAGAGCCACCAGGTCGTCAAACCCACCCTGATTGTGTGTGTCAGGGTGTGGGGGCAGGTTCTGGTGTTTGCGTCGGTGTGTGTGCGTGGTGAGGCCTGAGTGGCGGTTGGTGTGGATGACTGCTGTGCGTGATGGGGGAGATGATCGAGCCTGTTGGGCGATTAGGACCGGTTAGCTGAGCGCGTTGCCGCGCGTATACATCCGGCCTATCGACGTGCTGGTCTTGCACGGCCCTCGGGGAGACCTGGTTTTGAGGGAAGTTTCCCGCTTAGATGCTTTCAGCGGTTATCTTGTCCGCACATAGCTACCCGGCGGTGCCGCTGGCGCGACAACCGGTTCACCAGAGGTGCGTCCATCCCGGTCCTCTCGTACTAGGGACAGCTCCTCGCAAGTCTCCTTCACCCACGGCAGATAGGGACCGAACTGTCTCACGACGTTCTAAACCCAGCTCACGTACCACTTTAATCGGCGAACAGCCGAACCCTTGGGACCTGCTCCAGCCCCAGGATGTGATGAGCCGACATCGAGGTGCCAAACCTCCCCGTCGATGTGGACTCTTGGGGGAGATCAGCCTGTTATCCCTAGAGTACCTTTTATCCGTTGAGCGATGGCCCTTCCACGCGGGACCACCGGATCACTATGGCCGACTTTCGTCTCTGCTCGAGCTGTCGCTCTCGCAGTCAGGCGGGCTTATGCCATTGCACTCAGCAGCCGATGTCCGACCGGCCTGAGCCCACCATCGCGCGCCTCCGTTACCATTTGGGAGGCGACCGCCCCAGTCAAACTGCCTGCCATGCAGGGTCCCGGATCGGGCTGACCGATCGCGGTTAGACATCAGAAGCGCCCAGGGTGGTATTTCAAGGTTGGCTCCGCCGAAGCTGGCGCCCCGGTTTCAAAGCCTCCCACCTATCCTACACAGTGCTCTCCTAATGCCACTGCAAAGCTGCAGTAAAGGTTCATAGGGTCTTTCCGTCTGACCGCGGGTACCCCGCATCTTCACGGGGAATTCAATTTCGCTGAGCCGATGCCGGAGACAGTGGGGAAGTCGTTACGCCATTCGTGCAGGTCGGAACTTACCCGACAAGGAATTTCGCTACCTTAGGACCGTTATAGTTACGGCCGCCGTTTACCGGGGCTTCAATTCAGTGCTCGCACACCTCCTCTTAACCTTCCGGCACCGGGCAGGCGTCAGACCCTATACGTCGTCTCTCGACTTCGCAGAGCCCTGTGTTTTTACTAAACAGTCGCTACCCCCTGGTCTGTGCCACCCGACCATGGTTGCCCACAGCCGGGTCCCGCTTATCCCGAAGTTACGCGGGCAATTTGCCTAGTTCCTTCGACATCGTTCTCTCAAGCGCCTTGGTATACTCTACCAGTCCACCTGTGTCGGTTTCGGGTACGGTCTATACGCTGGAGCTGTTTCCCGGGATGTTCCGGCCGCAGGGACAATCCGATAAGCCCCCACCACGTTTCACATCCGTCACTTCCAGCAGGCCCAGGAATTTTAACCTGGTTCCCATCGACTACGGCTCTCGCCCTCGCCTTAGGGGCCGGCTCACCCTGCGCGGATTAACCTTGCGCAGGAACCCTTGGACTTTCGGCGACAGTGTTTCTCACACTGTTTGTCGCTACTCATGTCAGCATTCGCACTTCCGATACCTCCAGGAGGGGTCACCCCACTCCCTTCGCAGGCCTACGGAACGCTCCGCTACCGCGCAGATTGCTCTGCACCCGCAGCTTCGGCACGTGGCTTGAGCCCCGTTACATTTTCGGCGCAGGATTTCTATTAGACCAGTGAGCTATTACGCTTTCTTTAAAGGATGGCTGCTTCTAAGCCAACCTCCTGGTTGTTTTGGAATTCCCACATCCTTTCCCACTTAGCCACGATTTGGGGGCCTTAGCTGGCGGTCTGGGCTGTTTCCCTCTCGACGATGGACCTTAGCACCCACCGTCTGTCTGCCGCGCTGCACTCCTCGGTATTCGGAGTTTGGTTAGGTTTGGTAAGTCTTTGGGACCCCCTAGCCCATCCAGTGCTCTACCCCCGAGGGTGATCACACGACGATCTACCTCAATAGATTTCGCGGAGAACCAGCTATTTCCGAGTTTGATTGGCCTTTCACCCCTAGCCACAGCTCATCCCCGACTTTTTCAACAGGCGTGGGTTCGGCCCTCCAGTGGGTGTTACCCCACCTTCAGCCTGGCCATGGCTAGATCACTCGGTTTCGGGTCTTCTGCCCGCGACTGAACGCCCTGTTCAGACTCGCTTTCGCTGCGCCTACGCCTATCGGCTTAAGCTTGCCGCGAACAGAAACTCGCTGACCCATTATACAAAAGGTACGCCGTCACCGCAGATGCGGCTCCGACTGCTTGTAGGCATTCGGTTTCAGGTCTATTTCACTCCCCTCATCGGGGTGCTTTTCACCTTTCCCTCACGGTACTTGTTCGCTATCGGTCACCAGGGAGTATTTAGGCTTGGAGGGTGGTCCCCCCATGTTCAGACAGGATTTCACGTGTCCCGCCTTACTCAAGGACCCAACGATCTAAACGCATACGGGGCTATCACCCGCTCTGGCCGGCCTTTCCAGACCCTTCTGCTTACAATCGCCAGGCCACTGGCCTGTTCCGCGTTCGCTCGCCACTACTAGCGGAATCTCTGTTGATGTCTTTTCCTCCGGGTACTGAGATGTTTCAGTTCCCCGGGTTTGCCTCCTGAACCTATGGATTCAGTTCAGGATACCCCTAAGGGTGGGTTTCCCCATTCGGATATCCACGGATCAACGCCTGCTCGCGGCTCCCCATGGCTTTTCGCAGCGTGCCACGTCCTTCATCGCCTCCTGGTGCCAAGGCATCCACCGAATGCCCTTATCGCGCTCGAGATCTCCAAACGAACCTTACGGTCCGTCATGACCCACCATGCACAGGAACCATCCACACCAGCCCTTTCGGGTGATGCAGACACTCCGCAACACGGCAGGCCTCGAACTCAGCACACACATGACGCCTTTGAACGCATTCGCTGCTGCCACGGGTCGTGACACCCCCTCGCGGAGATATCCGTACCGGTCAGACTTGTGGCTTCGGAGAATGATGGCTGTGGACCACCCTCCCCTGGCAGCGCGCCCAAAGACGCACCAGAACCTGATTCACACTGACAAAGACCAACAACCCGGTCACCCGGATCACATCCCGACGCCAAACGGCCCGCTTCCCTCGGGAATGCGGACAGCTCAGACGCGGAAACTCGGAATTCCACTGCGACGCCTGAACCCTCTCACCGGGAGCTTCTCAGCTCAACCGGCCACCAGAAGATTGGTGGAGGTGATCGGGTTCGAACCGACGACCCCCTGCTTGCAAAGCAGGTGCTCTCCCAGCTGAGCTACACCCCCAACCGTCACAGACCCACCGGCATGTGGTGGGCCAGGGAGGATTTGAACCTCCGACCCCACGCTTATCAAGCGTGTGCTCTAACCAGCTGAGCTACTAGCCCTAAGCCAGGAGATCCTCTCTCGAGGAGATATCATCGTCGTCGCAGGGAAGGGATACGTTGGCGGCGCCCGGAGGGCACCCGACAGACGGGTCGCCTATGGCATCCGCCACAGGACTTCTCGGATCCCGTTGTGAGCAACAGGATCCATTTCGGAGCCTCCCAAGACC